>JACQZY010000018.1 GCA_016213645.1 Actinomycetota bacterium
CGGTTCAGCGTGTTCTTGAGCTGCAAAACCTCGCCCTTGGCCTCGACGGTGATCTTCTGCGAAAGGTCGCCGTTGGCCACGGCGGTTGCCACCTGCGCGATGTTTCGCACTTGGTCGGTTAGGTTGCCGGCCAAGGTGTTGACGTTGTCGGTGAGGTCGCGCCAAGTTCCGGAGACGCCTTTGACTTCGGCCTGTCCACCGAGCTTGCCCTCGGTGCCGACTTCGCGCGCGACGCGCGTGACCTCGTCGGCGAACGAGCCGAGCTGGTCGACCATTCGGTTAAGCGTGTTCTTCAGTTGCAACACCTCGCCCTTGGCCTCGACCGTGATCTTCTGCGAAAGGTCGCCGTTGGCCACGGCGGTCGCCACCTGGGAGATGTTTCGCACCTGGTCGGTGAGGTTGCCGGCGAGCGTGTTGACGTTGCCGGTGAGGCTCTTCCAAACGCCCGACACGCCTTCCACGTCGGCCTGGCCGCCCAGCTGACCCTGCGTGCCGACCTCGCGCGCCACGCGCGTGACCTCGGCGGCGAAAGAGCTGAGCTGATCGACCATTCGGTTGACGGTGTTCTTAAGTTCAAGCACCTCGCCCTTGGCCTCGACCGTGATCTTCTGCGAAAGGTCGCCGTTGGCGATGCCGGTGGTGACCAGCGCGATGTCGCGCACCTGGCTGGTGAGGTTGCTGGCGAGCATGTTGACGCTGCTGGTGAGGTCGCTCCACACACCCGAAACGCCGCGAACCTCGGCCTGTCCGCCAAGCTTTCCGTCGGTGCCGACCTCGCGAGCCACGCGCGTGACTTCTCCGGAGAACGACCCAAGCTGGTCGACCATTCGGTTGACGATCAGTCCGATACGCCGGAACTCGCCCTTGACGGGGCGCCCGTCAATCTCCTCCGGCATTTTCTGAGTGAGGTCTCCCTCGGCGACCGAGGTGATGACTCGCGCCACTTCGCTTGACGGACGAACCAGGGCGTTGATCAGGAAGTTGACCGAATCGACCGCTCGTGCCCATCGGCCCTTGGCGCCGCGAAGTGAGGCACGTTCGTTGATCGCGCCTTCGTCGCCGACTACCGTGCCCACGCGGGCCAGCTCGGAGCAGAGATCGTCACTCATCTTCACAAGACCATTGAAGGCCTCGGAGATCTGCCCCTTCTCGCCACTTTCGGCCGGCATGCGAATGGTGAAGTCGCCGTCGCGTGCGGTCTCAAGCGCTTCGAGAAGCTGCTTTTGAAACGCGACGTTGGTAACGCCGCGTTTCCGGGTTCCGCTGGCATGTTGCTCGCCGTTGCCTTCAGGGCGGTTGGTCGTAGGTCGAGATTTGAGCGCAGTGGCCATGTTCTCCTCCTGAACGAGCGATATGTCGTTTAGCTACACGGTTGGACCGCGGGCTTGGGCTGTCGGATTGATCGGCCGAACCGAGAATGTTTGGGGCGATCGAACCATTCAGCCGATCGTACTCTTAATTAGGTAATGGCGCTTTGCCCGTGAAACCAGATGACGACAGGGATTCGCGTCGCGCGAAATCGTTCGGCACGTGACCGGCTTCGACTGCCGATCGGCGATGGCGCTCGCGGAGCTCACCCTTGCGCTTGTTCGCGCCGCGGCATGCGACCTTTCACTCGTACAGCGTCAACGCCGCCAAGATCACATAGAGCCCGGTCAGCGCCCAGCCCTCAAAGGCGGCGGCTTCGCCGTCGTCGGTGATCTGCCAGACCGCCAACGCGGTGAACGCAAGCGCGCCCACGTAAACAGGTTCGATCGCGAAGGTGAGGTGCGATTCGAACGCGAGCGACACCAGCACGAGCACGGGGAACAAAAACGCCGCGATCTGCGCCACCGAGTTTTTGACGACCGAGATCGCCGTTTCGCTGCGGCCCTTCGCCGCCAGCACGAATGCGGTGAAGTTCTCGACCGCGTTTCCGGCCACACCCACAACCACCAGACCGGCGAAGGCTTCGCTGACGCCGACGGCATCGATTGCCGGTTCCAGCGCTGCCACGAACCATTCGGACACAAACGCCGCCGCCACCCCCGCCACGCCCAGCAACGCCAACGTGGCCACCAGCGAGAGTCGAGGCGCGCCGGCCTCGATGTGCCCGTGTTTTACACCCTCACGTGCGAACGGGATCACCCACGCGGCGTAAACAGCCAGCAGCACGATCGCGCCGATCACGGAGATCGATTGCACGTCGCCACTGGCGCGATCCTGCGCGGCCAATGAGATCCCGATCAGCACGATCACGAATGTTGCGACCAGCAACAACGTGGCGGTGTCCTTCGGCAGGCGGTGCGAAAAGCGCATGTAGCCGTCCTCCGATCGGCGGGCGCCAATCACGATCGTCACGCCCAGCACCAGCAGCGCGTTGGCGAAGATCGAGCCAAGGATCGACGTCTGGGCCACGACCACTTGCCCCTCGCGCAGCGCGAACAACACCACAAAGAGTTCCGGAAGGTTGCCGAGTGTGGACTGCAGCAGTCCGGTCGGTCCGGCGGGCAACCGTGTGCCCAGTTCCTCGGTGCCGAACGAAACCATCCACGCCACACCGGACAACGCCAGCGCGGCCAGCGCAAACGCCAATACGGCGTTGAACTTGGCGTAGTGCGCGATGCCGGCGGTCGCCGCAATCACGGCTGTAGCCGCAAAAGCGGCGAGATCACGTTTGCCGATCGCTTTGACCATGCGCACACGGTACGGATCGGTGCAGCGGCAATCTGGCTGGTTGCGACGGGAGGCGGGAGGCGAATTGCGCGCGGCGCGCGGCAAGTGGCGCGCGGAGAAAGGCAAGCGGCGAGTGGCGCCGGGTGTAACCGCGATGCCGACAATTGCGTAGTCGCAATCAAGGAGTCGGCCGGATCGAGCGAAAGGGATGTTCGTGGAAGGGCAAGATCAGAGAACCGAGATCGCGCAGCTTCGCCAGTGGGTCGATTGGCTGAACTGGCGAGTGGGAGAGCTGGAGCGGCAAGGGGCCGCGCAGGCGCAGGAAGCAATCCAGCCGCAGCAGTCGGCTCAGGCGCCGCAACCGATCCAGCCGCCGCCGGTGTACGTGCCGCCGCAGGTTCAGCCTGAACCGCTGTATTACCCGCCCGCATCCCAGCCGGCCGCGTACACCGCCCAGCCGCAAACCGGCGCCGGCGGATACCCGGCGTCCGCCCAGGGACCGGCACGACAGCCACGGCAGCGAAAGCCGTTTTCCCTGGAAGACCTGCTCAGCCCGCAACGCCTGGCTTGGGCCGGCGGCGTGATGCTGCTGGCCGGAATCGGTTTCCTCGTTTCCTGGGGCATTCACAAGGGCTGGATCACGCCGACGATGCGCATCGTCGCGGCTGCGATCACGAGCGTGGGACTTGGCGTCGGCGCGCTGGTTCTACGCGAACGCGGCGACGAGGGTGATGGGCCCAAAGCGATGGCCGCAGTCTCGGTGTCCGGCACGTACGCCACGCTCACCGCCGCCTGCCAGATGTACGACATGATTCCAAGCCCGGCGCTCGCGCTGGGGCTGGCCGCCGCAACGGCCGTGGCGGGAGTGTTCTTCGCCCTGCGCTGGAACTCGGAGATGCTCGGCGGGCTGGCGCTGCTTGGCGCGCTGCTCGCGCCGGTGCTAGTGGACGTGCCAAACAACGGTGAGGTCTTTGGATTTGTGATCGTGGCCTACACCGGCGCGATGGTGGTGTGCGCCGCGCGCGGATGGCGAACCGTGACGTTGCTGGCCGGGTTGATCGGCATTCCGATGTCGCTCGACGGCATCAGCAACGTGGACTCCGTGACGGTCTCCGTGATCGACCTGACGTTGCTGTGGGCGGCTACGCAGATCGGCGCGTTCTCGTTCTCGCCGAATTCCGCCGACCGCGTGCTGCTCGCGGCCATGAAGTCGCTGAGCACGATCGTGCTCGCGTCCGCCGGAGCGGGTCTGCTTTATGACCAGAGCCACGACGCCGCTAACGGCTGGCTGTGCGGGCTGGCGGTCGCGCACGTACTGCTCGCCGTGATCGGACAACGCCTGCCGACGACCGGTGAGCGAGCCGATGTCGAAACGTCCTCACGTGGGCTGGCGCACAACATTCGCGAACGGCTCTCGCTACTCCGGCGCGTTATCGAAGTCGACTGGATTCTGGCGGGCGGGCTAAGCACGGTCGCGATCTCACAGATCCTCTCCGGCCCGAGCGTCGCGGTTGCGTGGTGCGTGCAGGCGGCGATGATCGCGTGGTTCACGCATCCTCGCCGTTCGGTCACGACCCGCGCGATAGCTCGCATCGGCGCCGGCCTGCAACTTGGGCTTGCGGCGATCCACATCCTCAACATCGATGCCGTGCCGCATCTGCTGGAACTGCAGGCCCGCTCGCTGTCAAGCACCGGCACGCTCAACTCCGTATTAGCCATCGTCGCATTCATCGCGGCGAGCGCGGTCTGGATGTGGCGTGACCGCTCGCCCGAAGGCAAGATCAACGCCGCGCAGACCGTCCCGTTCGCGGCGATCACCGCGGCGACCGCGTATTTGGCCGCGGTGTTACTGGACGGAGTCGAACTTGTCGGCGCGTTTGCCGCCATGTCCGCGCTTGCGATGTTGCTGACCCCAAAATCCAACGTTTCGTGGACCGCGATGCTTGTCCGCTTCGGCGGCATGACGATGCTGGCGCTTGCGGTGTCGCACACGCTGATCTACGAAGCGACGCCGGACATGCTCACCCATCACGTCGACGCAATCGCGACGGCGAAACTGACCGACGCCTCAATCGCGATCAGCGCGGTGATGGCGGCGGCGGCCGTGTGGCTTTGTCTTATGCCGTCCGAGCCGGATAAACGCCAGGAGAACCTGGCCGTGCCGTTCGGCCTGGTCGCACTCGGCGCTGCGTATCTGGCCGCGTTCTGGCTGGACGGCGCCGCGCTGGTATTCGTGATCTGCGGACTTGCGGCGGCCACGCTGGCTCTCACACCACCGTCGCTGATCCGGCTTGGCCAGGGAGGCTCGCTGGCGCTGATTTCAATCGCCGTGCTGCACACGCTCGGTCACGAAGCACCACCGATCGAAGCTCTGCGCGACGGCGTGCCCGACATACTCGACGCCGCCGTCGCGCTGGCGGGAATCGCGGTGGCCGTGGCGTTGCACGCGGGCGGAGCCTCTCGCCGCATACGCACCGCCGCGCTGGGAGGCGCGGCGCTGACCCTGGTCTACCTGGGTTCGGCGGCGATCGTCTTTGCTTTTGCGCCAGACCCGGCACAGGCGCATGACAACTTCGAAATCGGCAAGATCGGCAGCGCCCAGACCGGCCAGGCGCTGCTCTCGGCATTCTGGGCGCTGGTGGCGTTTGCGTCGGCGGTCGTGGGATTGCGTTTGCGTGTGAAGGAACTGCGCATCGCCGGATTGTCTCTGCTGGTGGTGGCGACCGGCAAGATTCTGCTCTTCGACTTGTCGGAGCTGGACGTGGCCTACCGCACGATCTCGTTCATCGTCGTGGGCGCCGTATTGCTGGCGGCCGCCTTCGCGTTCCAGCGACTGAAGCGCGACGATCCGGACGCGGCCGACCAGCCGGACGCGGATTCAGTGGTCTGACGCGGTCACCACAGCCCGTAGCCGGTTGCCCCACGGGTCAGTGGTGAAGAATCCGTAGGCGGCTGCGGACACGGAAGCCCCTCCACGGGCCAGCCGCTCACGCAGATCATCAAGATCGCGCTCGCTCGCAAGCTCGATCGTCCAGTGGCGAAGACCAACGGCGTCCGCCGGGGCCGCGTCTACGCCCTCGCCCTTCCAGATGTTGAAGGCGAGGTGATGGTGATACCCGCCCGCGCTGACAAACACCGCGGTGTCAACGCGGGCGACGAGATCAAAACCGACAAGCCCGCGATAAAAAGCGAGCGCCGCCTCGATGTCGCCGACGTGCAGGTGCATGTGCCCGATCCGCGTCTGCGGGTCGGCGCGCAGCTCCGGCGCCCGTCCGCTGGTGAGATTGAAAAGTCCGCCCATGTCAAGCGGACGCGGCGCGATCGCCTCCACGCTCGTGACGTCAGGCCACTGTTCGCGCGGCCGGTCGACAGCAAGCTCCAACCCGTTCCCGTCCGGGTCGGGTAGATAGATCGCCTCGTGGGTGCCGTGATCGGACGCACCCTGCGTGCGCACCCGCCCCTGGGCGATGCGCTGCGCCGCCCGCGCAAGCTCAATCCGAGACGGGTAAAGCACGGCGGCGTGATAAAGCCCCGCATGCCGGCCCGCCGGCCGCGCGCCCGGCTGTTCACGCAGTACGAACAGATCGCTTACCCCGTCCGCCGACACGCGCGCAGTCGGCGCGCCGCTCACTTCCTCCCGCACGCGCAGACCCAACCCCAAGACATCTTCATAAAACGAAATCGAGCGATCAAGATCAGTAACCGCCAGCTCAACCTCCCCAAGCCGCAACCCGTCCGCCAGCAACCGCCGCCGCTCACCCTTCATCGCCGAAGCCCGCTCCACCTCAATCGAATCCGTCACACCCCCCAACCTACCGCCCCGGCACCGCTGACCAGTTCATTCAAGCCCAGCGATATCCCCTGGCCGGTCTTCAGGATCCGAGTCGCGCTCGCCCGCCACGCGCCGTCCGCGAATGTCGCGATTGGGCATCGCGGAGACCGAGCCTCGCGCCGAAGCGGCATCAAGCTTGAACTGCCCCATCATCTCCCGCAGCCGATCGGCTGTGGCAGCCAAGTTTTCGGCAAACGCGCTCACTTCTTCTGCGGTGGCGTTTGTTTCCTCGGTGGAGGCGGACATCTCTTCCGTTGATCCAGCCGTCTGCTCGGCGACCGCGGCAACGCCGTCAACGTGATCGCCCACCGCCACGGCGGCGGACTGCATCTCGATCGCCAGCTCCGCGGCGCGCGAAGAGTTTTCCTGCAAAGCCGCGATCGCAGCCTGGATGTCGGCAAACGCCGCCTTGTTGTCCGACGCCGCACGAAGCCCGTCCGCGGCTCGCTGATCGCCGGCCTCGACGGCACTTGTGACATTGAGAGTCTCCAGCTTGACCTGGCGGATTATCTCCGCGATCTCCCCCGCTGCCTCACGCGATTGCTCGGCCAGAGCCCGCACCTCATCCGCCACAACCGCAAAGCCCTTGCCCTGTTCACCGGCACGAGCGGCTTCGATCGCCGCATTCAGCGACAACAGGTTCGTCTGATCGGCGATCGCCTGAATAGACGTCACGATCTGGTCAATGTTCGCGGACTTCTGGCTAAGCGACCGGATCGCCTCCGCCGAATCCGCGGCACTTGCCGAGACGGACTCAATCGATTGCTCAACCACTTCAGCCTGACGCATCCCTTCGCGCGCAAGTTCGATCGCCCCGGCCGCTCGGTGCCGGCCGTCTTGGGAGATTTCCGCCGACGTGTGAATCATCCGTTCGAGTTCGTCAATCGTTTCGCGCGACGTGGAAACAAGTTCGACCTGATTTGACGTGCCCTGGGTGATGTGCTCCATGGCCAGCGCCACCTCGCCGACCGCGCGGCCGGCTTCGTTTGAACTCTTGGCCAAATCTCCAGACGCGTTTTGCAGGCCGGTCGCCGTGTCTCCGATCCTCCCGACAATCCCACGCAACGACACGATCAAGGCGTTGAACGCCGAACCGGAACGACCGACCGCGTCGCTGCCCAGCGGCGGCACCTCCAGGGTTAGATCCCCGCGAGCCACGCTCTCCATCGAATCCCGCAGGAGTTTCAGTCGGCTGTTGACACCAGCCCAAACCCGCTGCACGGTCAGCAGCGGAATTGCGAACATCAGGATGCCCAGCAGCAGCCAGTCGCGCAGCGTCGGGATCACCGTCAAACCCGCCGTCGCGGCCTCGTGCGGCACTACGACGGCAACGCGCCAGTCAATATCTCCGCCGCGCTGCGCCACGACTTTCTCGACAGCTTCGATTTCGTCTTCTTCGTCGGACTCGGCCATTCCCGCGTTTGCCTCCGCCAGCTTGGCGTCGCCGACCTTTTCGAACGGCTGATTGACGGGCGCCGCGCGGTCGCTGTCCAGAATCGCGCGACCGGCGTCATCCATCACAAGCACGCGCTCACCAGAACCCTTTACGGAATCGGTGACCGCGCGGTCGGCGTTGCGCGCGAGACGCCACATCGCGTTGAGGTTGATTTCGAAGTGCCAAACCAGCGCCGGCTTACCGTGAAGGTAAAGCGGCGTGGCGCTGGACAACACCCAGCGATTCGTGTCGCCGGAGATGTAGAGGCTCTGATACACGCGGCCACGGCCGGCGCGCGCAGCCTTCTGAAAGAAGGCGCTGCCCCACTCGCCGGAACCTCCGACCGAAAGGTCCGAGTCCGGAGCACGCTTGCCGTACACGTAGCGCGCCATCTCGGGCGCGTACGCGCCGTGTCGAGAACCGAGTCCGTATCCGGCCGCGCCCTTCGGTCTGCCGCGGCCATCCGAAACCCACGCGATCGCGCAGTTCTCGTCGATCACGCCGCTGTTTGCACGCGCAAGCACGCTCATCTCCTCCCAAACCGCACGCAATTCGGAAGACCTGCTTGCAGGATTGGAGATCGCATCGATCAACGCGTCGTTGGTGCCCGAAAACAGCAACTGCTTGCGATACGTGTCCAGTTCATCCGACAGCCGCGCCGCCAGCTTGCCGGATTCGGCCCGCGCCACCGCCGTGGCGCGATCAACCCTACGCTCGCGCTCCGACCGGTATCCCGAGAGCATCACCACCAACAGCAGAATCCACGCCGCCCCAAGCAGCAACGCGAGGCGCACGCGAAAATCAAGGCGTGTCGTGTGAGTTCGTTTTTCCACGATGTGCAGTGGAACCGGCGCGTGGCCCCATATTGCCGGCCGTCCATTACCTACTATCGGCTACGCACGGCACAAAGGTGACCCCTGCAGCGATTTGCACGAAGCGGATCGGCGAGCCGCGAGATGCGCAGAACCAGGACGCCTTCGTACAGAACCTCACCGGTCCTCGGCAATCGGCGAACCTCGCCGACTATTGCGGAGTCACACCCCAACAACTCGGCGGCTAACCTGTATTGCCTTGCGCCCGTAGCTCAGCTGGATAGAGCGTCGGTCTACGGAACCGAAGGTCAGAGGTTCGAATCCTCTCGGGCGCGCCTTTCTCTCCTTTAGCTCCAAAGCCCGCTCAACGGAACCGCCGCGAGGCGATCTCCGAAGGGCACGGTGCTGGCGCCCGTGTACAGGAGTGCGCCTGCTTTGAAAGACGAACCCAGTTTGTCGCGCAGCAGCGCGAGCCCACGAAAATCGCTCCGGTGAACGGTTGCCGCGGACTTCACTTCCACCGCGGTAACGGATCCATCTCGGTGTTCGAGGACGATGTCGACCTCTCTTTGATCACGATCGCGGAAGTGGTACATCTGAGGACGATCGTCGAGCCAGGAGATCTGGCGCTCGAGTTCCATCGCGACGAAACTCTCAAAGAACATTCCCCCGAGCTGCGCGTCGGCGGCGATGCGGCGATCATCTGCGCCTACAAGATAGGCCAGCAATCCGGTGTCGGTGATGTGAATCTTTGGGCGTTTGATCGACCGCGCAAGCAGGTTGCTGCTCCATGCCGGAATCCTGCGCACCAAGTACAACGTTTCAAGCAACTCGACATGCCTACGCAATGTCGTCGCGGGAGCGCCGATCTTTTGGCTGAGTCCCTCGATATTGAGTTCCTGAGCTGAAATCGACGCAACGGCGCCAAGCAGGCGTCTCACGAGCGCACGGTCGGTGACATCTCCCAGAGTCGCAAGATCCCTGTCCATGACACCATCGACGTAGCTCTCGAAGAATCGGACGCGCCGGTTTTGCGACCTGGCCTGCGCTTCCGGGAATCCGCCGCGAGCAATTCTCTCAATAAAGGCTTTGCGCCCGGCCGGAGCATCAAACACAGCTGGAAATCGTCCGTTGGCGAGATCCGGAATGAATGTCTCGCGCACAGCGGAAAGTTCTCCTTGACTAAACGGATGAAGACGTACGTACTCTGCCCGCCCGGCAAGGGACTCCTTGACCTTCTTCATCGCCAGCAGATTCGCTGAGCCCGTAATAACGAATTGGCCCGGCGTCTTGTCGCGATCGACTCGAAGCTTGATTTCGGTAACCACTTCCGGAACGCGCTGCACTTCGTCTATCGCGACCGGCGTGTTGAGTTCGGCGATGAAACCAGCGGGATCCGAAGCTGCCGCTGCGCGTACCGCCTGATCGTCGAATGTAACGATCTCGCGAGCGACCCGTTCAGTGGATGCGATCTGCTCGAGCAGGGTGCTCTTGCCGACTTGTCGGGCGCCAAGTACCGCGACAACGCGGGTGTCCTTCATCGCATCTGCGACAGCATGCTGTACGTGCCGGGTGACGAGCGGAGCGTCCATGAGATCAGGCTAACGAATGGATCCGACAAATCCACCACGTATTGTCCGACAAATCCACCACCGACCGCCCGTCAATTCCTCCAACCAAGATCGACGCGGCGACTTCGGTTTGGATCGCATCGGCGACGGATACGCCTGCGAATAGCACTCGTTAACTCGTAGCGAGGTCCTTGGCCTTCCGGTCCGTCCAGCCTCTCGGACGGCGCCTCGTCGACTCAAACTACTCAGCTCCGATCGGTGATGTCATGAACGACCCGACGTCCAACGTCCCGACCTCGCTAGACCAAAGCTCCGACGTTCGTGCCACGTGACCACCCGGCTGTCCGACGCCGACGACGCGAAGGTCGCTAAGTGTTTCGAGTTCAGACCGCATATCAGCCGTGAGTTCCGAAGGCGCTTCCGAGCGGGGGTCTGGATTTGATATCGCCGCGATCATCACGATCTGCCCGTACGACAAATGGTCAGTTATTCGATGCAGCAAGTGAGCGTGATCTAGCTGGATTTCTTCCTTGAACAGCAGCGATGCGCGCATCGTCGCCTGCGGAACCGAAGGTCAGAGGTTCGAATCCTCTCGGGCGCGCTTTCGCACGAGGATGCGTGCGGCTCTCAATCCGGCAGGAGCCCCAGATCGCGTGCCGTCGCGTGCGCCCGCTCGGCCGTCGGGGTGACGGCAAGCGTCCCCGGATCCATTTTTTGGACCAGCAGGCCACGATTCCGTCTGCAACCGAGACGTACATGCTCGTCGGCTCGTGCAGTACGCCGCCAGGAGGGGTTGGCGTGGCCCCCTCGGGTGCCGGGAACAGTGCGGCGGTGCGAACGTTTTCGCCAAATCGTTTGGTTGCGTCGCTGCGAGACACACGCCCATGTAGCAGTCACTAGGCCAAAGTGTCTAGAACCGAAGCGGTAAGTGTGTGACTACCTGGTGGCGTCGATTTCGCTTGCAAGCTCTTGGGCCAGTTCGATCAGGTGCGTTGGCGCGCCGGGCGGATCTGACTGAAGTGAACTGACGAGCTCATTGACAAGTTCCAAGTCCGAGCCATCCAACGACACCATGTATGCACTCGCTCGCGAATCACCGGCCGCCGCCCAACCCGCAATCTTGCCTAACGAGATTGGTGATCGGTCATCTGGGATCCTGAGCGAGTCAGAGTCGAATGCTCCGAACTGAGCGAGACGTCGGTACTGGGCAAACGCTCCAAACGCCTCCACGACGACGACTCCAGTGCCCTCGCTTACTACTCCGGCCCTCTGCATCAGCACCGCGCCCACCAGAGAGTAAAGGTCCCACACGAAGTTGACAAACTGCGTCGCGTCATCGTCAACATCCTTATAAAAATGCGGAGCAAGGTGTATGCCATCACGCGTTGCCAGTGACGTGGCCCAATCCGGCGCGCGATCCGGCAGCTTGGCGCTGATGAACAACCTCATTTCGGGGTCAAGCCATTCGATCGCATCGACTACCACCGACGCAACTGTTTCTAGAGCGTCGCCGAGTTCGGGGTCGAGATCGAGCCGCTCGTCGAGTTCAGGTCTCAAAATCCGACGAGGGAGGTTCTGCGCGACAGGAGACTCGAACTGGGGCAGCCCATCTGCATGCCAACGGCTCGACCCACGATCTTGAAGTTGCGCCACAGCTGAGTCGAATGGATCCGAGAATGCCCCAGGATTATTCGGGAGCAGCGGCCAGCCTTGTGCAATCTCAGCGTCCTGCCGAATGAGCGCACGAACGACGGCTTCTAACTCATAGAAGGCGACGGTAAGGTCGCCGTGATCCTCGACCCCGTGATGCACGATCTTGCCTCGGAGGCCGAGCAGCGGACCTAGCTGAACCGGAAGGCGCTCTACATCTACCCCTGCGCGAACTAGGGCATCCTTTATTTGACGCTTGTCGGCCGCGGGTTTCTCGCTGAAGCATTCCGCCGCGATGAAGAGCATGACGAATGCGTCCGCCGTCGGGCCTTCGACCATCGCGCGGCGATACAAGCGCGCTGCACGCGCGGCGGCTGTGGACTCAGACAGCGAAATGCTTTCGAGGAGATTTAGCGCTTCCAAATCTGATTGCCGCACTTCCAATGGTAAATATGACCGCACGCCGGTGCGCATATCAACGCCACCAAGTACGTCATCGTTCTTGAAAAGCACGGCGTCCTCAAGTAACTCGGACCCAACCACGCGCTCGTCAAGGACGCTCGCGACCAAGCCAGCGGCTGCCAGCGCCCGACTTCGCCAAGAAGTGAACGCGCTGTCGATGTCCGCCGGGACGGGAGAAGCTTCGATACTCAGTAGCGCGATCCGTAGATTGGCGCCAACATCCTGACGTCGCATCGATTTATCGAATTCGATAGGCAATCCGTGCCGCTGCCGCATCTCCGTAATTTGAGTCCGGATCGGTCCGTCAACGAACTCGATCGTCACATCGTCGACTTCCACTTTGTCCGGCAATCCGGGCACCTGGTCAGACTGCAGCCCAAGCCGGTAGAGCACCCTGGTCGCGTCCTCAGTCGAATTCGAGTCCTGCGCATCGCGCGGCTCCTCGTTCAACGGTGGCATCAGGTCCCGATGATCCATGCACTCAATGATTCCAGACATCGGTCTCGGACACCGCGAGCGACCCCGCCACCGGGGTCGGAGGCGGTTTCGAGCGTTCTCCGGCGGTCACTTGCGGAACCGGCATTCTCCCCGCAAATGACCGACTGTTGGCTTACCAGTCGGCCCGCTGTGCGAACCCTCCTAACGCCCTACGGAACCGAAGGTCAGAGGTTCGAATCCTCTCGGGCGCGCTGAAGACCCTTTGGCGCTAGGGATGGTCATGCCGACTGGACTGCTCTTGCGGCAGTCAGCCGTGCCTCAGCCCGCAGTCAGAGCATCTGCATGCGATGAGTCCACGACTGCGGGCCGGATACCGACCAACAGCAGATACCCGATCATCCAAACCTCACCAACCGTCACCGGGATCGCGAATACGTCGACGAGCGACGTAGGCGCATCGAAGACGAATTCGACGAAGGCGCTCACGACATAGCCGATGCCGCCGAAGACGAGAATCCAGCCCAGCGCCGTCGGGAAGCGGCCGGATGTCGTCGCGGCCCATCCCATCGGGATCAGCCAGAGCCCGAAGAAGAGGGCGCCGACGCTCCAAAAACTCTCGCTCAGATTGAACAGCAGTTGCGTCGTCGCGGCGGCATCGCTGCTTTCGAGGATCGACACCATTGCACTGACGCCGGAATACCGCGTCAAGTTCCAGCCAGATCGCCGCGCCGACCACCCATCCAAGCCGCAAGTCAGAAACGTAAAGCCTCCGATCGCGCGGTTAGCTTGTCGCTATGCAAGCCACCCAGATCGGTGCGGCAACCCTGCGGGCATGTCAACCCTTTCGGGCGGCGCCCGGCGGCGGAGCGCCACTGTTGAGGGGAGCGCAACATGACCGACGAGACTTCTCCGTCCAAGGACCTTCTCGGCGTTGCGGTTGAGCACGCGACAGACCGCATTCCGCATGCTGAAAAAACAGCTACGGCCGGAGATGTGCTTGCGACACTGATCGGCGCCCGGTTCGAATACGCAAACGAGATCGCCGTGCTGGATGACTCGAAGCTCGTGGGTCTGCTGCCGATCGAGCAGTTGCTCGACGCGCTGGAAGACGCACGCATCGACGGTCTGATGGATGCCGACCCACCGGTGGTGGCACCGGGTGACGATCAGGAACGGGTTGCGTGGAAAATGGCGCGGCATGGCGAGTCCGGGATCGCCGTGGTTGACGATCAAGGTGCACTGGTTGGTCTGATCCCGCCGAACCGGATGCTTGCGGTGCTGCTGGAGGAGCACGACACGAACATCGCGCGTATTGCCGGATACCTCTCCGGCACACGACGTGCGCGCGACGCGGCCGAGGAGGATGTTGCCCATCGACTGTGGCACCGGCTGCCGTGGCTGCTGATCGGACTGGCCGGCGCGATGGGATCTGCCGGGTTGATGGGAGCGTTTGACCGGCAGTTGGAAGACAAAGTGCTGATCGCGTTCTTCGTTCCCGCGGTCGCATACCTTGCGGACGCGGTCGGTGCTCACGACTTATAGATTGCCGCCACCGCGCTCGCTCGTGGACTTAGCGTCGCAACACGAGATCGCGATTATTTCGCGCGGGTGCCTGGGGTGACCGTGACCTCGGCATAGCCAACCAAGTCGTGTCGCTCACACCTCGCGCGGCACATTGCCGCTCAGCGTCAGCATCCCGCGCATCACTTTGTGACCAAAGTCCGCCGTGGGATTGAACATGCACGGACAACCGCCGTCGATCACGGCGATTCCGTGCGCTCGGCCGAATTCGGCGGCCTCTTTGGACACGCTGCCCGGACCCGGGCCGCGGTGCATCCACACGTGGTCAATCCCCAGGTCGGCGCACTGCCGCATCGTCTGCTCGGCCGTTTCCGGCCGTGTGGCGATCACGACCGCGTCGACTCCTCCAGGAATCGCTCCGAGGTCCGGAAAGCACTCATGACCGTCGATCTCGTCGGCATTCGGGTTGACCGCGAAGACCTCGTACCCGCGATCGGCGAGCCGCTTGATCACGACGTTGGCGCCGTGGTCCTTCGGCGATCGGGAAACGCCGGTGACGGCAATCCGCTTGTTGGCAAGAAACTCCGCCGCCGCGTCTTTGATCTTCTTCATTTTTCACCCTCCCCGCGGCGATCCGATCACTGTTTCACAAAGCTGACCTTCTGCGCCGCATTGTCGCCAAATTCGCTGACCGCTTGGATATCCACGCCAAGCGATTCGCCCGAATTCCACGTTATACCGGCTGCGGCCAGGCACTGCGTGAGGTTGACGGCGAAAGTCAGCGTATTTGCCGGATCCGCCGGACTGTCGTCGGCGGTGTCCTGTGGACTTTGCCCGGAGAGCGTCAGATTGGGATCGCTCGTGGTGTAAGTGGAGGCCGCGCAGTTACCCGGACCACGGACGGACGACGGGGATCCGCCGGACGGACCGTTGGGGACGTCGGCGGTGTAACGCAATCGGCCGATGTCCACCCATCCGCTGCCCTCACCCGACCCGTCAATCGCTTTGCGCTGTGGACGCCAGAACGTGAGCGTCGCAATCGCGTCGCCGCCGGCCGCGACGGGAATTGGATTGCCCGGCGTGCCGACGTCGTTCGGCCCGACCGGGTAAGTCGGCGATCCGCTGCCGGCCGTCGTCGACCAGGTCTTGAGGGCCGGGGTGGTGGAGAAGATGTAGTTGAGCACGCCGGGCAGTTGCGTCTCTTTGCCGTCGCTCGTGACGTGCTCGATGAAGCTGTCGCCCGATCCAATGTCGGCCGCGTTTGCGCCGGGATGTAGCTGAAAGTCATTGGTAGATCCCGGGGTGATCGTGCCGAAACCATTGCCGTCCGCGTCGCAACAGCCGGGGAAGGGGTTGTTGCCTTCCAGCGTTGTGCCGGTGCCGCCGGCCGAGCAATAAGTGAGCCCACCACAGTCGAGTTGCGCCTCGGACCCGCCCGCAACCTGGATCGCCAGTGTGGCCGAGCCCGACATCGCCGCGTCGATCTGAGCATCGGTCACAGTTCCAGCGTTGGCGTTCAGTGACTGCTGCATGCTCAGCTTGAGATTGGAAAAGAGTCTGAAGCTTTGGGCCGCGTCGCCGGGCGGCGGTGGCTGGTCCGGCCCGGGCTGACCCGGCGCCGGTTGTCCGGGCGCGGGCTGACCGGGTGGCGGCTGCACCGGCGGCGGAAGAATGTCGAACGATTTCAGGCCCGTGGCGCCGGTGCCGGTTGTCCGCTCGAAGTTGTCAAGCACCAAGTTGCCGTTGTCGTCAACGTCGAACGCGCCGGGAATGCCGTCAAGATCCGCATCTCGTCCCGATCCGTCGGAAGATTTCTTGTTCGACTTGACACGGCCGAAAACGCCTACGCCGATCGGCACGCCACGCTTGGCCTGTGACCGAACGCTCTTGTTGATGAAGCGAGCCGGCAGCGCCGACGCCGGTTGGGCGTATCCCCGCTTGATCTTGATCAGGCCGAGTTTTGCTCCGGACTTCACGCCAAGCCACGCCGTGGCGCCTTTGCCACCGACCACTACCGGCCCGGCATACGCGCCGTCTTTCGCACGTAACTGCAAGGTGACCTTGTTCGCCGGCGGAACGAGCTTGAACGCACCGCGCGTTGCCACGGTCGACGTGGCCTTGCCGTTGCTAGCAAGTGCGATGACGGTCAAACCCGGTTTGCTGAGCTTTCCGGTGATCGGCTTCTGCCTGGCCTGGGCCGGGGCGGCCGCCAACAGAGCGGTGGCTACGGAAAGGACGATGGTGAGCTGCAAAAGGCGTGCTGACGAAGCGGCGGCGCGTCGTGGCAGGCCGTGGCGTGAACGATGGCGGAGCACTGTATATCCCTTGAATTAGCTTCCGCGCCGGCGTGGCACGGCTTCTACAAAGTTGGTCGGCAGCCGGTTGCTCGCCCTTGACGGCACGCGTGGACGCCTAGCCGATTCAAAGTTCAGAGTTCCGAACCTTGTCGCGCGCAATTATGCGGGTGGGGGCATCCGGTCATCTCCGCAGCCGGATCGTGCGCTTTTCAGTAGTACTCAGCCCGGCGGTCGTGGCGGAAACTGTGACCTTGGTCTTGAGTTTTCGCCCCCTGCGCAGCGCGCGTCGGATCACGGCGAGTGTCTTCTTTGACAAGGTCAGCTTGAGTGTGGCCGTGATGCCGGTAACGATGCTCTTTGTCGCCTCGCGGAACCGGTATAGCTTTGCGGCGCCGGGTACGGACACGCTCGCGCTTGCGGTCGCCGTGCAGGCTTGATCGCACGTAACGCGAACGGTCACGCCGCGCTGTCGCAGCACGCGCTGACGTGTAGATCCATTTAGCGTCAGCTTGGGCGCGGCCGGTTGCGCTGCCTGCGGTGTGAACTCGTCGGCGCCGATGTCCGGTGCGGCGGCGAGCACCCGGGCGTCGCCGTCGAAGTCGAGTCCGCCGAGCAACCGATCGGTGGCTCCGGAGTCGATCGTCGGCGATCCCGCAAGCTGATGAAAGTCCTCGCCGGCCGGGTTTACCAACAGCGGTTCGGCGCTCTGATTACCGCCCAGGTCACCGAACGCCGCCGCGGCGCCCTGCAAGTTCAGCAGCGACGGGCGGAAGTTGGAATAGGCGAAGTTCGCCGTCGCCGGCACGGCTCCCGAGCCGTTCGATGCAACGGAAAGATCTGAATACGTCCCGCGCGCGATCACGTTCTTGGCCGTCAGCGCAGCCGGATGAGTGCCGCCGCTGTCGTTGGCACTGACCAGAATCGCCGAGCTGTTCGGGGGTGTGGTCGCGTATGCCGAGACGTTGATCGCCGTCGCGTCCGCGTTGCCGCTGACGCCGCCGATCAACAGCGCCCTGCTGTTGGGACCGGTCGCCAGGGCCACGCTGTCACGCAGCAGCACCCCACTCGCCTGTGCGGTCACGCCGATCCCGATGGCGGTGCCAGTACTGATGATCCCGACCGAATTGACGACAAGCATGTCGGACACGGTGACCGAGTTCGAGTTGACGGTCAGCGTGGCCGACGCCGACGTGCATTCGAGACGCATGTGCCGGAGCGTGGAACCGGCTGCATTCTGCATTGAGACTACGGCGACCGGTGCGATCACATTGGGGCGGTTCTGACCGTCTTGCCCGTGAACGTTGAGTGACTTTCCCGACCAAGAAAGCGTGGAAGAGACGGTGTAGCCGCCCGTGCCCACCACCACCTCATCGCCGTCCTGCGCGACGGTGTTGATCGCGTGCTCGATGTTGCACGGCTGGCTCGCGGCGCAGTTCAGATCACTGAGGCTGCCCCCGGGCGTGACGTAGCGCGTGGCCGCCGCCGACTCCGGGGCGACCGGCAAAAGCATCCCGATTGCCAGGGCGAACACCGCCGCCCAACCGCGTTTCATTACTCCAGCCTACCGACGAGTGAGCATGGCCGCACCCCGGTCAACGCAGGTCAATCGCGTACGTGTCGTCGTACGAGTCGCTGGTCGCGAATCGCCCGAAGTACGACGCAAACAAGACCACCCGGCCGTCCCGCCGAACGGTCGCGTGCGGCTCGTCGAAGTAGTCGGCTCGATCGATCATCTGCGTATGCGCCAGCCTGCGTACGACCGGCGCCTCGACGGTGGACGACAGGCCCAGAGCGAAGACCTCACTCTCGAACGCGGTCGGGCCGGGTCGTAATCCGATCCCATCCCAGTAGCTTGAGAGGAATGCCCATCCGGGCAGCGCGGTGTTCCGGCAGGAGATGTGCAGCGCGAGGTTGAACACCGGCGCCCGCCACAGCACGCGGCTCGGCTCGCCGTTGAGCGGCACCGCCTCGACGACCTCGTCGTTGACGTCCGCGCGA
This sequence comes from Actinomycetota bacterium, assembly GCA_016213645.1. Classification (GTDB taxonomy): domain Bacteria; phylum Actinomycetota; class Thermoleophilia; order Solirubrobacterales; family JACPNS01; genus JACPNS01. The sequence continues at coordinate 18,672 of JACQZY010000018.1, forward strand.
TAGTGGGCGACGACGAATGATGTCTGGCCGTTTGCGTCGCGGCAGAAATCGCCGTGCTCATCCCAGTTCGTCAGGCGGCGAACGTATCGCCAGCGTCGCGAGTACAGGTCCGCTCCGTGCGCGGCCCACATCACCATCACGCTCTTGCCGTCCGGCGTCACCGCGACATAGTCGAGGAAGTCGCCGGGGTCGCCACGCGGGCGCCGCAGCACTTTCACCGGTCCGCGCCGGCCGGTCTTTAGATCGACCACGAACGCCTTGGTCCACGCAAAGCTGCGATCGCGGTATTCGTGCACCGGACCGTGCAGGGCAAAGTACCGGCCGTCGGCGGATCGCTCTTGCTCGGCTCCCGAGGTCAGCGGGCCGAGACCACGATAACGGCCGATGCGACGGCTGCGGCGCTTGCGCACCGAATACTCGAAGACGCGATCACCCAGCACGTACGTGAGCAGATCGGGATCGACCGGCGACCAGCGCGGCTCAACATCGCCGACCGGAATTCGCGTCTTGGCGATCTTGCCGAGCGTCTGCCCGTCGTAAAGGACCGACGAGCCGTCGGTGCCGCGAAGCAAGAACAGCGAGTCATCCGCGTTCCAGGCCTGCGCCTTTGAATACTCGGGAACGGTGCCGGCGGCGCCCCCGGCCGAACCCGGCTCGGGCGTCAGCGTGAGCCTGCGCACGCGCGTGTCGAATACCGGATCGACATAGCTGTCGCCAAGGCCCGGCGGCGACACCGCGGGCGTTGCGAGTACGGCGTCGTCGGCACGAAGCCCGGAATCTCCAAGAAAGTCCGCCGACGCACCGTCCGCGCCAAGCAGCATCGACGCGCCGATGGCTACGAGCAAAGTGGACACAAGAGCCAGCGCGGTGACGGCCTGTTTGTTGCTCACCGTTCGATTTAAGCGGACCGTGCGGCTAGGCGCTTGCACGGAACGGCATGTCGTCCCATTCCGAGGCAAGAAGATCGTCGTAAAGCTCGACGTCCTGATGCAGATGGCGCGCGACAAGAAATTCTTCGCGCACGCGTTCGCGGCCGCCGTCGCCGATCACATCGGCGAATTCCGGCTCGCGAAGCAACAGGCTGATGTGCTCGCCGAACGTAGCGTGATCGGTCGGCTCGTCCACCAACATGCCGGAGAGAAAATGCTCGATCTGGTCCTGGATTCCGCCGACGCCCGATGCAACCACCGGCGTACCCTTCCACATCGCCTCGGACACGGTCAGACCAAATCCCTCGGCGAGAGATTTTTGAACGACCACGTCAGAGCGGCGCTGCAGCGCATTGACGATCGCGGCGTTTTCTTCTATGTCTTCCATCGGCAGGCACGCGATTGCCACGCGATCACGCACGGTGGCCGAAAGCGATGCCAGCGAGGACATCAACTCGTTGAGCACTTCGGCCTGTTCCGGATCGTCGGCCACGGCCGACACAGAAGGACCGGCGAGTACTAGCTGACTTTCATGCGACGGCAAAACATGACCCGCGAAACCGTGCAGCACGCCGACCGGATCCTTCAGGCGGTCCCAACGGGAGACCTGGCAGACGATCGGCAGATCGGGATCAAGACGCGCAATGCCGAGCATCTCGGCCCGACGGCCCACCTCGGCCGCCTCGCCGGATTGCCGCGCAAACGCGGGGTTACCGAGATCAGCACCGCCGGCAGGCAGGATCTCCGCAACGCGCAGGATCGCGTCCACCGACTCCGGTGCCAACCAGTGATTCTTTGACGAGCGGTGATCGATCGCAGGCGGCACAATGCGTACACGAGCGGCGTCAATGCCCGTCCATACGTGCTCGGGACGACTGAAGATGAGTTCGTCGGCCGCGTCCACGTACGGCCGCAAAAATGACCACGTCTCCTCCGCGATCGCGTTCGGCTCGTCGAGGCCGATGTGGCAGCGCCACACCAAATGGGCACCGGTCCCGGCCAACAACGGGGCCAGACCGGCGGTCTGCGGGTCATGCAGCACGACGATGTCGCCGGGCGAGACGAGTTCGCGCAAGGCGTGACCGCTGAACGCAAGCGTCGACTCGTAATCCGCGCGCGCCTCGTCACACAGCGCACCGCCGTCTCCGGCCGATCCGTGCAGACGGTTATGAATGCGTTTCGTGATTTCAAAGAACCGCGGATCGCCACCGATCACGCGCCAGCGCGAGTCGATGCCGGCGCCGCGGGCATAGCCCACCAGCGAATTGAGCATCTCGGCCACGCCGCCACCGCGCGCCGTGGTATTGACGTGCCACACCACACGGCCTTCAAGCGCCGAACTCGTCTCGGCGATCTGTGCCAGCAGTTCCTCGGACCGCGATTGCGCAAGTTCGTCGACCGCGTCGGCGATTGGACGAGGAAAGACAGTGACTTCGCTCAATGGCATGGTGTTGCCTCCTTTGCGACCCGGGCAGCTCGCGCGATCGGCACGCGGGGCTCCAGTCGCCATGCGACAACCAGGCAGACGCCGGCCATCGCGCTCAGGCCCAAGAAGGGCAGCGTGTACCCGCTTGCGCTGTCGGCCATTGTGGCCAACAGCAGCGGTGGGACGAATCCGCCGAGTCCGCCTGCCGCGCCGACCACTCCGGCGGCGCGTCCGAGCTCGGCGTCGAACTGTTGCGCGAGCAGCTTCATTGTGGCGCCGGCCGCCGTGCCGAACGCAAGCGCGAGGGCCGAGAAGGCGGCTAACAACGCGGAACCGTGTTGATAACCGGCGGCCAGGCCGCCGGCCGCCGCGACGATCGCCACGAAAGACAAGCGCAATACCGGGCGCGGCCCGACGCGGTCGGAAAGCGTGCCACCGGCGACGCGCGCGCCAACCGAAAGCGCGGCGAATCCAGCGGCCCAGGTGGCGCCGATCGTGGGCGTGATGCCGAATTCCGAAACCAGCAACTTCGGCATGTAGGCGAAGCAGGCGATGAAACCGCCAAAGGTCACGGCGTAAAACAACGAAGACGGGAACATTTTCCGCGACTTCACGAGGCGCGGCAGCGAAGCCGAGGTCGCGGCCGAGGTCGATCCGGCGGACCGTTTTACGGGGATTTCGGAAGTCAACAAAAGAAAGATCGCGCAGGCCAGAGCAGCCGCGGCGGCAAGCACGAAGAACGGTGTCGAGAGGCCGAACCGATGCGCCAGGCGTGGCGCCACCAGGGCCGTTGCGACCGTGCCGCCGACAGCCATTCCGTAGATGCCGAGCGCGAATCCCTGACGTTGCTTGGGGAAATGTGTCTCGACAAACCGCACTCCGGCGGCAAACGATGATCCCGCAACACCAAGCAGCACCGCGGCCGCGACGAGCACCATGTACGAGTGCTGGTACAGACCCATCAGGACGAGCGGCAGCGGCGTGATCGCCAGCAGCGCGGCCAACGTGCGACGTCCACCGAAGCGGTCCGCGAGCACGCCCACCGGAAGCCGCAGCGTGGACCCCATCAACACCGGCATTGCCATCAGCAGTCCCAGGCGCGTGTCGTCGATCCGTAGCTGACGCTGCAATCCCGGACCAAGCGGCCCGAGCAAAGTCCAGCCGGCGAATGCCAGTCCGGTGGCCAAGGTCACGACGCCGAGCGCCACACGATCGGCACGAGACGCGCTCCACTGACCGCCTTTCGGCGAATCCTTCACAGGCTCTGACGCGAGCGGTGGCTGTCCCTTGAATCCAGACACCATGCTGCCGTTATCGACACCTTGGTCCACCCTTACGACACAGGTCGGATACGTCGAACAAACGTCCAGAACGGGCTGATTCCGCCGCGGTTTTTCGGCTACTCAATTTCGAGCTTGGTTCTTCCCCGATCACGGGTAGCGTGGGAATCCGCGGTTGGAACCCGACGCTGATCGCCGGCCGGGCGACGTGCTTGGGCGCTTTGTCGCGAACAGCCGTCCATTTGCCGTCGCATTCCGCGCGAGCCTGTGGGACAATTGTCGCGTGCCTGGATTGAGCGAGTTGGCCTGTTTCTGCACCGATCGAGAATGGACCAGGAAGGATCGGGTTTGAAAGATCAAGGGAAGCGGAACGGCACGCCACGCCGAGCCACCGATTCACTGGCGGCCGCGCTGGCCGACGAGTACCTGGACAGACTTCTCGCCGCCGACCGCCAAGGCGCCGACGAGGTGATTGACCGCGCCCTGCGCGGCGGCATCGAACCCGCGGCGATTCACGTGCTTGTGATCGGCGCCGCGATGGAAAACATCGGCCGGTTGTGGGAAGTGGACAAGATCACCGTCGCGGACGAGCATCTGGCCACCGCGATCAGCCATCAGGTGCTGATCCGCCTAATCGAAGCGCTGCACACCGCGGCGCCCGGTTCGCGCGAAAACGTTTTGCTTGCCGCGATCGAGGGACAGCACCACGTCCTTGGACTGCGCATGGTCGCCGACGTGCTGGAGGGAGCGGGTTACAACGTGCTCTACCTGGGACCAGATGTGCCCGTGGACTCGTTGCGCGATTTCGCCGCACAGCACAATCCGGTCGTCACCGGCCTGTCTTACGCGGTACCGCTGAACGTGAACAATCTCGCGGAGTCGGTTTTCGCGGTACGAGAGGCAGCGCCGATGACCCGCGTCATGCTCGGCGGCCGCGCGGCGCCGCGCGATCTCGGCGCCACGGGTATTCCCTGGATCGCAAGCAGCCTGGACGTGCTGGATCGCGTGCGGCGGCTGATTGACGAGCCGCCACTGGAGATTCCGGCGCTTTTTCACGTGCTTCGCACCAAGCTCGCGCACACGCCGGAGCCGGTCGAACAGCAAACGGCGGAGTTGGAGGTGGCCGAGCGACTTGCGAACATCGCCGCCCAGTCCAGCGAGATCTCCCGCGAGTACGCGCGCCGCGCCGAGACCTATCGCGATCTCTCGTTGCGCGACCCCGTCACGGATCTCGCCAATCGCCGCGCCTTCGACGACAAAATCCACTCACACACTCGCGATTCCGCCGGGCAGGGCGCGCTACTGCTGATCGACGTGGACGAGTTCAAGTACGTCAATGACACCTTCGGCCACGACGAAGGCGATCGCCAACTCGTGCTGGTCGCGCACGCGATTGCGGACACGGTGCGTCCGAACGACTTCTGTGCGCGCATCGGCGGCGATGAATTCGCGGTACTTCTGCCGGTGGCAACGTTGCGCGAAGCCCATGAGGTTGGCGAGCGCGTGCGCCGCGCGGTGGCCGAGCGCGCCGACCGGCCGCTGACCGTGAGCGTCGGCGCAACGCCGGTCACAAGCGACGCGCGCGCCACGCTGATGGCGGTGGACGAGGCGCTTTACGCGGCGAAGTCCGCCGGACGCGACACGGTCATAGCGTCGGGCTTGAACATCGTGGCGAACGGCAACGGCAACGGCGGCGGCGAATCCGATGGAGCGCGCACGGACATCGGCGCAGGCGGAAGTTCCGGCGTCTCAAAGGTCGCACGCGCACGTTCCAATGCGGGTGTCGGCAGCGACACGGCGGCCGATGCCGGTGCCGGTGCAGATGTAGACGCACGCGCGGAAAGCGACAGCGGCGAAAGCGGCTCGATATACGTCTCCATGTCACGTCTGCAGGTTTCCAAGCAACGCGCCGACGAACTGGTCGAGGCGTTTCGCCGCCGCGCCGGTCTGGTGGACGGAGCCGACGGATTCCTGGGCTTGGAGGTTTGGCAGTCAGATCGCGATGAGGGCGAGGTGCTGATGGTCAGCCACTGGCAAAACCGCGATGCCTTCAAGGCCTACATGAAGAGCGGTGAGCATCAAGAGTCCCACGGACGCATCGACCCGGACCTCAAGGCCGCGATCAAGCTGATGCGTCTGGAGCACATGCACACCTACAAGGTCGTCGCCACGTGAATCTGCGCGCGCCCAGCGGTACGCCTCCCCCGGCCGGCGCCGAATTCGCCGGTAAACGGCTGGACCTGGTCGCGCTAGCGAGCGAAATCTGCGACCGCTACCACCACGAGTTCGACGACGAACACGATCGCTACGGCGACGCCGGCGCAGAGTGGTGCCGACACGACAACCGCTGGCTGCTGGCCTGGGCGGTGGACGACGCGCTGGGCGCGACCGACCTCGGCGAACAGGTCGCCTGGCTGACGCGTGTGCTGCACGGCCGTGGGTTTCCCGTGGAGCGACTGGCGCGCGATCTGGAGATCGCGGCGGACGTGATTACGGAACGGCTTGGCGAAGGTGGCGCGCCGGTGTCCGAACGGCTGCGCACCGCGGCGGCGAGTGTGTCGGTGCCGGAGTCGTAAGGCGCACGGTGAAATCCACCTGCAGGCAACTAGGCCTTCTTCTCGGCGAGGACTCGTATTGCTTGGAAATTCGCGGCAGTGCCGTCGAGCGGTGGTTGAACTTGTTTTGTGGCGGAGATTGCGACCCGAGCGGCTCCGGCCGAACGCCGTACCGGTAGCTTGTTTTGGCAATCACCGATCACTCTGGAGGCGACATGCACAACGTGAACGTCGAGGCCGTCGAGGCGACCGCCGCGAAGGCCGCGTCAGATCCGGCCGCGGTTATCAACCCGATCAAATTCGAAGGCGTGTTTCAGACGCGGGACGGCGCGCCGCAGTTTCGCGGCACGATTCCCTTTCCCGGCGGTGAGACGATTTTTGAGGCGGACTTTCCACCCCCGATGGGCGGCACCGGCTCCGCGCCCAACCCGCTCGCCTACTGCTTCTGGGGCGGGCTCGCCTGTTACGCAATGACTTACGCGCAAGAGGCCGCCCGCCAGGGCGTTGAACTTCGCGCGCTGCGCGCCCGCGTGACCACGGACGTGGATCTCAGCCGCGCGCTGGGCGTGACCGAGAATCCTCCGGTCGACCGGATCGACTGGTCACTTGAAGTGGATGCCGATGCCGGGTCGGACAAGCTGGACGAACTCAAGCGATTCGCGGACGAGCGTTGCCCAGGGGCATATTGCATTCGCAACCCGATCGAGTTGCACACCAGCGTGACGGTCGTCGGCTGAACGAAAGGTGGCGTCAGGCCACAGCAGGTGCGGCGGCGTCGGCTGTCCCGGACGCCGCAACCCCGCCCCCGCGCAGAAAGTCGATCGCGCCGTCCTCGATCTCTCCGCCCTTGAACACGCGCACGTCGCGCGGGTAGTTCTGGTGCAGGCGCCACGGTCCGCTGCGTCCCTGCTTGGGGAGATCGTCAAGCGCGCGCAGCACGTAACCGGCGTTCAGATCAAGAAACGGCACCACGTCGTCCGGCGAACTCGGCGCGCGCGGAGTGCAGACCATGTAGCCGCTGGCGTTCATGTGATTGAGCAGTCGGCAGACGTAATCGGCCACCAGATCGGCCTTCAACGTCCATGAAAGATTTGTGTAGCCAACCGTCAGGGCGAAGTTCGGCAGGCCGCTGAGCATCATGCCCTTGTAGGCGACGGTCTTGGAGAGGTCGATGTCTTCGCCGTCGATCGCCACGCTCATCCCGCCCATCAGCAGCACGTTGAGCCCGGTGGCCGTGATCACCACGTCGGCCGGCAGTTCGGCCCCCGAGACCAGTCGCAGGCCGTTCGCGGTGAAGCGCTCGATGCGGTCGGTCACGATCGACGCACGTCCCGCGCTGATCGACTTGAAGAGGTCGCCGTCGGGAACCAGGCAAAGGCGTTGGTCCCACGGGTCGTACGACGGCTTGAAGTGCCGGTCAACTTCATACTCGCTGGGCAGATGCCGCCGCACGCCGCTGCGCAGCAGGCGCTTCATCAGGCGGGGGGCGCGACGGCTGGCCTGGAACAGCGCGGTCGCGATCACGACGTTCTTCCATCGCACGGCGGAGTACGCGGCCTTTTCCGGCAGGATGCGCCGAAGCACATTCGCGATTGGATCGCGCGCCGGAACCGAGAGGATGTAAGTGGGTGAGCGCTGAAGCATCGTTACGTGGGCGGCCTGCTCGGACATCGCGGGCACCAACGTGACGGCTGTCGCGCCGCTGCCGATCACGACCACGCGTTTTCCGTCGTATTTGAGGTCTTCGGGCCAGTGCTGCGGGTGCACGATCCGGCCCGTGAAATCTTCAGCGCCTTCAAAATCCGGCGAATAGCCCTCGTCGTAGCGGTAATAACCGCTACAGCAGAAAAGAAAATCGCACGTGATCTGGACCGTCTCTCCGGTTTCGGGGCGAGCCGCCGTCACCGTCCACCGCGCGTCCCGCGAGGACCACTCCGCCCGCGTCACGCGATGGCCGAAGCGGATCGCCTCGTCTACGCCGTGATCGCTCGCGGTCTCAATGATGTAGTCGCGGATCGAGGGGCCGTCCGCGATCGCTTTGGCCTCGAGCCACGGTTTGAACGAGTAGCCCAGCGTGAACATGTCCGAATCCGATCGCACGCCGGGGTAACGGAAGAGATCCCACGTGCCGCCGATCGCGTCGCGGCTCTCCAGGATCGCGAAGGTCTTGCCGGGGCACTTCCTCCGCAGGTGACACGCGGCGCCGATGCCCGAGAGGCCGGCGCCGACGATCAGTACGTCGACGTGTTCGTGATGTTGCGCAGACATCGACGCGAAGCGTACCGGCACGACGTCGAATAGGCGCCGCTTCCGCTTGGGGTGGCGCTCAGCCGCGCGGTGTGAGGGTCAGTTCGCCGTAATGGGCGCGGCGCGGCGCGGCGTTCGCATCGCTACGCGGCGCGGTCCGCCTCGTCGCGGCGTGCGGTCCGCCTCGCTACGCCGATCGCCGCAAACAGATATGACTACGGCTAACATGCCTGATGAACTTCATTCAGTATTACATGAATTGATGTAATCGTTATTTTCCGGCCCGACGCCGCCCTTCGGCGGGGCGGCCGGCCGAACACGAGGGATTGGAGAACACATGAGCGAGATCACCGGCGGCGAGCTGCTCGCGCGCGCGATGCAGGCGGAGGGAATCGAGATCCTCTTCGGTCTGCCGTCCCCCGAGATCGACCCGCTGCTCGCGCAGCTTGAGGCGCACGGCATCCGACTCTTCCCAATGCGCCACGAGGCCGCCGCCGTGCATATGGCCGAGGGTTACTACAAGACCACCGGCAAGGTGGCCGCGGTGCTGGGCAATCCCGGCCCCGGCTCGGCCAATCTGATCCCCGGCGTCGCGACCGCCCTGCACGAGGGCGTGCCGGTGCTGGCGATCAGCTCACAGCACCGTTTGGGCATCGCCTATCCCTCGCCGCCGACCACCTTCCAGGGTCAAGACCAGCTCGACATGTTCCGGCCGGTCGTGAAGTGGAACGGGCCGATCTTTCAGTGGGACCGCATTCCGGAAGTCGTGCGTCTGGCCTTCAGAGAGATGTGGAACGGCCGTCCCGGACCGGTGCATATAGACGTTCCGGCGCCGATCCTCTACGAAACCGGCGACGACGCGAGCGTCGCGATCATTCCTCCGAGCGCGTCACGCGCCGCCGGTCCGCTGGCGAACTCCGGTCAGATCGCGCAGGCCGCCGAACTACTGGCCGGCGCCCAGCGCCCGATCGTGATCGCCGGCACCGGCGTGGACCGCGCCCGCGCCAACGCCGCTTTGCTCGAGGTTGTCGAGCTGCTGGGCTGCCCGGTGCTAAACACCCAGGCAGGTCGCGCGACCGTGCCTCATGACCATCCGAACTTCATCATGGGCTTCGGCGAGGCCGGAGACCTGGTGCGCGGCGAGGCCGACGTGATCCTCGTCGCCGGTTCGCGCATGGGCAACCTGGATCTGCCCTACGACAAATACTGGGGCGACCCGGCTGGGCAGAAGCTGATCCAGATCGACGTGGACCCGCGCAACATGGGCGTCTCGCGCCCGCTGACGCTGGGCATCGTGGCCGACGCGCGCGACGCGCTGGCGCAACTGGCAGTCACGCTACGCGAAAGCGGCGTGCCCGAGCGCCCCGACGCGGCCGACGATCTCGCCCGCTACCGCGAGGCGTTCGACGCGATGCGCATGCTCCAAGCAAAACCACTGATGGAATGGCCGGGACCGGGTATTCACCCGGCCCACGCCATCGGCGTGATCGGCGCCGTGTTCGGCCCCGACGCTGTCTACACGTGCGATGGCGGCAACACCAATCTCTGGGCCTACGCGCTACTGCCGTCTACAAAACCCAACTCGTACCACACAATTCTCGAGCTGGGCATGCTGGGCACCGGTATCCCGCAGGCCGTCGGCGCCAAGCTGGGCGAGCCCGACCGCGAGGTCGTATGTGTGACCGGCGACGGTGCCGCCGGCTTCAACATCATGGAGATGCAGTCCGCCGCGCGCGAGGGCGTCAGCATCACGACGATCGTCTTCGCCGAGGGTTCGTGGACGATGGAGGAGCCGAACGAACTGGCTTTCTGGGGCAAGACTTTCGGCACCGCCCAGTGAGAAATCCACTGGGACAAGGTCGCGGAGGGACTGGGCTGCCATGCCGAGTACGTGGACGCACTGGAGGATCTGGAGCCTGCGCTGCGCCGCTGCCAGGAACACGACGGACCCAGCTTGGTCTGCCTGCGCTCCGACCACGACGCCAACCTCGCCGTCCCGGAAGACATGATGGCCCGATTCTTCGAGGTCTACTCCGGACCCATGCCGGCAAGCTGACGGTCGGCGGGACGGCCGCGCCGCCAATCCCGCGGCCGCCAAGATGTCGAACATCTACGCAGCTTCCGCCTCACCCATCGCGTAGATGTCGAACATCTACGCACTGCCCGCGGACGCGGGGAGGGGCGGACGAAGAGGCGCCGTGCCGTCGGCGTTCAGTCCACGAGCGTCGCCACCAGGCTCATTTCAGGCACGCCCGCCAGCGCCCGCGAAACAATGCAGCCGTCTTTTGCCTCGATCGCGTGCTCCTCGAAATGCTCCTGCGTGATGCCGGGGATCTTGCCTTCGGTGGTCAGCTGAATCTCAGCGATCGTCGCCTTGCCGTCGATCTGACGTATCGACACCGCGGCCGTCGTCCGGACGTACTCAACCTCGTGTCCGTGACCGGCCAGCATGTTGCTGAGCGCCATCGAGAAACAAGCGGCGTGCGCCGCCGCAATCAGCTCCTCGGGGTTTGTTCCGTCGCCCTCCTCAAAGCGAGAGGTGAACGAGTATCCACCTCTGAACACTCCGTCGCCGACCGTCAAATCGCCGGATCCGGTCTTCAAATCTCCGCGCCATTCGGCGCTGCCGTTGCGTGCCGCCATCATTCCACCTCGCTCGTGCAGATTGTCGGGAAACGACGATTGTTTCACGGTCCACGCGTAGTCGGGCCGCTTGTCGCCGGAGCGCGGGAGCGCTCACGGGGCACCGCCGTAAGCCCGCGCCGGAACCGCCACGACTGCGGACTAAAGGCGCAACACCCTGTATAAATGTGTGCGGGCGACACCTGCGCCGATCCCGACGATCAGGTCGAATCGAGTCGCCCGGTCTCAGACGATTCACGACGCCGTTGCGATCGGCCCCATGCCGATGCTTACGACGGCCACGCGGATGGGCGCATGTTCAGAAACGGTGTTTTCGCCCTTCGGAAGACGTACCGCCACACACGAACAGGAGACCTTCGAAATGCGATTCATGATCATCCGCCGCGCCGACGCCGACACCGAGGCGGGCGTGATGCCCACAGAAGAACTGCTCACATCGATGTTCGCCTACAACCAGAGAATGCTCGACGCTGGAATCCTCGTCAGCGGCGACGGACTGCATCCAACATCCAACGCCACACGGGTCAGGATCGTTGACGGCACGCCGACGTTCACCGACGGCCCGTTCACGGACATCGGCGAACTGATCGCCGGGTTCACGATGATTCGGGTCGATTCGCGCGAAGAGGCGCTGAACTGGCTGCGTCAGTGGCCCGAGCCAAACGTCGACCTGGAGCTGCGACAGGTATTCGAAGCGGCGGATTTCGGAGACGAGTTCACCCCCGAACTGCGCGAGCAAGAGGAGCGCATGCGCGAGCAGGCGGCACAGAACGCCTAACGGCGCAACCTTCAAGAGCAGGGCGCACAAAGGCACAGCGTCGATCGACGGTGCCGATCGTGGCGCTCGCGGCGAGTCGACATCGGACAACCACCGGTCGCCCGTCGGCAGACGCCACGCGCGGGGCCGCTAGCGTCCTCTGCCATGCCCACGGCGCTCGAAATCACGAAACTGACAAAGCGGTACCCGACTGGGGTCGACGCCCTTAAAGGCGTTTCGCTTTCGATCGAGGACGGTGAGTTCTTCGGCCTGCTCGGCCCCAACGGTGCCGGCAAATCCACGCTGATCCACTGTGCGACCGGGCTTGCGCAGCCAACCAGCGGCACGATCGAGATCTTCGGCAACGACGCAATCCACCACTACCGCGAGGCTCGCGCGGCCGTGGGCCTGGCCCCGCAGGAGCTGAATCTCGACTGGTTTCTGACGGTCGAGGAGTCGCTTGACTACCACGGCGGATACTTCGGCATGCCCAAGCGTGAGCGCCGCGAGCGCGTTGCCGAACTGCTCGACACGTTCAGCCTGACCGACAAGCGCGACGACCGCACCCGCACGCTGTCCGGCGGCATGAAACGCCGACTGATCCTCGCACGGGCGATGCTGCACCGCCCCCGGCTGCTGATCCTGGACGAGCCGACCGCCGGCGTGGATGTGGAGTTGCGGCTGGAACTGTGGCACTACGTTCAGAGGGTCAACGCCGAGGGAACGACGATCCTGCTGACAACGCACTACCTGGAAGAGGCCGAACAGCTCTGCAATCAGATCGCGTTCATCAACGACGGCGAGATCGTTGCCCAAGGCACCAGCGCCGAACTGGCCGATCGCTACGGCACGGCGAGCCTGGAAGACGCATACCTCACGCTGGTCGGACGCAAGGAACTGTCGCGAGCGCACATCGCCGACGCGGGCGAAGCCGAGGGAACGACATGAACGGCAAACCGGAGATCGGCGATCCCCCGCACGACGGACAAGCGCGCGGCGCCACCCGGCGCCCGCGATCCGGCCGCCTCACCCCCGGCCAAATTCGCTTCATCACGCTTGTGCGCCGCGAAATCACGCGCTTCGTGAAGATCAAACGACAAACGCTCGGCGCGCCTTTGCTGGAGACTTTCCTTTATATCTCCGTCTTCGGCGCGGCGCTCGGCTCGCGCATCAAACAGCTGCACGGCGTGGACTACGTGGTCTTCATCATCCCCGGACTGATCATGATGGCCTGGGCGACCAACGCCTTCAGCAACAACTCGTCGTCGATCCTGCAACAGAAATTCCAGGGCGCGATCCAGGACCAGCTTTCGTCGCCGGCCTCACCGGCCGAGCTGCTGCTGGGATTTTCGCTCGGTGGTTTTTTGCGCGGAATGATGGTCTCGTCGATCACCTTTGTCGTGGCCTCGCTGATGATCGACTTACCGGTCGACCACCCGTTCGTGCTGTTGGCCGGGATCTTCCTGGTGGGCTTCTTCTTCTCGCAGCTTGGCGTGCTCGTTGGCGTGCGCGCCGAACAGTTCGACGACGTTGCGTTTTACCAGACATTCGTGCTGCAGCCGTTGATCTTCCTGGGCGGCGTCTTCTACTCAGCCGCGTTACTGCCGGAGCCGTTCCAAACGCTCACGCAGTTCAACCCGGTCTACTACATGATCAACCTCGTGCGTTACGGATTCATCGGATACTCCGAGGCCAACATCGCGCTCTCGCTCGGCTTTCTGACCGTGGCCACGGCCGCGCTGTTGGCCGTTAATTTGCGCCTGTTCAGGAGCGGTTACCGCCTGCGGGCGTAGGCCCGTCCCGGCGAGACGGCGGCCCGACCGCCGCGCTGCCACGCCGCCAACGGCCGGGATGCATCTCCCGGCAAATCCCAATATGTTGCGCCTGCACACACTGTCAATTAGGAAGGGTTGATCGACATGAGGCCATTTTCAGCGGGAAACCCGGCTTTTCGAATGAGTGCCGTTCGTTCGCGTGTCACGATCGCCGCGATCTTCATGCTCGCCGCGACTGTGGTCGTAGGCGGATGTGGAAAATCGAAGAGTGCGTCTTCGGCGGCCAGCCCGGCGACATCGTCAGCGACTCCCGCCACGGCGCCCGCGAACGGCACGGTCAACGTCGCGCTCGACGAGTACACGGTCAAGCCGTCGCCGACCAGCGCAACTGCGGGAAAAGTGACTTTTAAAGTCGAGAACGTCGGCACGATAAATCATGAGATGGTCGTCTTCAAAACCGACCTGGCCGAAGACAAGCTGCCGACGAAGAAGGATGATTCGAGCCGGGTCGACGAGGAGGGTCCAGGGCTGAAAGCGATCGGCGAAGTTCCGGAGCTCAAGCCGGGCAAATCGGGATCGGTTTCGCTCAAGCTCCAGTCCGGCAAGTACGTGCTGATCTGCAACATGCCCGGGCACTACGCCTCGGGTCAGCGCACCACCTTTCAAGTGCGATAACAAACCGCCGGTTCCGCCGGCCTTCACACCACTTCGTCGGCGCCGCGCCGGCGAGGTCGGCCGCGAACGCGAATCGGCCTCCACGCGACGACCACAAAATTCCCGCAATTTGCGAGAAAAACGCACGGGCTTTTGCCCAAAATGCGGTTTTTTTCTTTATGTTGGCCAACTTACCCAGCGGTTCACCGGCCAGACGGCCGACGCGAAATCGACTGGGCGGACCCGCACGGCTGCAGGTCCGTGACCCGCCGGATGGATCCTTTGGACGGAATCAACCAACAACAGGAGGCGAGACAGAACATGATGCAGTTCGCATCCTCCGCCATGCTGATCATCGCGACGACGGTCGTTGCGGTGATTCTCGCGACAATGCCGACCCTGAACGCACTCGTCGTTCTTGTGCCGGTTGCGTTGATCGCCCTGTTCGTAGGAGTCTCGGCCGGCGAACGGAAGGAAATCGCTCACCAGGAAGAGGACAACTGGCGCCACTGGTAGCCAGGGAAACATAGGCAAGGCCGGTCGCGAAGCGCGCACTCGGTCCGTCGCGTTCACAGCCCGCGGCGGCGCTTCCGGCCCTTGGCCGCTAAATACCGGTCGATCGGCTTCCAGCCGTTCGACCAAAGGCCGCTCAACCATCGGCCACTCGACCGGATCCACCTTTTTTCCGATCGGTCGAAGTCGGATTCTGAATACCGGCCCCACCACGCAATCGCCCGGCGGCGCAATCGGCCAAGCGCCGCCGAGCCAAATCAACGCCATGCAACATCTCCTGCAAATTCAGTTGTTTTGCAGGGATTTCTCTATCTTGCTTTTTGCTCGTGAACCGTGGCAGGGCCGCCGTCTGGCCGGTCCACGGCAATTCAATGGACGGAGGTAACCCCCCATGCTTTTCGTTCTCCCGATCATCGCCAGTTCCGCGCTGTGCCTGCTTTACGTGGCGACCGCCAAACCAGGCGAAGACAACGACCATCCTCAGCGCGAGGACAACTGGCGCCACTGGTACCGGTGACCGGAGGCCGAAGTCCAGAGTCCAGTCACCAGCGGCAGCGACACCGGCGGCGACCAGTGAAGCGGTCGAGCACGCGGCCGCAAACGTAACCCCGCCGCGCCCACGTCGATTGCAAAAAAGCGTGAGTGCGACGGCACGCACAGCCGGACCGCACCGGTCAGCCGTCGTCGTACCGACGCTGCCCGACCTGTTCGTTCATCGCGCTCTTCGCGATCCTGTCGGTGATCGCCGCCGGCATCACGTAGGAAAGCGCGATCCGCGCGCGCTCCTGAAGCGGAAAGTGAATGCGAGCGCGGCGCTTGAGCGTGGCCTCGTGGATGCGCTCGGCCGCCTCGCGCAGGGGCACAACGTACGGGTGCTTGTACGCGTTGGCCCACATCAGTGGCGTGTCGATGAAACCGGGAAAGACCGTGGTGAAGGTCACTCCGGTGCCGCGCAGCTCGCCGCGCGCAGAGTCCATCAGTCTTGAAAGCGCGGCCTTCGTGCCGCTGTAAACGCCCTCATACGGCGTGCCGATCAACGCGGCCAGGCTGGCAATCGCCGTGACGTGACCTTCGCCGCGCGCGGCCATTCCGGGCAACAGCCGCTGCATCAGCACCAGATTCGCCAGCGTATTGATGTGAAAGTCGTCACGCGCCTGACGCCAGTCGAACTCCAGCATCGACTGATGCCGGTCCACGCCGGCGCCGCTGAAAAGCAGGTCGATGTCGGGGTGGCGCTGGATCAGTTCCATCGCGACCGCGTCCAGTGCGTCAAGATCCGCGAAGTCCACGGCGTGGATCTCCACCGGCACCCGTGCGCGTAGTTCTTCGGCCACTTTTTCCAGGCCCGCCGCGTCACGGTCGAGCAGAATCAGCTGGGTGCCGTCGTGCGCCAGCAGTTTCGCGACTTCGGAGCAGATCCGCCCCGCACCGCCGGTCACAAGCGCCTTGCGATACGGCCGATGCTTGGTCGCGCGGCGAGCCACGCGCCCCGCGAACGGCGCGAACTTTGGGGTGGCACGCGGCTCAAAGCCAAGCGCACCTTGAACAGGCTTCGCCGCGTGCAGCAACTCAAAACTGAAGCCGTCGGGATCGTTGAGATAAGTGACCGATCCAGCGCCGACGCGCAGGGGCGGGCCGCTGCCTTTCAACCCGGCGGCGCGACAGCGTTTGAGCTGATCCTCGAACGCGGCGCGGCTGTCGAATCCGAAGGCGATGTTGAGCAGGCCACGATCGCTGATGCGGTACTCGTCCGGCCACGGCCGAGCCTCGGGATGTTGGTATTGCGCGAGCTCGACGATCACGTCATCGGCCCAAAACGCGATACGGCGAGACTCGGCGCCGGGCAGGCCCCACGCGGCCTCGTGGAACGGTTCATGCAACGGCGCGCCTTGATGCCGCTGAAGACCGAACACCTCTTCAAACATCCGCGCCGAGCGTTCAAGGTCGGGCACGCTGAGCGTGACGCTGCGCACCACGGACGGCGCGTCGGCTCGCGGACGGGCGCGTTCGTGCGGCGCGCGTGGGTCGTCCTCCATCAACTCGATCATCGCTCCGTCGGGATCGCGCACGCATGCCCGTCGCGCGCCCGGCTCGCCGACCGGATCGGCCGGCAGTTCGCTGCCCGCGGCACGGGCGGCGGCGATCGCCGCGTCGAAGTCCGCGACGTGTACACCCACGGTGGTGTAGCCGATGTCGCTCGGCCGCCAGTCAACCGGCAGCGGGCGCGTGGGCGGACTGTGAAACTCAAACAACTCCAGCTGAAAACCGTCCTGCCGGTCAACCAGCCACCAGCAGGTGGACGCCGCGCGCGGCACGCCCTGGACCATCGTGGCCAACGGTCCGAAGAAGATGTTCGTACCGCCCGCCGGCTCCAACCCCAGCACGTCGCGATACCAGCGCTGCGAGCGCTTCACATCCGCGACGCTGAGCGCCACTTGGCAAAGCTTGGTCGGCCGGGGCATGGGCGTCCAAAGGTACACGCCGGTTCCCCCGGATGGGCGATAAAGGCAAACGGCCGTCCATGAAGGTTTGCGGTAGTGGCAGCCAGATCCCAAACAGTCGCGGGCGTGATGATCGGTCCGCGCGCGATCACGGACTGAGATTGGTTCCCCCACCTCACACCAGGTAGAATCGAAGTCTCTTTGTTCCGGACGGAACCGAACCGTGGGGGTTCTTGTATGACTCGCTTCGCGCGTCTCTCTGCTTTGCTGCTCGCCATCGGCGCGATATTCGCCGCCGTCGCAACCCAGGCTTACGCCGTCAACCCGGAGGCCACGATCGGTGGCAAGTGGTTCTCGGGCTCGCTGCTGATGCAGTCGGGCACGAACTGTTCGACGGCGATCCTTGGTGATCCGTACTCCGAGACGATGGTCTCGGCGATCGCTTCCTACGGCGGCGACTCCAGCGGTGGCGTGGCGCGTGTCGGCAATCGCTACTACGCGTCGTTGCTGATTTCCGTGCCGGGCAACCCCTGCGGCAGCGGCACTTCTGTGATCGGCACCGATCTGGTCCTGCCACGCGGCACGACGGTGGACACAAGCGCTCCGATCCGCTGCTTCGGCAAGCCGCGCAACTCCAACGACTTCGGCGAGCTGACCGGTGGTATTTGGACGATGCCGGCCGACATGGGCGGCGGTAGCGGCGAATACTGTCCGGCAACGGTGAGCGGACCGCTGACTGGATACGGCCAATACGGCGTGGGCTTCCGGCCGGTGGTGAGCGGGCAGATGTACCAGATCTTCGTGCCGATTAAGAGCACGCAGACGCTTGAGGGCGCTGCTCACAGCCCGGCGGATGAGATCACCTGGATACTGAGTTCAAGCGGTACTTATGACCAATTCGGAGCGACGAAGGTTTGGACGAATGTGTTTTCTTCGGGGGGCGGGAGCGGGCCTTTCCTCTATTTCGCTCGGAATCCGTCTGTAGTGCCGTTCTGGGACAAGACAAAGCCTGCGGGGCAGGAAAATCGCGCCGAGTGGTTCGCGAACTTGTACAGCGATTTCAAGGCGGGCACGTTTTGCTGGGAGTATTACCCGCACCCAACCGCCACCGGCTCACCGCAGTTCACGTGCAACTCCCCGATTGTCACTTGGAACGGCAGCGTGACGAACGCGTCCGATCTTTGGCAAATCTATGGCACCGGCGAAGGGGCCGGTCCGAATGGTGGATATGTACCTCCACTGGTGTTCGATCCGTCCGAGACTGGCACGGTTCGCTGGACGTTCACCCCAACTTCCCCTCCCGGTCCGACCATATTCAAGGACGTAACCTTCACCACTCTCTCCGGCCCCGACAACGACGGCGACGGCGTTGTCGACGCCCAGGACGCCTGCCCTGCCGTCAAGGGAACGGAATCCAACGGCTGCCAACCCGCGGTCCAGCCCGACACCGACAAGGACGGCATTTTCGGCGCCGCCGACAAGTGCCCCAACGAAAACGGTGCCGGCAGCCTTGACGGTTGTCCCAAGGCCGGCGCACTGATCGGCGGTGACGTGGGCCCGATCGCAGGCAACAAGTTCAAGCGCAAGGCGTTGGTCAAAGGCGTATCGCTACCGCTGACCTGCCGCGTGAACGCCAAGGCGACCGGTCTCCTGACGATCACCGCGAAGGTCGCCAAGAAACTGAAACTGAAGGTCAAGAGAAAAGCCAAGACTGTCACGATCGGCACCGGCACCGCCGACTGCGCGGGCACCGGTGGCGGCACGCTGACGTTGAAGCTGTCGAAAACGGCCAAGAAGAAGGTGCTGAAAGCTCGCAAGGGCTTTGCCGCCACGCTGACGATCACGTTTGTTCGCAGCGGATCGACGGATGTGGTCGTGACGCGGCCGTTGAAACTGACATAGCGGCCGCGCGGCAACATCCGCGTAGCCACGCCATGAAATCGCCGGCCGGAGACCAAAGCCTTCCCCGCAACGTCAAAGTCCTGTCCTGGGTGAGCTTCTTCCAGGACGCCGCGTCGGAGATGCTCTATCCGATTTTTCCGATTTTTATAACGGGAGTACTGGGCGCTCCGGCCGCCGCGCTCGGTCTGATCGAAGGCGTCGCCGAGGGCACTGCCGCAATAGGCAAGGCGGTCAGCGGCCGATTGGCCGACCGCTTCCGGCGCAAGCCGATGATTGCGCTGGGTTACGGCATTTCGTCGCTTGCGAAGCCGCTGATCGGACTTGCCGGCGCCTGGCCCGCGGCGATGGGCGGCCGGTTTGTAGACCGCGTCGGCAAGGGGGTGCGCACCAGCCCGCGCGACGCGCTGCTGGCCGCGGACACTCCACCGGAACTACGCGGACGCGCATTCGGCGTGCATCGCGCGGCCGACACGGCCGGAGCGGTGGTGGGTCCGCTGCTGGGACTGGCGCTGTACGAGGCGCTCGATCACAAACTACGGCCGTTGTTCTTCGTGGCCTTCATCCCGGCGGCGGTGAGCGTGGGACTGATCATGTTCGTGCGTGAAAGTTCGCGGACCGGCGCGGGCGATGACATTGGCGCTGAACCCAAGGACGCTGCTCAAGGAACGGCAGACGACGAGTCCGGATCGGACGATCAGCACCGGTCGGTCGTTGGCGAGCCCGGATCGGGCAATCAGCACCGGCCGGTCGTTGGCGAGCCCGTGCCGACTGCCCCGCGCTCACCCGTCGTCCGTCGTCCGCTACCCGCCATGTACCGCCGCGTCGTGATCGTGCTCGCGCTGTTTAGTCTGGCGAACTTTTCCGACGCGCTGCTGATCCTGCGGGCGAAGGAGCTTGGGCTCGGCTTCACGGCGATCATCCTCGTCTACACGCTGTACAACCTCGCTTTCGCCGCGCTCAGCGCTCCAGCGGGAATTGTGTCCGACCGCGTACCGCGACGCGTGGTCTACGCCGTCGGACTGCTGGTTTTCGCCGTCGCGTACGTGGGCTTGGGTCTGGCGCGCGACGCCGCTTGGGTGTGGTTGTTGCTGCCGCTTTACGGTGCCTACACCGCGCTTACCGACGGAGTCGGCAAGGCGTGGGTGTCGGATCTCTTGCCCGCGGACTCAATGGGCACGGGGCTGGGACTGTTTCACGGCATCAGCGGCGGCTGCATGCTTGTGGCAAGCACCTGGGCCGGACTGGCCTGGGGCGACGGCGGACGTTTACCGCTGGTGGTTTCCGGCGTGGCGGTGGGCGTGCTGGCGTTGGTGCTGCTTTTGGCGGGCCGATCACTCGACCCGCCGAAAGCTGCGTGAGGACGGGGCCCTGTCCGTGTCAGCGCTTGATCGCCTTCGCGGCGCGCGTCTTCAGATTGAACAGTGACTTCAGGCCTTTGTCAGCGAGTGAATCGTGCGGCGGCAACAAGCCCAGCTGGCGCGCGAAATTCATCTGATCGAAAGTCACGTGGTTGGTGACGATCTGCCCGTCGCGGATCACGAAGTGGTCGACTCCGCCGACTTCAATGCGCGAGCCGGTAGCCGCAATACGCTGAAATTTCTTGCCGTTGAACGTGCCGGTCATTGTCCAGCGGACGAAGACGTCGTCGCCTTCGGCGATCAGCTTGACGATCTCCAGGTGAAAGTCGTCCGGCATCGCGGCGAAGACCTCGTCGAAGTAGGCGGCGATCTCGTCTGGCCCACGGCTGATCGCGTGCGGGAAATACTCGACCGCGTTGGACCAGAGCTGACGCAGCGAGGCGCTGTCGTGGTCGTTGATGCGGTCGAAGGTCCAGCGAATCAGCTCCTCGGGCGTGGCGCCTTCGGGCGGGTTGTGCTTGGCGTGGGGGGATGTTGCTGTGGTGGTCATGCTCGCGACCCTACCTGAATCCGGCGGGTACGGCGACCACCGCCGGATAATCGGCCAGAATGCCCTCGTGAGCAATGGCGAGCAAGAGCGCAGCCGCACCGTGACGGCTTTCGAGGGCAACGGCGTAACGGTGTTTTTCGACCGTGCCCGTTGCACGCAGTACGGCGAGTGCGTGGCCGCGTTGCCGGACGTCTTTGACCGTGGCAGTAAGCCGTGGATCCAACCTGAGGACGCCTCGCCCGCGGACGTGGCCGAGGCCGTGCGCAAGTGCCCGACGGGGGCGCTTCACTATGAGCTCACCGACGGCCCCGCCGAGGAGCCGGAGTCGCCCACTCGGGTGGACCTTCAGACAGACGGCCCGCTGACGATCCGCGGCGACCTGCGGATCGCGCTCCCCGACGGCGAACTCAGCGAGACCCGCGCCACCCTCTGCCGCTGCGGCCGCTCCGGCAACAAACCTTTCTGCGACTTCACCTGCAGCAAAACCGGCTGGCGCTCCGACTGGCACCCGCCGGAAGACTGACGCAGCGCCGGTTTCCCACACCGGCCCCGTCCTGAAGCACCGTCCCCCTCGTCACTTCGCCCCGCCTGCGGTTCCTCCCGGTCCCCCAACGCGTAGATGTCGAACACCTACGCGCTTGTTAAGCCAGATGGTGCGTAGATGTCCGACTTCTCACCTGCGAGATGTCGGACATCTACGCGGGTTGGGGCGTAGGTACTGCGTAGATGTCGGACATCTACGCAGCCATCAGTGTGGGGTGGCGGCGGGGGGGCGTGCGGGGCGTTCGTGTGGTCTGAGCTCGGGGAGTGGCCAATGCTGGCGGGGGTGGGTCAGCGGGAGCGCTTCGGGCGGAGGGTGAGGTTGTGCCATGGCCCCACGCCGGCCATCGGCTGCATCTCGCCGTCGCGCCAGCGGTCCATGATGTCGTCGTAGTGCTTGCTCGCGGGGTGGCCGGACTGGCCGGTGAAGGTCTGCCAGCGTGCTCCGATCGGGTCGCATGGATCGGCGACCATGCGCCAGCTTGGTGCCCAGATGCCCTTGTACGGATCGACCGGGTTGTAGGCGACTTGACAGACCGTCTCGTGCCCGCCGCCGATCTCCACGTTGCGCGAGAACAGCCGGTCAAGTAGTGGCGATCCGTCGGCCAGCAGGTGTGGAAAGTCGAGCCGGTGCACAACGCCCCAGCGCCAGGCGGACTTATCGGCACCGTAGCGCTCGGTCAGATCATCCAGCGCAAGACCAAGACTGGCCAGCGCAAGCTCGTCCCACGAGCCGCCGATCAGCTCGCTGTCGGCGTCCTCCCACAGCGCCAACAGGTGCGAATGCCAGCGCCACGGCGTTGTGACGTGTTCGATGAATCCGTTGTCGGCGCCGTCCAGGTAGCGGTGCACCAGGTCTTCGTCGCCGATAACACGTTTGCTGAACTCGCGAGCGAAGCGCATCGTGAAGGCGTTGTAGATCGTTCCGGCGACCGTACTTGGGTCGAGTCGGCCGTCCCAGCGGCGCAGCCGCTCGATCGCGTCGCGCTCCCGCTCGCCGATCTCGACAGCGTCACCGTCGCGAACACCATCGCCCGGAGCTACCAGCTCCGCCAGCCGCCGCGCCGTCTCCATCCCCGGGATCGAATACACGTCAGACAGCATGCGCTGAAAGCTGTCGGCATCATGCAGCTCTCGGGACTCGATCAAATCCGTGATGCGCCGCGCACGATATCCCTCCAGCCAGTCGCTGGTCACGTGGTGCGGATAGTCCTCGTCCACGATCCGGTTGTTCGCGGTCACCAAGTATCCGCACTCCGGATTGCGCGCCTCCGGCATCTCGTCGAAGGGCACCCAGCCGTCCCACTCAAACTCTCCGGTCCAACCCGGCTTGGGCAGGTCCGGGCAGCCGCCCCGACGCAACGGCAGCCGGCCGATCATGCGATACCCGATGTCGCCGTCCTTACTGCAATAGAGCAGGTTTGAAACCGGCCCGTTGTACTGCTCAAAGGCCCCGACCAGAGTGTCGATGTCGTCGAACTCAAGCAGGCGCACTTGCTGATCGCCCAGCGCCGGCATCGCCAGACTGCCCCACGCAAGAGCCAGCGGCTCGGCCGGATCGCCGCCCAAGATGTCGGTGACGATCGGACCGTGATGAGTGGATCGAACCTCCAGCACCTCCGGCTGCCGCCGACCACGCACCCTGATCTCCTCGTGACGTACTTCAAGCGGCAACAGCTCGCCCTCGAACTCATAACGGTCGCCGTCGACGCGCTCGATGAAAAGGTCCATCGTGTCGGCCATCGCATTGGTGATGCTCCAGGCTCCGTGGTTGATCTGACCCATCCAGAAACCCGGGAAACCGGGCAGCGTGGCGCCACGCGCAAAGCGCTCGCCCACCTGCACGCTCTGCTGCTGCCAGATACCGGGCATCGACGTGGTGAGATGCGGATCACCGGCAAACAGCGGGTTGCCGGTCACGGTGCGCGCGCCGCTGACGACCCAGTTGTTCGATCCGGTCGCCTCCGGCGCCAGCCCAATCAACTCGCGCACGGCGTCGATCTGGCCGGCCAGATGCAACGCGTCTCCGCCGAAGCCACGGCCCGGAGTGACGGCGATCGGGTGGTCCTTCGGATAGGCCGGGTCGATTTTCGCGGCCAGCTCCGGGCCGAGCGCGCGCGTGAGATCGGCGCGCAGCAGCTCCTTCTCCCAATTGCTTGACAGACCGAACGACAGAATCCGCACGGTTGTGAGCATGTCAACCGGAAGCCACGGCTCGAAGCCGCCGTCCGTCAGTTGAAGTTCAAACGGCAACGCGCGCAGACCCTCCACCCCCGCCGCGACACCGGCGCAGTATGCCTCCAGCGCCGCCAGGTGATCGGGCGCAAGCTGAGATACCTCTCGCTCGGCTACGTGGCGCAGACCGAGTGTGCGCATCAGTCGATCCGAAGGAAGCAACTTCGGCCCGCCGATCTCGGCCAGTCGACCGCACGCCAGTCGCCGCATAAACGCCATAAACGCCAGCCTGTCCTGGGCGTGCGCGTAACCCTGCCCGAACCAAGCGTCGTGTTCGCTGTCGGCGAGGATATGGGGAACGCCCCAGCGATCCCGGCGGATCTCGATCGGCGTGGCAAGCCCATCGATCTTGACGGTTCCCGACGTCTTGGGGAGGGGGCGACGGAAGAGCTGCCAGTAGGCCAACGCGCCAAACTGCGCGGCGATCGCGCCACCGGCCGCCAGCCATCGGGACCGCTTGCCAAAACTCATCGCAGAATCTCCTTCGAACGATCGGAAGTGCCATCGACTGCCGGTCGCGAGGTCGGCAAGGCTTCCAGGACAATCGTCATCGAACGGCCTCCTTCGACTGCTTGGCGATTCCCCCAAGCTCCGACACACCGGCTGCATCGTCAACCGCCCCGCGCTCGCGCGCCGCACGCCGATCCGTACGCCGGTCGATCCATTCCAGCGCCGCCGTGATGCCCTTGACCGCCGCCCAGCGGGCCGGCTCCGGAGGCATCGGCGGACGGCGACGCTTCAGCAGCACGTCCCAGCGATCGTCCGGAGCTTCGCCCGCGGCCAACGTGCCGACCAAGTCACCCGCGAAGCTGGCCATCGCCACGCCATGCCCGGCGTAAGCGATCGAATACAAGATGTTGCCGCCGGTGCCCACACGGCCGATCGCGGGTAGAAAGTCCAGCGAGAACGCCGTCGGCCCGCTCCAGCGATGTTCGATCGCCGCGTCCGCCAGCTCCGGAAAGCGCGCACGAAACATGCGCTCTTGCCGGGCAAGCGGCCCGGGCGCGGGCGCACCCGGAATGCCGTTGCCGTAGAAGTAGCCGATGAATCGCGAGCCGCCGACCAGCCGGCCGTCGGCGCTCAGCCGGTAGCTCTCAAGCACCTCGTGCGCCGTATACACGCCCTCGCGGCCGGGCCAGCCGATGCGCTCGCGTTGCTGATCGGTCAGCGGCGCGGTGGCGAACATCGAGACGATGATCGGCACGCAGACGCTGCGCAGCATGCCCAGCTGAGACGTGAAAGCGTTGGTGGCGACGATGCACTTGTCCGCGCTCACCGTGCCGCCCGGCGTAATCAGACGGACCCGCGTGCCGTTTTCGATCGACTGCACCGGCGTGTCCTCGTACAACTTCACTCCCGCCGACACCGCCGCCTCCCGCAATCCGCGCACGTATTTGGCGGGCTGCAGCACTCCGCCACGCTCCTCTATGTATCCGCAGGTGAAGCCACGCGGCAGGTCGCGCTCGCGCATGTCGGCCGGGGAAAGCGATTTCACCGGCGCCCCTGCCTCGCGCGCGGCGGTGGCGGCCTTTTCCAGCACGGACTCGTGACCCGAGTGAACGCCGGCGAGCACGTTGCCGCTGGGCACGTAATCGCAGTCAATGCCCAACGCGGCGATCTTGTGCTCGGTGTGCTCGACCGCGTTGTCGGCCAGCGCCACCAGCAACCGCGCTCGGCGACGACCGTAGAAGCGCAGTAGCGAGGGCACGTCCTTTCCGATCGTCGGCGTGAGGTGCCCGGCGTTGCGGCCGCTGGCGCCAAAGCCCGCGTAGTCGCGTTCGATCACCGCAACCGAGGCACCGCGCTCGCGCAGCGCCAGCGCCGCCGATAGCCCGGTGTATCCGGCGCCGACGATCGCAACGTCAACGTCCAGATCCTCGGCAAGCGCGGGTCCTGGCCGGGGTTCGGGTTCAAGCCAGAAGCTCGGCGCGGGGGCATGCGTGACCGGCCCCTCGGAGCCACTGAAATGGCCGGTCTTCGAGTCTGACATCGTCCCTCCCGTCTCTCGGTCGTTCGAACGAGCATCAAAGATATCCTTGCCGCGCAACGTCCACGTTACGCTCGTTTTGTGCCCGACGCACGCCTGATCACGATCCCCATCAGCCACTACTGCGAGAAGGCACGATGGGCGCTGGATCGCGCCCGCGTGGACTACCGCGAGGAGCGCCATCTTCAGCTTTTTCACCACTGGTACGCGAAGCGCGTGGGCGGAGGATTCACCACCCCGGTGCTGGTGCTGCCGGATGGACGCGCAATCGGCCAGTCGTCCGAGATTCTGCGCTGGACCGACGCCGTGAGCACAAGCCCCGGTCCGCTTTATCCCGAACCGATCGCATCGCGCGTGGCCGCCACCGAACGCTGGCTGGACCTCACGCTCGGTCCCGACGGCCGCGCCTGGATGTACGAACAGGTGCTGCCGCACAAGGAGATCGCCGGCGCCTACGGACTTGACGGCGTGCCGCCGCTGGAGCGCCGAGCGTTCGACTTGATGTTCAAGGCGCTTGGTCCATACATTCGCGCGCGCGTCAGTGCCTCGGGCGCGAGCACCGACATCTCCCGCGTCTACGGCGTATTCGACGAGGTCGCCGCGCGGCTGGACGCGGATGGGCCGTATTTGTGCGGTGACCAGTTCACCGCCGCCGACCTGACCTTCGCGGCACTCTCGGCCGCCGTGTTGCTGCCACGGCGCTACGGCGTGACGCTGCCGCCAGATGATGTGCTGCCGCCGGAAATGCTCGTTCATGTGCGGCGGCTTCGCGAGCATCCCGCCGGGCGCTTCGCGCAGCGCGTGATCGGCGAGCACCGCCCGCCACCAGACGGCTAACGTCTGGTCCAGGCCAAGAACTTTCCGCCCTCGGCCGATAACGGTCTAAGCACGATGCGCCTGCTCCCCTCTCCCCGATCGCTCACGCGCGCCGCCGAAAACGTGGCCGACCGCGTACTGCACGGCCGCCTCGCCGACGTGACACCGCTGCCGTCGACGGTGATCGACGACGGCCCGCAGTGCAAGGTGTTGCGCTACGAAGGCGCCGCGCGCGGCGCCGAGCCGGTTCTGCTGGTGCCGCCGCTGGCCTCACCCGCGTTTGTCTTCGACATGCGCCGCGGTTGCAGCATGGCCGAATACCTATTGGACGCCGGCCGCGCGCCGTACCTGGTGGACTACGGCACGATGACGTTTGACGAGCGCCACCTGGGCCTGGAGCACTGGGTGCGCTACGTACTGCCGCGCGCGATCGCCGCCGTCAGCGCGGATACCGGCGGCCGCAAAGTTCACCTCGTCGGCTGGTGCCTGGGCGGCACGCTCGCCGCACTCGCCGCGGCCGACGACCCAGCTCTTGCGCTGGCTTCCGTGACGCTGGTCGCCAGCCCACTTGATGCCCGGCGCGTGCCGATGTTTGCACTGCTGCGGCCGCTGATCGAGTTGACCAACGGAGCCGTTGGCACCGCCATTTATCGCGCGATCGGCGTGGCGCCGGGGCCGGTTGTCAAACGCGCGTTCCAACTGGCCACGTTCGACAAATACCTGACCAAACCGCTGGCGGTACTGCAAAACCTCGGCGACCGCGATTATCTGGAGCAAGTCGAGGCGGTCGACCGCCTGATGGACAACATGCTGGCCTACCCCGGCCGCAGCATGGGCCAGCTCTACCACGACGTCTTCCGCGCCAACACCCTGGCCGACGGCACGATCACGCTGGAGGACCGCCGCATCGACCTGCATCGCCTAAGCGTGCCGGTGCTGAGCGTGGCCGGCAAAGACGACGGCATCGCCCCACCCGCCGCCGTTCACCACATCGGCACGCTCGTGAAGAATGCGCGGCTGGAGCTTGCGCCGGGCGGACACCTGGGTGTGATCGCGGGTCGTGAGGCGGTAAACACGACCTGGCCGATCGTGGACCGGTTCGTGACCGCAAACGCGAGACCTTGACCGACCGCGCTGGATCGCCGGGGGCTGCGATCAACGCCGCCGAGTGCGTTCAGTTCTTCTGCGAATAGGCGTGCGAACTGCCCAGGTCCAGCGCCACCGCCGCGAGCAACGTGCCCGCCCAGACGTTCACCGGATCGAACGTGAGCGGCTCGTTGGCGCCGACGTTGTTGCAGATCAGCCAGATGATGAACCAAAGGATGGTCATGAGGTTGCTCTGCGAGGAGACTACCGGCGGAAGTTTGTGGATGTCGTGGCCAGGCGAATGACCAATAGAACTCAGCCCGAAAACGGCCGCAACGGTCAGGTCGGTGTTGGAGACCAAAGCGCTTCGATCGGCACCGCGGCCTTTCGATCCCCGAACCGCAGCGTCTCCTTGCCTGCATAGAGCACGACGCCCGCCTTCAGTTGATCGCCGATTCGATCGGCAAGGAAGTCGATGGCGCGGAAATCGTCCGCTCGAACCGTGGAGGACTTCTTGATCTCGACGGCGACTACATCGAGGTTCGCGCGCTCCAGCACCAGATCGACTTCACGGCCGCGAGAATCGCGATAGTGGTAGGCATCTGTTCTCGTGCGCGAAAACGAGCAGACTTTGAGCAACTCAGTGACGACGAAGCACTCGATCAGTGCGCCGGCCAGAGTCCCCTCCCGAAGCAAGTCGATCGACGCCGGATCAGCGCCGATCAGCGCGGCCATCATCGCGCTGTCGGCGACATAGGCCTTCGGAGGCTTGGACTGTCGCTGATCGATGTTGCGTGACCATGCCGGAATCGTCTCGACCAAGAACATGTCCCGCAGAAGTCGCACGTATCGCTCCGCGGTGAGGCGGTTAACGCCGATGTTCCGCCCGAGCTCGGTGACATTAAGAACGCTCGACGTGCGTGCCGCGACGGCCGAGAGGATTCGGCGCATGTGGTCCCTGCTGTCAACCCGGGCGATCTCATCTACTTGCTTGCGTACGGATGCCTCAACGTACGAATCGAGCAAGAGCCGGACCGCTTCATGCGGCCGGTTCAATGCATCCGGATAACCGCCGGTTGCAGCGCGAGCCATCAACGGTTCAGCACCGGTCTCCACGGCATTAACATCCGCGAACTCGCCGCCGAACCACGCATCGACAATTGTTTCGGCGGGGCGAGACTGTCCGGCAATCTCAGCCTGTGAAAGCCCGAACAGCCGGGTGTATACGTTGCGCCCGGGCAGCGTGTCGGGCGTGGTTTCGAGATCCAGCAGATCCGCAGAACCGGTCAGCAGAAACTGCCCCGGCTTGTTCTCACGGTCCACTCGCTCCTTGATCGAGAGCATCAGATCCGGCGCACGCTGAACTTCGTCGATGATCACGGTGGCGGCGCGGTCGGACACAAACGAGGCCGGGTCCTCCCGTGCGGCTTCGCGCAGTGCCGGATCGTCGAGCGAACGAAACTTCGCGTCGGGTAGGCCGTCGCCGATGGCGCCGACCAGCGTCGTTTTGCCGACCTGACGGGCGCCGAGCACTGTCACCACTCGCGACAGCGCGAGCAATTCGAGAATCCTCGGTCGTAAATATCGCTGAACCATGAATTCCACCGTCGTTGAGCGCGACCGAATCGGTCAACTACCGGTTTCGTCATCAACCGGCAATTTCTCAAATTAATGATGGCAATATATCATATTTATGGTGGCAATATCACAGCCACCGCTCGATGGCGAAATCGACACCGGGAACTCAGCGCGGGAGGACGACGCGCGGGGCGACGACGCGCGGGACGACGACGGGATTGGTTCGCCGCCGCCCCGCGTGGACCGGCGTCTATCGCTGGCTGCCGGTGCCGGTGCCGAAGCTGCGGCCGGCGCTGCGCACGATGCCGCGGATTGCGTCGCTGCCCGACTCGATCAGGCGGTCGGTCATGTCAAGGGCGGAGTCCACGAGGTCGTGGCCGCGCGAGGGGCTGGTCTCGTCGCCGCCGACCAGCGACTCGTCGACGCGACCGACGAAGCGACGTACGGCGTCGACTGCGTTCTGGCCGCCCTGGCGAATCTGGTCCAACACTTCATCGGCGGTCTCCACGCCACGGTCGATGCCTTCGCGGTCGCGGCGGCGGCTGGACGACTGGCGCGCTGTTGCGCGGGCCGTGGATGAGTCGGCGGCCTTGGCCTTTGTCGCACCGGGCTTCGCGGTCCGAGTCTTTGCGGTCGTCTTTGCCGTCTTCGGCTTGGCTGTGGTTGCGGTGGGCATGAGGGGTACCTCTTTCTATGTTGGTTGCGGGATTAAGTCGCGCTTTTGCGCAGGGAAATTGGTGCGGGAAGTTCGTCGGCCGGATGGCCGTCTCAGCGTGCGCCTCCGGTCTTGGCCTTGAAAGCGCCCACGTCCGTCGGTACGGACACGTCGACCTTGGTGTCGTTGTTGGCGAAGGCGTCGACGTCGGTATCCACGTTCACGTTCACGTCCACGTAGACAAGCATCGCGCTCTGCATCGCGCTTCGGGCAAGACCCAACTGGGTCTCGGCGGCCCAGTCGGCCAGCTCAAATGCACCGTCGATCAACGTGCGGCGGCGCGAGTCTTCTCCACCGCGCACAGGCAACACCTTGTCGACAACATCGACGAACCTGCGCGCGCGGCCGATCGCGGACTCCTGACGTTCGCGCACCGCGCGAAACCATGCGTCCGAGAGTTCGGTGAACTGCGTGGGCCTGGTGGCCAGGGCGGTTTCTTGATGGGCGGCCGCCGTGTCCATCTCATCGGTCGCCGGTCGCGTCGCGCCGGAAACCGCGCGTGTCGCGGCGATTTTGCGTGTCGCGGCGGCGCGACGGGAGGCCGCGGTGGCCGGTTTTGCTGCCGTAACCTTGCGTGGCGCGCGGCGGGTGCGGACTTTCGTGGGCTGCTGCGTGATTGTTTCGGGGGGAGTCATATCCGCATCTCCTCGCTCGTCCGCGCGGCGAACGAGTCGTTCGTGGGTGGTCATCGCCTGTAAAGACCCCGCGGCCGGTTAATCGTTACATCGTTTCATGTAACTATAGATAAAGTAATAACCGTGCGCCAGGCGCTGTTACGAAGGAGGCCGGCCGCCCCATCGGGACGACCGGCCGGATGTGAATTGAGCGGCGTGCGCCGCGTTGAATACGTCGGCTCCGTTGAGCCGAAACAACTCCGTCAAACGAAACCATGCGGGCGGCGAGGGACCCGCCGTCGGGCAGCCGTGCCCGTATCATCCGGATCTCCACGCGGAAGATCCTTACGCCGCGGTACGTCCGATCTTCACGCGCCAGGTCTCCGGACCCTCTTCCAAGTAGTCCCACGTGAACTGCCCGGTTCGCTCGGCCTCAAACTGGTAGTAGAGCGGCTTGGGGTCGTGGTCGTTGACGAGCTCGAAGGACTCGCCTTCGCCGAGACTCTCGAAGATCCCGAAGATCTGCGGGTGACGCTGCGGCGGCGGGATCTCACGGACGTCGAGTGTGGTGGTTTCGGTCATGATCGTTTCTCGCAATCCCTGACGATGGTCAGTTGGTTAAATACAACACAATTGTGTAAAGTATCGGATAAGGGCCGTGGCCCGTTCACCACTTCCAGACCGGAGGGCGCATGGGAATAACACCAGATCAGCACTTCGCGCGCATCGAGCGTGAGCAGGAACGCGCGGCGCGCGGTCCGCGCATTCCTTCCGGCGGGCCGAACGAGCCGATCGGCGACGCAACTCCCGAGAAGCTGCGCGCTCTTCTTCGCGAGGTGATCGACCCTGAGCTCGGCGTGGACATTGTTGAACTGGGCCTGTTGCGTGACGTGAAGATCGAAAACGGCGTGGTGGACGTCACCTACACCGTCACCACTCCCACCTGTCCGCTTTCCGAGTACATCGAGGACGAGATCCGCTCGGCGATCAGCTGGCTGCCGGATGTGCGCCGCATAAACATCGAACTCGTGCTTGAGCCGGCGTGGACGCCGGAGGAGATGAGCGAAAAGGCCCGAGCCAAACTTGGCTGGACCGGCTGACGACTCCCGCGGCGCCGGCCGCGGACCGTCTCGTCTGATGCGACGGCTGCCGTTGCTGGCACTTGCCGCGGTTTCATTGCTGGCCGCGCTGTGGACCGGACTGCTGCGACTGGGCTTGGACCTGCCGCAACTTCGCTCGGGCCTGGCGGCGATGCACGGACCGGTGTTTGTGCTCGGCTTCCTGGGAACGCAAATCGGCCTTGAGCGCGCCGTCGCGCTGCGACGGGGCTGGCCCTACGTGGTGCCGTCGACCGCCGGCGCCGGTTCGCTGTGGCTGATTCTCGGCCTGCCGGAGACGGTCGGCCAGTCGCTGATTTCGGTGGCGGGAGTTTTGCTGGTGCTTGTTTACGTGGCCGTCCACCGCATGCAACCGAGCCGCCACAACATCGTGATGGGGATGGGCGCCGTGGCCTGGGCGGTGGGCGCGATCGCATGGCTGGCCGGAGCCTCGATCGTGGAGACGGTGCCGTGGCTTGTGGGATTTCTGGTGCTGACGATTGTCGGCGAACGGCTTGAACTTTCACGCACGATCCGTCCGCCGGAGGCGGCGCAGACGGCGTTGCTGGCTGCCACCGCCGTATATCTCGCAGGCGCGGCAATCGCGATGTGGATATCGCTGGAGGCAGGCATCCGCGTGGCGGGTGCGGGCCTGCTGGCGCAGGCGCTCTGGCTGGGCCGCTTTGACGTGGCTCGGCGAACCGTGAAGATGCAGGGCGCGACTCGCTTCATGGCTATCGCGCTGATCGCCGGTTACGTGTGGTTGGCGGTGGGCGCGGTGACTTGGATTTCGCAGGGCGCGATGGCGGGTGGTGGTGGCGCCTACGACGCCATGCTGCACGCGATCTTCGTTGGCTTCGTGTTCTCGATGATCTTCGCCCACGCACCGATCATCGTGCCGGCGGTGCTGGGCGTGGCGCTGCCGTATCGCGCTTCGATGTACGTACCGCTGGCGCTGCTGCACGCGAGCCTGCTGGCGCGCTTGATCGGCGACGCCACGGAAAACGCGACCGTCTGGCGCACCGGCGGCGCGGTTAACGAACTTGCGATCGTGATGTACCTGGCACTCGCGGCGTCCAGCGCAGTGCGAGCGTCGCGCGCGAAAAAGGCGGCACGCGGCGGCCGACCCGGCCCTACACGCTCAAACTGAGCATCTCCCTCACCCGCTGAAACAGCAGGTTGTTCTCCTCGTGGATGTGCTGGTGCAGGTCCGCCTCCATCTTGGCCAGAGATTCCAGCAGCCGGCGGTGCGTGCCGCAGTGGGCACTCTCCTGCGCATAGCCGCCGCCTAGTTCGCGCATTTGCGCGAGCGCGACGCCGGTGTCCGTGTGGGTGTGTTCCAGCTTTGCCAGCAGATCGGTCCCGACATCGGCGGCGACGCCCGCGGCAATCTTTCGGCACGCCGGAAACAGCTCGTCCTCTTCGAGTTGCATGTGCTCGGTCAGTTCGTCGCGAATCGCCACGAACTGTTCGCGCAGCGGCGCCAGCGAGGAGTCGCCATCGCCGTGTACGCGCACGACTTTGTCGAGCATTTCGGTGATCTCACCCAGTTGAGCGCGCAACGGGTTGTGATGTTCGGTGACGATGTGATCGGCCAGCTCGCCCGTGGTCATGGCGGCGACGTCGTGACCTCCGGCACCGGGCGCCGGCGGTGACTCCGCCAGAGACTTCAGCATCACCAACACGGTCGCGGCGTCCAGCCCGCGCTCCTTCACGGCCTCACCAAGCGTGCGCGAACCGCCACAGCAGAAGTCGAGACCGAGGCGTTCGAAGAGATCCGCCGCCGCGGGCTGAGCCAGCACCAGATCGCCGAGCGTCGACGAGCTGTTGAAAACGTTCATTGGTCGTCCCTTTCCGAGCTCGCGAACGAGGTCCATTCAAACCGCGAGCTGGAATTATTTTACCAATCGGAGTGTGAAAATAAGCTGGGGCGGCAAAATCGCCGTCATCCCGCGCTCAAACCAACCCCGGTAGCGAACGCAGCATCGCGCCACACACATTCTCCGCCTCGCGGCAGTGGCGGGCACATGCAGCGCAGTGATCCATCTGGCTGTGCTCCTCGCAAACCAGAGCGCATGCTCCGCAAGCCTCGATCGCCGCGCTCAGCATTGCCGCGACAGTGTCCGGCACGTACCCGGCCTGGCGGCTGAGCACACGAGCGGCAGTGGAGCAAATGTCGGCGCAGTCTTGGTTTAAGCGAATGCACTTGGCCATGTGGTGCTGCTGGAACTGCTCGGCCAGGCAGTCATCGGCACACTGAGTGCAGGCCTGGGCGCAGTTGGTCAGGCGCTCCACGCATTCGGCCATCAGTTCGCCTCCGAGACGCGTATCGGTTGGGCGGCTGGTGAGCATTTCGTTGACGATCGTCGCGGTTGTCATGACGTGCCTCCTGTGCAGGTCGGGACTGTCGAGGCGGACCGAGGCGCCGCCCTCTCTTCTGTTTTTACTCCGATTGCGCGCTACGCGACGGAAAGTACGGCAAGCGCAGTCACCGCCAGCACAATCACAGCCAACGTCAATCCGGCGACAACGCGTCCGGCCGTGCCGAGCGTGTATTCACCCATTACGTCTCGGTCACAGGCCAGGCGCCACATGAACACAAGCAACGGAGGCAGCAGCACGGCGTTGAGCGCCTGCGAGAGAAAGAGAATCGACACCAGCGGCGCGCCGGGCACTAGTACCGCTCCGGCCGCCAATATCACGACCGCCGCGAAGGTCCCGTGCAGCACCGGAGCCTCGCGAAACGTGTCGTTGACGTCGGCCGGCGAACCGGCTGCCTCCGACGCCGAATACGCAGTTGAAAGCGGCACGATCGCACTTGCCAATAGTGCGGCCCCCAGAAACCCGAGTCCGAAGAGTTTTGCGGCGAAATCGCCCGCCAGCGGCTTCAGCGCTTCCGCGGCGTCACGCGCATCGTTGATTTCCAGCCCCGCCGCGTGCAGCGTGGCGGCGCAGGCAACGATCACGAATACGCCGATCACCCCGGTCATCACCGACCCGACCACCACATCGACCGTTTCGTAGCGCAGGTCCGGCACGTGCAGGCGCTTGTTCACGGCGTAGGACTGAATGAACGCCAATCCCCACGGAGCGAGCGTGGTGCCCAGTGTGGCCACCGCCACCAGCACGGCGTCGCGCGTGACCGGCATCGACGGCACAAGCAGTCCCTTTGCGGTCGCGGCGGGATCCGGACCGGCCATCAACCCGGAGATCACATACGCCACAAAGACAGATGACAGCAACAGCAGCACGTGCTCAATGCGCCGGAACGAACCGCGCAACACCAGAGCGGAGACCGCCACCGCCGCGACCGGCACGCTGACATATGCCTCCGTGCCGAAGAGCAGTTTCGCACCAGCCGCGATGCCGGCAAACTCCGCGCAAAGGGTCCCGAGGTTGGCGGCCATCAGCGCGACCAGCGCGGCGTATGCACCCCGGCGGCCGTAGCGTTCACGCACCAGCGTTAGCAATCCCTTGCCGGTCACCAGTCCCATTCGCGCGCCAAGCAGGTGAAACACGATCAGCGCCACAACTGAAAGCGCCAGCACCCACAGCAGCTGGTAGCCGTACTTCGCGCCCAGGATCGAATAGGTGGTTATGCCGGCGGGGTCGTCGTCGGAAAGGCCGGCAAGCAGACCCGGCCCCAGCACGGCCAGTAGCGCGGCGCCGCCGCCCGCGCGCAGCATTTTGCCGCGGCGACGCAGCAGGCGCAGGTGCAGGTGGCGGCCTGGAGGGCCGTGTTGGTGCGGCGGCCGCGATTTCTGCCGGGATGAAGCCATCAATTCAGTGGGCGCGGCCGGATTCGCCGCCGAGTTCAGGCCACTCGTTCGACGCGCATCGCGCGTGCGAGGTTCTGGCCGAGCGTGTGCTGGTGGCCGCCGATCGCGATCGTGGTCGGACCGTCAAACGGCTGGTGCTCGACCAACGTGAGCTCGTCGCCGATCGCGATCCCCAGCTCGGTGAGATAACGCAGCATGTCGGGGTTGGAATCCGATACGCGAACAAAAGTGGCGCGCGCGCCGGACTCCAGCTCGGCGAGACGCTCGGTCACGCTTGGTGCGATCGTCAGGTCGCGCGAAGGAATCGGATCGCCATGTGGATCCACCAGCGGATCGCCGAGCTTTTGCGCGATCAACTCGATCAGGTGATCGCTCATCGCGTGCTCGAGGATCTCGGCCTCGTCGTGAAGGTCCTCCCACGGCATGTCGAGCGCCTGGGCCAGAAAAAGCTCAATCAGCCGGTGGCGGCGCAGCACGCGCAGCGCGACTTCGCGCCCCGCGTCGGTGAGCGCGACGCCACGGTAGGGCTCGTGGCGGACCAGACCGTCCTCGTCGAGGCGCTTGATCATCGCCGAGACTGAACCGCTGGAGAGCCCGAGCCGGTCGGCAAGGTCGTTTGTGGACACGGCCGCGTCGTGCGAGGCGCGCGCGGCGCCCACGTCGTCGCGTCGCTCGGCACCGGCGCCGGCGCCGGCGCCGCTCCGATCGACGCCGCTTTCGCCGGCGCCGCTTGCTCTCGTCCTGGCGCCGAGCGAGTAAATCGCCTTCAGGTAATCCTCGACGGCAGGCGAGCGCGGCTGCATGCGAAGTGCCGGCATGTCGCGATTATAGGTCCGCATGCCGATAGCGCGGGGGTACAAGAGATTGACTTGAAGCTCTCACACAATTATTCTACATCAGTCACAAAATATTTCTTGGCATGCCTAGAAATTCCGCTACAATGGCATTGATGCTGCGCGAGGATTCACACGAGAACGCCCCCGCTGTAGCCAAGGCCGGCAGCACGGTGGTGCTTCCGGACTCGCCGCGGCTAGACCCCACAAGCACGCTCTCGCACGTGCTCTCGCGTGGGCGCTTCCGCGCTTCGCTGGCAATTCTCGGGCCGGCCTTTGTGGCCTCTGTGGCATACGTGGACCCTGGCAACTTCGCCACCAACTTCGCCGCGGGCGCACAGCACGGATACCAGCTGGTGTGGGTGATCGTGATGGCGAACCTGATGGCGATCCTCGTGCAGTACCTCACCTCAAAGGCCGGTCTTTATACCGGGCGCAGCCTTCCCGAGTTGTGCCAACGGCAGTACGGCCGCAAGTGGAACACGATGCTCTGGGTGCAGGCCGAGGTGGTCGCGATGGCGACCGACCTGGCCGAGTTCGTCGGCGCCGCGCTGGGGCTGTATCTGATATTCGGGATTTCGCTGTTTCCGGCCGGGCTGATCACAGCAGTCGTGGCGTTTGGCATCCTTGCGCTCGAACAGCGCGGATATCGCAAGTTCGAGCTTGCGATCATCGCTCTTCTGGCGCTGATCGGCGCGGGCTTTCTGTACAACTTCTTCGCGGTAGGCGGTCAGGATTACGGTGCGCTGGCAGGTGGTTTGGTGCCGGACCTCGGCGGCGATGGCGCGCTGAAACTGTCGGTGGGCATCATCGGCGCCACGGTCATGCCGCACGTGGTCTACCTGCACTCCGCACTTCAGAAGAACCGCATTCGGCCCGCCAACAGTGAAGAACTGCGGATGCTGATCCGTTACAACCGGCTTGACTGCATCGTCGGCCTCGGTCTGGCCGGACTGGTGAACCTCTCGATGCTTTGCATCGCGGCGGCGCTGTTTCACACCTCCGGGTTGACTGGCATCAGCGACCTCGACCAGATTCACGGCCATCTCGACACGCTCGTCGGCGGCGGTGCGGCACTGGCGTTCGGCGTCGCGCTGATGGCCTCTGGCTTTTCGTCATCGAGCGTGGGCACCTACGCAGGACAGGTGGTGATGGCGGGCTTCATGGGCTGGAACATCAAGCTGCTGCTACGTCGCGCGATCACGATGGCGCCTGCACTGCTGGTGCTGGCGCTCGGCGTGAACACAAGCGCGGCGCTGGTGTACTCGCAGATCGTGCTTTCGTTCGGCATCCCGTTCGCGCTCGTGCCATTGATCCTGATCACGCGCAATCGCTCGATCATGGGTGAGATGACGAACGGGCGAGCGGTGACGGCAACTATGTGGGTGATCGCCGCGGTCATCTCGGTGCTGAACTTCTTTCTGCTTTACGGTGCGTTCGCTGGTTTTTTCAGCTGATCGGGGCATGAGCATTCGCCGGTTTTTCTGCTGACCGTCGCACGGTCGGCGGCCGAGGAGACCAGACCGGCCCGTAAAGAAAGCCGACTCCAGCCGACCCGCGATCCGCCAAGATCTCCGCGCGTAGCGAAGAACTTTGTGTGCTTTATTGCGCTTCCTTTTCCCGGCCGGGCAAAGGAAGCGCAATCATCCGCACTAGCGCCGCGCCAAACTGCGCCCGCTCAGCCGACCCCTGCGGACTCCGCGGACTCTCGGACTGTGTCGAGCAGACCATTGACCAAAACGTGCGCGCCGGAGCCGACGCCGAAGGTCCAGTAGCGGCGGAACCAGCGGCGGGCGTGTTCGTCGGTCGTGGCCGTACGCATCACGGCGGTCAGCAGCGTGCGGCCGTCGCCGGACGGTTGCAGCCGAAACGCGTAGATCGTTTTCGCAAATCCGGGCTCCGCGAAGTCGGCAAAGTCATCGGCCGCAACCGCGCGGTACTCGATCACCGGTTTCCAGAACTTGCCGACCAAACCCAAGGCCAACTCGCTGCCCTCGCGCTCGCCAAGTTTCACCCAGGTTCCCCTCCCCGGATACCGCGTCGCCAAGGTCGCCCAAACACATCGACGACGGAGCTGGTTCTGGGCTCTCGCCGTGAAGCAGGCCGCTCATCAGCTGCGGCAGCATCCGCACCGCACCAAGCGCTGCCGACAGCGGGTGTTTCTTTCCGACCTCAAGAAGGTCGGCAGTGAGTAGCGCGTTCCAAGTCGCCTGCTGATCCGCGGACACAACGACCGCCAGCTCGTCCGAGTTGTCGAACGCCGGCATCAGCTCTTCGTATATCGGCAGGTCCATGAACGCCAGATTATGCGATTCGGCAAGCCGTTTGCGGCGGCGGCCGACACGGAATCTGCGCAAATCGCGCGGTCACACGGCACAATCTGCTCATGCGCACCCGCGACCGCATACGTCTGGCCGTTCACAACTTCAAGCGCCGCCGGCGGATCGGCGTGGCCAAAATCCAGAACTTCGAACTGACCTCGCGGCGCAGCGAGATGCTGGCGCGGATGCTTCGCAATCCCGGACCCACGACCGAATTCGAACGTATGGTGGCCGAGGCGATCGACCGCCTGCCCGAAGAGTTTCAGCAGGCGCTTGAAACAGTGCCGGTTGTGGTGTCCAACGGCGGACACGAGCGCGGCGCATACGGCATCTACGAAGGAGACACGATCGCGCACGACCACTGGCCCGACCGCATTGTGATCTTTCAGGACACGTTGATCCGCGATTTCGGCCACGACCGCGAACTGCTGCGCGCGCAGATCGAACGCACCGTTCGCCACGAACTGGCCCACCACCTAGGATGGAACGAGGACGGCGTGCGGGGGCTCGGGTTGTAGTTCCCCGCCGCGATTTCGCAACGGCACGGCCGGGCCGCAATGCGGGATCACAGCGGCACGGCTTTGCCGCATCGCCGCACTGCCGCATCGCCGCACGGCCGCACTGCCGACGGCGCGTCCGGCACCGGCCGCCTCGCCCCTCAGTCGATCAGCCGCCGCCGCATTCGCGCCACGGCGAGCCGCCACAGTACCAGCGCCAGCGCGACCAAGAACGCCACCCGCAGCAGGTCGGTGGCTTGAAATCCAAAGGCGGCGTGGCGCACCAGTTCAACCAGGTGGTGCAGCGGATTCAGCTGCGCGGCAATGCGAAGCCCCTGCGGTAGACCGCTGATCGGGAAGAACGTGCCCGCCACCAGAAACAGCGGTGTCACACCGAGGGTCGTGACGTAGTTGAACTGGTCGATCTTCTCCGCCATCGCGGCGACGGTGATGCCGAACGCCGCGAACGCGCAGGCCGTGATAAACGCGAACAGCGGCACCAGCAACATGCCCGGCGCCGGGTCCAGGCCGAAGCCGATCGTTACCAGCAGCGGCACGGTGCCGTAGACGCCGGAGCGCAGGCCGATCCAGAGCATCTCCGCGGTCACCAGCTCTTCCACGTCAACCGGAGCGGCGAGGATCGCGTCGTAAGTGTTCTGAAAATGGTGCTTGACGAAGGTGCCGAACATCGCGGGCAACGCGCTACTGAAGATCACCGCCGTAGCCACCATGCCGGTGCCGACGAACTGCGCGTAGGGAACCCCTTCAACCTCGCCGACGATTGTCGAGCCGAGTCCGAGTCCGAACGAGAGCAGGTAGATGATCGGCTCGAGCACGCTGCTGAAGGTGGTGCCCTTCCAAAATGTGCGGAAGTTGGCGACCTCGCGGCTCATCACGCCTTTGATCGCGGCGGGGTCGAGACGCCTCACGCGAATCTGCTCGCGTGACCCCGGCGCGGTGGCGGGTGCGGACGGCGGCGGTTGTCGCCGACCGTCGGTCGTTGGCGGCCGCACGCCGTAGGTCGCTTCGCCGTCGGATTCGACCGGATGATCGCTCATTCGGCTTCCTCCCCCGTCAGCAAAACGAACACATCTTCAAGCGAAGCGGCCCGACGCACCGCGTATTCGGGCAGCAGTCCGTCGGGCGCGCGCTCCGAGCCCATCACGGCAATCGCCGGTCCGGCCGGTCGCACGCGCAGTCCGGCATCCTCGGCGCGAGCGCGAAGTGCCGCCAGTTCACCGGCGGGCCCGAACACCTCGGCGGTTTCGCGGCCGGCATGCTCGGCCACCAGATCCGCCGGACGGCCGCGCGCAATGATCGATCCGGCCGTCATCACCGCCACTTCGTCGGCCAGGCGCTCGGCCTCCTCGATGTAATGAGTGGACATCAAGATCGTCACCCCGCGACCGCGCAGATCGTCGATCAGCGACCAGAGCTGTGTGCGGATCTGGGGGTCCAGGCCGACCGTGGGTTCATCCAGCAGCAGCAACCGTGGATCGTGTACCAGGCCGCGAGCAAGCAGCATGCGACGGCGCATCCCTCCGGAAAGCTCGTCCACGCGAGCCCGGCGCCGGTCGGTCAGCCGAGCGATCGCCAGCGCGCGATCGACCGCCGCCGGTACGTCGCGCACGCGATAAAGCCGTGCGAAGACCGCGAGGTTTTCCTCCACGGTCACGTCAACGTCGAGGTTGTCGAGCTGTGGCACCACCCCCATCTCGGCGCGCGCCGCTTTGGCGTTTCGCGGCAGTTCATGGCCAAGAACGCGGATCGATCCCGTGTCGGCGATCGCCTGACCGGTGAGCAGACGCATCGTCGTGGATTTGCCTGCGCCATTAGGACCGAGCAGGCCCAGACAGACGCCCGACGGTACGTCGAGATCAAGACCATTGACGGCGGTGATCGGACCGAACGTCTTGACGACCGATCCCATTTCTATCGCGGGCGCAGACACGTAAACGGCATTCAATCAGCAGCGCCAAGGAGGATTGCCGAATGTTGGACGGGCGGCCATCGACGGTCGCGAAGCGCTCGATGTCAATGGGCGCGCAGCTCGCCCCGCTGGTGACCCGCGTTCAATGCGACCTCAGCCTTCGTCCGCCGGCGAAAGCACCATCACCGGAATGCGCCGCTCCGTGCCGGCCTGGTAGTTCTCGTACCCGCCGTAAAGCCCCACGGCCAGCGCGAACAATTCGTCCCGCTCGTCCGGACCGGCCTCGCGAGCCACGTAACGCCCGCCCTTCCCGCGCGAAAAAAGCTCCGCGTGTGGGTCGGCGCACAGTTTCAGATACCAGGCCGGATGCGCGTCGCGCCCAAAGCTAGACGCGATCAGCACGACGTCTTCCCCGCGCGTGAAGTACCGCAACGTCACCGTGCGCAACTCGCCGCTTTTACGGCCGCGCGTGGTCATGTTCAGCGTCGGCATGCCAAACACGAGCACCACCTTTCCGCGCGTCGCCTTGATCACCTTCGGTTCGATCGGAGCGAGAATTTCGCGGCCGATCCACGTACCAACTTTTGTCTGGCCAAATGTTCGCGTAAAACGCTCTAGAGGCCTAGGCTGGTGTGTGGGGTCGACCGGGGGGACTTGAGTCATTGCGGCGACTCTACAGGAAGTGAGAAGCGTGATCAAACCGCGGGGAGCGGGACGATCACTCTGAAGATTCACACCGGTGCGGCAGGTGGCGGCAGGATGCCCAAGCCCCGCGAAACCGGGAAACGCAGGAAATGGCAGAAATGCGAAAAGCCCACGGCGCCAGGGACGGCGCGAACGAGGAAACCGGGGACCGGCCGGGCGCCGCGAGCACCCGTGCGCGAATTCCGACGCCCGCCGTTGATCAGGCGCAACTTCCGGCCACAGCGTTCACCCGCATAACTCGCCGACGTGGCGCCGAGCCGGTCGACGAGGTCGGAATTCCCTACCGCGTGCACTATTGGCTCTTGGCGGTGTTCGCGTTCGGGATCGGCCTCTCGACACTGGTCTTTTCGTTCACCGAGATCGGCGACGATCTCGCATCGCCGTTTGTACGGGCGATCTGCGTCACCGGGATTCTGCTGGCACCGGCAATCGTGTTGGCCGCCCGCGCTCAGCGGTATCGCTTCGACGCGCGGATATTTCACGGCGCGATGCTTTACGCCACGATCGCACCATTCGCGTGTCAACAGGTGATGGTCGAGAGCCGAGCGCAGTATCAGATCCTATTCGTCGTGGGCGCCATCGGCGCGGCGTTCTACCTGCCGCTGCGTCAGGCCGTCCCGCACATCACGTTGTCCGTGGCGGTGCTGCTGACGATGGGCGCGACGATCCACGACGACGAGTCAGTGCTGCGCTCGCTGATCGTTGCGACATTCGTGGTCTGTTCGTCTCTGATGATCAGCGCCGTGCGACGGCAGTTGAAGTTCACTGTCAAGCTCAATCACACGCTGGCAGAGTGCGACGGTCTGACGGGCGCATTCAACCTGCGCAGCTTCGAACGGAGGCTGGCCCACGAGATCGCGCGAGCCCAACGTGGCGGTGGCGGCTTCGCGCTGATCGAGTTTGACCTTAATAGCTTCAAGCAGGTCAACGACCGGTACGACCACAGCACCGGCGACGAAGTTCTGGTGGCAACGGCCGACGCGATTCGCTCGGCCTTCGGCGGCGCCGACATGCTCGTGCGCAGAGGCGGCGACGAGTTCGTCGTGATCGCACCGGGCGGCCCGGACCGCGATCTAAACGAACCGATTCGCAAGGCGTGCAAACGTGTAGCTTGGGCACGGCATCAGATTTGTGACGACGTCGATCCAACGATCAGATGCGCGACAACGCGATTTCAGCCGGGCGACACCGCGGAAGACGTTTATCGCCGCGCCGACGAGGCGCTGCACGACGCGAAGCCGCCGGCAGGCGGCAGCGGTGAGCCTGACGTTTCGCCACGCTCGGCGGTCGTGCTGCCCTGCCCAACGCCGGACACCGATGAAGTCCGGGAGTTACGCGAGCGGCGGGTCGACGGGGCCGAACTGAGCAGCGATCCGATCATCGGCGCGCGGCGCGTAATTTGGAAGACCACCGCCGCCGCGATCCTGACGATCGCGGTCGCCGTCGATGCGTGCGCGCTGCTTGGTCTGAGCAACCTCGCTTTCTCGCTTCGTTCGATCGGAATATCACTGTTCTGGGTTGTCGTGTTTGCTCCTGTGGTCTGGCGAATGGCCTCGCGGCGCGAACAACCGGAGCATCTTCTCCACCTTTTAGCGGTCGCCGCGCTGGGGATGATCACGTTCGGCTGCATCGTGGCCGGCAGCAGCGCTCCGGCGCTGGTCGAGAGCTACCTGCTCGTCGTGCTCGCCGTAGCCGCGATCCTCTCGGTGCGAGCCGCGATCTCATACATGGCGGCCGCGACCGTTCTTTACGCGACGATCCTGTTCGCCAACGATTACCCGCTGGCCACCATTCAGCTGGTCAACACGGTTCTGCTGATCGGGCTTTCCGCTTGGCTACTGGCATACACGCGCGGTCGCACGATCGTTGCCGCACGCGAGAAACTTCAGCTCGCCCACACCGACGCACT
Organism: Actinomycetota bacterium; assembly: GCA_016213645.1. Taxonomy (GTDB): domain Bacteria; phylum Actinomycetota; class Thermoleophilia; order Solirubrobacterales; family JACPNS01; genus JACPNS01. The sequence continues at coordinate 62,344 of JACQZY010000018.1, forward strand.
TACCGGCCTGCCGAATCCTCGGCGGCTGAGCGAACGCCTGACCGCCGAGATTCGCCGAAGCAAATCGACCGGGCAGCCGCTGGCGATGCTGATGCTCGACCTGGACCACTTCAAGCTCGTCAACGATCTCTTCAGTCACTCCGTCGGCGACGAGGTGCTGCTCGCCGTCACGGATGCCCTGCTGCGGACGGCGCGGCGCACCGATATGCCGGCACGGCGCGGCGGCGATGAGTTCGCGGTCGTGCTGTCGGACTCCGACGCTCGCGACGCCACGACGGCACGCGACCGCGTGGCCGCCGCAATCGCCTCGGCGCGTGCGCGGGTTTGCCCGGAAATCACCCCCACCGCCAGCGTCGGATGGGTGGTGTGGCGCGAGGGCGAAAGCACGGAGGACTTCCTGGCCCGCGCCGACGCCGCGCTGAACCTGGAGAAAAAGGCGCGCCGACGGGACCGAACGCTGGTTTATTAGCGCTCGATACCGCGAGAGGACTGATTTCGCGAGGCGATCGAATTCACCGAGCAACCGGCAGTTTGAAACAGCCCGACTCGCGTCCCTGTCGGTCTATCGCAAGACGACTTGACGCTCGTCGGCTGCGACCACCGGATCGGCGGGATCAGTTGCGTCAGCAGACTCTTGCTCGTCTCCCGGTGGGACGCGCAACTTCGCTCGCATCTGGTCCTCGGTGGGACGACGAACGTTCCACGCCAAACCGACCGAATCGAGCATGCGAATAAACACGTATGACGGATCGATCTGCGTGCGCCGCAGACCGTGGCGCGCGGAGGTTGGAAAGGCGTGGTGGTTGTGATGCCAACCCTCGCCCAACGCGACGAGAGCGACCGCCCAGTTGTTGCGGCTCTGGTCGCCGGTCTCGAACGGACTCTTGCCGTACATGTGGCAAATCGAGTTCACGCTCCAGGTGGCATGGTGCTGCAAGAAGATTCGCGCCAAGCCGCCCCAGATGAACGCCGTGAATGCCGCGTACGGCTCGCCGCCCGAGAGGGCGTATCCAAGCGCCGCAGGGATCGCGAGGCCGAGCAGCACCCACACACCGAACAGCTTGTCCACCCACACGATCGCCGGATCGTTCTTGAGATCGCGCGCGTAGCGACTGGCCGAAGCGCGCTCGTCGCGGCTGAACAACCAACCCATGTGCGAGTGCCACCAGCCGGCGGCAACGCCACGCCAGCCGGGACGGCCATGCGTGTGCGGACTGTGCGGATCGCCCGGTTCGTCCGAGAAGTCGTGGTGCTTGCGGTGATCGGCGACCCAGTGAATCGGCGCGCCCTGCACGGACATCGAACCCGCGATCGCAAACGCCGCGCGGATCCACGGCTTGGTCTCGAAGGAGCGGTGCGTAAGCAGGCGGTGGTAGCCGGTGGTAACGCCCATCCCGGAGATCAGATACATCAGCGCGAAGATTCCGAGGTCCAGCGCGTCGACCGCGCCACCCCACAGCAGATAGACGGCGGTGATGAAACCGATGAAAGGGATGATCACTGCGGCGAGGGTTATGCGACGTTCAAGTTTGCTCATGAGACGGAATTTAGACAATCCCGCGCGAACTTTGCACAGTCAGCGCTCGGAGGTGCGTTCAGCGCCCCCGTGGCAGGACCGCCGAACTGCGTTTGGAGTGGGCGCTCGGCAACGCCGAACACAGCCTCGATCCATAAGACCTATGCCACTGGCGAGCGCACCGCCGGGGCCGGTCCTTAGCGGCCGGTGAACTTTGCCTGGCGACGCTCGATGAACGAGCGCACGCCTTCCTGTGCATCTTCGCTGCCGAGCAGCGTCGCAATGTCCTCGGTGTAGTGCGCCACCGACGCGTCGTGACCTTCGTCAAGCGCGCGATGGGCACTGGCCAGTGCCCCGCGCACCGCCAGCGGCGCCGCGCGCTCGGCGATGAACTGGGCAAGCTCGATCGCGCGGTCCAGCTGCGTGCCGGCCGCCACAACCTCCTGCACCACGCCCATGCGCAACGCCTCTTCGGCGCCGAACTCCTCACCGGTGAGAATCCAGCGCATCGCATTACCCCACCCGGCTTCGCGCACGAAGCGGGTTGTGGCACCGCCGAAGGGAAAGATTCCGCGCTGCACCTCGAACTGAAGAAAGCGTGTGTCGGCGGAGGCGACGCGGATGTCGGCGGCCAGCGCCAGTTCCACCCCCGCGGTGTAACAAAGCCCCTGCGTGGCCACGATCACCGGTGTCGTCCAGCGCGTGCCGTCGTTTCGCCACGGGTCCAGGCCGCCTTCGGGAATCGCTTGCTCGGGTTTGCCGAAAATGCCGGCAACCTCCGCCAGATCCAGCCCGCCGGTGAAGTGGTCTCCATGGGCATAGATCACGCCCGCGCGGATCTCGTCGTCGCGCTCGATCCGCCCGTAGGCCTGCGCCAACTCGTGCATCATCGCCAGGTTGAAGGCGTTGCGCTTGGCCGGGCGGTTGAGGCCCACCAGCAGAACGTGTCCGCGAAGTTCGGTGGTGACGGCGGATGCTTCGCCGCCCGTGTTGTTGCCGTTGTCGTTCATAGGCTCAGGGTTTGGAACTACCGGCTTGTGAGATTCAAGCAGAGGTGATCCGGAGCCGTCGCACGCCGTCACCCTCGCTCCAATTAGTACCGCGCAGCAGCACTCTCCAGCGCGGCGCGTATGCGTCCTTCCGCATCCGGCGCCGGAGTGGCCAGTTCCTTCAGCATCAGCCCGCTGACCATCGCCACCAACCCGACGACCGTCTGTTCGGGATCGGCCAAGCCCATCGCGCGAACGATCGTGTACGCGACGCGTGCATAGGCAAGCTGGATGCGCTCGGCGGCGGGCCGAAGTTCGGGCCGGCGCGCCGCCAGCATCTGAAGTTCGATACAGGCGAGATGCTGGGCGCGGCGCAGTTCAAGATCCGTGGCAAGCGCCCGGGCGAAGATCGCAGGCCACTCGGCCGCGTCGAGACCGCCGTCCATCAGGTCTCCGGCCAGACGTTCGAGCAGGCCGGTGATCTGCATTGTGCCGTGCTCAAGCGCACGCGAAAGCAGCGCTTCGGTGGTGTCGAAGTGATAACTAACGGTCCCCGGCGAAACGCCCGCCTTCGCCGCCACCGCGCGAACGGTCAGCGAGTCGACGCCGTGTTCTTCGACCACCGCGAGGGCGGCGTCGAGTAGCGGCTCGGGGCCGCCGGTGCGGGTACGAGGTGCGGCCTTGGTGGCGGCGCTCACGCCGCGCCCCTGCGCTTACCACGGCGCAGCTTGATGCCTTTAGGCGAAAGCAGTTTCAGCAGAGCGCGGTGGATGCCGATGTCGGGATCCGGCTCGCGGCCGTCGGCGATGCGACGAAGCTGCTGGTTGTGCCAGATCAGCTCGGCCGCGCCGTCAAGCATTTTGATGCCGCTTTTAACCGGTTTCAACGCGCTGACGGCGTTGCGCTCGGTCAGCAGGCGACGTGGAAGCTCCGGTTCCACGGTGAGCGGACGGCCGATGCCGACTACGTCTATGCCCGCCGCCAGCGCCTCGCGCATCGCGGCAGCCGATCGCATGCCGCCGGTGATCATCAGCGGCGTTTTTGTGATCGCGCGGGCGCGCTCGGCGAAGTCCATGAAGTACGCCTCGCGGGCGCGCGTGCTGGCCTTCATCCCCGACGGATTGCCGACCATCGCCGCGCTGCCGTAGGTGCCACCGCTGATCTCCAGCAAGTCGAGACCTTCGGTGTCGAGCGCGCGGATCACGTCCAGCGACTCGTTCTCGGTAAATCCACCGCGCTGAAAGTCCGCCGAGTTGAGTTTGACGCTGAGCACCTTGTCCGGGCCGATCGCCGCGCGCACGGCGCGAACAATCTCGATCAGGAAGCGGCGACGGCGTTCGGCGTCCCCTCCCCACTCGTCGGTGCGGGTGTTGGCGTTGGGCGAAAGAAACTGCGAAACCAGATATCCGTGCGCGCCGTGGATCTGCACGCCGTCAAAGCCCGCACGCACACAAACTTCGGCGGCGGTGGCAAAGCGCTTGATCTGCTCCTTGACCTCGGCATCGGTGAGGGCGCGCGGCGTCGGCAGGCGCAGCCCCTTGACCGGCGCGCGCACCGCGCTGGGCGCGACGATCTGCTTGGACGTGCCGGGCATCGCCTGGCGACCGGGGTGGTTGAGCTGCACCAGCGCGACCGTACCGTTGGCGCGCATCGCGTCGGCCCACTGTTTGAGTTCGGTGAGATTTGTGTCGTCCTCGATCACCACGTCGCCCGGCTCGCCGAGCGCCCTGCGGTCGATCATCACGTTGCCCGTCAGCAACATGCCCGCGCCACCGCCGGACCAGCGGCGATACAGCGTGAAGAGCCTGGGCGTGGGTTTGTTCTGACGCCCGCCCATCGCCTCGGCCATCGCCGGTTTTGCGATGCGATTGGTGAATGTGACGCCGCAAGGCAGAGTCAGCGGATCAGCAAGCTGGACGGGGCCTGCGGATCCCGCCTCGCCAGAGGCGGCGGATCCGGCGGTCAAATCAATTTCGCCCGAACCACCTTGGCCGTCCGCGGACGAAACGACAGAGCGGTCGGCGCCGGCTCCGATGCCCGCGCCGACCGCCTCACCACCAGAGCTCTCCGCGCCAGACCGGGGGGCGGCAGTCGTGGAGAGCTGTTCGGTGGAGTCGTTCATCTGTACGATTATATCGTGCGGATGTACGAATCCGCAAATCTCGGTTCGCGGGCGATTCGCTCAACCACACCTACGCCAAATTCACCATCACGTGCTTGATCTCCGTGTAGTCCTCAAGCGCGTACATCGATAGATCCTTGCCGTAGCCGCTCTGCTTGAAGCCGCCGTGAGGCATTTCGCTGACCAACGGCATGTGGTCGTTGATCCAGACCGCGCCGAACTGCAGCAGGCGGGCGGCGTTCATCGCACGGGCTACGTCGCGGGTCCAGACGCTGGCGGCGAGGCCGTACTCGACTCCGTTGGCGTATTCGATCGCTTGTTCGTCGCTGTCGAAACGCTGCACGGTCACGACCGGGCCAAAGACCTCTTTCTGCACGAGTTCGTCGTCTTGGGCGACACCGGCGATCACCGTCGGCGAGTAGAAATAGCCCGCGCCATCGGGCGCTGCGCCTCCAGTCACCAGCTCGGCCGATGACGAACGCCCCTCGACCAGACCGGCCACACGGTCGCGCTGCGTCGCGCTTACCAGCGGTCCCATCTCCGTGGTCTCGTCGGTCGGGTCGCCGACGGGAAGCTCCTTGACCGCCTCGCTCAACCCAGACACAAAGTCGTCGTAGACCTTCGGACCCGCAAGCACGCGGCAGGCCGCCGTGCAGTCCTGGCCGGTGTTGTAGTAGCCGCCGATCTTCACGCCCTCGATCACGGCCTCGAGATCGGCGTCGTCGAAGATCACCACCGGTGCCTTGCCCCCAAGCTCCAGGTGCACGCGCTTCAAGGAATCCGCCGCCGCGCGGGCGATCCACTTGCCGGTCGGCACCGATCCCGTCAGCGACACCATCGCCACGTCGTGATGCGTGACCAGCGCCTGGCCGGCCGGGTCACCGTGGCCGTAGATCACGTTGAAGACGCCGGCCGGCACATGCTCTGCAACGATCTCGGCCAGCCGCGCGGTTGTCAGCGGTGTGTATTCGCTGGGCTTCAAGACCACGGTGTTGCCGGCCGCCAGCGCCGGACCGATCTTCCACACGGCCATCAGCAACGGATAGTTCCACGGCGCCACCTGGCCCACCACTCCCACGGGTTCGCGGCGGATCATCGATGTGTACCCCTCCATGTATTCACCGGCCGCACGACCTTCGAGGTTGCGCGCCGCACCCGCGAAGTAGCGCAGACAATCCGAGGCCTGCGGCAGCTCCTCGCGCGCAAACTCGATCGGTTTGCCGACGTTGGCGCTCTCCAGCTGAGCGAGTTCCTCGGCGGCGGCGTCGATCGAGTCGGCGATCTTCAGCAGCGCGGTCGATCGCTCTTGCGGCGTGGCGTGACCCCACGCGTCAAACGCGGCCTTGGCGGCCGCGACCGCCGCGTCCACGTCGGCGGCTCCGCTAAGCGGCGCGCTGCCGATCTTCTCCCCGGTCGCCGGGTTGATCACGTCCTCGCCACCGGCGTCGCCGGTTTCCTGGCCGTTGATGAAGTTCTTCAGCTCGGGCGCTGACATCGGGGTTCCTTTCGTTGGTGGGACTGATCGACTGCGGAAATTTTCAAAGCAGACCGGACAACGGCGCGCACTCAGCGCCCACTGCCTCTGCCACAACGGCGTTGGTCACGCGACCGCCGGCCACATTGACACCGGGCGCCAGGCCCGGATCACGCTCCACGGCACCGGCCGGGCCATGCTCCGCCAGCGCCAGCACATACGGCAGCGTGGCGTTTGTCAGCGCAAACGTGGAGGTGATCGGTACCGCGCCCGGCATGTTGGCCACGCAGTAGTGCAGCACGCCCTCAACTTCGTAAGTTGGGTCGCTGTGGGTGGTGGGCCTTGACGTCTCGAAGCATCCGCCCTGGTCGATCGCGACGTCCACCAGCACGGCTCCCGGCTTCATCATCTTGAGCTGTTCGCGCTTGACCACGTGCGGCGCACGCGCGCCGTGCACCAGCACCGCGCCAATCACCAGATCCGCGTAGGGCAGCATTTGCTCGATGGCGAGCGTTGACGAGTAAACCGTGGAAGCCTGGCCGGCAAACACCACTTCCAGCTCTCGCAGACGGTCGATCGAGCGGTCGAAGACGAAGACGTCGGCCTGCAGGCCGATCGCGATGATTGCCGCGTTCATACCCACGACTCCACCGCCGATCACCATCACGTTCGCCGCCGAAACTCCGGGCACACCACCAAGCAGAAGTCCGCGCCCGCCCAGCGGCCGCTCCAGCATGAAGGCACCGCTCTGCGCGGCCAGCTTGCCGGCGATCTCGCTCATCGGCGCCAGCAGCGGCAGCCGGCCGGCGGCGTCCTCGACGGTCTCGTAGGCAATGCATGTGGCGCCGCTCTCGCAAAGTCCGCGCGCAAGCTCGGGCACCGGCGCAAGATGTAGATACGTGAAAAGGATCTGGCCCGTCCGTAGCATCGCCACTTCCGGCGGCAGAGGTTCTTTGACCTTGAGGATCAGTTCCGCCTGTTCGAACACCGCTGTGGCGTCAGGCAGAATGCGCGCGCCCTGCTCTTCATAAGAGCGGTCCGGCAGTGCGCTGCCTTCGCCGGCGCCGCGTTGCACCAGCACCTCGTGACCACGGTCGACTAGTTCGCGCACTCCCACCGGCGTCAGCGCAACGCGGTACTCGTCGGTCTTGACCTCGGTCGGCACGCCCACTTTCATTCCGCACCAACCTCCAACTCAAACCGCGCGCCTCTGCTTTCCAGCTCCGGGTAAAGATCTTCCGGCCCAACGCAGCTTTCGGGTGGCAGTGCGCCGCGCGCGGTGATCACACCACGCGCCAGCAAGCGAACGGCCGCGGCGGCGGGCGTGGCGGTGGAGACAACGCTGCCGCCCAGGCCCCAGGCCTCGTGCGGCGAAGTCGTGCAGGTGGCGCGCGCGTGGCGGTCGCCGCGCCAGGCATCGACGATATGCACCGAGACGGTCCGCGACGAAGGCTTCACCGCCCCGGCGATCACGGCTTCGACTTCGGCATCGCTCGCGCCGATCAAGCTCTTCAGCCGCTTCAACACCGTCGGGCCGAGCGACAATCGAAAACCGGCCTCGGCACAGCCAAAGCTTTCGCCAAACGTCACCAGTTCGCTGTGCAGCGTGTAGATCGACGGCGCGTCACCGATCGGTAGCGGAAATTCCACAATGCCGCCACTGGAAAGCGCCTCGATCTCAACGGGTTTACCGTCACGCAGCACCACCGGAGAAAGCGTGAGTTCGTCGAGCAACGTGCGCACCGCATAAGGCGGCGCGAAACCTTCGGGCGGATCGAGGTCACGGCCGCCGGCCGTGATCATCATGCGCTCGACCTCGCCGTCGAGCGCGGCGGTCACCTGCGCACCCATCACATTGGTCTTGCCCGGCGCCGAGCCCATGCCAAACAGCGCCAACAGCCCGGCGTCCCGGAAACGGTCATTCAGCTCCAGCTGCTTGAGCGTCGTCCAGTAAAGACCGCCGAGATCTATGTAGTGACAGCCCGCCAGCAGGCAGGCTTCCATCACGCCGAGGTTCAGTGGATAACTGGCGGAGTTGACGATCACGTCGCGGCCGTCCAACAGGTCCGCCAGCGCCTTGGAGTCGCGCGCGTCCACCGCGGCCGCGGTTGCCTTGCCGCCGCCGTGCGCGGCGGCGGTGCGCTCGGCCTGCTCGGCGTTGACGTCCAGCAACAACTGCCCCGAGACCTCGGCCGACTCCGCAAGGTCGCGCACGATCGCCGGCGCGATCGTGCCGCCGGCCCCGAGTACGGCCACGCTCAGACTGCCGCCGGGCGCTGCCGGCGGAGTCCCTGCCGGAGGCGCCTGCGAGTCAGTGGCGGACAATCTTGTCCCAGGCCTCCGTGAGCACCGATCGCAGAATGCGGTCGATCTCCTCGAACTGCTCGCTGTCGGCAATCAGCGGCGGCGAGAGCTGGATCACCGGGTCGCCACGGTCGTCGGCCCTGCAGATCAAACCTTTGTCGAACAAGGCATTGGAAAGGAAACCGCGCAGCAGCACCTCGCACTCTTCGTCGCTGAAACTCTCGCGCGTCTCCTTGTCCTTGACCAGTTCAATCGCCTGGAAAAAGCCGGCGCCGCGAACGTCGCCGACGATCGGCAACTCGCGAAGTCCCTCGAGCATGCCGCGGAACTCGGGCTCCTTGGCGCGGACATGACCACAGAGGTCCTCGCGTTCAAAGATCGCGATGTTCGCCAGCGCGATCGCAGCCGAAACGGGATGTCCGCCGAAAGTGATGCCGTGGCTGAATGACTTCTCGCCCTGCATGAACGGTTCGGCGATACGGTCGCTCGCGATCATCGCGCCCATCGGGGCGTAGGCGCTGGTGATGCCTTTGGCCGTGGTGACGATGTCCGGCGAGTAGCCGTAGCGTTCGTGGCCGAAGTAGTAACCGAGGCGACCCCAGGAGCAGATCACCTCGTCGCTGATCAGCAGCACGCCATGGCGGTCGCAGATCTCACGCACGCGCTGAAAGTAACCCTCGGGCGGCGTGAAACAGCCACCGGCGTTCTGAACTGGTTCAAGGATCACGGCGGCCACAGTGTCGGCGCCTTGAAACTCGATCATCTGCTCGATCGCGTCGGCGGCCCACAAAGGTTCGTGGTCTGGCGGCAGGTGGTAAACATTTGTGTTGGGCGCGTGCAGGCCGCCGGGCACGAGTGGCTCGAACTGCTCGCGCAGCGAGGTGATGCCCGTGGCCGTAAGCGCACCGTGGGTGGTGCCGTGGTAGGCGAGATCACGGGCGATCAGCTTGGTGCGTCGCTGGTCGCCGTTTAACTGGTGGTAGGCCTTGGCCAGTTTCCACGCGCTCTCCACGCTTTCGGACCCGCCGCTTGTGAAGAACACGCGGTTGAGGTCGCCGGGCGCGAGCTCTGCCACCTTCGCGGCCAGTTCGATCGCGCGCGGGTGGGCGTAGCTCCAGTTGGTGTAGAAGCCGAGTTCGGAGATCTGCTTGGCGGCGGCCTCGCCGATCTCGGCACGGCCGTGGCCCACGTTTACGCAGAACAGCGCGGACAGACCATCCAGGTAACGCTTGCCGTGCTCGTCGTAGACGTAACAGCCTTCACCGCGCGTGATGATCGGGATCGGGTGATCCGGCCCATAGGCGCCCATGCGCGTGAAGTGCATCCATAGATGCCTGCGCGCGAGCTCTTGCAGGTCGGCGCCGCCACCGGGTTTGCCGCCGGGTGCCTCGCCTGACTTGGTGGTGGTCGAAATCGCCATCTTGGCCATACCTCCCGCATCTGGTGCCACCGCTACCGGCGGCTGATTTTCAGGCTACATGACCCGGCGGGTGATGGGTGTCGCCGTCTGGACCAGGGTCGGATGGCACGAAGGAATTATTTACGCGGCCGCCAGTGCGGTCACGCGGCGATCGGTCGAGAGCCCGCGCCGGGCGCGGCCGCCCTGGCGTGATGAACACGCTTGACCTTGTACATCTCCGTGTCGGCGCGGCGCACCATCGCTTCGAGTTCGTCGTCGGAGCCACTCCAGTCGGAGCGCCCGATGCTCGCCTTCACGTCGATTTCGTGAACACCGATCTTGAACGGCGTTTCGAACGCCTCGCTCAAACGCCGCCCGACGATCTCGGCGGACTCGGCGTCCACCTCCTCCACGATCACTCCGTACTCGTCGCCACCAAGACGCGCGACCAGATCGTCGTTGCGAACGCAGGCGCGCAGGCGGTCGGCAACCTGGCGCAGAAGATCGTCGCCGACGTCATGCCCAAGCTCGTCGTTGATTTGCTTGAACACATCGATGTCGATGTAGAACAGGCTGAAAGACCGCTCACGGGCGCGAGCCTCACTGGCAACGCGCTTGAGTAGTTCAACGAAGAATGCGCGGTTCGTCAGACCAGTGAGACCATCGTGCCGCGCCTGGTAGGTGATCGCGTCGAGCAGGATCGCGTTTTCCAGCGCGCTGGTGGCGTGCGCCGCGACGCCGGAGAGCAGGCTCGCCAGTTCCGGAGAGGGACGCAGGCGCTCGGCGTCGTTGTCCACCCACAGCACGAGCGCGCCCAGGAAGCGGTCGCCGGAGCGAATCGGCACGAGTGCCGCGGAAACCGCCCCGAGGTCGAAGAGGATCTGGCGCTCAAGCTGGTCGGTTGCGTCCGAGCCGATGAAGATCGACTTCGAGCCGGACTTGCTGAGCCGGCCGGCGAGCGGCTGCACGGCCTGCGGGTCGACTCGCATTTGCACAGCTTCGACGTCGGTGAACTGAACATCCGCGTCGCTGACGAATTCCCTTTGCGAATCGTCCCACGCAAGCAGATCGGCTCGGTCGCAGTCGATCACCGTCGGCACGGCGGCGCCGAGCCGTAAAGCGGTCTCCGCGCGCGAGCTGGTCGACGCCAGCGTGCGCGCAAGCTCAAGCAAGGCGTTGGCCTCGGCGTGACGACGGCGGGCCTCCGACAGAGAGGTTGCGTTGTCAAGCGCCGCGGCGGCGTAGCGCGAATAAACGTCGAGCAGTTCGCGTTCTTCGTTCAAAATCGAACTGGCCGAACGATAAATCGCCGCGAGCCGTCCATAGTGATGGCGCTGCGATCCGACTTCGGCCACAATCCACGCATCGGGTAGATCGGCAGCGTCATCGGCGAGCAGTCGATCGGCGATCTCCTTGGCCTCGTCGTCTTCCAAGCCCCGAGAGTGGATGTGCAACCGGCCACCGTCGGTCGCGCGCACGGCCAGAACGTGTTGAGGGGCTCGAACTTCCAGCGCGGCGCGATCCGTGATGCGCGCGAGCGTGACGTCGATGTCCTCGGCGGCGATCAGGTCGGTCGCGGTAGCGAACACCCCCTGTAGGCGCTGGGTCGCAGCATCGAGCTGTATTTGAAGCGCGGCGACGCGCACGTCTTCGACATCGTTGTTCTGCGGCTTGGCCGGGTCCCAAGTGATTTCGTAGGTACACGCGTCGACCTTGCCGTCGGCCGCGCACTCCTTGTGTTCAATCGTCGCCGGCGCAAGGCCGAACAGCACGGGCGTGCATGTGAACAGGCCTCGCGTGTGATCGCAGTGAACCCGCGACCGGGGAAAGCCCTCGCGCGGTCCAACCTTCAAGCGCGCAAAGCCCGGCCGAACTTCGTCGACTGATTGAACGGTGACGGTGTTGAACTTCTCGGCCGTGCTTACGAGTTGGCGGTAAACCTCTTCCGGAGCTCCAAGCGAACGCAAAAGCGCCGCGACTGGCGAACCGGCCAGTCGCTCGCCGGCCTCCTTGCCAAGGCGGAATGCGAAATCCTCTTCGCCGGAGATCTCGCGACCGGCCTCAAGTATTGCGATGCCCTCATCGTAAGAGATCCAGTTACCAAGGTCGCACAAATACTCGGGCGTGCGCTTACTGCCGGAAAGCTCCAGCAGGCGCTTGACGCCCTCGTCGCCGTATTTCTCTCGCATGCAATCCACCAGGACTGCCGTGAGAGAACAAGAAAAATGACTCCCGTGATCGGTCATAGACATCCGTCGGCCCCTTGAATCAGATAACTGACTATCGTCGGCTCATGTATCGGAGCCGACAGCCGGACTCGATACCCGTGTACGGCTACAAACCCCTGAAAAGCCCATTCCGATCGGGTTTCGGTGTGGACGGCCCGATCAGCTGCGTGGACATACGTTCGACCGGAGTACCGCTCTCTCGGGTGAACGTTGAAACAAAACGCACTTTCCGCCAGCGCAACCCTTAAAGTGAGAATTGCAACGAAGCCGACCGCGCCGTGGCCGGCTTGACGTTCTTCATCATGGGAGGCGCGCGATGAGCGACCAGGCCGTGGACCGAGCAACTTCCGCCGAAGTCGGCGAGAAGGGGCTTAAGAAGAACGCGATCGGATTCATCTCCAGCACCGTGATCGGCGTCGCCTCAACGGCGCCGGGGTACAGCCTCGCGGCCACGCTGGGATTCATCGTGGCCGCCGGCGCCGGTGGCTCCGCCGTGGGCGTTCAGGGCCCGGCGATCATGATCCTCGCGTTCGTACCGATGCTGTTCATCGCGGCGGCGTATTTCTATATGAATCGCGCCGACCCGGACTGCGGCACCACGTTCACATGGGTGACGAAGGCGATGGGGCCCCAGCTGGGCTGGATCAACGGCTGGGTGATCATCGTCGCCGACATCGTCGTGATGGCAAACCTCGCCCAGATCGCCGGTCTTTACACGTTTCTGCTGTTTGGCTGGCAGGACGCGGCGGACTCTACTTTTGCTGTGACCGCGGTCGGCGTGGTCTGGATTTTGATCATGACTTGGATCGTGGCGCGCAGCATCGAACTGTCCGCGCGCACGCAGAACTTTCTGCTCAGCGCGGAGGTCCTCACGCTCACGCTTTTCGCCGTCGTCGCGTTGGTGAAGGTGTACACCGGCGATCCCGCTGGTTCGATCCACCCGCACATCTCTTGGTTCTCTCCATTCGCGATCGACAACTTTGGCGCGATGACGTCGGGCGTGTTGTTGGCCGTGTTCATCTACTGGGGCTGGGATAGCACTGTCACGGTCAACGAAGAGACCAAAGACGCAAGACGCACGCCCGGCTTGGCCGCGCTGACCAGCACGATCCTGCTGGTGATTATCTACGTGCTCGTGTCAACGGCGGCCCAGGCATTTCACGGAGTTGACTTTCTGGCCGAAAACGCCGACGACGTGCTGAGCGCACTCGGCGCCGACGTCTTCGGCACAAAGTTCAACCTCGACAAAATCCTGATCATCGCGGTGCTCACTTCCGCCGCCGCCTCCACTCAGACGACGATCCTGCCGACCGCGCGCACCTCGCTTTCGATGGCTCGCAACAAAGCGATCCCGAAGGTCTTCGGCGACGTTCATCCGCGTTACTTCACTCCGGTTGTCGCCACGTGGACGATGGGCTTGTTGTCGGTGGCCTGGTACGTGGGCCTGACGATCGTGAGTGAAAACATCCTTTACGACTCACTTGCGGCGCTCGGGCTGTTCATCGCGTTCTACTACGGCTTCACCGGCGTCGCGTGCGCCGTCTATTACAGGCGAGAACTGTTTAAGAGCGCGAAGAACTTCCTCTACATCGGCGTACTGCCGAGCCTCGGTGGACTGATTCTCTTCGCGCTGCTGGGGAAGTCGTTCATAGATCTCTGGGACCCCGCAAACTCCGAGTCCGGTGACTCTTGGCTCGGCGTCGGACCGCCCGATGCGATCTTCTTGATATTCATGTTTATCGGGCTGGTTCTGATGACCGTGTGGTGGTCGGGCAACCGCGAATTCTTCAAGCGCAAGCTTGAGGTGGCGCACCCTGAGGCGCTTAACGACTCGATGCCTGAACTCTCAAATAGTGCAGCAACCGGAGGTGAGTGAGATGGCTGGATCGATTGTCGTGGGCGCAGACGGCTCGTCCTGCGCGAAGGCCGCGCTGAACGAGGCGATCGACTTGGCGAAGCAGACCGGCGACGAGGTCGTGGTGGTCTTCGGCTACGAGCCGTATCGCGGGGCGGCGGAGATTCAGGACCACCGCGCGGCGCTGGAGGAACTTGGCGAAAAGATCGGCGGCGAGGCGCTTGCGCATGTCCAAGACTCCGGAGTGGCGGGCTCACTGGAACTGGTCGACCGCGAAGCTGCCGACGCACTGATCGCGGTCGCCGACGAGCACGATTCACGCATGATCGTGGTGGGCAGCTACGGCGACTCGCCGTGGAAGGGCGCGTTGCTTGGTTCCACGCCGCACAAGCTGGTTCAGCTGGCGCGTCGGCCGGTACTGGTGGTGCACACCGCCGACTAGAAGCGAAGTCGGGCCGATTTTAGGCCGCGCGGGCTTAGCCGGTCAGCAAGATCGGCGCCCACACGCTTTTATTTCCGGCGCGATCGACTGCACGCACGTACGCGACGCGAGCGGACGTGACCAGCTCCAGTCGACCACGCGGGGTGTAAGAGCGGGTTTGCGGTTCCCGACCGCGGAACGTGCGTATCTGCACGCTCTCCACACCGGAAACCGTGTCGTTCGCGGTCGCGCTGAGCAGAAAGTTCTTGCGGCGCTCGTCTCCGGAACGGACGCGGCGAACCACGGGGCCGAGCCGGCGGACAGTTATTTCCGTCAACTCCGGGACGGTCAGGTCGAGCATGATCGAGTCGCTGACGACGGACCCCACCGGGCCATCCGGGCCGGTGAAGCGCACATAGACGTTTCGCGGTCTGGACGACCTGCCGGAGCCGATCAGATCCCACTCAACTTCGGATGTCTTCTCGATTTTGCGGGCGCTCAAGAACTGCGCGTCGTTTGACACCTCGGCGGCAGTTGCGCCCAGCGGCCACGACAATGAAAGTTTCACGCGCTGAGTTCGCGTAAAAGCGGCTCCGGCGTTGATCGACACGGCCGGTAACGCGGCGGGAACCTGCGGCTCGGTCTGCGGCTCGGCCGGCGTTGTCGCCGGAGGCGGAGGCGGAGGCGGATCCACCACTGGAGGCGCGGGGCAATCCAACCTCGTCGATGACTGCGCCGAAACGATCCCGGAAAGCGGATCCCTGAACGTCGATGCCCAAAGCGCTTCGCGATTGACCAGGTGATCGATCGTTACGTTGGCGGCCGCGCACTGCTCGTACACGGTCATCTCCTTACGCGGGTCCGCGGCCACTTCCGCGGCAATTACGGTCTGAAGTTGATGAGCCTTGCCCACCAGGTCCAGGGCGACGGCCTGCTCGGCGATCACGCCGAGTTGAACTCTGTACGCGGCCCGACAAGCCGGATTCGAGAGACAGCGCTGAAAGACCACTCCGTTGCTGGTATCGGGGTCGAGCGGCGGAGCGATTCTGAACGACCGGTCCGCGCCCCAGGGCAGAAAGTGAAACACCCCCGCAGAGTCGCTGTGCAAGAAGTAGTTGTTGACGTGCGCGTCGTAGTTGTCGTCGTCGCCAAGGTAACGGCCCGCGGCCCAAAAACGGAGCACCTTTTCCACTGAGAATTTCTGCTGAAAGGCAGCCCACCAGTCATCGTCGCTCGCGAGCTCCGAGATCGCCGCGAGCGCCTCGAGATCTGATCGCGAACTTTCACTGCCGGCCTGAATCTCGAAGTTGGCCACCGAGCCCGGCAGCACGTCGCGACTGCTGAAAGTGCCGAATCCCTTGGTCCAGTCCGGCGCTTCATAGAAGTGCTGGGTGGAGGAGAAGTTGGCCGCCAGAAATCGCTCGTCCGGTGTTTCGATATTGACGTACAGGCCGTAAAGGGCACCGTTCAGGGTGACCGTGGCGTAGCCGGTGCGCACCGCCTTCAAGCCAACGGCGCGATACACGTCGTACGCGAATACCTCGTGCATCATCGACGGGTCCTGCACCATGTTGTTGAGCGTAAAACTCTTCAGCCCGTCGATGCGACTGCCGGTGGGCATCTTCACCTTGAAGGCGGCCTTCTTGTCGAGGGTGCGAAAGGAACCGGAGCCCTTCAGGCGCATCGTGACCGCCGATGGTCCGTAGACCTGTGTGCCCTGGCCACAGAGATCGAACGTCATCGTCGCCGGCTGGTATTCACCTTTGGGATCGGCGTTCAGATTGACGATCGACTGCTCGGGAGCGGTGATCTCGATGCGCGAAACGCACGACGGATCGTAGATCTGGTCTTTAACCGCGGCATCGGCCGATGCGGGCCAGGCGCAGGGCAATAGGGCGACAATCGTCGCGAACGTGAGCAGAGATCGATTCGTCATGAGTGCAGTGGGGGAAAACCTTCACACAAAGCCTATTCGTGATCTGCGCGATCTGCAATCATCCGTTTTGATGAAGCTTTACGTTTGTTACGGGAAGTTTCCGATGGGTCCGCACGAGCATCCGTGCCGTACCGCTTGGGAGGCGCTGCGCGACGCCGGTTACGAACCGGAGGTCAAACTCACCTACGGCCTCGGAATTCTGCCCAACGCCTTCAACTTCACGCGCGGCCGCCGTGAGGTTCGGCGCCTCAGCCCGAACGGCACGAACTGGGTGCCGTTGATGGAGGCCGACGACGGCACCGTCGTGCAGGGATCGAAGAAGATCATCGCTTGGGCCGCGGAGAATCCGGTCGGCGGCGGAATGGCGTCGCAATGAGCTGCCCGGCACCGGACGGCAACGGCTCCACCGACCCGGCGGCAGTCGGCACCGATTCAGCAGGCGTCGGCGAGGCCGCGGAACGCTTGGATCGCGCGCCACTGGACCCTCAGATCAAGGCGCTCAACGACGCGGTGCCCGGCGGCCTCGGCCTGCCGATGGGCGAGCCGGAAGAAGCGCGAGAGGCTTTTCATGCTCTGAACGTCGGTGTAGCCGAAAGCCAGCCGCCCGCCAGCCTTGCCTCGACCGAAGACCTCGAACTGCCGGGCGCCGACGGGCCTTTGCCCGCGCGTCTATATAGGCCACGCGCCGACGGCCCCGTGGCCACTCTCGTCTACCTGCACGGCGGGGGCTTCGTCGTCGGAGACATCGAGGCTTACGACCTTCAGGCCCGCACACTCGCCGAAAAGGCCGGAGTGGCGCTGCTCTCGGTGGAATACCGGCTGGCGCCGGAGAATCCGTTTCCCGCGGGTCTGGACGACGCGATCGCCGCCGCGCGCTGGGCGCTGGCGGAAGCCGAGTCGCTGGGCGGGGATCCTGCACGCGTCGCGATCGGCGGGGACAGCGCCGGCGGCAATCTCGCCGCGGCTGCGGCGCAAGCGCTGCGCGGCGAGTCGCCCGGTCTTGCGGCGCAGGTGCTCATCTATCCCGTGCTCGACTTTGCCGAGGCTCGACCATCGCACGCCGAAAACGCCAACGGCCCGTTGCTGACCAAGGATCGGATGGACTGGTGCGATGGCCACTACTTGTCCGACGAGACCGACAGACGAGATCCACGGTTGTCGCCGCTTCAAGCCGGCGATTTTGCCGGACTTCCACCCGCGATCGTCGTGACCGCCGGCTACGACCCGCTTCGCGACGAAGGCGATGCTTACGCCGAGGCGCTGGCCGCCGCCGGGGTTCCGGTGCGCCACCTGCGATACGACAGTTTGATCCACGGATTCTTCGGACTGGGTCCGTTCAGCGACGGCTGCACCCGTGCGATCGATGAGATCTGCGCGGCCACCGGCGAGCTGCTCGCCGCACCCGCCGAGTGAATTTCTAGATCGCCCGGCCAATCGCCACGCCCAGCGCGGCGGCGCCCAATCCGATCAGCAGACTCGTCAGCACGCCCGTCGCCGCTCCGCGCCGCTCTCCGTCCGCGACGAGGCGTTCCGTCTCCCACATCCAGGTCGAAAAGGTGGTGAACGCGCCCAGCACTGCTGTGCCGGCAAGTTTGCGGGCGTCGTCACCGGCGCCCACTCCCACCAACACGCCGAGCAACAGCGAGCCGACCACGTTGACGGCGAAGGTCGCCAACGGAAACTCCGTCGGATCCACGCGCACGACCGCACTGTGTACGACGTACCGCGCCACTGCACCAAGGCCTCCCAGCAAAGCCAGGCTCACTGTCAACACAACGCTGCTCACGCCAGTTCCTCGCTGCCGCGCACCGCTCGCCGGGCGACGCTGACAGCCAGCAACCCTGCGACGATGCTGGCTACCGCATAGCCGGCCGCAAGTGCAGCGCTGCCGCCGTCGATCAACTCGTAGATCTCCAATTGAAACGTGGAAAACGTCGTCAGGCCACCGCAGAAACCCGTGCCCAAAAGCGCCACTCGCCGCGCGGAACCGCCGTTGACGTGCAAGTGAGTGAGCAGGTAGCCCAGCGCCAGGCAGCCCAGGACGTTGGCGATGAAGGTGGGCCACGGCCAGCGCCCGGGCTCGACCGGCGCAAGTTCCAGCAGTCCGGCACGCAGCAGCGTGCCGACGGCGCCGCCGACGAAGACGGCGACCACGCGGTGTTGCTCGAGGATTTTGGCGTGGCGATCTGACATTGGCGTCGAGCGTGAGACTAGATCGCCGTCGCGGATTCATATGATGGGCGGCATTCGGCGAACGCCGCGAACGCAAAGGAGCAGCACGTGCCGTCACTGACCCGCGATGGAGCGGTCTTCGTTCTCGACCTCGGCGAAGACGAAAACAGGTTCAACCCCGATTGGGTGGCCGGCGTCAACGCCGCGCTCGACAAGGTGGAGGTCGCCGAATCACCGAAGGCACTTGTGATCTCCGCTCGCGGAAAGATCTGGTCAAACGGGTTGGATCTGGATTGGTTCGCCGCCAACGTCGGCGAGGTCAACGATTTTCTCGGCGACGTGCACGGACTGCTCGCGCGCGTACTCGCGTTCGGCACGCCCGTGATCGCGGCGATTCAAGGCCACTGTTTCGCCGCGGGTGCGATGCTGGCGCTGGCCTGCGACGAACGCGTGATGCGCTCCGACCGCGGATACTTCTGCCTGCCCGAGGTGGACATCTTCATTCCGTTCACACCGGGCATGAGCGCGCTGATCCAAGCCCGCTTGGCGCCGCAGACGGCGCACGAGGCGATGACCACCGGACGCCGCTTCGGCGGCGAGGACGCGGCGGCGACCGGCATCGCGCAGCTCGCGGTCAGCGAAGACGAGGTGCTGCCGTCGGCAGTCGCCCGCGCCGATGAGCTGGCGGGAAAAGATCAAAACACGCTGGCCACGATCAAGCAGCGCATGTACGCGGACACGGTCGCGATACTCAACGATCGGTCTGCCAACAGCATGCCCGGTCTAGGCGACTAACCAACAGGCGGCGAATTTAACGGCGGTATAGACCGCCCGCGGAAGTTCATTCATTCTCAGAAAAGAGGCAAGCGGTGAAGGCGATACAGGTAGAGCAATTCGGCGGTCCCGAGGTTTTGGAACTTCGCGAGGTCGATGACCCAGTCGTGCCGGAAGGCGCGCTGTTGCTCGAAGTGAAATCCGCCGGCGTCAACTACGCGGACACTCATCAAGCTGAGAACTCTTACCTTGCCGCCGCCACGCTGCCGCTTATCCCGGGTGCCGAGGTGGTGGGAATCACGCCCGACGGGCGCAGGGTCGTCGCATTGCTGGCGGGCGCCGGTGGCTACGCCGAGCGCACCGTCGCGTGGCCGAACATGACCTGGGATGTGCCGGACTCGGTGAGCGATGGTGAGGCGCTGGGTGTGGTGCTCCAGGGGGTGACCGCCTGGCACCTGCTGCGCACGTCAGCCCATTTGGCGGAGGGAGAAAGCGTCGTTGTACACGCCGCCGCCGGTGGCGTCGGCTCGATTGCCGTGCAACTTGCCAAGCGCTGGGGGGCCGGTCGCGTGATCGCCACCGCCTCCACCCCGGAAAAGCGCGAACTGGCGCTTGAGCTGGGCGCCGACGTCGCGATCGACTCACGCGTCGAGACGGCAGGCGAGATGAAATCGGCGTTGACCGAAGCCAACGAAGGTCGCAAACTCGATGTGATCCTCGACATGGCCGGCGGCGCGACTTTCGACGGCGGACTCGCCGCGCTGGCGCCGTTCGGCCGCATCGTCACCTACGGCATGGCGGGACGCGTGCCGCCGTCGACCGTTGAACCCGGCGCGCTGATCGGTCGCAGTCGCGCGATCGTGGGCTTTTGGATGGTGCACTGCACGATGGTTCCCGGCATGCTCGACGAAGCGGTCAACGGCCTCTTCGACTTGATCACGGCAGGCGACCTGCGCATGATCGTCGGCGGCAGCTACCCGCTGGCCGAAGCTCGCCGCGCTCACGAGGACATTCGCGGGCGCGGTACCACGGGCAAGCTGGTGCTGACGGTCTAAGCCTAGGCCCGGATCACAGGTCGTCTACGTAGCGAATCAGCCGCAGCAGAACCTCTGCCGCGTGGTCAAGCGCCGCTTCGTCCAGGTCGGCGATCGCTTCGCGCCACTTCGCGATGACGACCTTGTTTTTGGCCTGCATCAAGCGTTTGCCTCGGTGCGTTAGCGACGTGACGACGACCCGCCGATCTCCGGTTGAGCGCTCGCGGCGCACGATTCCCGCGCGCACCAACTGCTCAAGCATGTGCGTGGCGGTTGCCGGGGTCAGACCGGCGTGAGCGGAGATCTCTCCGGACGACATTTCTTCGGTCTCAAGCAGCGGCCGCAGCAGGTAGTACTGCGGCAAGCTCAGATCTTCGGTCTCGCGCGCGTCGCGTCCGCGCAGGCGTCGCTGAGCGGCCGAAAGGCCACGCCACGCGCGCTCCAAGTCGTAGACGGCGCGCTCACGACCGTCTGAAAGCTCCCCCCGGATCATTCGGACGGTAATCCTACGCGGACGTAAACGCTTTTATGAACCACCCTTAGGCGAAATCAGCGGTATGTCTCACGGCGAACACGCGGCGACCGGCATGCGCGCGAAACTTCTGGGCACGCCATGGACTTTGACGAGTTTCAGTTCGCGCCGCTGCCGCCGGAGACCTTCGACGAAGAGCTCTTTCGTGGCGTCGGCGCCGATGTCGTCGAGACCACGATCGACGACCCGGCGCGCCTGGACCTGATCTTTGAGGAGTTCCGCAAGGGTTTCAAGACGATGGCGAAGGTGCGCCGGGGAGTCTCGATCTTCGGTTCGGCGCGCACGCCGCCCGACCATCCGGACTACGCCTTCGCCCGCGACGTCGCCGCGCAGTTGGGAGAGGCCGGCTACGCGATCATCACGGGCGGCGGCCCGGGGATCATGGAGGCCGCGAATCGTGGCGCGCGTGACGCCGGCGCGCTTTCGGTGGGACTGAACATCGAACTGCCCCACGAGCAGAAGCCCAACGACTACCAGGACGTCTCGCTGCACTTCCGTCACTTCTTCGCGCGTAAGACGATGTTCGTGCGCTACGCGCAGGCGTTCGTGGCCTTTCCCGGCGGGTTCGGCACGCTCGACGAGATGTTCGAATCGCTCACGCTGGTGCAGACAAAGAAGATGCACCACTTCCCCACGGTCTTCACGCCCGTCGATTACTGGAGCGGAATGGTGGACTGGATCCGCGACCGGTTGCTGGCCACGCAGAAGCTCAGCAAAGACGATTTTGATCTGATCCACCTTTGCGACAGCGCGGAGGAGATTCTGGCGATCGTGGAGCTGGAGACCGCGCGTCTGCGATCGGGCGACGGCGACGACGGGATCGACGGCGGCTACGGCGTGTAGGCGGAAAGTTTGACCGGCATCGCCGATTATCTGCTGCTGGCAGCCGTGGTCTTCGGCGTCAACGTGATGCCGGCGTTCGCGCCGCCCACGTGGATGGCGCTGGTGTTCTTCAACGTCACCTACGACATGCCGCCGTATCTGATCGTGCCGCTGGGCGCGGTCTGCGCGGCGTCGGGCAGACTGGTGCTTGGCACATTGGCGAAGCGTTTTCGCGACCACTTCAGTGAGCGCCGCATCGCGGAGCTGGACACGCTGCGCGCGGTGGCAGAAGATCGGCGCGCGGCGTCGTTTGGGGCGCTGATGCTTTTTGCGATCTCGCCGGTGCCGTCGGCTTCGCTGTTCATCGCCGCGGGAGTTACGGGTATGCGGCTGGGCCGGCTGACACTGGCGTTCTTCAGCGGGCGGATCGTGTCTTATTCGATTTACGTGTCGGCGTCAGCGGTGGCCGCCGGCAGCATCGAGTCTCTGCTCAGGCGCGGGTTTACATCCACCTGGTCACTGGTGCTTCAGTTGTCGCTGTTGGCGCTTGTAGTGGGACTCGTACTGATGCCGTGGTCGCGGTTGCTGGGGCGGTTCCTGCCGCCGGCGTCCGGGCCGCGCGCCCGAGAGGGTCTATGAGCGCGCGGCCACGGCCGTCTATTTGATCCGGCGGTCCTCGACGATGCGCCCGTCACACATGCGCAACAACCTGCTCGCGCGTTGTGAGATGCCAGGGTCGTGCGTGATCAGGATGATCGTCAAGCCGTGTTCGGACCACAGCCGGTGCAGCAGGTTCAACACCTCCGCTCCGGTTGCACTGTCGAGGTTGCCGGTCGGCTCGTCGGCGAGCAACACGCGCGCATCATTCGCGAGTGCGCGGGCGATCGCAACACGTTGCTGCTCGCCGCCGGACAGCTGAAGTGGTAAGTGCTCCAGCCGTCCGCCAAGTCCGACCCGCTCCAGCAGTTCGCTCGCGCGTGCGGCTCGCTCGCGCGTGCCCGTGCCCCGTGGAACCATCGCGATCTCGACGTTTTGCCGGGCGGTGAGCGTCGGGATCAGGTTGAACTGCTGAAAGACAAAACCCACCGCGTCGCGCCGCAGCGCCGATTGCTCTCCGGCCGAAAGCGTGGTCATGTCGCGCCCGTCAAACAACACCTGCCCGGCCGTCGGTGCGTCTAGCGCGCCAAGCAACTGCAAAAGCGTTGTCTTGCCGGAGCCGGACGCGCCCTCGATCACGACGAACTCGCCAGACCCGATCGTCGCGCTGATTTCGTCGAGCGCCTTCACAGCCGTCGCGCCGGAACCAAAGTGGCGCGAGGCGCCGCGTAGTTCGTATAGCGCGTTCGCGGTCTTTGGCGCGGCGTTCCCGGCCGCGATTTTGGTGGCCGTCATCGTGTTCTCCTCAGCTTGATCGGTTTGCGGTGAGTCGTTGGTGGTGGTGTCACTCGGCATGGCGCAAGGCCTCCGCCGGACGCAGCCGCGCAGCCCGCATACCGCCGGCCGCGCCCGCAAGCGCTCCGCCGCAAATCGCCAGTCCGACCGCCAGCAGGATCAGATTCAGGTCCAGCGGCGCCGTCACATTTACGCTGCGACTTCCGCTGACGACAGCGTCTGCCAACGAGCCAAGCGGCCCGCCCGGTGCGAACGGGCCACCGCCAGGGCCGCCACCCGAAGCGGTGGAAGAGGCGACCGAAGCTTTCATCTCCAATCCGGCCGCGGACACGGCAAATGCGCCGATCGCTCCGATCGCCACGCCCGCGATACCGCCAAGTACGCCCTGCGCCAGGGACTCGCCGGCCACCTGGCGCACCACTCGGCCGCGCGACCAGCCGATTGCCTTCAGCGTGCCCAGTTCACGAGTGCGCTTGGAAACGGCGGACAGCGTCAGCAGGATCGCCACCAGCACGGATGACGCCAGCGCCGCGATCACAAGGGCGGAGCCGAGTTTGTCGGCCAGTTTGCGGGCGTCCACGACTGAACCTCCAACGCGGTCGGCGAGCGTCTGGCTTGTGGTCACGGAGGATGACGGGATCGTCTGCTCGATCTCCGCCGCCGCCGCCGAAACGCTCGCGGCGTTTTTCGCCCGCACGTAGATCGTGTTGACACGACCCTGCATGTCGGCGATCTTCTGTAGCTGCGTGAGCTTGATGTAAATGTCCGAAGCCGAACCGCCCAGCGGCGCGGAAACGATGCCGACGATTTTAAAATTGCGATCGCTGAGTGTCAGCGCTTCGCCCACGGAAAGGTTCTTCTGTTTTGCGTAGGAGGCGCTCACGATCGCTTCTTTGGTTGTTCCGGCGCTGAAATAGATGCCGTCGCTGAGCTGATCTCGCTGAATCGGACCAATCGGCGATGTCTGATCCACGCCGGTTACGGAGCGACTGTCGAACTTGATGCTCTCCGGTCCTCCGCCGCCTGGAGGCAGACCACCCATGCCGCCGCCGGAAGACGACGTCTGTTCGGGCACCGTGCCCGACACCGTCACCTGCGAAACGCTCAAACCAGCCGCGGCCTTGCCTACTCCGTCAATTGCGACGACCTTGTTCAATTGCCCCGCGGCGAAGCTCAAGTTCGCGCCGGTCGTGAACTCCACCCGCGTGAATTTCTCGCCAGGATCGCCGAGATTTTGCAACCCCACGCGACGCGGTCCGTTTTCCTTTTGCAGCTTCTCTCGCTCGGCGCTGGTGAGGCCCTGACCGTTCTGGCCGGGATTGACCGGCCGCGTCACCGTCATGTCCGTGCCGACGCCGGTGAGCGGCTCCAGCACTTCCGCCTGCGCGCGATCCAATCCTCGCGAAAGTGCGCTCACAATCACCACCAGGCCCACGCCGACGCCCAATCCCAGCGCCGTCAACACAGCACGCGACTTGCGTCTGCGAAGCTCCGCGAACAGGTATTGCCAATAAATCACGAAACGTCCTCCGTTCAGAACGCGGTCAGCCCCTTGCGGCCACCCGCCTCTGATTAGAAAAGCGCCCGTCTGTAAAGCAAAGACACGAGCGGTGTAAGAGATTTGTAATCAGCCATGGACCTAGCTGAACTCATAGACCCTTCACGACGCAGTCGGCGCTCGGTGCTGACGATGACCGTGATTCCGTACGCGATCGGGATGGTGGCGGCCAACTTGATTGGGGCGGTGATCGTGTTCGTGGCCGTCGTCTGGCTGGTGCCGATGCCGGTGATCGGCGACACCTCGAAGATTCAAGTCGTCAACGCAATCGTGCTCGGCGCGTACCTCGCCGTGGCGATCCCCGTGGGCGCCGCATGGGCGATCCGCAAACTGCGGCCCGTAACGAGCTGGCTGATGACCGACCGCGATCCAACGCCGGAGGAACAGGTGCGCTCGCTGCGCATGCCGATGATCCAACTCCGCATCCACGCCACGCTCTGGATGATCGGCGCGGGCATCTTCATCGGCCTGAATCTGGCATACGAGCCCAAATTGGGAATGGTTGTGGCAATCGCGGCGATGCTCGGCCTGCTCGCCACCTGCGCGCTCGGTTACCTGATCGCCGAGCGACTCACGCGCGGAGTGGCACGCGTCGCGCTGGCATCCGGCGTGCTGAAACAACCAGCGGTGCCAAGCGTGACCACGCGAATACTGCTGGCCTGGGCGATGAGCACGGGAGTGCCGGTTCTGGGCCTAGCGTTGATCGGCGGCGGCAGCCTGATCGGCGTGTTGCCGCACGAACAGCAAACGCTCGAACTCTCCGCGCTGATTCTGTCGGTGATCGCCTTGGCCGTCGGGCTGCTGGCGATGGTGCTGATCACCCGCGCCGTGGCAGACCCGGTGACATCCGTGCGCAAGGCGATCGACCGCGTACGCGAGGGCGACTTCAATGCCGAGGTACCCGTTTACGACGGCAGTGAGATCGGCCTGCTTCAAGCTGGATTCAACGACATGGTCGCGGGTCTGCGCGAGCGCGAGCACATGCGCGACATCTTTGGTCGGCACGTCGGCGAGGACGTTGCCGAGCAGGCACTTGAGCAGGGGGTCAGCCTCGGCGGGGAGCTACGCGACGTGGCCGTGATGTTCGTGGACCTCGTGGGCTCCACCGAGCTTGCCGTGGCGCTGCCGCCACAGGAGGTCGTGCGCCTGCTCAATCTCTTCTTCGGCGTGGTGGTGGAGGTCGTCGGGCGCCACGGTGGATCGATCAACAAGTTTGAGGGCGACGCGGCGCTGTGTGTTTTCGGCGCGCCGAGCACGCGCGAGGACGCGGCCGGCGACGCGCTGGCCGCCGCGCGCGAACTGGTTGTTGAACTGCGCAGGACGCTTCCGCAGCTGGACCTTGGCGTGGGCGTATCCGCCGGTGATGCCGTGGCCGGAAACATCGGTTCCGCCGAGCGCTTCGAGTACACCGTGATCGGCGATCCCGTGAACGAAGCGGCTCGACTGACGGAACTCGCGAAGAAACTGCCGGAGCGCTTACTTGCCAGCGGCGCCGCGGTGGACCGCTCCGCCCCCGGCGAGGCGGCACGCTGGACCCTTGGCGAAGAGGTGCTGCTGCGCGGTCGCGACCGGCCGACCGTGACGGCAACGCCCGTCCAGGTGAAGGCCTGATCTAGACAGACTGTCTAATACCATCGCCGACATGACTCCCACCGCCGCAAATTCACAGTCAGACAAACCCAGCCGCCCCACCGGCATGACCACCGGCCCCACCCCGCCCTTCACAGAAGAGCTCGAAGAATTTCGCGGCGTCGTTCGCCGCTGGGTGCTGGACAATCTCACCCCGCACGCCGACGAGTGGGAGGCGTCCAAACACTTTCCCGACGAGGTCTTCAAGCTCGTCGCAAGCCAGGGCTATCTGGGCTTGAAGTTCGACGAGGAGTACGGCGGCTCCGGCGACGGGTATCTCGCCGACGCCGTGCTGCTGGAGGAGTTGCCGGCCTGCGAGAGCGGCGGCGTGGCCGCGGGCCTGTGGGCCCACGCCGGCATCGCGCTGACACCGATCTGGAAGTTCGGCACGCACGAGCAGAAGCTCAAGTACCTGGCACCGGGTATCACCGGCGACAAAATCGCCGCGCTGGCGATCACCGAACCCGGCGCCGGCAGCGACGTCGCCGGCATCCAAACACGCGCCGAGAAGGTCGACGGCGGCTGGGTGCTAAACGGCTCGAAGGTCTTCATCACCAACGGCGTACGCGCTCATACGATCGTCACCGCCGCCAAGACCAAGCCCGAAGGCGGCCACCACGGTATGTCGTTCTTCATCGTCGAGCGCGGCGAGGGGATCACTTCCACGCCGCTTGAAAAACTCGGCTGGCACGCCTCCGACACCGCCGAGATCGCCTATGAAGACGTCTTCGTGCCGGAAGAGAACCTGCTCGGCGAAGAAAACCACGGCTTCTACATGATCATGGCCAACTTCCAGTGGGAACGTCTGATGATGGCGCTGGGCGCCGTGGGCGCGATGAAGAACGCCTTCGCCGCCACGCTGGACTACGCGCACGAACGCCAGGCCTTCGGCAGGCCGATCAGCAACTTCCAGGTGATCCGCCACAAGTTCGCCGAGATGGCCACCCGCATCGAGGCCGCCCGCACGCTGACCTACAACTCACTACGCCTGTTCATCGAGGGCAAGGACCCACTCTCGGAAGTCACGATGGCCAAGCTCTTCACTCAGCGCCTGCTCTGCGACGTGCTCGACGAGTGCCTACAGATCCACGGCGGCTGGGGCTACATGAAGGAATACAAGATCGAACGCGCGGTCCGCGACGCACGCTTGGGCCCGATCGGCGGCGGCACGGATGAGATCATGAAGGAGATTTTGGGTAAGACGCTGGGGATTTAGGTTGGCGCCGCTGCGCCGTCCTTAGACCCCCACAAGGGCAAACGGCCGAAGCTTTCGCTTCGGCCGCCGGGCCTTTCTTCGTTGTCCCCGAAGAAACTGTTTATTGCGCGCGTATCAGTGGTGGATCGACACTGTCAGGCCGCTGCTCTTGACCGAGGGCAGCAGGTCGATCGCGACGCTTGTCTTAAGTCGGATCGTGATGGTATGCGACGTTGCCGCCAAGAGCGACAGGTTTGTCTTCGACGCGCTCAGGTCCACCGGCGAAAGGCCGCAGAGGTTGAACCAGATCGTTGCGTCGTCGGTGGCCACCGCCACGCCGTCGACCGTGATCGACATCGTGTACTTGGTGTAAGTGCCGAAGAGGCTGTTGATGCGGTTGATGTAGCCGGAGACGTCCGCCAGGTAGTTGCCGGTCAGTCCGTTCGGGTTGGCCGGGATCGTCAATGTCAGGGCGACATCCGGGCATCCGAGCAGCTGATTGAGCGAGCTGGCGTAAGTGCAACCGAGGCCCCACTGGAAGCCGCCGCTCTTTGTCAGCGTGGTCGGGTCCTTGAAGACACCGAAGTCCTTAGTCGCCGTGGCGCCGGTGTTGCCGGCCGCGTCAGTGGCGCGGCAGGCGATCGTGTGTGTGCCGTTGCTCAGCGCGGCCGTCGTGAATGACGCCGCCACGGTCGCGTATGCGCCACCGTCGATCTTGCACTGGTAAGTGACGCCGGGCTCACTGGAACTCAGCGAGAAGCTGTGTGTGCCATCCCACTTCGGCGTGCCGTCGGCGACGGTCACAACCGGGCCTACGGTGTCGACCGTAATGTTCGACGAGCTTTCCGGCCCGGCGTTGCCGGCCTCGTCCACGATGCGGCAGGTGATGGTGTGGATGCCGTCCGAGAGCGCCGGAGTGGTGTAGCTCGCGCCGACCGTCTCATAGTCGCCGCCGTCGATCTTGCACTCGTAGTGCTCGCCGGCGCCCGCACCGGACAGATCGATCGTGGGCGTGTTGTCGTTGGTCAGACCGCTGGGGCCGGTGATCGTGACGGCGCCTGGCGCGGTGGTGTCGATCGTGATTGTGATCGAAGTCTCTGGACCCGGGTTGCCTGCGCCGTCAACGTAACGGCAGGTGATCGTGTAGGTGCCGTCGGGCAACGCGGGCAGCGTGTACGGCGCGGTGACCGTCTCGTAGGCACCGTCGTTGATCTTGCACTCGTAGTGACCGGTGCCGTCGCCGCCGGACAGGTCAATCGTCGGCGTGTTGTCGCTGGTCGGACCGCCGGGACCGGTGATCGTGACCGCGCCGGGCGCGGTGGTGTCGATCGTGATTGTGATCGAAGTGTCCGGGCCGACGTTGCCGGCCGCGTCAACGTAACGACATGTGATCGTGTGATCGCCGTCCGTGAGCTCCGGCGTGGTCCACGGGCTGGTGACCGTCTGCCAGTCGTCGCCGTCGATACGGCACTGGATCGTGCCGCCGGTCTCGGGCGCGATCACCTCGATCGTGGGTGTGTTGTCGCTGGTCGGGCCTTCAGGGCCGACGATTACGACCGCGCCGGGCGGCGTGGTGTCGGTGTTGTTGCCGTTGTTGCCACCGTTGCCGTTGCCATTGCCGTTGTTGTTGTTACCGCCGTTGCCATTGCCGTTGTTGTTGCCGCCGGTGCCGGTACCGCCGTCGCTGCCGCGGTTGTTCCCCCCGCAAGACTTGTGGAACTGCTCGCCCTGCCACTTGATCTGCTCGTCGAGCTTCTTCAGCTGCGTCTTCATCGCACGCTTGCGCTTGAGCGCCTTGGCACGGGCCTTCTTGCTGCCCTTGACCTTGAGCTTCTTGTAACGCAGGACGCGCGCGTAGCGCAGGTCGATCGACTTGGAGAGCTTGTCAATCGACATCGTGCACTCGGCGTCGAGCGTGTTGATGCCGTTTCCGCCCGCGCACTGCTTGGCGATCTCGGCGCGGTCCTTCATGCCCTGATTCTGCGCCTTCTTCAGCGCGCGCTTCGCACGCTTCAAGGCCTTCGTGCCCTTCGTTTTTGCCACGCGAACCGCGATGCGCCGCTTCGCGATCGTCACAAGCGAACTGTTCAGCTTTGTGATCGCGGCGTCGCAACCGGTTGTGCCGACGCTGGATGCGGCGCGGGCTTCGGTGGAGCTAAATGCGATCAGGACCGCGAGCATGGCGATCAACACGGTCTTGCCGAGAGTAAGAAAGGTGCGGCTGCCGAGGGCGAAGTTCACTTGAGATCCAATCCTTTGGTTTCAGTGGTTTTGAGCAAAAAAAAACGGGCAACACGCCCGTGGCGACCGTATAGCGGCGAGTTGTCCGTCTCGCCCGACGATCAACTCAAAGATACGCGGGAAATTCGCGAAATGCAAGGGCTGGGCCGAGAAAGTTTTTGCCGGCGATTACTTCGCCGTCAAAGTCTTCTTCGCGGTCACGCGCACGCCGTCGACCGAGAAGGTCGACGCCTGCACCGTGTACTTGCCCTTGGCCAGTGCCGAGCTGCCAAGGAACGCAAGCTTCTTCGTCGCCGTCTTGCCTGGCTTGAGGATGAAGACCTTGCGCGTGAGTGTCTTCCCGTTCTGAATCACCTTCACCGTGCTGACGGCGAACTGGTTGGCGGTGGCCTTCACGGTCATCGACTTCACGCCCACCTTCACCTTGCCGACGGTCGCAAGCTTGACCTTCACCGACGGCGCACCCGGCTCCTTGCCGCATTCAACCACGCTGCCGATGTCGCCGGAGGTGCCTCCGTTTCCGGTGAGCGGACCAACCGACGGCTTGCCGGCGGCGTCGATCGCCAGCAACGCGTCGGCGACGGCCTTGCCGCCACTCATGCTCACCGCACTCAGGCGCGCGCTGTAGCTGACATTCTTCGCGCCCAGCTTCTTGACCTTCACCACGACTTGGCGCGAGCCCGCGTTGATCGCCCGCACCGCCGTGCCCATCTTCTTCGAACCCTGCTTGATCGTCACGCGCGCGATCGCGAACTGGTCGCTGGTGACGTTGAACTTGACCAACGTCTTGCGGCTGACCGTCACTCCCGTGACCTTGATCTTCGGCGGGATCGCCGCCTCGCCCTCGTCTGGTGTGCACTGGTCGGCGGGCGGAGTTGTTGTGGGCGGAGTGGTCGAGGGCGGAGTGGTCGAGGGAGGCTCGGCCGGAGGGGTCGTGACCGGCGCGCTGACCATGTAACTGACGATCGAAGAGCTGCCGCTCACGTTGCCCGCGGCATCGGCGGCCTTCGCCTCGAAGGTGTGCGTACCGGCGGACAGAGCCGGGGAGATCGTGATGCTCCAGTTGCCGCTGCCGTCGGCGGTGACGGTGCCGATCAGAGCGCCGTCCACGTAAACGGTCACTGAGGCACCAGGCTCGGACGTGCCCTGCACGAGCGGCGTGTCGTCGGAGCTAGAGCTTCCGTTCGTGGGCGAGGAGATCACCGGCGGCACGGGCGCCGCAGTGTCGATCGTCCAGCTGCGGGTGGCCGGAGTGGAGTCGGTGTTGCCGAGCGCGTCAATGGCTCGGACCTCGAAGGTGTGGGGGCCGTCCGGGAGGTCGGTGTAGGACTGCGGGCTGGCGCAGACCGCCCAGGATCCACCGTCAAGACGGCATTCGAAGGTTCCCGGCTCGTTGGAGCTGAAGGTGAATGACGGGTCGTTGCTTGGGTCGTTGGCGGGCGGAGTGACGGATAGCGTGGTGTTTGGCGCGGTGGTATCGATCGTCACGTTTACGGTGTTGGACGCCGCGCTTGCGTTTCCGACGCCGTCGCTGGACTTGGCGGTGACCACGTGGGCGCCGTCGCTCATCGCACTGCCGGGCGTGTAGCTCCAGTTGCCGCTTCCATCGACGGTGGTGGTGCCGATCGCATTTGTTCCGTCGTAGATCGTCACAAGTGTGCTCGCGTCGGCGGTGCCGGTGAAGGTCGGAGTGGTGTCCGTGGTGACATGCGGATCGGCGGGCGAAGTGATTACGGGTGCGGCGGGTGCGGCGGTGTCGATGGTCCAGGTGTAAGTGGCCGGCGTGGCATCGGTGTTGCCTGCGGTGTCGATCGCGCGCACGTCGAATGTGTGGGAGCCGTCTGGGACGTCGGTGTAGCTCTTGGGGGTGGCGCAGGCACTCCATGATCCTCCGTCGAGGCGGCATTCGAAGGTGGCTGCTTCGCTCGCGCTGAAGCTGAAGGACGGGTCATTGCTTGCATCGTTGGCCGGCGGAGTGCTGGTGAGCGACGTGTCCGGTGTCGCGGTGTCGATGGTCCAGGTGTAAGAGGCGGGCGTGGCGTCGGTATTGCCTGCCGTGTCGATCGCGCGGACTTCGAAGGTGTGAGAGCCGTCTGGGACGTCTGTGTAGGACTGCGGGCTGGTGCAGGTCGCCCAGGATCCACCGTCGAGGCGGCATTCGAAGGTTCCGGGCTCGTTGGAGCTGAAGGTGAATGACGGGTCGTTGCTTGGGTCGTTGCCAGGCGGGGCGCTGTCGACCGTTGTGGTCGGGGCTGACGTGTCGATCGTCACCGTGACTTGGTTTGACTGCACGCTTGTGTTTCCAGCTACGTCAGTCGCGCGGACTGTGAAGTCGTGAGCGCCTTCGGCAAGAGACGCGCCAGGTGTGAAGCTCCAGTTTCCGCTGCCGTCTGCCGCGGTGGCGCCGATCGCTCCCGCGCCGTCGTAGATCGTGACCGCGGCGTTTGCTTCGGCGGTGCCGGTGACAGTTGGGGTGGTGTCGTTTGTAGTTGTGCCATCTGCCGGGGTGGCAATCGACGGTGCGGCGGGGGCGGCGGTGTCGATGGTCCAGGTGAAAGCGGCCGGCGTGGCGTCGACGTTGCTTGCCGTGTCGATGGCACGGACTTCGAAGGTGTGGGTGCCGTCGAGCAGGTCGACGTAGCTCTTGGGGCTGGTGCAGACGGCCCAGGCACCACCGTCGAGGCGGCATTCGAAGGTTCCCGGCTCGTTGGAGCTGAAGCTGAAGCTTGGGTCGTTGCTGGAGTCGTCGACGGGCGGGGTGCTGGTGAGCGACGTGTCCGGTGTCGCCGTGTCGATTGTCCAGGTGTAAGAGGCGGGCGAGGCGTCAACGTTTCCTGCGCTGTCCGCCGCGCGCACGTCGAAGGTGTGGGAACCGTCTGGGACGTCGACGTAGCTCTTGGGACTCGTGCAGGCGGCCCAGGAGCTTCCGTCGAGGCGGCACTCGAAGGTGGCTGCTTCGCTTGCGCTGAAGCTGAAGCTCGGGTCGTTGCTGGAGTCGTCACCAGGCGGAGTGCTCGTGAGCGACGTGTCCGGTGTCGCGGTGTCGATTGTCCAGGTGTAAGAAGCGGGACTTGCGTCGACGTTGCCGGCCGCGTCGATCGCTCGCACGTCGAATGTGTGGGAGCCGTCGAGCAGGTCGACGTAACTCTTCGGGCTGGTGCAGGCGGCCCAGGAGCTTCCGTCGAGACGGCATTCGAAAGTTGCTGCTTCGCTTGCGCTGAAGCTAAAGCTCGGGTCGTT
This sequence comes from Actinomycetota bacterium, assembly GCA_016213645.1. Classification (GTDB taxonomy): domain Bacteria; phylum Actinomycetota; class Thermoleophilia; order Solirubrobacterales; family JACPNS01; genus JACPNS01. The sequence continues at coordinate 95,177 of JACQZY010000018.1, forward strand.
GCTGGAGTCGTCGGCGGGCGGAGTGCTTGTGAGCGACGTGTTCGGTGTCGTGGTGTCGATGGTCCAGGTGTAAGAAGCCGGCGTGGCGTCGACGTTTCCTGCGGTGTCCACGGCACGGACTTCAAAGGTGTGGGAGCCGTCTGGGACGTCGACGTAACTCTTCGGGCTGATGCAGGTGGCCCAGGCGCCACCATCTAGACGGCATTCGAAGGTGCCGGACTCGTTGGAGCTGAAGGTGAATGACGGGTCGTTGCTCGGGTCATCGCCAGGCGGGGCGCTGTCGATCGTTGTGGTCGGGGCCGACGTGTCGATTGACCAGGTGTAGGAGGCGGGCGTGGCGTCGACATTTCCGGCCGTGTCGATGGCACGGACGTCGAAAGTGTGAGAGCCGTCGAGCAGGTCGACGTAGCTCTTCGGGCTGGTGCAAGTCGCCCATGATCCACCATCGAGGCGACACTCAAACGTCGCCGCTTCGCTTGCGCTGAAGCTGAACGAAGGGTCGTTGCTTGGGTCGTTTGCGGGCGGGGTGCTGGTTAGCGACGTGTTCGGTGCCGTGGTGTCGATGGTCCATGTGTAAGAAGCCGGTGAGGCATCTGCGTTTCCTGCGGTGTCCACGGCACGGACTTCGAACGTGTGGGAGCCGTCTGGGAC
>JACQZY010000019.1 GCA_016213645.1 Actinomycetota bacterium
AATGGCGATCGGTCTACAACTGGACGGCGGCGCTTGCCGCCCTGAAGATCCACTTCGGCGATCGGATTCCCGACTGAAATAGGATCGGCTTACTCAATCAACTGGCTTGGAGCTTGCACACAGTTGATCGGACAGTCTCGTCGGCGGCGTCCGAAGTCGATTCCGACTCCGCTGCCTAGTACCGCCTACATCTCGCACTCCTTGTGAGGATCGTTGCGCCTCCTTTGCCCCGCCGGGCAAAGGAGGCGCAACGAATGACACGAACATTTGCCCATTTTGCAGGCTTTTTCGTGCAGAACAGGGCGTTCGGGCCGGGAGGGCGGGGCGGTGTTCGGGCCGTGGGGGCGGGGCGACGTTCGGGCCTTGGGGGCGGGGCGGTGTTCGGGCCGGGAGGGCGGGGCGGTGTGCGCTTGGCCCGGGCGGCAGAGCCGACGACCTACGGTCAGCGGCTTCGGTTGACGTGGTGGAAGATCTGGCGGCCCACTTTGGCCGGGAGGCCGGGTACGGACTCCAGCTCGTCGCGCGACGCCGCCAGCACCGCCTCGGGCGAACCGAAGTGACGCATCAGCAGGCCCTTGCGCGCGGCGCCCACGCCCGGCAGGTCGTCGAAGACGGATTCGGTCAGCGCCTTGTCGCGGCGCTCGCGATGAAAAGTGATCGCAAAGCGATGCGCTTCGTCACGAATGCGCTGGAGAATCTTTAGCGCGGGGTCGTCGCGATCAAGCACCAGAGGATGCTTGCGCCCGGGCAGAAAGATCTCTTCCTCGCGCTTCGCCAGCGAAATCACTGTCACGCCCTCGTCGCGAAACTGCTTCAGTTCCCGCAGGGCACTCGAAAGTTGACCCTTGCCGCCGTCGATCACGATCAGGCCCGGCAGCGACGCGAAGCTGTCGTCGTGGGCGTCGTCGTGAGGCGACACCTCTTTTTGGTGCAGGTATGCCGACATGCGCCGTCCGAGCACTTCGCCCATCGCCGCGAAATCGTCCTGACCGTCGAGTTCGCGCACCTTGAAGCGGCGATAGTCCGATTTGCGCGGGTTGCCGTCGCGAAACACCACCATCGAGGCGACGACGTTGGTCGGGCCGAGATTTGAGATGTCGAAGCACTCGATGCGTACCGGCGGCGCCTCCAGCCCCAGCGCCGACCGCAGGTTCTCCAGTCCCTCACGGCGGCTGCGCTTGCCACGCTCTCGGCGCGAGCGCTCACGCTGTAGCGCGAGCATCGCGTTGCGCCGCGCGAGCTCGAACATGCGTCGCTTCTCGCCGCGTTCGGCGGAGCGCAGCGTGACCTTCGCGCCGCGACGTTCGCCGAGCATCTGCGCCAACGCGTCCACGACCTTGCTCGCGCCTACGAACTCCCGCGCGACGATCACCTCCGGTGGCACCGCTCCGCCGGATGTGTAGTACTGAACCAGAAACTCCTCGGTGACCTCGCTCGCGTCGCGCTCGCCCTCGTTGGTGAGATGAAAGCTCTGGCGATCCGCCAGCACGCCGTCACGCACCTGAAAGACCTGCGCGTTGGCGTCGACGCCATCAAGCGCCACGGCCACCAGGTCAACCATCCCCAATGCAGCCGAGTCCAGCCGATTGCGGTCGATCGAACGCCTTACCGCGGCGATGCGATTGCGATAGAGCGCCGCCTCCTCGTATTCGCGCCGCGCCGCCGCGTCGCGCATGCGTTCGTCCAACTCTCCGAGCACGTCGTTGAACCGGCCGGTCAGAAAGGCGGCGATGCGGTCGATGTTGGCCGCGTAATCCTCGCGCGATATGTAGTCCACACACGGCGCCTGGCATCGCTTGATGAAATAGTCCAGACAGGGATTGCCGGAGGCACGGCCGGGCTTGGACCCCTCACAGGTTCGGTACTGAAAGACCTTGCCAAGTAGCTCGACCAGCTCGCGTGCGCGGCGGGCGTCGCTGTAGGGGCCGAAGTACTTGCGGCCGCGCTGGTGCTTTTCCCGGGTGAAGAAGACGCGCGGGTACTGCTCATCGGTTGAGATCGCGATAAACGGATAGGTCTTGTCGTCGCGCATCAGCACGTTGAACCGCGGCCGGTACTGGCGGATGAACTGCTGCTCGGTAAAAAGCGCCTCGGCCGGATCGCGCGTGACCACACACTCGATCCGTTCAACCGTGGCGATCATCTCGACCGCCTTGCCTTCCGGCGCGGAAAAGTGCGAGCTGACGCGCTTCTTGACCGAGGTCGCCTTACCGACGTAGATCACGCGGTCGTCGGCGTCGTGAAACATGTACACGCCGGGCAGATCGGGCAGCTCACGGCGTTCGTCGATCAGCTTGCCGCGGAATGGGTTGGCGGGCTTGGCGGCCACGCGTTGAGCATAAGGCCGACAGGGAGTGGCAAAGTCACTCGATCAGCTCTACGCCGGGATGGACGCTCATTCCGGCGAATGCCGGGTCGTTCAGTTCCAGGCCACCTCCTTTCATCAACAAGAGAATGCGTGCGACGTAGGCCTTGGTCTCCGCAAACGGGGGAACGCCTCCGTATCGCTGCACTGCGCCGGGGCCCGCGTTGTAGGCCGCCAGCGCGAGTGCGACCGAGCCGAACTGATGGATCAGGCCGCTCAGCAGCCTGGCCTGCGCGTTGATCGCCTGATCTGGGTCAAAGGGATCTCGCAGGCCGACGGAGGCCGCCGTCGCAGGCATGAACTGCGCGATGCCCTGGGCGCCGGCGCGCGATACGGCGTTCGGATTGAACCTGGACTCGGTCCAGAGCTGCGCCGCGAGCAGATCGCCCTGCACGTTGTACCGCTGCGCCGCTCGCGCGATCACCGGGGCATAGAGCGCCGGTACCCACGACGGCAGTCCCGGGCCCTCGTCGAAGCGGCCATTTCGCGGCTCGTGCGAGCCGCGTTCGTATTGCGCCGGTACGTCGCGAGGGTTCACGCCCAGACCAAAATGCCAAGGCTCCCACGCATATCGCTTGATGAACCCGAACCCACGCGCGTTGGCGGCAAGCCAGCCATAGGCGGCGGGCGGGCCGAGGTCGAGTTCCGTGCCGTAACGATGCAGCGAGGTGCCGGGCGGCGCAACCCACTTGGGATCGGGGTGTTGCGCGAACAACCTGGCCTGCTCGGCATCGGACCGAAACGCGCTAGCGATCGTCAGTGACAGGCCGTCACGTCGCGCGGCGGCACACATACGATCGAATGCGGCCGCGACATCCGGGCGCATCGCCTTGCCCTGGCGGTAGGCGAGTGGCCCGGCATATCCTCCGCCCGCGCCCGCAGAAGGCGATGATGGCGCCATCGTGCCGATCGAGAACGACAGCCTCGCCACGGCCTTGGCTCGCAATTCGACCTCGCGATCATCTTCCCGGCCGGCCGTCGGCACGTGTACGGCGTGGCTTTGACGAATGCGCGCCGTCACCACGGTGGGCGCCGGAACAGGCTCGAATCGCAGGTCGAAGTCGCCGACCGAGAGCCGCGACGCCTTAATCGAACGCCGCGCCGCGAAGCGGGCACGCAGGAGGTATGCGTCGCGCTGCATGTGCAGCGGGTTGGGCCGGCCGTCTGCCAGCGTGGCCGGCGCCGAGAGGCGGGCGAAGTCGCCGCTCATTCGCTTTGCGGCGGCAGTCGCCGCGAGGTCCGCGCCGCGCTGCAAACGCCCGCGGGCTACAAACGCGGTGCCGTACTGCGCAAACGCCATCGTTGCCACGGCCAGCACGAGACAGCCGGCCAACAGCAATACCGTCACCTGACCTCGCTCGCCGTCCGCGACGCGACCGTTCACGCTTCCGCCTTTTCCGGGGCTTCGGCCGTTTCCCGCCGCAGTCCACCGGCCATCACGTGACTTGCCACCAGGTCGGCGTTGTCTCGCGTTGCTGCCGAAGGCGAGGCGCCGATCCGAAGCCGCAGTTCGGCGGATTGGTCCACGCGTAGCGCCAGTGCGCCGTCGAACGCCGGCGTCACCCCCGTGTAGCGCGCCGTCAAAACTACCGCGCGCCGCCGGCCCGACGCCAAATCCTCGCGGGCAAGCGCCAAATAGCTCTCGCTCGTGTCGGCGTCGGCCAAGAGCAGCAGGGCGCTTGGTTGAAGCTCGTCCAGTGCGGAGGCGAGCCGGTCGTCCGCGGGCACCACGCCGACCAGCGGTGCGCGTCCCGTCGCAGCCCGCGCGGCCGCATGAGCGTCATCGGCGTCCAGCACCGCCACGTTTCCACAGATCGCGACCGGTTCGAAGCCGTCGAGCGAGAGTCCGGCACGTTCGCGTCGGCCAAAACCCAGCCCGCGGCCGAATCGAACGGTGTCCGGATCGACCGTGGCCAGCGCACCCACACACGCGGTCGCCCGCGCCAGGCGTCCCGCCGTGGCAATGGCAAGCGCGACCGTGGAGCCGGCGTGGTGGCGCGTCAAAGGCACGATCGCCAGCCGCATCGTGGGCATAAGGAGCGGAAATCCGGCCGCCTCACGCTCGCGACTCGCGACAGATGTTGCCCCGGGCGCAGCATGAGGCGCAGTAGCTGACAGAAAAGGCAGAGCCGCCGTCTGCAGCACCGTTGACACAGCGGGAAACTCCGCTGCGTGCACCGGGCGCGACCCCGCTGCCGACGCCGCGATCGGCTCCGCTGCCTGCATCGCGTGCGACCCTGACGCCGACGCCGCGATCGGCTCCGCCGTCGGCACCGCGTGCGACCCCGCTGTCGACTCCGCGAACGGCAATCCGGGCCGGCCCGCATGCACCGCCATGAAACCCTCGATCGCAGCACGGTCTACACGACTGCCGCGTCCGAGCACGCTGTCCTGAATCCGCTCCCAGCCACGATGGACGACCGTCGCGGAATCACCTCCGTAGGTTTCGCTCATGCGCGAACATCCCGGGGGCGTGCCTTCGCCGTTTCAAAGTTCGCGGTGACGTAGAACGCGCGCGAATGCACTGTCAAAAACCGCGAAAGTGGAGGCAGCACCGCCCGCGGCGTGAGCCACACGTCGACCCGGCCGTGATCGCTGCGCACCCGCACGCCGCCGCGCGACCAGCCGGGCAGTGAGTCGCGCGCGGCCCGGCGACCATCGCGCCCGAGCTGCTCGGCCAGCGCCGCGGCGTGAGCCGCGTTGTCCGCATACACATACGCGGACCCCGCCATCAGCGCCTGACAACACAACAGACCGAACACAATCACGAAAGGCACGACGGCGATCAACTCCACGAGTGCCTGGCCGTGACTTCGACGCGGCAAGGTCATCAGCGAAATCCCGCCCGCACCGTAAAGCGCGGCCCTCGCGCGAAAATCGTCGAAAACGGCGGCGTCAGCTGGGTTCGAACCTGCAGTCGCACATCCCCCGACGCGGTCGCCGACAAGTCACTTCCGGCGCGCATCGCCGTGGGAAGCAGTCGCCGAGCCGCGCTCCGCGCGCGCGCCAGCGCCGTCGCGCGGCCGCTCCGCGCGGTCTCCACGTCAAGCGTGCGGGCGGCGACACGTGCCGCCTCGCCGGCGGTCCAGCGCGACTGTCCCGCGATCACAAGCTGCCAGCCGCAGGCGACCACGACCGCCGCAAGCGGCAAGGCGGCAAGCAACTCAACCGCCGCCTGACCGCGTTGATCTCGAAGCTGTTCGATCATGCCCACGATCCTCGCGGGGATCGTGTGACGATTCAAGACCGGTTTGTAACTAATTCGCTACGAAAGACGAAATATTCAGCGACAAATCAGTCCGGCGAAGCCGCCACGTCGTCAACCGGCCATGCGACCCGACTGGAAGACTCGAAGACGGCCGAGTTTCGACCGCGGTACGGTCAGCGACCGCTACGGCGCAACGAACCGAGCATCGGGTTGCCGGCCGGAACCCCGGCGCGACGGCGATCACCCTTGTCGCGGTACATCGACGAGTCGGCGCGCGCGACCAAGTCCTCTGAGCCGATGTCGTCCGGACGCTGAAGCGCACAGCCGATCGAAAGCTTGACTTCGAGCGGTCCAACCTCGCGTTCCAGCCGGGCGGCGAGCTTCTCCAACCCTTCCTCGCTGCTTTCCGGGCAGATGATCACAAATTCGTCACCGCCCAGCCGCGCCGTGAAGTCCGAACCGCGCGCCGTCGAGCTGATCGCCGCGGCGACCTCCCGCAGCAGCCGATCGCCGGCGAGATGGCCGTGCGTGTCGTTGAAGAGCTTGAAGTGATCCAGGTCCACGAAGACCAGACCCAGCGGCCGTCCGTAACGCACCGCGCGGCGCCATTCCTGGCCGAGCATGCGGTCGAAGCCTTCGCGGTTTGCGAGTCCCGTCAGGTAGTCCAGCTGTGCGATTCGCGCGACGTTCTGCGCGCGGCGGCGTTCACGTACCGACACCACGGAGAGCACCGCCACCGCGAACAGCAAGGCCAGCAACAGGGCACGGAAAAACAGTGGAATCCCGTCGACGGCGCGCGACACGGCAACGCGACGGCGCAGTTCGTCGCCGGGCTTTGAACCGCCATTTTCACCCGCCGCAGAACGCTCGCCCTTTGCATCGTTACCGGACCCGTTCGAACCATTCCCCGAAGTCCCGCGCGAACCGTTCGCAGACTGTCCGCCGTTTACGAGCGCCCCGGCTACGCCTGCCTGCGAGGCGCCATCAGGCAAATTCGAACTCTCACTGTGGCTTCGCTCGACGATCTTTCGGCGCCCGACGGGGTCGCCGTCGGTTTGTCCGCCGTGTGAAACCGATCGCTGCTCCTGGCCGCGAATCTTGAGTCCACCAAGCAAAGTGTCGCCTTGCGAATCAGACCCGGGACCGCCGACGGACGGCAATTGGGGCGACGAGCCACCGGGCGCACCGGGGTGCTGACCTGCGCCCGGGCCGTTGTTGCCGTTCGAGCCTGAACCGGACCCCGAACCAGATCCTGAGCCTGAGCCGGATCCCGCGCCGGATCCCGAACCGGAACCCGATCCCGAGCCGGACCCCGAGCCGGACCCCGCGCCCGAACCCGATCCCGTGCCCGAGCCGGAACCTGACCCAGTCCCGGACCCGGAGCCCTGCGTGGAGTAGAGCGATGACTTCCACGCCGAGAAGTTCTTACGAGTCTCGCCGATCCGACTCCAGATGATCGATCGCGTTTGCGCGGCCGCGCCGTGTGTGATCTGCCTGGTCACTTCCATGCGTCCGACCTGACCGAGCAAAGAAACGTATCCACCGATCGCCGCGCCGAGCGTGGCGCGAGCCGTCGCGATGTTTGAGCCGCTGAATTTCGGAGCCGCCGGAACGGAAACGGCCGGCACGGTGCCGCTTGGCGCAGGCCTGTCGGAATCCGGCTTGCCGTGACCCGGGTTGCCGCGACCCGAACCGTCACGGTCGGGCCGCTTCTGTGACGGTTTGCCGGGCGCGGACCGGGAGGACTCCGGCTTGCTCGGCGACGCCTTTCCGGAACCCTTGCCGTCCGAGCCCTGGTTTCCGGCATTCTGACCGCTCTGGCCGGAGCTACCGCTCGACGGTGAACCGGCCGCGGGCGGGCTGGATTGTGTCTGACCAGACTGGGATTGGCCGGACTGGGATTGGCCGGATTGGGATTGGCCGGATTGGGATTGGCCGGATTGGGGCTGACCCGTCTGCGACTGCCCTGACTGCGACTGCCCTGTCTGGGACTGACCGGATTGGGGCTGACCGGATTGGCTCTGATCAGACTGCGGCTGACCGGTCTGCGCCTGTCCCGACTGACTCTGGTCCGACTGGGGCTTGCCGTGCCCGGGCCAGCCGAAGCCCTTCTTGTCGTGACCGCCGCCGCGCCCTCCGTCACCCCGGTGAGCCGAGGCGCCATCGGGTGACAACGCGATCACACACGCCGCCACAAGCGCGGCCGCGGCCAACGCGACCGCCAAACGAGCGACGACGCCGCGATGGGACCCGGCGATGCTTTTCGCCATGACCAACAAGGTGACCGGAACGTAACTGACCCCCCGGTCGGAAAAGGTCCATAAAACCTTCGAAGGCGAAACGATTAACACCTGCAAAGAGCAGGTTATTGAACGTCCACGCCGACGCCGCCGTCACCGTCAAAGCCGACGCCGGCAAACGAAACGACACCCCACCCCACAAGTTCAGTATGTGTAACGCCGCGACTCTCGCCAGACCCAGTACAGCGCCGCGCCGCATCCGCCGAGCGTGCACAGCCAGAGCAGCAGACCCGCGCTGCCGGCGATCTCGTCAAATCGAGCCCGCCCCACGATCGTCAGCGTCGCCAGCGCGAGCGCGCCGAAGAGCACGGCGCGGTCTCGGTCCGGCAGCTCCGCCAGACGGCCCGATTGCGCGCGATACGTGCGCCAACCGGCCGCCGCACCGGCGGCCAGAAAACCGGCTTGTAGCGCGGCGGAAATCACCTGCGTGACATCGCTTCCACGCGGCGCGGCCACAAGCACCCCCGCAACCACCAGGATCGCGACGACACCCACAATCATGCGCTTACGGTCTCCCGCGAAATCGTTCATAACCGAGATGATGCCGCAACGCGCGGCCGAAGCGGGCCTCAACCCTCCAGGCTGCCGCCCTCAAGCGCATGTGCCACGTCTTCGCAGGCGTCGATCGCTTGTTCCATTTGTTCGAAGATGTCCTTCCAGCGAATCACGACCATCGGATCCACCCCACCCTCGAACAACGACGCGATCGCATCGCGCGAGATCCGGTCGCCGTCGTTCTCAAGACGGTGGATCTCGATGATCGCGTCGCTCATCGGTTCGCCCCCGCGCAGCGTGCCGACCGCCACGACAATCTGGCCGCAGGCTTCATGCAGAACTTGCGCCAGCGACAGGGCCTGGTCCATCGGCGCCTCGATCTTGTAGAGGTTGAACGAGTCCGCGATCTGCTCCGTGTGGTCGACCACATCGTCGAGCGCGGTCGCGAGCCGGTGCACGGCGCCGCGCGCCATCGGTGGCCGGGCGCCTTCGGCCAGTCGCCGCAGAAGCGTGTGGGTGATGCCGTCGCCCTCCTGCTCGCAGAGCAGGATCTCGCGCGCGAGGTCGGCGTGCTCGGGGTAGCCGTCGATCATCGCCACCAGCAGGCTCCCGGCGCGTTCGGCGTTGGCCGCCGCGCGCTCGAAGAGCTCGAAATATTCGTCGGAACCGCGGCGGGCGATCGGGCTCACCGTGTCTTCGCGGGAACGAATGGACTCGGGCCGGCCGCCGTGACACCGGAGTCCGGCACGATCCGCGAAGCAGCCTCGGCCGTCGGCGCATCGCCGTTGCCGACGCGCTCGGCCGAAATCCGACCGGCGCCCGTTGTCTCGTCCTCGGCGGCGGCAGCGTTCGCCAGACCCCGGTCAACAGGCTCGGCGTCGAACCGGTATCCGATGCCGAAATGCGTGTGGATGTAGCGCCAGCCGGGCGAAGCAGCCTCCAGCTTGTGTCGCAGCTTGCGCACGAAAACATCCACCGAGCGGTCCCCGCGCGCCATCGCGTAACCCCACACACGGTGGTAGATGTCGTCGCGCGAGAGCACACGGCCGTCGCTGCGGGCGAGCAAAAGCAAAAGCTCGTACTCGCGTTTGGTCAGCTCGACGGTGCGGCCCGCGGACAGCAGCTCGTAGCGGTCGAGCCTGAATTCCAGTTCGCCGGTGACCAATGGGCCGGCCTCGCCGACCTCTTCCAATGCAGTCTTGTTGTGGCGTCGCGTGACTGCCTCGATGCGCGCCACCACCTCTTCCGGATGACACGGCTTGCCGATCCAATCGTCAACGCCCAATCGCAGGCCACGCACGCGCTGCGCGACGGAGCTCTGCCCGGAACAGACCAGCAGTCCCACCAGCGGCTGAGCCTCGGCGAAGCTCTGTAGGTATTCCCAGGAAAGCGTGCCCAGCAGCGCCGGGTTGACGACGATTGCGGCAGGGCGCATCGCGGCCAGTTCTTCCACTCGCGGCGCCGCCGTGGTCACGACGTGATCCCATCCAGCGGCCTCCAGGCGATTGCGCAGCACCGTCACGAAGCCGGAGTCGTCGTCGATCACCACAACCGTGCGGGGGGATTTGTCGCTGCTGGCCATAACTGGGATCTTGCCGCGAAGTTCGGTCGCCGTCCCGGCCACCGGTTCGATCGAATGGTAACGGCCCGCGGCCCGTGCGGATGCGGCGTTCACAAGCTTTTCACAACCTCGTCACAGGCTGTTAACTAGCGTCCCGCCCGGGCAGTGCAAGATCACCGCAACCATTCTGAAACTTTTTATCCGAAAGGACACAAACTGCCAATGAAGACCTCGCTTAAATCACCGCTCGCGCCGGTAGTGGCCGTAGTCGCCCTGCTGGCGACCGCGCTGGCCGGCTGCGGAGGCGGCTCGACCGGCGGATCAAACCTGTCCGGTACCGTCAAGGTGGACGGCTCCAGCACGGTTTACCCGTTCGCTCAGGCCGCGGCCGAGGAGTTTCAGGGCAAGAACGGCGGAGTCAAGGTGACAGTCGGCGAGTCCGGCACCGGCGGCGGCTTCGAGAAGTTCTGCGCCGGCGAGACCGACATCTCGAACGCGTCTCGGCCGATCGAGCCTGAAGAGAAGGCTGCATGCAAGAAGAAGGGGATCGAGTACCGCGAACTGCAGGTGGCCAACGACGGCATCGCAATCGTCTCCAACCCCGCTCTGAAGATCGAGTGCCTCTCTACCGATGAGCTCAAGCGCATCTGGAACAAGGGCTCGAAAGTGCAGTCCGCCGCCGACGTCAAAAGCGGTCTGCCCAGTACCACGCTCAGCCTCTACGGCCCGGGCACGGACTCCGGCACGTTTGACTACTTCACCGGTCAGATCAACGGCGAAGAGGGCGCCAGCCGCACCGACTATCAACCGTCTGAAGACGACAACGTACTGGTGCAGGGCGTGTCCGGCGACAAGGGCGGCCTGGGTTACTTCGGCTTCAGCTACTTCGAGCAGAACAGCGACAAACTCAATCTCGTGGCCGTAGACGGCGGCAATGGTTGCGTCAAGCCCGACGCCAAATCGATTCAGGACGGCAGCTACAAGCCGCTCGCCCGCCCGATCTTCATGTACGTCTCGGAGAGCGAATTGGCTCGCGAAGAGGTTAAGCAGTTCCTGGCCTTCGCGCTCGACAGCCACGCCGAGATCTCGGATGTCGCGAAGATCGTGCCGATGAGCGAAAGCCAGGCCGCAAAGGCCAAGGAGACGTTGAATGCCGGCGCCTAGAGGCGCTGGCGTTCGACCGGTCGGCGGGTCAGAATTGCCACTGAGGAAATTCGCCGGAGATACCGGCCGAGGAGTCGGGCCGCGGACACTCATCGCGGGCACTCGCTGAGAAAACTTCCATGAGGCAACTTCGATGAAGAGATACCCGGAGACCAGTCCGGCATGAAGCAGTTGACGGCCATGTTGTCAGCGCCGAAGACGGCCGCCCCGCCGGCCGTCTTCGCGCGCCAACGCCCGCGATACGCGGAAAAGCTGATCGAGGCGTCACTGCTGGCCGCGGCGCTACTTACGATCCTCACGACGCTCGGCATCGTGTACGCGTTGTTTCGCGAAACGATCAGCTTTCTCGGCGAAGTGCCGCTGACGGACTTCTTGTTCGGCACCGAGTGGCACCCCCTTTTCAACCCGCCCGCCTATGGTGTTCTGCCGCTGGTGACGGGCACTTTGGCGGTCACCGGCATCGCGCTGATCGTCGCGGTGCCGCTTGGCGTGGGTTCGGCGATCTACTTGAGCGAGTACGCGTCCAAGCGCACCCGCAAAACAATCAAACCGATCCTCGAAACGCTCGCCGGAGTGCCCACGGTGGTCTTCGGTTTCTTTGCACTGACGCTGGTGACGCCGTTTCTGCGCGACATCGGCATCAACGTAGACGTCTTCAACGGACTCTCGGGCGGACTTGTTGTGGGCATCCTGGTGGTGCCGACGATCGCCTCGATCGCCGAGGACGCGCTTTCCGCCGTGCCGAGCGGGCTGCGCGAGGCCAGTTACGGCCTGGGCGCCACCAAGTACCAGACCTCGACCAAGGTGATCGTGCCGGCGGCGCTGTCGGGCATTGTCGCCGGCGTGGTGCTGGGCGCTTCACGTGCGGTCGGCGAGACGATGGTCGTGCTGCTGGCGGCCGGCCAGCGGCCAAATCTCACGTTCGACATGCGCGAGCCGGTCGAGACGATGACGGCGTTCATCGCCGCCACCGGCAAGGGCGACATCCCGACCGGGTCGATCGACTACAAGACGATCTTCGCCGTCGGCGCACTGCTGTTCGTGATGACCTTTGTGCTGAACATGCTCAGCAATTTCATCGTCGGGCGTTTCCGTGAGGAATACGAATGAGCGACTCACGCCGCCGCCTGCGTCGCCCCAGCCACCGCCCCAGCGACCGCGTCTCGCGCACGGCGGCCGCCGCGGGCGCGGCTGTTGGCGGATCGCTCGCGGTCCCGGTCGACGCCGACCACCTGCCGCGTGCCACGCGCCGCGACGTGGTCCGAGAGCGCTACTTCAAGTTTTCGCTGATCGCCTGTGTGGCGGTTTCGCTGATCGTGCTGGCGATTCTGCTGATCGACATCGTTCGCCAGGGAGCCGGCGCGCTGAGCATGGACTTCCTCAACAACTTTCCGTCGGCGTTTCCCGAGCGCGCAGGCGTGCAGTCGGCGGTCATGGGCACGCTCTGGCTGATGGCGATCTGCGCCTTCTTCGTGGTGCCCACCGGCGTCGCCGCGGCGATCTACCTGGAGGAGTATGCCGACCGCAAGCGCTGGTTCAACCGCGCGATCGAGGTGAACGTGCAGAACCTCGCGGCCGTGCCTTCAATCGTTTACGGCATCCTCGGATTGGCGTTCCTGGTGCGCGGACCGTTCGGCTTCGGCCGCAGCGTGCTGGCGGGCGGCCTCACGCTCGGTCTGCTGGTGCTGCCGGTCGTGGTGATCGCCTCGCGTGAGGCGCTGCGCGCCGTGCCTTCCAGTATTCGCGAGGGCGCGATGGCGCTGGGCGCCACCAAATGGCAGGCGATCTGGCACCAGGTACTGCCGTCGGCGATCCCCGGCATCTCGACCGGCGCGATCTTGGCGCTCTCGCGGGCGATCGGAGAGACCGCGCCGCTGATCATGGTCGGCGCCGCCACCTACGTGGCCTTCAACCCTGACGGCCTGAACTCCGCGTTCACCGCGCTGCCGCTGCAGATCTACAGCTGGCTCTCCAGCCCACAAGAGGAGTTCAAGCTACTCGCCGCCGGTGCGATCATTGTGCTGATGGCAATGCTTTTGGCGATCAACTCGATCGCGATCGTGATCCGCAACCGCTACGAGCGCAAGTGGTGAGGAGCGCGCCAACGATGTCCCCGTCAGACAGCACAGCAATCGGCGAAGCAGTCGGCACACCATCAAGCACCGCGACAAGCAGGAGCGGCCCATGGCCTGGAAAGTAAAAGAAGAACCCGCGCCCGGCGGCGCCGCCCCGGACGTCACGCCACAGGGCGAACACGCGCCGACCGGCGCGCAGAACATTTTCGAACTTCAGGCGGTGAGTGTTCGCTACAGCGGCAATCTCGCCGTGAAGGAGGTCGGCTTCGGAGTCCCGACCAACCGCATCACCGCGCTGATCGGCGCCTCCGGCTGCGGCAAGAGCACACTGTTGCGCTGCCTAAATCGCATGAACGACCTGATCCCGGGCGCGCGCGTGGAAGGCACGATCACGTACAAGGGCCAGGATCTTTACAGCCCCCGCGTGGACCCGGTGCAGGTGCGTAAGCGCATCGGCATGGTCTTTCAGAAGCCGAACCCGTTTCCGAAGTCGATTTTCGACAACGTCGCCTTCGGCCCGCGCGTTCTGGGCATGAAGGAAGACATCAACCTGTTGGTGGAAAACGCGCTGCGGCGCGCGTCGCTTTGGGACGAGGTCAAGGACCGCCTGAAGGACAGCGCCCTGGGCATGAGCGGCGGCCAGCAGCAGCGCCTCTGCATCGCGCGCGCGATCGCCACCGAGCCCGACGTGATCCTGATGGACGAGCCGTGCAGCGCGCTGGACCCGATCTCGACCGCGCGCATCGAGGACCTGATGAACGAACTGAAGGATCGCTACACGATCGTGATCGTCACCCACAACATGCAGCAGGCCGCGCGCGTCAGCGACAAGACCGCCTACTTCTCGGTGGAGGTGGGCGACAACGACCGCCGCTACGGCCGTCTGATCGAATACGACGACACGGAGCGAATCTTCACCAATCCGTCCGACCAACGCACGGAGGATTACGTCACCGGGAAGGTGGGATGATGGCCGTGAGCGAGCCGCGTACACGACTGGTCTTTCACGACGAACTGGAATCGCTGGAGGGCGAGGTGCTCTCGATGTTCGACCTAGTGGTCGGGATGGTCGACCGCGCCGTAGAGTGCGTGCTCAATCAGGACGTCGAGCTGGCGCGCATGGTGATCGAAAGCGACGACCGCGTCGACGGCCGTTACCTGGACGTCAACCAGGGGTTGCTGAACCTGATCGCACTTCAGGCGCCGGTGGCCACCGACCTGCGCCTGGTCTTCGCGCTGCTCTACACCAACGTGCACGTAGAGCGCATCGGCGACCTCTGCGTGAACATCGCCAAGCTTGTGCCGCTGGCGGGCGAGACGCCGCCGATCGTGCCAGAGCTGCTGGAACTGATCGAGAAGATGGGCCCGCAGACCCGCAGCCAGATCGAACAGGCCAAGCTGGCCCTGCAAAACCGCGACGCCGATCTGGCCGAACACCTGGTCATCCAAGACGACGTGCTGGACGACCTGAACAAAGAGATCTTCCGCAAGGCACTCACCATCGGCACCGACGAAGACCGCCGCGAATGGGCCATGCACATGACACTGATCGGCCGCTACCTGGAACGAATCGGCGACCACACGGTCGACATCGGCGAACAGACGGCGTTCGTGGTGACGGGCGAGTTCCGGGAGTTCACGGACGCTTCGGCGCGGAAGAACACCGCTCCGCGGCCGTAGGTAAGGCGGTCGCGGTGGCTGCCGGGCCGGGCGCGGGCAGATTCAGCTAATCGCGCCGTTGGCCGCCAGCACCAGCACGGCCACTCCCAGCGCCACCCGGTAGACCACGAAGATCGCCGTGTTGTGGGAACCCAGCCAGCGCAGCAGGAACGCGATCGAGGCGTAGCCCACGACGAACGACACGACCGTTGCCACGATCGTGTCGCCGACGCCGATGCCTGCGCCCCAGGCGCCGTCGAAGGCTTTGCGCAGCTCGAACAAACCGGAAAGCACGACTGCGGGCACCGACAGCAGAAACGAAAAGCGCGCTGCCTCGGCGCGCTTCAGGCCCAGCGCTAGACCGGCCGTCAGCGTGGAGCCCGACCGAGAGACGCCCGGCACCAGCGCGGCGGCCTGCGCGATGCCGATGATCGCGGCGTCGCGAGGCGTGATCTCGTCCATTCCGCGCCGGTGCTTTGCCAGGCGATCGGCCAGACCCAGCACCAGTCCAAGCACGATCAGCGTGGTGCCGATCACGTAGAGATCGCGCGCGCCGCTCTCGATCTGGTCTTTGAACGCGAAGCCGAAGATCACGATCGGCAGCGTGCCCAGCGCCAGATACCAGCCCAGGCGCACGTTTTTGCGATCGCGCGGTTCGCCCAGGCGAAGCGTGGCCGCTGTCCAGTCGCGTGCGACCGCGATCAGTTCGTGGCGGAAATAGAGCAACACCGCCGCCATCGTGCCAAGCTGGATCACGGCGGTGAAGGCCGCTCCGGGATCTTGCCAACCGGCAAGCGCGGGAACCACGCGCAGATGTCCGCTGCTGCTGACCGGCAGAAACTCTGTCAGGCCCTGGACGACGCCGAGGATGATCGCTTCGATGAAGGACATTCGCGGCCAGACCCTACCGCTCGCCGCGACGGGATCGCGGCGCTTGGACTAGCCGAAAGCGATGCGGCCAGCCGGCCACCGGCCGGCGTTGTATAGTTGCTGCCCGTATGCGACGCGCAATCACAACTTTCGCACTTTCACTCGCGCTCACGCTGGCGCTTGCCGCGAACGCCTTTGCAGGCGACAACGGCATGGGCTGGATCGGTGAGGCCGACGACAAGACGGTCACGTTCTTCGGTCTTGGTCTTGTGATCCTGTTCCCGCTCGTCGCGCTGGTCGGCAGCTTCATCCAAGGACGGCTGGAACGCCGCGCGCAAGCACGCAAGGACGCGATCTTCAGGTCGAGCAAGTAGGGCCCCGCGCAGGGCCCGGGGCCGATGCGCTGCGCCTGCATCGACATAGGATCGAACACGACCGCGCTGCTCGTCGCGGATACTGGCGACGACGGATTAAACAAGGTCGGCTCCCGGCGCGCCTTCACGCTGCTCGGAGCGAACCTCAGAAACGGGTTGATCGGCCCCGAAAAGATCGACGAAGTCTGCGACGCGGCCGCGATCTTTGTTGAGTACGCCCGCCAGATGGGCGCCGACCAGATCAGTGTGGTCGCCACCCACGTTGTGCGCGAGGCCGCGAACGCAGAAGCGCTGAAGGCGATTGTCGAACATCGCTGCGGACTGCCGGTGCGCGTGCTCGACACGGAGGAAGAAGCCCGCTACTCGTTTTGCGGAGCCGTCGGCGGCCGTACCGCACCCGACCGTCCGACGGTCGTGATCGACGGCGGGGGCGGTTCAACCGAGGTTTCGTGGAGCCGCGGTGATGCCCAAGACGTTCACACGCGGTCGTTCGCGATCGGTTCATCTTCGCTGCGCGAGAAGTTCTTCGAGCACGATCCGCCAACCAAGGACGAACTTGTCGCGGCGCGGAAGTTCGCCGACGAGACGTTCTCCGTGCTCGACGTGCCGGAGGACTGCATGATCGCGCTTGCGGTCGGCGGTGGCGCCACGACGGCGCGCGAGTTGGTCGGCGGCCTGATCGACGATGCGTCGGTTACGCGTGTGCTGAATATGATCGCGAAAATGGACTCTGAGGAGGTCTCTGAGCGCCTGGAGATCGAGTGGCAGCGCGCGCTGCTGCTTCCGGCAAGTCTGACGATTCTGGCCGCGCTGTCCGAGAAGCTCGGGCTGTCACTTGAGGTTGGAATGGGCGGCCTGCGTGAGGGCGTGATTCACGAATTGGCCCAAACGGCGTAACGGCGCACTCGGCCTAGACGGTCGTCTAGTCGATCGCCTGCACGGTGATTATTACGGCGGCGGCAAGCACGATCAGTGCGATCGCCCGCACCAGTGCAAGCGTTGACAACCTGCCCGTCAGCCGCGCGCCGAACCACGCCCCCGGGGCCGAGCAGGCCGCGCCGACGGCGAAAAGCTTCGGATCAAAACCCTCGGCGCCGCCCGTCAGGTGGCCGGCCGCGCCGGCGATCCCCACCAGCACTCCTGCCGCGAGATTCGTGCCCACCAGCATCTGCGGGCGCTCTGCGGTAAAGCGCAGCAAGGCCGGCATGCGCAGGCTGCCGAGGATCAGGCCAACGGCGCCTCCAAGCACGCCCACGATCAGTCCGATCGCCGTAACGACCAGCCGTTCGCGGCCGGTGGTCAGTCCGATCGGCGCTGCCGGTGGCAAGACTTCCTGTCGGCCGGTGGCGGGCGATGTTGCAGCCGAGGCCGGGACCTGGGATGCCGGAGACTGGGATGCCGGAGACTGGGCGGCCGGGGTCTGGGCCGCCGGGGTCTGGGCCGCCGGAGTCTGGGCGGCAGGAGACTGGGCGGCCGGGGCAGGGTCCGGAGCCGGGACGGCGGGCCGCCAGCGCGACAGCTCCCACGCCCCGTAAAACAGCACCGCCGCGATCAACAGCCGCAGCGTGTCGCCGGGCACCGCGTTCGCCGCCAGCCCGCCAAAGAATCCGCCGACCATCGAGGCCGGCGCCAGCCAGCCGAACATGCGCCAGTTCACCCGCCCCGCTCTCACATGGGCCACCGTCGCCGCCAGCGCCGCCACGCCACTGATCGCCACGTTCGCGCCGCCCCCTGCCGAGACAGTGTCCGACGCGGACACGGCAAACGGCAGTCGCAGGTTTCCGAGCACCAGTCCGGCCAGTCCACCGGCGACGGCAAGCACAAAACACAGCGCGCCGAATGCGGCAAGTGCGAGCACGCGCGGTCAGTCCGCGTCTGGCCGCCGCTGCCAACCCGCGTCGCGCGCTCTGCTGACGCGCGCGGGCACGCCGACGGCCACGGCGTCGGCCGGTACGTCATTGCACATCACCGCGCCGGCGCCGAGCACCGCCCAGTCGCCAAGCCGGTTGCCCTGCACGATCACACTGTTGGCGCCCACGTCCGCGCCCTCGCCGACGGTCACAAAACCCGAGATGCTCGCGCCGGGCGAGATCGTCACAAAGTCGCCAAGCCGCGCGTCGTGGCCGATCACGCAGTTCTTGTTCAGGCAGGCGTAGGCGCCGATCGTGATGTCGATCGAGGCCGTCACCCCGGCCAGCACGATCGAACCGCGACCAAGACCGACGTCGTCGCCCAGCCATGCGGCCGGATGCACAAGCGTGGCGTGGTCGTCGTGGCCGACGGACGCGAGCCGCTCGACGGCACGCCAACGGCCGGCCGGCGAACCCACGGCCACCGCCACCGCCGGCGGCCGGTCACGCTGAAGCCAATCAACGTCGCCCAGCACCGGCAGGCCCTTGATCTCGCCGCCGTGCAGATTCGCGTCGGCGTCCAGGAACCCGAGCAGATTCCAGCTCGACGCGTCGCGGTTCACGTCGCGCACGACCTGAAGAACCTCGCGGCCGTAACCGCCCGCACCGAGTATCACGAGATCGCGCATCGCCCCAATTTCTAGCGCAGTATCCGCGCGATTTCGTAGCTCTGGCGGATCGCCCGGGCCTGATGCAGCAGATGCACCACGCCAAGCCCGGCCAGCAGCACCGTGCGCGCGGTGACCGAGTCGACCACCGCTCCGCCTGAAATCGCCATGTCCACCACGGACGCCGCAAGCACAAGGTTGATGAAGCCCGGGAAGACGAGAAACTGCCCGAGGTTTACGTAGCGCGCCCAAAGCAGGCCGCTGCCGCCACCGCCGGTCTTGCGAGTCTGTTCGTCGGCGGAGAGATCAAGCTTGGCCGGATCGCCGCCCATGCGGGCCATTGCCGCGCGCAGCATCTGCGGATGATCGCGCAGTTCCGGACGGTCGCGGTAAACGCTGAGGATCACGTGATCGCGCGCGGAGTACGGCACGCGCGTGTTGGCCAGCAGAATCACCAGCACGGCAAGCCAGATCCAACCGTCGCCGGTGCGCGAAAAGACCGCCCAGCCCAACGCCATCGTGATCGCGGCGGGCACGTAGTAGTGGCCCACCCAGTCGAGGTACTCGCCACCGGCTCCGCCCTGCTTGCCCTCAACCTGGCGCTCGAAGCGCGCGATCTCGCCGTCGCAGAAGTCGAGTACGAACGAAAGCTGCAGCATCGCCAGCCCGGCGATCTGCGCCCACGCCCGGTTATACGCCAACAGTCCCGCGCCACCAAGGCCGATCAAAATGCCCAGCACCGTGGTTTGATTGGCGCTGATCCCGGTGGGCAGCAACCCGCGCGTGATCAGAATCGAAAGCCGCCGGACCAGTCGCGCGTAGAGCCTGCGGAAGTCGCGTTGTTCGTCCTGGCCTCGCCCCTCGCCACCGCAGATCACGACCAGTTCGTTGATTGGCGGCAGGGCTTTGCGGGTCGCGGCGGGCACGGCGCCGAGTCTAACGACGCGGGGTGACCGGACCGGTTGTTGCGCGGGAAACGATCCCCCGCAACATCAGGTGAGATCGCAAGTCCGCGGGCGCGCGCCTCAGGCGCCTGCCGCGCGTTAGCCTGATGGAGTGCTCGCTCTGATCTATGACGTTCACGGCAATCTCCCGGCTCTGGAGGCGGTGCTAAGTGACGCTGCGGGCGCGGGCGCCACGCACCACCTGCTCGGCGGCGACTACGGCATGCTCGGCTCACAGCCGACCGAAACGATCGCGCGCCTGCACGCGCTGCCGGCGGACACGATCTGGCTGCGCGGCAACACCGAGCGCTGGGTGCGCCACCCCGAGTCCGAAGACATCCCGTTCCCGGCAATCGCCGACGCATGCCGGCACGTGGCCGACGCGCTCGGGCACTCCGAGGTCGCGGAGCTTGCCGCGCTGCCGCAGATGCTCAGCGACGTGCCGGTCGCGGGCGCGGCCGGCGTGATCTTCTGCCACGCCTCCCCTGGATCGGACATGATCGGATTTTTCCCGCAGGCCGCCGACACAGACGGAACGGCCGCCACCAGCGACCGCGAAGCCAACACGATCGTCTGCGGACACACGCATATGCAGTTCAGGCGCGAGATCGGAGTGATCGAAGTGGTCAACCCCGGCAGCGTGGGTCTGCCGCTGGACGGAGACACTCGCGCCGCCTACGCGCTGCTGGCACCCGACGGCTCGTTTGAGCTGCGCCGCGTGGAGTACGACGTGGAGGCGGCAGTGGCGGCGTACGGGACGCTTGAAACCGAGTGGGCCGAAATCGCGAAGCGGCGATTGCGCACCGGCGCGCCATAGAAGCTCGTAACCCCCGCCGGCCGCGACACCTCACACCGAACATCAGCACCGCCTAAGCCAACCACAGCACCCCCCGCACCCACGCAGATCACAGACCCGCGCAGATCACCGGTGTCTGCGCAGGATTACCCGTTGGAATGCGGACGTACAAAAACGACCCCCCTGATTCCGAAGCCTGATCCTGCGCAGGCACCGGTGATCTGCGCGGTGGGGTGTTGGTGTTTGGATGGGGTGCGGGAGGGCGGTGTGCGGTCGCTTGAGCTTTGTGGCTCGGCTTATACGAGTCTGAGCACGCCGCCGTGCCGCCGCAGCCAGTCGCGCTGGTCGCGCCAGTCGGGGACGCGGGCGTCCATCAGGGCCCAGAACCGCGGCGAGTGGTCGCGTACCTCCAGATGCGCGGCCTCGTGCTCGACGACGTAGTCGAAGACGCTCTCCGGCGCCAGCATTAGTCGCCAGTTGAAACTCATTGTGCCGTTGGTCGAACAGCTCCCCCAGCGCGTACGCTGGTCGCGGATCGCGATACGGGCATAGTCGGTGCCGTTGCGGGTGACGGCTGCATCCATTCGCGCGGCGGCCTCCTCGCGAGCGCGGCGGCGATACCAGCGCTCCAGCAGCGCGGCGACGTTGTCTCGCGAGTGATCGCGGCTGCGCACGCGCAGTTCGCCCGCGATCTCGGGCATGAACCCGGCGTCGGCGCGTTTGGTCGCGGCCCGCGCAAAGCTCACACGCTCACCGTCCCCCGCGAGCAGGCGCAGCAGCAGCGAATCGTCGAGGTACGGCACCAGGTCGCCATCGTCCAGCCCGCGCGCCGCTACCGCCTCGGCCTCCGCCTCAACCCGCGCGAGCGTGCGCTCGATCCAGTCGCTCCGCTCCGCCACAAACGCGTGCGCCTCGCGCTCCGCGGCGCGGCGCGGCAGCACAACCACCACTCCTCGCTCGCTGACGGTGATGCGGATGTTGCGCGCGCGGTCCGAGCGGCGCAGCTCGTAGTCGAAACTCAGCTCGCGACGGCGCGGCCGTAAAAGCGCGCCGCGCAGGCCCGCCGCCACGCGTTCACTCCCACTCGATCGTGGCCGGCGGCTTGGAAGAGATGTCGAGCGTCACGCGGTTGACGCCGCGGATCTCGTTGATCAGCCGCTTTGAGACCGTCTCAAGCAGGTCGTAAGGCAGTCGCGCCCAGTCCGCGGTCATCGCGTCGTCGCTGGTGACGGCGCGAATCACGATCGGATATGCGTATGAGCGCTCGTCGCCCTGCACGCCCACCGAGCGCACCACCGGCAGCACGCAGAAGCTCTGCCAGAGTTCGCGGTACAGGCCGGCCTTGCGGATCTCGTCCTGCAGGATCGCGTCGGCTTCGCGCACGATGTCCAAACGTTCCTTGTTGACCTCGCCGCCGACGATGCGAATCGCAAGCCCAGGGCCGGGAAACGGCTGACGCCAGACCAAACGCTCCGGCATGCCAAGCTCCGCGCCGACGGCGCGAACCTCGTCCTTGAAGAGCAGACGCAACGGCTCGACAAGCTCAAACTCCATGTCTTCGGGCAATCCGCCGACATTGTGGTGGGACTTGATCAACGCGGCGCCGTGACCGCCGCCGCTCTCGATCACATCGCTGTAGAGCGTGCCCTGGACCAGGAACTTGGCGTCGATCTTGCTCGCCTCGTCCTCGAAGGTGCGGATGAACTGATCGCCGATCGTTTTGCGCTTCTCTTCCGGGTCGGTCACGTCGGCGAGCCGGCCGAGAAATACCTCGGCGGCGTCCACGTGAATCAACGGCACTTCGTAGTGGTCGCGAAACACGCTGACGACCTGCTCGGCTTCGTTTTTGCGCATCATGCCGTGATCCACGAAGACGCACGTCAGCTGGTCGCCGACGGCCTTGTGCACCAGCAGCGCCGCGACGGAACTGTCGACGCCGCCGGAAAGACCGCAGATCACCTGGCCCTCACCCACCTGCGCGCGGATCTTGGCGATCTGTTCGTCGATCACCGACGCGGGACTCCAAAGCCCGTCGGCGCCACAGACGTCGTAAAGGAATCGCTTCAGCACGTCGGTGCCGTACGGCGTGTGCACGACTTCGGGGTGAAACTGAATTCCATAGAGACCGCGTTCGATGTTCTCGAACGCCGCAACCGGCGACTCGTCGCTGGAGGCCAGCGCCGTAAAGCCCGGCGGCGCCTCGTAGACGGTGTCGCGATGGCTCATCCAGCACTGCTGTTCGGCCGGCAGGTCGCGCAGAAGGCGCCCGTGCTCGCTGACGTGCAACCCGGAGCGGCCGAACTCGCCGATCTCCGCGCTCTCCACGCGCCCGCCCAGCCCCAACGCCATCGCCTGCATTCCGTAACAGATGCCCAGTACCGGCACGCCCAGCTCCAGCAGCTCTGGGCGTAGTTCCGGTGCATCGTCGGCGTACACGGACGCCGGACCGCCGGAGAGAATGATGCCGTTTGGCTTGCGCTCGCGCAGCGCCTCGATCGGGATGTCGCACGGCAGCAGCTCGGAGTACACGCCACACTCGCGCACACGGCGCGCGATCAGCTGGCTGTACTGACCGCCGAAGTTCAGCACCAGCACTTCCTGCTGGGTCAGCGCCGACTCGGCGGCCGCGCCGCCGGCCACACCGGCTTCGACGGCCGCGTCGCCTACGGGGACCTCCGAGGTTCCGCCCACGGTCTCAGCACCAAGCCCCGGCTGCGCCTAGGACTGGTCCACTCCCGCGGATACGGCCGCACGACCGTTCGAGCCCATGCCAACTGACTGCGCGCGTTGTAGCTGCTTGCCCTCGGTCTGAAGCGACGGGGCCACCATCACCTCGGCGCGATGAAACTCCGGAATGTCGGCGTAACCGGTGGTGGCCATCGAGGTGCGCAGGCCGCCCATCAGGTTGAAGGTGCCGTCGTTCTCGTTTGCGGGGCCGAGCAGGATCTGCTCCAGCGAGCCGTTCTGCTCGGTGCGCACGCGCGCGCCGCGCGGCAGCGTCGGGTGGAACGTGGCCATGCCCCAGTGAAAGCCGCGGCCCGGCGCCTCGTAGGCGCGTGCCAGCGGCGAGCCGATCATAACGGCGTCGGCGCCGCAGGCGATCGCCTTCGACACATCGCCGCCGTTGCGCATGCCGCCGTCGGCGATCACGTTGACGTACTCGCCGGTTTCAAGCATGTGCTGACTACGCGCCGCCTGAACGTCCGCGATCGCGGTGGCCTGCGGCACGCCCACGCCCAGCACCCCGCGCGTGGTGCAGGCGGCGCCTGGACCCACGCCCACGAGCACACCCACGCAGCCGGTGCGCATCAGGTGCAGGCCGGTGGAGTAGGAGGCGCAGCCGCCGAGCACGCAAGGCACCGGCACCTCCTGAATGAATTCTTTGAGGTTGAGCGGGTCGGTCGTGGTGGAAACGTGCTCGGCGCTGATCACGGTGCCCTGGATCACGAGAATATCCAGACCGGCCTCAAGCGCGATCTCGTAGTACTCCGTGACCTTCTGCGGCGTCAGCGACGCCGCCGTCACTACGCCCTGCTCCTTGATCTCACGGATGCGCTGTCCGATCAGCTCGGGCTTGATCGGCTCCTCGTAGATCTTCTGCATCTCGGAGGTGGCCTTCTCCGGCGGGTATCCGGCGATCTTTTCAAGCTGCTCCTCGGCGTCCTCGTAGCGGGTGAAGATCCCTTCGAGATTGAGCACGCCCAGCCCGCCGAGCTTGCCCACAATGCCGGCCGTTTTGGGCGAGACGACGCCGTCCATCGCGCTGGCCAGCAGCGGCAGTTCAAAGCGATACGGTCCGAGTGTCCAGGAGATGTCCACGTCGTTGGGGTCACGCGTCCTGCGTGACGGAACGATTGCGATGTCGTCGAACCCGTAGGCGCGACGTCCCTTCTTGCCTCGACCGATCTCTACTTCCACGTGGTCCCTCTTGCTCGCCGTCGTTTCAGCTCTCGCGATCCCGTTCCGTCGGGATCTGCGCATGTTCGCTGGATCGGCGAGGAACGGCTCTGCAAGGCCGCTGGTCTTTAAGTTATCAGCGGGATAGACGGCAGAATCCAGCGTCCGTCACACTCGCGCTAAACCCCTGCAAAGCGGCTAATACCGCGCGAGTCAGCCAACGACCGGGCGGCTCACCGCGGTCAGCTCGACTTTGTCCACGAGCTGGTCCACGGCCGCCGGTTCCAGCGTACCGGCGCCAAAGTGCTGCGTCGACTCGGCGCCACAGGCGACCGCGTAGCGCAGCGCCGCCACGTCATCCAGGCCGATATAGCGCGCAGTCACGAAACCCGCCAGCAGCGCGTCGCCCGAACCAACGGTGGTGACTGCGTCGAGCACCGGCGCCTTGACGTGCAACGTGACGTCCGGCTCCTCGGCGAACACGGCCCAGCAGCCGTGCTCGTCGGTGACGATCGAGTCGCGCGCGCCGAGTCCGCGGATCTCGGCCGGCGCGGCCGCCAAATCCTCGGCGTCGCCGAACTCGTGACCGACGAGTTCCTCGGCCTCCACCACGTTCGGCGTGACGAGATCCGGTTCGGCCTTCACGGCCAGGCTCATCACTTCGCCCTCGGCATCAATGATCGTGGTCACATCGAGCTTGCGCAGGCCACCGATCAGCTCGCCGTAGAAGCCCGCGGGGATGCCGCGGGGAATCGAACCGGCGATCACGCAGATGTCGGCGCCGCGCGCCAGGTACATCAGCTTTTCGCGAAAAAGCTCCAGCTCGGCCTCGGTCACGGTGGGGCCGTGCTCGTTGATCTCGGTCTGCCGGCCGTTGGTGGGGTCGGTCACGACGGTCGACGTGCGCGACTCCTCACCGATACGTACAAAGTCATTGAGCACGGACTCGCCCGTGAGGTACTCGATGATGCGCGTACCGGTGGCGCCGCCGGCGAAACCGGTGGCGATCACGGGCTGCCCCAGACACTTGAGCGCGCGGGCGACGTTGATGCCCTTCCCACCCGCGGCAGCGTGCTTCTGCACGGCGCGATGGCGCGCGCCGAGGCGAAAGTGCGGAACGGCAAGCGTGTTGTCGATCGCGGCGTTGAGTGTGACCGTGATGATCATGGTGCGTGCGGGCGGGCGGCAGCCCTGCCGATGCCCTGCGGACGCAATCTCGCGCGTCGACGCATAAGCAGCAGTCCAATCATAAACACGAGCGACAAAATCAGCATCGCGGGTATTAGACGCTGCAACTGATGAAGCAAAACGGCCTGCACCGGCGGCGCGGGCACGGCGTCGCGCAGAAACACCGCGGCCTCGTTGTACTTGCGGCCATTGCGAGTGACGATCACGGTGCCCACGCGGGCGCCGGCCGCAAGCGGGCCCTCAAGTTCCTTTGGTGTGGTCAGCACGACCTTGTAGCGCTCGCCGTCTCGCAGCGCGAACTCAACTGTACGTTCGGCATAGACCTCGGCAGTGCGGTCCTGCAACGCAACCGGCAGTTCGGTCAGCGCGCGGCGTGCCCGAACCGCACGCACCGGCTTGAAGAATTTGCGGCCAAACCGCAACAGTTTCAGACTGTCGTTCCAGCGACCCGACTCGGTCGGCTCCCCCATCACGACCGAGATCACCCGCGCGTCGAGCTTGCTTGCCGCACCGACCAGCAGATAGCCGGCCCTCAAGGTGTGGCCGGTCTTCACGCCCTCCACCCAGTCGTAATCCTGCAAAAGCTTGTTGCGGTTGGTGATGTGTCGCACGCGCGCGCCGGATCGCAGCGTGGCGCGCCGCCTGCCCACGATCGAGCTGAAGCGCGGTTCGCGCATCGCCACGGCGGTGAGTTTGGCCAGGTCACGCGCCGACGAGACCGTGCGCGGCGTGTCCAGACCGACCGGATTTCCGTAGTGCGTGTCGCGCAACCCGAGCGCGCGAGCGCGCCGGTTCATCGCGCTCACGAACGCTCCGCGCGAGCCCGCCAACCGTGCGGCCAGCGTGTCCGCCGCGTCGTTGGCGCTCTCCATCAACAAGGCCTTCAACAGGTCTGACGCCGTCATGCGCTCTCCGGCGCGCAGACCGATCACGGACTCGGCGGCATCCGGGTGATAGGCCGTCGCGGCGATCGTCTGACCGGGGCGCGAGCGGGAGATCGCCACCAGCGCCGTCATGATCTTGGTCGTGCTGGCGATCAGCCGGCTGTCGCGTGCATGGATGGACCACAGCGCCCGGCCGGTGGCCGCGTCGGTCACGATTCCGGCCTTCATCGACGTACCCGTCGGCATACGCGGCACGCGTACGCTCACGGTCTGCTCGGAGATCGTGCGGGCGACGGAGTCGGCCGCCAAAGCCTCTCCGGCCGCGGACGCCGACACCAGCGCCGCGACGAGCGCGATCAACGCGATGGTCCTCGGCCGCGCCGGCAACTCGCGGCGCATCGTCACTTAAGTTTGAGCTTCTGCCCCGGCTGCAACGCGCGCGGGTCCACGTCCGGATTCAGCTCGGCGAGCTTGTCCACGTCCACGCCCGTTTGTTCGGCGATCGCCGCGAAGCTGTCACCGGGCTTGACCTTGTAGGTGGCTTTCGCGGGCACGACCTCACCCGACTCGGTCGTCGTGTCGCCCTTGCCGGAATCGGACGATCCAGAGCCCGAAGAATCGGACTGCCCCGACGTTGCCGACTTGGAACCGTCGCCGGCACCCTTTGTCGTCGTGTCAGAACCGCTGCTGAGCACGCTAAAGACGGCGATCGCGCAAATGACAAGCGCGACCGGAGCCAGTAGCCGCGCGACGTGTCCGGTCGGGCTCGGCGTCAGGTCCCGGCGGCGGCGCGACGTGTCGGCCGAAGGGCGCGTGCGCGTCGGCGCGCGCCTGGTTCCTGCCCGCTGGGTTTCGCCCGCGGTCCGGACCGGCGTTTTGCCGCTTTGTGTTCCGCTCTTCGCTTCTGCCATTTCCGGCGATCATAACGGCGTAAGCACGCGCCTCCGACAGCTTTGCAACCGTACTCGCGCGTCGCGACCGGCACAAGCTTCAGCCGGATACCGCCCAGATCGCCGCACGCAGCCGTGCCGCGGCGGCGCGAGCCGCGTCCACCGGGTCTTCGCCGGGCGTGTCCGCGGCGTTCACCAGAGCTCTAGAGACCGTCACCAGGGCGGCCGCCCGCGCGGGCGAGAAGGCGGCCGCGAGATCCTCGACCTTGCCGCCCTGCGCGCCGACGCCGGGAATCAGAAAGACGGCTCGTGGCAATGCCGACCGCAGGCGTTCGATGTGCTGGGGCGCCGTCGCGCCGACGACCGCGCCAAGCGACGACAGACCGCTTTCGCCCACGTAGTGTTCGCCGAGTTCGCCGACCATGCGCGCGATCCGGTCGCTCACGCTTCCGCCGCCTTCGACCACGAGGTCTTCAATGTCCACCGCGCCGGGGTTCGACGTGCGAACCAGCGCAAACACGCCGCCGCCGCGCGCCCATGCGCGTTCAAGCAACGGCTCCAGCGAGTCCCCGCCGATCAGCGGATTTGCGGTGGCGGCGTCGGCGGCGAGCCCGCCGGTCTCGCCCCAGGGGGTCGAGACCGGACCAAACAGCGCCTCGCCGTAAACGCTCGCGGAGACGGGTACGTCACCGCGCTTGCCGTCGGCGATCACGAGCAGTCCGTGCTCGTGAGCCGTGGCGACGGTGTCCTCCAGCGCCTGCCAGCCGGCCGATCCCAGCCGCTCAAAACAGGCGAGTTGAAGCTTTACGCCCGCGCAGTCGCCGCCTACGGCGGAGATCACGGCGCGGCAGTGGGCGCTTACGGCCCTTGCCGCCGTGACGGCCGGATTCTCGCCGGAGCCGCTGTCCGCGGCCCCGACCGCCGACGGCCAGAGTTTGGCCGGGTCGGGGTCGAGGCCGAGGACCAGCTGACTTTCTCGTTCCTCAACGAGCGCAGCGAGCCGGTCGCCGAATGGCTGAGGCTGATTCGAGATCAGCCGCCCTTGACGGTCTGCTTGAGCTTGGCGCCGGCGGAAAACCGCGGCACCTTGCTGGCTGCGATCTGAATACGCTCGCCGGTCTGTGGGTTGACGCCCTGGCGCGCGCTGCGATCCGAGACGCTGAACTTTCCGAAGCCGGTGAAGGCCACTTCGCCGCCGCGCTTGAGCGTGTCGGTGATCGTGTCGAGCACGGCGTCGACGGCGCGGGTGGCGTCAGCATTGCTGATGCCGGCACGCTCGCGTACCTGGCTAATGAATTCTTGCTTTGTCACAACTGCCTCCTCGTTGAGGGTGAGGTTCGATTCGCACCGCAAGCTAACGGCTATCGCGGCGGAAAGTCGCTTGGAAAGCGGGTTTCCGTGGAAATACGGGGCTTTTTTGTGCTATTTGGGGCGCAGCGGACCGCGATCGGGCTCAATCGCCGGCGATCGTCATCTCGCCGATCAGCAGCGGCGCGGCCAGTACGGAGCCGCCGAACGGCACCCAGCGGCGCTCCGCGCCGACCGCCCGCACCGCGCTCAGCATCGAGATCAAATCGCTCGCGATCGTTGCTTCGCGTACGGGTCCGGCGAGCTTGCCGTCTTTGATTTCAATGCCGGACGCGCCCACGCTGAAGACACCCGAGACCGGGTTGACGCCCGAGTGCAGCCCGACGACCTGCGTGACGTAGAGACCGTCGCCGGCCTGCGCGATCAGTTCGTCCAGCGTGGCCGTACCGGCGTCGATCACGATGTTCGTGGCCGCGGGCGACGGTCTGCCGCGGTACGAGCCACGGCGGCCGTTGCCGGTTGACGCAGCACCGGCTTCACGCGCCGTCCGCGCGTCGTAGAGAAGGTTGCGAACGCGCCCGTCGCCGATCAGCGACGCGCGCGACTGCGGCACACCCTCACCGTCAAACGGAGCACTCGCCGGGCCACCGGCAATCAGGCCGTCATCGGCGATTGCCAGCACGGGCGACGCGATTTCTTCTTGCTCGCGACCGACAAACGGCGAGCGCCCGCGCAGCACGGCTTCACCCGAGAGCGCGCCCGCAACGATGCCCATGAAGCTCGCGGCGGTGAATGCGTCGAGCAGTACCGGCGCGCGTCGTCCCGCGATGCGACGGGCACCCACCAGCGCGGCCGCGCGCGCGGCGGCTTCGCCGCCGATCGCGTCGGCGTCCAGCTCGTCGGGTCCGCGGCCAATGCCAAGGCCCAGGCCGGTCATCAGCGCGTCTCCCTCGCCCGCGAAGGCCGAGCTATATGCGTAAGCGCCGGAGGACTCGTATGCGCCACAGAAACCCTCGCTGTTAGCCAGCGCCACAAAGCCCCGCGAATCCGCGTAGATCGACTGCTCGACCTGACTGACGCGCGAGTCGGCCGTGCGCGCGGCGTCGTCCACGGCAATCGCAAGTTCCACCTTGCGTTCGGTGGTCCAGTCCGCAAACCCCGGCGACACCAGCTCGCCGGCGTCGGCGGCGGCACACTCGCCCGGCAAACCGCCGAACTCGTCCGGGTCCGAGTATTCGGCGATCTCAACGGCGCGCGCGGCCAGCGTGCGCAGGCCGTCGTCACCGAACGTCGTGCCAAACGCGTAGCCGCAGCGCCCCTCGGACTTGAACACGCGAATACCCACGCCCGCTTCGCCGGCCTCGGTCAAGCTCTCGACGGCACGGTCGTAGACACGAATTTCGGCTTCGCGCTCGTCCTGACAATACGCCTCGGCGTGCTCGGCGCCCGCCGCGAGCGCCAGTTCGACCGCCCGCCTCGCGGCGTCGCTCAGCTTTGCCGCATCACTCATCCCCCCGTGCCTCCCACCGTGATCTCGCGCAGCAGCACGTGTGGCTGGCCAACACCCGCCGGCACGCGCTGGCCCGCTTTGCCGCAGTAGCCCGTGGCGATCTTGAGGTCGCCGGCGATTGCCTCGATCACCTGCAACACGGCCAGACCGTTGCCGGTCAACGTGGCTCCGGTGACCGGCTTCGTGACGCGTCCGTTTTCGATCAAATACCCCTCGCTCACGCCGAACACGAAGTCGCCGGTGGCCGGCTCCACCTGGCCGCCGCCGAACGAAACGGCATAGAGACCGTTGCCGGCCGCCTCGATCAGGTCCGCCACCTGAGCGTCTCCGGGAGCGAAGTACGTGTTTGTCATGCGCGGTACCGGCAGATGGCGAAACGACTCACGCCGCCCGTTGCCGGTGGAAACGGCTTCGTCACGTGCCGCGCGCAGCCGGTCGTACAAAAAAGATTCCAACACGCCGTTGCGCAGAATCGGCACCTTCTGCGTGGGCATGCCCTCGTCGTCGATCCCGTCGGTGCCCCACGCGCCGGGCAGACGGCCATCGTCGAAGGCGTTGACAAAGCCGGGCGCCAGCCGCTCGCCGATGCGACCGGCGTAGACGCTGGCGTCCTTTTGCACAGCGTCGCTTTCCAGGCCGTGGCCGACGGCCTCGTGCAGCAGCACGCCGCCGAAGCCGTTACCCACCACCACCGGCATCTTTCCGGCCGGCGCCGGCACCGCGTCAAGCGCGGTCAGCGCCTTGCGCGCGGCGGACTCGGCGATTCGCCGGGGATCGTCTTCAAGCAGTTCGAAACCGGCGTGTCCGCCGTGCGTCTCGGTGCCGTTTTCGATGCGACCGTCGCGGCGCGCGACCGCCTGCACCGCCAACCGCACGCGAATGCGGTCATCGCCGGTGGCGAGGCCGTCGGAGTTGTAGATCGTGACGGTGCGACGATTTTCGGCATAACCGGCGCTGACCTGGGTGATCTCCCCACCGGTCGCGCGCGCGGCGTCGTCACAGGCACGCACCACGTCAACCTTGTCGGCGAGCGACACATCCTCGGGCGCGCGACGCACCGTCTGCGGATTGACCTGCGCCGCCGCCGCAAGCGTCTGGGGCTTAAGCGCCTGGCCGCGAGACGCCTGCGCAATCGAATCCGCGATCTCCGCCAGACGCGGCTCCTCAAGCGAATCAACGTGACCGAAGTACGTGGCATCGCCCACCACGAGCCGGATGCCCACGCCCTCCTCGGCGCCGTCGGAGGCACCCTCGATGCGCCCGTCGTCAAGTGAAACCGAAAGCCCGTGCCGACGCTCCGCGTAAACCTCGGCAAAGTCGCCGCCGCGCGCCAGCGCACGCGCGATCACGCGCTCGGCGACGTCCGGATCAATCAGTGGAGAGCTCATCACAAAGGGTTCCGGCCCGCGCGAAATCCGCTTCGCCCGGCCGACCGGTCACACTATATGCATGCTCGTCGGCCGCATCGCCTGGTCAATCACGACCGTCTTGTTCGTCGCCACCGCCGTGGCGCTGGTGGCCTCCGGCTACGACGGATACGCGGCCGTGTTCGGGGCCGTGGCCCTGGCGGCCGCCGTCAACCTGCTGCCGCGACCGGGCAGCCGCGAGCGTTCGTAGCCGGGCGATTCAGCCCCGACCACGCAGCCACTCAAGCAGTTCGCGCGCGGCGCGTCCGCGGTGGCTGATCGCGTCCTTTTGGTCCTGCGTCAGCTCGGCCATCGTGCGGTCGTCGTCGTAGTCGTCCGGAATTACAGCCGGGTCATAGCCAAAGCCGCCCTCGCCGCGAGTCTCGTCCGTCAGCTCGCCGCCACAGCGCCCCAAAAAGACGCGTTCGCTCACGCCGCCCGGTTCGGCATAGGCGATTGCGCAGACATACTCAACATGCCGGTCCGCATGACGGCCAACCTGCTCGATCAGCTTGGCGAGGTTTTCCGCGTCACTCGCGCCTTCGCCCGCGTAGCGCGCCGAATACACGCCGGGCGCACCGTCCAGAGCCCGCGCGGAAATACCGGAGTCATCGGCGATCGCCGGCGCGCCGATCGCCTCGGCCGCGGCGCGGGCTTTATCCATCGCGTTGGCCTCGAACGTCTCGCCGGTCTCCGGCGGCAGTTCGACCGTGTCCGGTAGCGGCACGATCTCCCATCCGGGCAAAAGTCCCGCAAACTCGCGCAACTTGTGCGCGTTGCGCGTGGCGAGCACGATTTCGCGGGCCGGCATCGCGATGGGCTCAGTTCCCGGGCAGCGGCGCGCCCACGGCGGCGGACTGCGCCAAGCGAAGTTCGGCGATGCCCTTGGCGGCCAGTTCAAGCAGCTGGTCCAGCGACGCGCGTGAAAGCGGGGTGCGCTCGGCGGTGGCCTGCACCTCGATCAACCCATCGTCGCCGGTCATCACAACGTTCGCGTCGACCTCGGCGCGGGAGTCTTCTGTGTATTCCAGGTCCAGCAGCGCGGCGCCGTCCACAACCCCACACGAGATCGCCGCGACCGACGACACCAGTGGCAATTCGGAAAGCTCGCCGGCCTCGATCAACTTGTTGAGGGCAAGATGCAGGGCAACGTAGCCACCGGTGATCGCCGCGCAGCGCGTTCCGCCGTCGGCCTGCAGCACGTCGCAATCCACGGTGATCGCTCGCTCGCCAAGCTGCGCCATGTCCACGGCGCAGCGCAGGCTGCGGCCGATCAGACGCTGGATCTCAACAGACCGGCCGTCCTGACGGCCGCTCTTGATGTCGCGTGCCTTGCGATCGCCGGTGGACGCCGGCAGCATCGCGTACTCGGCCGTCACCCAGCCGCGCCCCGAGCCTTCCATCCAGCGCGGAACACCCGCCGCCACCGACGCCGTGCAGATCACGCGCGTCTCGCCGATCGAGATCAGCGCCGAGCCGTCGGCGGTGCGCACGAAACCGGGTTCGATCGTGATCGAACGTGTTTGGTCGTGCGCACGGCCTGAGCTGCGAGTCAAATCGTTCACGGGCGGGATCATAGATGCGGATCGCACCACGTCCGGCGAATTCACCCCGGCACGACCGGCGATCGCCAGAGAGCCAACCGCTCGCCCGGCGAACGCCGCATGCCCAAGCGCCTAGCCGGGCATGATCTTGTCCAATGCCCCGGTGACGCCCTTGATCAGCTTGCTGCCGATCTTCGTCACGAATCCAAGCGAGTCGAGGCCGGCCACGATCATGCCGATGCCGGTGCCCAGCACCACCACCAGTCCGACGTATTCCACGGTCGCCTGACCACGTTCCGATGTGGCACGCTGGGCGAGGTCGATCGCCTTCACGCTCAGCCGCAGAGCGAGTTCACGCATTTGTTTCTCCTTCGGGAGGTCGAGTTTCAGCTTGCCCATCGATCCTCCACCCCGGCGCGTGACGTTTCAAGACACGTTCGCAACGATTCTGCCGCGAAAACGTAAAGATTCGGCACACGACGTAACACGACGTCGATAGCGTTCGCGCTGGCGCTCACAAACGCGCCGCACGCCAACACTGGAGTCAAGTCATCCGCGTCCTGATCGTCACAAACATGTATCCGGCGAAAGATCGCCCGGAGCTGGGCGTGTTCGTACGCGACCAACTGGAGGCAATCTGCCGCCGCGACGACATCGACGCCGAGCTATTCGCCTTCGAGCCCGGCGGCGGACGGAACTATCTGCGCGCGGTCTTGGACCTGCGAAAACACCTCAAGAGCCATCGATATGACGTGATCCACGCCCACTACGGCCTGACCGGCTGGGTCGCCAAGCTCGCCGGCGCGGCGCCGCTGGCCGTCACGTATCACGGCACGGACCTGCGCCACGAAAGAGTCGGCCCGTGGTCACGCCGGCTCGCCGGACGGATTGAGCAGGCGGTTGTGGTGTCCGAGGAACTCGGTCGCTCACTTGACGGCGTGAAACTCAAGCGACCACTCGCCATCCTGCCGTGCGGCGTGAACTTGGACCGTGCGACCGCGATACCGCGTACCGAAGCGCGCAAGCGGCTCGGCTTGGACCCCGAAGGCAGCTACGCCTTGTTCCCGGCAGACCCGGCACGTCCCGAAAAGCGTCACGATCGGGCGGTCGTGTTGTTGAAAGAGTTTCCCGACGTCGAGCTGCTGACCCTTGGCGGCGTGCCGCCCGAAGCGGTGAGCGCCCACTTCTCGGCCGCCGACGTCGTACTGATCCCTTCGGAGTACGAAGGCTTCGGCCTGGCCGTGCTCGAAGCGCTTGCATGCGGAGTACCGGTGATCGCCACGCCAACCGGCATCGCGCCGGATGCTCTGGCGGACGTGGATGGCACGCACTGCCTGCCGTTCGATCTCGGCGAATGGCGCGAACGACTTGCCCAAGTGCTCGACGACCCCGACCCGCGAATCGACGGCGCCGCACGGGCCGCCGAATACTCAACCGACGTGATGGCCAGACGCGCCGCCGATCTGTACCGCTCGCTCGCAGAGACACGGCCGTGAACCAAGCCGGCAGGCAGAAGATCGTCGCCGAGGTGATCGTGGCCGGAGCCGGCGCCGCCGGTCTATATGCGGCCCTGACCGCCGCCCGCGAAGGGGCACGCACGCTGCTTGTCTCGCAGGCGCCGCTGGCGTCGACGGCAAGCTACTGGGCGCAGGGCGGTATCGCCGCCGCGCTGGGCGCGGACGACAGCGTGGAGCAGCACCAGGCGGACACGCTCGCCGCGGGACGCCAGGCAGCACGCGTCAGCGCGGTTCGGGTGCTGGTACACGAATCGCCATCGGCCGTGCGTGACCTGATCTCGCTTGGCGTGGATTTCGACCGTGACGCCGACGGCACGCTCGCGCGCGGTCTGGAGGGCGGCCACAGCATGCGTCGAGTGGTTCACGCCGGTGGCAGCGCGACCGGCCGGCGAATCACGCGCGAGCTTTCGGCACTCGCCGCAGAGCATCCGCTGATCACCGTGATCGAGCAGGCGTCTGCGAGATCGCTAACGATCGAAAACGGCCGCTGCACCGGCGTGATGGTGAGCGTGGCGGGTACCGACGCGGTAACGCTGACCGCCCGCGCGACGATTCTCGCGACCGGCGGATACGCGGCGCTTTGGGCGCGTTCCACAAATCCGCCGGCCGCCGTTGGCAGCGGCCTGACGATGGCGCACGCCGCCGGCGCCGAGCTCGCCGATCTGGAGTTTCTGCAGTTCCACCCCACCGCACTGCTCAGCGAGACGCGCAATCAGGGCTTCCTGATCACAGAGGCGATCCGCGGCGAGGGAGCCACGTTGATCGATCAGCACGGCGAGCGTTTCGTCGAGGAGCTCGCCCCGCGCGACGAGGTCGCGGCGGCGGTCGAGCGCCGGCGCAACGGCGAGGACGGCCGGCCGGGCGGGCCGGTCTTTCTGGATATGCGCAAGATCGACCGTGCGATGTTCCCCAACGTCTTCGACAAGATCGAACAGGCCGGCATCGACCCCCGGCGCGAACCCGTACCGGTCGCACCCGCCGCGCATTACGGAATGGGCGGCATCGTGACCGACCTGAACGCCCGCTCGAAGGTGCCCGGACTGCTTGCGGTTGGCGAATGCGCGTGTACGGGGTTGCACGGCGCCAACCGGCTGGCCTCGAACTCGCTGGCGGAGTGCCTGGTGTTCGGTCGCCGCGCAGCGATCGCGGCGCTGGCCGAGCCGGCGCCCGCCCACGAAGGACAGAAGACCGGCGAAACACGTCCGGCGATGCCGACGGAACCGGACCCCGACCCGGCGGCGACTCGCGACCTGCTTTGGCGTTGCGGCGGCATCGAGCGCGACGCGGCCGGCCTGACCGAACTCGCCGCCAGCGCCAATCCGCTGGTCCGAATGATCGCCGCCGGTGCGCTCGCCCGGCGCGAAACGCGTGGCGCGCACCAGCGAAAAGACTTTCCCGAGCTCGACCACGAACTCGACTTCCAGCACTTTGTGACCGGCGCCGAGGGAGAGCTCAAACGCGTACGGTGGGAGTAGAGGGACGACCTCCAGGCGAACCAAAACCGAGCTTATTCGCACCCGAAGTGCGGACCCGCGCCGGTTTTCATAGTGATTTGCTCGGAAAAAGCCCGCGGAGCGGCTCAGAACCCCGGAAAAATCAGCTAATTTGCAGGCGTTTTGCAGATTAAACAACGCTTAACCAGGATTTTTCAAAATGTTCACCTAAATGCGAAATACTGGTATGGCAGCCGGGAACGTGAGGTTCCGGCAGGGACCAAGGGAGTTGAGCACATGTACGCATTGAGCAGAGCCCTCTACAAGGACATCGCGCCGTACATCACAGACGAGCACGTCAACGGAGTAAGTGCAGACGTACGTGGAAA
This sequence comes from Actinomycetota bacterium, assembly GCA_016213645.1. Lineage (GTDB taxonomy): Bacteria > Actinomycetota > Thermoleophilia > Solirubrobacterales > JACPNS01 > JACPNS01. The sequence goes on from JACQZY010000019.1 coordinate 36,296, forward strand.
CGTACTCGCGTCATGTGAGCAGACGATGGAACGGATTGCCGACGACTGGCGTTACTTCAACCACCCGGACCGCTTCCTCTTCGAGCAGGTCCGCGCATATTTCCCGATCACCGAGCAGCTCAGGGTGTACAACCTGATCGCCAAGCACGTCGAACGCGCGCTCCAGGTCACAAAGACCTACGCCGCCCGTGGATTCAAACCTGACGGCACGCGCCTGCGCTGCCGCGCGACCACGCGTCGCAGCACTCCCTGTATGCGAAACATTGTGCCGGGCACCGAGTACTGCCCCTCGCACCAGCACCTGGCCGAGCCTCACTTCATCGAGCCCAAACGCGTTCACGGACCGGCGGCACACGCCGACGCCGCGTAGGAGAACCCTCACGGCACTGGCGTCCGTCCGCCCGCGACCGAACAGCTCCTCCGGCCTCCCCCCATCCGGAAGAGCAGAAAACGAGAGCCGTACGGCTCTCGTTTTCGTTCGCGGATGAAGACCGCCGGCCGGGCCGACGCGATCTCCCTTCACGAGATATCGTGGCCGGCCATGAACCCAAGCACGATCCTCGCGGTCGACGTTGGCGGCACGTTCACCGACGCCGTGCTGATCGCGGACGGCCACGTATTCAGCGGCAAGACCCCAACCACCCCGGACGATCAGTCACTCGGCGTGATCACGGCCGCCCGCCAGGCCCTGGGCGCGGCGGATGTGCGGCCCAACGACGTCGAGGCCTTCGTGCACGGCATGACGGTCACAACCAACGCACTGCTCGAAGGCCGCTTCGCGCGCACCGCCCTGCTGGCCACAAAAGGTTTCACCGACATCGAAGAACTCGGCCGCCAAAACCGCCCCGATCTTTACAAGCTCTGCAAGAACCGACCGGCGCCGATCGTCCCGGACAATCTGCGCCTGCCCGTCGCGGAGCGGTGCGGGCCCGACGGCGTGATCGAACCCTTGGACGAGGACTCCGTGCGAGCCGCGCTCAAACGGTGCAGAGAGGCCAAGGTTGAAAGCATCGCCGTCTGTCTGCTCTTTTCGTTTCGCCACCCGGCGCACGAACTGCGCATCGCAGAGATCGCGCACGAAGTGATGCCGACTGTTCATGTGTCGCTCTCGCACGAAGCCGTCGGCACCTTTCGCGAGTACGAGCGCTGCGCCACGACGATCGCCGATGCCGCGCTCTCACCGCTTTTGGCCGGCTACCTGGCGCGATTGCGCGAACGCGCGGCGACCGAGGGGTTACCGGCGCCAGACGTGATGCTCAGCAACGGCGGCAGCGCGGCCGCCGAGCTGGCCGCGCGCAACGCGGCCGCCACCGTGCTCTCCGGACCGGCGGGCGGAGCCGTCGGGACCGCTCGCGCCGCCGCGCGCGCGGGCGCGCCGCGGGCGCTCGGTTTCGACATGGGCGGCACCTCCACGGACGTTTCGCTTGTGCACGACGGCTTGGTCAGCGTCAGCGCGTCGCGCGAGATAGCTGGCCGTCCGGTGGCGCTGCCGTCGATCGACATCCTCACGGTCGGCGCCGGTGGAGGTTCGATCGCGTGGCGTGATGACGGCGGCGCGTTACGCGTGGGTCCACGGTCGGCGGGCGCGCGGCCGGGACCGGCTTGTTACGGACTCGGCGGCGCGGAGCCAACGGTCACCGACGCGAACCTGCTGCTGGGCCGGCTCGGGGCGGACTCGGCGCTGGCCGGCGGACTACGGCTAAACACCGCCGCGGCCGAACGCGCCGTCGGCGCTCTGGCGGACGATCTCGGGCTGGACATTCAAGCCACCGCCGAAGGAATAGTGCGCATCGCGAATCTTGAAATGCTGCGGGCCACGAACGCGGCCACTGTCGCGCGCGGCGTCGATCCGCGCGACCACGTACTGGTGGCCTTTGGCGGGGCCGGGCCGATGCACGCGGTCGCGATCGCCGAAGCGCTGGGTATCGGCAAGGTGATCTGCCCACACGCTTGTGGCGTGCTTTCGGCACGCGGCATGGCTGCGGCGGGGCGCAGACGCGACCGCTCACGCAGCGTCGTGCGCAACCTGCAAAACCTCGACGACGACACTATCTCCCAGATCGTCGACGAACTGCGCGAGGCCGCCGCCGCGGATCTCGCCGATCCACCGGAAGCCCGCGTCGAGGCGACGTTCGAGCTGCGCTACGTAGGCCAGGCGCACGAGCTTGCGGTGCGACTTGATCCCGCCGAAGCCGCGGCCGCGTCGATCGAGCGCGCGTTTCACGACGCGCACCAGCGCAGCTACGGGTTCAGCGAACGCACGGCGCCGGTGGAACTTGTGACAGTGCGCGTCAGCGTCGAAATCGGCGGCGAACGCGGCGACGGCGCCGAAACCGCCGCGCCACGGTCACCTGGAGCGGGAGACGAAGGCGCAACCCTTCCCCCGGCCACGCGCACGGCATGGTTCGGCGGAAAGCCGTACGACACATCAGTCGTACGCCTGCCGCGCACCGGAGACGCGTTCCCCGGCCCCGCCGTGATCGAACTGCCGGAGGCGACCGTCGTGGTGCCGCCGGGATGGACCGCGTCGATCACGCCACACGCAGACGTCAGCCTCGATCGCCGCGCCGGCGCGGCCGGGAACTCCGCTTGAACGGCTCGGCGAACACCATCGATCCCGTATTCCTGCGCGTCGCGGCGGGTTCGCTGGCGGCGGCCTGCGACGAGATGGGCGAAGTGCTGGTGCGGGCCGCGCACTCGGCCAACATCAAAGAGCGCCGCGACTGCTCGACCGGCCTCTTTGACCCGTCGGGGCAGATGACGATGCAGGCCGAACACATTCCAGTGCATCTTGGCGCGATGCCCGCCGCCGTCAAGGCCTTCATGCACGAACGCCACGCGCCCGGCGACGCATGGATCCTCAATGATCCGTTCGCCGGCGGCACGCACCTGCCCGACATCACGATCGTCACACCGATCTTCGGGGCCGAAGGACGGCATCTGGGGTTCGCCGCCTGCCGCGCTCATCACGCGGACGTCGGCGGCGAGTCGCCCGGAAGCATGCCCGCCGACAGCACTTGCATCGAGCAAGAAGGTGTCGTGATTCCTCCCAGTCGCCTCGCCGCGGAAGGCGAGATCGACAAAGCCCTGCTCGCGAACCTGACGGCGCGCATGCGCGATCCCACACAACGGGTGGCCGATCTGCACGCCCAGCTGGCAGCTTGCCGTCGCGGCGAACAGCGCGTGCGCGAGTTCGCGTCCGCGCACGGTGAGATGAGCTACCGCGCGGCGCTGGAGGCCGTCCTCGACTATGCCGAGCGCCGCGCCCGCGCCGGCATCGCGGCGTTGCCTGACGGCACTCGCGGCGCGGTCGACTACCTGGAAGACGACGCGCGCGGCGAACCACTAGATCTCAGACTTTCACTCGCCGCAACTGTCAGCGGCGACGCCCTCACATTGGACTTCACCGGCACCGACGCCCAGCACACGGGCAATCTCAACTGCCCACTGGCGGTCACGCTTTCGGCCTGCTATTTCGCCGTTCGCGTGCTGACGGCGCCGGACGTGCCGGCGTGCTCCGGCGCGTACAGACCGGTGAAGGTGATCGTGCCCGAAGGAACATTGCTCAACGCACGTTCGCCGGCAGCCGTCGCGGGTGGAAACGTCGAGACCTCCAGCCGCGTCGCCGACCTCGTGCTGACGGCCTTCGGGCATGCGCAGGGTCAGGGCACGATGAACAACCTCACACTCGGCAACGAGCGATTCACTCACTACGAAACATTCGGCGGTGGCCAAGGCGCCTGCGCCGACGCGCCCGGTCCGAGCGCGGTCCACGTGGCCATGAGCAACACCCTAAACACTCCGGTCGAAGCGCTGGAACTGGAGTTTCCGCTGCGCGTGCTCGAGTACTCGCTTCGCCGCGGCTCCGGCGGAACCGGTCGGCACCCCGGCGGCGACGGGGTGATACGAGAGATCGAGGCACTCGAAGACATGGAGTGGTCGCTGATCGGCGAGCGACGGCGCCACGCCCCACGCGGAGCCGACGGCGGAGCGGATGGTGCACCGGGTCGCGACGCCGTGGCGGGCCGCCCGATCCCGGGTAAGGCGCGCGGTCGGTTGAACGCGGGCCAGACCCTGCGACTCGAAACGCCGGGAGGCGGCGCACACGGTTCAAATTGAACGTGCGAGCGACAAACCTACCGATACGTATACCTTCGAGTAGAACCGCCGATACCGGCATTCTTTCGTAAAGCCGATGACGATGCGGTTTACGGGCATTCGGAGGGCGTACCTCCGCGTTTGCCATTCGCCTTTATAATCGCCTCACGATGCCGACCGCGTTGAAAGAATGGGCCGTTACCGTGCGCGCGCTGGCCGAGGGCGAACAGCTCGTGACGCTGCGCAAAGGCGGCATTCGCGAGGAGAACAAGCACTTCGCCATCGAGCACGACCGCTTCTACCTCTACCCCACCTTCGACCACCAGCAGGCGAGCCTTGTCCGCGAGTCGCACCAGCCCGAGATCAAGCGCGCGCTGGACGACGGCACATGGAGCCCGCCCACGCCGAGCGTGCGCATGATGGAGGCCGGCATTCCGATCCCGCAGCCGGTCAGCGTGAGGCTGCGCGCGTGGGCCGAGGTGGTCGACTCGTGGGAGGTCACCTCGTCCGCCGCGCTGGACAAGCTGGCCCCCTTCCACGTATGGACACCCGAGTACGCCGTGAAGCGCTTCAGCTGGAAACCACGCCACCCGCTACACGTTCTGTTGTTGCGTGTGTACCGCATTCCGCGCCCGGTCACGATCAAAGTCAAGGACGAATACCTCGGCTGCAAGTCGTGGATCGAGGTCACTCGCGACCTGCCGTTTGAAGGCACGCCCGTGCTTTCGGACCGTGAGTTCGAGGCCGTACGTCAAGACCTGGACTCCCGTCTCGCCGAAGGCCAACCAGCCGCGTAGCAACCTTCCGCGCCGGCGTCTAAGCTGCCCGGCATGCAAGATTTGTTGCAGCGCCGCCGGTTCGCGATCATTCTCGCGGCGCTCGCAGCGGCCATTTGCGCGCTTGTCTTCTCCGCCGGAGCTTCCGCCGCAGCCTGGGAACCGTGCGCGGACCCAATCGACGACGTGCAATGCGCGCGCTTCACGTTGCCCGCCGATCGCACCGGCGCCGTCGCCGGAGAAACTCACGTGCAGGTCTACAAGGCCGGCGCCACCGAGGGCCCGCGGCTCGGCACGCTGGTTGTGATCGCCGGAGGTCCCGGTCAGTCGTCGCTGATGATGATCGACTACATGCTTCAGCTCTTCCCGGGCGCCAATCGCTACGACCTGCTGGCGATCGACCAGCGAGGTACGGGGCTTTCCGAGCCGCTCAACTGTTCTCTGATCGAGCGCGGAATCGCGGTCGGCGGGTCCGACCCCGCGAAGGACTGGCCGGTTACGCAGTGCGCCGACGCGCTGGGCGCGGCGCGCGCCGGCTACGACACCGCGGAATCCGTCGCCGACATAGAGGCCGTACGCGCGGATCTCGGCGTGGACAAGATCTCTCTGTTCGGCGTCTCCTACGGCTCTAAGCTCGCGTTGTCTTACGCCAAGACCCATCCCGACCGCGTGCGCTCCATGCTCTTGGACTCGGTCCTTCCGGTCGAGCAGCCCGCCACCTTCGACACAGACGCGATCGCCGCGATGCGAGGTGCCTTGGACACGCTTTGCGCCGACGGTCACTGCCGCGGCGTACTGTCGTCGCCGCAGTCGAAACTGCGCCGGGCGATTGAAATTCTGGAGAGCGAACCGCTGACGGGATTCCTGGAAAACGGTACCGACGGAAAGCCGACGAAGATCGTGATCGGTCCAGCAGAGATGTTCGAGCTGATGTTCGCCGCGGACTTCAACCTTTACATCTACGAGCAGCTCCCGGCCGCGATCGACGCGCTGGTGCGCGGCGAGGACGCCGCACTCTTGCGCCTGTTCGCCGTGTTGAACGCGGGCGATCAGTCAAGCGGCGCGCGCGTTCACCGCGAGGCGCCGGCCGTCCGGCGCGGTTGGACCAGCCCCGAGGGCAAGCGCACCCAGCGAGCCAAGCGGCTCGCGATCCAGCGCGGCCAGATCAAGCGTCTGCCCAGCGACGTCTCCGAGTTCAGCAACACGCTTCTGATCGCCACAAGCTGCGAGGACCTCTCCCCGCCGTGGCCGCGCGGCGCGGCGCTGGACGCCCGTCAGGCGGCAATCGACGCCGCGGCCAACGCGCTGCCCGACAGTGTCTTCTCGCCCTTCAGTCGTGACACCGTGAAAGCGGAGTCACTTGCCGCTACGTGCCGCGGCTGGCGCGAATCTTCGGACACGCCCGTATTGCCGGCGGGTCCGGCACCGGCGGTGCCGACGCTCGCGTTGGACGGCTCGCTTGACGTGCGTACTCCCGTCAAATGGGCCAGGCAGTCGATTGAAGGCAACCCGCAAGGTCAGCTGGCCGAAGTACCGTTCACCGGCCATTCCACGATCGGCACCGACGCCAGCGGCTGCGCGCTTTCACTGGCCAAGCGCTTCTTGATTTTCTCCGCGACCGACGGCAAGTGCAAGCACGATCCGCCCCGGCTGCCCGTCGCCGGGCGGGCGCTCGCGACGGTAAACCAGGTAAAGGCTCTGCGCGGCAAATGCCGTGGATTGCGCGGACACCGCTGCACCGGCGCCAAGCGCGCGGTCACGGCCGGTTACCAGGCATTCCGTGACGCGCTCGACCAGTACGTGATCGGCAACATGGAAAACGGCCCCGGCCTTTACAGCGGCGGTTGGGAGCTGTCGTTCGACATCGACGCCGCCGACCTGCTCGGCCTAGATTCGCCGTCTGCAATTTCACTCGAAGCGATGGAACAGGTTCCCGGCGTGATCGCCGACGGCAGAGTCGACGTCACCAACTATCCGAAGGTCAGCGGTGAGATTACGGTCTTCACGCCGTCCGGCCGCGAGTACCGCGTCAGCGTCTCCGGCCGCGTGGCCTACGACTCGGCGGGCGACAAGATCCGGCTAAACGCCCGCGCTCGCCACGTTCGCATCAATCTCACGCGCGGCGAGGGACGCTCGTCGTCGTGGAGCGGCATCAGCGCATCGACTTTGCGCGCGCGAGTCGCCTACGCGCGAGCAGCCGGCACACGACAGCGCGTGCGCTGAGCGTCCTTCGTTACCAGAACAGCGTCGACTCAAGTGAGCCGTCGGCTTCAAGTTCTTCGATCGTCTTCGTGTAGACGCCGGAGCTGAGGTACTTCCAGCCGTCGTCCGCGACGACGAAGACCACGTTGCCCTCGTCGATCTTCTCGGCGGCGCGCACGGCAATCGCGCAGATCGCGCCACTGGAGACACCTGCGAAGACGCCCTCCTCGTCAAGCAGCTTCTTTGTCCACACCACAGCGTCGCGGTTTGACACGACGATCTTGCGGTCCAACAGCGAGAGATCGATGATCGGCGGGATGAACCCGTCGTCGAGCGAACGCAGTCCCTGTACCAACTCGCCCTGCAAAGGCTCGGCAGCGACGATCTGCGTGGTGGGGTCGTACTCCTTGAAGTAGCGGGCGCAGCCCATCAGCGTGCCGCCGGTGCCCAGGCCGGCCACAAACGCGGCCACGCTGCCCAGCTCCTCGGTGATCTCCGGCGCTGTGCCGGTGTAGTGAGCGAGCGGGTTTGCCGGGTTGCCGTACTGGTAGGGCATGTAGTAGGACGGATCTTTGTCGGCCATGTCCAGCGCCATCTCAACGGCGCCGTTGGAACCCTTCGCGCCTTCGCTGTAGACGATCTCGGCGCCATACATGCGCAGCAGCTGAGTGCGCTCCTCGGTGACGTTGTCGGGCATCACGACCTTCAGCTTGTAGCCCTTGCGGCGGCAGATCATCGCCATCGCGATGCCGGTGTTGCCGGAGGTCGGCTCGAAGATCGTGCCACCGGGCGAGATCGCGCCCTTGGCCTCTGCGTCCTCGATCAGCGACCGCGCGACGCGGTCTTTCACCGAACCGGTCGGGTTGTAGGACTCAAGCTTGGCGTAAAGCCGCACGCCCGGCTTGGGCGAAAGTCGCGGCAATTCGACCAGCGGGGTATGGCCGATCGACTCGACGATGTCGTGGTAAGTACCGCCGGTAATGATCTGGCGGCGCTGTTCAAGCCGTTGTCTGAGTTCGACCGGACCCATTACTTCAAAAACTATAGTCCCTAATCTCCGATAGCACAATCGGTAATTTGCAAATCGCTCTTCAATTTACCCGCTGACGGGCGATCCATGTCGAACATTCGGCCGCCGCCTGTAAAAGCTGCGGTAGCCTCGCCACCCGACCCTGAAGGCAGATGAAGTTCACCCAGTCACAAATCGACGAGTTGGTTCAGCACGCGCGCGACGACTTGCCCAACGAATGTTGCGGCGTAATCGGTTCGCGCGACGGCACGGTCGAGTCCGTTTATCGCGCCGTCAACGGCGCCGCAAGTCCGCTGCGCTACGAGCTGGAATCCCGCGACCTGCTGCGAATCTTCAACGCGATCGACGACGCCGATCAGCAGGTCGGCGCGATCTACCACTCGCACACGCGCAGCGCCGCGTATCCGTCGCAGACCGACATCAACCTCGCCCTCTACCCCGACGCCCTCTACATCATCGTCTCACTCGCCGACGCCGACGCGCCGGATGTGAAGGCGTTTTCGATCGTCGACCGCAAGGTCAGCGAAGTTCCGCTGGAAGTCACCGGCTGATGACGCGGTAGCAACCGGTCGGCGGCCGATGGCGACCTTGCCGCTCGGCGGCCGATGGCGACCTTGCCGCTCGCCGATCGCAGGCGATCGCCCATCGTTCGCATGTAGTTGCCCGCCACTTCCCTCCCCACCCGCCGGCGACCTTAAAATCAACCCCGGTCACCCGTCCAAATCCCGCGATCGGCGTGCCGCGAACGCCTTCGGACCGGTAGAGTGAGAAAAGCGATGGATTCCGAGACGTTCGACACGTGCCCGTTCTGCGGCAGCGAGTTCGAGCTCGGCGCGGCCGCCTGCCCCGAATGCGATTTGCCGTTGCTGCGGGCCGAACCGGCGCATGTAGGCGCGCTCGCGATCGGGCGATCCGCTCGCCACGAATTCGCGACCGGCGACCTACGTTGCGTGACCGTCGCAGCCAACCAGGCGGAGGCCGACATGCTCGAAGGCCTCTTGCGCTCGGAAGGTATCCCCTGTGTGGTGCGACGCAGCTTCGGCGCCGACGTACCGGACTTTCTGGCCGCCGGGCGTCGCGACATTCTCGTGCCCGAAGGCGGCCTGGCCGCCGCGCGCAGCCTGCTTCAGCTTCCTCCCGCCACACGCGAGACATCGGCGCCATCGCCGCTGGCGCTGGGCCTGGCCGTACTCGCGGGCCTGTTGTTTCTGGCCGTCTGCGTGGCGGTAATCATGTTGCTGGCGTAGCCCGCGGCTCGGATCGTTCCGTCGTCGCAACCGCAGCGGCGCCGCGAGTGCGACCGGCAGTGTGAAAACCGATGTCAGCCGAGATCTTCGGGGGTCAGGCTGCGCCGCCGGCCATCGCCGGCAAAATCATCACGGTGTCGGCGTCTTCGACCGCGGTGTCGAGGCCTTCGAGCACACGAACGTCCTCGTCGTTGAGATACACATTCACGTAGCGGTTGAGACCGCCGTCGGGGCCGAAAAGCTGCCGTTCGGTGTCCGGGTGATTCTCGGCCACGCTGCGCAGGACGTCGCCGACGGTGTTGCCGTCGGCGCTGACTTCTTTGTCTCCGCCGGTGGCGGAACGAAGCACTGGTGGGATCTTCACGACTGCCATGAGGCGGGCATCCTATACGGTCGGCGCGGCGGCGTGGGCGATCAGCCGCGTCACACAGTGACGCCGGTGCAGAACGCCTCGTAATCCGGGAACTTGCCCATCTCGTCGTCGGAGATCGATCCCGGCTCGCGTGAGCAGATCGGGCATTCCGGATCGCGGCGGATATTGAGGTTGGTGAACTCCTCCGCCAATGCGTCGTAAAGCATCAGGCGCCCGATCAGCGGCTCGCCGATGCCCAACAGCAACTTGATCACCTCGGTTGCCTGCAACAGTCCCATCGTGCCCGGAAGTACGCCCAGCACACCGTTTTCGCCGCAGCTCGGCGCGAGTTCGGGTGGCGGCGGCACCGGGTAAAGACAGCGGTAGCACGGCCCGTCAAACGGCTTGAACACCGTCAGCTGGCCGTCAAAGGCAAGGATCGACGCGGAAACCACGGGAATGCCCAGGCGTACCGACGCGTCATTGAGCAGGTAGCGCGTGGGGAAGTTGTCTACGCCGTCCACGACCACGTCGTAGTCCTTGATGATCTCCATGATGTTGTCGGCGTTGATACGCGTGGGATAGGTGATCACGTCGACATCGGGGTTGAGCTTCTGGATCGTCTGCTTGGCGGACTCCACCTTTGGCACGCCAATGCGCTCGGTGTCGTGGATCACCTGGCGCTGCAAGTTCGACGCATCCACAACATCGTCATCGACGATCCCCAGCGTGCCCACGCCGGCGGCGGCCAGATACAGCCCAACCGGAGCGCCCAGGCCACCCGCGCCGAGCATCAGGACCTTGCTCTCAAGCAGGCGCTGCTGGCCGCCGGGGCCAACTTCGGGCAGCAGCATGTGGCGCGAATAGCGGATGCGCTGCGCGTCGCTGAACTGAAACGGGATCGTGATCGGCAGCTGGCGCTGCTTCCAAAGCGTGATCCCTCCGGTCATGTTCTCGACGTGCATGTAGCCAAGCTCGTCGATCAGCGTCTTGGCGGCAATCGCGCTGCGGTTGCCACTCTGGCAATACAGGATTACACGGGAGTCGCGGTCGGGAATCGTGTTGAGAATGCGCTGTTCCAGGTAGCCGCGCGGCACGTGCACCGCGCCCGGAATGTGCGACTCGTCCCACTCCTGCTGCTCGCGCACGTCCACCACCACGGCGGACGGCTCGTCACTTTGCAGGATGTCCTGGACTTCCTGGGGGTCGACCTCGGGAATGCGTTCCTTGATTTTGCTGAGAAAGTCCTGGAAATTTGTTGCCATCTGGGCCGGGGTCTCCTCGGAATCGCTTGTGCTTGCACGCCGCGTGCGCGCGGCGGGCGAGATTTTGGCACGGTTTCGGCGGACAACCCGCCGCGCGGTGCGTTACTTCAAAAAGTATAGCGAGGGTCCACGGCCGTCTCCCCAAACGAAAGGGGCGTCATCCTTGACGCCCCTTGCCAGCCCCGTATTGCTCTAAAGAGCTTGCCGTTGAGGACATAAACAAGCTTCCTTGCAATTCCGATTATCGGTAGTCGTGATTTCGGCCGATATAGGGTCGGCACCCCATTTTTCCGCGTAATTTTCAGTATGACTCCGCATCTCGCATCCACACGCGCCAAACTGCGCGATCCTTTGGCCAAACGACTCGGCGGCGCGGCCGCCACGGTAACCGACGATCCGGAAATTCTCGACGGCTCGGATTTGCCTTCGGCTGACGGCAGGCAAGGCGGGGACGGAGAGCAACGAGCCGCGGGAGGACGGTCGATCGCCCGCTCCACGCTGCTGGCGCAGACGATGGCCGCAAACGCGCTGGCAATCGCCGCGCTCGTCTTCTTCGCGGTGCTTGTCCTCGACGTTCGCAGCGGATTTGGCACACGCCGTGCCGAACTGGTGTTGCTGCTGGTGGCAATCGCCGGGGCGCTGCTGCTGAACATGGTGATCCTGCGTCGGCAGTTCGCGCCGCTCGAACTACTTGTTGAGACGATGGAGAAGATCGACCTCACCAGCCCCGGCGAACGAGCTGAGATGCCACGCGGCGCGACCGACGACGTCGCCGACCTGATCGGCGCCTTCAACGAAATGATCGACCGCTTGGAGCAGGAGCGCCGCGACAAAACGGCCGCCGCCGTCGAGGCCCAGGAAAACGAGCGCGCCCGTGTGGCGCGCGATCTGCACGACGAAGCCAATCAGGCGCTGACCGCAGTGATTCTGCGACTTGAAGCCGCCTCCCAGTCGGCGCCACCGGAACTTGCCGCCGAGATAAACGAGGCCAAGGCACTGGCCGGCCAGGCGATGGAGGAACTGCTTGAGGTCGTCAGACGGCTGCGCCCGACGATCCTGGATCTCGGACTGCGAAACGCGCTTTCGTCGCTGGTCAACGACTTCGGTGACCGCACCGGACTGGACGCGAGCTTCGAGTTCGTCGGCGACCCTCGCCGCCGACTCGGCAACGAACGCGAGCTGACGATCTACCGGGTCGTCCAGGAGGCGCTTTCGAACATCGTCCAGCATGCCGATGCCACTCGTGTGAACGTCCGTCTGTCCGTCGGCGATTCGGTCGATTTGGAAGTTGAGGACAACGGACGGGGCTTCAAGCCCGGCTCACCGACGCGCAGGTTCGGAATAACCGGTATGAAGGAACGTGCACAACTTGTGAATGGCGAAATCGTGATTGAATCCACGCCCGGTCAGGGCACGACTTTGAGGATGGAACTGCCATGAAAGTTATGGTCGCCGACGACCACGGAATCGTCCGCTCGGGTATCACCCTGTTACTGGAACGACAGCCGGACATCGACGTAATCGGCGAGGCCGGCGACGGCGCCGAAGCACTGCGATTTGCGATCGAACACAAACCCGACGTGGCGATTCTCGACAACTCGATGCCCAAGTTGACCGGCCTGCAGGCCGCCCGCGAAATCAAGCAGCAGGTACCCGAGGTCAACGTGCTGATCCTGTCGATGCACGATGACGAACGCTACCTGTACGAGGCCCTACGCGTGGGCGCCGGCGGTTACGTGCTGAAGCGCGCGGCCGACCAGGATCTTGTTCGCGCGGTGCGTGCGGTAAACGACGGCGAACCGTTTCTGACCGACGATGCGCAGCGCTCATTGGTGAAAGCCTGGATGGAAAGCGGCGAAGAGCCGCGCCGCGACAAGCTGACCGACCGCGAACTGGAGGTCGTGAAGCTGATCGCCGAGGCCCACACCAACAAGCAGATCGCCGAGATCCTCGGTCTGAGCGAGAAGACAGTGGAGTCCCACCGCTCGAACATCCTCAACAAACTGGGCATGAGCGACCGTGTGGAACTGGTCCGCTACGCCGTACGCCGAGGGTTGATCGAGCCTTAGGCGGTGGCTCGGGCGGCGGCTCGGGCGGCGGCGGCGTTCGGTAGCTCGGGCGGCGGCTGCGTTCGGTTGTTCGGGCGACGGCTGCGTTCGGTAGCGCGGGCGACGGCTGCGTTCGGTTGTTCGGGCGACGGCGCGGGCGGCGGCGATTGGTAGCTCGCACAGAGGGCCGAGCGAAGGCTCGCAAGGAGGCCCACTGGCGGAGGCTCGGGCGGAGGCCCGCACGGAGGCTCGGGCGGAGGCCCGCGCAGAGGGCCGAGCGAAGGCTCGCACGGAGGCCCTCTGGCGGAGGCTCGGGCGGAGGCCCGCACGGAGGCGCGGGTGAAGGCCCGCACAGAAGGCCGAGCGAAGGCTCGCACGGAGGCCCTCTGGCGGAGGCTCGGACGGAGGCTCGCACGGAGGCCATGGCGGAGACTCGCGCGGAGGCCCTCTGGCGGAGGCCCGCACGGAGGCCATGGCGGAGACTCGCGCGGAGGCCCTCTGGCGGAGGCCCGCACGGAGGCCATGGCGGAGACTCGCGCGGAGGCCCTCTGGCGGAGGCTCGGACGGAGGTTCGCACGAATGCCCAGGCGAGGGCCGATGTGACGGCCCGGGCGTCGGCCCGGCCGGCGGGGCCCGTAGATCGGGCTCGTGCGCTTCGTTGCGCTTCCTTTTCCCGCGCGGGCAAAGGAGGCGCAACGATCGGCACAACGTTTGTCGCAATTTGCAGGGTTTTCTTCGGCTTCGGTACTTCGGCGAGCCACCGCGCAAAGCTCGGTCGAGGCGCGGCCGGCACCGGCTCGTTCCGCGAGCCGGCCGGCAAGCGATGCCCAGCGGTCGCGCCGGCCGAAACGCGGCATTTAGTCAAATTTCGCCGAAATACCTATCCTGAGGGAGTAGCGGCCGGTGCTCTGAAGTCTTATAGAGGTAGATGCCTCGTCTCAACCTCGTCAAGGATTTCCGGCCTCACGCCGAATACCACGTCTACAACCGCGGCCACGCGGGGCGGGCGGTATTCCGCGACGCCCACGACTTCGACGAGTTTCGCCGACGCCTGCAAACTCTGCTGACGATCGGTCGCTCCGACTCCGGCGGAAGGACGTCGCCCTTCGACCTCTCGCTGATCGCGTATGCGCTGATGGACAACCATTTCCATCTCCTGCTCCGGCAGGGTTCAAATCCCCTCGAGATTCGCCGGTTCATGTACGCGCTGACTCCCGGCTACGCGCGATATTTCAAGCATCGTCACGGCGACTCATCCGACCGGCCCGTCTGGGGCGGTGCGTATCGCGCGCGACAGGTGATCGGCGCGACCGACCGCATGGAGGTCGTCGCATACATCCATCTCAATCGCAGCGGCGCGGAACGCAGCGAATTCACCTCCCACCCCGTTTATCTCGGCGACCGCGCCGAACCTTGGGTCGCCCGCGATCACGGACTGCGCCCATTCGGTGGAGTCGCCGGTTACCGGGAATTCATCGCAAGCCGGGAGCAAATCCGCTCGGCTCGAAATGCGGCCCACACATTCGACCGATGAGATCCATGGACGCTCCAGTTGTCACGCGCGACCAGTTCGGACGCGTCGGCGCCCGTCCGATCCCGTGCCGGACAAACCTCTCAGTGCTCCAGCGCCGGCTCGGCCACCGCCTCGCGCCGCATCCACCAGCGCCGCCCCTCGTCGGCGCCCCACACGATCAGCGGGAACGACAGCATTGGCAGCACGTAACCGGCAGGTAGCGCGGCGGTGTGTAGCAGTGACTGCAACGGCGGTAGGTAGACGATCGCGGCGGTCAGCAGTAATTCGAAGCCGATTCCCCACAAGAGCATCTGATTGCCGAGCAGACCCACGGATCGCAGCGATGTTCGCTCGGTGCGTGCCGCAAGCGCCGTGCCGACCTGGCAGAAGACCATCGACGTGAAGGTCACCGTAGTGGCTCGCAGATAGTCGTGATGCAGCGGCGAGCCCGGTCCGACATCATCACCCGGCGACCAGCCGGCGTGAATCAGCACGTAAAAGAACGCCGCCATCGAAAGTGCCGCGGCGATCACGCCGACAAAAAGCCACGCGCGCAGGATCATCGCGCGGTCCACAATTCCCGAACCACGTGGTCTCGGCGGTCGGCGCATGTCGCCAGGCTCGGCCGGCTCCCGGCCGAGTGCCAGCGCGGGGAGGATTTCCGTACCTACGTCAATCGCAAGCAACTGCATCACGGTCAGCGGCAGCGGCACCATTCCACCGCTCAGCGCGAAGACCATGAACGGCACAAGCTCCGGCGTGAGATGGGCGAAGATGTAGAAGACGAACTTGCGGATGTTGGCGAAGATCCGGCGGCCGGCGGCAATTGCGGTGACGATCGTCGCAAAATTGTCGTCCGTGAGCACGATCGTCGCGGCCTCGCGCGCCACGTCGGTGCCGCTTTTACCCATCGCCACGCCGATGTCCGCCCGGTGCAGAGCCGGAGCATCGTTGACTCCGTCGCCGGTCATCGCCACAACGTGGCCGGTCGCTCGAAGCGCGTCGGCAATGCGCAGTTTCGCTTCGGGCGTGCTGCGCGCGAAGACGATCTCGGGCGCCGAACGCAGCAGATCATCGAGCTCCTGCTCAGGCATCGCGTCCAGCTCACGCTGCGTGATCACGCGCGGCTCGCCCCCGCGCACGATTCCCACATGGCGCGCAATCGCCACTCCTGTCGCAGGGTGATCGCCGGTGATCATGATGATCTTGATGCCCGCGGTGTGGCAGTCGGTCACCGCCGTCGCCACTTCGGGACGCGGCGGATCGACCAGCGCGACCGCGCCGAGCAACACGAGTTCGCGTTCGAGTTCGTCGCGTTCGAGTAGCTCGGCTCCCGGCGACAGCACACGTTCGGCCACAGCCAACACGCGCAACCCTTCAGCCGCGCAGCGATCCACGGTCTCGCGAAGTTGCGCCGCGCGCCGGTCGTCGAACGGCCGCTCGCCGTCGACCGTAAGCACACTGGTGCAGCGCTCCAGCACCGCCTCCGGCGCGCCCTTCACGTGCAGTTCGACGATTTCGTCTTGCCGGTCCAGCGTTGACATCAACTTCAGCCGCGCGTCGAAGCGATTCTCCTTCACTCGGTCTCGCTCGCGCCGGGCCGGATCAACGATCACCCCCAACGCGCGCGCGGCGTCCAGCAGCGCCAATTCGGTGGGATCGCCGTGCGTGTCGCCGTCGCGGCGCAGGTCGGCGTTGCTACATCGAGCGAGGGCGTAAGCAACGCGTCGGCGAATTGCAGGATCCAGCTCGCCGGAGCCCGCCCCACCGTCGGTCAAATCCACTTCCGTGCCGTCGGCAAGCACGCGCATGGCCGTCATACGGTTTTCCGTCAGAGTCCCGGTTTTATCGGTGCAGATCACGTCTACCGAGCCCAGCGTCTCGACCGCGCTCAGTCGCTTTACAACCGCCCCGCGCCGCGCAAGATCGCGTACACCCAGGGCAAGCGCCAGCGTGATCACTGGCAACAGTCCTTCGGGCACGTTGCCAACGATCAGGCCGATCGCAAACATGCCGGCATCTCGCAAGCCCAGACCGGTCGCAAGCATCGTCAACGGCACAAACAGCGCACCGGTCAGCAGAGCAATCGCCGCGATGATCCAAGCGACGCGGCGCACTTGCGCCTCCAATGGACTCTCCTCGCGGCGAACCCTCTGAGACAGCGCGGCGATCCGGCCGATCTCGGTGCGCATTCCGGTGGCGAAGACGATCGCCCGCGCGGCGCCCCCGGTGCAGGCAGTGCCATTGAACACCATCTCCGGCGCGTCGATCAGCGGTCCGGCAACGGACGGAGCATCGGCCACTCGCTCGACCGGGGCGGACTCGCCGGTCAGCGGTGACATGTCCAACTCCAGTGACCCCTCGATCAGCCGTGCGTCGGCCGAAATACGGTCGCCCTCGCACGGAAGTATCAGGTCTCCAGGCACCAGTTCGCGCGCGGGCACCGTTGTCGCCACGCCGTCTCGCAACACCCGCGCGGAAGCGGGAAGAAACTCAAGCAGCGCATCGACGGCTCGCTCTGCCTGCCTTTCCTGAAAAAACGCGAAAACCGCGTTGAGCAGAATCACGACAATGATCGCGATCGCGATCTCGCGGATATCGGCCATCATCGCCAGTGCGGCGCCAAGCCACAGCAGCAGCGCGAGAGGATGCATTAGTTGTTCGGCGATTTCGCGAGTCAGACGGCGTTCGCGGCGGCGTTCCAGTTCGTTCGCACCGACAATTTGAAGCCGCCGTGCGGCTTCGCGGGAGGTCAAGCCATCCGCACTGCTGCGAAGGTCGCGAAACAGCCGTTCGGCGCTCTCCCTCGGGTCGACCGGCGACACCTCGCCCATCGTGAGCGCGGTCGAGAGATGTTTCGATTCTGATTTCTGCTCGCCGGCTTTTGGGGTTTCAGTCGCGATGTCCGCCCGCCTTCCCGTTGGACTGTGATTAGGTTCTATCCGATGAGCGACCACGAAGACACCGTGATCGTGCGCGAATTTGGCGCCCTGCGCCATGGCGACGTGGCCTGGGCGGGCGGCAAAGGAGCAAATCTCGGCGAATTGACCGCCGCCGAGATGCCCGTACCACCGGGATTCGTGATCGGCGCGACGGCGTTCGCGAGATTCTGCAACGAAACCGGCCTGCGGGAGCGCCTGCGCGAACTGTTCGCCGCGACCGACGTTCAAGATTCGGCGATGCTTGAGGCCTCGGCCGGGCGAGCGCGCGAGATGGTCGAGCAAACGCCGATGCCGGGCTGGGCATCCGAAGCGATCGCCGCCGCCTATGAAACTCTCGCCGAAGCCGACGACGCCATCACGAACCCGGGGAACGGTGACGGACCGGCCCTCCCGCAGCCACCGGTGGCCGTGCGCTCCTCGGCCACTTCGGAGGACACGGCGGCGGCCTCGTTCGCCGGCATGAACGAATCGTTCCTGAACGTGCGCGGTGCGGACGACCTGCTCGACGCTGTGCTGCGCTGCTGGTCGTCGCTGTTTGGCGCCCGCACGCTCTACTACCGCGCGATGCGCGGCTACGAACTGGCCGACATCGACATCGCCGTTGTCGTGCAGCGACAGATTGAGTCCATGCGTTCCGGCGTGATGTTCACCGTCGACCCATCCACGGGCCGCGATGACGAGCTCGTGATCGAGGCCTCGGTGGGCCTGGGCGAGGCAGTCGTCTCCGGCCAAGTCACGCCCGACCATTTCGTGGTCGGCAAGACCCATCACCAGATCTTGCGTCGCGAGATCCACGAGAAGGAGCTGGCGATCGAGTACGCCTCGGTCGGCGGCGGCACGGTCACGCGCGAATTGATCGGCGACGAAGCTCTCGAACCTGCGCTGAGCGACGAAAATGTCCTGCAAATCGCTGATTTCGGCGCCCGAATAGAAGAGCACTACGGCCTGCCACAAGACATCGAGTGGGCGTACGACGAATTCGGCTCACCGTGGATTTTGCAGTCGCGGCCGATCACAACGCTGGCCGGTGGCGGCGCGGGCACGGCACCCGGTGGCGGCGCGGGCACGGAATCCGGCAAAGACGCGGGCAAACAAGATCTTGGCGATCAAAACGCGGGTCGCGACACGGCGGGCCTCGCGCAAGCCGGCGACGCACACGAAGTGCTGGCCGAGGGTCTCGCCGCCGCGCCGGGCGTGGCCACCGGCGTCGTACGCGTGGTCGAGTCCGTCGCGGATGCCGAGGAGCTTTTACCTGACGAGATTCTCGTCACGCGGATGACCGCGCCCGACTGGGCGCCGTATCTGCGCAAGGCGGCGGCAATCGTCACCGACTCGGGAGGCATGACCTGCCACGCGGCGATCGTCTCACGCGAGTTCGGCACACCGTGCGTGGTCGGCACGGGCCGGGCCACCGAGCAACTGCGCACCGGAGAGACAGTGACCGTGGACGCCGCCGCCGGGCGTGTGTACGCCGGAGTGGTCGAATTCTCGGCCGCCGCAAACCAAACCAAGTCCGAGGCGGCTCAGACCACACGCCGAACCGGCGAGTCTCGCAGCCCCGGCAGCACCTCCACCCCGCGCACGCTTCACACCAAACTTCTCGTCAACCTCTCCGAACCGTCACAGGCTGATCGCGCCGCGGCGCTGCCGGTAGACGGCGTGGGTCTGCTGCGCGCCGAGCTGATGGTGCTGGAAGCGTTATCCGGCGACCATCCGCGCCTTCTGATCGAGGAGGACCGCACAGAAGAGTTTGTGGAGCGCATGGCCGAAGGCGTAGCCACCTTCACGCGCGCTTTCGACCCTCGCCCCGTCACCTACCGCACGATCGACTTCCGCACCAATGAGTTCGCCGGTCTGCGCGGCGGTGACCGCTTCGAGCCGCGCGAGGCAAACCCGATGATCGGCTATCGCGGCGCCCTGCGTTACACACGAGAGCCCGAGGTATTCAACCTCGAGCTTGCTGCGCTCAAGCGCGTCTGGGACGAAGGCCTGCACAACTTCCACGTGATGCTGCCGTTCGTGCGTTCCGCGCCGGAGTTGCGCGTGTGCCGAGATCTGATGATGGCGTCCGGTCTGATCTCCGACCAACCCGGCGCCGGCCCGGAGCTGTGGGTGATGGCGGAGGTGCCGAGCGTGCTCTTCAACCTCGACCGTTACGCGGCGCTGGGCGTGGCCGGCATTTCGATCGGCACAAACGACCTGACGCAGTTAATGCTCGGAGCGGACCGGGACTCCGAGCTGCTGGCCGGCACCTTCGACGAGCGCGATCCGGCAGTCACCGAGTACCTCCAGCGTCTGGTCCCGAAGGCCCGCGCGGCGGGCCTGAAGACGTCCATCTGCGGTCAAGCGCCTTCTGTGCATCGCGAGTACGCGGAGTTGCTCGTGCGCGCGGGCATCGACGCGATCTCGGTGAGCGCGGACGCGGTCGACCGCGCACGCGATTTGATCGCCGCCGCCGAGGCGGCGCTCGACCGCGATTAAACAACGCGGCAGCGCTCAAACGACCGTCGGAAGCCGGCCCAATCGCCTCCCGGCGACAAAGTCATACCTCCCAGCTAGGATTTACTCACCATGATGTTTTCAACCAGGGCCGAGTACGGCGTCCGCGTGATGGTCGCGCTCGCGGCGGAGCAGGCGAAGGACGACAGTTTTCCCAGTTCGCTGGCCCAGATAGCCGAAGCGAACGGTCTGCCGTTCGCATATCTGGAGCACCTCGCCGCGCGTCTGAAAAAGGCGGATCTGGTGGAAAGCCGCCGGGGCCCGCGCGGCGGCTACCTACTCGCCCGCCCCGCCGACGAAATCTCGATGGCCGAGATCGTGGAAGCGCTTGAAGGCCAGATCGCCCCGATCGAGTGCATCAGCGCGACCGACGAGGGAGACGTCGTTTGCAGCCGCGAGGACGGTTCGCAGATGATCTGTCCCACGAAGATCCTGTGGACGCGAGTCCAGGGTTCAATCGTGCGCACGCTCAAAGAAATGACGCTGGCGGATTTGGCGAGCGCGAACGAACGCGTCAACGCCAGGCTCACCGGCGAAACGGCCGGCGCCGCAGAAGACGGCGCCGTCGCGGCCGTCTGACCCCCGACGCAAAAATCACCGAATCGAGCAGGCGCCACGGACACGGCGCCGATCACCACCCCACTTAATCCCGACCCCCAAACGCAACCAGGAGCAGCGAACCACATGGCAGACCTCGAGATCATCAATCTTCACGTGCGCACCGAGGAGCGCGAAATTCTGCACGGCGTCAGTCTGCAGGTGAACAAGGGCGAGACACACGCCCTGATGGGTCCCAACGGCAGCGGCAAGTCCACACTCGCCAACGTGCTGATGGGCAACGACACCTACGAGGTCACCGAGGGTCAGATCATCTTCAACGGCGAAGACATCACCGGGGAAGACCCGGAGAAGCGCTCACAGGCCGGTCTATTTCTGGCCTTCCAGTATCCGGCGGTGATTCCGGGCGTTAGCGTGGCCAACTTCCTGCGCATGGCGGTCAACGCCCACCGCGACGAACCGATCAACGTCAAGGAGTTTCGCGACAAGCTGAAGACCAACATGGACCTGCTCACGGTGCCACGCGAGTTCACCAGCCGATACCTCAACGACGGTTTCTCGGGCGGCGAGAAGAAGCGCGCCGAGATTTTGCAGATGGCGATGCTGGAGCCAACGATCTCGATTCTCGACGAGACCGACTCCGGTCTGGACATTGACGCACTGCGAGTTGTCAGCGAAGGCGTCAACGCACTGCGCGAGCGCGGCATGGGCAGTTTGATCATCACCCACTACCAGCGCATCCTCGACTACATCAAGCCCGACTTCGTACACATCCTGCTGGAAGGCCGGATCGTCGAAGAGGGCGGACCCGAGCTTGTGGCAAAGCTTGAAGAGCACGGCTACGACTGGATCCGCGAGGAGGTGGCGCAGCGTGCCGGCTGAACAGACGAGAATTTCACCCGCTGACGCCGGGCGGACCGTCGCCGGGCCGTCCGCGATCGCTTCCGACCGCAAGGCTGCGCTGGCCGCGTATGAGAGCGCGCCGGTACCCACATGGCGTCGCAGTGGTTTCTGGACCACCACCCTGCGCGATCTCGACCTCGAGTCGCTCTCGCCGCGCGAGTACCCGGCGGTTTCGAGCCGTGAAGAGCTACCCCAGGTCGTACGCGACGCGATCGGCGACGAGCAGTACGCCGGCCTGATCGTGCAGCGCGGCGCGAGCGTGATCTACACCGAGACCTCCGCCGGCAACCCGGACGGCGTGATCGCCTGCACGCTTGAACAGGCGTTCGATCAGCACCCCGAACTGGTCGCCAAGTATTACGGCAAGCGCGTCAGCTCAGAGGAAGGCAAGTTCACTGCCGCCAATGCGGCGATGTGGACAGGCGGGGCGTTCTTTTACGTTCCGCCCGACACCTCCGTGGAGCAGCCGTTTCAGGTCATCAACGTGATCGACGAGCCTGGCGTTGCACAGTATGGCCGCCTGCTGGCCATCGTTGACACCAGCGGCAAGGCGACCTTCCGCGAATTCGATCTGGCGCCCGACATCGACGGACAGGCCCTCCACGCCGGTGTTACAGAGGTCTTCGCCCGACCGAACAGCTGGGCCAAGGTCAAGACGCTCCAGGATTGGGGTGCGGGCGAGATCTTCGACGTTTCCACGAAGCGCGTGGAGATCGCGCGCGACGCCCACGCGCGCTGGTTCCCGGTACACCTGGGCGGCCACCTGACCAAGCAGACGCTGGACATCGTGACCGCGGAGCGCGGCGCCGACATGCGCCACAACGGCCTCTACATCACCCAAGGCAACGAGCACCTCGACCTCTTCACCACCGACCTGCACGAGAGCGGCGACACGACCGGCGACACAGTCTGGAAGGGCGCCGCGACCGGCTCCTCAAAGGCCAGCTACGAGGGTCTGATCGAGATTCGCGAAGGCTGCCAGAACAGCCACACCTACCTACAGACGCACTCGCTGATGTTGAGCAAGGAGGCGAAGGTAGACGCGATTCCATCGCTGATCGTCAAGACCGACGACGTCTCCGCCTCGCACGGCGGCACCGTCGGCGAGGTCGATGAAAATCAGGTCTTCTATATGCGTACGCGCGGCATCAGCCGCGAGGACGCGATCCGCATTCTCGTGGAGGGCTTCTTCGACCCGGTGATCGGTGGGTTCGAAGACGAGCGCCTTGAGCAGCTCGTGCGCCAACGGATCGCCGGCAAGCTGGCCGAAGCGAGCGAAGACATCGCCGCCTACGCCGCGACCAAGTGAGCCGAGGCTCGCGATGACCGAGGTAGTCAGCTCCGCCACCGCGAGCCTCGCGCAACGCGTGCGCGGCGACTTCCCGATCCTCGCGCAGCGGCAGAACGACAAACGACTCGTCTACCTCGACAGCGCCGCCACCGGCCAGAAGCCGCGTCAGGTGATCGATGCGGTCGACGACTTTCTCAGCAACGTAAACGCGCCGATTCACCGCAGTACCTACAACCTGGCCGAGCGCTCGACCGCTCTGTTCGAGGGCGCGCGCGAGCGCGTCGCCGCGTTTCTGGGATCGACCGCCGAGCAGACGATCTTCACGCGCAACGCCACCGAAGCGATCAATCTCGTCGCCCACGCATGGGGCCGCGATCCCGGCACCGGCGCGATCGGTCCCGGAGACGTGGTGCTGGTCACGGAGATGGAACACCACTCCAACATCGTGCCGTGGCAGATGCTTTGCCGCGACACCGGCGCCACGCTCGACTACGTGCAGATCACCCCCGACGGCATGCTCGATCTGGACGACCTCAACGCCAAGCTCGCGGCCGGAAACGTGAAGCTGCTTGCCGTCGTTCACGTGTCAAACGTGGTCGGCACGATCAACGACGTCGCCGCGCTTACCGCCAGCGCCCACGCGGCGGGCGCAACCGTGCTTGTCGACGGCTCCCAGGCCGTACCGCAACTGCCCGTAGACGTGGCCGCGATCGACGCCGATTTCTACGTGTGGACAGGTCACAAAGCCTACGGCCCCACCGGTATCGGCGTGCTGCATGGCCGCCGCGAGCTGCTGGAGCGGATGCGCCCGTGGCTTGGTGGCGGCGACATGATCAAGACCGTCGGCTGGGACGAGTCCACCTGGAACGACCTGCCGTGGAAGTTCGAGGCCGGCACGAGCGCCGTGGCCGAAGCAGTCGGCCTGGGCGCCGCGATCGATTACATGCGTGAGATCGGCGTGGAAAACATTCAGGCGCACGAGCACGCCTTGGTCGAATACGCGATGGCGCGGCTGCCGGAAGTGCCGGGCCTGTCCATGATCGGCCCCGGCGCCGAGCACCGTGGCGGGCTGATCTCCTTCACGCTTGAAGGCATGCACCCGCACGACATCGGCGAGCTGGTCGGTCGCGACAACGTTTGCGTTCGCACCGGTCACCACTGCGCCCAACCGCTGATGCGCAAACTCGACCTGGTGGCCACCGCGCGCGCGTCTTTCGCCTGCTTCAACGACATCGACGACATCGACGCGCTGGTCGAATCTCTGCACAGGGCGCGTGAGGTCTTTGAGCTGTAGCCGCCCGGCCGGTACGATCGGAACGAAGATGGACGAGCTTTACCGCGATTACATCCTGGAGCACTACAAGGAACCGCACCACTTCGGCGAGTTGGACGCGCCGGATATGCAGGCGCACGACGTCAATCCGCTGTGCGGCGACGAGCTGGGACTTCATCTCAAGGTGGACGAGAACGGCGTGATCACCGACGTCGCGTTCCAGGGCAAGGGTTGCGCGATCAGCCAGGCCGCGGCTTCGATCGCCTCCGACGAGCTGATCGGCATGAAGATCGAAGACGCCAAGAAGCTCGACGCCGACTGGATGGTGGATCTGCTGGGGATCGACGTCTCGGCTACGCGACGCAAATGCGCGCTGCTCAATCTGAAGGTGCTGCGCGGCGCAGTCACCGGCGACGCAAGCTGGCCCGACGAGTAACAACATGGCCTTCACGCACCAACTGCGCGTGCGTTACTCGGAGTGCGACGCCCAGGCGATCGTCTTCAACGCCAACTGGTTCCTTTACTTCGACGTAGTGATGACCGAGTTCTGGCGGGATCGGCTCGGCGGCTACGACCGCCTGCGCACCGAGCACGGAGTGGAGATGGTCGTCGCCGAGACCGGAGCGCGCTTTCGCGGTGCCGGCCGCTTCGACGATCTGATCGATTTCTCCGCCGAGATCACCCGCGTCGGCGAAAGTTCGACCCGCGCGGAGATCAAAGCAACGCGCGGCGCGGATCTGCTGGTCGAGGGCTTTCTGGAGTACGTGTTCGTGGACGCGGAGTCATGGCGCCCGACGCCGATCCCGGATCGGGCGCGCGAAGCGCTGGCCATGGATTAAGTTGCACGGCGTTTAATCGCTGGGCATTGAATCGCTCGGCGCCGATCCACTGGGCGTCAAATCACCACCGACCGGTTCGCCAGACGCCAATCCAGCTCAGCGTGCAAGCCGGTCAAACTTTCAAGCCAAACCCTGCTCGACGAGCAGCGGAGCCGAGCCGAGCACAACCACCTTGAGGTTTAGCTTGTGGCGCGAATCGGCATCCCATCGGTTTTTGACCGCCTCCGACCAGCCGGGGTTCCTCTGGATCTCGTCAAGCACGAGAATCGAGCCGCCCGGCCGCGATTCAGCCTTCACGCGAGCGGCGTCCCACTGTTGTGCGAGCCAATCCAATCCACGAAGCGCAGGCGGCGGGCTAGTTCGAAGGCTTGGGGACGAGTGAACAAATCTCGCGTTTCACTAGTTTGATTGCGAATTTTTACTCAGTAAATCGAATTATCAGGCGGTCGCGTCTTCCCTAATTTGAATTGCCGACAGATCAAAAACCCACAACCGGTGGCCCCCCGCGCCCATCTGAACTACAATTCCTACCATCAAGGCCGGAATAGGGCGACCCGCGCCCTTTCCCCTCACGTCACCGATACGGAAGGACTTACCGCCGATGGCGACCGCCGACAAAACGCGCATTCCCAACAGCACCGTTAAGCTGCAGAGCGACGGCTCCGTCGTGGCGAAGAACGGAGTCACGCGCGAGGTCATCGCCGAAATCTCCCGGATCAAGAACGAGCCTGAATTCATGCGCGAGATGCGCCTGAAGAGCTTTGACATCTACGAGCGCAAACCGGTTCCCACGTGGGGTGTGGATCTCTCCAGCCTCAATCTGGACGAACTGGTGCTTTACCGCGAGCCCGGCTCCGGCAAGTTCGAAAGCTGGGACGACGTTCCCGACGAGCAGAAGCAGACTTTCGAGAAGCTCGGCATACCTCAGGCCGAACGCGAGTACCTGGCCGGCGTCGTTGGCGTGTGGGACAACAACCCCTTCTACGAGGGGCTCAAGGAGCAGTACAAGGATCTCGGCATCATCTTCTGCGCGATGGACACCGCCGTGCAGGAATACGCCGATCTGGTCGAGCCGTACTTCATGAAGAAGTGCGTGCCGCCGCAGGACAACAAGTTCAGCGCGCTGCATGGGGCCGTCTGGAGCGGCGGCTCGTTCGCCTACGTGCCCAAGGGCGTGAAGGTGGACCTGCCGCTGCAAGCGTATTTCCGTATGGAGGGCCAGTCCGAGGGCACCTTCGAACACACGCTGATCATCGCCGACGAAGGCAGCGAGATCCACTACATCGAAGGCTGCACGGCGCAGAGCTACAGCGTCAACAGCATGCACAGCGCCGTTGTGGAAATCTTTGCCAAGGAGGGCTCGAAGGTGCGTTACACGACGGTGCAGAACTGGTCGAAAGACGTCTACAACCTCAACACCAAGCGCGCGATCGTGGAAGCTGAAGGCACGATCGAGTGGGTCGGCGGCTCGATGGGCGCTAAATACGTGATGCTCTACCCCGCCTCGTACCTGATGGGCGAAGGCGCACGCGCCGATCATCTGAACGTCGGCGTGGCCAGCGGTGGCGTATGGAAGGACACGGGCGCGAAGGTCATCCACCACGCGCCCAACACCACCAGCAACATTCTCGCCAAGTCGATCTCCAAAGACGGCGGCATCATGGGTTACCGCGGCCTGGTTCGCATGGGTAAAAACTCGCAGGGCAGCAAGTCGCGCGTGCAATGCGACGGCCTGATGATGGACGATTTTTCGCGTTCCGACACGTGGCCGGACATTCAGATCCAGAACCCGTACGTGACCGTGGCCCACGAG
Source organism: Actinomycetota bacterium (assembly GCA_016213645.1). GTDB lineage: Bacteria > Actinomycetota > Thermoleophilia > Solirubrobacterales > JACPNS01 > JACPNS01. The sequence goes on from JACQZY010000019.1 coordinate 62,945, forward strand.
GCCGTTGTCGGCAAAATCTCCGACGACCAGCTTTTCTACCTGCGCTCACGCGGCCTGACGGAAGACGAGTCGGCCGCGATGATCGTCAACGGTTTCATCGAGCCGGTCACCAAGGAACTGCCGATGGAGTACGCCGTCGAGCTCAATCGCCTGATCCAACTTGAAATGGAAGGCAGTATCGGCTGAACGGGCACGGCGGCCCCACGGCCGCCGGTCAAGCCCACCGTGCGACGCGCCGATCTATACCCGATGGAAGCGCGCCCGGCCAACGCCAACAACGAAATCTTCGAAGCGACCATGCTCGAGACCCGCGAGACGCTCGCGCGTTGGAGCAAGCGGCCGCTGCACACGATCGGACGCTGGGCGCTTGTGGCGCTGGGCGTTGCGGTGTCGATGCTCACGGCCGTGCTGCTGGTGTCTCATCTTTCCTACGCGCAGTACACCAGCTCCCTGCCGAACATCATGCACGACCCGCAGGCAAGCGACGCGGTTCGCGTGTTCATACGCAATTCCCTGGTTCTGGCGCTGCACGCATTTGTCTGCCTGGCCGGATTCATGGCGATGCGCGCGCTGCCCGAGCAGACCCGCTACAAGCGCGGCATAGACCGCTGGATCCACCAGCACGCCGGGCGATTCGCGATGGTCTGGGTGACATGCGCGACGATTTTCTCGATCACTACACAAACGTGGATCCTCGGACACACGGTCGCCGACTTGTCGCTGACGCTCGACATCTCGCAGGGCACGCTGCTGCTGACCGTGCTGCCTCACGCGCTGATCGAACTTACGGCGGTCTTCCTGCCGCTGGCCGCATTCTTGATCGCAAGCAGGCAGGGGCATTGGCACGAACTGCTTGCCGCCACGGTCGTGACCGTCGCGGTCGCGGTGCCGATGTTGGTGGTCGCCGCGGCGGTGGAGGCTTACGTCTGGCCGTCGCTGCTGAATAGCGCACTTTCGTGAGTCTCAGGACCATCGTGTTCACACACGGGCCACCGGCCCGACCCGTGACGCGTTCGAACCACTAAACCGTCTCGCGCGCGAACAACTATTCTGCCGCCGTGCGCGTCACCGAACAAAAGATCATCGCCCCCGACCTCCCGGGTGAGGTCACGTGGCTGAACCGCCGTCCAACTTCGATCGACAAGCTGCTCGCAAAGGGGCCGGTCCTGGTCGAGTTCTGGGACATTGCCCGCGTCAACTCGCTGCGCACAATGCCGTATATGGAAGAGTGGCACCGCCGGTATCAGCCACTGGGCGCAACTGTGCTGGGCATCCACAGCCCCGGCTACACCTTTGGCGCCGACGAAGAGATTGTGTGCGCTGCCGTTGAACGGCTCGGCGTCGAGCGTCCCGTGCTGCTCGATCCGTCCTTCATCGCCTGGCGCGAATACGGGAACAAGGGCTGGCCGGCGCGCTATCTGTGGTCGCGCGGCGGCGAGCTGCGCTACTTCCACTACGGCGAAGGCGACTACGAAGACTGCGAATTGGCGCTTCGGGAGGCGCTCGCCGAATACGGCGTTGAAGCGGGCAACCTGCCGGCGCCGATGGCCTTGATCCGTCCGGAAGACGCACCGGATGCGCAGTTCCCCGCGCAGACGGCGGACATCACGCTCCCGCCGGAGGCCGACCGGCTGACGCTGACCGGAGAGTGGAGCGAAAGCGGCGACTGGCTGGAGGCCGGCGCGACCGACGCCACGGCCACGGCACGCTGCGAAGCGGCTGCTGCGTTCGCGATCGTCAGCGGCAAAGGCGTGGCCGAACCGGGACCGGTAGAGACGCCGATCACGGATGGCAGCTGCACCGTCGTGGCACCACAGGCCGGATTCAGACTGCACGCATTTCAGTTCACGGCATCGCCGTCGTAAGCCGCGACTCCCGATTCGGCCACGGTTTCGTCTGCTCTCCCCCGACAGCTAAGGAGCCGTCGGAAGCGAATTCTCGTCGAGCACAGCGCGAATCTCTTTCGGGAGCATGAACCGCATGTTCTCCTGCGTGACGTCGAGTTCACTGATGTCGGTGGTGCCGCGATCGCGAAACATCTGAACGAGGCTCTGGACCAGTTCATCAGGCGCACTGGCGCCGGAGGTGATGCCGATCGTGCGCTTGCCCTCCAGCCATGTTTCCTCAAGCTGCGAGGCGTTGTCGATCAGATGAGCCTCCGTGCCTAAATCCCTGGTGACATCGACCAGCCGATTCGAATTCGACGAATTCTGCGAACCTATCACCAGCACAAGGTCGCACTGTTCGGCCAATTGCTTGACCGCAGCCTGACGATTCGTCGTCGCGTAACAGATGTCGTCGGTGCGAGGACCGGCGATCTGCGGGAACTTGTCCTTCAACGCCGCGATAATTCCGCGCGTCTCGTCCACCGAAAGCGTCGTTTGTGAGATGTAGGCCACGCGCGCGGCGTCGGGAACGTCAAGCCGCTCGACGTCCTCGATCGTTTCGACGAGGATCATCGCGTCGGGCGCCTCGCCCATCGTGCCCTCGACCTCCTCATGGCCGGCGTGACCGATGAGGATGATCGTGTAGCCCTCGGTTGCGAATTTCTTCGCCTCAACGTGCACTTTGGTAACGAGCGGGCAAGTGGCGTCGATCGTCTTCAGGCTGCGCTGATCAGCTTGTTCGTAGACCGTCGGCGCCACGCCGTGGGCCGAGAAAACAACCGTTTTACCTTCCGGCACTTCAGCGGCGTCGTCAACAAAGATCGCCCCGCGTTCGCGCAGTTGTTCGACGACGTGCTTGTTGTGCACGATCTCTTTGCGTACGTAGACGGGCGGGCCGTAAACGCGCAACGCATGTTCGACGGTCTGCACGGCACGGTCCACGCCGGCGCAGTAGCCTCGCGGCGAGGCGAGCAGGACCTTTTGCGGCGTCGACGTCATCGGGATGAATTGTAGGTTGCGAACCTGCAGCGCGAGTCGCCTTGAACCGTAGTATGTGACAGAAGTCACGCCTTCGTAACAAGGGTTAAGTAATAATGGGTTCACACGGCCGATTGTTTATGGGGATCGGCCTGCCCAAGTCCTTCGTATAGCCCACGCGAAGGCGCGATATCTGAAACTGCCCCGGTCGTCAAGGCCGCCCGGGGCGGGTACACCCCACCCCGGCCCGCGGAGAAGAATGAGTTACCAATCCGAACTATCCCGGCTTAGCGCGACCGACGCCTCGTTCCTGGTTCAGGAGCGCGAGGGTTCGCACATGCACATCGGCGGAATCACGATCTTCGAGGGTCCCACGCCGGACATCGAGCAGTTCAAGCGCCATATCAATTCGCGCCTTCACCTGGTGCCGCGATATCGCCAGCGCCTGGTGTGGCCGCGCTTTCAGGCCGGTCGTCCGTTCTGGGCCGACGACCCGGATTTCAATCTCAACTACCACCTGCGCGACACCGCACTGCCGGCGCCTGGCAACGACGATCAGCTTGAGCGCCTTTGCGCTCGCATCTTCAGCCAGCGCTTGGACCGCCACAAGCCGCTTTGGGAGATGTGGCTGGTCGACGGATTGTCAGACGGCCGATTCGCGATGATCCTGAAGTCTCATCACTCGATGATCGACGGCATCGCCGGCGTGGATGTGGGCACGGTGCTGCTGGGCGTGGATCCGGACGAAAAGACCGAAGATCCGCAGCCGTGGCGCCCGCGTCCGCTACCCACACAGGCAGAGCTGCTGGAAATCGGCGCACGCGAGATCGCCGGCGCGCCGATCAAGGCCGCGCAGGGACTGGTGGACATCGCGAAGGGCAAGGCCTCGGCACGCGAAAACGCCTCGGTATTTCTCGGCGGCGTGACCAAAGCGATCGGCGAAACGCTGGACGCCGCTCCGCGCAGCCCACTGAACACCCGCATCGGCCAGCACCGCCGCTACAAGTTTGTACGCAACTCGCTGGACGAGTTCAAAGAGATCAAGACCCTGCTGGACACCACGCTGAACGACGTCGTGCTCGCGATCACATCCGATGCCCTGGGCCGCTGGCTGCGCTCACGCCACTACCCCACTGATGGATTGAAGCTGCGCGCGTTGGTACCGGTTTCCACCCGGCCAAAGCAACGGCGCGGCGAATCCGCCGCCACCGGCGGCAACGACCTGCTGGCGATGCGCGGATACCTGCCCGTTGAAGAGATGGACGCGCTAAAGCGCCTGAACACGATCAAGCGCTCGATGGACGGCCTGAAGAAGAACAATCAGGCGATCGCCGCCGACGCGCTGACCGCCGTGCAAAACTTCGCGCCGCCAAACGTGCTGGCCCAGGCCAGCCGCATCAACTTTTCAACACGGCTGTTCAACCTGCTTGTGACAAACGTCCCAGGACCGCAGATTCCGCTTTATCTGATGGGCCGCCAGATGCTCGACGCATTCCCGGTGCCGTTCCTGGCCGAGAACCACGGCCTCGCTGTGGCCGTAATGAGCTACAACGGACGCATCAACTTCGGCATCCTCGCCGACTACGACGCCGTCACCGACGTGCAAGTGATCGCCGACAGCCTGGCCGACGCGCGTGATGATTTACTGGACGCCGCGGCCCAGGTGAAGACGAAGGTGCGCGAGGTTATGCATAGCGGTGGGCCGGAGGCAGCGGAGTTGATTGCGGCGGCGGAGAAGGCTGCGCAAATCACGGGTAAAAATAAGCCGACAGCCGCGCCCGCCAAGGCTGTCAAGACTGTCAAACCAAGCCTAAAGGCCGTATCGCAAGTCGCTGCCGCCAAGAAGACGACGGCTAAAGCCACAAATTCAGAACGCCGGACAACCGCCAAGCCAACGGCGAAGAAGCCGGCAAAGAGCGGCTCGGCCAACGGCGCCTCGGCCAGCTGATCACCGGCTAAGGAAATTCGATCGACCGGCGCTCGCCGGTCGATCGATGTCAGGTTTCGTCCGAGCTACGCCTCGCGCCAGGCTGGCGTCCGCTCCCGCAGGCTATTCGCAGGGCGTGGTCGTCTGCGTTGACAACTTGATTTGAGTCTTGGTGGCATCGGCCATCTTGCGAGTCTCCACGATGTGAAACAGTCGCGGACGGCCGGGAGCCGTCGAGCAACCCTTTCCGTTCAGCAGCCTCACCGCACTGATCACGACCGTGTCGCCCTCCTGATGCACATCTGTGATCGCGAGTTGCGATCCCTTCGGGCTCTTCGGCAAGAAAAGCCCGTTTGCCTGACGCGATTTGAAGTCGATCGGCGCAATCGTCTGTTTCTTGACGCCATGGCTGAAATGCTTCTTCATCATCGCGCGAAACTCGGCAGTCGTCTTCGCGACAATCGCCGTTGCCTTGTCGACGTGGAATCCGGTCGTAGAACCGGTCAGGATCTGCACCGGTGGGGGCTCTTCCGAGAAGTTTTTCTTCTCCTGCTCAACTTCCTTGGGATCGCGGATCTTGCCGGCTTCCACCGTCACGCCGCCGGCCTCGTCCCCAGGCACGCCCGCGGTAGCACCCTTACCCGTCTCCGTGCCGCTTGGCTTGTCGTCACCACCGCAGCCGGCAGCGAACAGCATAAGAACCGCTAGGAGGAGCAGAACCACCCGACGAAAGTTGTTGCCAGTACCAGTTTTCAAGAGTATCCCCCAAGTTTGAAGCGGTTCGCCACGCACTGTTCGCACGGAAGTTGAACCAGATGTAAATCTGGGCGAATTCTAGTCCGTTCGCGGTTATGTGACCACCTTTTAACCCGCCGCGATGCGCCGATTAACAACTCTTAATCCAATACGGCCCCCGAGATTGTCCTCGGGGGCCGTTGTCAGCGATAGAGCTTGGGCAAGTGACCGCTACGGCTTGGTGACCGTCACCGTCGATGACGTGCCTGAGCCAAACGAGTTGGTGCAGGTGACCGAGATCGGGTTTGCACCGGTCACGATTGCCATCGAGTTCGTACCAAGCGACGTGCTGGTGATCGTGGCGCTGTTCAGCGTGTTGGTGACGGTGCAACCCGTCAGTGTCGTGGTTGCCGGCAACGTCGGCGACGTGGCGGCGATGCCGTTTGCGGTGACGCCGTATACGACGTTTTGAGTGGCACCGGTGTTTGTCGATGTGGCTCCCGGAGTCGTGATGAACACTGT
>JACQZY010000020.1 GCA_016213645.1 Actinomycetota bacterium
CGCCGCGCGGCGACGCAGATCGCCATCGGCGGCGGCGCGAATCGCGCGCTCGACCTCGTGGATCGAACCGCGCAGGCTGACGGTCACAGACACGCCGACCATCGCCGTCATCAGCGCGAACACGGGTAGCTGTAGTCCGAGTCTCCCCAACGGCAATCCCGGGTCAAGACCGGCGCCGAAGGCATTACCGATCGTTTTCGAACTCAGAAACACAGCGATCGCGAACACCAATGAACCCATCGCAAGGCCGACCCGCTTGGAAACTCCGAATCGCCGTAGTTCGATCTCGTCGATCGCCACCTGGCCTTGGACTTGCTCGAACAGCAGGCGCAGCACGGGTCGCAGCCGCGACTCCACGATCGCGTAGATCGGAAAACCGGCGACGGGAATCAGCGCACAGATATCCGTGAAATAGGCCACAACCTCTGTAGTCGTGGGTTCAACTCTCGACACGCTGACGACGAAGCCGAGCGGCAGACCGGCGGCCCATGCCGCCACGTAAAGCAGCGTCGCCCGCGCCGGCAGCGCGAGCGCCTTGTCGATCGCCACGCGCTTGGTGTGAACGTCCTCGCCGGCAGTGGCCGCCAAACAGCCGGCGAACGTTGTGCTGACCGCTCGATAGGCAAGAAAGATCAGCGGCGGAGCAACGATGACAGCCGACAGCGTGTTGGCCGAGACCCACTCCTCGCGCACCCAGTTGACCACCAAAGCGTGACCGATCGACACAAGAATCGTTGCCGCCAGCCCACCGACGTACAGCAGCGCGAGTCGGCGACGAGCGTACGCGTGATCCAGTTCCGTCGCGGCCATCAGCCTTCACATCATCCGAATCGGACCGCGCAAGAATGCTCGGCTTCGAATGGTCGCATCGCCATCACACCCGGAACGACGCGATCTTCACTTCGAGTTCCATCGCGGTGGCGCGCAGCGAATCGGCCGAACTTGCGATCTGCTCCGACGCCGCCGAGGCCTCCTCGGTATTGGCCGAAGTCTCCTGCGCCAGCGCCGCCACGGACTCGGTGACCGAGAGAATCTGGTCGATCGCCTCGGTCACCACATGCGTTGCCTCCACCACCTCGGCGGTGCGGCCGTCGATCGCGGCGACGCGGTCGCCGATCGTCGCCAGCGAGCCTGCGATCTCACCGAACTTCTCGCCCGCCGCGTCCACCACTGTCACGCCTTCGTCAACCTTGCGCCCGCCACGATTGACCGCCTCTACCGTGTTGCCGACGGTTCCCAGGATCTGCTGAATCAGTGTCGCGATTTGCTCCGCGGCTTCATTCGACTGTCCGGCGAGTTGGCGCACTTCTTCGGCGACGACAGCAAAGCCACGACCGGATTCGCCCGCGCGTGCCGCTTCGATCGCGGCGTTAAGCGCCAGCAGGTTGGTTTGATCGGCGATCAGCGCGATCGTTTCGACGATTTCGCCGATGTCCGAAGTGTCTCCGCCCAGACGGTCCACAGAAGCGATCGCCTGCTCGATCGTCTGACGCATGTGCTCCATCGCCCCGCGAGCCTGCGCCGCGGAGCGGGATCCTTCGTCGGCGAGGGCGCGGGCGTTGTCGGAAACCTCGGTGGCCTGCACGGTGGCGGCAGTCGTCTGCTCGATCGCGGCGGCCAGCGCGTCGGCGGCTCCGCGCGCGACCGCGATCTGCTCGAACTGGCTTTGCGCGCCCGTGACCACATCCTGCATCGCGTGGGCGATCTCGCCAACTCCGTGAGTGGCCTCGTCGCTGCCGTGCGCCACGTCCGCGGCGCTTGAACTGAGCTCGCGGGAGACTTCGACCGCCGAGCTGATCAGCCCGGCCTGGCTACGCACCATACGGTCGAGGTCGGCCATCAGCGCACCAAGCTCATCCGTGGTGGTGATCGCGGTGCGACGGGTCAGATCGCCCGCTGCAACTTGGCGAATCTCACCGCTGAGTTCGTCGATCGAGCCACCAACGCTGGCCGACACGGCCCAGCTGGCCATCGCCGTGATCGCCGCCAGTAGCGGCACCTCAAGCAGCATTATCCGCATTTCGTCGTAGTGGGCGACTTGAACTCCAAGGCCTTCGGCAATCCAGCGCGCCGACAGAAACAGCGTCGTGGCAACCCCAAGCTGGCTCAGCGACATTGCCACGCGCACCGGAATCTGAACCCGCTGAATGCGGAGTTCATCTACGCGCACCTCACCGGCGAGCCGGGCGAAAAGATCACGCAGCACAGGCCGCAACGCACGCTCAACGACGGCGTATAGCGGAAAGCTGACCACGAACAAGAGTCCGGCGAAGGTGAGGGCATGGCCGACGATCTCCGACTTCGTAAGTCCGTTGACCGCCTGGGAAAGCAGCACTCCCGACGTGAACGCCACCACCCAGACTGCGATGTACGCGCGCGACGCGTGACGCGGCAGCGCTAACGCCAGCTCAATCGCCCGGTGTCTTTCATTCGCGTCTCCGTTCAGCGCCAAGTTGCTGATCTCGCGGAACCCGCGCTTGACCGGGCCATAGGCGACCGCGACAAGCGGCGGGCCGAACAACAGCACGGCGACAATGTCCGACAGCAGTACCTTGGGGCGAATCAGGTCCACGATCGCGAGTTGCGCGACAAACAGCACGATCGCCCCGACCAGGCAGCTTATGTAGGTAATCGCCAGCTTGCGGCCGACGATCTCATAGCGCTCTTTGGTCATGCCTTACGTTTTTCGACAATTGTCTAGCGGAGTCCCCCTTGAACAACTCAACTGTCATCGGCGCGCAGGCTCACGACTTGAGCGTTTGAATCAACAATTGAACCGGGTGGTTTCTTAAACAGTGAAGACGGAGATCTGACCTTCGAGCTCGTGCGCCATCTGGCGCAGCGCGTCGGCGGAGCTGGTGATCTCCTCCGACGAAGCCGAGGCCTCTTCCGTGTTGGCGGACGTTTCTTCGGCGAGCGCGGCCACGGATTCGGTCACGCGCAGAATCTCCTCGACCGCTTCGGTGACCTCGCCGGTGGCGTGAGCAACTTCGCTGATACGGGCGTCAACCGCTCCCACATGCGAGCCGATCGTCTCCAACGCTCCGGCGATGCCGGTGAACTTCTCGCCGGCCTCATCGACCACGTTGACGCCGCGTACGACTTCACTTCCACCGCGGTTGACGGCATCGATCGTCTGCACAACCGTCTGCGAAACCTTCTTGATCAGCGCGGCGATCTTTTCGGCTGCCTCGTTGGACTCGCCGGCAAGATGACGCACCTCCTCGGCCACGACAGCGAAACCGCGGCCCATCTCACCCGCTCGCGCGGCCTCGATCGCGGCGTTCAGCGCAAGCATGTTGGTCTGATCGGCGATCGTGACGATCGTCTCCACGATCGTGCCGATGTCGGCGGTATCGCCACCGAGCTTGTCCACGGCGCTTGTGGCTTCTTCGATCGTCCGCTGCATACGTTCCATCGCCTCGCGCGCCTGAGCTGCGGACTCCGCTCCGCGATCGGCGAGTTCATGCGCGCCGCTCGAAATCTGCGTGGCCTGTGCGGTGGCGGCGGTCGCCTGTTCGATCGCCCCGGCCAGATCGTCGGCGGCGCGACGCGCGAGGTCGATTTGTTCAAACTGGCTTTGCGCCCCGCTGACGACGTCCTGCATCGCATGCGCGATCTCGCTTACGCCCTGCGAAGACTGCTCACTGCCGTCCGCCACGGCGGATGCGCTCATTGTAACTTCGCGCGCCACCTCGGTGGAGGAGCGAATCAGTCCCGACTGCGCCGCCAGCATGCGGTCGATGTCGAGCATCAGCGCGCCTAGTTCGTCGGTCGTTGTGACGGCGCCGTGATGCGTGAGATCGCCGGAGGCTGCCGTACGCACGGTTCCGATCACCTCTTTGACCGATCCGCTGAGACTGGTCGTGACGGCGACCTCAACCATGACCGTAAGCGCCGCGAGCACCGGGATCTCAAAGAGCAGGGAGTCGAGTTCCACCGTGGCGTTCGTCGCGCCAAAACTCGCGGCGATCGTGCGCGCAGACAGATACGCGAAGGCGCTGATCAGCAACGAGCCGATTGCCACGGTGACGCGCCGCGCGATGCTGAAGCTGTCGATCTTCCTCAGCTGCGCGCTTGAAGCGTCGAAGTCCTTGAACAGTTTGCGCAATACGGGGCGAGTGTGCCGCTCGACGACGGCGTAGATCGGGAAGCCGGTGACGGGAATCAGCCCGGCGAAGGCGGTCAGATAAGCGACCACGTCGCCAGGACCCATCGGCGCCACCGAGTGCGTGGCAATCATTCCGATCGGCATGCCCACAACCCACGCGATCACGTAGATCACGGTCGCCCGTCCGGGCAGCGCGAGCGCCGCGTCGATCGCACGACTACGCACGGCAGGATCCGGGTCGCCGACCGCTTCCTGGCAGGATCTGAACCAGCTGACCACGCGCATGACAACAAACGAGATGAACGGCGTGGCGATCAATGCGGTGAAGGCGATATTCGCGAGCATCACGTCGCCGCGCGCGAGTTCGGAAACCTTGACCTGCGCCTGGAGCACGATCGTGGAAGCGATCGCGCAGCCCATGTACCAAACAGCCAGCCGCCGACGGTCGTCTTTGTCGCTTTGTTCAGACATTCGATGCTCCCGCGAGTCCTCATCCCGCCGGTTGGCTCCGCGGCGGCTCCATCCACGCCATCGCTGAGTTCGAAATCGGCCGGTCCGGGCGACGGCTTTATACCGTCGCCCGGACCGGGCACGCCTTCTACGGCAGCCGCCGGCCCAGCCAACCTTCGTAGAAGCCCTTCAGATCAGGCAAAAAGCCGTGCACTACCGGATATCCGGGAGGCAGCGCGTCTACCTCAAGCAGGTCACCGCTGACTGGACAGAAGTACTCCCTCAGTTCCATCCACTCCGGGTCGGCGTGCCCGAATTTGGGGTAGATCTCGCCCATCGACTCGTTGGTGTTGCGCACGTGGGTGACCGCGTGCATCTTCCAGTTTTCGTCCCAGCGGCAGAGATCGGCACCGGCGTCGGTGCGGATCACGTACTCGCCGTCGCTGGCGCGCTTGACGATGTTCAGACCCTCGCCGACCGGTAGAACGATCGTGTCGTCGTAGCCCGCCCGCTCCTGTAGGACCTTCAGCCAGGTGTCGAAGCGCTTGGCGTCCTTGAAGCCCGACTGGACGTCGCGTACGGTGCGACGCGAGAGCTTCTCGTCGAGCATGTCGGAGAGAACCTCAAAGCCGACGGCCTCGCCGCCCAACTCCTCCTCGCCGCCATCCGGCGGAAATACCTTGCTCTGCTCCAAGTACGTCGCTACGGACTCCTGCGGCGTGACTTTTCCGGGTTGGGACTGCTGCACCGTAAGCGTCGGCGCAAGCACCGGGAACTCGAAGTCCTCGGGCAGGTCCCAGAAACCGCGATACTCAACGGCGAAGCGTGGCGAGAGGCGCATCGACTCGGCGAACATCGTCTGCACCGGCAGCGAAATCTCGTGCGCGAGAATCCGCTCCCGCTCGGCGGTCCACCATTCCTTCGTGGGAACCGCGCGCTCCAGCCGCTTGGCGCGAGCGGCGTCGCGGTCGCCGACCGCGTAGGCGCTGTCGGCGTAGGCGGGCAACAGGTGGCCCTCTTCGACGTCGCGCTCGACGGCTTCCGCCGGCCGCTTGAGCGGGTCGCCCAGACCGCCTCCGCCCTTGTAGACGAGCTGGAACAGGTCACCGACGGCCGCGTTTTCAAGCGTGCGCAGAGCGTCCTGCTTGTAAACGCGCTCACCCGACAGTTCCATCAGCGCCGGTTCGTCGTATGAGCCGTCCATCGTCGGATAACTCTCACCGCGCTGCGCGCGCTCGATCAGGTCGCTGCCCTTGAGCGAGTGCACGTAGCTGGTGGCGGCCGGATAGCCGCCGAAGATCCCCGGCGAGATGAAGATCTTGGCCGAGCCAAGCTGCTGCACCTGCTGGAACGGCGTGTTCCAGGTCATGAACAGCGTCTCAAACCCCGAGCCGCCGCGATGACGGCCGAGACCGCCGGTCGAGGCCTTCACGCCACGGCCCAGATAAATGAACGGCGTCAGCAGCTCCCACATCTCGCAGTCGCCGTGGTCGCCCTCGGGGTTGAACGGACTGGCCGCGTAGTCGAGCCCGTCGAGCACGTACTTGGCCCCCATGCCGCCGCCGGCAAACTCGAAGTTCATGAACCCCGAAACCTCACCCAGCTGGTTGATGCCGCCGCCCTGAAAGGCCGTCGGCACCTGGTAGGTGCCCTGAATCTCCTCGATGAAACCACGGCTCTGGAGCGCGCGCGAAAGACTCATGTTGTAGCCGTTGAACGACGCGAACAGCGGCGGCCACGGCACGCTTGAGCTGCACGGCGCGGCGCCCTTGTTGGCCCACGTGCCCTCCGGGCAGTTGCTGCGCGTGGCCAGATATCCACCGTCGTTGATCTTGTCGTTGCAGATCAATCCCTGCGTAAGCACCAGCCAGGTCATGCCCTGCACGCCGGCCGGCGTGGCGTTCATCGAATGCCAGCCCCAGGCGCTTGAACCGTCGAGGTCAACGTTCATCACGCCGTCCTCGCCAAAGCTCATCTCGTAACAACCGTGCACCAGGAAGTCCCTGCGCGCGATCTCGGGCAGGCTGTCCTTGTCGGCGAACTGCGTGTCGTAAAAACCGGGCGCGCGGTAACGACCCGGCACGGTGACGCGGCGCACGGTGGCCTTAAAGGATCGCCGCGTGTCCTCGATCACCTCGCGCATGAACTGCTTGACGCGGTCCACGCCTTCGTCGGCGATCAAGCGCTCTACGTTGTCGCGGATCATGTGGCAACCGGCCAGCCGCGTGCGCTCGTCGAGGATGTAGTACATCGGCGCGCGGCTCATCGTGCGGCAACGCGTGAGGTGCGCGGTGCTGAGCTGGTCGTTCTCGCCGATCTTGTCGCCGTGCAGGTCGATGCCGTCTTCGTAGATCTGCGTCGGCCCGACCGGCACGCCGCCCGGCGTGGAGGCGCCGATGTCGAGCACGTGCGTGACGCCGCCGGCCCAGGCGATCAGTTCGCCCTCGTGGAAGATCGGCACGAAGGTCTGCACGTCGGCCGGGTGTACGTCGCCGATCACGGGGTCGTTGTTGGCGAAGATGTCGCCGGGCTTGACTCCGGGGTTGTCCTCCCAGCCGTTCTTGACCATGAACTTGAGCGCCTCGCTCATCGTGTGAACGTGCACGATGATGCCCGTAGAGAGCGCGACGGAGTCGCCCTCCGGCGTATAAAGCGCAAAGCACAGTTCGCCCAGCTCGCGCACGATCGGCGAGGCGCTGATGTTGAGCGCGGTCTCGCGCGCGGAGACCAGGCCGCCGCGCACGCGGGAGAAGAGCTTTTCGAATCCGATCGGATCCGATTCTTTGAGGTCGAGCCGTTCCAGCCCCGCGTAGTAGCCGGTCTGCTGAAAGAGCTCCTCGTTGCGAGTGAGCATCTCGGCGAGCTTCATGCCGTCGGCGCCGATGCCCGCGGCGGCCTGCTCTTCAGTGGTGGTGATTGCCGTGTTCATCGCCTTACGCCTCCTTGTTCTCCAGGTGGAAGATGTCGTTCTGGTCAATCCACGCGCGGCGATCCGGCGGGATCGCGAACGTGGTTGACGGCGCCTCGATCACCGCGGGACCCTCGATGCTGTGGCCGTTGACCACGTCGTCCATCTCGTAGACGTCGGTGTCGGTCGTGCCGAAGCCTTCGCCCCAGTTGACCGGTCGCGTGTGCTTGACCGGCGGTGAGCCGCTGACGACCTCGCGGTGTGGCAGCTTGGGCTTTTCCACGCCGACCGAGCCGCGCACGATGCCCTGCGTGACCAGGTAACCGAGCTCCGGCGATTTTGCGGAAGCCGCGTACAGGCGTCCATAGGACTCTTCGAAGTTGGCGATCAGATCGTTCATCTGGTCGACGGTCTCGATGTTCGCGTGTGGCGAATCGATCTCGATGTCGTTTAACTGGCCGAAGTACTGCATGCGCACGGAGTGCACGTAGCTGATCTCCTCGCGCTTGTAGCCGGACTTCTCGAACTCCGCGGCAACGCGCTCTTCAAGCGCCCGCCAGGCCTGGCTGAGCATCATGCCGATACCGGCCACGCCCTCGGGCGGTGTGCCCGGCAGCAACGGCAGGTCGACGGTGCGGTCGTAGCGATACTCAAACGGAGCGCAGGCGCACCCAAAAGCAGAGAAACCCGCCGCCCAGGCCGGCACAAGCACCTGCTCGAACGGAACGCCCTTGGTGTACCCGGCCACGTGCAGCGGACCGCCGCCGCCGTAACAGAGCAGCGTGTAGTCGGCCGGCGCGTAACCCTTGCCAAGCACGCGGCCGACGGCCTCGTTGCGCAGCTTGGTCTCGAACAGGTCGACGATCCCGGCGGCGGCGTCATCCACGCTCATGCCCATCGGGCCGGCGATCTGCTGCCCCACGGCGTGGCGCGCTCGCTCGACGTCCAGCGGCACCTCGCCGCCGAGGAAGTAGTCCGGATTCAGTCGTCCAAGCAGCAGGTTGAGGTCCGTGATCGAGACCGTCTCCACTCCGCTTGCCGGGTTGCAGACTCCGACTGCCGCTCCCGCGCTGTCTGGACCCATCTCCGGGCGGCGTGAAGCCGGGTCCACGCGAACGTAGCTGCCGCAACCCGCGCCCAGCGAGTCGATCTTGACCAGCGGCATGTTGAGCACAAACCGCGCCATGTCGGGCGTGGGCGTCACTTCGTAACGACCGTCGGTGATCAGCGCGATGTCAAAGCTGGTGCCGCCGATGTCGGTGCAGAGCACGTTCTTCAGCTCGATGTGCTCGGCCAGCCACTGCGCGCCCACGACACCGCCGATCGGCCCGCTGATCAGCGTGGTGCCCAGCTCCTTGGCGTCAATCGAGATCGTGCCGCCGTGCGAGGCCATTACGCGCAGCTCAAAGCCGGCGCCGTCTTCGCGGGTGCGGTCGCTGACGCTGCGCAACGTCGCGCGCGACGGCTCGGCCGCATAGGCCTCGATCACGGTGCTGTTTAGCCGTGGTAGGTCGCGCCGCGTGGGATAAAGCTCGGCGGCGAGCATCACCTTCACGTCCGCCCCGGCGGCGGCGATCTCCTCGCCGAGGATTTCGCCGACGCGAATCTCATGCATCGGATTGCGGTAGGAAAAAAGCATCGACACGACGATCGCCTTCACGCCGTCGGCCAAGAGCGCCTTGGCGGCATCGCGCACGTCCTGCTCGCGCAGCGGCAACGCCTCCACGCCGAAGAGGTCAATGCGCCCGCGCACTCCGTGCACGCGCGAACGCGGCACGAGAGGATCATTGTGGTGGTGAGTCGCCACGTGTAGGCGGTCGCCGTACGAGTAACCGAGGTATGTCTGGATGCCGCGCTCCATCCGCAGGCAGTCCTCCTGACCCGCGGTCACGATCACGCCAACGTCCATGCCCTGGCGCGAGAGCAGCCGGTTGAGCATCGCGGTGCCGCTGAACACGCCGGAGCGGATCTGCGGAAAACCGTCGGTGGTGGTCATTTCCCACTGGCCGAGCGCGTCGGCCGAGGACTTCATGAATCCGACGGACTCGTCTTCGGGTGTGGTCTGAGCCTTGCCAACGACAAAGCTTCCGCTCTCGTCGACAATAAAGGTGTCTGTCATCGTGCCGCCCGCGTCGATCGCGAGCACCTGCGGGGTGCGTGCCATACGGCCCTCCGGGTAGTTTGAGGATCCTTGACGATCACGCTACGGATTTCACGCGGCGCGTGGTTGGCCGGGTACGCCAAGATCGCGGCCGGTGTTTGTGTTGGCAACACAAACACCGCATTCCAGAGCGATGCCGCGACCTATTCGAGCAGATCAGCGACCGGTTCGAGCTGTTCGGTCAGCTTGAGTTTCGCGGTTCGCTTGCGGAAGATCTTCAGACGGTCGTCCGGCGTCTTTTCAAGTAACGCGTAAAGCTCGTCCCATTGCGCATACTCGATCGTCACGTCGACCATGCTTATGATCGCCGCGTCGTCTGCACGCAGCAGCGCGTCGATCACCTTCCCCGGCTTGTCCATGTCCGAGGCGATCGGCAGCACCAGCGACCAGAGCTTTTCGTCGCACGCGGTACGAATCAGGGCGTCGAGCGTGGCGTCGGATTCGCCCGCCACCAGGTCGATCACCCGCGCGTACTGCTCGTCGTCCAGATGCAGCACCAGGTCAATCGCCTCGGCCCACATGTCAAGCCTGCCCGCCGCGCGGATCAGGCCGCGCAGGCGTTTGTCGGGCAACATGCCCACGGCCACCGTGAGCTGATCCTTGTCTTCCATCACGAAGGCGGTCTGCAACAGGTCGGCGTCGCTGACCCGATCGAACGTGGAAGCAAGCGTCGCACCGCTGACGAATCCCACAAAGCGCCCGAGCGCCACGTATTCGCGCCGACCGATCAGGATCTCCGTGATCGTGCCGGTGACGTCTTCGGACAGCCCGCCGATGATCCGCGCGGCGCGGCGCGGGTCGATCTCAACGGCGACATCCGCCAGAAACTCAATCGGCAACTTGGCCACCACCGCGATCGCCTGCGCGGGATCCACCAGCCCCGCGATCCGTGCCGTCAGCACCGGCCCCACCGACTCCTGGGTGATCGACGCCACCAGCCCGGTGGGCAGGATTTTGCTGGGGCCGACGAAGCGCTGCAGCCCGCCGATCTCGCCGCCGTAGAAAAGCTCGATCAGCTGCTCGCGAAACTTCACCAGGTCGGCCGGCCTGATCTTGTCCAGGTAGCTGACAGCATCCGGTTCGACCGCGAGCAGACGCGCGATCTTGGCAATCTCGGCGCGTACCTCTAGCGCTTCGCTCATCGGCCGCCTCTGAGGAACGGGCGAACGGCGGCGCGCAGAGGCCTTGGCACGTGCTGGAGAAGCCCGTCTTCGGCTTCGTGCACGGCAACCTCCTGCCGCTCGAGCGCTTGCTCGATCAGGGCGGTCAGTGCTTTGCGTTCGGCGGCTGGAAGCTTCTTCAAGCCGGCCGGCGGCGCAGCGCCGAGCACGCGAGTGAGTTCGTCTTGGCGTTTTTCAGCCACGACGTGAAAGTACCGCCGCCGGAAGTCGTCTATCCGGCCTTCGTCGACGTGGCGTGTTTCCGGGTCGGCCGTTTCGTCTTCTTCGCGCCAGGCGCCGGGGCGCCACCGTTTGGCAGCGAATTACCGTTTGCGGCGCCGGCGAATGTCGGCGAATCGGCCCCCGCGGCCGCCATCAGCTGCAACTCGGCAATGGCGTCCTCGATGCCGCGCGCGACCACCTCGACGTCCGGGACCGTCCTGAAGTCGCCGGTCACGCCAAAGTAGACACCGCCGTTGTAAGAAAAAATCGCTGTGGTGGTGCGAATGTTCTTCGCCAGCATCACGAACGGGTAGAGCTCCAGCATCTCGCGGCCCAGGCAGTACATCGGATGCTGTGGGCCGGGCACGTTGGTGGTGATCGTGTTCATCAGGCGCTGCGTGTCGGCCACGCGCCAGGCGATCTGCTCGCCAAGCTTCCAGACCGGGGCCGGCAAATAGTTCGCCAGATCAAACAGCACCTCGCCGGCGGTGTGATCGTTCTCCAGCTTGGCCCGCTCCATTTGTTCACGCAGGTTCTCCAGACGCAGCAACGGATCGGGCTGGTCGACCGGCAGGTCCACGAAAACCGCGGACACCTGATTGCACCAGCGCCCCGGCTCGCGCTCCACGCGCATCGCCACGGGCACCATCGAGCGCACTTCCAAACCGTCAAGACTTTCGCCGCGCGAAATCAGCAGGTCGCGTATGCCGCCCGCGACGGCGGCAAGCACGACATCGTTAACCGTGCCGCCAAACGCGCGGCCGATCGTTTTGATCTCCGCGAGGTCTGCGTGGGCATTGGCCCAGCGGCGGCGCGCCCCGATCGGCCCGTTCAGCGGCGACTTGTCGGCAGTCACGATCGAACGGCCGATCGGCAGCAGCGTGCGCATTGTCTCGCGGCCCAGCCGCGCGGCTTTGCGCGGCGAGCGGATCGCCTTGCCGATGTCCCTCAACGGACGCGCGGGCCCCTGCGGTCCACGCAGCGTTCTAGCGACGACGCTGCGATTCGGCGGCGGCGGCTGCGGCTGCCACTCCGGTGATCGCGCCGGTAACAGAGTGTCGCGGACGAAGTCCAGCAGCAGCCCGATCAGCTCGGTGGCCGCGATCCCATCGACCAGTGCGTGGTGGGCCTTCCAGCCAAGCGCCCAGCGCCCGTCTGGGAGACCCTCGTATACACAGACTTGCCACAACGGATGTTCGCGATCCAGATGCTCGGCGGCGAAGTCCACGAAGGACTGACGCAGATGCTCCATCCCGGCTTTCTCGGGAAGATGCTCGTGAATCAGATGATTGTGAACGTCGAACGACTCGTCGTCCACCCACACGGGACTGGTCAGGCGCAGCGGCACAAACTGCAGACGCTGGCGGTAGCGCGGCGAGTCGTCGAGCCTGGATTCGATTTTGCGAATCAGTTCTTCCAACGTCGGCGCGGGGCCTTCGAGGATGCTGAGGCCGCCGATGTTGGACTGCACCTCATCGTTTTCGAGATCTAGAAAAAGCGAGTCGCGAGGCTCAAGCTGGTCCATTGACTAATTAAACACCGTTTCGTGTAGTCGTTGCAGTACTTGGTATGTGAATTGCGGCACACAGCAGAAATACGCGCGGAACAAAACCTACGCCTCTACGGCCCGTCGTGCTTCCCGCATGGCGTTTAAACGCATAGCCGCCGCCCGTGCCGCCAGCAGCAGGATCCGCCCCACCACCGGCGCGGCGAATATCAGCGCGGCCACGGCCGCCGGCGAATGCAAGCCGTCAAGCCCCGGCACGTACGAAATCGCAACGGCCGCAATCGCCAGCGCGGGCAGTACGGCCTGCGCGGTGTCGCGACCGGGCTTGGGTTTTGGCATCGCCGCTCCGAGCCTGCGCACCCGGTTGAGCACGGTCAGCAGATGCAGCAGCGAGCCCGTCACGGTCATGCCGATCCAGCCTCCCATCAGCAGCACCGCCAGCGCCGCACGCCACGCGCCGGCGGGTGCGGCGCCCGGACCTTCAACGATTTGCATCGCAAGTGCCGTGCCGAGGCCGGCAATCAGAAAGGTTTGCCCGGCGGCCACAAGCCGAGCCGCGAGCGCCTTGCCCGTCAAGAATCCCGGCGCGGAACCCGGCGGGGCGCCAGGTGGGAGTTCGTTCCACCGCCACGACGCCACCAAATTCACGCAAAGCATCGTCGCGGCCGCCGCTAGCGCCAGCCAACCCGCGGCGGTCAGAGCGTCCACGCTGAAAGCAGAACCTACCGCCAGCCCCACCACACCGCCGGTCCAAGAGAAGAACGTCGGGCCCTGTAACCGCTCATACACCAATCTGCTTTGGGTGAGCGAAGGAAAGAACGTGTGCAGCGTGCCGACGATCGCCGTTCCCAGCCAACCGGCGAGGTTCAGCGCCAGGTGCGCGCCCAGCAGACTGCCGTGCGACCACGCCGTGCCGCGCGCCATCAACATGCCGGCCAGCGCGCCCACCGTCAGCATCGCGGCGCAGGCGTAGTACCAGCGCACCGCCCAGCGGGCAGTTTGCAGCGATCGGCGCTCGACGCCGCGAAGCGCGTACCAAAAGATCCCCAGCCCAAAAACGATCAGCGCGGCGCCGGCATCCGACAGCGCCGGCTCGCCCAGCGGCACCGCGAACGCCACCAGCACCGTCCCCGCCGCCCAAACGCCAAGCTCCGCGCGCACCAACATGCGCGTGGGCGGATCGGTGGCAAGGAACGCCGTGGAAAAAAACTGCGCCGCGCCGAGCACAAGCTGCGAAACGCCGCCCAGCGCAAGCAGATGCAGCGCCAGCCACCTCCCCCACCAGTCCAGCAGCCCGGCCGCGTTGAACGCCGCGACAAGCCCGCCCGCAATCAGGAACGCCACGCCGGAGACAACGAACGCCGTCAGCAGATCGGCGGGGCGCTGTCCTCCCGGAGACAGCGGCTGGGCGCGGCGTCGCGAACGACACGCGCCGGCCTCCTGCGAACCGGCCGCCGGAGGCGTGTTCGAATCGTCAGCCGTCGGAGCGCCGGTCATCGTCAGATGATGGCGAATCGAGCGCCACGGTGATCCGCTCGGCCTCGGTGATCCGCTCACCAAGCCGGATCAGCTGTTCGTCCGTGAGTTCGTTCTCGATCGCCGGAAATAGTTCGCGCTCTTCCAAACGCACATGCGCCGACAGGGTGTCGCCTAGTTCCACCAGCTGAGCCCCCGTGGGGCCGGACGTGTCCGCGAGCGCCGCGGTCAACGCGCGAATCTCCGCGTGATCGGCGAGCGCGCGGGCCAGCAAAGGATCGTCCGCGCCGGCGACTTCGGCGTGGGCGGGAAACAACACCTGCTCCTCAACGTGAAAGTGCCCGGCGCACTCGTGCCGCCAGAAATCCAGATACGCCTGCCGCGTGCCGGAGGCCGTTTCGCCTGTCGCGCGACGCAGCAACATCGCGATCACCAGCGCGTGATGGTGATCGTGCGAAAGCGGTATCAGCGCCGGGTCACGCTTGGAGCTGGTCTTCGCCATCGCCGTCGGCCTCACCGCCGGCCGGTTGATCCGCGATCGGCCCCTCGAACTCCACCAAACAACCGGCCACGTCCGGATCCTTCGGCACGAAGCCAATCAACTCACTCTCGTCGTCGAGCACCTCAAGCAGACCGCGCGTCATGCCGCGATGAAGCGAGCAGACCAGCGACTGCTTTTCGCGCACGACGTCGCGGTATGGACAGTTGGTCAGGCAGTAAGCGATCGCGTGTTCGCCGTTGCGTTCGCGCTCAGGCTGAAAACCAAGCGCGGTCAGCACGTCGTACAGACGCTGCTCGGCGTCCTCGCCGCGAACGCCCGGCGCCATGTCGCGGCCGATCCGCATACCGGCTTCTTCCAGCTCGGCCTCGGAGATGCTGGTCGAGATAATCGCCCGCACGAGCCAGCGGCCGAGATCCGAATACGCCGTCGGCGGGTCACCGCCGGGCAGCGCGTTCGGGCTGATCGACCAGCTGTCGCGTGGGCGTCCGCGCGGCTGGCGCTCGCGCCGACGCTCCACAAGTCCGGCCGACTGCATGCGCTCAAGGTGGATGCGCACACCGTTTGGATGCAGGCCAAGCTGGCCCGCAATCTCATCCGTGCCGGCAGGTCGGCGCAGCTCGGAAAGAAGTGCGAAAATTCGCGCTCGCGTCGGCTGCGCGAGCTCGGGATTGTTAACCAGCGGAAGATCCATTTATCATCGCGCACCCCCTCTTTTTCACAGAGAAGGTGTGCATACCCTCAATGATACTGTTTATACAGGTTGTTTGTGTAAATACCGCCGGAGGTGAAATGTGGCGTACGTAATCAATGAGCCGTGCATCGGCACCAAAGACACCTCTTGCGTCGAGGTTTGCCCGGTCGACTGCATTCATCCGACCGCTGACGAGGCGGACTTTGAGGCGCAGGATCAGCTCTTCATCAATCCCGACGAGTGCATCGACTGTGACGCCTGCGTCGAAGCCTGCCCGGTGGACGCGATCACTCCCGAGGACCAGGTCCCGGACGAGTGGACCAAGTACGTAGAGATCAACGCGGCTTATTTCCGCGACTGATCCACGCTCTCGGCCAAGTCCTTCATCAACCGCAGCGTGTCGCGCAAGAGGCGCGGCATCAAGAAGTTTTCACGCACGCGACGGATCCCGGCCGCGCCGAACTGGCGCGCCAGTTCCGGACGGCGCAACAGCTCGGTAATGCACGCGGCGAAGTCGGTCGTGTCGTCCGCGAGTAAACCGGTCTCTCCGTCGATCAGTTGTGAGGGGATGCCGCCGGCCCGGCCGGCCACGACGGCCGCGCCTTTCCACAGTGCCTCCGAGACGACCAACCCAAAGCCTTCACGAATGCTCTTCTGAACCACGACATCCGCGACGTGCTGGATCGCGTTGACCTCGAACCCGGCCACACCCATCTGGTCGGTGAAGAGAAACGCCCCGGCTTCGCCGCGAATCTCGTTCTCGATCTTCGCGTAGATGTCCCAGGCCTCGGGGTCGTCGGGCGCCATTGCCCCCACAAGCGCAAGCTGCAACTGCGGGAACTCCTCGCGCGCCATCCGCCACGCCGCAAGCACGCCAAGGGGATCCTTCCACGGGTCGAAGCGCGAGACCTGCGTGATCAGCGGCCGCTCAAGGTCGATGCCAAGATCGCCCACGGTCTGGCGCGCCAGATAGCTGGGCAGCGCACGGTTCTTCGAGTTCAGCGGATCGATCGCCGGCAGGATCGTGCTTGTAGGAACTTCCAGACCGGGTGGGATGAACTCGTCGAGCGTGAAGACCGCCCAGTCGTGCAGTTCCACGTACGGCCGCAGGAAGTTCCACGTACCGGGACACGGGTGAGAAGAGTCCACGTGACAGCGCCAGACCCACTTCGCCGCGTCACGCTTCAGGAACGACCGAACCGCGGCTGGCTGCGGGTCGTGCACCACGACCACGTCCCAGTGGTCCTCGATCGCGCGCGCGGTTTCCTCGTTGTGCCAGAGGTACTCGCTCGTCTGAAGTTCCGAGATCGCGAGGTCCATCCCCTGAAGACCGTTGTGCAACCGCTTCGTGGCTTCGAAAAAACTGCGATCACCGGTGACGACCCGCCACTCGGCGTCGATCCCGAGGTCGCGCTCCAGCGGCACGAGCGACGAAAGCAGTTCAGCGACACCGCCGCCGGTGGCGGTGGAACTGAGCTCCAACACGCGCAGCCCGCGCAGACTGTCGGCCAGTTCTCGGCACTCGTCAACGACCGCGTCTCCCGCCACGTCGCGATAACGGTCGATCGACTTCTTGCGCAACCTGACTAGTTGAGGGCGGGCGCTGCCGGGTGTGTGGTCGTGCTGCTCATTCATCTGATCGGCCGCCCCTGCACCTTACAGTCACGCATCTCGGATAGTGTGGATTGGGCGGCCGACGTGTCGCAAACTCAGGGTTGTGGTGCCGCGCGGACCCGTAAGAAGGGAGCGTCATGCAAAGTTTGATCGTTGTCGCGAGACTCAGACCGGGCGTCGAGGCCGAAGTGCGCGAATTGATCGCCCAGGGGCCCCCGCTCGACCTTCAATCCTCGGGGCTCACGCGTAACACGATCTACCTTTCGGAGAACGAAGTGGTGTTTCTGTTTGAAGGCCCGGACGCCGAACGGGTGATGCACGAGTTCCTCAACGATCCAGTCGCCAGCGCCCGACTCGCGTCCTGGGGCCACCTGATCGACGGCACGCCGTTCATGGCGCGCCGGGAGTTTGACTGGCAAGCGAGCTAGCTCGGCGGGCGCCGACCAAAGCGCCGCAGCCGCAACGCGTTCGATACCACCGAAACACTTGAGAACGCCATCGCCGCGCCGGCGATCACCGGATTGAGAAGCCCGGCGGCGGCCAGCGGCAGCGCGGCGACGTTGTAGCCGAACGCCCAGCCGAGATTCTGCTTGATCGTGCGCAGGGTCGCGCGCGAGAGGCGGATCGCCGTGGCTACACCGGCAGGATCGCCGGAGATCAGCGTTATGTCCGAGGCTTCGATCGCAACATCGGTGCCGGTGCCGATGCTGATACCCAGATCCGCGCGCGCCAAGGCCGGAGCGTCGTTTACTCCGTCGCCGACCATCGCGACCACGCGGCCTTCGCCCTGCAGGCGCTCGATCACGGCGGCCTTGTCCTGAGGAAGCACCTCGGCGATCACCTCGTCGATTCCGACTTGCGCGGCGACCGCGGCGGCGGTCTGCGAATTGTCGCCTGTCAGCAGAAGCGGCCGTAGACCCAGTTCCCGCAAATTGGCCACAGCGGCCGCCGCGGTTTCCTTTGGGCGATCCGATACGGCAAGAATCGCGCGCGGTTCGCCGTCCCACGCCAGCACCACAGCGGTGTTTCCGTCGCTCTGGACGCGCGCGAGTTCAGACGCCAGGCTCTCCGGCATTCGCAGCGACCATTGTTCGAGCAGCAACGGCCGACCGACGATCGCCGCCTTGCCCTCGACCACACCGCTGACACCCATCCCGGCATGAGACTCAAAGCTCTCCACCGCGGGCAGTCCGCCGTCGTCGGCGCGCGCCGCGCGCGCAATCGCCGCAGCGATCGGATGCTCCGAGGCGTCCTCCAGCGCGCCTGCCACACGCAGCGCCGTTTCGCGATCCACGCCGGGAACCGTCACTACATCCACGAGATCCATGCGGCCGGTCGTCAGCGTTCCGGTCTTGTCGAGTACGACGGTGTCGACGCGGCGCGTTGACTCCAAAACCTCCGGGCCTTTGATCAGCACGCCCATCTGCGCGCCCCGGCCCGTACCAACCATCAGCGCCGTTGGAGTGGCCAGACCGAGCGCGCAGGGACAGGCGATCACCAGCACCGCAACGGCGGCCGTGAAGGCAAAAGTGGTCCCCTCTCCTTGCGCCAGCCAAAACACCAGCGTGCCGAGTGACATCGCGATCACCACCGGCACAAAAACCGAAGACACGCGATCGGCCAGCCGCTGCACCGGGGCTTTGGCGGCCTGAGCATCGCTGACGAGGCGCGCGATCTGGGCAAGCGCCGTCTCCGCTCCGACCTTTGTGGCCCGCACGACCAGCCGGCCACCGGCGTTGATCGTCGCGCCGGCGACCTGATCGCCCGGCGTCACCTCGACCGGCACGCTTTCGCCGGTCAGCATGCTCGCGTCAACCGCCGACGCGCCTTCCAGGACCTCGCCGTCAGTGGCGATCTTCTCACCGGGACGCACGATGAATCGGTCTCCGGGCCGAAGATCCTCGATCGGCACACGCCGTTCGGTGCCGTCCGCGTCGAGCACGCTGACGTCCTTCGCGCCCAGGCTGAGCAGCGCTCGAATCGCCGACCCGGCACGGCGCTTGGCGCGCGTTTCGAGGTAGCGGCCGGCGAGGATGAACGTGGTGACCACCGACGCCGTCTCCAAATAGATGTGGTGGCCGCTCGCGCCTTTCGCGGGCACGATGTCGAATGGCATGCGCATGCCGGTCATACCCGCGTCACCGATGAACAACGCGTAAAGCGACCACAGCCAAGCCGCCAACACGCCCATGCTGATCAACGTGTCCATCGTCGCCGCGCCGTGACGCAGGTTCAGCCAGGCGGCACGATGAAACGGCCACGCCCCCCAGACCACCACAGGCGTCGCAAGGTTGAGCGCCAGCCACTGCCAGTTGTCGAACTGCAACGACGGGACCATCGAGACAAGCAGCACGGGCAGAGACAGCGCGGCACTCACCAGCACGCGGTGCCGCAGTTCCGCGGCTTCGCGGTCGGCATCGGCCTCCGAGGTCTCGATCGCAACGGCCGTGTGATCGTGTCCAGCCGTCTCGCTGCCCGGCACCGGAGTGACGGCCGTCGTGTGCGCGCCCGGCCGTGCCTCGGGCGCGGAGCGCACGCCGTACCCGGCCGCTTCCACTGCGGCCACCAGCTCCTCCGGCGAGACCACGTCCGAGTCGTAGGCGACCGAAGCCAATTCGGTGGCGAAGTTGACATTCGCCTCCACGCCGTCGAGCTTGTTGAGCTTTCGCTCGATACGGCCGGCGCAGGACGCGCAGGTCATGCCGGTGATCGGCAGATCCAGTCGCTGCGGCGCGACCGGGGATGGAGCCGCTGCTGGGTCTACCGCCGCGGCTGCGGCGCGGGATTCGCCGCGAGTTCCGGCGGATTCGCTCACGCCGGCACCGCTTCGTATCCGGCTTCGTCGATCGCGGCGCGGATCGCTTCGTCGCTCAGCCCCTGGCCGTGCACGCGCACCAGCTTGGCGCCAAGGTCCACATCCACGGATTCGACGTCTTCAAGTCCTCCGACTTCTTCACGCACCGCGGCTTCACAGTGACCGCAAGTCATGCCTTTGACCAAATAGGTGAGTTCTTCGTTCGTGCTCAAAGCCGCCTCCTCGCTGTTTGTTGCATGAGTTCAGAGTATACTCCCTGGGGGTATATGTACGACGCAACAAACACGCAGGTCTGATCGATGGCCCAGGCACCACGCAAATCTCCCGAAAAGCACTCAGGCACGCATTCGGGAAAGCACGGCTACAGCGACCGGACGGACGCGCTCACAAAGCGCCTACGCCGAATCGAGGGCCAGGTGCGCGGCATCGAGCGCATGATCGAAGAAGACCGCTACTGCATCGACGTGCTCACCCAGATCTCCGCCGTGCAGGCGGCGCTGGACAAAGTCGCACTCGGCTTGCTGGAGGATCACGCTCACCACTGCGTGGTTGGCGGCCCGGAGAAACTGAAGGCCGAACGCACGACGGAGTTGATGGCGTCGGTCGCGCGGTTGATGCGCCGCGGTTGAATTCGGCGTTTCCTCCCACGACGATTGCGCGGCGCGAGAACGGCGCCTCCGCGATCGGCCGTTTTGACCGCTTCAGCTCGCGTCTGCTGTACGGCCGCGCCTAAAGGCGAGCTTCTGTTCGTGCAGACCGACGTCGGCCCGATGCATGAACGCATCGGCGTCATCGCTCTCGCTCCAGTGCACCACCGCCACGCTCGCCGTGGGAATCAGCTGCGGACAGATTCGGCGGCGCGAGCGGATGATCGCCTCACGAACGCGATCGGCGACTTGCTCGGGTTCGTCATTGCCGTCGAAGCTGGTTACGACCATGAACTCGTCTCCCCCGCGCCGCGCGACCATGTCTTCAATCCGAACGTTGTCCGCAATCGCGCGCGCTACGGACTCCAGCACGCGGTCACCGACGGTGTGGCTGAAGCTGTCGTTCACCTGCTTGAACTCGTCGAGGTCGATTGCCAGCAACGTCGGATGGGGGCCACCCGACCGCGCGGCCTTGACGGTCTCTTCGATTCGCGCGCGAAGCGCTCGCACGTTCGACAATCCGGTCAGCGCGTCAAGTTGCGAGAGCCGCCAGTTTTCGTCGATGAAGCGGTCCGTGACCTGGCGCACCTTCAACGTCAGCGCCGCGGTCGACAACACCATCAGCGCGACCACTCCCACATGGGCTCCCGCATATGGCGCGGAAATCGTGATTGCCAACGCCGCGAACAACCCGATGCACACCGGCAGATAAAGCGCAGCCACGCGCGAGCGGAAGAAATGAAACGCAAACACCGCGACGATCACAAACAGGTCCAGCATCGCCGCGCCGGACGCGTCTGCCTGCAAAATGGCGCCGCTGAGCAGCGCCAGCGCTACGAGCATTACGACATGCAGCGCGACATGTCGCAGTGGATAAATCGCCGCCAGCGCACTGAGACCCGCAAGCAGCAAGAATCCGCCTCCAAACAGCACTCCATCCAGTGCGTCGAACGGATGGCTGAGCCCGGCGACCCCGGATACAACCAGCGCAAACCCAACCACCAAATTCATTCCGACGGCGAACCACCACTGCGCACGGTCGCCGTGCGCAGTGCCGCGCATGCAGCGAACGCGCGGTTTACGGTCCGCATCGGCGGCACGCCTGAGAGGGTGGCCGCCCGAAGAGAGTGCTTCAACGCGTTCGCGGTCCGATTCGCTGCGGTGGTCAATGATTGCGAGGCGGACGGGCCGGTTCGGCTCGTCGTGGCTGTGGTATTCGACCTTCGCCTCATGCAGCGCATCGTCGGCGCGTTGCAACAGCGACCCAACGGTGTCATCGGGACGCGCGTAGACGAACGCCACGCTGCCGGAAGGTGAAACTTCGGGGCAGACCCGCTTACGGGCCTTCGTAATTGCATCGCCAAGGCGACTGGAGGTCTCGCCGAGATCGCGGCCGGCGGAGTCCGTAATGAACAGTGAGAACTCGTCGCCGCCACGCCGCGCGAACAGATCGCCGTGTTCGCCGCAGCCGACAAGCGCTTCGGACACAGCCTTCAGAACCTCGTCGCCTCGCTGGTGGTCGAAACGGTCGTTGACCTGCTTGAAGTCGTCAAGGTCAATCGCAAACAAGGCCGCGCGCAACGATTCCGGATCCTTCAGCTCGCGCTCGATCGCGGTGTTGAGCGCTCGCGTGTTTGCCAGCCCCGTAAGCGCGTCGGTGAACGCAAGCACGCGATTGCGACGGGCGAAATCGCGTGTACGCGCCTGAGCCACCATCATCGAGACCGAAACTGCGACGATCGCGAGCGTCGAACAAACAGCCATCGCCACAGCCCACGACTGATCCACGCTCAGCAGCGTGACAATCGAGAACGGGATCGCCAGTACGGAATACGGCAACGCCGCGCGTAGTCCGTAATAGACCGCCGGTGGAACCGTCACTACCAACGCCAGTATGACGAACGCCTGCGCCGCGTCGCCGACGACGAGCGCACCGCAAATAATCAGCGACGCGCCGAGCGTCAGGCGCACATGCGTGGCACGGTGCGAATTCGGGAAGTAACGCAACCCGAGAATCGAAAGCAACGCAATCGTGATCGCCATCCCGCCGGTAACGAGAAAACCCGTGTTGTACTTCTCCGGCGCCGTCAAGTGCGCCAACACCGCCGGAATACCGCCGGCGGCATACAGCAGGATCGACACGTACCAACCGGTTTTCGGAGTCAAGCCGATCTGCTCAAGGCGGTCCTCGACATCGCGCATGCTGTCGGCGCCAAGCGACGACTGGCCCGTATGTGCAAGCTTTCTCGCGGCAGAAACTGGACGCATATCTGTCCTATCGTCCGGAGACCGCCGGTTTTCGATTAACAATTGCTTGCCCGCAGTTGAAAAGTGTGCAAATTCCGCTTGTTTATGCGGATCTACCCGAATTAATTAAGGTCGAGACCCTACGTATAAACGTCCAAAACGGCCTGATTATTCGCAACCTTCAGGCGGTTCGAGGGCGCATCGCGAGGTAACCGCCGTGCCCCGCGGAGAAGTGATATTCGCCCGCGTAGGTGGCCAGAGCCTTCACGCTGAAACCGGCATGGCACAGCGCGGAGTGCAACTCCTCAGGGTCGTAAAGCTCAAGCTCGTGAATCTCTTCGGTGCGACGCTCGCCGTCACTGGTTTCGCGATGAGAGACGATGCGGCGCGAGAGTCGTCGCCGCGCCGGTGCTTCGATGGTCTCTGAGCTGACCCGCCAGCCATCGCCGGTCCACACGGTGTGCTCGGCTCTTGGCAGCCCCCGGCCCGGTTGAGCAACGTCGAACAGCAACATCCCTCCCGGGACGAGAGCCTCGAACGCCCGCGTGAAAACCGCGTTCATCGCGTCGAAACCGGCTCGCTCGTCGAATAGGTAGTTGAAGGCCTCCCCGATCGCGGTGACCGCCACACTTGATT
The DNA here is from genome assembly GCA_016213645.1 of Actinomycetota bacterium. Lineage (GTDB taxonomy): Bacteria > Actinomycetota > Thermoleophilia > Solirubrobacterales > JACPNS01 > JACPNS01. The sequence continues at coordinate 23,148 of JACQZY010000020.1, forward strand.
CGATCGGAGCGTCGTATAGCGAGATCGCCTCAAATCCGGCGCCGGGCGCGCGCTCATGCGCCAGTGCGATCATCGCCGGAGAAAGATCAAATCCGCGCACCGCGTAGCCGGCGTCGGCCAGTATGCGCGACGAGATTCCGCTGCCGCAGGCGAGCTCTACGATCGGACCGTCGGCGGGACCGAGACCGGCGGCGGCGAGTGCGTCAAGCAACGTGGCCGCCGCGCCGCGAGCGATCATCCCGAATCCGTCGTCGTGGATGTGCGAGAGGTCCTCGGCGTAGGCGTTCACCGGGCAAACGCTACGCGCTCGGCGGGCCGGTGTTCACGCGCACGGTCAGCCGCCGTCGGTGATCTCTTCAAAGTCGACCTTGTCACGTACGCCGCAGTCCGGGCAGTTCCAGTCGTCCGGCACGTCTGCGAACGCCGTGCCCGGAGGAAATCCCTCGCGCGGCTCGCCCGCGGTTTCGTCGTACACGTAGTCGCAGACGGGGCACCGGTAGCGGCTCATGCGGCCACACCTCCGCCCCACGGCAGGGTGCGCCGTCCGGCCGCCTTCGCGGCCGCCGCGGCAGCGGTGCCGGGACCGTACTTTCGCGTGATCTTGTCGCGACGCCGCGGACTGATGTTTGCGCGCGTGACATCGCCGCCGTAGTGCTGAAGCAGCCGCCTGTCCATGATCCTGCTCCAGACCGGCGGCATCATCGCCAGCACCATCATCGTCGCGTAGCCGCTGGGAAGCTGCGGGGCCTCGTCAACGTGCAGCAGCGCCTGGTAGCGGCGCGTGGGATTGGTGTGATGGTCGCTGTGACGCTGCAAGTGGTAGAGAAAGACGTTTGACCACTGATTGTTGCTGTTCCAGCTGTGCTCGGGCACGCAGCGCTCGTACCGACCGCCGTCCTTCTTTTGGCGCAAGAGGCCGTAGTGCTCGATGTAGTTGACCACTTCCAGCATGCAGAAACCAACGACGGTCTGAATCAAAAGGTACGGCAAGACCGCTACGCCGAAAGCTCCGGCCAGGATCACGTAGAGCGCCACCGTCATCAGCCAGGCATTGATCAAATCGTTCTTCAGCGACCAGCGGCTTGTGCCAAGTCGCTCGAAGCGCGCAGACTCCAGGCGCCAAGCCGAGGAAAGACTGCCAAAGACGGTGCGTGGAAGAAACGCCCAGAAGCTCTCGCCCAAGCGCGCGCTGGCCGGATCCTCCGGCGTGGAAACACGCACGTGGTGCCCGCGGTTGTGCTCGATGAAGAAATGTCCGTAGAAAGTCTGTGCAAGCGCGATCTTCGCCAGCCAGCGTTCGAGCTTCGGTTTTTTGTGACCGAGTTCGTGCGCGACGGCAATCGCGATGCCGGCGACCATCGCCACGGTAAACGCCAACCCGACCTTGTCCACGATCGAGAGATCGCCGCGCGTCCACATCCAGCAGGCCCAAACGAGCGCGGCGTATTGAATCGGCAGAAACAGATAAGTGATGCGACGGTAGTACTTGTCGTCCTCCAGGGCTTCGAGCAAACTGTCGGGTGGGTTGGACCCGTCAAGTCCCGCGGCGGTGTCGATAAACGGAAAGATCACGAAGATCAAGACCGGCCCGTACCACCAGCACAGCGAAGAGCCGGTCAGCGCGAAAAGCCCCCACGCGCCGAACGGGATCGTCGGCACCAATAGCCCGAGCATCCAGGCGTATCGCTTGCGGTCGCGCCAGGCCGCCGCGTCTGAGCTCATTACGGCCGACCCGCCGGAGTGGGTTGCCGCATCAATCGTCTTGGACATCTAATCGCCCTCCATCGGTCGTCAGACCGCCTCGCCTTGTCCGGCGAAGCGCAGCTCGCCGCCCATAAGTCATCGTGCTATGTGACATTAAACCATGTCACAGTCTATTAAACAAAGTCCGCAAAAGCAACAGTACGGAAATTGGGAATAATTTGGCGCCGATTGGGGATAACGCCGCGCGGCGGCGCCCGTCGTCAGTAGCGAGCCGGGTGGCGCAATTTGAAGCCTCTTGACCAGCGCTCCTCCCCGCGCCAGCGCGGGCCGCTCTCGCCCGCTCCCGAGGTGTCAAAGCGCAGTCCGGCGATCACCATGAACACATGACCGTTGTTCGCGTAGACGTTGACCCAGCGACCGGCGCCCTTCACGCCCCAGGACTTGTATCCGCCGGACACCATCGAGCCGTTGACCAAACCGACCGATCGCAGCACGTAGCTTGTCGATCCCGAGCAGTCGTATCCGGTGTCGGTCAGTCGCGCGTGACCTCCGCCCCACTTGTACGGCTTACGAGTGATTCGATTGGCGGCGTGAATCATGTCCTTGACCAACCTCGGCGCGCGTTTCGGCGCGATCGCCGTGCGGCCGTCGGCGGCGATGCGCGCGACCTCGCCATTGGGAGTGGGCGGCCAGATCGGGAGCTGCGGCTGGTCGGTCCAATCGTCGCCGGCGCCGTCGTCCGGCGCGGGCGCGGGCGCGGGTTGGCCGGGGGGCGGGCCCGCGGGTGGAACTTGGTCTATTGGTGGGTCCTGATCCGAGTCCTGGCAGTCGTCCTCCGGATCATCGTTGAAGTCATCGCACCAGTCCGGGTAGTAGGCGTCGTAGGAATTGATTTGGAAGGCGCTTAGCTGCGCGGGAGTTGTCCGCGCTGATGAGGCCGCCGAAGCCGACGCGGGCAGAGCGAGCACGAACAGAGCGGTGAAGGCCATCAGCATCACCACGGCAAGCAGCATCGGCAGTGGATGCGGGATCGTCGTATGGATGCGAGGGCGACGCGCGAGGCGAGCGCGACCGTTCACGGAATCGTGTCGATTTGAACGTTTTTCAAGCTGCGGGCTGATTCTGAGCGTGGGCATCGCTGAGCGTCCATTCTCTGCGCATCGTTCTGGAGACGGACAGGCGTACGCGGAGGCGCCAGGCCGTCACTTGTTTGTTCGGCACACGGGCCACGGCTCCTGACCCCACGGCGATCGATTCGCGGACTGATTTCCTAGGCCGTGCGTCCGTAGGGCCGGCGCCCCATCACCGCATCAGAGCCCGGGCTGCGGCAGCGATGACGTGTCCACAACTTCGAAATCGTCGCCGGTCAGACTTTGCAGCGAATGCAGGTCGTCGTTGTCCCAGCGCCTGTCCGGTGCGCCGGACACGTACCAGGGTGAACCGTTATCGGCGAGGATCATGCCGTAGCGCTTGAGCGCCGTCAGCACCACACGCGACTGCGGCGGGAATCCGCCGATGTCGAAGTTCGCCTTGAGCCTGAGCCGCAACCCCATCGGCGGCAGCGAAGAATCGTCGTCGCTGCTGGCGAAGTGCCTCGCCGGATACACGTAGGAGTTGCGTGTACGCGGTGCGGTGAAGCGCAGCGCGTGATCGATCTCGCCCGCGGCGACCTCGTCGTAGCGCGCCAGTCCGGGGAGGATCGGCAGACCGGCGGCGTCGGCGCTGGTCCAGCCGTCCGGGCGCAAACGGTTGGACCGCATGTTCCAGACCGCGCCCGAGCCGGCATGCCAAGTACGCCCACCGCTTCGCGGGTGCGCGTCGTAGAGCTCGTAGAGCTTGCAGCGCGAGCGGTCCACGATCAGCACGTGGCGATCGCCGGTGCCGTTGCGGCCGCCCTCGATCGGCGGGTTTCGAGGAATCGGATAGCGCACGTGGTCGGACTCATCCGAGTAGTCGAAGCTCACGCGACGCTTGCTCTGCTTCTTGCCTACAACCACATACGGGATGCCGATCGGTCCGCCGTTCCAAGTGCCGGAACCAAAGTCCGCGTGTGCGTAGTCCGCTCGGCCGATCGAGTTGACGAACGTGTTCGAGCGAGCGGTCGTGGGGAGCGAATCCACGCGCTGGTTCCACGGATTGTCGGCCGGAAAGATCGAGCAGCTCGGAGCCTTTGCCAGCGGCCGGCCGTCGGCGCCCGCCCCGCCCAAGACGGCGATCGCGCAACCGCTGACTACCGCCAACACGCCCGTTATTCGCATCCTGCGACCAGACATAACTCAAGCATTGCACCAACGCCACTCGGCACGACGGCCGGAGCGTCGATCATCCGTTTAGCGCGTGATCCTCGCTTTGCCGTTCCACCGGCGCCGGTACGGCGCGTTTGGGCGCGACACCGTCGCCGGACGAGGTTCCACGCAACCGCCGCGTCAGCCACGGCCGCATGTGCCGCCAAGCCCAGAGCGCGTCGCCCGGCAGGGATCGCAGCGCGCCGGGCGGCGAGTGCGGCAAGAGTTCGCCGTCCTCGGCGACGTTCGGCACACCAAGCGCTCGCGCCGCAGCCGCCGCGATGCGTTTGTGTCCCTCGGCGTTGGCGTGCAGACGATCCTTGCTCCAAAGGCTCAAATGAGTGGCGAGCGGATCGGCGGCCGTGTCCACCAGCACCGCGCCGGTCCGCTGCGCGATCTCTCGCATCAGCTGGTTGTAGGAAGTCACCCGATCGCTCACGATCCGCGCGAGGCCGATCGAGTCGGAGAGGTCCGGCAGCGTCATCGTCAGCACCGTAGCCCCGGATTCTCTGAACGCGATCTGCATGCGCTCCATCCTGTCGGCCACGTATTCCAAGTCCACGCTGCGCCGCAGCAGATCGTTGACGCCGCCAACCACGCTCACGAGATCGGGTTTCAGTGCCAGCGCGGGTTGCAACTGCGTGTCGTAGATCTGCCCGATCTTGCGCCCGCGAATCGCGAAGTTGGCATACAAGATGCCGGGGTTGACCGTGGCCAGATGTTCCGCCAGCCGGTCCGCCCACCCGCGATAACGCGCGCCTCCCGGGTACGGATCGTCAATGCCCTCCGTCGTGGAGTCACCCAGCGCAACATAAAGGCGGTACTTGGCAGCCGTCACGCCGTGGAGGATAGGGCGAAACGCCGGTGGGGAATTTGTGAGCAGGGGTGTAACGGTCAATTCAGACCGGGCGTATCTCTTCGTAGTCGTGATCGAACCAAATTCGGAAACAGCCGGCGGTCCCCCCGAAGCGCCCGTGTTCGTAAACAAGCAGCCCGTGACAAGCTCGCGAACATCGCCTTTGCGGGGGATTTCGATTGTGATGATGGGCGCATTTGCGATCTGGTTGAGCCTTGAGTCCGTTCGCCGAGGCCTCGGGAACATGACGGATTTGCATTGCGACACCTCGGATATCGCACCACGACTTCAGAACAAAGAGATGACGGCACATCTTTGGGCGATCGCCGCCAACGTGGCCGGCGTGTTCCTGACGATCGCCGCAACGGCGACAATCGTTTACGAACGCAACACCTGGTGGGTTATGGGAACGGTGATCGCGTTCGGGGGGGCGGTCCTCTTCGCGCTGATCGCAATGATCGTGTTGTCGTTGACCTGCATGTGACCGAAATGAACGAAAAACGTTTTCGAATCCTGAAGATCCTGCTGGCGACTCTTGCGATCGCCACGTTGATCGCCGCAAACCTGTTGACCACCCGGGCGGTGGACATCACCAAACAGACAATCCGGCAACATCCGGAGCTGCTGCAGCCCGATGGCAGTTGCGGGGCGTGTTCGTAGCTAGCGGAAGTGCCGAGCCAACTCGTTGGCGTATTCGCCGCCAAGCGTTTGGGCGGACTCGTCCAGCCAGGCGCTGAACGATGTCCTTCCCAAAGGAGTGCTCTGGGTAACGAGCAGTTCGTGCATCAGACCGTCAGTCTCTTCGCGCGTGAGCACGACGTCCCGCAGCAGCACACCCAGCAGTCGCGCCGAGAAAGACATAAGCGGTACCGGCACCCTCGCGATCACGGCGCGCGCGCCGATCGCGTCGCGGATCAGGCGTACCAGTTTGATGAACGTGTAGGTCTCTGGACCGGCCGCGTCTACCGTCACGTTTTGCACGGTCGCGGCCTGATCAACGCAGATCTCGGCGACGTCGTCCACGTGCACGGGCTGCACGCGGTAGTTGCCGTCGCCGGGTACGCCGAAGACCGGCAGCTTGCGTAAGAGGTAGGCGATGTTGTTGACGAGCACTTCGCGGTCGCTGCCGAAAACCAATGTCGGGCGCACGATCGCGTGCGACGCTCCACTTTCCGCGAGCGCTCGCTCCACGCGCGCCTTGCCGCTGTAATACGGCAGCGGCGACATTTCCGACGGATTGCTGACGCTGACGTGCACGATGCGCTTGACGCCCGCCCGCACGGCCGCGTCAAACAACACGCGCGAGTGGCGCACGGCCTCATCGAAGGTGGTGCCATCGTGCTCGATGCGCACCCAATAAGTGTTGTAAAGCGTCGTGATCCCGGCGAGCGAACGCTCCAGCTCGGCGATGTCGTCGAAGTCGTATTTGAACGCCTCAACCCGCGCGCGCAGCGGATGTTCACGATCGGGGTGATAGGTGAGCGTGCGCACCTTGCGGCCACCGTCCAGCAGCCGCCGGGCAATGTGCGATCCGATGTGGCTGAAGGCGCCGGTGACAAGGTCGGTGCCGGTGTCGGTGTCGGTGTCGGTGTCGGTGCCGGTGTCGGTGCCGGTGTCGGTGTCGGTGTCGGTGTCGGTGCCGGTGCCGGTGTCGGTGCCGTGCGAGGACTGGTCGGCGGTGCTCACCGGCGGTGACGCCTAGAACTTCCGCGCCAGCTCTCGCACCGCGGCCGCCGGATCGCCTTCCAGCTTCAGCCTCACGACCTGGCGCCCGGCGTCTCGCAAAGCGTTGTAGTCGCCGGTGGCCTGGGCGTTCTTCAGTTCCCTGAAGGTGTAGTCGTGGCCAGGCACCGCGATGTCGTCGCCGGACTCGTGCACGAATTGAACGAATCGCCCGCCCGGCGCGCCGCCTTTGTGCAACTGCCCGGTGGAGTGCAGGTATCGCGGGCCGTAGCCGAAAGTGGTCGCGGCGCAAGTAGCCCGGCGCACCGCCAGCCGCAGCTCGCCGATCGCCGCCTCGAACTCGTCGTCCGGCGCGAGATATCCGAGCGCGGCGAAGTAGCCCGGCGGTTCAAGCCCGGAGACCAGTTGCGCCAACGCGTCGGGCCCATCGAAAGGCGCAACGGTGTCGCCGGAGGCCAGCACCTCAGCGGTTGCGTCTTTGGCCGACTGCACATTGGGCTGATCGAAGGGATTGACGCCGATCACGTGGCCCGCGACGGCGGTCGCGAACTCGAACATATAAAACAGCGCGCCAAGCTCATGAGCGCCGTCGTAGCCGTCGATTTCGATCACGGGATGACCGGCTTCGGCCATCGCGGTGATCGCGTCGTCGTAGGTGCCGTCGGCACGGATGTGCAGAAAGACACGGTCGTCACCGTAATCGTTCGGCCTGCCCAGCGGTTCGCCGTCGACCGGCAGTATCCCACGGCCGTGCTTGCCGGTGCTTTCCGCGATCAATTGTTCGGCCCACAGACCAAAAGGCTTAAGCGGCCCGGAAACGGCGAACGTCAGCTTGTCGCGACCATCCAGCGCAAGCTGGCCGAGCTCCAGGCCCAGCGAAAGCCCGGAGTTCTCGTTGGCGGCGGCGCGGCAGGATTGCAGCTCGGCCGTCGCGCTTTCGATCAGTTCGTCCAGCGGGAGTCCCTCGAGCGCGGCCGGCACCAACCCAAAAAGCGAAAGTACCGAGTAGCGACCGCCGATCTGCGGGTCGGCCAGCCAGACCTTCGCGAGCCCCAGCTCGGCGGCACGCTCGGCGAGCGGCGAACCTGGATCCGTGACGACGGCGAACTGCTCACCGTTGCCGCCCGTCAGCGCGTAGAAATACGCGAAATGAGAAAGCGTCTCGATCGTGCCGCCGGACTTGCTGGACACGACGAAGAGCGTGCGCGCCGGATCGATCGCCTCGGTCACCTCGCGCACCGCGCCGGGATCCGTGCCGTCGAGCATCCGTAATGACTTTCCAAAGGCCCGGCGAAGCACCTCCGGGCCCAGGGAAGATCCGCCCATGCCGAGCAGCACGGTTTGAACAAATCCCGCGGCGTGCATCTCGGCGGCCCACGTCCGAAGTTCAACGATCGACTCGCGCATGCGCTCCGGCACGTCGAGCCACCCCAGGCGATCGGCGATCTCAGAGGCACCGGGAGGCCCCCAGAGGGAGGCGTCCCGTTTCCAGACGCGCTCGACGAGCGCGTTCTCGTCAATTGCGTCCGGTGTGGCCATTCTCAGCCGCCCACTCCACCCGCTGCGGCACTCACGGCGGCTCGGCGTTGCTCGATCCCGGCCAGCAAACCGTCAAGCGAGTGCACGAAAGCATCGATGCCCTCGTCCAGTAGCTGGGCCGTTACCGCGGTCATGTCGATACCGGCGTCCGCCAACGTCGCCAAAACCGGCGCCGGGTCCAGGCCGGCCGCGGGCTCGGCGGCGGCGCTCTCCGCCGAGGCGGCCAGCAACGTCTTCACCGGCATCGTGTTGACGGTCTCCGGACCGGCGAGATTGTCAACGTAGATGACCTCGGAGTATGCGGGGTTTTTCGTGCCGGTCGAGGCCCAAAGCGGACGCTGCACCGGTGCCCCGGCGGCGGCCAGCGCAGAAAAGCGATCACCGTGGAAGATCTCCTTGAAGCGCGCGTATGCCGCGCGCGCGTTTGCAACCGCCGCCTGCCCCGCGATGTCTTCGCGGCCAAGTTCAGCGAGTTGCTTGTCGACCAGCGTGTCCACGCGCGAGACGAAGAAGCTGGCGACGGAATGGACCTCAAGCGGCTTGCCCTCGGCCAGTCGCCGCTCAAGACCGACAACGTAAGCCTCCGCGACATCGGCGTACTGCTCGACCGAGAAAAGCAGCGTGACGTTGACGTTGATGCCCTCGTAAATCGCCTGCTCGATGGCCTCCAGGCCTTCGCTGGTGCCGGGAATCTTGATCATCAGGTTCGGTTGTCCGACCAGCGACCAGTACTCGCGCGCCTCGCGCAGGGTTTCGCCGGTGGTGTCACGCGCAAGTTCCGGCGCCACTTCCAGCGACACGAAGCCGTCGGCCCCGCCCGCCGCGTCCCAAACAGGATGCAGCGCCTCGCACGCAAGCTGCACGTCTCGCACGGCAATCGCCTTGTAGATCTCAAGGGCGGAAAGCCCTTCCGCGGCCAGTCGTTCAAGCTCGCCGTGGTAGTCGTCGGTCTCCAAAATGGCCTTTTGAAAGATCGACGGGTTCGAGGTCACGCCGCGCACACAGAGTTCGTCGCGCATACGCGCCAGCTCGCCGTCCTCAATCAGCCTGCGGCCGATCTGGTCCAGCCACACGCTGGTGCCCTGCGCGGACAGCGCGGCCAGCCGCGGATTCTGGCCGCCGCTCACCGCGAGGCCTCCTCGGCTCGCACGGCCAGCAGTTCGCGACCGCGAGCGGCCACTCGTTCGGGCGTGATGCCGAAGTGTTCGTAGAGCGCCGGCTGGGGTGCCGACGCGCCGAAGCTGTCAATGCCAACGACCGCGCCGTCGCCACCGGTCCAGCGATGCCAGCCCACAGTGCTTCCGGCTTCTACGGCGATTCGCGCGCCGGTCTCCGGCGGCAGCACGGCATCGCGGTAGGCAGCGTCTTGAACGGCGAAACTCTCCAGGCACGGGGCGCTAACCACACGCGTGGCGACGCCCTCGGTTTCAAGCGCCTCTGCAGCGGCAAGGCAAATCTCCACCTCCGAACCCGTGCCGATCAGGATCAGATCCGGCGCCGACGGGGCGTTGCTCGCCTCGCGCAGCACGTAGGCGCCGCGCTCGATCGCGTCGGGCGGAATGCTCGCCGAGTCGATCACCGGCAGGTTTTGACGAGAAAGCGCCAGGCAGGTCGGCCGGTCCTTTGTTGTCAGTGCGAACCTCCAGGCCAGCGCCGTTTCGTTGGCATCGGCAGGGCGCACGACGTTGAGGTTGGGCGTGGCGCGCAGCGACCACAGCTGCTCGACCGGCTGGTGTGTGGGGCCGTCCTCGCCAAGTCCGATCGAGTCGTGCGTGAAGACGAAGATCGACGGCACTCCCATCAGCGCGGCCAGCCGCAGCGCCGGCTTCATGTAATCCGAAAAGATCAGGAATGTACCGCCGTAACCACGAAGTCCGGCAAGCGTGAGTCCGTTGACGATCGCGCCCATTCCGTGCTCGCGTACACCGAAGTGAACGTTGCGGCCGCCGAAAGCGCCGCGCGCGATCGAGCTCTCGCCGTCGATCACGGTGAGGTTACTGGGACCGAGGTCGGCCGATCCGCCGGCCAGCTCCGGCACCTTCGCGGCGGCCCACTGAATCGCCACGCTCGACGCTTTGCGGGTGGCCACCGAGGTGCCCGCCTCGAAATTCGGCGGCTGGGCGTCCCAGCCGGCGGGCAGCTCACCGTCGGCCAAGCGGCGCAGTTCGGCCGCGAGCTCCGGATGCGCCTGTTCATAGGCCTCCATCTGCTCGGTCCACTCGGCGTAGGCGGCTTCGCCGCGCGCGGCGACATCGGACATGTGCTCACGCACCTCGGCCGGCACGTGAAATGGCTCAAGACTCGGAAACCCGTAGGCCTGCTTGGCCAGCGCGATCTCCTCGTCGCCGAGCGGCGCGCCGTGGGCGCCGGCGGTATCCACCTTGTTTGGCGCGCCTTCGGCGATGTGCGTGCGCACGATGATCAGCGACGGCTGGGCGTCCTCCTGCATCGCCTCGCGCAATGCGCGTTCAAGCGATCCAAGATCGGTCTGTTCGCCGATGTCCTGCACGTGCCAACCGTAAGCCTCGTAGCGCGCGGCGACATTCTCGCTCAGCGCCAGATCGGTGTCGCCCTCGATCGTGATGTGGTTGTCGTCATAGAAGGCGATCAACCGACCAAGGCCGAGATGACCCGCGATCGAGGCGGTCTCGCTGGCGACGCCCTCCTCGATGTCGCCGTCGGACGCGATCACAAACGTGTGGTGATCGAGCGGACAATGGCCTTCGGTGTTGAAGCGCGCCGCGAGCATGCGCTCGCCGAGCGCGAGGCCGACGGCGTGGCTGATGCCTTGACCCAGAGGACCGGTCGTCAGCTCCACTCCGGGCGCGTGCCCGTACTCGGGGTGACCGGCGGTGGGGCTGCCGAGCTGGCGAAAGTTCTTGAGATCGTCGAGCGAGATGCCATAGCCGCACAAGTGCAGTGTGCTGTAAAGCAACATCGACGCATGCCCGGCCGAAAGGACGAAGCGGTCCCGTGCCGGCCAGTCCGGATGCCTGGGCGAGTGGCGCATCACCCGCGTAAACAGCGTGTACGCAAGCGGCGCGAGCGCCATCGGCGTGCCGGGGTGACCGGAGTTGGCGGCCTGCACGCCGTCCATCGACAACGTCCGGATCGTGTCAACGGAAAGCTTCTCGATCGCGGGCGTCTCTGACAGCATCGGTGCGACGTTACCACGGCCGTCCCACCCCGAATTTCGGTCTTTCAGCCGAGCGCGCGACGCGTTCCTGGTTCAGGCCCCCGCCGTGCGCGCCGATAGCAACCGAAGACGCCTTCGCGACGCGCGCTTACACTCGCGAAAGAGGCCCCGAACCGAGCCGCCGACGCACGGTGGGCGGACCGGTCGCCCCGAAACTGATGCCTTCCACAAGATTCAAGAGATCCGCCGGCGCGGCTGCGCTGGTATTCGTGGTCGCTGCGCTGGGCGCGGCTATCTTGCTTGTGCTGAAGCCGTTCTCGGGGCCCGGTCAAGCCGGGGGCGGCGACGCGGCTGCTCAGGCCAAGGAGCCGATCGCCACGACCTTTGACGGTTCGGAGTACTACGACCGGGCCGACGCGACGACGCGGCCGGCCGCAAACCTGCAGCGCGACCCCGAAGAGAAATACGCCTCGCCGGAGTCCGCAGGCGCTAAACCGCATCGCATCGCCGACATGCCCGCCGCGTCAACGACCAAACGACCGGCCGTCGGCGGCACAACCACCGAACTACGCAAAGAACTGAAAGACGGCGGCGGAGACGGTGACCACGTCACGCTCGCCTCGGACGGCAGCGCGGTCCCCCCGATCGGAGCGCCCGACTCCGTGCTGGGTGTGATCACGGCCGCAAACGCGATCCGCAGCTATCCGTACATCTGGGGCGGCGGACACGGGTCGTTTCAGGACCGCGGCTACGACTGCTCGGGCTCTGTGAGCTACGCGCTGGCGGGCGGCGGGCTACTGGGCAAGCCGATGACCTCGGGCCAGTTCGAGAAGTGGGGCGAACCCGGCAAAGGCAAGTGGATCACGATCTACGCAAACGGCGGCCACATGTTCATGGTCGTCGGCGGCCTGCGCTTCGACACCAGCTTCCGCGACGGCCCGCGCGGATCTCGCTGGCAGGATGCGGAACGCCCGATGAAGGGCTTCACGGTGCGGCACTGGCCGGGGCTCTGACGGTAATAGTGGGGCGGTTCGACCGCAGCAGCCTTCGCAGCCGCCGTGAGGGCCGCGCAATGCAACCGGCGTAAAACAGCAAGTTGGCCGCCGTCCGGCTAGGCTCCAGCCGTTGCCGGTCAGCGTCAGCGAATGTAAACCGTGGCGTTGTTGCCACCACGACACACGGTCGTAGTACCGGCGTTGCAGCTCATCGTGTAGGTAGAACCCGTGACCGGGCTGTAGACGTCGATCAGAACGTCGCCGCTCCCCGCCGAGTACCACTCCGAGCGCACGTTTTCCGCGAAAGAGCATGTGGTGTTCGGTCCTACGCTCAGTCCGCCGCCACAAGACGTGCCGGACGAGTAGCCACCACTACCCGAACCGCTCGTGGAGCGAGACGACGACTTCTGTTTGCTTTCGCGCTCAAGCTTCTTGATTTTGCGCTCGAGTTCGCGCTGTTTGCGCTTCTGCGCGGCGGCGTCGTGCTTCTGCCTGTACTCCTCGGCACCCTGCTGGCGTGCCTTCTCCAGGTCCTCTTTTGAGCTGCCGCAGCCCGACAGGCCCATTGAGAGCATGCTGAGGGATACGACCAGGAACAGGAGCGATCGGACTCTCATCGTGTCCGCAGTATATGGATCGGCCGTACGGAAAAGCAGAGCGACCTTGACGCGCGTTTGATGTCGCTCCGCCAGCTCGTATGCGAGAGTTGCCGGTATGGGTAAGCGAGTGGCTTTCGCAATCATGACGTTGTTGGTGATCGGCGGCGCGGCCGCCGTTCTGGCTTTTGGCGGCTCCGGCGACAACGGCGAGGACGCCGGTCGCGCCGCCGGTGAGCAGTTGCTGCGCGACCAGCAGAAGCTTGCCGAAACTCGTCGGCGCACGCATGCGCTGGAACGAAAGAAGAGAAAGCTCCAGCGGCAAGTGAACGCCCAAAAACGCAGCCGCGCGCATGGCGGTTCATCGTCTTCCGGCGGTGGATCATCGGCCGGTTTCAGCGCGCTGGCGAAGAGCCTCGGCGGGAGTGTCGGCCTGGCGTACGGCCCACCCGGCGTGGGGCGTGACCAAACGATGCTGGGCGATTGGAGCAGCGGACCGGCGTGGTCGTCGATCAAAGTGCCGATCTCGATCGCGGCCGTTCGCGACAACGGCGGCAAGCCTTCCGCGTCCACCAGTGGACTGATGCGCCGCGCGATTACCGCGTCCGACAACGCCGCCGCTGCCTCACTTTGGTCGTCCCTGGGCGGCGGCTCGACCGCCGGGAGCAAGATCGAGAAAGTTCTCGCCGACGCCGGCAACACGTCGACAAGCGTTCAGACACAAAAAGTACGCAGCGATTTCAGCCCGTACGGGCAGACCGAATGGAGCGTGTCCGACCAGCAGGTGTTTGCCGCCGCCCTGCCGTGCCTGCGCGGTTCGGACCCGGTAATCACGCTGATGGGCCAGGTCGTGTCCGATCAGCGATGGGGCTTGGGCCAAGTCGGGTCGAACCAGCGATTCAAGGGAGGCTGGGGTCCGGACACAGGCGGGGCCTACGACGTGCGGCAGTTCGGTCTGATTGATCTTCCTTCCGGCGGAACGCTCGCGGTGGCGATCGCCGCGCATCCGCCCGACGGCAGCTTCGAGACAGGTAAGTCGATGCTCAATCAACTGGCGCAATGGGTGGTCAAGCACGGCGAAGGTGGACGCGCAAGCTGTTGACGGCTGCCCGGTCGGGGCCGCGCGTACTGCGCTGTCGCGAAGCCAAATCGTGGAGAATCAGCCGTGAGACTTTTCAGCCGCGGCGCCTGGCGCCGTGAAAACGGGAGCCATGCGATGAGCGAAATCACAACGCGCAACGTCAACAAGCCCGACGCGCAGTGGCGCGAGGAGCTGACGCCCGAGCAGTTCGCCATACTGCGCGAGTCCGGCACGGAACCACCGTTTACCGGCGAATACTGGGACACGAAGGCAGACGGCTCTTATCGCTGCCGTGGATGCGGCGCGATGCTGTTCGGTTCCGACACAAAGTTCGACAGCGGAACCGGCTGGCCCAGTTTCAGCGAACCGGCGGTTGCGGACGCCGTGGAGTTGCGCCCCGACAACAGCCTGTTGATGCGTCGCACGGAAGTTGTTTGCCGCAACTGCGGCGGTCATCTTGGGCACGTCTTTCCCGACGGGCCGGGATCGGGCGGACAGCGCTACTGCATCAACTCGTGTTCGCTCGCATTCGACCCGGCGGACAAGGTAGATTGAGCAACGTGGAACCCGTCGCCGAGGGAGTGTGGCTGGTGCGCGGCGGCGTGCCGGCACTGATGAACGTGTACCTGATCGAGGATCAGGGCGGCGTGACGATGTTCGACGCCGGGATCTCGGCGATGACCGGGCAGCTCGGCAAGGCCGTCGCCAAGTTCGGTGGGCTCAAGCGCATCGTGCTCGGTCATGGTCACGCCGACCACCGCGGCGCCGCGCGCAAGCTCGCCAAGCGCACCGGTGCGCCGGTGCTGGCGCATGAAGCAGAGGTCGCCGACGCCGAGGGCGACGGCGGCGCTCACTACTTCGACAAGAACAAGCTTGAACACGGATACGCGCGCCTTCTGATGAACCCGATGCTGAAGATGTGGGACGGCGGACCGGTGAAGATCAGCGACGCACTGGCCGAGGGCGACACGATCGCCGGATTTGACGTAGTGCACTTTCCAGGCCATGCGCCGGGCATGATCGGGCTGTGGCGCGAACGCGACGGACTGGCGTTGACGACCGACGTCTTCTACACCCTCGACCCTGAAACCGCACGCAAGGGCGCCGCGCGCGTGCCGCACGCGGCTTTCAACATGGACACTGAGATGGCGCGCGCCAGCATCCTCAAGCTCGCGGCGCTGGAACCGAAGGCGGCGTGGCCGGGTCATGCCGATCCGCTGCTGGAGGATGTGGTGGCAACGCTCGGCGCCGTCGGCCGAGGCGGCGACGCCACAGGAACCGGCTCCGACCCCGGCACCCAATAAAAGAGGGGCCCGCATCCTGCGGACCCCTGCTGATTTGCTTTCGGAATATTTCGCGAGACCTTTAGTCGCTGAAAGAAATGCTCTCGATCATCTTGGGCTCAACGGGCGCGTCGCGACCGTCGGTATCCGCCCCCTCGATCTTGTCTACCGTCTCCATGCCGGCGGTCACCTGCCCGAACACGGTGTGCTTGCCATCCAGCCAAGGTGCAGCCGCAGTCGTGACGATGAAGAACTGCGAGCCGTTGGTGTTCGGCCCGGCGTTGGCCATCGCCAGAGCGCCGCGCACGATCCTGTGCTGGTTGAACTCGTCCTCGAACTTGTATCCGGGACCGCCGCGGCCGGTGCCCTCGGGACAACCGCCCTGGATCATGAAGTCCTTGATCACGCGGTGAAAGACGAGTCCGTCGTAGAACCCGTCGCCCGCCAGCTTCTTGAAGTTTTCGACCGTTTTGGGTGCGTCGGCATCGAACAGTTCAAGCTCGATCGCGCCCTCTGATGTGTTCATTGTTGCTTTAGACATGCCGTGGACGTTAGCGATCTGGCGCGGCGCGTGCAGCACAGCAATGACTCGAGTTCAGGCGATCGGCCGAAAACGGTGGGTTTCGCGGCAGAGACCGTGCAATTCCAACTTTCGATCGATCATTCGAGGTCCAATCCGATTGACGTACGACCGGTAGCCGTCGTATCCGCCAAAGATCCGAAGCCCGGCGGGTGTGTCGATCCAGTCCGCGCGTTCCTCGCCGGCATAGATCGAATGACTTGAGAACTCGTAACCGAGTTGCTCGATCGTGTGATTGAGATGTACGTATGCCAAGCAGTTTCGTGCATGGCCGGAGTCGCGAATCGGCGTGGCTGCATATCGCGCGTCGAACAGCGGCCCGCGACGCCCGTATCGGTCGTTGAAGTATCGGACATATGCCGGTTGCGTCCGGCGCATCAGCGACGCCATGCCATCGTGCGTCCGTTGATAGACGACCAAGTGAAAGTGATTGTCGAGCAGGCAGTAGGCGAGCAGCGAGACGCTGCCGCGCAGATTCACGTAGCGATGCCTTGACGAGTTTTGTTGAGGATTGGGATCCAGGTAGTTGCGATAGCGAGAGAGAAACTCCAGCTTGTCCCGTCGGCAACGAAAGATCCGCTCGTCTCCGACGCCGTGCACAGTGACGTGAAACAGCGTGTTCGGCGCATCAACCGGCTTGATGAAAACTCCTCTAGGCAAATTCCCTCCACCTACTTAAGTCCCGGCGCACCCTCCAGCTACCCCCCTCTGGCGAAAGAAATTCGCCGACGCCCCTTGGATATGCGGGATTTTGCGCAGACCTCGGACTTGTCGGCGCGTAGGAGTCAGAGGTCTGCGCAACTTTCCGCACGAGAATGCAGGGGCTGCGAGAGGGCGCGAAGCGACCTGCGGCGGGGCGGTGCTGGCGGAGGGCCGCTCGGGCGGAGGTGGGGTGTGGAGCCGGCTCGGGCGGGGTCGGTGCTGGGGCCGGCTCGGGCGGAGGTGGGGTGTGGATCCGGCTCGGGCGGGGTCGGTGCTGGGGCCGCTCGGGCGGAGGTGGGGTGTGGAGCCGGCTCGGGCGGGGTCGGACGCGCGAGCGCCGGGGGGGCCGGGCGGCGACGCTCGACGACGAGCGAAGCGGCGCTACTTGGGTTTGCGGTCCTCGGCGATCGGAGCGCCGCTTTCCGTGATCAGCTGGGTGGGCGGCCAGGGGCCGAGCCAGTTGTCCCGAGCGCCGTCGATCGTCAACACCGAGCCGCTGTAAAAGTCGCCGGCCGGGGAGGCGAGGTAGGCGACCGCCCAGGCGACTTCTTCGGGGCGGCCGAGCCGGCCGGCCGGAATCGAGTGAGAAAGGTTGTCGACCACGACCTGCGGATACTTGGTCAACAGCGTCTCTGTGGCGACCTGGCCTACGGCCAATGCGTTCAGCGAGATTCCAAATCGCGACCACTCGATCGCCAGCACTTTGGTGAGATTCTCAACGGCGGCGCGCGCGGCGGAACTGTGCGCCATCCCGGGCAGGCCGTTGTGAGGCGAAAGCGTGATGTTGATGATCTTGCCGCCGCGGTCCTCGCCGAGCGACTCCGGGATCATCGCGCGAGTGGCAACGGTGTGGGTCATCAGCCACGTGCCATGAACGTTTAGCCGGATCACGGTGTCAAAGCCTTTTTCGGAGATGTCTTCGGCCGGTGCCAAAAACTGCCCGCCCGCGTTGTTGACCAGCACGTCGATGCGACCGTGAACGTCGAGCGTGGCGTCGACCAGCTTCTCCACCTGGTCTGCCTCGCGAATGTCGCACTGGAAAACGCTGCAACTGCCGCTGCCGTCAGCCATGCAGAGATCCGCGGTTTCGCGCAGCGGCTCAATCTCACGACCGCAGATCACTACGTCCGCGCCCAGCGCAGTCAGTTCGATCGCCGCGGCGCGCCCCAGACCGCTGCCGCCGCCGGAGAGCAGCACGACCTTGCCGTCGAGCAAATCGTCGCGAAAGATCTGCGAAGCCACCGCGCAAGCGTAGCCCCGCGAGCGGTCCCGCCATCAATCCCGTAATGCTCCGAGCGCAGCGCCGCGCGCCTTCGCCGACGCCACCCCGTCCTCACCCTTGCCTACGATGGCCCGAATGGAGGCTTCCTTCTGGTCACGCGCCGCCGACAACCGGCTGCTCGACCGCAGGGTGATGCGTGCGGTCCTGGCGGTCGTGGTTTCGGCCGCGGCACTTTGGCTGGTCTACGCGTTGCGTAAGCCGATCTTCTGGCTGGTGATGGCAGCGTTTATCGCAATCGCGGCCTCGGGACCGGTCAACGTGCTCGCGCGCAGGATGAAGCGCGGCCTCGCGATCGCGATCGTCTACCTGGGAATCCTCCTTTTACCCGCCGCATTCGGCGCGCTGCTGCTGCCTCCGCTCGTGAACTCCGCGGTCAGCCTCGTCAAAGCTCTGCCCGGCTACGTGCACGACTTTGAGAACTGGCTCGAAAGTAGCTCGATGTTCAACCGGTTGGACGCGAACTTCGACATCAACCAGAAGCTCGCCGACGCCGCCAACAACCTCGCCGGTTCGCTCGACAATGCGGCAGGCACGCTTGGCGACATCGGCGCGACCGTGATCAACTCGGTGTTCGCCGGATTCACGATCTTGATTTTGAGCATGTTCATGGTCTCGCGCGGGCGCGGTTGGGTTGATGCGTGGATCAAACGTCATCCCGCGCACGAGGCGGCGATGCTCGAACGCACCGCCGGCCGAATCGCCGGGGCGGTCAGCGGCTACATCGGCGGCGCGATCGCGCAGGCGTTCGTGGCGTTCGTCGCCTCGTTCATCGTGCTCGCGGCGATCGGCGCGCCTTCGCCGCTGGTGCTGGCCGCGATCGTCGGCGCCTTCGACGTGATCCCGATGGTCGGCTCCACGCTGGCCGGTGTGCTTGTCGGAGTGGTGATGATCTTCGGCGACTTTCCGCTCGATTTGATCATTTGGGCGATATTCGTGATTGCCTACCAGCAGTTTGAGAACTACGTGATTCAGCCTCAGATTCAAAAGCGCGCGATCGCCGTGGAGCCGTTCGTGGTGCTGGTGGCGGTGCTCTTCGGCGGCACGCTGATGGGAGTGGTGGGCGCGATTCTCGCGATCCCCGTGGCAGCGACGATTCAGATCATCTTGCAGGAGCTGAAGTCGTTTCGCCAGGCGCTCGCATCCGAGCAGAGCGGCCCCGGCGACGCGGAGCCACCGAGCGCCGAACCCGCGAACGCGACCTGACCGGTGGCCGTCCGCCTCGCACGTCGCGCGACGGCTCGATGAGATGAAAGTACGTCCCGGCAAGCAGGCAATCGCGCTGGCGCGAGAGGCATACGGATTGATCGCGACGGCCGTCGGGCGATTCGGCCGCCACCACCTCACCGACTGGGCGGCCGCACTCACGTACTACTCGGTGCTGTCGATCTTCCCGGCGATTGTGGTGATGGTCTCCGCCCTCGGATTGATCGGCCGCGACGCGACCGGCACCGTGGTCAACAACTTCCGCGAGATGACCCCAGGGCCCGTGCGCGACCTGTTGATTTCCGCGATCGAAGGCGTTCAAAACAGCGGCACCACGGCCGGTGTGGCGCTGGGGCTGAGTCTGGCGATATCGCTGTACTCGGCCTCGGCCTACATCGGCGCGTTTATGCGCGCCTCCAATGTGGTCTGGGGCGTGCGCGAACAGCGCCGCTTCTACAAAACGATTCCGATACGGATCGGCGTCACGCTGATGATCGTCGCGCTGGTCGTGGGCATAACGGTGGTCGTCGTGGCAACCGGTCCGCTGGCCGACGTGCTGCGCCGCGCGCTCGACCTGGGCGACGGCAGTCCACTTGGTTCAGACCTATTGAAGTGGCCCCTGCTGATCCTGCTGATGGCGTGCGTGCTGGCCACGCTCTACAACGTGGCGCCTTATCTGGAGGACCGGCGCATCAGATTCCTGACGCCTGGCAGCGCCCTGGCGATCGCGCTTTGGATGACGAGTTCGGTGATCTTCACGATTTACGTGTCCAACTTCAACCGCTACAACCGCACCTTCGGCAGTTTGGCCGGCGTGGCGATCTTCATCATCTGGCTGTGGATTTCGAACGTCGCGCTGCTGATGGGAGTTGAACTGGATTACGAACTGGACCGCTACCGCAAAAAGTACGGGCGCTCCGCGTTTCGAATCAGGCGAGCGAACAGGACCGACTGAGCCCGTCGCGACGGCGCGACCTTACAGATGGCTTACAAACGTCGCACACGGCCCTAACGCCAACTCTCGAACATCCACCCTAAGAGCCGAACTCCGCAACCCCCCAAGGGAAGGATGTCCATGAACAAGATCAGAAGGATCGGAACAAGCCGCATCGCCATAACCGCACTGGCGGCGGTGATGGCCTCGGCCGGCGCGGCGATCGCTGCCGGTGGCGGCAACTCAGGAAACTCCGAGCGTGGTGGTCCGCCGCCGGGCCACGGCATGATGGGTGGCCCCGGTATGCAGGGTGGCAAGTACCTGACCTATGCCGAAGCGCACTCCTACCGCAACGGTAAAGAAACGGTGACGCGCACAGACGCCGGCAAGTTCAAGAGCGCGACCGAGAGTGAAATAACCATCACCGAGCGTGACGGAAACGACGTGACGATCGCGATCAGCGAAGACACCGAGGTGTTGATCCCCGACAACGAGGAAGCGACCGTCAGCGACCTCACGGTCGGCAAGCGCGTGATCGTGACCGGCGAAAAGGGCCAAGCGGCCGATGTCGTGGCTGTGGCGCCTGCCAGAGGCATGCGCCCGTCGCGACCGCACGGAGCCACGACCGGTTGAGAACTCAGCCGGTTACTTGCGCCGCGGCTTTCGTCCCTCCCCCGGTGACGGACGGCCGCGGCGCGGCTCACGCGGCGCGGCGCGGACGGCTTGATCCGCCATGCCCGGCCCGCGCGGCGATGGCCGCCGCTTGTGTAAGGCTCTAGACCATGACCAAGCGCGTTCTGATAGTCGAGGACGAGTTCAACATCGCCGACCTGCTCAAGGCGTACCTGGAGCGCGACGGTTTTGAGGCGATGTGGGTGCGCTCGGGCGAACAGGCGCTGGACGAACTGGGACGCCAGAGCATCGACCTGATCGTGCTGGACATCGGCCTGCCCGGCATCGACGGCTTTGAAGTCTGCCGCCAGGTGCGAGCACGGGCCTCCGTGCCGATCCTCATGCTGACGGCGCGCGAAGACGAGATCGACCGCGTAGCGGGCCTGGAGAGCGGCGCCGACGATTACGTCGTCAAGCCGTTTTCGCCTCGCGAGCTGGTGGCGCGCGTAAAAGCGATTCTGCGCCGTGCAGGAGGCGCGTCGGACCCCGGCGTCGTGCTGCGCTGGGAGAGCATCGAGTTACGTCGCGACGCTCGCGAAGTCACGATCGACGACAATCCCGTGGAGCTGACCAACCGCGAATTCGATCTGCTCGGCGCGTTGCTTGCGCACCCGAACATCGCACTCTCGCGGGACCGCCTGCTTGAGCTGGTGTGGGGAGGCGAGTATCCCGGCGGCACCCGCACAGTGGATGTACACGTGGCGCAGCTTCGCCGCAAGCTCGGCGAAGCGAGTCCGATCCGCACCGTGCACGGCGTCGGCTACAAGGTGGCGGAATGAACTCCACGGTGGCCGAAGATCCGGGCCGACCGGCGGCCGGCTCACTGCGTGGACGAGTTTTCGCGGCCACCTTCGCGGCCTCGGTGGCGGCCGTCGCGATCGCGCTGGCGATCGGCATCGTCACCACCCGCCAGGCGATCCGCGAATCGTTCAAACGCGAAGTCGCCCGCGAAGCAAGCGTGATGGCTTCGCGAGTGGCCACGTTCGTGCAGAACAATCAAAACGAAAGCGACTTCATCAATCGCGGCGAACTTCCCGAATCCGTCCGTCGCCTGCTCGATCCCGCAACGGCCGGAGCCACGCTTCGCTCACTACAGAACGAAACCGCCGCGCAGGGCAAAGGCACGCCGGGTCATGGCACGCCGGGAGCGGGCACGCCGGGCGCGGGTGCACCGGGCGCGGGTGCACCGGGTGCGGGTGCACAAGCCGTGCCGCCTTCGTCTGCCGTAGGACCGCCCGCCCGCGACCGCCGCCGCCGCGACGCGCTGCCGCCGCTGATCCTGCCGACTCGCGTCGCAAATGCCGTGCTTTCCGCCCATGCCGCCCAGCGGCTCTCGGCCGGTAAAGGCGTCTCGGGAAGCGTTGACCTCACCGGCACGCGCATGCTTTACGCGGCAGAACCGGTGGCCGGCCACGATCTGTTCGTGCTGGCCACACGCTCGAACGACGTGGCGGCCGGCGATTACGGAAAGTACGTCACGGGCCTTGTGTTGGCGGCATTGATCGCGGCGGCATTGTCCGCCGCCGCCGCGGCTGGATTGTCACGCCGGTTGACCAGACCGATCGCCGATGTGGTGGCCGCCGCAAGCACGCTGGCCTCCGGGGCCACGCCGGAACTCCTGGCCGAGCCGCGTACCGCCGAACTCGCGGAACTCGCGCGCGCGTTCAACGAAATGGCCGATCGCCTGGCCCGCGCCCGCGAGGCAGAGCGCACCGTGCTGATGTCCGCGTCACACGAGCTACGCACCCCGCTCACCGCGATCAGCGGTTACGCCGAGGGCATCGAGGACGGCACGATCGACGTCAAAACCGGCGCCGCCGTGATTCGTAGCGAATCGCTCCGACTGGAGAACCTGGTTCAGGATCTACTGGTGCTGGCGCGACTGGACCAGGGCACCTTCGAGGCCCACAGTGAACGTGTGGATCTGGAGAGTGTGGCGGCGGACGTGCGCGACCGGCTGGCGCTGCGAGCCGAGGCGGCCGGAGTAGCCCTGGAGGTCACCGTCGCCGCCGGATCCGTTGCCACCGCCGACACCGGCCGTGTGATGCAGGTGGTCACCAACCTCACCGACAACGCAGTACGAGTAACTCCGCGCGGTGGACGCGTGTTGATCGAGACCGCGCCGGCGGAAATTCGCGTCCACGACACCGGTCCCGGCATTCCCGAGGTCGATCTGCCGCACGTCTTCGAGCGCTTTCACATGCGCCGCCGCCACGGCATGGGATCGCCCGACGGCAGCGGCATCGGACTCGCGATCGTGCGTGAGTTGACTCAAGCGATGGGCGGCGAGGTCAGCGTGCGCAGCGTCGAAGGCCGCGGCACCACCTTCACCGTGCGTTTGCGCTCAGCGGTCAGCGGCTAGGAACCGCCGGAACCGACCGCCGCGGCCAGATCGGCCTGCGAACCGAGCATCTTCGCGTTGCTTGGCTTGTGGAATGTGACCGGCTGATTGATCGAGGTCACGTCAAAGCGCATCGTCATGTCAACCGAGCCGAGCGCCATCACAGACAGCGTCGCCTTCATCGCGATCATCCGCAGGTAGCCGTCGGCGTCAATACCGAACCAAAGCGTCGGGTCCTTCTTCAGCAGCTGGCGGCACATGTCCTCGATCGAGGTGCCCTTGCCAAGACCTTTAAGCGATCCACTGCCGGCAGAAGAAGCGTTCGAGTATGCGGAAAACGCAGGCAACACCTTGCCGCAGATTCGTCCCACGTTGCCGTCAGCGGCAATCGTCTTGAGCGTCAAGCCCTGGTCGGTCGTGCTGGCCGCGGCCTCACGGAAGTTTCCGATCGCAGATTCCAACGAACCCATCACACCGGCGAAGCTGTTCTGCTGCGCACCGGTTTGCGTGGCGTTGTATGGCGCGCCGTAGGTTCCGGCTGATGTGGTGATGTAGATGTTGCCGTCGCCGGGCGCAACCGTGGACATGCGCTGTCCCATAATCGTCATGTCCATTGACATGCGGGGCGCGGCGGGATTGCTGTCATCGGCGGCGCCATTGAAGATGATTTCCATATTTTCGCTGCCGGCGTTGCCCTTCGCCTGTATCGAGAACGATCCCGCGTACATCGCGGTCTTGACCTCGCCGGTCTTCTGCAACGCGTCGGCGACGTCCTTGCCTTTGCCCGTCCAAGTACATCCAGAAAGCAAGAACAGCGAAATCGCCGCCAGCAATAGAGCCGCCACCGACGACGCGGCCATCCAGACCGCGGCAGCGATACCGCCGGAGCGGGTCGCTTGCGCCGATGCGTGCCGTGGAACGGTGGATTTGATCTGCCGTGCGGGCATATCGAATCTGTGATCGACACGCCCGGGCGGGGACTTGACCGGAAACTGGCTGTTTAGCCCATTATCCGAGCGAGCTGACGCGACGGCTCGATCGACCAGCGCGCGGCGAGCTCGGCCAGCTCTTCGCTGACGGGCCAGCTGTCGGCCGAGGCGGCTCCGTCGTTGTCGGGCGAAGCGCCCTTCAGCGGCATGCAGCCGGTGTTGTCGCCGATCTGGCGAATCGTGGCGATCTCCGCTGCGGTCAAAGGATCTTCTTCAGGCAGCTCGGCCAACTCACGGCGCTTGCGCTCGGCCGGTTTGTGCGCCGCTTCTTCTTCGATCAGTGTCGGGACCACGCACTCCACCGGCGTGTGCGCGAGATTCCACAGGCACGCCAGCTGCAACGGCGTGATCCCGTGATGTTCCGCGATCGGACGGATGCGCTCCAATCGCTCACAGCCGTCTTCCACCCAGCCGCGCGGCCGGAACGCGCGGTGGTCGTATTCGGCGAATTGATGCCCAGGCCGAACGTCATCGTGGAAGATCCCGCCAAAATCGGCCACGCGCGTGATCAGCTTGACGCCGTTTCTCCGCGCCGCCGGCAGCACCAACTCGCCCGGCCACGGCTCAAACGGATTGAGGATCACCATCGCCCAGTCCACTATCTCGCCGAAGCGCTCAAAGCACTCGATCATGTCCAGCGTGAAGCCATTCGCCGGCCCCGGCGCAACGCCGAGCAGTCGCGTAAGGCCGGCGTCGCGCAACGCCACCATGCCGTCCCACACCTTCGGGCTGCTGTATCCGGTGCGATCCGGATTGTGCAGCAGCAAAAGATCGAAGGAGTCGGCGCCGATGCGGGCGAGACTGCGTTCGGTGGCCATGCGCAAGTAAGAGGCGTAGCCACCGACGCCGCGCAGCCCCGGGTCCGTGAACCGGGGAAAGCCCTTCGCGCCCTGCCGTTCGCCGTCGTAGAAATCGTGACCAACCGCGCCGACCAGGCAGTAACTCTCGCGCGGCAATGCCTCAAGCGCGCGGCCGGCCAGTCTGTCGGCGGCGCCCTCGCCGTAGACATCGGCTGTGATCAGGGTCTTGATCTGGTCGTCGGGACGCAGCAGCGCGAGCAGGCGGTCGTCGTCCAGCCGCGCGCCGAAGCGCATATAGCGTCCGCCGCTCCAGGTGCCGAGTGCTGTGCGCGTCGGATCGAGCATTGGTTAAAAGTTAGCCGCCGGTATGAATATTCAGAACGGTCGCTGATCCGGGCCGATCGGATCGACCGCCTCGATCAGCTCCGGGCCGTCGCCGCCCGCTCGATTCACAGCGCTCGACACCGGACGCGCGGTCATCTCCGCCGACGGATAAGGCGACAACGCCGCCAGCGCTTCGGCGGAGTCGTCGCCGATCCAGGCGTCAATGCCCGCGCGGTCGAGCATCGCCGGCATGCGGTCGTGAGCCGCCGCCACGAGTTCGTTGGCCTCTACGGTCACGATCACGCAGGACTGCGACTGACCGTCACCGGCGCGGCACAGTCCCGCAAAAGCGAACGGCTCACCGTCGTCGCGGCCGAACCAATACGGCTGCTTGCCCGCGCCCTCGACCGTGCGCCATTCGTAGAAACCGTCGGCCGGGATCGCGCAGCGTCCCTGCTCCAGCAACGGTCGCCAGAACCGCGATTCTCCGAGCTTCTCGGCGCGGGCGTTGATCAACTGCGTCGGCCCGCCACGCCAAGGCGCCTCAATACCCCAATGCATCGCCTCGGCGACGGCTCGCGTACCGGCACGCTGAATCGTGAGCACCATCTGCCCGGGCGCGATGTTGAAGCGCGGCCGGCGCAACTCCGCGGGCAGGATGCCGATCTCGCCGGCGAGCAGGGTGTCCACCCACTGCTGCTGGTGAAGTGTGTAGCGGCCGCACATGCACGCGAATCTACCGGTGTGACTTTCGCGACGGCGCGCGCCCACCTCTGAAGATGTACGATCGAAACACGATCACCCGGTTTCGACTTCCTGCGCCCGGCCTTATCGACGGCGAAACTGGCTAACACAGCGTTAACGCGCGCTCCGCCCGCGTTAAAACCGCGTCGGTCAGACTGTTGGCACAGAGCGAGTCGCTCCGGCGGATCCCCCAATTATCCCTGCCGAGCGAATGGCAACCGAGGAGCAAGCAACAAGGGCGGCACCAGTGCCGCCCTTGTTGTGTCTGAATCCGTCGCGGGCGACAGACGCTGCCGCCGCCCGCTGAATCTTTCGTGGCGACCGGTCAGCCGGTGAAGCGCGGCGAAACCGTACGCGCGGCGGTGCGAACCTTGCAGCGCGAGAACGAACCGAACTTGCTTGCGGACTTGCCGTTGGTGAAGCTGGTCACAACCTCGAAGTTGTGCTTGCCGGTCTTGTACTTGGGACCGTTGACAAGAAAGCCTTCGGGACCGTTGTTGGTAGCAATCTTCTTGCCGTCGACAAACAGCGTCGATGACTTCACGGTCCCACTGCCGTATACGGGGCTGATGCGGAAACGGTGTGAGACGCAGCGCTTGTACGCGGCAATCGTGATCGTGGGATCGGCCTGCTGGGTCACTACCTGCGGTGCGGACCAAGTGACGTTCGCGGTGTCGCTAAGCGTGACGTACGGGCAGGTGACCGGCAGCTCTTCAACGACGTTGTCGATCGCCCACGGGCAGCGCAAGTTCGTTTCACCATATTGGTACTCGCACGCGACGGGCAGGTCGGCCTGCGGCCCAAAATCAATAATTCCGTTGTACCGCCTGTCGCAAAGGTCCGGAAGTACAAGCTCCGCCTTGATCGAATCGGTCCCGGCAAGTGTCCCCGTGTAAGAGAACAGCGCCTTGCCCGATGCGTCAAGCCCAACGGTGCCGTTGGTGCCCGCGTGCGGGCCGGCGGTGACCGAGAACTTCACCTCAGCACCGACGAGCGCGGCGATGTTGCCCCTGAAACACGCGCTCCAGACTGCCTCCGCGCCGACTTCCGCCGGTACCGTAATCGGAGGTGCCGTGGACGTCAACGTCGCTGTGACTGTGTGCGTCTCGCCGGTCTGACGACTGGCGGTTTCAGGAGTGAGATCCAGTTTGCAGAGATCAGCGGTCGTGTAGTAGGTGTAATCGCCGATCGTGACGGGGCCGGCGTTCGCGACGGACGCGACCGCGAGCAGCGCCACACAAGCGGCAAAAAGCGAGAAAAGGGTCTTTGCGGTCTTCGGACGCGCAAAACTTGCCGAGCGGATCAAAGTTCTTCCTCCGATTTGATTGATTGCCGGTCACGCAACTGCCGAGCAGCGCAACCGTTCAACAATAATCCTACGCTGTATTACTGGAAAGTCAAGCGCGCTTGGAACTCTTTTGCGCGGTTCGGGCCTCTCGAAGAATGCGCTCGCGCAGTCGTTCTCCCGCGCCTGAGGCCACCGCCCGGGCGCTGCGCTCCGGGCTCAGCTCCACGCCGTGCCGCGCGGCCAGATCAATCAGCGCCTGGCTCTCGTCGCCGTCGCGCGCTGCCTTCACGAACAACCAGGCCAGCAGCGCAAACGTGACGATCGTACCCTCGGCCATCATCACCGCCCCGGCCGTGCTTTGGTCGGCAAGCGGGCCAAGGCCCCACATATTGTCGGCGCCGATGTAGTTGTCGTAATACACGCGTCCCGAGAAGATGAAGAAATTGCCCAGCAGCAAGCCGGTAAGTCTCACCGCGACGATGTAAAAAAGCCGCGCCACGTTGCCAAACCAAACCGGACGCGGCAGCGGCCCGAACAGCGGCATCCACATGTTGAAGCCGAGCCCGAAGAACAACAAGTGCTGCACCACGTGAACGGTTTCGTGATCGATCGCGCCTTCCATCATCACGGGCAGATGCCAGACGTAGAGGTTTACCAGCCAGAGCGGCAGCGCGACCAGCGGATTGGTCAGCACTCTCAGCTTCGCGATCAGATCCAACTTCAACATCGGCGCGATCAGCGGACCCGTAATCCCCAGCACCATCAACAGCGCCGCGATGTCGCCGATCAGAAGATGCTCAAGCATGTGCGAAGTGAACGAACCGTCGGCGCCCGCGCCGATCGGCGACAGCGGCTCTAGCAGCAGCACGGCCGCGGAAACTGCGAAGCAGACCCGCCGCCATCGCGGCACAGCTCGCCCTTCGCCCGCCAGCGTGCGCGCGCGAACCGCGTAACCGCCCACAACGAACGCCAACATCGCAACCATCGGCGGCGAGAGCGAGCCAAGCGTCAGTGCGAAGGACCAGTCGAGCATGCGATCGACGCTACCAACGAACATTGTGTGCGCTACCCGGCCCGATCGACTTCGTTGGTCATGTGTATCGGGGCGACTGGATTTGAACCAGCGACCTCTCGCTCCCCAGAAGGCGCAGCGCGCTACCGGGCATGACCGGCGCCTGTGGTCGTTCGTATCGGGGCGACTGGATTTGAACCAGCGACCTCTCGCTCCCAAAGCGAGTGCGCTACCAGGCTGCGCTACGCCCCGTACGTCAGGCATCATACGGCGCGCGCAAGGCGACCTCCGGCGAGCGCCTCCGCGAGCGCGCGTTATGCTGCGCGCCCGTGGCAGAGATCGCCCCACTTAACACCTTGCGCTACGACACAAGCGTGACCGGCCCATTGCAGGAGGTCGTCTCACCTCCGTACGACGTGATCTACCCGGACCTGCGCGAAAAGCTCGCCGCCGGAAACAAGTACAACGTGGTCGAGCTCGATCTACCGGCCGGCGAAGGGGATGCAAAATACGCCCATGCGGCCGACATGCTCGAACAGTGGCGTCGCGACGGCGCCCTGATCACCGAGGACGAACCCGCGATCTGGATGCTGCGCCAGCAATACACCGGTCCAGATGGCGCCAAGCGCACCCGGCAAGGGATCTTTTGTCGCGTCCGCGTGCAGGAGTACGGCCCCGGCAAGATCCGCCCGCACGAGCGCACGCATCCCGGGCCCAAAGAGGACCGCCTGAAGCTGATGCACGCCACGCGCGCCAACCTCTCACCGATCTTCAGCCTTTTCAGCGACGACTCCGGCGAGTTTCAGACCGCGATGGCCGAGGTGGCAGGCGGCGAACCCTTCGACGCCTGTGACGATCTCGACGGTTCGCACAACACGCTTTGGCGCGTGGGCGACGCGGCCCAGATTGAAACTTTCACCAACGCCCTGGCGGAGCGCGAACTGCTGATCGCCGACGGGCACCACCGCTACGAGACTGCGCGCGTATACGCCGAGCAGGTCGGCGGCGAAGGCGACCACAACTACGTGCTGATGTTTCTGTGCGCGTTGCAGGATCCGGGCATGACCGTGTTCGCCACTCACCGCCTGATCGCCAATTCAACCGCCGAGCAGCGCGAGGCGGTGTCCGCCGCGTTGGCCGAGAACTTTGAAGTCACTGAGGTCGACGCCGCGGAGGTCGCGCCGGCGGACAGCGACAACACTTCGATCTGCGAATTCGGCTACATGGACGCAGAGTCCAAGCGGGCCTACCGTCTGAGTCTGAAGGACCTGGCGATCGCCGACGCCGCTCTGGCGGAGATGCCCGAGCCGTACCGCCGGCTCGACACGGCGATTCTTGAATCGCTAATGCTGAAAGGCGCGCTCGGCATGTCCGACGACGATATTTCGCACCTCAACGGCCTTTGGTACAGCAGTGACGCCGAAGAGGCTCGCGAATTCGTGACCAGCGGCCAGTACGACATGGGCTTTTTCCTGCGCGCCACGCCGATTCGACAGATTCAGGAGATCGCCGCCGCCGGCGTCAACATGCCGCCCAAGAGCACGTACTTCTACCCGAAGATCCCGACCGGCATCGTCTTCAACCCACTGGAAGGCTGAACCCGCGCCGGTCGGCGCCGTTCGGCCAACCGCTCCCGGGTCCCTGCTAATTTTCATGACTCAGCCGCGAACGAGCCGTCTTTCGGACGGCATCGACGGACGCGGTGAGGATCGGAACCGCTCGGCAAAGCCGGCTCCTATCCAGAAGATGTGTTCGACGAACCGGCCTCGCGGATCTGCAAAGTCATCCCGAGGCCAGACTGGACCCTGATCGTGAAAACACTGGTGGACGAGGCCGATCGGGCCGGGGCGCGCCCGGCGATGCGGTCGCGTGCGGAATACACGGGTCCGCGACGCGAAACGCAGCGAGAAAGTCGTGGCTTCTCCACGCCGCAGCCCGCGGCGGTGCTCGAACTGCTTCACGGAGACCGGACGGGAGTGGCACCGCCACCGGCTGCGCGCGGATGCGCTCGACGTTCGCTCGCGCACAGACCAACCGCGGAGAATCCTCTGAACGCAATATCGGCGCGGCCCCTGATCGTGCTGCCTGGCGGCAACGAAACGAATGCCGGAGAAAGCCCGGCGAATTCCGCCGTGCGAATCGCTCTTCGGAAATTCTCGGCGACGCGAAGTCGGGAACGCGGTCCGTTCCTCACCCTTCTTAGGTAGTTTCGCGCGCATGGGGTCCCGACCCCATGACGGTCTTTAGACGGCCGTTCTAGAAAGTGCGCCGAGAAACGCAAATTCGCTGTTGCATCCCGCGGCGCGAATCGAAACAATGTGCTCAAGGAGCCCCGACCATCGGACGCAGACCGGCGGAAAACCGTCGACGAATCCGCGCCGGTCGGGAATCACGCGGAGCATCCACCAGCTTCGGCCCGTTTCTCCGGTGGAGCCGCGTGTAGCGCGGCGCAGCGCAATAGCGGACCCGGTCCCCGGGGGGAGGCCGGGTCCGTTCGCATTTCGGGCACCGGCGTGATCGCGAATAAGTTCCGGAAAATGGCCGAATTAATGCATTCCGATGCAGAAAAGCATGGTTGCCGCGAAGCTTCGATCGTGCTACGTTGAAGGCCGGACATACTCGGACCAATCACCATTCTCGGACGGCTCGCAATGGACGACGGCGACGTCGGAAACACAGACGGAAACAACACTCCATCGGATCAGATCACGCGTGGCAAGCGATCCCGCCGCGATCGCGAACGCCTGCGCGGCGATCTTGAACGATTCTCTGGCCCGCCGCCGGAGATACCGGCCGGCGCACCACTTGCCCCACCGCCTGTGATCTTCAGCGAAGCGACGCGCGTCGGTGGATCCGGCCGCAATCCAGAGCCGCAGGCCGCGCCTCCCGTCAGTCCGCTGCGCGTGGTCGACGGCGGTGACTTTCCGGAAGCCGAGGAGCAGTCCGCACGCAGTCTCAGTCCGCCGACGGCGGCCGCGATCGGCGATCTCGCGACCGCGATGGTCGCACCGCTTGCCGGAGGAATCGCGGCCCGCAACACCGGCGTCTTCGTGGCGGCGGCATTAATCGTTCTGATCGCACGCGCTCGCGGGCGCGGCAGCGGCTTGACGGAGCGGGAGATCACGGGGGTCTCACCGGTTGCCGCGGCGCTGGCGATCTTTGCGATGACTCTCACACTCGACTGGCAGTCGGGCGCATTGCACGCGCTCGCGGCGTCCGGCATCGGGCTTGCGGCCGGCGTCACCGCGGCGTTGATTCTGAATCGCATCCACGAACGTTTTGTCCACACGCGCGTGGCGGTAATCGGTACGGCAGCCCACGCTCACGACCTTGCCTGGTCGCTGGCCAACGAGGGCAACAGCCGCTTCACGATCGTCGGATACGTCGGCCGCGACAGCGCAAAGGAAAACCTTCGAGACCTGCGCCACGTCTCGTTCAAGGTGCGCAGACTCGGCCTACTGGCTGACCTCAGCCACATCGTCGCCCGTCACGACATCGACCTGTTGGTGCTGCCGGAGGGACGCGACCGGCTCGAAGTGTTCGAGCGCGCCGCCGTGTGCACAGAGCGCTACCGCACTCGCCTGGTCGGACTGCTGGCGTTTGAGGAACACGTGTTTCAGCGGGTTTCGCTCGACCAGCTGAACATCGCCTGGATGCAGCACATCATGCACCCGGGCTTCCGGCCGGCTCCGCGCATCGCCACGCGAACGATCGATCTGATCGGCGCACTGTTTCTGGGCCTGATCACCGCACCGGCATGGATCGTGGCCGCGATCGCCGTCAAGGCCGCCGATCGCGGACCGGTATTCGAACGCCGGCGCAGTGTCGGCGAACGCGGCCGCTCATTCTCGATCCGCCTTTTTCGCACCACGCGACCGCCGGACGACGAAGACCTCCCAAACACGGACGGCCTGCCGGCGACTCGCGTCGGCCGGGTGCTGCGCCACACGCACCTGGACGCGGTGCCGCTGTTGCTCAACGTCGTGCGTGGCGACATGAGTCTCGTTGGGCCGCGCCCCGCGCGGCCGCGCGACGTCACGCGCCTCGAACAGGAGATTCCGTTTTACGGCCGTCGCCACCTGATCAAACCCGGCATCACCGGATGGGCGCAGTTGCGGTCGGGCTATGGCGCCGAGAAAGACGCGGGCGAGGCCACGATGATCACACTTTCGCGCGATCTGTATTACCTCAAGCACCAGTCGCTCTTTCTCTACTCGTACATATTGGGCGCAAGCCTTTGGGCGGCGCTCACCGGCACGCTTCAGCTTCGCGGACACCGCGCCGACAATTCATAGGTCCGCCTGACCGAGCAAAGGGCGGCGGGCGACTAGAATCTGCCCACCTGCCGCCCGCGAGCGCCCAAGCACATTTCCGCGCGGCACCTACCCCCAAATCCTGATGCACGGATCACCGCGATATGACCACGACTGGATCGTCATCGGATCCGGATTCGGCGGCAGCGTTTCGGCCCTTCGTCTGGCCGAAAAAGGCTACGACGTGCATGTTCTCGAGTGCGGACGCCGCTTCAAGGACGAAGACTTCGCGGAGATCATGTACAAGCAGCCGCAACGCTATTACTGGTGGCCGTTCCTGAAGATGAAGGGCATCTTTCGGATGACCTTCTTCAAAGACGTCGTCGTGCTTTCCGGCTGTGGCGTTGGCGGTGGAAGTCTGGGATACGCGAACACGCTTTATCGCGCGCGCGACAAGTTCTTTCAGGACCGCCAATGGGCCGAGATCGAGGACTGGAAGACGTCGCTTGCGCCCCACTACGACACCGCGGAGTTCATGCTCGGAGTCAACCAAGTGCCAATCGACCAGCCCGCGGATGCACTGTTCAGAGATCTCGCCACGGATTTCAAGGTCGCCGACAGCTACACCAAGACCAACGTCGGCGTGTATTTCGGCAACCCCGAAAACAAGGGCGAGACCGTCGCCGACCCATACTTCGGCGGCACCGGCCCCGAGCGCACCTCGTGCAAGCACTGCGGCTCATGCATGATGGGCTGCCGTCACGGAGCCAAAAACACACTTGTGAAGAACTACCTCTGGTTCGCGGAAAAGATGGGCGTGAAGATCAGCCCGCTGCGCACCGTCGTCGACATCCGCGCGATCCCAAGCGAAAACGGCATGCTCGACGGCTCCGGCGGCTATGAGGTGGAGACCGTTCGCTCGGGTGCGTGGTTCTTCAAGAACCGCCGCGTGCAGCGTGCGCGTGGCGTTGTGGTTTCGGCAGGAGCGCTGGGCACCAACAAGCTGCTCGTCAACTGCAAGCTCGGCGGATCTCTGCCGCGCCTTTCGGACCGGCTCGGCGAGCTGGTGCGCACAAACAGCGAGGCGATCCTGGCCGCAACGGCCGAAGACGACTCGGTCGACTACTCGACCTCGGTGGCGATCAGTTCCAGCTTCTACCCCGACGAGCACACGCACATCGAAAACGTCACCTACGGCCACGGTGGCGACGCGATGGGCATTTCTTTCACGCTGCTGACGGGCAACGGCACCAAGCTCACTCGGCCGCTGAAGTTCCTTGGCGAGGTGATTCGCAACCCGGTCGCCTTCACGAAGCGCCTGAACACGTACCACTGGGCCCGCAGAACCGTGATCCTGCTCGTGATGCAAACGCTTGACAACTCGATCAAGTTCCGGCCCAAGCGCAACGGCTGGGGAAGCGGCTGGCACCTGACCACCGAGGAAGACACGGTCAACCCGAACCCGCGCTTCATCCCGGCCGCCAACAAAGCCGCCGAGATGGTCGCCAAACGGATCAACGGAATCGCGCAGAGCAGCGTCTTCGAGGTCCTTCGAAATACTCCGATGACCGCACACATCCTTGGTGGTGCCGTAATCGGCGCCGGTCCCGAAACGGGCGTCGTTGACAACTTCAATCGCGCCTTCGGCTACAAGAACTTGCTGATCGCCGACGGATCGGCGATGCCCGCCAACCCCGGCGTCAACCCGAGTCTGACGATCACAGCGATCACCGAACACGCGATGACCGCCGTGCCGGACAAGCCCGGCGCAAAGATTCCCGAGCCGCTTGTCGGCAAAACTGCAACGGAGGTACAGGTCCCTTGATCGATCGCATTCAGACGCTCGGAGTGAAGTTGGGCGAACGCGCTCTGCAAGAGGGCAAACGCGCCGCCGTGCTTGGCAAGACCGTCTTCGACACAGGCATTCTCACGCCGACTCATCCAAAGGTCATGGCCGAAACCGCGCGCGCGATGCGCAAGTGGGGGCCCACACAACCGGCCGGCTATGCGATCAGCGCGATGCGCCTGCCGAACGAACCGGCGATCATCGACGAACTTGGCACGCTCACCAATCTCCAGGTCCACCAGCGCAC
Organism: Actinomycetota bacterium; assembly: GCA_016213645.1. Taxonomy (GTDB): domain Bacteria; phylum Actinomycetota; class Thermoleophilia; order Solirubrobacterales; family JACPNS01; genus JACPNS01. The sequence continues at coordinate 57,523 of JACQZY010000020.1, forward strand.
CAACCAGCTTGCTCACGCGCTGCACACCGCGGGTCTCACCGAACAGAGCCGCGTGGCGATCCTCTGCCGCAACCATCGCGGCTTCATCGAAGCCTTCGTGGCGACGCTCAAGAACGGCGCCGACGGCCTGTTGCTAAACACCGCCTTCGCCGGACCGCAGCTCGTTCAGGTGATTAACGACCAGAATGCCGACGCGGTGATCATGGACGAGGAATACATTCCGATGCTGCAGGGCGCGCTTGACGACCGCCCGGTGTTCATCGCCTGGCACGACAGCAAGCCCGAAGACTTGCCCTATCCCACACTCGAAAGCCTGCTGCCCGGCCAAAGCACGAGCGAACCGTCAAAACCCGGACGTGCCGGCCGCACGATCATCCTCACCTCCGGCACGACCGGCAAGCCGAAGGGCGCCGCCCGCGCCGAACCGCGCGGCCTGGCGGGTCTGTTGTCGGTGGTTACGATCATCCCGTACCGCTACCGCTCGCGCGCGCTTGTATCGGCGCCGCTGTTTCACACCTGGGGCTTTGCGCAGTTTTCCGCCAACTTGATCTTCAACGGCACCGTGATCCTGCGGCGGCGCTTCGAGCCGGAGGACGTTCTGGCCACGATGGAGCGCGAACAGATCGACATGTGGGCGGTGGTCCCGGTGATGTTGCAGCGTCTGCTCGACCTGCCCGCCGAGACGAAGAAGAAGTACAACACAAGCAAGCTTCGTGCCGTGACCGCCAGCGGCTCCGCGTTGCCCGGCGAACTGGCGACCGAGTTCATGGACGAGTTCGGCGACGTGCTTTACAACCTTTACGGATCGACGGAAGTGGCCTGGGTCACCGTTGCTTCGCCAAGGGACATGCGCGCCGCACCCGGCACCGCCGGTCGCGCGCCGGAGGGCACGGTCGTGAAGATTCTCGACGAGGACGGTGAGGAAGTCCCCGCGGGCGAAACCGGTCAAATCTTTGTAAAGCACGACATGATCTTCGAGGGCTACACCGGCGGCGAAAAGGTCAACCGCCTGGCCGACATGGCAGGCACCGGAGATCTTGGTCACATTGACAGCGGTGGCCGTCTGTTCATCGACGGCCGGATCGACGACATGATCGTCAGCGGTGGCGAAAACGTTTACCCGATTGAGGTCGAGGACGTGATCGTCAAGCACGAGGCCGTCTACGAGGCCGCCGTGATCGGAGTGGACGACGAGGAGTTCGGCGCACGCTTGAAGGCCTTCATCGTGCCGACCAGCGGCGCAAAGCTCACCGAGGACGCGGTAAAGGACTACGTGAAGGTCCACCTCGCCCGCTTCAAGGTGCCGCGTGAGGTCGTGTTTATCGACGAACTGCCACGCAACGCCACAGGCAAGATTCTGAAGCGCGAGCTGCGCGAACTTTAGAACTCGTCGCCCTCGTCGCCCAGGTCAGCCTGCGCGGCCGGCGGCGTCCGCGTCGAGATCGTCCGCGTCGAGGAATTCTGCTCCAACAACGTCGGCGTCAACGACGGCGGTTTTCGGCGCATTCGGCGACTCGCGGACGATTCGCGCGATGCCGACCACCGAGCCGTCGTCGCCCCTGATCGGCGATGTTGTGTACGACACGCGAATTTCGCTCCCGTCTTTGCGAAGTTCCGTCGCTTCGAACGGACCCGCGGTCTCCCCCGCGAGCGCCCGGCGAAATCTCTCCGCGCGTACTTTGGCTTCTACCGCCGGGAACAGCACCGTATAACGCAAGCCAATCACCTCGGCAGGTTCGTATCCGTACAGCCGCGTGGCGCCTTGACTCCAGCTTTCGATCGTGCCGTCGGGTCTAACGCCGACGATCGCGTCCGCCGAAGACTCGACGATCGACGCCACCCAATCCCGCGCGCGGCCGGCGCGCACGCGGTCGGTGATGTCGCGCCACACAACCTCGACGCCGTCGTCCAGTTTTGACACACGCATGTCGTAGGCGCGAACAAGCGTATTTTCGCCGAGCACATCGATGTGGTCGACGGCTTCGCGGAAGAACGGCTCGCCGGTCTCCACCACCTTCACGTATTCGTCGTGAAGACGGGACTCCAGGCGCCCAGGGAAGAGTTCGGTAAACGTGCGTCCGACCATCTGGCCGGATGCCACCCCAGCCAGCGCCGCCGCGGCCGAGTTTGCGAACGCCACGCGGAAATTGAAAATACGGCCATTGTCGTTGCGCACGGCTTCGAGCAGTACGAACGGTTCAAGCAGATTTTCCACCGCCGAGCGAAAGCGCCGTTCGCTGGCCGCGAGCGCTTGTTCGGCGACTTTGCGCTCGGTGATCTCAAGCGAGGTGGCCGTGAGCCCCGTGACCTTTCCGGCCGCGTCTTTTGTGGGCTCGGCAAAAATTCTGAACCAGCGCGACCCTTGACCCGGGACATGCACACAGGCCTCGTACTCCTCCGACTGGCCGGTTTCCAGCACCCGGCGCTTAAAAGCGGATATAGGCGCCGCGTCTTCCGGCGGAAGTATTTCGTCATCGGTGTGGCCGATCATCGAGTCATCCTGATCGTTTTCCCAGGTTCTTCTGAACCAGGTGTAACGAAGATGCCGGTCCATGTTGAACACGGCAATCGCGGCGGTGCCAAGCGCCAGCTGAAATCGCCTTTCGTTGGCCGCCAGCATGCTCCCCAGCCAGCCGATGATGCCGCCGAGCGTGAAGAAGGTCAGAAACCGCGTGGCATAGGCGAGAGTCGGCACCTCCTCGGCACGAACAAGCGCCCAGAGCAGGAACATTCCGCTCGCGACCGCTGCCGCAAGCAAACCGCCGCCGATGCCGAACCTGAGGGCGAGGATCGCGATCGGCAACGCGTAAAACAAAGCGATGCCCGGCGACGGATCGGTGGTCTGGAAGTTGAGCACCGCGATCACCACGTACAGCAACGTCGCCGCCGCGAGAACCATCGGCGTAGAAAAACTTTCACGCTCGGCTTTGAACGTCGTCTCGGCCGGGTCGCGGAGCCGTCGTGGTAGTTGAAGGTATTTTCCGGCGCGCATGGTCTGAGTGTTCGAGCGTCCGCTCGCATCCGGCCTGTCTTCAAGATACCGACGCTTACTGCGGATGGTGTAGATCATGACGAAAAAACACCCCGGCCGCCGTCAAAGCGGCCGGGGTGAGATGAATCGTGAAGCTGCGGCGGCGGCCACGATGGCCACCGCGTTCATGCGCTCAGCGTGTTCGGCTTTGCGTTGCCTGCGTAGTCAGGACCACGCCGGCGATCGAACCGGATCCCAGCTTGCTCGCGCGCAACTTGAACCTGAGCTTGCCGCGCTTGAGACCGCGAATGTGCACAGTCAGGAACGTCTTGCCCGAGGTGCGCTTGATCCGCAGACGGGACTTCGCGACCGAAATCGTCGCGCCATTGCTGGTCCTCAGCTTGATCGACCCGATCGTGAACTGGTCGAGTCCGCTCGCCCAGCTAAGCACAAGATCAGCCGAGCGGGTGGAGCTGCTGATCCTCGTGCTGTGGGTCTTGGATTGACCCTGCTTGGTGAACGTGTCGGAGTAGGTGTTGCCGATCGACTGACAGTTGAGCGCGGCGTCGACCTGGTTCATCGTCGCGTTGAGATTGGCGGTCGTGACGTCGGGGAAGTACACGCCCCCGGTGTCGGCCGCGATCTGCTTGAGACGCGCGATGGCGTCGTCGGCGGTGACGTTGAGCCCGATCACGTAGGTGGGCGGCCCACCCTGGTGGCCGTTCGCGTACGGGTCGGCGTTGTGACCGCCGTCGGTCAGAAAGATTCTTGCGTTTGCTCCCGGGTTGTCGGTTTTGGCCTTGTCGAAGGCGGCGTTGTAATCGGTCGCACCGTGCATCGCGTCGATGTTCGCGTCGAGTGCGGCTTTCATGGCGGCTTCATTCCCGGCGACGACTTGCGGCGCGAACACCGTGGTCGCGGCGGGATCTGTCACCGGGTCGTAACCAGATCCAAACTCAATCGCGCCGAATGTCTTTTTGGCGTTGCCAGACTTGGAAAGCAGAATCTTCAGACCTTCCACACGGTTCTTGTCAAAGTCCGTGCCGGCCATCGAACCGGAGTCATCGATGATTGCCTCGATGTTCGTGGCGGGCGTGCAGGTAGCGCCGGCGGCTGCGCCGGTGTTCATCGCGAACAAGACCGCCAGTCCAAATACCAAGCCGAGCACTACCGAAAGCTGTCGTCTTTTCACCATCAATTCCTTTCGTGAGGGTCCGCCGCGCGCGTGGCGCGGTGGCGAGAAGGTTGCATCCCTGACTCTAATCCAATTCACGATCCGCTGCGGGCGTGCACGGCCCCGCGCCGCATTCCGGTCCGGCGCTAGTGTGCGTTCTATGTCGAACAAAAAACCCAGCGAGCTTATCCACACCTGTTACCGCATCGGCGAGATCGATCGCTCCGTCTCCTTTTACAACGCACTCGGCTTCGAAGAGTTGCGCCGCATGCCGATTGGAGAGGAGGCGATCAACGTTTTCATGGGGCTGCCCGGCGACGGGCCTCGTCTCGAGCTGACTTACAACCATGGTGTCGACGCCTACGAAATCGGCACCGGCTATGGCCACATCGCGATCACCACCGGCGATCTCGAAGCGATGCTCTCGCGACTGGCCGCACTTGGCATCGAGCCCGAAAAACCACCTTACAGCGTGCGCGAAGGCGGCTCACTGCTGTGCTTTGTGCGGGATCCGGACGGCTACCGCGTGGAAATCATCGAGAAAGTTTGAAGTCCGGATTCGTTTCGGCAGCCGCCGCACTCAGCGTCGCATCCGCGGCTCTACCCGCACTCCGAAGGTATTGAGCGCACCGGCGAGACCGGCATAGTGGCCGGCGAGCAGGCAGAGTTCCATGATCTGCGCGGTGGAGAGGAACTGGCGAAGCTCGTCCCACATGGCGTCGGTGAGCGCGTGGTCTTCAAGCAGCTCCTCGACCGCCGCGAGCAGCGCACGGTCTTCGGCGCCGAAGGCGGACTCGGCGCGGTCGGTTCCGATCAGCTCAATCTCGTGAGCGGAGAGACCGGCGCGGCGGCCGATCGGTTGATGCTGAATCCATTCGTATTCAGAGCGACAGATCGCGGAGACGCGCAGGATCACCAGTTCGGTTTGGCGACGACTGAGCTTGCCGAACGGCATCAGGCGTGCGTTGTAGCGCAGAAACGGCCGTAGCAGTCCACGGCGGATCGAGATCGCGCGAAAGACCTCGTAGCTGCGGCCGCGTGTCGCGAGTTTGAACATAGCCACGACCAGCCGGTCGAACAAACCGCGGGAGATCGAAGGGTCGCCGAAACGTTCGGGGCGCTCGGGGTGCCAGTTCGCGACACCGCCTTTTGGCGTGTGATCGGTGCCGGTCGTGCCGTTCATGCGTGCCCGCCGTGCCGCCGCTCCACATCCACGCGTACGCGCTGCATCTGCGTGATTGCCCGTGAGCGGCCGAGGCCGCGCAGGTGTCCCTGTCCGCCGTCGCGCACGTATTGCTCGGTGCAGAGAATCGGCAGCAGGCGCGAAGGGTCGTCCCAGCCGGCCCACGGCAGCGACGCGAACTGGTCGGAGAGCAGCAGGTTGCGCGCCGCCTTTACCGGTGGCACGCCGTTCTTGAGTTGACTCACTCCGTCGCTTTTGACCCACTCGAAATATCGCCGCAGTAATTGCACCTCGTCACGTCCGCAGACCGGGCCATGGCCGGGCACGTAGGTCTGCGCGTTCAGCGCGAGGATGCGGTCGAGCGCGCGAATCCAGCTTTCCACGGGTCCGGCCCACATGATCGGCGTGCAGCCGATGAACAGCACGTCGGCCGCGAAACAGACTGACACGTCCGGCGTCCACGCCACGGAATCGCCTTGAGTGTGCGCCGGGCCGACCTCGATCAGCTCAACCGTGCGGTCGCCCACGGCAATCTCCATGCGCCCGTCGAACGTGCGGTTCGGCAGCGTCAGCTCGATCCCGCGCCAGTCGAACGGCATCATCATCCTGCCCATCTCGCGCAACGGGATGCTTGGCAGGCCCCGCACCCTGAGCGTGCCGATCACCGGCAGGGGCAGCGAGCCGATCGCCCCGCCGATGCGGCCGGTCGTGCGCATTCGGCGCATCTCCGCCGGCGGGTCCAAGCGCATCAGCTTCTTGGCGTTGGTGGAAGAGATGATCTGCGCGTCCGCGAGCAACTGGTTGCCCCAGTAGTGATCGCCGTCGGAGTGCGAATTGAAAACCGTTTCGGGACGAGGGATGCCCGCGCGTTCCGCGGCTTCGAGCATCCGGTGCGTGAGCTTGAGATCCCAGAGCGTGTCGACCAGCAGCGCGTGCTCGCCGTTGACGACGAAACCCGCGTTCGACTCGCCGAGATCGCCGTTGGGCTGCAGCCATGCCCAGGTGTCGGCCGCCACCGAGTGCAGGCCGCCCGCGTATTTGGCGCGCGCGCCGTGCAGCGTGCGTTCGGAAGTGGACTCGTTCATCTTCGTCGCGGTCGTCACGAGACCGTCATCCTGCCACATCCGGCGCCGTCTGCGGACTGCCGATCGTGCTGGTGACCGTGCCGACGCCGTCGATCCAAAGTTCGATCGTGTCGCCGGGCCGCAGCCAGCGGCCCAGTTCCAGGCCGCATCCGTCTGGCATCGTCCCCGCCGAGATCAACTCCCCCGCGAAGACCTGCTCACCCGCACTGGCGAATGCGGCCATCTCGCCGAAATCCCAGCGCATGTCCTTTGTGCCGGTGCTGCTCCAGAGATCGCCGTTGACGCGTACTTCGGCGGTGAGCTCGCGCAGGCGAGGCAGGATCTCGTCGGCGCTTACGACCTCCGCTCCGATTGCGCTCGCGAACGTCTTGGTCTTGATCACTGGACCGAACATTCCCTCGCGCAGTTCGTGCCATTGCGTATCGCGGGCACTGAAATCGTTGAAGGCGACGAAACCGCCGATCGCTTCGCGAGCCTGCTCGGGAGTGGCGTTGAGCAGCGGTTTGACGACGATCGCCGCCAACTCAAGCTCAAAATCGAAACGCTCGGTGTAGGGCGGCCACGGCGCCTCGGCTCCTGACGGGATGATCGTCAGTGGATTGCCGAGATAGAACGCCGGCTGGCGGTAGAACAACTTGCCGGGGCGAAACGGCTTGAACGGTTTTCGCGTGATCGCTTCGACCGCGCGCGCGAGCGGCAGAACGCGCGGCATGTGCAGTCGCACCAATCCGTGCGCGCCTTGTATCCAGTGCCGTTCTGAATTGGCGTAGGCGCGTAACAACCGAGGCTGAAATGGCAACTGCGGCGTGAGCGAGAAGTCTCCGCTGAAATCGCGGTCGGCCAGCCGATCGGTCAAGTCCGCCAGTGCCGCGCGGGTCGGCGCACCGCCCGCCAACAGGCCGACGAGGTCGTCGGCGTACGCGGCAAGTGCGGCTTCACCAGCGCCGGACGAGCCGGACGATGAGGGTCCGTCGGCGGCGGCCCCGCCGGTACCCCGACCAACCGCCGCCAGTGCCGGTGTGAGCGGCAGCCATCGCCTGCGGGCATCGTCCCACACCGCGACCGAAGTGCCACCGCCGGTCAGTTCGACTTTGCGAAATCTCATGCCGAAACCCTTTCGAGCCTACGTTGGAATCGTGCTGCCTGCCGAAAGAGCCGAGCCTGCGCCGCTGGCGACACGGACAAGACGACACGGACAAGACGACACGGACAAGGCGACACGGACATCGGCGGTTCGCTCGCGCCTTCGTGTCAAACACGAGGGCGCTTATTGTACTAATAGTCTAATTACTATGAACCCGGCCAAACCTCGCAAACGCATGTCGGTGGACGAGCGCCGCGAGCAGATGCTCGATGCCGGCGCGGAGGTGTTCGCCACACGAGGCCCGGACGAGATCTCGATCGACGATCTGATCGCCGCTGCCGGTGTCTCGCGCGCGCTCTTTTACCACTACTTCCCCGGCAAGCGTGAGTTCTTCATCGAGGCGATCCGCCGGGCCACTGCGCGCATCCAAGTGGCCACGGAACCCGATCCGTCGCTCCCCCCGATCGAGCGCCTTCGCGCGTCGATCGACGGCTACTTTGACGTCGTCTCGACCAACCCGCTGCAATACAGGGCGGTTTTTCAAAGTTCGATCAGCAGTGACGCTGAACTGCGCGCCGTGATGGGCGAAGGCCTGGCAATGCAGGAACAGCGCATTCTCGACGCAGTCGCGCCGCTCGGCGGATCGCCGGAGATGCAGCGCGTGGCCGTACGCGGCTGGCTGTCGTTTCTGGTCGCCTGCTGTTTGGACTGGCTGGAGACCGAATCGCCGCCGCGCGACCGGCTGCGCGACCTCTGCGTGGACACGCTGATCGGCGCGCTGGCGTCGGCGGCGCGGCCCGAGTAAACACGCGACCCCCGCCACTAGCGACACACCTCGGCAGGCATCCAACGAAAGCGTGACCCCGCGGCTGTATCGTTTCGCCCCGTGAGCCTCCCCAGCAAACGGCCCTCGCCGGCCGCCCTAGCGCTTTCCGGGATTCTGCTCGTGGGCCTGCTGCTGCGGTTGTGGGGCATTCGCCACGGGCTGCCGTTTGTCTACAACCTCGACGAATACGCGCACTTCGTCGTCTCCGCCGTACAGATGTTCGGCGGCGGCTACAACCCGCACTACTTCCAGAACCCACCGGCCTTCACCTATCTGCTGCACGTGCTCTTCGCCTTCGGCTACGGCGGCGTGATCCCGGCCGGCGCGGGAGCCGGCGTAAAGGCGATGTTCGCCGGAGACCCAACCGGCCTGTACACAATCGCCCGCGTGACCAGCGCGCTGATGGGCATCGGCGCCGCTTGGGTCATGTACTTTGCGGGCAAGCGCCTTTACTGCGCCGGTGTTGGCCTGCTCACCGCAGCGTTCCTGAGCTTCACCTTCCTACCTGTCCATTACAGCCATTTCGCGCTCAACGATGTGCCCACCCTGCTGCCGCTGGCAGTCGGCCTACTCGGACTGGTGGGGATCGTAAATAAAGGCCGTCTGACCGACTACGTGATCGCGGGTACCGGGCTGGGGCTGGCGACGGCGACCAAATACACGGCGGCGGCGCTGACGCTGTCGATCATCTGCGCGTGGGTGATCCGCGCGGCGGCCGCGCGGCGCAACGACCGCCCCGCCGTAAAGCGGGAGTTCCTGTACCTGATGGCCGCCGGTGCCGTGGCCGCGGTGGCCTTCGTGCTGGCCAACCCCTTCAGCGTGCTTGACGCCGATTCGTTCGTCTCGGGGGTGCGCCGTCAGCAACGGCTGAGCGCCGGGGTCTCCAAACTCGGCACCGACGACGTGACCGGCTGGCAGTACTACCTCTGGACGCTGACCTGGGGCTGGGGCTGGATCCCGCTGTTGCTCAGCGGAGGCGGAGCCGGGCTTGCCCTCAAGCGCGACTGGCGGCGTGCGCTTCCGTTCGTGCTGTTCGCGGTGGCTGTGTTTCTTTTCATGGGCAAACAGGAGCGCTTCTACGCGCGCTGGATGATGCCCATATATCCGGTGCTGGCGATCTTCGCGGCTTACGCCGTGATCGAGCTTTCGCAGCTCGCGCGCGAGCGATGGCGCACCGCGGCCGCCGTCGCGATCGCCGCTGTCGCGGTGGCGATTCCGTTGATCCATGTCGTCCACAACGACGTCGTGCTCACGCGGCCCGATACCCGCGACCAGGCAAAGGCCTGGCTGCTTACCAACGTCGGCGAGGGCGAGAAAATCGTGATCGAACTGATCGGTCCAAAGCCGTACTTCAACAAGGATGGCGCGCGCGGCGGCGAGCCGCAGTTCCACTACTACCCGCTGCCCACCGGCACGAAGGTGGAGAAATACGCGCTGACGCTCAGCCCCGCGCTGCTGGACACCTACGCGGCCGGCGGTTATTGCCACGTCGTTGTCGGCAGCATCCAAAAGGGACGCGTCACCAAAGATCCGTCGAAGGCGCCAAAAGCGGCGTCGGCGTACTACAAAGCACTCGATGATCGCGCCGAGCACGTGACCAGCTTCAGCCCGGTCCGGTCCGGCGCAACACTGCCGCGCTTCAACTTCGACATCTCGTACGACTGGTATCCGATGACCTACACGCGCCCAGGTCCGCGGATCGACGTGTACCGGCTGAAAACCGGCCGCTGCGCCGCACGCTAGAGCCAAATCCTAGCCCTTATTGGGTAAATTGAACTCATCGGCGCTTGACACGCCCGGAAAACCCGTAGATACGTCCAGACGGCTTTAAATGGTCGTATTCGACGGACCGATACGACATACGTCCGGACAGCTTCGACGACGCATGGACGCGTGCCAATAAATATGAACATTCATCGCCTTCGCCTCGCTTTCTTTTCGATCTTGATTCTCGCGCTCGCAGTTCCCGCGGCGGCTTCTGCCGCGGATTCCTTGCGCACCACATTCCTCTTCTCACGCTCGGTCACCGGCGGCGTGCCAAACGGCCCTTCGCGCAATGGGACGATCAGCAACGACCAGTGGATCGCGCGCGTAATCGCATATGAGTCCGACGCCACCAACATCGTGCCCGGTGACACCAACGGCGTGACCGATGTCTTCATGGTGAACCGCGCCGCCCCCTGGGGCAACAACGGCACGCCGTGGACAATGGGCGCAACCGAGTTGGTGTCAAAAGGCATCGGCGGCGTGCCCGCCAACGGCGCGTCTTACAGGCCGGTTCTCGACGGCGCATCGCACAACAAGCCTTCGTGCATCGCCTTTATTTCCGAAGCTTCAAACCTCGTTTCCGGAGACACCAACGGCGTGGCCGACGCGTTCGTTTACAACCTCGCCAACGGCAAGATCGAACGTGTCTCCGTAGACAGCAAGGGCAAGCAGTCAAACGGCCCCAGCTTCGACGTCTCGGTCTCCGGCGACTGTCGCCGCGTTGCCTTCACGGCGACGTCCACCAACCTCGGGCTCAAGAGCTCCGGCAAGGCCGCATGGCGCAACGCGCGCACGTCCGGTTCCACGGCGGGTCTTCGCCAGGTCTTCGTGCACGTGCGTAGCGGCAAAGGCCTGGACAAGTTCTTCAAGGGCGTGACCTTTGTGGCATCGGCCAACGATGGTGGCCGCGTGGGCAACGGCGACAGCTACGAGCCGAGCTTCGGCCGCGCCGGCAAATCCGTGGTCTACACCTCCACGGCGTCAAACCTCGATCGCGGTGACGGTAACGCTCAGACCGACGTCTACGAGCGCACGTTCACGCGCTATTACACGCATGTTCACGGCAAGGGAGTGCAGGCGCTTGACTTCGACACCCGCCTGGTGTCTTCGGCCGGTGGCCATGCAGGAAACGGCCCATCGCAGCACCCGTCCGTGACCGACGACGGCCGATACGTCGCCTACGAAACGCTTGCCAGCAACATCCTGGCCGGAGACAGCAACGGCGTCAGCGACATCGCGCGAGCCGACATGAAGAAGAAGCACCCCAAGCAGGACTGGGTTTCGAAGAGCTACATCGGCATCGGCAACGGCCACTCCAACCGACCGACGGTCTCCGGCGCCGGCGAGTTCGTGCTCTTCGACAGTGAGTCCACGGTCTTCAAGCCGTCGTCATCCGTGCAGGACGACGCCAACGGCGTACGCGACATGTTCCTCTGGAACGCGCCCACGCGCAATGTCTCACTGGAGTCACGAGACTGGGACAACCACTACTTGAAGAACCCGTCCGCCAATCCGGCCAGCAGCTCACGCGGCAACTACGTGCTGTTCGAGAGCGCCGATCCCAACATCGACCAGCTGATCGAGAACCTCTCGGGCAATCAGCAGGTCTACATGCGCTATCTCGGGCCGAAGTAGGAGCCGAGACTTAAAACTTGATTGACTCGATCCGCCGCGCCTTCAGCGCGGCGGTTTCGTTTCGCTGCGACGCGCCGGCACTCGAGCGACTGAATCATCTTTCGAGAGGGTCACCCAGACGTCGCCCGCATGGGGGCCGTCAGGCACAATCGCAACGCTACTGGGCGCATTACCGATCAATATCGGAAGCTTGTCGCGCAGGCCGGTGCGCGCGTCGATGCGGGTGAGCGTGTCGCCGTCCACGCTGGCCACCCAGACGTTTCGATCGTCGGCGGCGATTGCCTGCGGGCGTACGGGCACCCGGATCGGCGCTCCGACGCGGCGGCCTGTCTGTGGTTCGATCCGCCAGACGTTCGCGTCGCGGACGTTGGCCACCCATAGGTAACGGCCGCCCACGGCGATCGCGCCGGGGAAATTGCCGACTTTGATCGGCGGTCCAACTCGACGGCCGGTGGCCGGGTCGATCTTGTCGACCAGACCGTCGCGAATGTCGGTCACCCAGACGTAGCCAAAACCAGTCGCCGCTTGATACGGAACTCCTGAGAGCTTGATCCGCTCGCCGACGCGCTCGCCGGATTTGGGATCTAGACGGCTGAGAGTTTGGCCGCGAATGCTCGTGACCCACATGTAGCCGTAGCCGCTCGCCATGCCGAACGGGCGATTGTCTACCGGCACGCGATCGAAAACCTTGCCCGTGCGCGGGTCGAGCCGGACGATGTAGTCGTTCTGAAACGTGGCCACCCAAACCTTGCCGAAGGCCACCTTGATCGCATAGGGCGCGTCGTCGGTGATCACCGGCTTGGCGGCCTTTCGTTCGCCGGACGGATCGATCTTGCTGACCACGCCGCCGGCCATGCTCGTGGCCCAGACGGCGCCCTCACCGGCGGCCACGGCGACCGGGCGCTCGGGCAAGTCGATCGTCACGCCATTGAAGGTGCGGCCGTAGATCCCCTGGTCGTTGCGCTTGGTCTGCTTGCCGCTGTCGCCGCAACCGGCGACGCTCGCCGCCGCAAACGCTGCCAGCGCAACCGTGACGGCCGCCCTGATCATCCGTGCGCGGTGGGCGTTGAACGCGCGGCGCGAGGCAGGGTGTTGTAGCGCGCGCCGGCTCATCCGCCCCGCCCTCCACAACTTGTGTAAACCATCCAGGCGCGGTTCTCGCCGACAAACTCAAAGCCCGGCTGCGGCATTCCCGTCCACGGCTTTCGCAACAAGCGGTCAACGACCGTCAGCTGAAAGGGATCAAGCGAACTGGTCTGAATCAGCAGGCTCCCGCTGGTCGGCGGTGCGTTCAGCTGCGTCGTGGCGGGTACGTCCTTCTTCGCCAGACCCAGGCGGTAGCGGATCACCGGCACACTCTCGTGCGTGAAGGCCACGACCGGCAGACAACGCTCGATCTGCCCGCGAACTTCGTCGTTGTCGAAGATCTTGTAGATGCGGCTGAACTTCACCGACACTTGATCCGTGGAGGTGTTTAGATGCCGCGCGTTGTCTGTCATCGCGGGCGCGCGCAAAAGCGCCACGAGCAGCGTGATCATGGCAATCCAGACGCCGACGCGACGCGATCTGCCCGTGAGCTGCACCCAGCCGACCAGCGCGAACGCCGTGCCGATGCACATAACGATCGACGGAATCACCAGGTAGCGAGAGATCACCGACAGCCCCGCGACCGCGATCAGCAGATAGGTGAGTACGCCCGTAGCCGCCAGACCGATCAGCATCAGCATGCGGGCACGCAGCGCGTAGATGGCCAGCCCCAACCCCAGCGTGCCGGCGATCGGAAACAGCGCCTGCTCGCTACCACCGACCATTCGCGGCAGCAGCCAGACCGCCTGCGGCAGCGATTTTTGGCGGTTCAGCTGACCGGCTACCTCGCGCGTGGAACTGACCGAGTACATCGGATCGCCGGTGACGATCCAGTCCCAACCGAGCCAGATCGCGGGCGCGGCGGCCACCAGCGCGGCGTACCCCGCCAGCGCTCCGATCGACGGCTGCTCGCCTGGCAGATCAAGAGACGGCTTCACGGCGCCCAACGCCAGCCACAACCAGTACAGCCCGGCCATCAACCAGGCCTCAGGCCTCAGCAACCCCGCCATCGTCAGCAGCAAAAGCGGCGCGATACCGCGGCGTGGCCGCTTCAGTTCCAGCACCGCCGCCCACACGATCATCGCCAAGAACGGAATGTCGAGCATCGAACGAAACGCAAAGGCCATCAGATCGGTGCGCGACAGCAGCACAATCACGCTGACGGCGGCCACCAGCGTGCCGATCTTCAGCTGCACCAACCTGAAGACGCCGATCAGCAGGCCCACGTACATACCCAGCGACAGAATCAGCAAGAGCTGGATCGCCGCGCCGCCCGTAAGCGACAGCACCGCCGTGTAAAGGTTGAACAGCGGGTGCGGCGTCGGTGTGTTGAAGACTTCGTAGTCGGGCAGATGACCGTGCGCGATCTCGTCGCCCCAGATCAGCGCGTAGTAGGTGTCGTAGTTGGGATAGAGCGGCCGCCAGACCGTGAAGATCACGAGCGCAGCAAAAAGACCGGCCCACAGCGCCCACTCAACCTTGCGGTTCTCGAGCAGGCGTGTGAGCCGGTCAAGCACGTTCTGGATGCGCTCGACTGGGCGCATGCCGTTTATCGTGAGGTCTTTGGCGGCGGAGTTAGTTGAGGCGCTCCACGATCATCGCCATACCCATACCACCGGCCACGCACATCGACTCGATGCCGTAGGTCTTGTCGGCGGTTTCCAGGCCGTTCAGCAGCGTGCCCATGATGCGCACGCCGGTCATGCCGAACGGGTGGCCCAGGGCGATCGCGCCGCCGTGCGGGTTGAGCTTTTCGAGCGGGATGTTGCACTGGTCCATGCTCGGGATGATCTGTGCGGCAAAGGCCTCGTTGATCTCGACGATGTCGATGTCGCCGATCGTCATGTTGGCGGCCTTGAGCACCTTCTGGATCGCCGGCACCGGGCCGATTCCCATGTACTCGGGCTCCACTCCGGCAGCGGCCGCGGCAATCACCTTGGCGCGCGGCTTGAGACCAAGCTCGGCGGCGCGGTCGGCGCTCATCACCAGCGCGGCGGCGGCGCCGTCATTGAGCGGGCAGGCGTTACCGGCGGTCACGGTGCCACCTTCCGGCTTGAACACCGGGTTCAAACCGGCGAGCTTTTCGACCGTCGTGCCGGCACGCGGGCCGTCGTCCTTACTGATCACCGTGCCGTCGGTGATCGTGTAGGGAGTGATCTCGCGATCGAAGAAGCCGTTCTCCTGGTTTTCACAGGCGAGCTGCTGGCTGCGAGCGGCGTATTCGTCCTGCTGTTCGCGGGTTACGCCATAGCGCTCGGCGACGTTCTCGGCGGTGATGCCCATCGGGATGTAAACGTTCCAGAGAGCGCCTTCGGAGCCGTCGAGCTTGGGGTGCATTTTGAAGTCGGGGTTACCGGCCGCACGGCTGGAGGCCTCGATGCCGCCGGCCAGGTAAGTGGTGCCGTCACCGGCGATGATCGCGTTGGCCGCGGCGCGGATCGACTGCAGGCTCGACGCGCAGAAGCGGGTCAGCGTGTGACCGGCGACGGTCTCGGGAAGGCCGGCCAGCAGCCAGGCGTTGCGACCGATGTTGTAGCCCTGCTCGTTGTCGGGAAAGCCGCAACCCATGATCACGTCGTCGTAGCTGTCGGCCGCGACCTCGGGGTGCTTTTCGACCAGCGTCTTGACCGCGAAGGCCGCCAGGTCCTCGGCGCGCTCGCCGGCCAGCGAGCCCTTGAAGGCGCGGCCGATCGGAGTGCGGACGACATCGACGATTACTGCGTCAGGCATGGAATGCTCCTTGCGAAGGGGGCGGAAAGATTGCGCGTCGGATGGTAGTGCGTATGGGGGTGACAGAACGCCGGGCGGAGGAATGAAGGCACTTAAGTCCGCGCCACGCTCAGGCGATTCGACGGTGTTCGATCAGGCCAGGCTGCGAAGTTCGGCTGCAAGAAGTGAGATCGGCACTGCATCCACTTTGTCGTTTATCGAAAAGCGCTTGGAACCCGGATACACGATCAGCACGCGATCCAACTTGCAGTCCTCGACCGCGTTCCTTATGGATTTGGTTGCCGTCGGCGAATCGGTGCGCTTCACTTCAACACCCACAAGCCGGGAAGGGAACTCCAGCAGAAGGTCCATCTCCGCCCCATTGCTTGTGCGCCAAAAATACGGACGCGCGCGGCCTTCCAGATCCTTCAACGCCTCCTCGATAACCATCCCCTCCCAACTTGCCCCTACGAGCGGATGACGCTCAAGCGAGGCTCGGTCTTCGACCCCGAGAAGGGCGTGAAGCAGCCCGCTGTCGCGGAAATACACCTTCGGCGTCTTCACGACTCTCTTGCCGAAATTCGTCGTCCACGGCCGGAGTATCCGAACCAGATGTGCATCGGACAAACCGTCCGTGTACCTCCGGCTTGTCGACTCGGCGATATCGATCGAGCGAGCGAGCGCCGCGCTGTTCCAAAGCTGGCCGTGATACACGGCTGCGATTCCGAGATACCGCTCGATCGTGGCCGAACTGAGCTCGAGACCGAATTCGCGCAGGTCCCGCGCGGCGAGATTGCGCACGTACTGCCTCAACCAATTTGCCGCGTCCCGATCACTTGAAGCAAGAAACGGCTCCGGGTAGGCACCTCGAAGCCAAAGCCGATCGTGTTGATCGGCCCCGATCTCGTCCAATGAGAATCCGGAAACTTCTATCACCTCAACGCGACCGGTCAGTGATTCGGACGACTGCCTGATCGCATGTGGAGCCGCACTCCCGAGAATCAAGAAACGAGCGGGCAGTGGTTGCCTGTCGCTGAGCACGCGCAGCACGGGAAAAAGGTCAGGCCGACGCTGTATCTCGTCGATCACCACTAGTCCTTCGAGCCGTTCGAGAGCGGGCATCGGCGCATCGAGCCGGGCGAGATCCGTGGGATCTTCAAGATCGAAGTAGTTGAGCGAATCGGGCTCGACAAAACTCCGGGCGAGCGTGGTTTTGCCTACCTGGCGTGCTCCGGTGAGAAGTACGACGCGACTTCGGGACAGCGCTGACCGAATGCGTTCGCGGAGATGAGTACGTTCAATCATTAGTACCATTGTACCATGTAATTCTTACTACGTACTGATGTAATTACATGCTTTCTATATGAGCTAATTGCGCTCCCGCAGACGCGGCCGGCCGACTACTTCCGCCGCCAAAGCGTCATCGCCACTCCGCTCTCGTCCAAATTGCGATCGTGCGTGACGGGACCGATCGTGAAAGGCACCGGCTTGAAGCGCAGCGACTGGAGATCGGCAATCTGCGCCGGAAAGCAATTGACGCAAACGACCAGGTCCGGCAGCGTGGTGGCGTAACGTCGCGAACGGTTGTCTGCCGACACCTCGCGAAATCGTGGACCGCCGTCGCCGGCGAGCGCGTGAAACGCGTAAACCCAGTCGTCGAGGCTGACGATCAATCCCACGTCTCGCTCGCCGGTCTGCCGGACGGCGGCGAGTACGCCGCGATACGGCGCCTCGATGTTGCGGCGAGGCAGGAAGTACTGCGAATCGCGCGGGGTGGTCAGAACCGAGCGCCCGCCGACCAGCGGTCGGGTGTAGTTGTAGAACAAATACGGAACGGCGGCCAGCGTGATCAACGTCAGCACCACTCCGATCGCGCGTCGCCGTCGAACCGTCTCCAGGCAGACCGCCACCAGCGGCGCCGCAAGCACGAACATCGGCAGGTGCAGGCGCGCGTGCCATGCCTGCCACTTCAGCAGCACGCAGAACAGCAGCGCCTGCACACACAACACTCCCGCCCATGCCAGCCGTCGACGCGTTCGGTACCGGCCCACGAACGCGACCATGCCGACCGCCCAGATGCTCAGCAACAGCAGTGCCAGGTTGCCCGCGTGGTCCTCGTGAGGACCAAACTTCCCGACTTCGAACGGCCGCCCTTCGAATGTGTTCGCGGGATCGTCCGGATCGGCGCCGATCGCCTTCAGCCCCTTGCGAATCGATTTCTCAAGCGCGCGGTTGGCAGGCTCGCTTGGCAGATTGAGATGCACCGACGCGTTGCGCACCGCGTTGGACAAGATCGTTCGCGGCCCGGCGTTTTCGTTTTTGTAGAAGTTGCCACCGCTGCCGGTGGCCAGAAATGAACCGTATGTTGCGTGATTCTGGGCCAGATGCTGAACGTTGGGCGCAATCACCAGCGCCGCGCCCGCTGCAAGCACGGCGACTCGGCGTGTGCTGATCCCGCGCCGCAAGGTGCAGGCTGCGATCAGCGCAATCACCGGCAATCCGTACATCAGCGCGGTGCCCTTTGTAAGCACGGCCAGCCCGACGGCAAGACAGGCCGCGAGCGTCCGCATGTCACCGCGGTCATCGAACTCGGAGACACCAAGCGCAAGCGTCGCGGCGATCAGCAGCCAAAAACCGGTAAGTAGGTCGTTCTGCGTGCTCGATCCCTGCATGATCGCCATCGGCGTCGTGACCACAAGCAACGCTGCGACGATCTGGCCAACGCGCGCCGCACCCAGCCGGGCCGCGGCCAGCGACGCCGTGACGGCACTTCCCGCGAACGCAAACCACTGCACGCTTGCGGCAAGAAGGTCGCCGCCGGTCAGCAGTTGCCACTGAGCGATCAGCATTTCCGCGCCCGGCGGCTGATAAAGCTGCGGCTCGACATTCGTCGCATAGTGCGCCACGCCGCCCAAACGAATCCACGCCACCACGCGGGCAAGGTGATACGTCATCGAATCCCAATTGTTGGGCGCCGCAAGCAGGGCGACTGCGCCTACGATCGCCACGCATGCGACGATCGTCGCCAGACAGGCGCGCATCCACACAGAGGACTTGAGCCAACCGTCGGTCAGGTCTGTCTTCAGCCGCGCAATAACTGCTCTGAACCGCCAGGCCGACACGCCGCCTGCCACCGCCACGGGCAGCCACAGCGCCAGCAGCCAGCCCCGCGTCAGATGCCCGTGCCGCCCTGCCGCAACGTCATGCCCCGCGCCAAGCGACAGCAGTTCCACCGCCGCCACAGAGAACACCGCCCAAACCACGCACGTCACCGCGAACGCCTCGCGACGCCCAAACCACGGTCGTCCGTCGGCGCCGTTGCTGCCCGCAAGCAAGCAAAACAAACCCAAGCCCGGCAAACCGAGCAGAAGTGTCGCGATCAGGATCACCCGCGGGCGAGCCTAACGACAGCGCAAACCTGATGCGTACACTGCCGAAATTGGCTAACTTCTGCCAGTTGTAGTATCATCGTATACATGGTGACGGTTCCACAGGCGGCTGAACGGCTGGGCAGAAACCCGGAAACGATCCGCCGCTGGATCCGTTCCGGTCGACTACGCGCGGCGAAGATCGGCACCCAGCACATGATCGACGAACGCGATCTCGGGTCGGTGATAGAGCAAGCCCACACACGCGCCCGCATGCCGAAAGAGTGGCAATCCTCGCGCAGCGGCCAACCAGCGCCGGACTGGGTTGAACTTCTGCACCAGGCTCGTCGCGAGCGTTGAGTTACGTCGTTGACGCAAGCGTCGTAGTCGCCGCGTGTTACGCGCCGGACGGCTTTGCCCGCTTCGGACGAACGCGCCTGGTCGCGCCGCCGTTGATGTGGTCCGAAGCACGTTCGGTCATTCGTCTGGCGACGACGCACAAGCGAATCACCGAGACCGACGGCGAGAGCGCTTTTGAATCGCTTGAACGTTGCCGCGTAGAAAAGCTGGATCCGGCCGAACTCGGAGCGACCGCCTGGGCGACGGCCAAGGAGTACGGCTGGAGACGCACCTACGACGCCGAATTCGTCGCTCTCGCCCGGCTAACGGGCTTCACTCTGGTCTCACTCGACGAACGCCTGATTCGCGCGATCAGGAAGCCGGATCGCGCGATCCACGCCGCCGACGCCTAGCCCGCTAAACCCGCTCCAACCCCTGCAACAGCATCTCGCGGTTGAAGTCGCCGTCGCCGAGCATCGCGCGGGAGGCGGTGGCGCGGCGGTAGTAGTAGTGGGCTTCGTGTTCGTAGGTGAAGCCGATGCCGCCGTGAAGCTGGATGCTCATGCGCGCAACGTCCCAGAAGGCGTCGTGAACCTGGGCCTTGGCCAGCGGTCCGACCACCGGCAGTTCGTCGCGCTTGCTCGCGGCGGCCCAGCCCGCGTAGTAGGCGGCGCTGCGGGACTGCTCCACCGACATCAGCATGTCGGCGCAGATGTGTTTGACCGCCTGGAACGACGCGATCGGCCGGCCGAACTGAAAGCGATCCTTGGTGTAGGCGAGCGCGGTGTCGAAACAGTGCTGCGCCGCGCCCAACGACTCGGCGGCAAGCGCCACGCCGCCAAGCTGCATCGTGGTGTTCAGCAGCGGCCAAGCCTCTCCAGGCTCGCCGATCGCGGCCGAGGCCGGAACTCGCACACCGTCAAACGCCAGCGTCGCGAGCTTGCGCGTCTCGTCAACCGCGTGGGCAGGCGCGCGCGTCAAACCAGGCGCGTCGCCGGGCACGGAAAACAGCGCGATCTCGCCGTCGGCATCGCCGGTGCGTGCCACCACCACGATCGCGTCGGCGGTGTGCCCGTCAACCACGTAGTTCTTGGCACCATCGAGCACGAAGTCGCCGCCGTCGGCCCGGGCGGTGAGCTTCACGTCCGGCGGCCGGTAACGACCGCCCGGCTCGCAGTAGGCCAGCGTGGCCGTCTGCTCACCCGCCGCAATCGCAGTAAGCAGCGCCGCGTTCTCGTCGCTCAAACCAGCAACAGCCGCGCCCTCGATCAGCGCGTTGGCGGCCAGGCAAACGCTCGCGAAGAACGGCGACGGATACAGCGCCATACCCATCTGCTCAAGCACCACGACCAGCTCCACGTAGCCCAGCCCCACTCCGCCGTACTGCTCGGGCACGTGCAGGCCGGTCCAGCCGAGCTCGGCCAACTGGGCGTAATCCTCACGACTCCAGCCTTCGCCGGTTCCGGAAAGTTCGATCACGCGATCAAGCGACGCCGTCTCGCCCATCAGGCGCGTGGCGGCGGCTTGAATCTCGCGCTGCTCCTCGTTGAATGCGAAATCCATCTTCGATCGCCCTCAGAAACGCCTCGGCGCCACCGGCGCCGTCAGGCCGCTCCCTTGCGAATCTCGTTGAACGGAATCTCGGCGTCTGTGCGCGGCTCCTTGGGCATGCCCAGCACGCGCTCGCTGATGATGTTGCGCTGGATCTGGTCGGTGCCGCCGTAGATCGACGTTGCGGGCACCACCAGGTTCAGGCGCTCGGCGGTCTTAAGCAGTTTGTCGTCATCGACCGCGCCCATCGCGCCCGGGCCGCTTATCGCCACCAGGTAGTCGGCGACCGCGCGCACGAGCTGGTTGTACGCCAGCTTGCCGGTCGACGCCTCCACCCCTGGGCCTTGCCCCTTCATCAGCGCGGTCGTGATGCGATAGCCGGTGAAACGATTGACCTCGTACATCGTGAAGACCTTCGCCAGTTTCTGACGGGTCACTGGATCGTCGATCAATCCAGCCTGCCGAGTCAATTCCACAAGCGCGTGCGGACCGCGTGCGATCAGCTTGCCCATCGTCTCCAGCGAGGATTCCGCGTCGGCCTCGGCCAGATCTACCGGCGCACCGGCCGCGGTGCCGCCCAAGCCGCCCAGGCCGAGCGCCATGCGCTCGTTGGCGAGCGTGGTCATCGACACCTTCCAGCCATCGCCGACGGCACCCACGCGCAGGTCGTCGCTGATGCGAACTTCATTCAGAAAGACTTCGTTGAAGATCGCCTCGCCGGTCATCTCCTTCAGCGGCACGATCTCCACGCCGGGCGCCTTCATGTCGCAGATGAAATACGTGATGCCCTGGTGCTTGGGCAGCGCCGGGTCGTGACGTGCCATCAGGATCCCCCAACTCGCGAGCTGCGCGTGCGTGGTCCAAACCTTCTGGCCGCTGACCACCCACTCGTCTCCGTCGCGCACGGCCTTGGTCTGAATCGCAGCGAGGTCACTGCCGGCTCCGGGCTCGCTGAAGAGCTGGCACCACATCTCCTCACCGCGCAGCATCGGCGCCAGGAAGCGCCGGCGCTGTTCCTCGGTGCCGTGCTGGATAATCGTCGGCCCGGCCATCGGCACGCCGATCCCGCGCGGCGGCGGCTCGGCGCCGATTTCCTGGCGCTCCTGATTGAAGATGATCGCCTCGCTGGCGCTGGCTCCACGTCCGCCGTACTGCTTCGGCCACAGCGGCGCGGCCCAGCCGGTCTCGGCGAGCACGGCCCACCATTGCTCCCGGCTCATGCCTTCGCGCCAGTTGTCGGCCAGCCAGGCGCGAATCTCTTCGCGCAGCTCGGCCTCCGCGGGTGTGTCGCGCAGATCCATCGGCGCGGAGTCTAATAGCGCGTAGGGCCATGCGTGCCCGACCGAGCGCGCCTCGGCGCCGTACCGGGTTTCACGCGCCGTCGGCCAAGCCGCGTTTCCTATACGGGAACTTCGAGATCGTCGACCGCAGTCGGCGCCAAAAGATGCGCCATATCGTTGAGCCGGACGATCCTGCCACCGCCGTCCGGCTCCACCAGGAACTCCGTGATCGAGGAGTTGCCGATCGACATAATGCGGCCCAACTCTGCCGCCGGCATGCCCAGCAGGTGACACGTGGCCAGACGTATGCAGCCGCCGTGGGTAACGGCAACCACCGTGCGGCCTTCCCATTCGGCCGCGATCGAGCGCACGGCGGCGCCGACGCGCTCCATCGCCTCGGCGTAGAGCTCGCCGCCGTCCCAGCCCTCGACACCCTCCACACGCCAGCGCCGCCACGCCTCCGGATCGGCCGCCTCGATCTCATCACGAGACACGCCGGTCCAAGATCCAAGATCCACTTCGCGGAGGTCGGTGCGCGAAAGCACGGGCATGCCCACGGCATCGGCGAGTGCACGAGCGGTGTCCGAGGCACGGATCAGATCGCTCGCGACGATCGCGTCGATCGGCTCGTCGACCAGGCGTGCGGCCATATGTGCGGCTTGGTGCCTACCAAGGGCCGAGAGCGGCGGATCGGCTTGACCTTGCAGTCGGCCGACCGCGTTCCACTCGCTCTCCCCATGACGGACGAGCAGCAACCTCATAGCCGCTCCTCGCCACAGCTTTGAACCGCACCCCTATTCAAGCGAGATGACGTCGAGCGGTACGCCGAGTTCCTCGCGGATCGCGTCGTCAAAAGCCTCTGGGTCGGGAATCGCATTGCTGGGATTGTGGTGGGCGATCACGACGCCTTCTATCGAGCGGTTACGGCAGGCGTCCACAATCTCGTTTCTCAGGTCGTCTCCGGGCACCGTTTCGTGCTCGATCTTCACCCCTTCCGCGCGTAACACGCCGACGCACTTGTCAAGGGTGGCCAGATATCCGTCGTCGTCTGAGCGCTCGTCGCCCCAGCGATTCGTGGCCGGCGTCAGCAGTATGAAGTCACCCGAACCTTCGAGCGACCGCACGCGCGCGTCATCGAGCACCGCCGCAAGGGTGTCGTCATCCAGCGCGACAAGCAACCACTTCATAGACCGATCATAAAGACGCCAGGCGGCTCGTGCGGCGGGGGCAGCGTAAGCACACCAGTCAACGCGGCCGCACACTTGGCAAATCGCGACAGCACGCGCCGATCCGCCGGTCGCCGTGCGCACGATCGGCGCGCTATCGTACGGCCCGCAGATGGAAACCGAAACGGAAACGATTCTCAACCGTCACACGGACAATCTGCCCGATCGCAACCTCGCGCTCGAGCTTGTCCGCGTCACCGAAGCCGCCGCGCTTGCCGCCGCCCGCTGGGTCGGCCATGGCGACAAGATCGCCGCCGACCAGGCCGCCGTGGACGCAATGCGCTTTGTGCTGGACTCCGTGCCGATGGACGGCACCGTCGTGATCGGCGAAGGCGAAAAGGACGAGGCTCCGATGCTCTACAACGGCGAGCGCATCGGCGACGGTTCCGCCCCGGAGGTGGACATCGCCGTGGACCCGCTGGAAGGCACAACGCTGACGGCGAAGGGTTTCCCAAGCGCGCTGAGCGTGATCGCCCTGTCCGAGCGGGGTTCGATGTTCGATCCCGGGCCCTGCGTCTACATGGAGAAGATGGCCGGCACCGAAGAGGTCGGCGACCTACTAGACCTCGACCGCCCGATTGGTGAGACTGTCAAGCTGATCGCCGATCGCAAGGGCAAGACCGCCAGCGACGTGCTGGTGATCATGCTGGACCGCCCGCGCCACGAGGAGCAGGCGAAGGCGATCCGCGAAGCAGGCGCACGCATCCGATTCATCACCGACGGCGACGTCAGCGGCGCCTTGATGGCCGTCAGCGAGCGCTCACCGATCGACTTGCTCTGGGGCGTCGGCGGCACTCCCGAAGGAGTGATTTCGGCCGCCGCGATCCACTGCATGGGCGGCCAGATGGTCAGCCGTCTCTGGCCGCGCAACGACGACGAGAAGAACGCCGCGATCGAGGCCGGTTACGACCTCGGCAAGATCCTCACCCAGAACGAACTGGTCAAGGGCAATGACGTCTTTTTCGCCGCCACCGGCGTGACCGACGGCGACATGCTTCAAGGCGTACGCTACCCGCGCGGCAAGGCCACCACCGAGTCGCTTGTGATGCGCTCACGCAGCGGCACCGTGCGCCGCGTGCTCGCCACGCACAACCGCACCAAGCTGCGCGAGATCACCGGCGCCCGCTACGGCTGACGGCCGCCGTCGCGGCGCTCGCCACGACGGCAACTCATCAAACTGCCGTTCGGTCGCTCAGTCGATTACCTGGCAGCGAATCGCCTCGGCGACCGCGTGCGTACGGGTGCGGGCGTTCAGCTTGGCGAGGATTCGCTTCGTGTGCGTGCGCACCGTCTCGGTCGAAAGGCCAAGCGTCTCGGCAACACGCTCGGTGTGGGCACCGTCGGCGTACATTTGCAGAATCTGACGCTGACGCTCAGTGAGAATGCGGCTCTCGTCACCCAGGTCGGGTGCGCCTGTCGTGGCGAGCGAGGAGTCGATGAAGAACTCACCGTTCTGTACCGCGCTGATCGCGCTGGTCAACACCTCGGGCGGCGAGTCCTTGCGCACGCAGCCACGCGCTCCAGACTTCAGCGCCTCGGCGAGCAGACGCATGTTGCCATCGGCGGCAAACACCACGATAGGAGCGTTGATCGACTTGCGCAACTGACTGATCGACGACGTCGCGTCCGCGCTGGACCCCATATGCGGGTCCACGATCACGGCGCTGATCTTCTTGCCACGCGCGAGCTTCAGCGCCTCTTCCACGTTTGCCGACTCGCTCGTGTCTGCGCCTTCAAATCCAGAACGCAGCACCGCGGCAACTCCCTGCCGCAATACAGGGTGATCATCAACGACTAAGAAATGTGCAGTGGTAGAGGGGCTCATTGGCTCTTTTCCTTAGCTGTGCAGATAGTTCGTGTCCGTTTCCGGAGACGGTTCGGGGGTGATATTACCGGCGAGTAGCATGATCTCACTCACCGTCGTCCGCAATCTCTCTGTCCCGAACCGTGACCCGGAATTCCAGACCACGATTTATTTTTCACAATTGGTTTTCGGATGATTTCACATCCCGCACCGGAAGTGCGCGATGCCATACATGCGAATGATCGTTCACACTACCGTGAGACGAACGATTCGTCACCCATCCTGACCGGCCGGGACTGTTAGACCGCAGTCGGCCGGTACACCGGGTTTGGGTAAGCGCCTAGTTTACGCGAAGCGCGCCGACATCGCCCGTTGACAACTGCCCGAGCGCTTTGGCGGTGGCGTAGGTGAGGTCCCAGCTGACGCCGCGAGCGAAGGGGCCGCGGTCGATCACGGGTACGGTAAGACGGCGGCCGGCGGCGTAGAGCTCCACCTTTGTGCCGCACGGCAAAGTGCGATGGGCGACACCAAGTGCGCGCCGCGTGAGCTTGACACCGCAGGCTGTTTTGTGTCCATAGAAGCCGGGGCCGTACCAGGTCGCCTTCTGCAGGCGATAGACAGACAGCGAGCCGTCCGGCTCGTCTGCGGCCACGCGCGCCGCTCCGGCGGGAGTGAAGCGGAAGTCGTAGCGGCCGGCCTTGGGCGGAGTCCAGCTGATCTCGAAGTTGCCTCCGCCGCCAACAGGTGCCGTGGCGATCTGCGACCAAACTCCGTCGGCGCCGCGTGCCTCGACCGTCACAACGTTCACGTCCGCGGCGACTTTGCCGAGAATGCGCGATGCGCGCCCGGCAAACGCGCCTTCCGGCGCGCTCACGACCTGCTGCACAAAGGCCGTCCCGCCGCCCGAGGCGTCGCCCTCCGCGAATGCGGTTGCCGGTAGCACGGCAAATGCGATGCAGAAGATCGCTGCAATATGAGCGAAAGCTCGGTTCACGGTCGGATTTGCGTCTCTTTCGAACGGGCCTACGGGGTTAGCTGAAGGGCTCGCGCTGAAAGAGCTGCGCTACGGCGGTGGTACTCAGGTCGCTAGACCCGCGGCACCGTTGCCGATTCGCCCCGGCCCGGAATCACTCTGGATGAGAGCTCCGGACAATGGTTCCCCCGCCTCGTCACGCGCGGAGCGCGACGTGTTCGGCGGCAAGTTCGTGGCGAGTATACATATCGGCCGCGCGGCGTTTGCGTGATCGGGGTCGATCAACGCGCCGAAAACCGAACACGCGGTCCGGTAAATGGCTCGCGGGCTCCGGTCACGCGCTGGGTGACCGACGTGTACACCGAGTACTCACCGCGCTTAAAGGCATCCGGCAACACGCGCATGCGCCACCGGCGCGCGCCCTTCGCGCGCAGCCAGCGCGGCGAGTTGCAGTCGTCCGCGACGAATCCTCGACGCGTGCCGCTCCACCACGCGCAGGCCGCTCCCGCGCGACGTCTCACGGCCACCCGCACGCTCGCCACGCCAACGCTGTCGGCGCGGGCGCCGCCGCTGACGCGGGCAGGCCCGGCTCCGGCGCGAAAAACCGTGCGAGCCTTCGGCCAGACGTAGCTGGTGAGCGGATCTGAACAACCGTCACGGTTTGAATCCGTCAATGGATTCGTCTGGGGACATGGATCGCTGCCGTCAGGCAAACCGTCGCCGTCGTCATCGTCGTCACAAGCGTCGCCCGCGCCGTCGCCGTCGCGATCTACCTGCTCGGTGTTTGCCAAACCGCGGCAGTTGTCGCGGGCGTCGATCGCGCCGTCATGGTCGGCATCGTCGTAGCGCAGCCGCACAATGCGGTTGTTTGCGGCATCGGCCACGTAGACGAACGCCCCGGGCGCGACCGCTATGGAGGATGGCGCGTTGAACTGTCCTATACCCGCGCCCGTGATCCCGAGTTCGCCAAGCGGCGCAAACCCCTCCGCTTGAGAGCCGAAAAGCGCCACGCGGTCGTTGCCGCTGTCGGCCACGAGCAAACGGCCGGCGGCGTCGCTCGCAAGTCCCTTTGCCGCGTCAACCTGGCCGGCGGCGGCGCCCGCGGCCACGGCGACGCCTGCAAAAGCGCCGCGCGCATCGAAAAACCTCACGCCGTCGCCCGGCGAGGATCCGCTGACGAAAAACCCGCCCACCGGATTCACGGCCAGACCGGCCACCGGCCCCCACGGCAGCGGGTCGGTCACGCCGAAGGCAAAGAGATTGTCCAGCTCGCCGCGCGCCGGGTCGAACACCTGAACCCGCGCGTTCAGCGACTCGGCCACATAGAGGCGCGGCTCGTAGTCCGCGGCCAGAGCCGTGGGCCCGTTGATCTGACCGATCGCCGGTCCGGGTTCGCTGTCCACTCCGCGGTACTCGGCCCCGTTGTAAACCACGCCGAAGGTGAAGATCTTGTTCGTGGCGGCGTCGGCCACGTAGATGCCGAGCCGGTTGTCCACCGCCACCGCCGACGGATCCTGCAGCCGGCCCGCCCCGAACGTGATGAGCGGACGGTTGCCGTTGCGCGCGCTGTCGTAAACCTGCACGGCGCCGCCGCTTCGCAAGGGCACATACACGCGACCAGCCGAGTCGGCGGCGATCGAACCCGGGTTCACGCCCTCGGCCACGACTCCGTCCCACTCAAAGATCGCCGCGTTCGCGGCCGCCGCGCAAAACGACAACGCAAACACCGCCGAAGCGAGCAGCGCGAGCACAACCGGCGTCAGCGCCGTGAAGGCGCGCCGGAACGCTGCGGCGACGTTGCTGAATGGCACTGGCATGGCGTCCGCACAACTTAACGACTTCGCCATGCGAACCCGCCCGTCATGCATGCCGCCATGCGGGCCCCGTCTTACGGTGTCTCGAAAACGCGCGGAAGTTGGAGCATGGTCCACGCGTCGCCTTTTGGCCGCAGCCGACGATTGGGAGGCGTCGAGGCCAGCGGTCACCGGCCGTCCAGCGACGTTATCCCGTCGCCGAGACTGGCTGTGAACCTGGTGCCGGCCGCTGCCACGCGACCGGCAGTCGCCTCGCTGTTGCCGTTGTCGATACGGATTCGCCATAGGTCTGCCTTGGAGAAGCCCCGCCACTGGGCCTTCGGACCCTTTAACCCGTGAACGAGTCGAACGGACTGGCGCGTCGGGCCAAAAAGTAATTGATCACCGCGATGATCGTCACATGCGGATGCAACGCGACGATCGACGCACAGTGCCCGGGGTGGGAGTCGAACCCACACGCCTCGAGGGCAGCCGATTTTAAGTCAGCCGCGTCTACCGTTCCGCCACCCGGGCCTGGCCGCGAATCCGATGGCAGGCATGCCTGCGCCGCACCGAAATCGGGCACAATGAAGGTACCGGCGCGGCCGGTCCGAGCGCGTGATCACGCAACCGGGCCTTGGTCTCACGAGATCGATCGGCGGTCCGTCGCCGGTCCAGCCGAAACGACTGAAATGTGCGCAATGCTTAACACCGCGACTTTTCACCCCCGGAGGTGTCTATGTCGATAGATAAGGCGCATATGGAAGCTTCCGTCTTAAAAGAGCCCGGCTCGTCAGCCAGCGCGTTGGTCAGAGACCCACGCGCCGCGTTTCTGCGCCTTCAGTCAGACGAACGGCTGGTTACGCTGACACGGCGCGGCAACGAAGCCGCCTATGAAACGCTGATCGCGCGTTACCGCGCGCGACTGCTGGCGTTTTGCCGTCACATGGTCGGATCCACCGAGGACGCCGAGGACATCTTGCAGGAGGTGTTCGTCTCCGCCTACCGCGCGATGCTCGCCGACGACCGCGTACTCAACGTACGTCCCTGGCTTTACCGCATCGCGCGCAACCGCAGCCTCAACCACCTGCGCCGCCCGCGCCCGACCGGCGTGGACTCGATGGACATCTTCGAGGGTGGCGCCGCCGTGGCCACGGCTGACCGCGTACACGACAAGCTCGATCTGGAAGATCTGGTCGACGACGTCAAGCGCCTGCCCGAGACTCAGCGCACCGCGCTGATGCTGCGGGAGATGGGCGACCTTTCGTACGACCAAATCGCCGAGGCGATGGACACCTCCGTGCCAAGCGTCAAGAGTCTGCTGGTGCGCGCCCGCGTGTCGCTGGCCGAGGCCGCCGAGTCGCGACGGCTCTCATGCGACGAGGTGCGGCTGGAATTGGGCGCGGTGGCCGAGGGCCTGCAAAAGATGTCGGCTCCGGTACGCCGTCACGTCGGCGACTGCGACCGCTGTCGCGCCTTCAAGAAGGACCTCACCGTCACCAACCGCAAACTCGCCGTGCTGGCACCCGTGGGCGGTCTGCTGGCGATTAAGAACCTGCTTGCGCTGAAGATTTTCGGTGGCGCCGGGGCGGGGGCGAGCGGAGGCTTTGGTGCCGCCACCGGCGCCGGTGGCGCGAGCGGCGCAGCCGGAGTCGCGGGAGCGGGAGCGGCGGCCGGCGGCGTGGGAGCCGGAGCCGCGGCTGGAATCAGCGCCGGGCTGGGCACGATCGCCGTGAAGGTGGGTGCCGGATTGGCGACCGCCGCAATTGTCACCGGCGGAGTGGCCCAAGTGGCCAAGCACGAACTCAATACCGGCAAGATCGCCCAAAAGCCGGCCGTCACCCAGCGCGCCGAGTCGACCGATTCAGCGGCTTCCGGGGGCGTGGCACCAAAGGCGCCGGTCGTTGCCGTTCCGGTCAAACCGATCGATCAGGATGCTAACCCGGACAAGGAGATGCCCGCCGACGAGACGACACCGGTCGCTGACAAGCCGTCAGATCCGAAAGACACGGATGCCGCCGGCGATCAGCCCGCGGCGTCGGTAATCGACGAAGAGACAACGACCGTGGTGATCACGCCGGGCAACCCGGCCGCGGGACCGACCGGCGGGCCGACCGTCGAAGGCCCCGGCATGCCGGCGCCGGAACCGTCGGCCCCCGTCGCATCGCCACCCGCATCGCCACCTTCCGGCGCGACCGGCGCGAGTTCGGGCGTCGGCCCCACCGGGGGCGGAGCCGACGAAGAGTCGCCCGGCATGGTCGGCGCTGGCGGCTGACGAGCGCTTCCAGATTTCCGACCTTCGGCCCGTTTAGCGGCGACCGGTCACGGACCCGGCTCGGCGTCGGCGATCACGGTCAGTCGGCTTCCGCCAAGCGCGACGGACAGCGATTTGCCCGGCCGTAGTCCTTCAAGCTGGATGTTCGTGTAGCCCGGTTTGACCGTTTTGCGCGTCGCGCCGCCACCCTGGCGCGTGATCGTGAGCACCTGAGGTTCAGAGTCGCGCAGACCGACGTCCAGCTCGATCGCAATGTAAGACGGGACATGCACGTTGACGGGAGTTTTGTCCGAGAAGCGGCCGTTTTCGATCGTGATCACGACGGGCGTGCGAGCACCTTCCTCGTCGCCCGCCGGCTTCTGCGGCTCACTCGGCTGTGTGGCGGTGCTACCCGTGCTGCCCCCCGTCGGTCCGGTCGTGGTGCCGGATGTGGTCGTATCGCCCGCTGCGGTGGCCCCGGTCACTGCCGTCGGCGCCTGCGTGGCACCGGTAGAACCTGCCGTTTTTGTGTCGCCGCAGCCCCAAAGCCCGCCGGCCGCCAGCGCACAAAAACACAACGTTAACGTCGATTTACTTGCTAATGACGATGGACAATTTCTCATCGGGTTCCTCACAAATGCCGATAATTATCTTGCGGAATCAGAGGCCACGTTATACGTTGGATTCAAGTTCTCGTGCAGGGGATATCGAGACAAAGGATTGGACAGAGAAAATGGTTCGCTACGACAAAGAACTACAGCGAGTATGGGTTGCGGGCTGGCGCCTGCACCATGGCTTCACCGGGGCGGTGCTGGCCTTGGCCGGCGGAATGCTGATGGTGCACGATTGGAAAGATCGCGCACACTGGCTCCACGACACAAGCGAAGCCTGATCTCGCAATTCAACCCTTGACCGCCTGGTCCTGCCGGCCAGGCGGCTCGGCCGCGGGAGCGGCGGTTTCATTTGCAAGACGCACGACAGCGTTTCATCGAGGCCGTAGCTCGTCCGCGTACCATCTACCTGCGCTTGCCCGGCTGACCTGCCGATTGCGAGCGCGACTTGGGGCCGTAGCTCAGTTGGTAGAGCGCCTGCTTTGCAAGCAGGAGGTCGTCGGTTCGATCCCGTCCGGCTCCATGAGGCTCTGATCGGCACGATCTCGCCGATGCTCGCGCTTGGCGGATCGGTCACGATCGGGAGATCGCTCCCTCACCGCCGGCGCGCTGCGCGTCGACGATCTCGCACCGCTCAGAGCCTCATGGTTGAGATTGCGCCGTGTCAGACAATGAGGCGCTGACTGGCACGATCTCGCCGATGCTCGCGCTTGGCGGATCGGTCACGATCGGGAGATCGCTCCCTCACCGCCGGCGCGCTGCGCGTCGACGATCTCGCACCGCTCAGAGCCTCATGGTTGAGATTGCGCCGTTCACGCCCGACCTGCTGTCCGCTGCGCCGCCTGTTTGACTTAGAACACGTTAATTGAAAACAGTTTGGCGATTCGTACAAGTTCCGGATCGGTGCGGGTTATCGCGCGGGTTTCGACGCAGTCGAATTCGCAGCCTTCAAACAGAGCCCAGCACTCCCATTCGGTGTTCAGTTTCGAGAGGAAACGAATTCCCGCGAATTTGCGCGTGCCCAACTCGTCGCGTTGTGCGTGAACCCATTTCGAAATCGTTCGTGTTAAAACGCGATCTGGACCTCGTATCTCCGGCACGTCAATGTGCGCGGCCGACCGAAGCGCGAGCAAAGGTCTAACGGCCTGCTCGATGTGCAATCGCGTCTCGAAATCTTCGACGTCGACAAATCGATGATCCGCGACGGCCTCGCTTGTGGTCAAAACCACTCGTTTGGAAGTCCGGCTTTGCCGCCAATCCGCAGGCACTTCCGCACGATTCATCATTCCGTCGTCGTCGAGATCGACCGTCGCAAGTGCCGGATCGGGCCTGAACCTCGCGAGCGTTTCACCAAAACAAGCTTCGCGCTTCGTGCAAAAATATTTCACCCCATACTCGCCGTCGGGGCTGTCGAAGCGATTTCCGACCGACGGATCGTCGAGTTCTTCGTAGGTGAGAGTCGGAGGAAACAGCGCGGTGGACGGGGATCGCTCGACGCGCCACAGACCGGCCTCCGGTGCCTTGACGACTCTGACCGACATCAGCCGCCGTTCAGATACACCTTGGCCGCGACAAGTGCTTCACGAAGCCTGTCGTCTTTTATCACCGACGCTGGAGACTCGTCGTTCAACTGCGGATTTAAACCCATGAACCAAGCTCGAATCGTGTGAGACGATTCCTCTGTGATGAGCATCTGAAATATCTGGAATATCGCCCGCAACCTGCGATCTTGGTCTTCCCGGGGATGTCTGTCGCCCGAGGCCCATCGCCCAACTGTCTGAGGACTGTCGACGTCTGCCATATACGCAGTCAGCTTTTGGCCCAACGCCTCTTGAAGCCGAGTCGCGATGTAATCGATCTCACCGCTCGTCGCGTCACGATGCGCTGCGTTCTCGACCGATATTTGGTGGTTCATGTCTATCACCGCTCCTGAGTTCATGCCAACGATCGTAGCGCATTGGCTCTCATTTGGCTATCGGATTGGCTACCTGTTTGGCTGAGTATGTGAATGTAGTTTGGCCATGTGTACGGTGTTCTACATGGATCTTCGGTCGTCCTTCCCAAGAGCTTTCCGCGTCTACGACAAGTCACGGATGGGATTGCTCCGACAGGCGTTAGCATCCTCGGTTCGATGGAAGCGAAGTCCGTGCAGACGGCTCGCGACGGCGGGGTGATTGACTATCCGTAACAGTTCTTGAAGGGAGCACGTTTTGCCACCGCTTAGATCTCGCACAGTCACACATGGGCGCAACATGGCCGGGGCGCGCGCTTTGCTGCGTGCGACCGGGGTGGCCCGGGAGGACATCGGCAAGCCGATCATCGCTGTCGTGAACTCGTTCACGCAGTTTGTGCCGGGGCATACGCATCTGCGAGAAGTGGGCGAGGTCGTGGCGGCGGCGGTGCACGCGGCCGGCGGCGTGCCGCGCGAGTTCGACACGATCGCTGTGGACGACGGGATCGCGATGGGGCACGGCGGCATGTTGTACTCACTGCCCTCGCGCGACCTGATCACCGACAGCGTGGAGTACATGGTCAACGCGCATTGCGCGGACGCGATGGTCTGCATTTCCAACTGCGACAAGATCACGCCGGGCATGCTGAACGCCGCGCTGCGGCTGAACATTCCGTCCGTGTTCGTTTCCGGCGGGCCGATGGAGGGCGGGACGGCGACGCTCGTGGACGGCACCGTGCGCAAGCGCGTGAACCTTGTGACGACGATCGTCGAAGCCGTGTCGGACGCAGTGTCCGACGAAGACTTGGACAGGCTGGAAGAGGCCGCCTGCCCAACTTGCGGCTCCTGCTCGGGCATGTTCACTGCCAACTCGATGAACTGCCTGACCGAGGCGCTGGGGATGGCGCTGCCCGGCAATGGCTCCACGCTCGCCACCCACACCGCGCGCAGGCAGCTCTACGAAGACGCCGGGCACACGATCGTGGAGATCACAAAGCGTCATTACGAGGACGGCGACGACAGTGTGCTGCCGCGCTCGGTAGCCACGCGCGCGGCCTTCGAGAACGCGATGAAGCTCGACATCGCGATGGGCGGCTCCACCAACACCGTCCTGCACTTGCTGGCCGCCGCCCGCGAGGCGGGGGTGGACTTCACGATCAGCGACATCGACGACCTGTCTCGTCGCGTACCGTGCCTCTGCAAGGTCGCCCCCAACGGCGACTACTTGATGGAGGACGTCCACCGCGCCGGCGGCATCCCGGCCGTGCTGGGCGAGCTCAACCGCGCCGGGCTGCTTGACGGTTCGGCCGGAAGCGTGCACGCCGATTCGCTGGATCAGTGGCTTGAGGTATGGGACGTTCGCGGTCTGAAGCCATCCGAGCAGGCGATCGAGCTGTTTCACGCGGCGCCCGGCTGCAAGCGCTCGTCCAGCGCCTTTTCGCAGTCTGAACGCTGGGAAACATTGGACGTCGACGCCGCCGACGGCTGCATCCGCGACGTCGAGCACGCATACTCCACAGACGGCGGACTGGCGATCCTGTACGGCAACCTCGCTGAGCGCGGCTGCGTGATCAAGACAGCCGGTGTGGACGAGTCGCTGCTGACCTTCAGCGGCCCGGCCGTGGTGGTGGAATCACAGGAGGAAGCGATCGACGTGATCCTCGGCGACGGCATCAAGCCCGGCGACGTGATCGTGATCCGCTACGAAGGACCGCGCGGCGGGCCCGGTATGCAGGAGATGCTCTACCCCACTTCTTACCTGAAGGGCCGCGGCCTTGGCGCGGCCTGCGCTCTGGTTACGGACGGGCGCTTTTCCGGCGGCACGTCAGGTCTGTCGATCGGACACGTCTCGCCGGAGGCCGCCGCGGGCGGCGCGATCGCGCTGGTGCGCGACGGCGACAAAATCTCGATCGACATTCCGGGACGCACGATCGCACTGGAAGTTGACGATGCCGAGCTGGCCGAGCGCCGAAGCAAACTGGAGGCCGGTGGCGGATACGCACCCGCGGACCGGCAGCGGCCGGTCTCGGCCGCGCTGCGTGCGTACG
Organism: Actinomycetota bacterium; assembly: GCA_016213645.1. Classification (GTDB taxonomy): domain Bacteria; phylum Actinomycetota; class Thermoleophilia; order Solirubrobacterales; family JACPNS01; genus JACPNS01. Next base: position 92,241 of record JACQZY010000020.1, read on the forward strand.
CGATGATGGCGACCTCCGCCGACACCGGGGCGGTGCGTGACATCGACGCGCTGGAGCGCGCCGTCGCCGCCGCAGCCAAGCAGGATGAGGGCGCGCCGGCCACGTAGCGGTTAGACGCGTCGGTATGCGCATTCCGCTTCCGGATCGCAGTTCCGGCGCAAGCGCCACGCGTCCAGATCGCGTCTACATAACTAAAGTCGCCCGCCCATCCGCTCGATTAGGTACCTAGATTCATAGGGATCTCGCGCGTCGAACACCGTGAGAGCTGATTTGAGAGGACCAACAACTTATGCCCGCTGCTCGCATTCCCGACAACGAAGGCCGCCGTCTCGCCGCATTGCTGGCACTCCGTGTGCTGGATACCGGCCCTGAAGAACGGTTTGACCGCATCGCCCGGATGGCGCAGAAGATGTTCGACGTGCCGATGGCAACGATCAGCCTGGTCGATTTTGATCGCCAGTGGTTCAAGTCGCATATCGGGATGAGCACGCGGGAGACCCCGCGCTCACATGCTTTTTGCGCGCACACGATTTTGGAGAACGAGGTACTCGTGGTCGAAGACGCCAGGCGTGACTCGCGTTTCAGCGACAGCCCCCTTGTGCTGGACGATCCGCAGATCCGTTTTTATGCGGGCGCCCCTATTTCCGCGCCCGGCGGTGAGTTGGTCGGCGCACTCTGTGTGATCGACCGTGAGGCCCGTTCGGCCTCCGCAGACGACATTGAGACATTGCGCGATCTTGCGGCGGTGGTCGAAAGCGAGCTGGCGGCATCACAGCTGGCGGTGGTTGATGAGCTCACGCAATTGCTCAATCGCCGGGGGTTTGACCTCACCGCGAACCACTTGATGACGCTCGCCAGCCGGTCGGCGGTGACGATGTCGCTGGTTTTGGCCGACCTTGACGACATGAAGTCGATCAACGACTCGCTTGGCCATGAGTACGGCGATCAGGCTCTTCGGGATTCCGCTGAATTGCTAACCAAGATCTTCCGCGGATCGGACGTGGTCGCGCGGATCGGCGGCGACGAGTTCGCGATCGCGGCGTTCGACACGAGTGAAGATTTCGGAGAGCTCGCGTCCGCTCGCCTCAAAGAGGTCGTTGACATCCACAACGGCTCAAGCACGATTCCGGTCCGGCTTTCACTGAGTGTCGGCGGCGTCACGCGGGAGCCGCACGACGCGCTGTCGGTCGACGAAATGCTGCGTGACGCCGACGCCGCGATGTACAGCGCCAAGCGTCGGTCGCGTGCCGATCGCCTCTACGCACAAGCCTCCGATCTGACGGAACTTGACTGCGACGTTCGCCAGTCGATACGCGCCGCCTGACCGCCCACGCGAGCGCAGAAACACGCAAGATCCGTGTCCGTCGGCGCACTCCGCCGCGCGGCCTACTACCTTTCGGCTTAGACGCCTATTCCTTTCGGGGTGATGGCGTTTGTAAGAAGTCGCTTTTTGGCCTGTTGGGTCGTTTGATTCTCAGCCGTTGCGCGACGTAAGCAAGACATACGGAGGAATCAATGCCAACTGGCACAGTCAAGTGGTTCAACGACGACAAGGGCTTCGGCTTCATCGCTCCCGAGGACGGGAGCAAAGACGTCTTCGCCCACCACACCGAGATCGTCGCCGAGGGCTTCCGCTCACTCGCCGAGGGTGACCGCGTGGAGTTCGAGGTTGAGGCCGGGGACAAAGGTCCCAAGGCCGTACAGATCAAAAAGGTCTGAGCCACCACTTCAGGCTTGATCAAAACGCGCGGCCGCCTTTTGGTGGTCGCGCGTTTTTTTTATGCGTTTTCGTGTTCTTGGACGCGCCGGGGCGGTGGGGGCGAGAGGTACTTGATCAACGCGAGACGAGCCTGGTTAGCGCGCGAGGTATTTGGTCAGTGCGTCGCGCAACGCCACGGCGGTGCGCTCGCGCCAGCGCTTGCGTTCAAGCCGGCGGGCATCGGCGGCGTTGCGCATGTTGCCGGTCTCAAGGATCACTTTGGGAATGTGCGAGAGGTTGATGCCGCCCATGTCGGTGCGAACGTCGATGCCACGGCGTCCCAGATACGTGGAGGTATCAAGGCCCGCGTCTAGGAGCGCATCGCGAATGTCGGTGGACAGCGTCTTTGAACGCTTGACGATCGGCTCCGTGTATCCCTTCACAACACCAGGGCGAATGACGTGGAACCCATGACCCGAGGGCGGACCGCCGTCGGCGTGCAGCGAGACCGCTACGTCGGCGTTGGCGCGGTTGCCGATCGCGGCTCGCTTATTGATGCACGGCCCGACGCCATGGTCGTTGTGCCGCGTAAGCACGACGATTGCTCCGGCGCGTTTGAGCAGACGGCGCAGGCGCTTGGCCATGTCCCATGTGAAGGCGGACTCGCTGAGCGTGCCGTCGTTTGTGGCCGTGCCGGTGGTGTCACAGGCCTTTTTGAAACCGCCGGCCGGAACCTGGCGGTTGATTTCGTCCGGATGGGCGTAGTTGGCACCGTTGTGACCCGGGTCGATCACGATTGTGCGGCCGACCAGGGGCAGATCCGCGGCGGCTTTTGGATGCGGCGCCCGCGCGGTCGCGGCCGTCGCGGTGAGCGCGGCGGTGGCGCACAAAGCCACGAGAAGTGAAAGGCGCCTCATAGGCGAGATTGTGGCGCGAAGGCTTCGCAAAACGGCTGCTCCCGGGGTTGGTGCCTGCCCGCGAACGTCGTCATTCATCGACGTCGGTGTCACCGTCGTGACTGGCGACGCCCGAGTCATGCTCGTCGTCGATGACGTCTTGGTCGTCCTCGTCGGCGACATCACCAGACTCGCCACGGTCTCCGCGATCGCGTTGTCGCGTCTTCTTTCGACGTGATCGGCGATCGGGGATCGGCTGCGGCTCGAACTGCGCCATCGGATCTACGCCCCGATAACGCAGCGCGCCGATCAACACGAAGATCACCGCACCGAGCATTACGACGACGATCAGCTCAAGCACGTCGAGACCGCTGGCGTAGATCACGCCAAGCGTCAACGACATCAACATCGAAGCAAACGCCAATGCGATCCAGAGCACGGTCGATCGCGTGCGGTCGGTCGGGCGGCCCGGCCCGTCCATCATCTCGATCACGGTCAGTTCGCGATCCGGCGACGGCGTGTCACGATCCGTCCGCTGCGTGTCGCGGTCCGACGACGGTGTGTCTTCATCGGCCGGAAAGCCATGATCCGGTGGATCGTCACTGCGCACGGTAGCCATCGCCGCAAGCGTACCGCGCAACTACTCTTGAGTTGTATGCGCAAGCGGTACTCACCCAGCGTGGATCCGTTCCACGACACCGAGGTCATCGACCAGCGCGCGCCGCGCACCAACCAGGCCGTCGTGGCGCTGGTAACCGGCGCGGCTTACTTGTTCGACTTCTGGCCACTCGTCACGCTGATGGGGTTGCAACTTGTCATCGGGCTCACGTTTGGCCGCAAATACTGCCTGCCGTGCCTGCTGTACTTCAAGGTGATCCAGCCTCGCTTCGGCGAGGGACGGATCGAAGACTCGCGTCCGCCGCGCTTCGCGAACATCGTCGGCGTCGCCTTCATGGGTTCGGCGACGGCACTTTTTCTCGCCGGAGCGGCAACGGCCGGCTGGGCGCTGACGCTGATCGTGACGGCGTTGGCGGGTTTCGCGGCAGCCTCCGGCATCTGCGTCGGCTGCGAGATGTATGTGCTCTTCGCGCGCTTGCGCGGAGTGAAGCTGGCGACCGGCCGCTAATGCGATGGACCGTCTAATCGTTCTAACGGCGGTCGTGGCCGTGATGCTGCTGGTGACCGTGTTCGCGCGCATGCTGCTGCACCGCCGCCACGCGATCGGGCTGATCGACCCCGCGCACTTGGCGGGCGCCGCGACGCCGCGAACGGCGGTGGTCTTCACCAGTCCGTACTGCCACGGTTGCCGGGAGTGGGTCGACGCGCTCAGCGAGCGCGGCGCGGCGCCACTGACGTTGGACGTGATTCAGCGGCCGGAACTCGCCGCCCGCTACCGGATCAACCTCACGCCTCGGGTTGCGGTGGTGGACACGGCGCACGGAAACGTGCTGGGCGAGTGGGACCACTACAGCCCACGCGCACACGACCTGGACAGCGTCCTGCGGTTACTCGACAATCGTTGAATTCGTCTCGCGGCTGCCGCAACTCTTGGCGGTCGCGGTGTTGAAGCAGTTGTCCACACGCAATCGCAGGAACGGAGAGACCGATGACCTCCCACACCATTCGCAGAGCATTAGGAGTGATACCGGCGCTGATCGCGACCCTGGCGGTATTCGCCGCCGTGGCGCTTGCCGCCGACATCCCCGGCACTGACAAATCTGAGAACCTCAAGGGCACGAACGCCGCCGACACGATTAACGCCGCGGCAGGCGACGACAAAGTCAACGCCAAGCGCGGCGACGACACCGTCAACGGCGAGGCAGGCAACGACCTGCTCTTCGGCGGTCGCGGCAACGACACGCAGGACGGCGGCGACGGCAACGACAAGATGCACGGAGGAGACGGCGACGACACGCAAAACGGCGGGGCCGGCGACGACACGATCTACGCGGGATTCGGTGTGGATGTGTCCAACGGCGGCGACGGCAACGATCGCCTTTGGGCGCTGGCGCATCGCGACACTCGCCAGGCCGGCGTTGACACGCTGGACGGCGGAGCCGGTGACGACGTATTCCGCGCGCGCGACGGCGAAGCCGATTTGATCACCTGCGGCGAAGGCACGGGCGACAAGGCCTACCTCGACCTCAAAGACGTGATCACCGACGCCACCGCCGACAATCCGAACGGCTCATGCGAGACAGTGCAGCGCCGCAAGGCCAAGCGCAACTGGAAAGACTCGAGCGAGACCGACAACGAGCCGACAAGCTGACCCATCCCCCGGCTCCGCGCGGTGTGGGCACCGCGCGGGGGCTCTCCGCGACGGGAGGTCACGCAAAAAGCCCGGGCCGCAAGGGACGGCGGCCCGGGCTTTTTGCCGTCCGCGAGCGGCGATCCGCGATAATCGCTGCCGATGGACGCAATCGAGGCGATTCGCACACGACGCACGGTCAAGGCCTTCGCGCCCGAACCACCCTCGCGGGAGCAGCTCGCCGAGTTGCTGGAACTCGCCCGCTGGGCGCCGAATCACAAGCTCACCTGCCCGTGGCGGTTTCGCGTGCTCGGGCCACAATCGCTGGAGGCGCTGAAGCAGGTGGCCGCCGCGCAGGCCGCGCGCGAGGCTCCGGCCGGTGCCGACCCGGAAGTCGTGGGGGCCGCGGCCGCGGCAAAACTGGACCGCGCGCCGGCGCTGGTGGTGGCGTCCGTGGTTTGCGGCGCCGAGCCGCCGCTTGACGCCGAAGACGAACATGCCGCCGCGATCGCCGCCTACATCGTGCTGCTCGGCGCCCACGCGGTCGGGCTCGCCGGATACTGGCGTTCGCCCGCGGTGCTGCGTGACGCCGAAGGGCTGGCCGCTCTGGACGTGCCAGAGGGCGAACGGGTATTGGGACTACTGCACCTTGGGCGTGCCGCGCAAGCGCTTGGCCCGGCACCGAGTCGCACTCCGGCCGACGAGTACGTGTATTGGTTGGACTGACACGGCCGCGACGGCGGCGCGATCGTCAGCCGGTGGTTGCGGCGGCCCGCGCCGGAACGTGCAGATCCGCGTGGTAGCTGGAGCGCACCAGCGGCCCGGCCGCGACTGATTCAAAGCCAAGCGCGTACGCGGCCCGTTCCAGATCGGCGAACTCGTCCGGGTGCCAGTAGCGCACCACCGGGAGATGATCTCGCGTGGGCCGCAGATACTGCCCGACGGTCAGCACCTGCACGCCGTGTCCCCGCAGCGTGTGAAAAGTTTCGATCAGCTCCTCCCTGGTTTCGCCCAGACCAACCATCAGACCCGACTTGGTAACGACGCGGTCGCCGCCGATCAACTTGGCACTACGCAGCACACGGCAGGACCGTTCGAACGTGCTGCCACGGCAGGCAAGCGGATACAGGCGGGGCACCACCTCGACGTTGTGGTTGAAGACATCCGGGCCGGCCTCGATCACACGCGCCAGCGGCATCTCCTGGCCGCGAAAGTCCGGTGTCAGAACCTCCACCCGGCAGTTCGGCGCCTGATGTTTGATCGCGCGAATCGTGCGTACGAATGCGCCGGCGCCGTAGTCGGGCAGGTCGTCGCGGTCGACGGAAGTCACGACGGCATGCCTTAGTCCCAGGCGCTTGACCTGCGCCGCCACCTTCGCGCCCTCCAGCGGGTCGTTGAAGGTGGGCTTGCCGGTCTTCACATTGCAGAAGCCGCAGCGGCGGGTGCAGGTGTCGCCGAGAATCATGAAGGTCGCGGTGCCACGCTCCCAGCACTCACCAATGTTCGGGCAGGCGGCCTCTTCGCAGACGGTGTGCAGGCCGGCGTCTTTGATTTTGTGGCGAACGGCCATGTAGTTGGCGCCGCCGGGCGAGGTGACCTTGAACCACGATGGCTTGCGGTCTTTGAACGGCCGCACTTCGCCGCCTAGATCGCGTGTCAGCGCGTCGGTGGCGACGCCGCCCGGATTGGCGCGCGAGCGGGTCTTGTGTTCACGCCCGGTCGTGGGCTCGGCCGAGGCGGAAGGTGTGGCGGGGGCGGTCAAGACGAGAACACTAGATTGTCGCTGGAGTGGACACCGGTCGTGTTGTGGCCGGCCGCAACCATGTCAGGAGAGCGGGCGGGAGTAGCAGGCAAGCCGGACCCGGCGGCGGACAAGTGCTCGTACAGACGCGCCTTCGAAACGAGTCGCTGTCGCAGACCGAAGCGCTCGGCCAGTTCAAACGCCAGACGCCGCCGCATGCATCGCATCGTGCCGCAACGGCCGGTCACCCGTGCGATCGAGGTCACCGGATCGTCCAGGCCGCACGGCTTGATCCAGCTAAACGGGTCCAGATCGCAATCCACGTTGATCGACAGTCCGTGAGTTGACACCCCTCGCGCTATGTGCAGTCCCAGCGAGGAGATCTTGCCGTCGCCGGCCCAGACGCCTCGTCCCGCCGCGTCACGACGAGCCTCGATGCCCTCGGCGGCCAGCGACGCGATAATCGCGTCCTCGATCGTCTTCACCAGCAGGACGACGTCGCGGTTCACGACCGCCGTGTCCACAATTGGATAGCCGACCAATTGACCGGGTCCGTGATAGGTGGTCTTGCCGCCGCGGTCGGCGTCGCGCAGCGCCACACCGCGCCGCAGATACCAGTCCTCGCCGAATGGCAGTTCCGACGGCTGCGCGCGCCGTCCGCGCGTGTACACGGGCGGATGCTCGAGCAAAAGCAGCACGTCCGGGATTCGCTGATCACAACGGGCTGCGTGCAGCCGGGCCTGAAGTTCGGTCGCGGCGTCGTAGTCGATCATGCCGAGGTGAGTCACCCACAACTCCGGTCGTCCGGCCGCCGGTCGTATCCGCGGATTCGACATGGATTGGATGCTACCGGCGGGTCCTAAGATCAGCCGCGATGAGGCGCACGCTTGCGAATCGGCCCGTCGCGGCGATGGCCGCGTTGTTCAGCGTCGTCGGCGCGTTGATCCTGCGCGGCAATCCGTTCGGCGAGGGCACGATCCCTTGGCCCGGAGCGGCACTCGTGTCGCTGGCGGGAAATCTCGTGCTGGCATACGTGCTGACGCCGTGGGCGGCGCCGTATCTGGCTTCATCCGGTGGGCGCGAAGGTGCGCGCGCGGCCGCGCCGAGGGCGGTGGCGGTGGCTGAACGCCTGTTGGCGGCCGGTCTGATGTTGATGGGGCTGGTCACGCTGCTGGCAGTGGATCTGGCCTCGCGAGATTTGATCGTCAGCCCGACTCAGCGCACCGAGCGAAACGCCCAGCTTGTGCGCGACACCGTGCGCCGGCATGCGCCCGATGAGTTTCAGCTGCTGCTGACCGCCGCCGACACTTGGAAGCTCAGCGAGAACGCCTACCGGTCTTGCGTGCCGTCGTCTCGCGCCAAGCGGAAGTACTGGTGCGTGCTGGTGCGGGGAGATGGATCGAGCCTGCGCGTAACGCGCTACGGACCGGGGATCTCGAACGCCGAACAGTTCCTGCGCTGGCACCCGGACTATCGCGGCAAGCGCCGCGCCGACTGACGGGCCGTTCAAGGAGACGGCGTGGTCGCGCTGAACGGGTGACGCAAGCCGGGATCGCCGGGGTCGTCGCCCGCGTACGGCTAAGCGGGCGGCGTCATACCGGCAGCGACTGCGGATTCTCCAGCCAAGTCTTGACGGCCGCCAGAAACTCGGCGCCCTCGGCGCCGTAAAGAATGCGGTGGTCACAAGTGAGTGTCAGCGCCATGATCTGCCGCACGGCCAAACTGATGCCGTCTTCGGCGATCACCGGCTTGCGCTTGATCGCTCCGACCGCGAGAATCGCGGCCTGCGGCGGATTGAGAATCGCCGTGAAACGGTCCACCCCATACATGCCCAGGTTGGAGATGCTGAAGGTGCCGCCGGAGAGCTGGGCGGGCTGGATTGAGCGCATGCGCACGGAGTTGGCAAGCTCGGTGGACTCACGCGCGATCTGGGCCAGGCCCTTCTGATCGGCGTTGAAGACCGTTGGCACGGCGAGCAGTTCTCCGGCGGCTACGACAAAGCCAACGTTGACATCGCCGTACTGCTCGAAATGGCCGTCTTTGTAGGCGCCGTTGACTTTGGGGAACTGGCGCAGCGCAAGCGCACAGGCCTTGATCACCATGTCATTGAACGACGGCGCGGGCTGCACGGCCATCTTCAGCTGTTCGCGGTAGTTGACCGCGTTGGTCATGTCCACGTCCACTTCGACGAAGTAGTCGGGCGCGGTGGCCTTGGACTCGGCCATGCGACGAGCCACCGTCTGTTGCGGCCCGGTGAGTTCGGTCGCCACCGACTGGCCGCGCGTGGCGGTGGCGGTCGGCGGCTGTGAAAGCGGAGGCATGCCAGCGGCCGGCATACCGTGCTGCTGTGGCGCCTGCGGCATGCCGGGCATGCCCGACTGAGGCTGGATCGCCGGAAATCCGCCGGTCATTCCGGGTACGAACGGTGCGGGACCGGGTAGTGGCTGCACCGCCTGCGGAGGCTGCGCAGGCGCGATCGGCGGCATACCGGTGGCGGTCTGTGTACCCGGCGCGCCGATGGCGGGAGCGGCCGATGGCGGCATCAGCGGCGGCATCGATTCCGGCATCATTCCGGCGGCGCTTTCGGCCGGAGTGGCGAGCGGCGGCATCTCACCGGGCAACGGCAGCGGCGCGGGCGGCGCCTCTGGCTGCGTGCCGGTTTGGACAAAAGCCGGCTCGATCTGTGCGGCCTCGGTGAAGGGCGGTTCGACCGCCGTCGGCTCGGCTTCGGCAAAAGGCTGCTGCTCAACGCCGGGCGGCATCTCCGGCTCGATTTGTTCGGCTTGAGCCGCCGCGGTGGCCTGATACGCGGGAACCGGTGCCTCCACGACTTCCGGCGGCGGCTCCGGCGGCTGCCAGGTTTCCGGGGTCGGAGGCTCGGCCGGAGCCTGCGTCGGCGCCTGTGGTGCGCTGATCGCACCCGCGGCGGCGCTGGCGGCGGCCTCAACGTCTTCTTTGACCACACGGCCGCCGGGACCGGAGCCCCTGACTGTGGCGAGGTCAACCCCAAGCTTGCGCGCAAGCCGGCGGGCGATCGGCGACGCTTTCACGCGTCCTGCTTCATCCACGGAGGAAGCATGTTCGAACACCGGTTCCTGTGCGGCGTCGGGCACCGCCAGCGGAGGCGGTGCCGCGGGCGGGGCGGGCGGGGCAGGAAGATCGGGAGGGACTTGAGCGCCTATACCGGGCTGCGGCGCTTGGGCGGGTGGCTGCGGCGGTGGCTGTGGCTGCTGCGGGGAAGGTGGCTGCTGCGGGGGTGGCGGCTGCTGCGCCATCGCCTCACCTGCCGCCGCAATGCGCGCAATCTGCGCGCCGACCGGGACGGTTTCGCCTTCGCCAACGAGGATTTCCGCGAGCACACCATCGAGATCGGCCTCGTAGGTGATCGTCGCCTTGTCGGTTTCGATCTCCACGATCGGCTCACCGCGCGCGACCGTCTCTCCGGGCTGCTTGAGCCAGCGCACAACCGTACCTTCGGTCATTGAGTCCGAAAGGCGGGGCATCACGATGTCACTCATTGCTGTTCACTCCGGGGTGGTTCAAGCACCGAACGCGCCCGCACCGTTGCGGGCAGGAGGCGGCACACGGCTGAAATTCCGTTGACTTAGACGTTCCACCGTCACACCCGGTCTCCTGTGTCGAGCGTCGCCAGCGCCGCCGCGACAACGTTTTCTGCATGTGGAAATGCCGCCTGTTCCAGCGGCCGGCTGTATGGCATCGGCACGTCGGCGCCGCTGACGCGTTGCACCGGTGCGTCGAGAAAGTCGAACGCCTGCTCTTGAATCAGAGCGGTGAAGTTCGCGCCGACTCCGCCGTGCGGCCAGCCTTCCTCCACCACAACGACGTGGTTGGTTTTCTCGACCGACCGCAGGATCGTGTCCAGGTCCAGCGGCCGTAGCGTGCGCGGATCGATCACCTCCGCGCTGACGCCACGCTCGGCGAGCTGTTCGGCTGCCTGCATCGCGGTGACGGCCATGCGCGAGATGCCGATCAGCGTGACGTCGGTGCCCTCGCGCCGCACCGCGGCCTGACCGAACGGCACGACGAAACCGGGGTCCTCCGGCACCTCGCCCTTGATGCCATAGAGCGTCTCGTGCTCGATGAAGATCACCGGGTTGTCGTCGCGGATCGCCGCCTTCAGAAGCCCCTTCGCGTCGGCCGGCGTGGAGGGCGTGGCCACCAGCAGGCCGGGCACGTGCAGATAAAAGGCCTCAAAGCTGTGCGAGTGAGTGGCGGCTAGCTGGTGCCCGGCGCCCTGCGGCATGCGCACGACCATCGGTGCCTTGGCCTGACCGCCGAACATGTAATGAATCGGCGCCATGTGGTTGATGATCTGATCCAGCGCCAGTAGCGAGAAGTTGATCGTCATCAGCTCGACCACCGGGCGCAGGCCGGACATCGCCGCGCCGAGGCCGATGCCGACGATCGTGTTCTCGCTGATCGGCGTGTCGCGCACGCGGTCTTCGCCGAACTCCTCCAGCAGGCCTTCGGTCACCTTGAACGCGCCGTTGAATACACCCACGTCTTCGCCCATCAGAAAGACGTTCGGGTCGCGCGCCATCTCCTCACGCAAGGCGAGATTGAGCGCTTCGCGGTAACGCATCTCCGCCATCAGGATTGCTCCTCCGGTGGCAGCAGTCCCGGCTCGTCGGTGGGACCGGGATCCGGTGGCAACAGCCCCGGCTCGGGCGGCAATTCACCGGGCATCGGCAGCGGCGGCGGCGCGGCGTCATCCGGGATCGGCAACGGCATCGGCGACTCGTCCGGCAGCGGCAGCGGCAGCGGAGCCGGATGGCTTTGCTCTTGCGCAAAGCTCAAATCGTCATCCTCAAGCGGCAGCGGCTCAAAGCTGATCTCGTCGTCTCCGGCACCGTAGTCATCGTCCACGTCCTCGACCGGCAACGGCTCGAAACTGACATCGTCGGGAGCAGGGAGCGGCTCGAAGCTGACATCATCCGGGGTAGGCAGCGGTTCCACGCTGACATCGTCGGGAGCGGGCAACGGCTCGGCCGGACTCGGTGGCGCAAGCGGCGGCGGCTCGGGCAATGGTTCCGGTGCGGGTGCGGATGGGATCGGTTCCGCAGGCGTCGCAAGCGGCGGCGGGGCGGTCTCAGTCGGCCCCTCCGTGAAGGAAGGCGCCCCGGGCTGGTCCGGCGGCAACGGGAGTGGCGGCGGAGCGCCGTCGGCCACGGCGTCGCGACGGCCACCCGCGCGCATCTGGATCTGCTCACCAAAGTCCGCGGTCTCGTCGTGCGCGGCGCCGGCCTCGGCCAGCCGCTGCAGATCGGCGTCGCCGCCGATCTGCTCGCCACGGATCGCGCCGGGCGAGCGGGTGTCCACCGAATACCAGCCGCGTAACTGGTCGCCGAGCACGTAGACGTTTTCGTAGAGGCTGTCGAGTGCGGGGAACGGCGACTGGTCGGCAAACTGCACCGACGCGTCAACCTCTGCCAGCGCCTGTCGGTCGAGCTGTTCGGCGTCGGTGCCGGTGATCGCGCCGGCCCCGATCAACCGGTTGGCGAACTGCATGATCGGATCGCGGCGGCGCCACTCGTCGACCTCCTGTTTGGAGCGGTACTCCTCGGGATCGGCCATCGAGTGACCGCGAAAGCGGTACGTGACGGCCTCAATCAGCAGGGGGTTGCGCTCCGTGCGAACGTGCTCAAGCGCGGTACGAACGCAGGACTCCACGTCCAGCACGTCCATGCCGTCGCAGCGCGTGCCGGGCACGCCAAAACCCTCGCCCTTCGCGCTCAGATCCGTGACGGCACTGTGCCGCGCCACGCTGGTGCCCATGCCGAACTGGTTGTTGACGATGATGAAGACGACCGGCAGCCGCCAAAGCGCGGCGAGGTTCAGCGTTTCGCCGAAGGTGCCCTGGTTCGTTGCGCCGTCGCCGAGCATGCAGACAACGGCGTCGTCAGTGCCTTGGTACACGGAACCAAGCGCCAGCCCCGCCGCGATCGGCAGGTGCCCGCCGACGATGCCGTAGCCGCCCATGAAACGTCGCTCGGCGTCGAACATGTGCATCGATCCCCCGCGGCCCTTGGAGACGCCGTCGACCCGACCGAACAGCTCGGCCATTACGGCATTCGGCGGGGTGCCGCGCGCAAGCACCTGACCGTGCTCGCGATAGGTGGAGATCAAGTAGTCGCTGCCGCGCATCGCAGCGGTAGTGCCCACCACGGTTGCCTCCTCGCCGATGCACAAATGCAGAAAGCCACCGATCTTCGCGCGCGCGTACATCTCGCCGGCACGCTCCTCGAAACGGCGGATCAGCAGCATGCGATACAGCAGCGCCTTGCCACGTTCGGGATCCGGCAGCATGTGGTCAGGCATGAAGCGGGCGCTTGGCGCCGCGGACCGCGCGGCCTGGTCCTGCTGCGCCGGATCGCCGCCCGGCGCCTGCGCGCCTGGTGTCTCTGAACCCTCCATCAACTCCACAATATTGAAGTGACCGGTGGGCAGGTTCCTTTCCGGCGGCCGAGGGCACGAGCGAGCCGTCACTTCGGCTGGGTCGACAGGTGCGCCGTCAGCTTCGCTTGTCATGGCGAAGGATCGACTGGTGTTGAGTTAACCGGGACGTGGTTAGGCTGGCCGAATGCTGGTTCCCCAGGGTCAAATTCGTTTTCGAATCCGGCTGCTCAAGTTCGTGTTGATTTCCGGGACGGTCGCGTTGTTGATCGGCACGACAGCGGCGGTGACGGCGCGAGATCGGCACCAACCCGACGCACCCGCGGAAAAGCCCGGCAAATACGACCATCTGCGTGCGCACGGTAAAGCACTGGCAGTGCTCCGAGCCGCGCGCAGTCAGATCGGGGTGCCGTACGTATACGGCGCCCAGCCACGCAGTCCGAACGGCCTCCTCGCCGTCGGCCACCACAAACATCGCGATGGATTCGACTGCTCGTCGTTCGTGGCCTATGCCTTTCAGGTCGGAGCCGGCGAATGGATCAGCGGAACGATCGCTCACACCGATCAGATTTGGACGCAGGGTGGCTTGTTGCCTCTCACACCGACGGCAGGTGAGACGGACAAAATAATTCGCGGCACCGGACGCAAGCCGCCACCGGGCGGATACCGACCAGGAGACATTCTTGAGATGCGCGAGGGTGCCGGAGGATACTGGGGCCACGTCCTGATCGTCAGCGAGCGCGGCCAGGTGATCCAGTCGTATCCACCCGACGTGTACGAAACGGAGCCGATCGAAACCTACCTCCGTCGAAACTCACGGATGGGCTGGGTTCGGGTCAAGGCCCTACAGGATTCATCGAACTGAGCTGTCGGTTGGTGTACCGACGGCAGTCTGTCGGCGTGGTTGCGTGCGGGATGGCTGCGGTCGGAACGTCGGCACGGGATCGCGGCCACATCGCCTGAAAGCGACGCTGTGGTGAAGCGTTGAGGCGCCCTGAATCAGTTCTTCAGCGGGCGAAACTCCCGCAGCGCCAACTCGACCAGCTCGCGTTCGCTCGCCAAGACCGGTGAGCCGTCGGGTGCTGTGCCCGCGAGCAGCGGCAGTTCGGTGCTTCCTCCGACGCGTTCGCGCAACTCTGCGCCCGCGGCGGCCAGCGCCGCGCGCGTGGATTCCAGCTCGAGCGCCGGTAGAACTGCGCGGGGGTGCATCTCGCAGGCGGCGGCGGCGAGCAGAACCGTGTCGATGTCGTCGACCGGCTTGGCCGCGTTGAAAATCTGCCGAAACGCGGCCAGACTGAAGGCGACGGTTCGGCCGATCGACTTCGCGTAGATGGCAGCCAGCATCATCTGCCGCGTATCGGCGATCGTTTTGTGCAGCTGGTCGTCGTCGAAGCGCGGTCGCAGCAGGCCGAACTTCTGGGCCATGTCGTAGATCTGCTCGGTGTCGCCGTCCCACAACGGGCCGTCGTCAACGTCGGGTTGAAGCACGGGCTGCCACTCGGCCTCGGGCAGGCACTTGGCGATGCGTTCGCCGATCGCCCAGGCGTAGGCGGAACCGATGTCGTAGTAGAAGGTGAAAGATGGCGGCGCGTCGGTCCGGCCCGCGGACGAGTCCGACGATGCCTGCGAACCGTTCCCGCCGCCCGGCACACCGGAAAGCTCCGTGAATTCCCCGTCACCGCTCATCACGGGCACGCCTCACGCATGCAGCACCCAGCCGTCGGCCGCCCTCGCGGCCTCCAGTACGGCCTCGGAGATCGTGGGGTGAGCGTGGATTATCCGCGCGAGATCCGGGTATCCGATTTGCGCGCTCTTGGCCACGGCCAACTCGGCGATCAGGTCCGCCGCCTTCGGGCCAACGGCGTGCGCGCCGAGTATCTCACCGCTTTCGGTGTCGCCGATGATCTTCACGAAACCAGTGCGATCTCCATAGACGGTCGCCGCTCCGGCGGCCGCCAGATCAAAGCGTCCCACGGTCACGGCGCCGCACACCTCGCGCGCCTGCGCCTCCGTCAAGCCGATGCTTGAAACCTGCGGTGCGCAGAAAGTGGCGCGAGGAATGTTGTCCACAACGATCGGCTCGCAGTCCTCAAATTGCACCATCGCCTCAACGGCCACCACTCCCTCCTCCGAAGCCTTGTGCGCCAGCGCCGGACCGCGCACGACATCGCCAATCGCGTAGATGCGAGGGTTCGACGTGCGCTGTCGCTCATCGATCTCAATCAGTCCGCGTTCGCCGGTCTTCACGCCGGCGGCGGCTAGATCGAGGCTCTCGGTGTCCGGCGCGCGCCCCGCCGCGATGCAAAGCCGGTCGAACTCGTCGCGCTCACCCCCGACCGTGACCGCGACGCTCCCGACACCGGGTTCAACCGCGTCGATCTTCGCGCCGGCCAGCACCTTCACGTTCTGCTTGCCAAGCTCCTTGGCGACGTGCTCGGCGATCTCCGGCTCTTCTGCGGGCAGTATCCGAGGCAGCGCCTCGATCAAAGTGACCCGCACACCCATGCGGCCGAAGGCCGAGGCCACCTCCACCCCGCTGGCACCGGCGCCGATTACGGCCAGCGACTCGGGTAGGTCATGCGTCAGCCAGGCGCCAGCGGTGTCCAACACGCGCCCTTCGAACTTCAACCCCAGCACCGGCATTGCAACCGAGCCGGTCGCAATGATCACGCGCGAGGCAAAGAGCTCGTGCTCACCCTGAGGATCGGTCACGCTTAGCTCGACGGCCTCATCGCCGCCGGGGGCGGCCAGTGCGGCGTCGCCCTTAAAGGCGTGGATTCCGTGCTTCTTCAACAGCCCCGCGACACCACCGGTCAGCGTGCTGACCACGCGGTCGCGACGACGCGCGACCTTCGTCCAGTCGACCTGCGGCGTACCGTCGCCAGGCAGCGTGATGCCATAACGCGACGCCTTGCCGATCTCGTCGAGCACGTCGGCACTCCGTAGCACGGCCTTCGCCGGGATGCAGGCGTAGTTGAGGCAGCGTCCGCCGGTGCGGTCCTTCTCGATAATCGCAACCGACAAACCCAGCTGGCGCGCACGGATCGCCGCAACGTAGCCGCCGGGTCCGGCACCGATCACGGCCAGGTCGTAGGTTCCATCACCCATTGGCGGCGTCTCCGTTGGCGTTATCGCGGTCGATCTGAGCCATCTGTTCCCGCAGCCGACGTTGTGCCGGACTTTCCGGCATCTGGATGCGCGCCATCGCACGGATCAGAAACCAGAACAGCGTCGAGAAGCCGACGATCAGCGCGATGTACGGCACCAGCAACCAGACACTGCTCGCCTTCATCAAGGCCAGTAGGAACATGATCACGGTGAGCGCGAGGATCGTCTGAAAGCCCAGCACGGCCCAGTACTTCGTGCGCCACATGCCGGCGGCGGACACCAGCAGCAGCGCGGCGATAAAGATCTGTTGCACAATCGCGGCGCTCTGTTTGTCCGTATCGACGTGGACGAAGAAGATCACGACGACGTTGAAGATCGCAAACACCAGCGCAACGATCGCGGCTACCGTGACCGCCACCGGACGCTCGCCCGGCGCCAGCGGCACAAGCGCGGCGCGGGCCTCGGCGTTCTTGGCCTCGCCGCGCGCGCGTGCGCGGGCGCGGAAATCGTTTGGCTCGCTGGATTGATCGTTCATGCCCAAGACCTTGCCGGTCAGATTATGGGTTCGGTCGGATCAGCGCGGCAGAAGGTGCTCGAGTAGCGCCTTCTGGACGTGTAGGCGGTTCTCGGCCTGATCGAAGATCGCGGACCGATCGCCGTACAGAACGTCGGCCGTGATCTCCTCTTCGGCGTGGGCGGGCAGGCAGTGCAACGCCACCGCAGTGGGCTTAGCCACGCTGATCAGCCGGTCGTTCAGCTGGTACGGCCCGAGGTCGCGCTTGCGGCGTTCGGAGTCCTCGTCACCCATGCTCACCCAAACATCGGTGTAGACCGCGTCGGCCTCCGCGGCCGCGACCTCGGGATCGGTGGTGAGTTCTACGCAGCCACCGGCGGTGGCGACACTCTCCGCGAGTCGAACTGCCGCCGGGTCCGGGGTGTAGCCGTCCGGCGTGGCCACGGCAACGGTCACCCCGGCCATCGCGCCGAGCACCATCAGCGACGCGGCGACGTTGTTGCCGTCGCCCACGTAGGCGAGCTTCAGTCCGGCTGTGTCGCCGAAGCGCTCGCGCATCGTCATCAGGTCGGCGAGTGCCTGGCACGGGTGATGATCGCGTGTCAGCAAGTTGAAGACCGGCACGTTCGCGTTGGCGGCGAGCTGTTCGACGGTGTCGTGCGGACCGGTGCGAATGCCGATCGCATGTACGAAACGCTCCATCACCAAAGCGGTGTCGCGCAAGGATTCGCCGCGCGAAAGCTGCATCGCGTCGCCGGAGAGCACCATCGGATGACCGCCCAGTTCGTACACGCCGATCTCCGCGCTCATGCGCGTGCGCGTGCTCGGCTTTTCGAAGATCAAGGCGACGGTCTTACCGGCGAGCGCGCCGGAAATCCCGGTGGGGGAAGTTCCGGCCCCCTCCGCGCGCGCGGACTTGAGCTCGGCGGCGCGATCGAGAATCGCCGCCAGTTCGCCGGGCGTTAGTTCCGCTCCCGTGAGAAAATGAGTTGCCATCGCGAGATTATGGCCGAGCGCGCTACGGCGGCGACTTTCGGCAAGCAGTTTTTCGTAGTCGACGATGGGCCGGCAGTGCGGCCCGCTACCGTCGATACGTGAGCGCGGATCCGGCAACTTCAGCACCACGAAGGCGTTTCTTCAAAGGCGATCGCGTCGAATTGGCGATCGACTCGCTGGCGCACGGTGGCGCGGGTGTCGGACGCGCCGAAGGGTTTGTGGTGTTCGTTCGCGGCGCGTTGCCCGGAGATCGCGTGATCGCGGAAGTTACGGGGGGCAAGAAGCGCTTCGCCGAGGCGCGTGTTGTGGAGGTGCTTGAGCCCGGTCCGAACCGCGTGGCTGAACGGGCGCCCCATCCGGGAGCTACCTGGCAATGTCTGCGCTACGACGCCCAGCTAGGCGAGAAGCAACGCCAGGTGCGCGAGGCGCTCGAACGGCTCGGCGGGTTTGAACTGGCCGAAGCAAGCGCGGATGCGGACGGTGCGGACGGTGCGGACGCAGACGGCGCGAACGGCGGCGAGCAACGACCGATAATCGAGCCGATCATCGCGGCCTGATCTTCACACGACGACCCGGCAATCTGGAACTACCGCAACAAGGTGGAGTTCTCGTTTGGAACCCGCTCGCCCGAACAGGGCGGTGGCCTCGCCTTGGGCTACCACCGCCCCGGACATTGGGATGTGATCGAGGACGTCGACGACATCGTTCTGGCGAGTGAACGCGCAAACGCGATCCGGCGGATCGTGCGCGACTGGTGCGAGCAGCAGGGGCTCGGGCCTTACGACCGCGATGAACGTTTCGGATTTCTGCGCAATTTGATTGTGCGCGAAGGCCGGCACACAGGCGACACGCTCGTGCGGCTGGTCACGTCCACCACGGAGCCGCAACCCTATGGTTTCGACACGGCGAGTTTTCTCGGCGCGCTCGGCACACTCGATCCGCCTCCGGCGAGTGTGATCTGGAGCCGTTCCGACGACCCGGGCAACGCCACCCGCGACACGCGCGACAAAGTCCTGCTCGGCAGCTCGTATTTGGAAGAGGAGATTCTGAATCAGCGCTACCGCATCTCGGCTGACGCGTTCTTCCAGACCAACTCCGACCAGACCGAGAAGCTCTACGGCACGGCGGTCGAGTTCGCCGGGTTGAGCGGTCGCGAGACCGTGTTCGACCTCTACTGCGGCAGCGGCACGATCGGAATCTCGATGGCCGAGCACGCGCGGCACGTCTGGGGAATCGAGATCGTCGAGAGCGCGGTCGCCGACGCGAACAAGAACGCCAACCTCAACGGCGTGACCGACGCCGAGTTCATCGCCGGCGACATGCGACTGGCGCTGCCGAAGCTGATCGAAGACGCGGGCACCCCGGACGTCGTGGTGCTGGACCCGCCGCGCGCGGGGCTGAGTTCCAAGGTCTGCCGCCGTGTGCTTGACGCCGCGCCAAGGCGGATCGTCTACGTCAGCTGCAACCCCACCACGCTGGCGCCAAACCTGCGGCAATTCGCCGACAGCGGCTACACGCTGCGTCGCGTACGCCCGGTAGACATGTTCCCCCACACCCCGCACATCGAGTGTGTGGCGGTGATGGACCTAACCGACGACGCACGTCGCCTCGCGGTGATCGAACAACGCCGCGCCGAAAAACGCTCGCCCCGCAACCCGGCGTAGCCCACCACGGCCACGGAGCCCGCGGCGGAGGGAGCCGCAGCGGGCCCGCAGCGGAGCCAGACTCCGGGGCAGGAATTGGCTTGAGAGCCGCAGCGGAGCCAGACTCCGGGGCAGGAATTGGCTTGGGAGAGGGGTCCGGGGCTTGGCGGGGTGTTTACGGACGCATGCTGAACGGTGGATAGCGGTCGGTCACCAGCAGCGCTACGTAGCCGTTGACTCGCCAGCCCCAGCGCAACACGCCGACGATGAAATCGAACGCGCCACGCGGATATCTACCGGTGAACAGGACCGCGAACCACGCGAAAATGACGACGAAGAACACCGCGATCCACAAAAACATCAGCACGACAAAATGCGGAATCGCCAGGAACCACTTGACCAGCGGCAGCCACCTGTTAATGCCGAGTTTCGCATCCGGATAGTCGATCTCCAGCAACACCGACTGCTGCTCGTCGGTGGACGGATACTTGTCGTCGAGCAGGCATCCGTACGCACACACCCGCGCTGTGAATCGCGAGATCTCAACGTTGAAGTCGAACCACCAGCGCGGGTACTTCTGACGGAACAGGATCATCAGCAGTGTCGGGAACAAGATGACCCCTCCCTCTTGTGCACCTTGCAGCAGCCCGAGCACGATCGCGATCGGGATCACGTAGAAGATCCGGAAGAACGTGCTGAGCCGGTCGAGATCGCGGTCGGGATATGCAACGTCGAAGCGGACCGGGTAAGGAGATTGAGCCGGCGGCGGCGGTACTGGTGCGGCGGCCGGAGGTGTGTCTGTGTTCATCGCGCCACCATACCGACGAACGCGACCGGGTGCTTTCTTCCAGGCGCGAGACTAAAAAGGCGGCAGCTGTGCGTGCCAGACGCCTAGGCCCTTGAAGGCATCCCAGAACGCCCGCTTGGCCGATTCGTCGTCTAGACACTCGTCCAGATCGGGTGTGAAAAGAGCGTCGCAGTGCGCGGTCCACTGCTGGATCTCACCCGCCCGTGGCTCCAGCGCCGCCGCGCCCGGCATCTCAAGCGCGGCCACCGCGTCAAGCGCCGGCTCGCCCATGATCACGACCACGCGCGGCTGTACCACCATCAACTCGTCGAGCACGCGCGCCATGCACGAATCCGCGGCTTCGACCGGCTCGACCGGGCACTTCACGCTGACCGTGCCATACACCGTCAGCGGATCGATTCCTAGTCGCTTAAACGACTTCGTCAGCGCGGTCCCGGCCCGGCCGTAGAACGCAACCCCCTCTTCGACCTCTGCGGGCTTCGCTGTGTGCTTGAGCAGAAAGATGTCGGCCTGAGGATGACCGCTGCCGAGCACCGGCATCAGGCTGCCGCGAGGGCATTCGTCGCATCCATGGATCTCGTGGGCCAGCGAATTGAGCTCGCGGATTGCGCGCTCCAAGTACTTCTCGCGGATTTCATCGTCTGTGAGCGGCATTTCGTCTTTCATCGGTTCACCCCGCAGTTCATCTTGGCGGATGCCGGCCGGGTCCTCCCGAACCACCGGCCGAAAGACGGAGTTCGCCGACGAGAGGGGGAGCTTCTCGCCGGCGATTCCGCTACATCCTGAGCCACGGATTTAGACGACCCGCGGTCGGCTCCTTGAGACCGCAGCGACAGTTGCGCGCGGCAGGTTTTGTTGCGGGCGCAGGAGAGCGGAGACGAAGTCGACAGCGCCGCGTCTACAACTTGCGCGCCGAAGCGGCGCTGCGCCGACGCGTCGGCTTGGGCACGCGAGACTCAAGCCCGGTCTTGGTCTGCAGAAACTTCAGCGCCTGCACATACACCAGGCTGCTCGGCGTACGCGCGATGTCGGCGGTGCGCAACGATTCCAAGAACTCATCGGGACCGTCGAAGTCGTGCATGCTGATGCGCACGCTGCCAAGCCCCTGTGAGACATGGCTGTCGCTGCCCGCGCCGGCGACGATCCGGTACTTGGCGGCGAAGCGCGCGGCTTCTTCGTTGAACGCGGAGATCGCGACACGCGGATTGAAGATCTCGATCAGGTCGATGTCTTCCAGCACCTCCAGCAGGTTCTCGTAGTCGGGTACGCTGTGCATGCGGTCGAACGGATGCGGCACGTAGACCAGGCCGCCCTGACGCTTGATGTCGGCGATCGCCTCCTGAAGTGAGACGCCCTTGGGAATCTTCTCCTTGATGAAGAGGCCGATCACCTCGCCCTGGTTGGCGGTCTTGACCTCTTCGCCCACGATCACCTTGACGCCGTAGTCCGCCGCGACCTCGGCAGCCGCCAGCGCGCCCGAGACCTCGTTGTGATCGGTCACCGCGATCGCTCCCAGACCCTGCACCCGCGCCGTCTCCAACAACACCTCCACGGGCGTGGCGCAGTCGTGCGAATGATCGGTGTGCATGTGCAGGTCCACCTCGATGCGGTCGCGCTTGGCGAGCCTGGCGCGCAGTTTCGGGTCTCCCTGCTTGCCGGGAATCAGGTCATGGCGGCGGCCGGCGACCCGGCGGTAGATCGACTCGTGGCGTTCGGCCACCGCGTCCCAGGCATTCTCGCGGGCGCCGGCAATCGCCGCGGCGGAGATCCGTTCACGCAGCGGCGCGTCCTCAATCAGCCGCCGCAATTGGGCAGCCAGCGCCTCTGGATCGCCCGGGTCGAACAGCAACCCAAGATCGCCGTCTCGCAACGCCTCGCGGTACTGCGGCAGGTTCGCGGCCAGCGGCACCGCGCCCGAAGCGGCGGCGCGCGCCAGGAACGCCGGGCTGGGCGCCACCCCTGCGCTGGCGGCAACCGCGATGTCGGCCCGGGCCAGCAGTGAACCGGTCGACTCAACACCAAGCCCGACGAAGTCGATCCGCTCGCGCAGTCGCCGTGAGAGCCCGGCCGGCACGATCGGCTGCTCGACCGGCACACGGACCGTCGCATGCCAATCAAGATCGCGGGGAAGCTTGCGCAAAGCGCGTAAAAAGATCCGCTGCGCGGCGCGCTCCTCGTAGTCGCCGAGAAAGATCTCAACCGGAGCGCCGGCGTCTCGCTCGGCGCGCGCGGCGGGAGCTTCGGAACCGGGCGCAATGATCTCGTAATCGCCGCCGAAATACGAACGCACGAGATCGCGCGTGATCTCGTTGACGGCCACGCGCGCGTCGAGCCGGCCGAAGAACAGCTCCACGAACCGCCGCGCGACCTGCGTGGAGAGCGTGCGCTCGGCCGCCTGGTGAAAAGTGCCCACGTTGAGCGTGTGGCTCAGCCGCAGCGCCGCGCTGGCGGCACTCGGCGCGAACGGTTCGTGTACGTGTACGAAGTCGAAGCAGTCGAGCGCGAAGAGATCCTCCAGCGTGCTGGCCACGTCGATCGGCAGCGCGACGCTACCGCCCAGCCGCGCCGGAGGAAACGGCAGCGACTGTCCAACTCCGAGCACCCGCGGCAACCCGCCCGCCTCGCCAAATAGCGATTGCGGATCGGCGGCGGCGGCGCGTATCAACGCACGCGATTCGCGCACGAGTCTGCGCGACGACGACGGAGCCACAACCACCACTCGATGGCCGCGAGCGGCGAGCGCTCGCGACAGCGCGTGAACGTAACGATTGGTTTCGCGCCGTTCCTCCCATCCGTACGGGGTGACCTGCGCGATGGTCATGGCGTCCGGTTGCGGCACGCGGTAACTATACGGGCGGACATTCACGTAGACATCACACGCGCAACCCGGGACGGTCGAACATCCGGCTACCACAAGGCCCTTCTTGCTTGTGTCAAATGTCCGCATGTCGATACTCGCAAGAGATGCCCGTGTCACTGGCCTCCGACAACCTGTCGGCAAGCGACGCTGACGAGTTGGACCGCATCCTCCGCAAGGAGTTGATCGTCAGCTCGTATCAGCCGATCGTCGATCTGCGAACCGAAGAAGTCATCGGTTATGAAGCCCTGGCCCGCGGTCCGAAGGGCTCGCCGCTTGAGTTTCCGGACCGGCTCTTCGCGGCGGCGCGCTCGGGCGGACGGCTGGCCGAGCTTGACTGGGAATGCCGCGCGGCGGCGCTGCGCGGCGCGTTGCAAAAAGGTCTGCTCTCGCCGATGCTGCTGTTTGTGAACGTCGAGCCGGATGCCGCATTCGTGCGCCCGCCCGATCACGTATGGCCACTGCTGGAGGAGGCCGGCGAGAAGCTGCTCGTCGTCTGTGAGTTCACCGAGCGCGGACTGATCGACCGGCCGACAGATGTGCTCAGCGCGGCGCGAGTCTGGCGCCGGGCCGGGATGGCGATCGCGCTCGACGATGTCGGCACGGATTCGCGTTCGCTCGGCATCCTGCCACTGCTGCGGCCGGACATCATCAAACTCGACATGAGCCTGGTCCACGCGCCGGAAGACGAATTGGCCGCAATGATGAGCACGATGCAGACGATCAATTCGTGGAACGAAAAGAACGACGCGCTGGTCGTCGCCGAAGGCGTTGAAACCGATGAACACCTTGACCGCGCAACGGCGCTGGGGGCGCATTTCTGTCAAGGCTGGAAATACGGCAAGCCGATCCCCTTCGCGGAGTTCGAACCGCGGCCTGCAGCGCGCACGCTGCGTCTCGCGACGGCCGTTCCCAGCCGCTTCGACGACAAGCAAACTCCGTATCAATTCGTGTCGGCGCGCCGCGAAATGCGCATCGCGTCCAAGCGTTTCATCACCGCGGTAAGCAAGGAGCTTGAAGGAGTGGCGCGTGTGATGGGACCGACCGGGCTTTTGATGAGCAGCTTTCAGCACGCGCAGTTCTTCGGCGAGTCCTCACGGCGGGCGTATTCCGAGATCGCCGGCGGCATCGCGCTGGTGGGAGTGATCGGCCGACAGCTTTCCGGGCGGCTCGAACCCGGAATCCTCGGCTGCTCGCTAAACGACGGCGACCCGCTGGCCGACGAATGGATCGTCTGCGAGATCAGCCCGCACCATTGCGCCGCGCTCGTTGCCAAAGACCTCGGCGACACCGGCCCCGACGCCGATCGCCGCTTCAGCTTCTATTTGACGTACGACAGCGAATTGGTGGCCGGAGTCGCGCGCCGGTTGATTGAGCGGATCGTGCCGCTTCAGGACCGGACCGCGCCGTCGCGTTTACGCCTCGCGAGCTGATCCACTGCTTGACGCAGCGACTGCTCACTCGCCGCCCGTGCGACCGGCGTTCAGTTCGTCGACCACCGCCATCAAGTCACCCTGCGCGTAGAAGTCGACGGCGACCAGGTTGGCAGGGCGACCGCGGGAGCGCTCGCATCGCCTGATTCGTTTGCGCATCAGCTCGCGTGCGTTGGCGACGCGCGCGTTGCTTGGGCGTGCAGCCGGCGGCGTGCTGATCCAATGATTCATCAGGAACAACTCGTTGGTGTCGCCACCACGTCCCGGGACGCAACTTTCCGCCGATGTCAGCGCGGACTTGCTGGAAAACGCGAACGGAGTCTCCTGCATCACATCGAAGGCCCCGTGGATCCACGGAACCGCGGGCGAGAGGTTGTTCTCGTTGAGCAGGACGAGCCGCTGGTTTTGATCGATCATCTCTCCGATCCTCGGCCACCGGCCGTCTACCGGTCCCCTGTACGCGTAGTCGGCGATCCCGCCCTTCTCCAACTCTGACCACAGCTCGCGGGTGGGCACATAGTCCTGAAACACGATCATCATCACTTCACGAGGATTGTCTTCCAGGAACGTGCGCACCTGCCCCAGCGTTTCCTCGATCGGCGTCGCCCCCAGCTCGCAGAATCCGTGACACAGGTACATCCGCCGCTTTCCCCGTTCCGGCTTGGAAAGCGTGCGCCGAATGCGATCGGCGGCGGCCACGAATTCCTTGCCAAATTCGCTCTTCAGCTTGTCGCGCACGTCCGGTGAGCTGAGATCGCCGTCGGTGTAAACGCGCGTGCCCGGAAATCCGTAGTAGACGTCGAGCATCAGCGCGCGCACGCCGTAGGCGAGCTGCTCCGACACCGGCCCGTCCTGTTCGGGAAACAGCCAGCCACCCGGATAGGTCTTGTCCGACATCGAGTTGTGCGTGGCGGCCAGCGCGATCTCGGGAAGCCGTTTCGAGCAGAGAGTTTCGGCGCCATTGCAGCTGCGCGTGTCTTTGATCACACCCAGCCGCTGCAGGCCCTCTTCGCCGATCGTCGCCGCGGCCAATGCGGCGGCTGCCACGCAGATCACGGCAACGGCGGCGGCGAACGAACCGAAACGCCGCGCAAAGTTCGGCGCTTTTCCTTCGGCCGTCGCCGCGGGCTCGACGACCGGCGGCATCGCAATCGCGATCAATTCGTTGACTCCGCGAAACACCAGATAAAAGCCGGCCACGAACATCAGGCCTTTGACGGCTCCAACCGGATCAAGCAGCGCCAGCGCGCCCATCGCGATCAGCCCGAGCGCCCAAAGCGCCCTGGGCAACGCGGCCGGCGGCGGGTGCGCGACGCGCGCGAGTATTTGCCTGACGCGGCTGTCCACATCGGCCGGTCGAAGATTGCCCGCTGCCGCCGCGGCCAGCGCCGCGCCCGCGGTTGCCATGCTCACGGACAGCACAAACGCGCCACCCATGAACTCGTGCCAGATCGCCTCGGCCGCATCGCGGTCAATGCCGTCCGCCGCGCGATGAATCAGCAACGAACGGGCAAACGCGTACGCCACCGTCAAACCGGCGCCGGACCCCGCCAGCGCGATGCCGCAGTGGTTGAGCGCGCGTCGGCGATTCGGCGCGACCGCGAACCCGGTCGCCATCAACAGCAGCGCCACCAGCGGCAGCACCCACGAGAGCGTGCCGGTCTTTGCGGCAATCGTGGCGACATCGGATTCGAAACTGCCGTCGGCGACCTTCACGAGCTTTGCGTCCAGCCCTTCAGGAATCTGGCGCGCAATCTCGGGACTCAGTTTGCGCAGCGACTGCTCCACGAGTACGCCGACGTTCGCCAGCACAAGCACCGCGCTGCCGAGATCACGTTCGACCGCCGCGCGATGGGCCTGTAGCACCGCGCTGCGAAACAACCGCTTGAACGCTGTTGTGTCGATTAGTGCGGCGGACGCGGCGTCCAGCACCGGACGCACGGCGATCAGGTCGGGATCAATCTGATCGATCACCTGACCCGTGAGCTTGTCGGCCGCCAGATCGCGCACCTCGGGCGACTCCAGCGTGGCCTGTGCATGATCTGCGAAGCGCGCGGGTTCAAAGATGTTGCGCTGCACGTACATGGCGAGCGCGGACGCTGCCAGCACGATCCCCGCAAGCGAGATCAGCGCGATGCCGGCACGGCGTCGCGACTGGGAGTACCCGACGGCAACCGTTTGCGATTTTGACGACCCTGCGCTCACGATCCGTCTATCGAATCAGAAAGAGACGATGGCCACGCAGGCACGCCGGCCACGTAATGCGGCCGGCGCTCTCAATCACATCAATATGCGGCGGCGCTCGCAGGCGCCGTTTCATCCGCTGGCCGGGCCTACTTCTTCGCCGCGGCCTTTGGAGCCGTCTTACGGGCGGCGGGCTTCGCGGTCGCCGGGGCGGTCTTGCGCTTCGCGGCACTTGCGCGTCCGGCACCGGCCTTTGTACGGGTGGCGCCGAGCTTCGGCTTGCCCGCGTACTTGGCGATGAACTTCTCGGTGTCGATACGAGCCTGGGCGTCCGGCCGCTGGTTCTGCGGCGACTTCATCAGGTAGCTGGACGGGCCATCGAGCTGACCGCCGATGCCGCTGTTGAGGGCCAGCTTGCAACAACGCACCGCGTCAATCACGATGCCGGCGCTGTTGGGTGAGTCCCACACCTCAAGCTTGAGTTCCACGTTCAGCGGCACGTCGCCGAAGGCCTGACCCTCAACGCGGATGTGCGCCCACTTGCGGTCGGTCAGCCACGGCACGTAGTCCGACGGGCCAATGTAAACATCGTCCGGCGGCAGCGTGTGGCCCATGATCGAGGTCACGGCGTTGGTCTTGGAGATCTTCTTGCTCTCCAGGCGCTCGCGCTCAAGCATGTTGTAGAAGTCCATGTTGCCGCCGACGTTCAGCTGCGAGGTGCGCATCATCTTCACGCCGCGGTCGCCGAACAGCGTGGCGAGCTGACGATGCACGATCGTCGCGCCTACCTGGCTCTTGATGTCGTCGCCCACGACCGGCAGACCGGCCTTCTTGAAGCGCTTGTCCCAGTACGGCTCACGCGCGATAAACACCGGGATGCAGTTGACGAAGCCGCAACCGGCCTCCAGAATCTGCTCCACGTACCACTTGGTGGCGTCCTCGCTGCCGACCGGCAGATACGACACAACAACGTCGGTCTTCGTGTCCTTGAGGATCTGCACGATGTCGACGGTCTCGCCCGGAGCCTTCTTGATCTTCTGCTTGAGGTATTTGCCAAGTCCGTCATGGGTCATGCCGCGCTGCACGGTCACTCCCAGATCCTTCGGCACCTTCGAGAACTTCATCGTGTTGTTGGGATCGGCCCAGATCGCCTGGCCAAGATCCTTGCCGACCTTCGTGGCGTTGATGTCGAAGGCCGCGGAAAACTCGATGTCGCTGATGTGGTATCCGCCGAGATCGACGTGCATCAGGCCGGGCACGTCCTCCTTGGGGTCGGCGTTCTTGTAGTACTCGACTCCCTGCACAAACGCGCTTGCGCAGTTGCCGACGCCGATGATCGCCACGCGGACTTTGTCACGCTGGTAGCGGCCTGTGCCGTTTGTGCTCTTGCCGTTGCTGCCGTTCTTGGGGGCAGGACTCACTGGGGATTTCCTTCCTTCGATTACGGGTACGTGCGATCGCGATGAAGTTCGTGGCGGTCGTTGCCGGGGGCGGCGAGCGGCCGACGCGGAAAACAATCTGACGGGGCGCGAGGTCGCGATCGGCCCGCGCATCGTCAACGGGCCGAGGATAGAGGGTGAGACACCCTCAGCGGGCGAAAGTTACATTTGAGGCATCGCCCGCCGCAGTCGCGGCCGGCCACGACGACCTACGACGCGTCGGCCGCGGCACGCTCGGCATCGAGAATCTTGCTCTGCTTGTAAACGTGGAAGATGCGCTGAAACATCGTGAAAAGGCTCAGTCCGGCGAGCACGTACACACCCACCTTCAGCAGCGAAAAGTCAAATAGCCCGCCAAGCCCGCGAGCAAAGAACACGGCCACGCTGATGATCACAACGCGCACCGCGCGATTGGCTATGCCGACCTTGCACTCAATACCCAGGGCCTCGGCACGGGCCCGCGTGTAGGACACCATCAGCGATCCGATCACGGCCAGCACGACCGCGGCGACGGCGTACTGGTCGCCGCCGGAGTACACCCCGTCGTGCCCGACGACGAACTGCATCGCGATCGCGGTCAGCACGATGCCTTCCTCCACCCGATCGAGCGAACTGTCCAGGAACGCGCCAAACAGGGTGGCCTTGCCGCTCATCCGCGAGTACTTGCCGTCAAGCAGGTCCATCACCGACCCGAGCACGAACGCGATTCCGGCCGCGATGTAAAGCTGTTGCGTGATCAAGACCGCCGCGGCGACATTGCCGATCAGTCCGGTCAGCGAGATCGCATTCGGCGAGAGGCGCGATTCGATCAGCCGTTCACGCGCCGCGTCGCTGAGGATCTGGCCGCCACGCTGCGACCGCACGCCCGCGTCGCCACTCACGCTCGGCCGCCGTGTTGAGCGGTCGCGCCACGGTCCAGCTGCACGGCGCCGTCCGCGTCGACGCGCCAGCCTTCGGCGCAACTCGGCTCGCCGCCGACCAGGCGCCGAATGGAGAAATCTGAATTGATCGTGATCACGGGCGGACGGGAAGATACCGCCTGCGGCGGGGCGGGAGGAAGCATGATCTGCAAATAGCCGTCATCGGAGGACTTAATACAGCCGATCGAAGGCCGTAGAAACCGCTGCCAGCGAACCCGTGTGTTGCTCACGCCGAAGCGTTCCGGGCGGATTTGAAACCCGCTGCTGGGCTGCCGGTCGATGAACTGCGCTTCGATGCCGCCGCCGGTCGGCAGATCGACCCGGTACACGGTCCAGTCTCTGAACTTGGCGACGGGCTTCAGATATGAGAGACCGCCACGAATCAGCTCCTCTTCCTGGCGTCCGCTGTAGTCAACGGTCACGTCCGGCACGGCCACCCAGCGCACGTCGTTTTCGCTGAGCCAGTCCGCATACGCGCCGGCGGTGAGCCGACCTTCGTAGAACAGGCTGTTGTACTTCGTGTCGAGCTGGCGTTCCCAACCGCGCGCGATCGGCCGGCGATTGGCCACGTAGGCGGCCTCGAAGTGGTTGCGGGTAAAGACCACCTCAACGCGCTGCTCGCGCGATGGGTCCTGCTTGTCCAGAAAGTGGTTGACCGGGTCGAAGTAGGCCGGCTCGGCGCTGGCGTCGCGCGTGACGATCGCCCAGTAGGCGGTTGCTCCCTGCCAACACGCCAGCGGCACGATCACGGCCAGCGCAAAGCGTCCGGCGCGCGGCCAAAGTGCGGCCGCCGCTACCGTCGGAAACACGATCATGCCCAATCGGATCGCGTTGGCGCCAATCGGCGACGGGACCAGTTCATTGGCCAACAGAAACACGGTGTACAACGCCACTCCGATGCCGACCAATCGACGCGTCTGACCTCGCAGGTCGTCGCGCACGAAGTACCAGAAGAACGCGGTAAACGCGAGCGCTCCCAGAAACGATGCCGGATGAAACGGCTGCGCGCCGCCTTCGGGAAACAACAGCGAGACAAGCGTCGCGGGCATAAGCGTCCCGACAGCGACAATTAGGAATGGCCGTTGGTCGATCGGCGCGAAGACGCGTTTGGGCGTAAGCGACGCCGGCCGCAGTTCACCGCGGCGAGGCAACCAGGCCGCGAACCAGACCGTGAACGCCACGAACGAAATAAACAACGCGGCCAGCGGGCTGGTGAGCGCGCAGTTGATCGCCAGAATAAGTCCGATCCAAGGACGCGAGTGTGCGGCGGCAAACAGCGCACCCAGCCCGATCGCGATCGACAGCGAATACGGCAACTGTCCGATTACGAGCGTGGCGCTGAAGACGACCGCGAACACGTAAGACGCGGCGACCGCGCCGCGCCGCGGAAAGACCTCGCGCGCGAGCATCGAGAACAGCAGAGTGCCGACGACGTAGGCGAACGCCCCTGCCAGGCGCACGCCGATCGTGGATGAGAGCGCCGCAAACATCACGCCGTAGGACACCACGTAGTGCCCGCCGTACCAGTTGTAGTTCCAAACAAACAGCCCGTCGCTCTTGAACAGCTCCGCGCGGTAGATGTGCGCCGCGAGGTCGCCCCCCCGCAGATCGAGGAAGTAATAGAGCGTGCTGACCGCAAATGCCAGCGTCACCGGTCCGGCGTGCGGACGCACGCCGTTGAGCGCGTCACGCGCGATCGCTCGCGCGCCCATGTTGAGGCGAGACAGTGTCAGGCGAGCGGCCTGCATCAACGGCCAGTATGACGCGCACCTTCGGCGTCCGTGGGTATTGGAGCCGAAGATTGCGTTAAGAAGGAGGCCACGGTGCCGACCGAGTCGGGCCGATCGATCCACGGCCAGTGGCCGGCGTCAGGCAATAGTTCAAGCTTTCCACCCGGCAACAAAGCGGCGAAATCCGCTGCGAAACGCGCCGGTATGTACGGATCCTGCTCACCCCAAAGCACAAGCGCCGGGCATTCGAGCTTGGCAAGGCGCGATCCTGCCTGCTCCAGCACCGCCGGCGGCGCAGAGCGATACAGCCGCAGGATCGCGCGTTGCGTTCCATGGTCGAAGTGACGCCAGGTGCTCTCGAGCATCTCCTCCGGCCAGGGCTCGCCCGAGGGACGAGACTCCTTGCTAAACCAGCGCGCCAGCGAACGCGTCATCAACCCCATCATCATCTCGCCCAGCACCGGCGTACGCCAGCCGCGCGCGATCCGATGCCAGCGATAGCCCGGCAACAGCGGCACGGAGTTGATCACCACCAGCCGCTCGACGCGATCGTGCAGTTCCTGCGCCGTGACCAGCGCCAGACCGCCCCAGTCGTGAACAACCAGGCTGAACCGCTCCCAGCCGAGATGGCTCAAGAACGCCTGAATAATCGCGTTGTAGCCGACGATCGAGCAGTCGAAGCCCTGCGACTTCTCGCTGCGCCCGAAGCCGGGCAGGTCCAAGGCCACGCCGCCGGTGCGCTCCAGGAACGGCGTCCAGTCGTCGGCGTTCGTGGGCACGCCATGTACGTAAAGCACAGGAGCCGGAGAATCAATTCCGGCCGGGGGATCAGCGGCGCGCCAGAAGACTCGCGTTCCGGCCACCAACTCGGTGTGTTCGAAGAGGGACGTGGCCTGTGGAATCTGATTTACCTGCCGGTCGTGCGTGGCCTGCGAGCCCGGGGTTGCCGGCAAGTCCTGCTCTTCGCCGTCGTGCGATGCCGCATCCATGATCCGTAGAGGCTAAAGCAAGAAGCATGCCGGCCGCCCAGACGCGACCGGCGCCGGTCCCGCCCAATACCCCATATGAAGTCCTGCCTTCGGCACCGGCCCGACCCACCGTCCGCAGGCTCTAGCGTCTGGCTAGATTCCGTTCGTGTCCGCTCGCGAAATAGTCGGCTTCGCGCCACCTCATCCAAATCGCCTGCGCGCGATCCGGCGACGGCTGCGCGACTTCTACGGCACACCGGCGCCCAAGCCTCACCACGACCCCGTCGCCGAGCTGGTGCTGACCGTGCTCTCGCAGAACACGAACGACCGCAACCGCGACATCGCCTACTCGCGACTGGAGGAGCGCTGGCCCGATTGGGAGCAGGTGCGTGCCGCCCCGGTCGAGCAAATCGAGGCCGCAATCGCCCCGGGCGGCATCAGCAAGATCAAGTCGGCGCGCATCAAGCAGATCCTCGACCGAGTCGCGACCGATCCTTTGCCCGAAGGCGCCGACCCCCAAGACCGGTGGCGCCGCGCCCGCGAGATCGATCTCGACTGGATCGCGGTCTCGCCGTTGGAGATATCGCGCGACTACCTCTGCACACTTCCCGGCGTGGCGCGCAAGACGGCCGCGTGCGTGCTGCTTTTCGCTTACGGGCTGCCCGACATCCCCGTCGATACGCACGTCGGCCGCGTCGGCTTGCGGCTCGGCATGTTTCGCGACGGCGCCTCATTCGAGGAGATGCACGACACAATGCTGAAGATCACGCCGCCGGAGCTGGCGCACGAAGGCCACGTGAACCTGATCCGCCACGGCCGTCGGCTCTGCAGTGCTCGCGCTCCGCAGTGCCCGGCCTGCCCGCTAAGCGAGCTGTGCCCGAGCGCCGGCAGCTTCAGCTGACCGGCGCCACGAGCAAATCTGCCGAAGCGGGCAAGTCCTGCGCCGACTACTTCTTCCTGTTCATGTTCTTTAGCTCGTACTCGCCCGTGCCGAACTTGCTCTGCAAGTCGTTGCCGAAACCGATCGCGCTGAGCAACAGCTGATTCTTTTTACTAGCGAACTTGGCGATCGGGATGCGGTGCACAAAGCTCGCTTTGCACTTTCCGTTCGCGTATCGCAAGTCGGTCTTTACCCGCACGCCGACTTTCTTCTTCTCGTAGCCGTCGTTGTTGGAAGACTTCGCTTCGCTCTTCTTGACCTTGCGCCAGTAAAAGACGTCTGCCGCCACAGTGCCCTTGCAGGCCGCCGCGGGATCAACGAACCACGACGGTTCCACGGTCAACCGCGAACGCAGCCGCCACTTCGTTCCGGCTTTGTTCTTACGCATCTGCGACGTCGGTTCAATCCATGCATTCTCCGGATGCTGCGGCCGCGTCACCAAATCCACGCCCGGCACGTCGGTCGGAGTGAGCACAGGGCCGGACGGCGCACCAGTGCCGGCCTGGCCGTTTCCATTGGCGCCCCAGCAGCTGAGAATGCCGCCTCGCCTGATCGCGCACTGCGTGCGCGAGGTCGAACCCGTCGAAAGCGCCGCTGCGTCGGTCAGACCAACTTCCAGCGGCGTACCGCTACTGGTCTCGTTGCCCACGCCAAGACGGCCGTGATCGCCGTCGCCCCAGCACAGCAGTTTGCGGCTTCGCTGCAATGCACAAGTGGAACCGGAGGTTCCGCCAAGCTCCTTCACTTCCTTTACGTCCGGCACGTCGGACACCCCGCGTGGCGTCGACTCGCCGGTCGTGCCCTGAGCAAGCTGGCCCTGAGCGTTGTCGCCCCAACAGCGCAGGTGCACCTTCGACCAGGTCAGAGTGCAGACGTGACCGGCCCCGCCAAGCACGCTGTAGGCGTATTCCAGGCCGGGCACTTCCACGAGCGATCCACTGTTGGTGCCCAGAGCGGCATTACCCAACTGGCCCAAAGCATTTGCGCCCGCACATTTGATCTTTTTGTTCGCAAGCGAGATGCACGTAAAGTTCTCGCCGGTCGTGATCGAATGGATACTCGTGATGTCGGCCAGTCGAGTCGCAGTCGCGGAACTGCCGCCAACGCTGCCGTTGGCAAGCTGTCCATCGCTGTTGGAGCCCCAGCAGTTGACGGCGCCGTCCCAGTTCACGGAACAGAGGTGCGCGGAGCCGCCGGACACCCAGTACGTGTCGTCCACGCCCACGACCTGCACGGGCGTCGCGTGTGGATCCGCGTCGGTCGTGCCCTGGCCGAGCTGACCCATGTCGTTGGCGCCGAAGCACCAGATTGTGCCGTCGTGTTTGGCTGCGCAGGTGCCGTTTGCAAAAGCCGCGATCGACTTCACGTCGGTCAGACCGGGAACCTCGGTCGGCGCGGCGCGATCGGCCGTGTCGCCGGTGCCGAGCTGCCCGGAGAAGTTGAGCCCCCAGCAGAGCACCACGCCGCGATCGGCGAGCGCGCATGTGTGTGCGGCGCCGGTGACGACCTTTGGCGTGCCTCCGCCTCCGCCATTCGCCTGCGCCTGTGACGCGAGCACGAGCGAAAGCGAGAGCACAAAGAAAAGCAAAGAAAATCGCCGGCCTGCGACGGCGTAAAAACGTGTGTGATCCATAACGATCGAAACCCCTCAGTCACGAAGCGGAGCAATACGGGTACGTAACGCAGCCCGCCGGGTTGGTCGGCGGGCCGCTCCCTTGGTTTTCGGCAGTTACCCCCGCAACCTTTCGCGCAATCCCCCACTTTCATCGCACGTATGGCTATCGCCCGAACGGGCCACTTTATAGATCTATAACACACAGACTTAGATTTTCTTCTAAGGTGCGTTATAATTGCTGCAAGAACTTTTTGCTCCGGCCCGAGCCGGAGATCCCCCCATCCACACCAACAGGGAGCAGTAACGACGATGGCAAAGACAATCGGAATCGACCTCGGCACCACGAACTCGTGCATGGCCGTCCTCGAAGGCGGCGAGCCGACGGTCGTTGAAAACGCGGAGGGCGGCCGCACCACCCCGTCCGTGGTGGCGTTCGCGCAGAGCGGCGAGCGACTGGTCGGCACGCTGGCCAAGCGCCAGGCGGTCACCAACCCCGAGCACACGATCTTCTCGATCAAGCGCTTCATGGGCCGCAAGGAGGCCGAGGTCAAGGAAGAGGAGTCGATCGTCCCCTACACCGTGATCCGCGGCGACAACGGCGACGTGCGCGTAAAGATCGACGACAAGGATCTCGCCCCGCCGGAGATCAGCGCGATGACCCTGCAGAAGCTGAAGGCCGACGCCGAGGCCTACCTGGGCGAGTCCGTCGACAGCGCCGTAATCACGGTGCCCGCGTACTTCAACGACGACCAGCGTCAGGCCACGAAGGATGCCGGCAAGATCGCCGGACTCGAGGTCAAGCGCATCATCAACGAGCCGACCGCCGCCGCGCTGGCTTACGGCCTCGACAAGGAGGACGACCAGACGATCCTCGTCTTCGACCTCGGCGGCGGCACGTTCGACGTCTCCGTGCTGGAGATCGCCGACGGCGTGTTCGAAGTCAAGAGCACGCACGGCGACAACCACCTCGGCGGCGACAACTTCGACAAGGCGATCGTGGACTGGCTGGTCGCGGAGTTCAAGAAGGACAACGCGATCGACCTCGCGGCCGACAAGATGGCGCTCCAGCGTCTGTACGAAGCCGCCGAGAAGGCCAAGATCGAGCTCTCCTCCACTCAGGAGACGCAGATCAACCTGCCGTTCATCACGGCCGACGCCGCCGGACCCAAGCACCTCGACACGCGCCTCACCCGCGCCAAGCTGGCCGAGCTGACGGGCGGTTTGATCGAGCGCGTCGTAGGACCGGTCAAGCAGGCGCTGGCCGACGCCGGCGACGTGAAGATCGACCACGTCGTGCTGGTCGGCGGCATGACCCGTATGCCGGCCGTGCGCGAGAAGGTCAAGGAGCTGACCGGCAAGGACCCGCACCAGGGCGTCAACCCCGACGAAGTGGTGGCGGTCGGCGCCGCGATTCAGGCCGGCGTGCTGGCAGGTGACGTGAAGGACATCCTGCTGCTTGACGTAACCCCGCTGACGCTCGGCATCGAGACCAAGGGCGGCGTGATGACCAAGCTGATCGAGCGCAACACCACGATCCCCACGCGCAAGAGCGAGATCTTCTCAACGGCCGACGACAACCAGCCGTCGGTTGAGGTGCACGTGCTGCAAGGCGAGCGCGAGATGGCCTCGGGCAACAAGTCACTGGGCAAGTTCCAGCTCACCGGCATTCCGCCGGCGCCGCGCGGCATACCGCAGATCGAAGTCACATTTGACATCGACGCCAACGGCATCCTCAGCGTCAGCGCGAAGGACCTTGGCACCGGCACCGAGCAGAAGATCGAGATCAAGGCGGGTAGCGGCCTCTCGGACGAGGAGATCGAGAAGATGGTCGCCGACGCCACCGCTCACGCCGACGAAGACGCCGCGGCACGCGAGCTGGCCGAGGCACGCAACAACGGCGAGAACGCCGCCTACCAGGTGGAGAAGCAGCTCAAGGACCTCGGCGACAAGCTCGACGACGAGTCGAAGGGCAAGCTGGAAGAGGCCGTGAAGGAGGTGCGCGACGCACTCGAATCCACCGATCCGGCTGAGATCAACGCCAAGGTCGAGAGCCTGATGACGGTGATGAACGCGGCCTCTGAGCAGATCTACGCGGCGGCCGCCGCGGAGGCTTCGGCCGACGGAGGATCGGCCAACGGCTCGGCGCCAAGCGGCGAAGGCGATGCCGAAAGCGAAGAGGAAGTGGTCGACGCGGAGGTCGTCGACGAGGGCAAATAACCCAAATTGCGGGTATTTGCACGTAAAAGAGTCTCATGACGACCTCCAGCAATGACATAATCAGCGATGGAACCGACGGCCGTGGGGAGGCGTCTGCAGGAAGCAGATCTTCTTTTGGCCGCTCCAAAACCGACCCGGCGGATGCCGAGACCGTTTCCGGGTCGAACGGCGGAAATTCCCCGGCCTCTTCGGAGGCCGGGGAGGCCGCTTCCGGTGAGGAACCGCCCGAACCGGAACTCGACGAACTGACTCGCCTCACCGGCGAACGCGACGAGTACCTCGATCTCGCGCGCCGTACCCAGGCGGAGTTTGAGAACTTCCGCAAGCGAGCCGCGCGTGAGCGCGGCGAGCAGCGCGCCCGCGTGATTGCGGAAGTGGTGCGCGATCTGCTGCCCGTGGTCGACAACATCGACCGCGCGCTCGAGGCCGCGGAGGGCGCCGACGAAAACGACGCCCTGTTACAGGGAGTGCGCATGGTGCACGTTGAACTTCACGGCTATCTCGAACGGCTCGGCCTCAAGGCGATTGAGACCGACGGCGCGCGTTTCGACCCCGCACTTCACGAGGCAATTGCGTCGATCCCGGTTGAGGGCAGCGAATCCGGCTTGATTCACGAAGTCCGCCAACAGGGCTTTCAGCTCGACGAGATCGTCGTGCGACCGGCCCGCGTCGTGGTAACCGCGTAAAGGGGGCGCGGCGCGGCGATGGCTCAAAAAGATCCCTACAAGGTGCTCGGCGTGGCGAAGAACGCCACGGAGTCCGAGATCAAGAAGTCCTACCGCAAGCTTGCGCGCCAATGGCACCCGGACAAGAATCCCGGCAACGCGCAGGCCGAGGAGAAGTTCAAGGACATCCAAGAGGCCTACGAGATTCTCGGCGATGCCGGCAAGCGCAAGCAGTACGACGGCGGCGGCTTCGGCAACATCTTCGGCGGCGGCGGTCCGTTCGGCGGCGGGCCCGGTGGGCCGGGCGGCCCCGGCGGTGGCTTCCGCTTTGACGCTTCCGGCTTAGGCGACATCTTCGGCAACATCTTCGGCGGCGGCGGGCGCGGCCGACAGCGCGCCGAGCGCGGGCGCGATCTCGAGGCACACGTTTCGATCGGTTTCGACCAGTCGATCGCCGGCACCGAGGTGTCCGTGAGCGTGCCGCGCGACGAGCAGTGCACGAATTGCAAAGGCAGCGGAGCCAAGCCGGGCACCACTCCCAAGACTTGCGCACGTTGCGAAGGTCGCGGCGCGGAGACGGTGGGCCAGGGCATGTTTTCGATGTCGCAACCGTGTTCGGTTTGTGGCGGCCGTGGCACGGTCGTCGAATCTCCGTGCCCCACCTGCCGAGGCGGTGGACTGGTGCAGCGCACGCGCCGGTTCCGCGTGAAGATTCCGGCCGGAGTACGCGAGGGCGCGCGCATCCGTGTGGCGGGCAAAGGCGAAGCCGGCACATCGGGCGGACCGTCAGGAGACCTTTTCGTGGTCGTACACGTGGGCGAGTCCGCGGTCTTTCGCCGCAAGGGCGACAACGTTGAGGTCGTCGTGCCGATCAGCGTGGTCGAAGCGCTGCGCGGCGCCACGATCGAAGTGCCCACGCTCGACGGCACGAAGCAGATCAAGGTGCCCGCAGGCACCAAGCACGGCACGATCATTCGCCTGCGCGACGCGGGTCCGGCGCACGCCAAGGGCACGGGCCACGGCGATATCCACTACCGCGTGGAAATCGAGCTTCCCGAGAAACTAAGCAAGGCTCAGCGCGATGCTGTCGACGACCTCGCGACGGTGCTGGACGGAAATCCGCGTGAAGCCCTGCTGGCACGGGCGGCGAAAGGCTGACGATGCCGATTCGGCGCACACCGGACGATCCCCGGCGCGCCGCCCGCGGTGACGGCCTTTACATGATCTCGGTGGCGGCGGCGTTGGCGGGCATGCATCCGCAGACGTTGCGTATCTACGAGCAACGCCGACTGATCACGCCGCAGCGCACGCCCAAGGGCACGCGCCTTTACAGCGACGACAACGTCCACACCCTGCGACGTATTCAGGAACTCACCGAGGAAGGCATGAACCTCGCCGGGGTGGAGCGCCTGTTCGAAGTCGAGGCGCTGCTGGCACGGGCGCAGCGTCGCATCGCCTCGCTCGAGCGCCAGCTCGAGCAGTCTCGCGCCGACGCGCTTCGCGAGATCGAGCGCGTGCGCCGCGCGCACCGCCGTGAGCTGGTGGTTTA
This sequence comes from Actinomycetota bacterium, assembly GCA_016213645.1. GTDB lineage: Bacteria > Actinomycetota > Thermoleophilia > Solirubrobacterales > JACPNS01 > JACPNS01. Next base: position 130,825 of record JACQZY010000020.1, read on the forward strand.
CCAGCCGCCACGCCAGGAAATTTCCCGCACCCGCATACCGGTCCGCCGGCCGATCCCCCCGCAATCCGCGCAAGACCAGGAGAGCTGACACATGCGACCAGACCGATTCACAGTCAAAAGCCAAGAGGCAATCGAGGCCGCCCAGCGACTGGCGGAGACTCGCCGCAATCCACAGGTCACCCCGGTGCATCTGCTGGTGGCGCTGCTTGACCAGGAAGGCGGCATCGTCACGCCGGTGCTGCACAAGCTCGGCGCCGACGCAGGTGGCGTGCGCGAACGAGCGCTACGCGATCTGGATGATCTGCCCACGCTCGAAAGCGCGGGCGGCCAGCCGACGCCGTCCAACGAACTGGTCTCAGTGTTGCGCAAGGCCGAGGAAGAGGCGCGCGACCTCGCCGACGAGTACATCAGCGTTGAGCACCTTTTGCTGGCGCTTGTCTCGGTGTCGGGCCAACCGGCGTGCGAAGCGCTGCGCTCGTTTGGAGCCGACCACGCCTCGCTCCTGACGGCTCTGAAGGACGTGCGCGGTTCGCACCGCGTAACGGACCAGAACCCCGAAGAGAAGTACCAGGCGCTTGAGAAGTACGGCCGCGACCTCACGCAAGCGGCCGAGAGCGGCAAACTCGACCCCGTGATCGGGCGTGACGACGAAATCCGCCGCGTGATCCAAGTGCTCTCCCGCCGCACCAAGAACAACCCGGTGCTGATCGGCGAGCCGGGTGTGGGTAAAACCGCGATCGTCGAGGGGCTGGCTCAGCGCATCATCAACGGGGACGTGCCGGAGTCGCTGCGAGACCGCCGCGTGATCGCGCTCGACATCGGCGCGCTGATCGCCGGTTCCAAGTACAGAGGCGAGTTCGAAGATCGCCTCAAGGCGGTGCTGAAGGAAGTGCAGGAAGGCGAGGGATCGATCATCCTCTTCCTCGACGAACTTCATACGATCGTCGGCGCCGGTGCCGCCGAGGGCGCGGTGGACGCGGCCAACCTGCTCAAGCCGATGCTCGCGCGCGGCGAGCTGCGCGCCGTCGGCGCCACCACGCTCGACGAGTACCGCAAGCACATCGAAAAGGACGCCGCGCTGGAACGACGCTTTCAGCCTGTTTATGTGGGAGAGCCGAGCGTGGAGGACACGATCGCGATCCTGCGCGGTCTGAAGGAGAAGTACGAGATCCACCACGGCGTGCGCATTCAGGACGCCGCGATCATCGCCGCCGCCACGCTTAGCCATCGCTACATCGCGGACCGCTTCCTGCCCGACAAGGCGATTGACCTGATTGACGAGGCGACGTCTCGCCTGAGGATCGAGATCGACTCCCTGCCAACCGAGATCGATGAGATCGAGCGGCGTATCCAGCAGTTGATGATCGAAGAGCAGGCGCTGAAAAAGGAAAGTGACGAGGCCAGCAAGAAACGCCTCGCCTCGCTCACCGCGGAGCTCGCCGAGTTGCAGGAACAGAGCAACGAGATGAAGGCGCACTGGCAGCGCGAAAAAGACGTGATCTCCGGCATCCAGGAAACGAAGGAAGAACTGGAGGCCGCCCACGGTGAGGTTGAACGCGCGGAGCGCGAGAGTGACCTCGAGCGCGCCGCCGAGCTGCGCTACGGGCGCATCCCCGAGCTGGAAGCCAAGTTGGCAGAGCGCGAGCAGGCCGTCGCGCAGCTTCAAGGCGGTGCCGGCACGCGATTCTTGAAGGAAGAGGTGGACGAAGAGGACATCGCCGAGATCGTCGCCAAGTGGACCGGCATCCCGGTCAGCCGACTGATGGAGGGTGAGATCGAAAAGCTCGTGCAGATGGAGGCCCGCCTGCACGACCGCGTGATCGGCCAGGACGAAGCGATCAGCGCTGTGGCGAACGCACTGCGCCGCTCGCGCGCCGGACTGCAGGATCCAAATCGACCGATCGGCTCTTTTCTGTTCCTCGGCCCGACCGGCGTAGGCAAGACCGAGCTGGCGCGCGCGCTGGCGGAGTTCATGTTCGATGACGAGCAGGCGATGGTGCGACTGGACATGTCGGAATACATGGAGAAACACACCGTCGCGCGGCTGGTCGGTGCGCCCCCCGGGTATGTGGGCTATGAAGAGGGCGGACAGCTCACCGAGGCCGTACGCCGCCGCCCTTACAGCGTGGTGCTGCTGGATGAAATGGAGAAGGCGCACCCCGACGTCTTCAACGTGCTGTTACAGGTGATGGACGACGGCCGCCTGACCGACGGCCAGGGACGCACGGTGGACTTTCGCAACACCGTGCTGATCATGACGTCGAACGTGGGCAGTCAGTTCATCGTGGACACGGCCGCTCAGGCCGAAGCCGCGGGCAAGAGCATTGAGGAGGCCGACGAGAAGGTGCGGCAACTCGTGGAAGGAGCGCTTCGCGAGACCTTCAAGCCTGAGTTCCTGAACCGTATCGACGACACCGTGATCTTCCAGCGCCTGACCAAGGACCAGCTCGGCGAGATCGTCGAGATCCAAGTCGAGCAACTCGTCGGCCGCGTGCGCGAGCATGGCATCAACGTGGAGCTGACCGGCGAGGCCAAGACGCTGCTGGGCGATCTCGGCTTCGACCCCACCTACGGCGCACGTCCGCTGAAGCGCGTGATCCAAAAGCGCCTGGTCGACAAGCTCGCGCTGGCGATCCTGGAAGGCGAGTTCGGCGAAGGCGACACGGTCGGCGTGGGCGCGGCCGACGGTGAGCTGACGCTGGAGAAAACCGGCGGGAATTCGGGTGCGAAGCCCGCGAACGCGAAGAAGAAGACGACGACGACGAAGGCACCGGCGAACGCCTAACTACGCGGGGCGGGCGCCTGCGTGGAGCTGCATTCGGCGGGGGATGCCGCGGTTGCTTCTGGCGCGGGATGTCGCGGGCGCGCTTGGTGAGGGATGTCGCGTGCGCGTCTGGGGCGGGAGCAACCGGCGGTTGAGACGCGGAACGCGGCCGTTCTGCGTCAGCGATGAATGAAAGTCGCCCCGGACCGCGAACCATTCGGTGACCCCCGTTTTGCGGAGTCAACGAAACAGGCGAACCAGGAGCGCGCAATGGCCGAATTCACAAATCCCCTCAACTTCCAGATCGGCCTTCCCAAACGGCCAAAGGGCGAAGGCGGCGACGGGCCGCGTGAGCCGAAGTCGATCGGACGCGTGCTCGCCAAAACGCTTGGCGGAATTCTGCTTTTCATTTTCCTATTCAGCGTCTTCCTGGGCGGCTGCAAGGGCATTGAAAACCCCGAGGCCGGCAAGCTGGGCGTGGTGCGAAACGGCGGCCCGCTCGACGACAAGCGGATCAAGGGCATTCTCCCGGCGGCCAGCGGAATCCATTACACCGGCCTGTTTTCGATCACGCACTACTACCCGATCAACCAGCGCAACTACACAATCACCTCCGACCCCTCGCGCGGTGACCGTCTGGGCAGCGACACGTTTCGCACGCCCACCCGCGACTCTGTGAACGTGGGCGTGGAGGGGCAGGTGCTGTTCACGATCAACGACACGCCAGCCGTGATCAAACAGCTAGACACACGATACGGCACGCGCACCAATCCGATCGCCGCGACGGGTTCACGCGCCCATCCTTGGGAAGGCGACGAAGGCTGGGCGGCGTTTCTGGACTCCTGGTTCCGACCCACGCTTGAGAACGCCCTGCGCGTCGAGATCGCGCAATTCAACTGCGCCGAGCTGAACGCGCAATGCGCGATGGTTAAAAACACTTCCGGCATCCTCACCATCAAGGCCGACGAGACAAACGTCAATTTCGTGAGAATCCAGGACCGGCTGCTTAAGTCGCTGGCCGCCGATTTGGAGGAAACTCTGGGCGGCCCCTTCTTCAAGATTCAGAAGGTCAACATCGTCGCGATCACGCTTCCAGACGAGACCCAGACCGCGGTAGACGCCGCCAACGCCGAAAAGGCCAAGGTCTCCAGCGCCCGCTACCAGGCCCAGCAGGCCAAGTTCAAAGCCCAGGCCGCCCTGGCCCAGGCCCGCGCAAACCGCGCCAACCCCTACGCCGGTATCGAACAGGTTTTTAAGGCGCTGCCGGAAAACAGCCAACCGGTGATCAACGTGAATCTGGGCGGTTCCGGTAAGTCGCTGAATCTTGGGTTCAACAAGTAAACGCGTCGCGTCGCCGCGGCGTCAGTACCGCAATATCGCCGCCACGCCCTCGTGCCCCGACAGCGCGGCCGCGCGGTCGGCCTCGACTGGGGTGACGTGAGCGCCCGTGGCGAGCGCCTGAGTAAGCAGGCCGTCGATCTCGCCGCCGAAGTCGCGTGAGGAGTCGTAGACGAGGTGGTCCACGCGGCCGGCTGACAGACAGTCGGTAACGGCGACAACGCCAACGGCGCCGCGGCCGTCTTTGGTCAGCGCGGCGGCAGTGGCTCGTTCGACGATCGCTCTTTCGCGCTCGGCCTCCCAGGCCGCGATTGCGACGCTCGCCGCGCGCGCGATCTCGCCGAGCGGGTGCCCAACCAGATCCAGCCCGCCGGCCAGGCGCGGCGGACAGTCACCGAAGTGTGAAACGAACTGCTGGTGGGCGGCGTCGGCGCCGAAGCAGATCAGCTTGCGCCAGCCACGCTCGCGCGCGATCTCGGATACGCGCTCGCCGGTCTCGCTCAGGAAGCGACGGTGACTTTCCTCCAGCCGCTGGTTGAACTGATCGCGACCCGAGGAGCTGGTGGAGGTGCCGTGCGCCGGGTCCACCACCGGAGCTTTGCGCTCGCGTCCGGTGTCGCCACGCTCATAACGCCAGTCGTCGATCGCCTCGGCCATGCCGAAGCGCCACTCGTACAGCTCCACGCGCTCGCTTGAGAGCACGATCACGCCGGTCACGGGAGCCTGGTCGAGCAACTTGATCAGCGGCGGAAGATACGGGCCGTCGTTCAGGTGCGCGGCCGTGTCGATCGCAGGTGCCTGAAGCTCATACCAAAAGTCTCGAGCGGCCTTGGCCCCGATCTCCAGAAATCCAACCGCGTAGCGGCCGGTGTCGCGCTGTTTGCCGTGCAAGTGAAATCGCCCGTTGACGCGTTCGACCGTTGTCTTCACGTCCACTTCGCTTCGCCGCCCGCCGACGGCGTCATCGATCGCGTCGCGCAGGCGGATGCGCCATGCGTCGCCGCGATTGGCCGGGTCAAGATCCACGAACACCGAAAGCACTCCGCGCGGCGGCCTGAAGGCGGCCAGCTCGCGCAGGTTTTCCTGATCGGGAGTTCGCATCTGCCCGACATTCTTACATCACCGGCCCCGCGCGTGCGTCGATCGCCGGGCGCGATAGCTTTTACAACCGAGACTTTCTGATTACAGACACACCGGCCCGGGTTCACCGGTCCGGACTTTCAACACAGCATGCGCAAACCGACGGGAGGAGAACGCGATGCCGACCTACATCATGTACAGCAAACTCACCACCGAAGGTGTGCGCACAATCAAAGAGAATCCGAAGCGCATCCTTGAGGTCAACGACGAAATCAAGGCACTCGGCATCGAGGTCCTGGCGCAGTACGCGTCGCTCGGTCCGTACCACTTCGTCAACATCGTTGAGGCGCCGAACGAGCACGCGATCGCGCGCGCCGCGATCGAGCTTGGTTCGCGCGGCACCGCGCAGTACGAGATCGTGCCCGCGATCACCGTCGAGAAGCTGATCGATTCGTTCTGATCCGGCGGCCGGGCGCGCGATAGCGATGAAAATCCTTGTCGTCGGCGCGGGCGGACGCGAGCACGCGATCGTCCGCGCGCTGAAGCGCACTTGGTCCGGAGACGGCGAGCTGGAAGTCCTCTGTGCGCCCGGTAACCCGGGGATCGCACGCGACGCCGTTTGCTTTGCCGCCGTGGCCGACGACGACGTGGACGCACTGGTCGATCTGGCGCGCGAGCAGTCCGTGGACCTGGTGGCCGTCGGCCCCGAGGCTCCGCTTGTGGCCGGACTGGTCGACCGGCTTGCGCAGGCCGGCATTCCCGCCTTCGGCCCCACAATGGCGGCCGCCCGCCTGGAAGGATCCAAAGTTTTCAGTAAAGACGTGATGGAAGCCGCGGGCGTGCCGACGGCCGGGCACAGCGTGCTGCGCTCTCGCGACGAGGCATTGGCGGCACTGACCGACTGCCGTTATCCGGCGGTCTTCAAGAGCGACGGCCTGGCGGCCGGAAAGGGCGTGATCATCTGTCCCGACGAGGCCGCCGCGCGCGAGGCGATCGAGCAGTACTTCACCGAGCAGCGGTTCGGGCGGACCGATGTGATCTTCGAAGAGTTTCTCGACGGCAAAGAAGTCTCACTGCTGGCGATCTGCGACGGTGAGCGAGCGCTACCGCTGATGCCCGCGCGCGACTTCAAACGCATCTTTGACGGCGACCGGGGGCCGAACACCGGCGGCATGGGATCGTTCTCGCCGGTTCCAGAGGTGAGCGAAGATCAGATCGCGGAGTTGTCCGAGCTGGTGCACAAGCCGATCGTGGATGAAATGAAGCGTCGTGGCGCGCCTTTTCACGGCGTGCTTTACGCGGGCATCATGCTGACCGACGACGGTCCGAAGGTGCTTGAGTACAACGTGCGATTCGGCGATCCGGAAACGCAGGCGCTGCTACCGCGACTGCGCAGTGCGCTCGCTGAGCTGATGCTGGCGAGCACGCGCACGGGCGGGCTTGAGGGCTCCACTTTGAAGGCCAGCGAGGAGGCGGCGGTCACGCTTACGCTGGCGTCGGCCGGATATCCGGAGTCTTCCCGCAAAGGCGACGTGATCAGCGGGCTGGACGCGATTCCAGACGGCGTGGAGGTCACACACGCAGGTACTGCGTTCGACGCCGAAGGCCACGTCGTCACAAATGGCGGCCGCGTGCTCAACGTCACCGCGCTAGGCGTGACGGTCGCCGCAGCCCGAGCGGCGGCCTATGCCGCGGCCGAGCCGATCATGTTCGACGGTCGTCAGCTGCGCACGGACATTGCCGCCGGCGTCTGAACATTCGCTCCACCGCATTCACTAACGTCTCCGTCGATGGAGTCGCGCAAACGGGTTTTCCGGCAGACTAAGGACGCACGGCAGGGCCGCCTGCGCGGCGCTCGAATGGCCGCCGCCACACCTGCTTCGGAGTCCGACCTGCAATCCACTCAAGAAACTTCCACTATCACGCCGCAGCCGGAGACCGAACTCGGCCCGATGGACCTTGCGCCGGGGCCACTGGTGGCGGTGATCATGGGTTCGCAGAGCGACATGGATGTGATGAACGGCGCGGTGGAGGAGTTGACGCAGCGCGGCATCTCGCACGAGGTCACGGTCGCCAGCGCGCACCGCGACCCGGACAAGGTGCGCGAGTACGCCCGTGCCGCTCGTTCACGCGGGATCAAGGTGGTGATTGCCGGCGCCGGAATGGCGGCGGCGCTTCCGGGATTTGTCGCCGCCTACACGGACCTCCCGGTGATCGGTGTGCCGATCAAGGCCAAGAACACAATCGGTGACGGCACCGACGCGCTTTTCTCGATCGTCCAGACACCGCCCGGCGTACCCGTCGCCTGCGTCGCCATCAACGGCGCCCGCAACGCCGCAATCCTGGCGTCCCGCATCCTCTTCGCCTAACCCCCAGCGCAGACCCCCAGCGCGCGCAGACCCCCAGCGCGCGCAGACCCCCAGCGCGCGCAGACCCCCCGCGCACGCAGACCCCCCCCGCAGATCACCATCCGCGCAGATCACCGGTGCCTGCGCAGCATTTTTTCGCGCAGATCACCGGTGCCTGCGCAGCATTTGGCTTTGGAATGGGAATAGCCAGAAA
>JACQZY010000021.1 GCA_016213645.1 Actinomycetota bacterium
GCGTGCGACCTCGGCGACCGGGCGACCGGTTTCTTCAACGATCCTGATGGCGCCGGCCTTGAAGTCGTCGTCGAATTTGCGGCGTGGTTGTGGCATGGAGTTCTCCTTTGAGGATTACTCCACGATATGAGGGGAGGGACAATCAGATGCGCCGCCGCTGATTCGCGGGCCCTCTCGGTCGCCAAACCGTCTGCCATGAGCATAAGGACTGGTTGGGTTCTTTTGCATATTTCTCCGGACTCAATTCCCGCGATTCGTTCATGGAAGGCGCGTCGGCCTTCGGTGAGCAGGCGGTTCACCTTAAAGTAGGAGAATCCGGTCAGCTCGCAGATCTTCGGAAGCGCGTGCCCGTCGGCTCGCAGGAGCAGGCAGCGAAGTGCATCCGGGCGAATTCCGCGAAGCGCCTCCCGTCCAGCCTCGAATCCCTCCATGTCGAGTACTCGTTCCTGCGGACCGTCTGAGGTAGCGACGCTGTTTTCGACTGAGCTTTCGAATTGATCTGCGGAGGCGCGTTGGCTGGCGCGGTGAATTGAAAACGCCTCATTTCGTATCACCGTTGTCATCCACGCCAGTAACTCGCTATCCCCGACGGCAGAGGGTGCCTTGGTCAAAAGGATCAGAAGCGATCGCTGATATGCGTCTTCAGCATCGGCCGAAGTCGAGCTGTACCTGCGAGCGCAAGCAAGCAATCGCGTTCCATGGCGATCGACGAACGCGGCGACAAGGTCGCTTTGTGACGGGGACGGTTTCCCCCCAAACCGTTGGATCGAGCTCATAGCGTTGTGATCGAGTGGCCTCGGCGATCGCCGGCGATCTGAAGTACCGGATTTCGAGGCGAGTATTCAGATAAGCGTCTCGTAGCCGGATTTGAAAAGCGTGGTGGTCAGGATATCTGCCTGCGCCGAGTTAACCCTTCGTCCCAGGGGTTCGAGACCGATGATCGTTCGCTGCGTTTTTTTGCGGAAGCCGCTCGATTTCGAGCGATCCATCGCCGCGCCTTTTCGGCGCGGCGATGGCGCGATGCACGACGGTCGTGAAACCGGCGCGCCGGTCCTTAAGAATCTCTGGCGACCGCGGCGACGTTGAGCTTTCCGGCCTTCTCGAACTTGAGCGTTACGACGATTTCGTCGCCCGCTTTGATCTGCTTCTTGAGATCAAACAGCATGATGTGGAAACCGCCGGGCTTGAGCATGACGCTCTTGTTCGCCGGGAGTTCGACGCCGCTCGCTGGGTGCATCATCATGCCGGAGTCGGTCTTCATGTCCATCTCGCCTGAATCCATCGAATCCGCGCTCGATCCGGCATCCTTTGCGCTCACCGTTTCGTGAAGTTCAGCGCGTCCGGCCACGTCCTTTTCGACGCTCGCCTCGATCAGTTTGTCCCCGGTGGCGGACTTAACGGTCAGGTAGATGGCGCCCGTGGAAGCCTTCGGCGCGGTCGAGCGCGTCCATACGTCGGTCAACTCGGGCACGGCCGGTTTACTCGATTCGGCTTTTTTATCGTCGCCGCAGCCGACCACCGGCAAAACGACCAGCAGTGTGATCGCGGCCAGTAGCGAGATGCGCGCCGGCTTGATGATCGAAAACTTCATGTTGAGCTCCTTCATGGGTTTGTACGAATGGACCGAGTTTCACTTGGGTCGAGCAAGATCTTGAGATCGCCTGCGATGTCCACACCAGGAGTGCCGAAGAGCCATTCAAGGGTTACGTTGCCGTCGTCGCCGACCGCGTAAGTGCGCGTGGTGTGCGAAACGTCGTAATCGCCTCTGGCATTTGGTTTACCGAGCGTGTGGGAGGCTCCAAATGCGCGCTCGGCCTGTATGAGCTTTCGCCGGTCGGCGGTGCGCACGGTCAGCCAGGGATTGTGCTCAAAGAAGTGGCCAAGGTACTCGCGCAACTTCGGAAAAGTGTCGCGCTTGGGGTCCACGGTCACGAACGCCACGGTCACGCGGGAGCGGTCTGTAGCGGGCAGCGCATTGATCGCGAGACGCATCTCCGCCAGGCTGGTGGGGCAGACGTCGGGACAGAATGTGTAGCCGAAGAACACAACAGTCAATCCGTCGCGCGGCGGAACAAACGAAGCCGTTCTCACTTTGCCGTCGCTTGCGAGCGCGGGCATCCTCAGCTTGCCGACAGTTTTAACTACAGGCGGTTCAGCTCCGATCAGCCTTGCCGGCTCACCGGCGCCGGAGTTCTTCTCATTTCCGCCGCAGGCGGCAACGGTGAGGAGCGCGAGTCCGGCCGCGAGCGTCGCGACAGCTAGCCGAATCGATCCTGCGGCCGAGGTATCCATGCGCGGCAGACACTAGCCTGCACCGCTTCAGACCTGAGATCGTTCGCGGTCTTTCTCACGCTTGCGCAGATGCGGCACGAGTTCGCGCTTGCGCAGGCGCATCGACGACGGCGTGACCTCAAGCAACTCATCGTTCTCCAGGAAGTCCATGTTCTGCTCAAGGCTGAAGATCGTGGGGGGCGTGAGCTGCACTACGCCGTCGCTGGCCTTTGAGCGCATATTGGTTAGCTGCTTGGTCTTGCAGACGTTGATTTCAAGGTCGTCACCGCGACTGTTGAGGCCGATGATCTGGCCTTGATACACCTTCTCGGTGGGACCTATGAACACGGTGCCCCGCTCTTCCGCGTTCTGCAACGCGAACGGGGTGGAGGTGCCGGTTTCGAACGCGATAAGCGCGCCGTTGCGCTGCTGTTCGAGCGCGGTGCCGATCGGCTGGTATCCGCTGTGCAGAGAGTTCATCACGGCGGTGCCCTTGGTGTTTGTCATCAGTATGCCTCGCACGCCAAGCAGGGCGCGGGTGGGGATCTCGTAGGTGATGCGAGTCAGGCCGCCGCTGACGGCGTGCTGATCCTTCATCACGGCACGGCGCTGGCCGAACTCCGTCTGCACGGCGCCGGCGTGTTCGTCAGGCACTTCGATCACAACCTCTTCAACGGGCTCGAAGATCTGACCCTCGATCTCCGTGGTCACCACCTGCGGGCGACCTACCTCAAGTTCAAATCCCTCGCGCCGCATCGTCTCGATCAGCACGCTCAGGTGCAGCTCGCCACGCCCGCTGACAAGAAAGCCCTTGTCGTGCGCCTCCACACGCAGTCCGACGTTGGTCTCAAGCTCTTTGCCGAGACGCTCGGCAATCTGCCGGTTGGTGGTGAAGTCGCCTTCGGTGCCTTTGAACGGGCTGGTGTTGGGGCCCATGTAGATGCGCAGCGTCGGCGCTTCGACCTCGATCGTGGGGAGCGCTTCGGGTGTCTCGGGGTCGGCGATCGTCTCTCCGATACCGGCGTCGGCCACGCCCGTCAGCTGGATGATGTCGCCGGCAACACCCTCCTCCACCGGGAACTTGGCCAGTCCGTGACTCATAAAAACATCCGCCACGCGAGAGCGCGACTCCGTGCCGTCGCGCTTGAGCAACGCGACCTGATCGCCCGCCTTCACGCTGCCGCGATTGATGCGACCGATCGCGTATTTGCCCTTGAAGTTGTCCCAGGCAAGGGCAGTCACGAGCATTTGGAACGGACCGTCGCGTTCCACGCGTGGCGCCGGAATGTACTCGATGATCGCGTCAAACAAAGGCGTGAGGTCGGCCTGCGCGGCGGTATCGGCGGGAGCTTCGCTCCAGACCTTTCCTTCGCGGCCGATCGCGTAGAACTCGGGGTAGTGCAACTGATCGTCGTCGATCGCCAGTTCCAGAAAAAGGTCGGCGAGTTCATGCTCGACCTCGTCAATGCGACTGGCGGATTTGTCGATCTTGTTGATCACGACGATCGGTTTGAGGCCGTTTTGCAGGGCCTTCGTAAGCACGAACTTCGTCTGCGGCATCGGCCCTTCCTGAGCGTCGACGATCAGAAGACAACCGTCGGCCATGTTGAGCGTGCGCTCGACTTCGCCACTGAAGTCCGCGTGGCCGGGAGTGTCAACGATGTTGAGACGGTAATCGCCGTACTCGACCGCCGTGACCTTCGCCGTGATCGTGATTCCACGTTCGCGTTCCTGGTCGCCGCTGTCCATGATCAGGTCCTGACTCATCTCCGCGGCGTTGTCGCGAAAGACCTGAGACTGCTTGAGCATGTGGTCGACCAACGTGGTCTTGCCGTGGTCGACGTGCGCGATGATCGCGAGGTTGCGGATCTTCTCGGCTGTTTTGTGGGAATCGTCCATGAAGGAGAGACGGTAGCCGTCGTGACCGCGATCACGCCGCGCCGACGCTGAACGACCGTGCCGCGACCGACCGGCGTCAGCCGCGCAGCAGCTCGTTTACGTGGTCGTATTCGAGTGCGCCTGAAGCGGCGCTGATAGTTCCCGACTCCAGGTATTCCTCGGCCAGAGCGCGCGCAAGTCCAAGCGTGGCGCGACTGGGAACCGATCCGGAGCTGACTCGTGCCACGCCTAGTTGAGCCAGATGAGCGATTGACGGGCCGCCGGGCGAGCCGAGCAAATTAAGCGGGAGATCTGTTCCCTCGACCAGCGTCTCGATCGTGTCGTCTCCGGTCGCTCCCGGCGCGAAAACGCCGTCCGCCCCGGCGAACGCGAACGCGCTAAACCGCTCAAGAGCGCGATCGACCAGAGTTTGGTTTGGCTCGCCTCCGACGAGGAAGACGTCAGTTCGGGCGTTGATGAACAGCGGTACGCCTTCGCGATCGGCGGCCTCGCGTGCGGCGGCGACTCGCTCGGCGGATTCCGCGACCGGTCGCAGCGATGCGCCGCCGCCGGAGTCCTCAATGTTGATGCCGACCGCTCCGGCCGCGATCACCATGCGAACCGTCTCCGCCACGTCGGCCGCGTTCTCGCCATATCCGGATTCAATGTCGGCGCTGACCGGAACCGCGACGCGTGACGCAATCAGCCTCACCGCCGCCACCGCCTGATCGCGCGACAACGCCTCTCCGTCGGGCAGGCCCAGAGAAAAAGAAATCCCCGCGCTGGTGGTCCCAAGAGCCGGCGCGCCCGCTGCTTCAAACACGCGGGCACTGGCGCCGTCCCAGGGATTAAGCAGTCTCAGTGGATCGCCGCGCCGGTGCAGCGCGCTGAACGACTCGGCAAGGTGGCTGCGTGATGTGTCGGTATGCCCGATCTACTCCGGCTCCTGCGCGAGGTGGGTTTCGAGAACGTCGTCGCCGCGTTCGCCTGTGCGGATGCGAATCACTTCGTCAACGGGCATGACGAAGATCTTGCCGTCACCGACTTCGCCGCTGCGGGCGTTGTTGAGGATGATGTCCACGACCGGCTCAACCTCCGCGTCGTCGACGACGCACTCGATTTTCAGCTTCGGGCGCAGGTGGATCACCAGTTCGGCGCCGCGGTAGTGCTCCACGACCCCCTCCTGACGACCCGAGCCCTTGACCTCGGTGACCGACATGCTCGGCACGCCGATGTCCAAGAGGTCGCGGCGAATTGGATCGAACGCTTCGTGACGGATGAATGCTTCGATTTTCTTCATGACGAATTACTCCTTCGAGGTCAGTGGCGCGCGGCCAGGGCGGACGCCGACAGATACGAGGTTGCTCCGGGCATGCCCGGGTCGGCCAATTCGGTCGGCGGAATGAAGACTTCGGGGTAGCCGTACATGCCGTGTTCGGAGATGTCGAGACCGTCGTCTTCGTCGGTCGCGCTGACACGCATGCCGATCGTCGCTTTGATCGCGGCGAACACGGCGAGGCTTGAGACCATTGTGAACGCGGCGACGATTGCCGCGCCAAGTAGCTGAACGCCGACCTGCTTGAAGCTGCCGGAGTAGACGAGACCGCCGATGAATTCGTCACCGGACTTAACGCCCACGCCGTTGCCTTCCGCGAACTTGGGCAGCGCGAAGATGCCCACCGCGATCGTGCCCCAAAGGCCAACCGCGCCGTGCGCGATCACCGCGCCGATCGGGTCGTCGAGCTTGGCGTCGATCCAGCGCAGACCCTTGACAACGAGCACACCGCCTACGAGGCCGATCGGGATCGCCGCCCAAACCTCCACGTAGCCGGAGGGGGCGGTGATCGACACGGCTCCCGCGATTGCGCCGTTGCCGATCATCGCGATGTCGAAGTTGCGCTCGTAGATCCAGTTCGTGGCGACGGCGGCGATCACACCGCAGGCGACGGACATGTTGGTCACCACCGCGACCTCGGCGAAGCGTCCGCCGATCGCGCCGAATGTCGAACCGGCGTTGAAGCCGAACCAGCCGAACCACAGCATCAAAACACCGAGCCCGAACAGCGGCAGAGAGTGACCGGGCAGTGGGCGGCTCACACCGTCGCGGTACTTACCGCGGCGCGGACCGAGCATGATCACGGCGGAGAGGCCGGCCAGACCGGCCATCAGGTGGATCGCGCAGGAGCCGGCGAAGTCCTCGAGGCCCCACTGCTGAAGGAAGCCGCCGCCGTAGACCCAGTGCGCGACGATCGGGTAGATCAGTGCGCTGAAAATGATGCCATAGATGATGTAGGTGGTGAACTTCACGCGTTCAACCAGCGGCCCCATCGCGATGCCGAGCGCGACGGCCGCAAACGCGTACTGGAAAAAGAACTTCGCGAAAATCGTGGCGTCGGATGCGCCCATCGCCGGAAAGGCGGTCAGTGGATCGCCGAAGCCGGACAGAAAAAACCCGGAGGTGCCGATCAGCGCACCGATTCCGTCACCGCCGCCGCCAAAGGCGATTGCGAAGCCGACCGCCCAGAAGACCACGGCAGACAGCGCGGCGTTGAAGACGATCTTCGCCACGATCGAACCGGCGTTCTTGCCGCGAACAAGTCCCATTTCAAGCGCGGCCAAACCTCCGAGCATGAAAAACACCAAACAACCGCAGATGACCACCCAGACCGAGTTAAGCGCCTCGTTGGTCTCCGCCAGGGTGCCGGGTTCGGCGGCGCCCGCGATCGACGGCAGCGCCAGCAGCGCGAGAATTGAGATGATTGGCGACATCAGCGTGCCGCGGCGTAAACGAATCAATGGAGCTCCCCCTGGGGACGTTTTGCTGAGCGTGTCGTGGCCGTGGGCGCAGGTCTGAATAATTCAGTCCGGCCGCCGACTGGGGCAGTCTAAAGGCAGCGGGCGTGAATTTGTGGGCGAGAGGGCAGAAAAACCGCTCAGCCAACCTGTTCGAGCCGACCGGCTTTGACGTCGAAGATGAACTCTCCAACTTCAATACCGGACGGCAGCAGCGGGTGATCGCGCAACAGATCGGCGTCGGCGCGTAGGGTCGAGAGCTGATTTTCGATCGTCAGAAAATCGATTTCGGCGGCCGAGCGTCCAGTAGCCTGCGCCACGATCCGTTCGATCGACTCCTGGGTGTGCGCCGCCACGCCGCAGTCGGTGTGCTGCATCAATGCGATCCGATTGACGCCAAGAATGTGCGTGGCGACGATCAACGTGCGCAGCACGTCATCGGTCACACGCGCACCCGCGTTGCGGACGATCTTCGCGTCGCCTGCAACCAGCCCCAGCGATTCCAGCGGATCGATCCGTGAGTCAATGCAGGTAACCACCGCCAACCCGCGCCGCGCAGAGCCACCGGCCAGTTCTTCATGGCCCGAGGCATACAAAGAGTTCGCCGAGAGAATGTCAGTAAATGGCATAGCCACCGATCCGAAACAATTGTCGGAAGTGTACGGCAGCCAACCGATCCATCCGCCGCGACCATGAGGTTCTGAATGGTGCGAGATCGGCGAGCGCAGGGCGCCGGTGGCGAGGGAGCGACCTTCCGGTCGTTACCCAACAACCACCCCCGACCATCGACGAGATCCACTCACCACTCACCACCATGAGGTTCTGAATGGTGCGAGATCGGCGAGCGCAGGGCGCCGGTGGCGAGGGAGCGACCTTCCGGTCGTGACCGATCCACCAAGCCCGAGCATCGA
>JACQZY010000022.1 GCA_016213645.1 Actinomycetota bacterium
CACTCGCCGTCACAGCTACTGCGGGATGCTGCCGCCGGTCCTCTTTGAGGCCCGGATGGCTGCTATTTCTGTCACCAACGAACGGTCAGATTCACCGGCCGTCGCTTAAGTCAATGTCTCCACGGTTTGAGGGGAGGGACAAACCGTTCACCGAATGTGTGCAGCCAGACAAGCTCGCGACCAAGCTCGACCGCACGAGCTAACAGCTTTGCGTCTGAAGTGACGGGAATCCGAGGACCGGGGATTTCGAGTTCGTCGGCGAATCGCTGGGTGTAACTGGGGGCTTGGAGAATCGCGTAGCAGTAGGCGAAGAGATCTTCCGGCCGGCAATCGGCACCGAGCTTTTCGGCGAGCCGCGAGAGGAGACCGGCGGTGACATTTGGTGAATCGCCGTCTCGGTCGCGGTAGAGGGGGATGACGTGCTTCGCTCCGTACGAACCACGAAAATGGTCGAGATCGGGTATGAGGTGCGTCGCAACTGCGGCCGGGCCGTCGCCTAGTACGGTAGTCAGAAGACTTGTCATGTAGAGCTGTCGTGGCGCAAGCGAACTCCAAAGGACCGGCCTCAAGAAATCGCCGAGGCGATTGTCCGCCAGGCAGAACTGCCGGTCCAGTGACCGATACGCATACGGGACCATCGGCGACGCCTCCGAATCGGGCGCGAGTGCCGCAATCGCCGGCAGTTCCTCCTCTCCGTGCAGCGAGGCCCGCGGCCTGGCGACGCCGCGATCTCGACTCTCGCGAAACAACTCCGCGCGTTCGTTTCCGGGCGCGCGAACCAGCGCCCGCCAACGCCGCTCCAACGTCTCTCGGTCGGGCGCGATCGGCCAGGTCCGCTTGAACTGCGCTCCGGAATGCTGCCACGGAAACAAGTCCGTCAACAACGGCCAGCCCGCGTACGAAGCCGCCGGATCCGACGCGGGCAGGAACGGCTCGGTCCAACCGGAAAAACACTCCTGCCATTTGACCGCCGCCAGCGAATCGACCGACCAAAGCTGTTCGTATTTCGAATCCCGCGTGCCGTCGATTCTCGCGTAGCCGACGCGCGCCGGTTCACTCGCTTCGGCCTCCCCGGTGCGTAAGCCGATCGCGATCGCGACCGGCGTCTGAATATCGAAGACGTTGTCGCTCTTGCGGGCTCCCCGCCCCTCGCCGCCGAGGTCGAGGATCCAAAGTTCATCGAACACCTCTCGCATGTGTCGGCGCATGCCCGCAAAGCCCGGTCCGCGCAGGTACGACGACGCGGTGATGAATGCCACCACGCCGCGTCCCGGCGGATGCTCGAACACCTTCCACAGAGCCCATCGCCAGAAATACACGTACAGGTTGTAAAGACTCTTGGCGTGGGTACCCGGCGTGTCGCGCAGAAAATCCACGAGAATCGGCTCTTCGCCTTGGTCGCCGAAGCGCACCCAGCCGCCCTGACGCTCGACGGCCGTCTCGTCTTGCGCGATCGTCTGCCGGTAGTAAGGGGGATTGCCCAGGCAGACAAGAATCGGCTGGTCGTGTTTGACATGGCGTGCCTTTTCGTTCTCTTCGGCGAGCTTCTTATGGAACAGCGGAGCGTGAGCAAGACCGGGCGGCGCGACATTGGGCGACTCCAGCGTGTCGGTGAGAAACACGTGCAACCCGTCGTCGGGCAAGTTCGCCTGGTAGGCCAGGAATTGCTGCGACATACGCATGTGGCAGACGGCATATGCTCCGATCAACAGCTCAAAACCGTAGAAGCGCTCGGCCATTCCACTTGCTCGCGCACCGACCGCACCGGCGCCGAATTGCTCCGCGATCCGGCGTGTGCCCTGCTCGATCGCGGCCAGCAGATAAGTGCCGGTCCCTACCGCCGGATCCAGCAAAGTCACCTCGTCATCGGCGATACCGAGGTCCTTGCCAAATCGCGTGCGCAGCAGATCGTCAACCATCGCGACCTGGGCGCTGACCACGGCGGGAGGCGTGTAGTAGACACCTCGCTGCTTACGACCCTTCGGGTCGTAAGCCGAAAGGAAATCCTCGTAGAAATACAGCCATAGGTCTCGCGTCTTCGATCGTCGCATCAATGCCTCGGTGTCGATCGCCGCGATCGCGCGTTCCAGGAGGCTTACCGGTACGTCAACCTCGGCTCGGGCAGCCGGGTCCGCCAGCCAGCGCAGAACGTGCGCGAGCAGGCCGTGGCGGCGCTCAAGCCTTTCAACCGCGCGGGCGTGCAAATCCGTCTCACCCTCGACGCGCGCGAGCAAAAGTGCGTAAGTGACGGTCTGCGAATACGCGTCCGCGAACTGCTGATCGTCGGCCTCGGCAAAGAAATACTCGCGCCACTCGTCCGCCAGCGTCGCCAGCGACGAGCCGGCCTCGGTAAGCCCGGCAGCGACAGTCTGTTTCAACAGTCGCGTCAGCGGAGCAAGAAGCTCTGCCAGCGCTTTTGGCGTGCTAGGCACGATCGGCTCCCAGAGCAGGAAATCGCGAAGCAGCAGCTCAAGCCGATCAGCAAAGACCTCGTCGATTGCCGCGGCGCCGTCAGTCGTTAAATCGGCCTCGGCGCGGGCGAGTTTGCCAACCAGTGCTCCATCGCGGTACAGCGCCCATTCGTTGGCGTCGGTGTACAAGAGGTTCGGGTGATCGCTCAGCTTCCGGAACTGATCGCGGTCGTGCGGGTCAGAGAACTTCTTCGGCTGGGCGCCCTTGCCGGGCGCTTTCAGCTCAATGTGACCGGTCAGCAATCCGTCCGTGCTGACGCCGATGTCCGGTCGAACTCCCTGATCGGTTTTGGCTTCGGTGCGGGCGACCGCAGCCCGGTTTAGCACCTGTCCGATCTGCTCGATCAGGCGCTGAGTGGGGCCTTTGAGCTGATCCTCGGCCTGCGCGGGGTTGACACTCGCCGCGCTGAAGTTGACTGTCAGCGTCGACGCGTACTCATCGAAGATGTTCTTAAATTCGGGTGTCAATGTGGATGACATTGTTCTCTACAGCTTGGACGGAGTGAAATCGGCTGCCCGAAAAGGTTGATTCCGTGATCGCCCGGCCGCTCATCGCGTACGTAGACTGCGCGACGTGCATTCCACACCCGCCAACACGCCCGACCCCGCCGCCCTCGGCCGCCGTCTCGCCGCGCGCGACCGCACCGCCGCGCCGGCCGCGCTGAACGTGCTGGAACTGACCGGCGAGCGCCACGCGCCCGCGGCGGCCGCGCTGCTGGCGGAAGTCGCGCCCGACAAGCTGGGCGGCGAGGCTCCGGGCATGATCGTCGGTGTGACCGGTCCGCCGGGCGCGGGCAAGTCCACCTTGCTGTCCGAGTTGGTCGCCAAATGGCGCGAGCGCGGCAAGTCAGTGGCCGTGCTGGCGATCGACCCCTCTTCCAAGCGTTCCGGCGGCTCGCTGCTGGGTGACCGCGCGCGCATTCGCGTGACGCCAGGCGACTCCGACGTACTGATCCGCTCGACCGCCACGGCGACGAGGCTGGGCGGACTGGCGCCCGCCACTCGTGAGGCGGCCTTCGCGATGGCGGCGGCGTTTGACGTTGTGATCGTGGAGACCGTCGGCGTCGGCCAGTCCGAGACCGACATCGCCGAACTGGCCGACACCACGATCGTGATCGTTCAGCCGGCGAGTGGCGACGTATTGCAGTTCATCAAGAGCGGCGTGATGGAAGTGCCGGACCTGCTGGTTGTGACCAAAGCCGACCTCGGCGCGCCTGCGATGCGCGCGGCGCGCGAACTTGAGGCGGCGGTCAAATCGATCGGCTCGAACACGCCGATCCTTCAGGTCAGTTCGCTGCCGCCTTCAACGGGCGTAGACGATCTGATCGACGCGGTCGAGACGCACCACGCCAAAGTCGACCTTCCGACGCGGCGTGCAGCCGCGCGGCGTGCGGCCGCGCTTGACGCATACGCCCATGAGTACGGCGAAAGCGGCCTTCGCGCCATTGGCGGACGTCGCGCGGCCGAGCAGTTGCTCCTCGAAAACAGACCCAGCACCGGGCTGCACACACTCCTGACAGCCCTCGAAGAAGCCCGTTAGCTCGCCTCGCCTAGTATCGGACCCGACGTGTCCACACGTCGCCGAATTTCGCATAAGCAAGCAACGTCCCACGGCGCCTCGCAGCGAACCCAGCAGAGCCATGCAGCAGAGCCAGACTCCGCTGCGTCTGGCTCCGCTGCGTCATCTGCTGTGTGGCTCCGCTGCGTCATCTCACAGCGGCGTTACGCGATTTTGACCGCGCTCGAGGAAGCTCCCTAGCCGGTCGCCGCGGCCGGTCTCGCCGCGGCGTCAGCGCCGCGGCGGATGGAACTCGCCTGGGCGGGCGCTAGTTGCCCAGAATCGTCACGCGCCAGTCGCCCTTGCTGTCCTTGGCCAGCGTCAGCGACTGTTCGCCACCGGCTTGGCCGTTGACGATCGTCGTGGCCTTCGCCGTGGCGGTTTTGCCGTCTTTGCCCACGGCTACGGAAGAGACGGTGATTTTGAAGTCCTTGATCGTGCTGCCGGTCTTTTCCAGCGTTCCTACGCAGTCGCCGCCGATCTTCTGGGCTTCCTTCGAGAAGATCTCCTTGCAGATGCCCTTGTAGTCGTGCTTCTGGGTCATGTCGGCGAACTCGGCGATCTTGTCGATTACCGCCTGTTGGTCGGCGTCGAACTCCTTGTCGGACTTGACCACGACCTTCTTGGCCTCGCCCAGCGGTTTGTCCTGCTCGTAGGACTTGCCGTTGCCGTTGCCGGAGTCTTTCTTGTCGCCACAACCGGCCAGCGCGACCAAGGCCAGCAGCGAGACAGCGAGGACCGCCGTCAACTTCAGTGCATTACCAAACCGCTTCATCAAAATCTTTCCTTTCAACCATTGCCTGCGAATGATTGTTCGACACCAACGGCGCGATCCCTGATAGGCCGCAAGCCGTATTAACCATGGCTTCATACCGTAATGCACGGCGGCCGTTACACGTTAAGTTCGTTCGCGGGCCGATCGTGCATAAGATCTAGCGCGATGGAAGCTTTTGGCCAACCCGACGAAACCGGCGCCTGGCTGCGCTGCTACCGATGCTGGTCGCGCAACCTCGAGGTGCAGCTGCACGTCGAGGGCATCTACAAGATCGATCCGGACACCGCGGAACGCGCGGAAACCGTCGACGAACTACACGAGGCCGTGATCCAGTGCGTCGACTGCCTGCACGACCAGCCGCACCTGACGTTGATCGACGGTCGCGTCGCGCCCGTACCCGACCGTTGGGAGCGGATGATCACCGGCACCCCGTGGGTGGCTTCGGCGATCGTGTCCGTTCCCGAGGAGTCGGTGGAGGTCTGCGCGGGGCCTGAGGCCGCGGAGTCGCTCGCGCACGCCGCCTTCGGCGACGCCGGTATCCGCGAGTTCTTCGCCCACGTGCGGTTTCACAAGCACGAGGACGGTCAGATCGTCATCCACATGCTGGTGGAGCTTTACGCCCGGGACGCCAACGAGGCCGCCGACGTGCTCGAAGCCGCATCACGCGGCAATCTGACGATCGCCTCACTGGCCGAAGAGTCGCGTCCGCCCGCCACCACCGCGAACGGACCACACTAGGTGCGCCATGGAAGTTGAACACGCAATCGTGATCGATCGCCCACTGGACGCGGTCTGGGCCATCTTCGACGATCCGGACTTGCTGCTGGAATGGCAGAGCGCGCTCGTCGCCTACGCGCAGATCGAGGGCGAGCCCGGCCAG
The DNA here is from genome assembly GCA_016213645.1 of Actinomycetota bacterium. Lineage (GTDB taxonomy): Bacteria > Actinomycetota > Thermoleophilia > Solirubrobacterales > JACPNS01 > JACPNS01. Next base: position 5,685 of record JACQZY010000022.1, read on the forward strand.
GATGGATCGGTGTCAAAACAGACGATCGAGCGCTCGGGCCGCGAGGTCGAACTCACGGTGACCGTGCTCGACCGGCGCGAGCCGGAGTTCATGAAACTCCACTACGAGGGGCTTCAGCTGCCGTTCGAAATCTCCAACACGTTCACCGCGGTCGATCAGAACACCACGGAATGGCATGCCGTGATCGACGTGCGGTTGAACTTGATGCAAAAGGCCCTCGGCCCCGTGCTCAAAGGCCCGCTCGCCGGTCTGGCTGAGCAAAACGGCGAAGACTTCAAGCGCTTCGCCGAAAGTCGCTGAACGCGCGCCCCAGCGAGGCCGGCCGTTACGCAACCGAGCGCAGGCCCGCGTCGCCGCGGTGTTGTCGCTTCGCCGCCTTTTCCCGCGAGTCGGCACGCGCAAGCAGTTCGGCCGGTGTGTCGCCCGGCCGGTTCGTGACCCACCCCACGCTTGCCTGCGGATTCAGTCGCGGACATACCGCGGCGCGAGCTTCGGCGATCTCCACCTCGATGCGCCCGGCAAGCTCGGCGGGTTCGATCTCACCGTCGTGCGCGACGATCGCAACGAACTCATCGCCACCGCGGCGGGCGACCAGGTCGGATTCGCGCATATGCCGGCCGATCGCGCGGCCGACGGCCACCAGCATCTCGTCTCCGACGCGGTGGCTGAACGTGTCGTTGACGAGCTTGAAATCGTCGAGGTCGATCATGAACGCGGTCACGTAGCCGCCGATCGATTCCGCCCGGCCGAGTTCGTCGGCCAACCGCTGGTTCATGCGACGTACGTTTGCCAGACCGGTCAGAGGATCCACACCCGAAAGGCGCTCGTTTTCGTCGGAGGTCTCGCGCGCCCGCGCAAGGGCGTGCGGCACGAGGTATCCGACAAGCAGAATTACGACCGCGGTCTGCACGGTGCGGATGACGGCGAGTTCGTAGTCCAGCGTGGAGATGAAGTACGCGTAGAGGCCGATGGCGGCGAGTGCACTGGCCATGCCGCCGCGCCGGCCGGCCACATAGAAGCCGATCATCGCGGGCAATATCAGCAGGTCGATCGTGGCGTTGCGCTCGCCGCCGGACCGTTCGACCAGCACAGCGGTCAACGCCAGCGTGCCGGCAAGCGCGGCGTACCGCGCGAGCGCGGGACCCCGGCGTTCGCGCAGAACAAACGCGGCGGCCAACAAGCCGGAGAGCAGGCAGGCAGCAAACGCGGGCGCCGAAAGCAAGTCGTTGTGCGCATTCGCCAAGCCGAGTAGCGGCACAATCGCGGCCAGCACCGCATATACGCCCGCAATCATCTGCCACGAGGTCGTGGCATGGGTTTCTCTCCACGGCCGCACACTGTCGTCCTGACTGGACGCAAGCAGTCTCGTGCCGGGAGCGATGTCGTCTTCAACCTCTCCGGCGACGGCCGAACCGGAAGTACGCGCACCGCCGCGGCGAGCGTGCGATTCGGCCTTACGCTCGTGCAACGCGCAGTCCGCGCGGGCCAGCAGGTCTTCAAGCTTTTCACCCGGTTCACGATGCACCAGGCCAATGCTCGCCGCCGGCTCGATCGACGGACAGAGGTCGGTCCGGGTATCCGCGATCGTTCGTGCCAATAGGTCCCGCAGTTGCTCGGCCGATCGCTCGGGGTCTGGCAACACGAGCACGGTGAATTCGTCTCCACCCCGCCTGGCGACCAACTCCCCGGGCTCGAGGGCGCGCTCGATCGTTCGCGCCACTTCGATCAGCACGCGGTCGCCGGTCGAATGGCCCAGCGTGTCGTTGATGGTCTTGAAGTCGTCGAGATCTAGCGTCAACAGCGCAAATGCGGCGCGTCCGCGATCACGATGGATTTCTTCCTCCAAGCGTGCCACCAGCCTGCGCACATTGGGGATGCCCGTCAACGCGTCAATCTCTGAAAGCTCTCGGTTGCGACGCAACGCCCGGCGCATCTGTAGCTGTCCGGTGACCAGCAACCCCGCGGTCGACAGCACGACTACGGTCGCCACAAGCGCTCGCGGCCCCGGCGTGGGATCACCGCCAAACACGACCATCGCCACGGCGCCCGCCACTCCCCCGATCACGTACGGCCACGCGTAAGCGAGCGGAAACAGCACCAATGCACAGATCATCGGAAGCATCGGATAAACCATGTCGGCACTGTGGTCGTTTGGGTCAAACACGCTGCCCAGCACGATCACCAGCAGGCCCAGTGCCACCGGCAGATGGAACCAGCGGATGTCGTCCACGCCCCGGCGCGCGCACACAAACCAGACGATGCTCAGCACCAGCGGCAAGAAACCGCTGATTACCGCAACCGTCAGTGGCAGCGGCAGCGGCGTGAGTCCAAACGCGAACGATGCAAGTTGCACCAGGCTCAGCACCAACCAAAGCACGCCAGCGGCGGCCCAGAGCACGCGCGGCGAAATGCCGGTTTCGTCGCTCTTCGCACTCCTCAACTGCATGAACCAGGTATCGGCCGCCGCCCGCCTACCTGAATTGGTGGACCGGTACGACGGCCGAATGCCTGGACGAATGTTCGATGTGCGGCCGATTGGACGACCAGACCAGGCCTTTGCGCCACCGTCGGCAGGAACCGCGCGAGTAGTTGATCGAGCCGCCGGATTCATATCGCTCGCAAGTGCAGGCCGTTGGCCCGGGCGCGTAATTTTGACTGCTGTTCCGACTGATCGGCGCGCGCGAGCAGTGTGCAGAAACTGTCATCGGCGGTCGCGGTTACGCAACCGATGCTCGCCGTCGCAGCGATACCGCCACAGACTTCACGGCGGCACTCGACGATTGCTCGCTCTGCTCGATCGGCCGTCTCGCCCGGTTCGAAGGATTTATCGTGGGCGATCACCACCACGAACTCGTCACCGCCGCGCCGCGCGACTAGATCCTGCTCGCGGACCGCACCCTTAATCGCCTGCGCGACCGCGCGCAGCAGCTGGTCGCCGGTGGTGTGACCGAAGCGGTCATTGACCAGCTTGAAGTTGTCCAGGTCCAGCGCGAGCAGCGACAATTTCCTCCCCTCATCGAGCCGACTCAACTCATGCAGGATCCGCGATCGCATCGCCCTCACATTCGCCACTCCGGTAAGTGGATCGACGTCGGTGAGTCGTTCGTTCTCGGCGACGAGTCGCCGTCCCCGCGCAACCACGCCCGGCAGCGTGGCGAACAATATTCCCACCACTACGCCGGTCTGCACGAAACGCACGCCATGAAGTTCGGGCATCGGCGTGGCTGCGAGGAAGTACCCAAATGACCCCATTGCAATAACGACAAATGCAATCGCCGCTCGCGCGGCAAACGCGCAACAGGCAAGCGCCGCCGGAATCATGAAGAAGTCGATCATCGCATTCGCTGCCGGTCCGGCGGTCCCGGTGACGGCAGCCGTTGCGAGTATCGCGGCAGACAGACCTAGTCCTTGCCATTCGCCGCTCAGCGGACGTCGACCCGCCCAGCCGCAAACACCGGCGAACGCCAGACCGATCACGGCAATCGCCATTCCATGCGTCCCGGTGAACCCGTCGATCCTTCCGGCTATGCCAAGCAACGGCGTCGACGCGAGAAGAAAGAAATACGCCGCCAACAGTCGCCATGACGTGCGTCTCACCGAGAGGTCATACGAGGCTTCCGAATCCGTGGCCGATGCGACCGAAGCGAGCGACCCGATCCGCGCAAGTGGCTGCCGGAAACTCGTTTCCGCGACGGGTTCTTCACGATCATCGACAGGTAGCCTCCAGGCGACGGATTTCGCGTCGTGCAGGGCATCGTCCGCTCTTGCGAGCAGCTCTTCCGTCGACTCCCCACCGCGTCCGACGATGACTGCCACACCGGCTCCCGGCGCCAGTTCCGGGCACAGCCGCAGTCGAGCGTCGGTCACCGCCCGCTCAACGCGGCCCGCCAGTCGAAGAGCCGAACCGTGATCGAGATCCGGCGCAACGATCAAAAACTCATCGCCACCACGACGAGCAAACTGTTGATCCTGCCCGAGCTGCGCTTCGATCGCCTGTGCAACGTCCACAAGCATGCGATCACCAACGGAATGACCGAACGTGTCATTGACGGACTTGAACCCGTTCAAGTCGAGTGAGATCAGCGCCGGTCCAACGCGTGAAGTATCGCGCTCAGCAGCGATCCGCGCGTTGAGCCTGTCCCGCAATGCACGCATGTTCAGCGCACCGGTCAACTCGTCATATTCGGAAAGCTCTCTATTGCGCCGCAGGGCGCGACCGAGCCGGTGCTGGCCTACACCGATGATCGCCAGAACCGCGGCCGCAACCAGGGCGGACGTGATCGCCCGGTGGACCGGCGTCGCGTCGCCGCCGGTCGCCACCAGCAGCGCGGATCCGCCGACCGCAAAAAGCGCATATAAAAGCGTCTGTCGAATCGGGAACAAAATGATGGCCAAAATCGCCGGCAGCAATTGGTAGACCGCATCTGCGCTGTTTGAGTTGTTGTCCACCTGGGGCGGAATCAGCAGCACGACGCACCCGACGACCAGCGCCAGATGGAACCACGGGTATGGATCGACGCCGCGACGCCCCATCAGGCTCCAGACCACGGAAAAGCACAGTGGCACCAGACCACCGGCAATCACAGCGATATCCGGTATCGGATTCGGCGCCAGCTGAAACTTCCAGACCGCAGCCAACATAATCGCCGGAAGCGCGTAGGCAACGGTCGCAAGTCTCCAGAGAAACCGCGGCGTCATGCCCGTGCGCTCTTCCAGAGTGCACGTCCCTTGAATCATCAATATGACTTATCGGCCACGTTGACACGCAGAATCGGCGATTCGCCCGGAATTGGACGTATCGCCGACCCTTGTCAAGTGATTCAAGTGATCTTGACGCACGCATGACCGCTCCGGGCGGCCGAAATGATCCGTTCGGACTGTGACGCGCGGCGTCCCGTTACTCCGAGCGGCGCGGCACCAGAACCTTGCGCTGAAACGTCGTGACGATCTCGTTGTGCTGGTTGTAGACGTCGGTGCGCACCTTCACGACGCCGCGGTCGGGCTTGGATTCGCTTGGGGTCATTTCCAGGACTTCGCTCTCGGTGTAGAGCGTGTCGCCGTGGAAGACCGGCTTGGTGTGCTTTAGACCCTCGGTGGCGAGGTTGGCGATTGCCTTGCCGGAGACGTCGCGCACGCTCATGCCCAGCGCGATCGAGTAGACGAGGCTGCCGACTACGACGTTGCGGCCCTGCTGCGACTCGGCCGCGTAGCGGTCGTCGAGGTGCAGCGGGTGATGGTTCATCGTGATCAGGCAGAAGAGGTGGTCATCGGCCTCGGTGATCGTCTTGCCAGGTACGTGCTTGTAGGTCGCGCCCAGTTCGAAGTCCTCGAAGTAACGCCCGAACGGCACAGAGCCCGATGCCTCGCGGCTGGCCAGATCGAATGTTGTTCCCGTTGTCTCCATAACCGTTGCTTCAGCGGTCTCAGCCACCTTTTCTCCTTTGTTGCTTTTCAATGACGCGTTGGACCAGTTGCAGCATGCCGCCGCCGCTGGCCTTGATCTTGCCCTGCTCAAATGCCTCGGTCCACTCCGTCAAGCCGAAGCGGGGATCGAGCAGCGTGTTGAAGTCTTGGCGCATGACCAGCACGTCGATCATCGCCGGCGAACCGTTGTCCTTCTCGACCGTCGGGCCGGGAAACGTCAGTTTGTAGAGCTGATGGTCGCCCTTTGCCTGCAAGTCCACGTTGACCACCAGCGCCAGCGACGACAGCGCCGGGACCGCTTCTATGAAACGGCGGCCGGCTTCTTCGAGCTGTGTCTTGGTGTCGGTCTGGCTCATGGAATCAGTCGTCGCGGGGGGTGTGTGGCGGCCTAGATCTTGTGCTTCTCGATCAGCTTGCGGCCGATCACCATGCGCTGGATCTCGCTGGTGCCCTCGCCGATCAGCAGCAGCGGCGCGTCGCGGTAGAGGCGCTCGATCTCGTATTCCTTCGAGTAGCCGTAGCCGCCGTGGATGCGGAACGAGACCTCAACAACCTCTTTGCCGACCTCGCTGGCAAACAACTTGGCCATGCCGGCTTCCACCTCAGAACGCACACCCGCGTCCTTCAGACGAGCGGCGCGCAGCACCATCAGGCGCGCGGCCTCAAGCTTGGTGCCCATGTCGGCGAGCTTGAACTGGATCGCCTGGTGCTGGGCGATCGGCTTACCGAAGGTCTTGCGCTCCTGGGCGTACTTGATGCCCAGCTCGAAGGCGCGCTGGGCAATGCCCACGCCACGCGCGGCCACATTCACGCGGCCTACTTCCAGCGCGTCCATCATCTGAATGAAGCCCTTGTTCAGGCCAACGTCTTCGCCGCCGAGAATGTTCTCGGCAGGACACTTGTAGCCGTCGTACACGAGCTCAGTGGACTCCACGCCCTTGTAGCCCATCTTCTTGATCTGCGGCGGCACAGTGCAGCCCGCGTACTCGCCGCTGTTTTCGTGGGCGCCCGGCTCCTTCTCGGTGATGAAGCAGGTCATGCCCTTGTAGGCGGGCGAGGCGTCCTGGTCGGTCTTGACCAGCAGGAAGACGAGACCGCTGCGCAAGCCGTTTGTGACCCACATCTTCTGGCCGTTGATCTCGTAGTCGCCCGCGGCGGTTTTGACGGCGGAGGTCTTGATCGCCTGAACGTCACTGCCGAGCTCCGGCTCGGAAAGGCTGAAGGCGGCGCGAATCTCGCCGGTGGCCATGCGCGGCAGGTACTTCTTCTTCTGGTCGTCGGAACCGAACTTCATCAGCAGGTAGCTGCCGATGAAGTGCGTGTTGACGATGCCGGCCACGCTGATCCAGCCGCGCGAAAGCTCCTCCACGATCATCGCGTAGGTCGTGAGATCCAGGCCCATGCCGCCGAACTCCTCGGGGATGGTGACGCCGAAAAGCCCGATTTCCTTCATCTGCTCAACGACCTCGTCGGGGAAAGAGTCTTCGTGATCGTGCTTCTCGGTGACCGGAATCACCTGCTCGTCGACGAACTGGCGCACCATCTCGGTGATCGCACGCTGCTCTTCGGTCTTGTCGATTTGGGCGGCGGTGAGTGTTCCGGCTTCCATATTGATTTGGTCCTCGCGGGTGTTCTCGGTGTGGATTCGGTTTGGAAAATATCTTGCGCGCAGGCAAGCGCGTTCGCGCGTGCGCCAGATACCGGTGTCGGAACGATTCAACTGCCGGCGCCGCGCAGTTTCGATCGTAAATCCAGGGCAGTCGACAGGGCAGTCGAGCGGCCGTGACGGATCGTACGAATATGCGCGTGGCGCGCCCACTAAGGGTATCCGGTGGCATCTGGTTATTCAGGCGACCAGGCCGCATATCGACTTCGTCGTGACGAATGACGCGCACGCCATTCTGGTCGCCGAGCATTCGGCGGCCTTTATTCGCGATTTCGGTTTCGTTGGGCGGCGAATTCGGAATTGTTTGACGGCGATTTCGGAATCGCTCACCAGCGAATGCGAATCATTCTCCCGATTCCGGATTTTCCGTCAGAATCCGGCGACGGCACAGCAGTCGCTCCCCCCTCTTCGCTAACGTTCCCGCCCGCTATGAGGTTCTTTGAATATGAAGCCCGCGAGATCGTCAAGCGCGAGGGCATTCCAGTTACGGACTACGGATTCGTCACCACCGCCGACGAGGCACGCGAAGTTGCGGCTCGGATCGGTGGGTCGACCGTCATCAAGTCCCAGGTTTTGACCGGCGGCCGCATGAAGGCCGGCGGAGTGCAGTTTGCAGACACGCCGGACGAAGCGGCGCAACACGCGGAAAACATCTTGAAGTTGGAGATCAACGGTCACATGCCGCGCGGCGTGCTGGTCGATCCCAAGGCCGCCGTGAAGCAGGAGTACTACGCCGGCGTCGTCTGGGACGGCATCCGTAAGAAGCCGGTGATGCTGTTCTCCGACATGGGCGGCATCGACATCGAAGAGGTCGCCGAAAAGCACCCCGACCACGTCGGCCGCGGTCACTTCTCCAACCTCACCGAGCCGCCGGAGTTCCTGGCCAAGGAGGTCATCGCCCAGACCGGCGTGACCGGTAGCCAGCTCCAGCGCGCCACCCCGATTCTCGCCCGTCTGGCGCGACTGTTCGTGAAGTACGACATGACTTTGGCCGAGATCAACCCGCTCGTGGAGCTGGAGGACGGCAAGTTCGTGGCGCTTGACGCGCACATGGACATGGAGAACGAAGCGCGTCCGCGCCAAAAGGCGATTCTCAAGGACCTCGGCGTTGCGGATGAAGAGACTCGCGAGGCTCGCGAGGCAACAGAGTTTGAGATCGCCGGTGAAGCCGTTGACGGTATGGACCACCGTGGCGTGGCCGGCAACGTCACCGAGTTCGACGGCAACCTCGGCCTGGTGATCGGCGCCGGCGGCGGTTCGCTGACGCTGTTCGACGCAGTGCGCAAGTACGGCGGCAAGCCTGCCAACTACTGCGAGATCGGCGGCAACCCGTCCGTGGCAAAGGCCTGCGGCCTGGCCAAGCTGGTGCTCTCCAAGCCCGGCGTGGACAAGATCGCCGTGATGATGTCGATCGTCTCCAACACGCGTGTGGACATCGTCGCGCGCGGTGTGATCAAAGCCTGTCTGGAGCTAAACATGGACCCGGCTGAGAAGATCGCGATCTTCCGCATTCCGGGCGCCTGGGAGGACGAGGGCTACAAGATCCTCGACAAGTACGGCGTCGAGTACTGCGACCGCTCTGTCTCTATGCACCAGGCCGCCAAGCGCGCAGTCGAGAAGATTCAAGGAGACGTACCGACGGGGGCCGCGGCATGAGCATCCTGCTTACCGAGAACACCACTTTCATCGTTCAGGGCATCACCGGCCGCGAGGCCGTGAACCTGACCAGGGAATGCCTGGACTACGGCGTCGGCGCGAAGATTGTCGGCGGCGTGACCCCCGGTCGCAAGGGTCGCGAGGTCCACGGCGTGCCGGTCTTCGACACGGTCGCGCAGGCCGTGGCGCACCACGGCTCCCCGATCGACGGCTCCGTCGTGACGGTGCCGCCGGCGTTCACCAAGGACGCGGTGCTTGAGGCGCTTGAGCACGACATCAAGCTGATCGTGATCGTCACCGAACGCATCCCGCGTCGCGACGTCGCGCAGATGGTGGAGCGCGCCAACGAAAAGGGCGCCCGCATCATCGGCCCCAACTGCCTGGGCCTGATTGTGCCCGACGTGATCAAGATGGGCGGCATCGGCGGTCCCGCGAAGGACGCCGCAAAGGCATACACGCCGGGTTCGATCGGCGTGATGTCGCGTTCCGGCGGCATGACGACCGAGATCTCTTCCACTTTGACGGCCGCGGGTCTTGGTCAATCGACCGCCGTCTCGATCGGAGGCGACGCGATCATCGGCTCCACCTACGCCGAATTGATGCCGCTGTTCGAGGCCGACGAGGAGACGCAGGCGATTGTGATCTACACCGAGCCCGGCGGCCGCATGGAGGCCGAGCTGGCCAACTGGGTCACCGAAAACCAGTCTCGTCTGCCGATCGTCGCTTTCATGGCCGGCAAGTTCATGGACGAGATGCCCGGCATGAGCTTCGGCCACGCCGGCACGATCGTCGAGGGCAAGGCCGACACCGCCGCGGAGAAGATCGTACGCCTCCGCGAGGCCGGCATCGCCGTGGCCGAGGAGATCGCCGAGATCCCCGGACTTGTGAAAGATCTGATCGGAGAGAAGGTGGCATCGTGAGCGCCGTAGCCGAGAACCTGTTCATCAACGTCGAGGTCGACGACTCCGCCGCCGGTGACCCGGCGATCGTGACCAAGCTTGTCGACGCCTGTCCGGTCGACATCTTCGCCGCCGGCGAGGGTGGCGCGCTGGAGATCGTCACCGGCAACCTCGACGAATGCGTGCTCTGCAACCTTTGCATCGCCGCCGCGCCCGAGGGCACGGTGCGCGTGATCAAGCTGTACGAGTAGCTGCCGGGCCGCGTTCGCGGCTTGTAAGTGCAGCCGTGGCCCGCTCCGGCGCCAATCACGTTCGCCAACGCGCCGCAGCGACCGACTAGCCTCGCCGAGCAGTGAACGCTGAGTTTCAAAGCTTTCCGGAAATCGTCCGCGAGCTTGCCGAGCGGCCCCCGGGACCGGCTTTGATCGAACTCGCCCGCGACAGATCGAGGCGCGAGTTTTCTTTCGCCGAGGTGATGGACACGGCGGCGGCCTACGCCGGCGTGTTCACCGCACGCGGCGTTGCGCCCGGCGACGTCGTGCTTTCGCTGATCGGCAACAGGCCGGAATGGGTTTTCACGATGATGGCCTGCTGGCGCATGGGCGCCGTAGTGCTGCCGTGCAACGAGATGCTGCGCGCCAAGGACCTGCGCCTGCGCGTGGAGGCCGCCGCGCCGAGGCTGGTGGTCTGTGACGAACGAAACCGCGCCGAGCTGGAATCCTGTGGCTGGAGCGGCGAAACGATTCTCGTGCCGGACCCGTCGCTCGCTTCACACGCGCCCGTGCCGGCCGTGGCCGTGGCACCGGTCGACCCCGCCCTGATGATCTTCACCTCCGGCACCACCGGCGAGGCCAAGCCCGTAGTACACACGCACGGCTGCTTGCCGGGCCAGCGTCTGCAAGCCGAGAACTGGTTCGACGCGCGGCCCGGTGAGGTGGCGTGGTGCACTGCCGCCAGCGGCTGGTCAAAGAGTGCGCGAAACGTGTTTTTGACCCCCTGGCTTTGCGGTGCGACCGCGGTGCTGCACGACGTGCGCTTCGATCCGGCGGAACGAATGGACACGATCGCCCGCGAAAACGTGAACGTGCTGTGCATGGCACCCACCGAATACCGCGTGATCGCGCGGCGGCTCGCACTCTCGCCGATCGAATCGCTACGCCACTGCGTCAGCGCCGGCGAGGCGCTGAACGCCGAAATCTTCGACAACTGGCGTGGCGGACTTGGCGTTGATATCCACGACGGTTACGGACAGACCGAGACCGGCGCGATCACCGCCGTGCGCCCGGACGACCCGGTCAAACCCGGATCGATGGGCCGGCCGATGCCCGGCGTGGACGTGCGGATCGTGGACGGTGAACTCTGGGTGGACCCGGCGACGGTGCCCACGTTCTTTGCCGGATATGGCCGTCCTGACGCGCTTTCGCCACCTGCGCTGCACACCGACCACGACGGCCGTCGCTGGTGGCGCACCGGCGACTTGGTCACACAAGACGAAGACGACTACCTCTGGTTTGACTCCCGCAACGACGACATCATTCTCTCGGCCGGCTACCGCATCGGTCCGTTCGAGGTGGAAAGCGCACTGATCTCGCACGAGTCCGTCGCCGAAGCGGCGGCGGTAGCCGCTCCCGACGCCGAGCGCGGCGCCGTAGTGCGCGCGGTGATCGTGCTGAAAGACGGCTACTCCCCCGGAGACGAACTGGCGCGTGCGCTGCAAGATCATGTGAAAGCGGTCACTGCGCCGTACAAATACCCGCGCATCGTCGAGTTCGCCGATTCGCTCCCCAAAACCGCCAGCGGCAAGGTGCGGCGGGCCGAGCTGCGGACCAACGGGCCGGACTGACGACCTCGGGCCGCCCGGCGGCTACGTTTCATCCATGCCCAACCGCCTCGCCAGCGAGTCCTCCCCTTACCTGCGGCAGCACGCCGACAACCCCGTCGACTGGTACCCGTGGGGCGACGAAGCGCTTACTCGCGCGCGCGACGCGGACAAGCCGATTCTGCTCTCGATCGGTTACGCGGCCTGTCACTGGTGCCATGTGATGGCGCACGAATCGTTCGAAGACCCAGCCACCGCGGCCTACATGAACGAGCACTTCGTGAACATCAAGGTGGACCGCGAGGAGCGGCCGGATATCGACGCGATCTACATCGAGGCCGCGCAGGCGATCAGTGGGCATGCCGGCTGGCCGCTGACGGCGTTCCTGACGCCATCGCAGGCGCCGTTTTTTGTCGGCACGTACTTTCCGCCCGAACCGCGCGCCGACATGCCCAGCTTCATGCAGCTGATGGAGGGGATCGCCGACGCCTGGGCCAATCAGCGCGACGAGATCGAAGCCGGGCGCGATCGCATGATCGAGGCGCTTTCCGGTACCGCGCAGCTGAAACCGTCGGTCGACGAGATCAGCGAGGAGGCGATCGACGAGGCGCTTTTCGGCTTGGCGCAGGCGTTCGATCCGGTCGAGGGCGGATTCGACGAAGCGCCCAAGTTCCCACCCCACTCAGTCAACGAATTTCTGATGGGAATAGACGACGAGGGCTACCGCGAGTTCGCTTACACGACATTGCGAAAGATGGTCGCCGGCGGAATCTTTGACCAACTTGCCGGCGGTTTCGCCCGCTACAGCGTGGACGAACGCTGGCGTGTGCCGCATTTCGAAAAGATGCTTTACGACAACGCCCTGTTGGCGCGCAACTTGCTGCACGCTTGGCAGCAGACCGGCGACGAATCCTTCCGGGACGCGTGCCGCCGCACGCTGGACTGGATGACCGACGAGATGCGAGGCGACGAAGGTGGTTTTGCCTCGTCGCTCGACGCCGACTCGCTTGACCGCGATGGACGTGCTCGTGAAGGCGCGTTTTACGCTTGGGGTAAGGACGAGTTCGCAGAGGTGGTGGCGTCGGCGGTGCCGGAAGCGCTCGATGATCTGCTCGCGTACTGGGGCGTGAACGAAAGCGGCGCCTTCGAGGGACTGAACGTGCTGCATGTGGCGGAGCCCGCTCTCCGGCCGGCCGACGAGGCGATGGAGACTGCGCGCACCGCATTGCTGGAGCGCCGGGCCACGCGTCCGCGTCCCGGGCGCGACGACAAACGGATCGCTTCATGGAATGCGCTGGCTGTTGCGGCGTTCGCCGAGGCCGGTTCGGTGCTGAACGAGCCGCGCTACCTGGAAACGGCCGTTGACTGCGCGAAATTCATCGAACGCGAGCTTCGCGACGACGACGGCCGCCTGATCCGTTCTTGGCTCGACGCAACGCCCGGTCCCCCGGCCTACCTGGAGGACTACGCATACGTGACCTCCGCATATCTGACCCTTTACGAACAGACCTTCGACGACCGGTGGTTCACGACGGCCCTCGACACCGCCAATCAGATGATCGATCTCTTTGCCGACGATGAAGGAGGCTTCTTCACCACCGCGCACGATCACGAAGCGCTGCTGGTGCGACGCAAGGATATGGATGACGCTCCGATCCCCGGCGGAAACGCCTCGGCGGCGCTGACGCTGCTGCGCCTGGCCGCCTTCACCGGAGATTCGAGTTTTCGACGCCGAGGGGAACAGACACTGAAGATTCTCAGCGGGATGGCGGCGAGATATCCGACCGGCTTTGGGGCGGCCCTGCAAGCGATCGACCTGATGCTCGGCGGAATAACAGAGGTTGCGATCGTGGGCAACGATCCGGCCGAATTGCGCTCCGCGCTGAACGAAGATCACAATCCTCACCGCGTCGTCGCCGGTGCGATTTCAACGGCGGGCACTCCAGTGCCGCTGCTCGAAGAACGCTCCACGACCGGCGAAACGCCGACCGCTTTCGTGTGCCGGAACTTCACCTGTAGTCGACCGGTGACGACCGCCGACGAGCTGCGAGGGCAGCTGAACGATCACGGTCGAGCCTCCGAAAAACCGCAAATTGCGGGTTAAAAGCAGATAATCGGGCACACGAGGCCCAATCTGCTGGTAGTAATAACCCCGTGGAGGGATTGGGAGCACCGCTCAAGAGGCTTCCGCGCGCCGGTGTGCGCGGCGATGACCTGTTCGTCGAGGTGACCACGCCTGCCGGCGTGATGTACGCCGCATTCAGCGATCACGGCGTGTCGCTTGTTCATCCGGCCGAGAGCGGAGATCAGTTCGCGACGATGTTCACGGCGCGCACCGGTCGAATCGCTCGCGAGGCGGATGCGCTCGATCATCCTGACATCTCAGAGGCACTCCACGCGTGCGAAACCGCAACGCTCGCATGCGACCTCGACGGTGTGTCGCCCTTCACCCGCCGGGTGCTGGACGCCGCGACTCAGATCGAACGCGGACAGACACGTTCGTACCAATGGCTGGCACGGCGCATCGGCATGCCGCGCGCCGCGCGCGCCGTCGGTAATGCACTTGGCGCGAACCCCGTGCCACTTGTAATCCCGTGCCACCGAGTGGTGCGCGGCGACGGTTCGCTCGGCGGATATGCACTAGGCGCGCGAACCAAGCGCCTGCTGCTTGAAGCCGAAGGCGCTCTTCCGGCCGTCGTTCGCGTCTGACCATTATCGCTGCCGCCCAAGCCTGGGCGCGAGCACATTCTTGAGTCCCGGAGGACGCAGAAGAAGAGGCCTAGGCGCTGATCTCCGCCACGTGTTCCGCGCGTTCCGATCGGCCTGAATCCTCGACATGATCGGGCACGGCGCGAACGCAGCACTTGGAGATCCCGCTCGGCCACCACATCCTGCGGCCCAGCAGGAATCCGAGTGCCGGCACCAGCAGGGTCCGCACCACCAGCGCATCGAACAACACGCCAAGCGCAATCGCAATGCCGATCTCGGTCAACATCGTGATCGGCATCGAGGCCATCACAAAGAACGTTCCCGCCAGCACCACGCCGGCCGAAGTAATCACACCGCCGGTGACGATCAGTCCACGACGCATTCCCTCGCGCGCACCGTGTACGACCGCCTCCTCGCGCACGCGCGCCATCAGGAAAATGTTGTAATCCACCCCGAGCGCGACCAGAAAGATGAAAACGAACAGCGGCAGATACTCATCCGTGCCCGGAAACCCGAGCACGTGACGAAAAGCAACAAAGCTCATGCCGAGAACGGCGAAGTACGACGCAACGACAGTCAGCATCAGCAACAGCGGCGCGACCAGTGCGCGCAGCAGCACGATCAAGATCAACAGCACCACGACCAGCGCCACCGGCATGATCAGCCGGTTGTCTTTCGCGGCGAAGTGGCGGCTGTCGGCTTCCACGGCGGATGGTCCGGAGACAAACGCCACTCCGGGTGCCGCGCGGTGTACCGTCGCGCGGATCGCCGGCACCGCCTTCACCGCCTGCTCGCTGTAAGGACTGTGTTTAAGCATTGCTTCTATGCGCACCGCTCCCGCCCCATGCTGAGTAAGACCGATCTCGGAAACTTCATCGGATCGCCGCAGGGCGGCGACGACCGCACGAACGCGCTGATCGTCGTTGACCACGACGGTCAGCGGACCGGTCGCGCCAGGCGGCAGCGTGTTCTCCAGCAGCCGCTGGCCCTGCACGGATTCCACGTCATCGCGAAACGACTGTGCCAGATCCAAGCCGCCGCCACGCTGAGGCAGACCGAGCGCCATCATGGCCATCGCCAGGAAGACCACGGCGCAGATCAGCCGCGGGCGCGCGGCGATGCCGTCGGCCAGACGCGACCAGAGCCGCCCGGCGTGAGCTTCCCGGTCCTCGACCTCTTCAAAGTGCGGGACAAACGGCCAAAAAGCCCGGCGACCAACCACGAGCAGCAGCGACGGCAGCACCGTCAGCATCGAAAGCATCACGAGTCCGATCCCCAGAGCGCCGATCGGTCCGGCGCCGGAGGTCGCGTTGACATCGGCCAACATCATCGTCAACATCGCCGCCGCGACCGTGGCAGCCGATGCCAGGATCGGCGGTCCTGAGCTTTTCAGCGCGCGTGCCATGGCGACGTGCGTGCTGTCGTGACGGCGCAACTCCTCCCTGTATCGCGAAATCAACAGAAGCGCGTAGTCGGTGCCGACGCCGAAAACAAGCACGGTGGTCAGTGCAGCGGCCTGTGTGGTGATCATCATTCCGCCCTCGGCCAGCTGCGTGCCGATGCCGCGCAACACCAGCTCGGCCATGCCTACACCGGCGAGCGGCAGCAGCCACAACAGCGGGCTGCGATAGATCAGCAGCAGCAGGATCGTGATCAGCAGGATTGTGCCGCTGAGCAAATTTCCGTCGATGCTGGAAAACACGCTGACGCTGTCGTCGATGTAGCCGATTTGACCTGTGAGCTTGGTCGTGAGACTCGACGGCGCATTCGCGCCGAGCGCGCGCAGGCGGTCAGCGGCTGCAAAGACGATCTGCGAATCGCCGTGCGCGCGCATCTGCAGGTAGATGGCGCCGGTCTTGCCGTCTTTGAAAAACAGTTGCGACGGGTTGCCGTATTGGCCCGGCAACGGACGTGCGAGCAGATTGTCGAAGTGCCGTTGGATCACGGCCTTGTCAGCAGCGCTCAGACCGTCTTCGTCGCGATACACGAGCATGCCGGACAGCAGTTCGTCGCCGAAGGCGCGCGTTTCCGCCTTGATCGCTTTGAACGACTCCGCCGACTTGGGCAGGAAGTTCGCGTCGTGGTTGTTCTGCGCCTGCTTGAAGTCCAGCGCCGAGCCGAAGAGCAGCGCGACGGCAATTATCCATGCCGTCAGAAGCAGCCATTTGGCCGGTTTTTTCGATGCGATTGCGAAGATCCCCATCATCCTCTAGGTGCCGAATAATACGTATGCCGTATTCCCTGATCGGCATGCACCGGACGAATACCCGATCCTGCAACTCCCGTTGCCGTGAGAAGACGCCGACTCAACCGTGCATAACCCGCACGGGCTAACGCTCTTTCGGCACGTCGCTACGGCTGTTTCGAAAGCGCGCTCGGCCACCAAATACGGCGGTCAAGCGCCCACACGATGGCCGGCACAAGCACCGACCGCACAAGCATCGCGTCAAACAGAACTCCGAACGCCACCGAGAACCCGATCTCGGCGAGAAACACCAACGGCAGCGCGCCCATCACGGTGAATGTGCCGGCGAGCACGGCGGCGGCCGACGTGATCACCCCACCGGTCGCCACCAGGCCGCGCCGCATCCCCTCGGCGCTGCCGTGCTTCTGCACTTCCTCGCGCACGCGTGCCATCAAGAAAATGTTGTAGTCCACTCCCAGCGCAACGAGAAACACGAACACCCATAGCGGGAACGAAGTGTCCACGCCGACGAATCCAAAGACTTTGTCAAAGACCACAAAGCTGAGGCCGAGCACGGCGAAGAAAGACGCGACTACGGTGAGGATCAGCACGACCGGCGCCACGAGCGACCGAAGCAGGACCATCAGGATCAAAAACACCACGATCAGCGCGATCGGAATGATCAACCGATTGTCGCGGCCCTGCGACTTCCGCGTGTCCACGTCGATCGCCGTCACGCCACCGACGGCTACGGCCGTGCCCCCGGTCGCCTTCGCCACGCCGCGGATGTTCGCGAGCACATCGCGCGCCGCATCTGAATAGGGCTGGTCGCCAAGCGTTGCTTCGACTCGCGCGATCCCCTTCGCTACGCGCGGCGGGTTCACGGCGCTCACGCCGCGAACCTTGCGAACGCTGTCCGCAATCTTCTGCGCGTCGGCAGGACGCGTGGTCATGATCACGACCGGCCCTACCGCGCCGGGCGGCAGCGTGCGCTGGAGGATCTTTTGGCCTTCGACCGAATCGACCTTCTTTGTGTAAGAGTCCGTCTGCGTCAGGCCGCTGTCGTACTTCGTCCAGCCAAGCGACATCACGGCGATCAACGCAAGCATGCCGACGATCACGACACCTCTGCGGCGTTGCACAAAATCCGCGAGACCGGACCAGAATCCGCTCGCGGCGAAGTGGTCCGTCGAGTGAAATCTGGGGATGAACGGCCAGAACGAACTCCGCCCACCGATCAACAACAGAGCAGGCAGCATCGTTAGCATCGCCAGCATTGCCAGCGCCACACCCATCGCACCCATCGGACCGGTCGACGACGTGGAGTTGAGTTCGCCGAAAATCATCGTCATAAGCGCAAGCACGACGGTGCCGGCGGAGGCGAGAATCGCCGGAGCGGACTTGCGCAGCGCGAATGCCATCGCCTCGTGGCGGTCCTCGTGACGGCGCAGTTCCTCTCGATATCGCGAGATCAACAACAGCGCGTAGTCCGTGCCGACGCCGAAGATCAGAATCGTCATCATGATCGCCGCCTGCCCATTGACGGTCGTGCCGCTCTCCGCGATCATCGTGCCGAAGCCACGCGAAACGCTCTCGGCGCAACCGACGGAAATCAGCGGCAACAGCCAAAGGATCGGGCTGCGATAGATCAGCAGCAGCAGCACAATCACCAGAACTGAAGTGCCGATCAGCACCGTTCCGCCCATCGAGTTGAAGATCGCGATCGCGTCGTCGGAGAAACCGATGCCTCCGGTGAGCTTGATCGTCATACCGGGCGGGTCGTCGTTCGTGGTGTCGCGAATCTCCTTCGCTACCGCGCGCAAATCGTCTCCATTGCCGTTGGCGATCACCGTGACGGCGAGCGTCGCGGTTTTTCCGTCTTTCGCGAATGCCGTCCGTGCGTCTCCAAGTTGGTCCTGAAGCCGCTGCTTGTTGATCGCCGCGGCGTCGCCTTCGATCGCCCGCTTGTCCGCATCGGTTAACCCGGCGGCGCGGTAAAAGACAAGGAGACCGGGAAGCTGCTCACCCGTCTGCTTACTCTCAAGCTCGATCGACCGCAGCGATTCCGCGGTGGCGGGCAGATAGCTCTTTGAATCGTTCTTCTGAACACTCTCGAACTTGCCCGCCTTCGCGCCAAGCGCAAACACTGCGAGCAGCCAGAAAAGAAGCACAACGAACTTCGTTCGCCGTCCGGTGATGAATTTGATGAGCGACATGGATGGGCAATCCTAGCCGCGCGACAGGCGGCGGCGTCCGCATGAATTTGGCCGTTTGGCCAGTCGGTGCGGACTTTACAGCGGTCGAGGTGTTCGGCCGGGCGCGAATTTCGTCAGAGAATCGGCAGGTACTTGTCGAGCTCCCACTGCGTCACCTGAAGGCGGTAGCCCTCCCACTCTTGGCGCTTGATTTCGATAAAGCGCTTGAACATGTGCTCGCCGAGAGTGCGCAACACGAGCTCGCTCTCGGCGGCCAGTTCGACTGCCTCGCCGAGGGTTTCGGGCAGGTGCTCGACGCCCAGCCGACGGCTATCGGCGACGGTCAGGTGGTAGAGATTCTTTTCCATAGGTTCGGGCAGTTCGTAGCCCTGCTCGATTCCCTCCAGCCCGGCTTGAAGCAGCGCGGCGAAGGTGAGGTACGGGTTGCAGGCCGGGTCCGGGCAGCGGATCTCGGCTCGCACGGCGCTTTCCTTGCCCTCCTGGTACGGCGGCACGCGAACGAGTGCGCTGCGGTTGCGTCGAGACCAGGCCAGATAGACCGGCGCCTCGTATCCGGGCACAAGACGCTTGTACGAGTTGACCCACTGCGCGAAGATCGCGCAGATCTCACGGGCGTGCTTGAGCTGACCGGCGATGAAGGCTTTGCCGACATCGCTCAGGTGATACTGATCGGCATCGTCGTAAAACGCGTTCTTGCCGTCTTTGAACAGCGACTGGTGAGTGTGCATGCCGGAGCCGTTCTCGCCGTAAAGCGGCTTTGGCATGAAGGTGGCGTGGTAGCCGTAGTTCATCGCGTATTCCTTCACGACCATGCGGTAGGTCATGCAGTCGTCGGCCATTTTCAGCGCGTCGGCGTAGCGCATGTCGATCTCCTGCTGCGAAGGACCGACCTCGTGGTGCGTGTACTCCACGTGGATGCCCATCTGCTCCAATGCCAGTACGGTGTCGCGGCGTATGTCGGAACCGGCGTCGAGCGTGGTGAGGTCGAAGTATCCGCCCTGGTCGAGCGGCTCGGGCGCGGCGCCCGGCGTCACGTTGCCCTCGCGGAAGTAGTAATACTCGAGTTCCGGGCCGACGTTGAACGTGTCAAACCCCATGCTTGCGGCACGTTCAATTGCTCGACGCAGCGCGTGGCGCGGATCGCCCTCGTACGGCCGGTGGTCGGGGGTGACGATGTCACAAAACATCCTCGCCACTCCCTGGTCGTCCGGGCGCCACGGCAGCAATGAAAACGTGGACGGGTCCGGCATCGCGATCATGTCGGACTCCTCGATCGCGTTGAAGCCGGTGATCGAGGAACCGTCGAATCCGGCGCCGCCGGCGAAAGCGTCCGCTACTTCAGCCGCATTGATGCTGAAGCTCTTGAGCTGACCAAGAATGTCTGTGAACCACAGCCGTATGAAGCGGACGTCGCGCTCTTTGACCAGGGCGATCACGTCATCGGGCGTCATCTTCTGCTCGGGCAAGTCAGCCTCCGGTGGATAGTCCTCACGCCGAAATCGGCGGCGGCGCGCGGCGCGCCCAGTCGCATCCTAGTGATTTGCCCGACGGCCGGCTTTGGCCGGACGTACAAACGTTCGCGCGCGACTAAGAGCCGGTGACGATCGCCACGACGACCATGAACACGCCGAGGAACAGCGCCCACTGCGCGGCGCGGTCCGGGTGTTGGTCGTAGCGCCCGATCGGGCGCGACACGTCCACCAGCGGACGGCGGCGGGGCGGCGTTGCCTGGCCGCGGATCTTGACCGTGCGGACGCCGTCGGCGTCGATGCGCGAGCGGCCCGATTCGTAGTGGCGGGCGCCCGACGGCTCGATGCGTCGCGGGGCGTGCGCACGAGCGCGTGGAGCGCCGCGCTCATAGGCGGCGGCACGCGCCCTCGCTTGCGCCTGGGCGGCGGTACGTCGTGATTGTGTGCGTGGGAGATCGTCGCTGTCGCGATCGACTGTGTCCCGTAAACCGAGTCCGGCGTTGCTCACTTTGATCAACCTCTTCCTGATGCTTACGGGGTTAGCTGACGGGCTCGCGCGGAAAGAGCCGCGCTACGCCTTTTGCCCCCTACGCTCCTGTGATTCTGCCCGAGCGCCCGGTCGGCAAACTGCCGTTCGTCGGGTGATCTTGTCACCCGGCCGTCCGGCAGACGGCGATTCGCCCCTGCCCGCCGTGCCGTGGCACACCGGACAATTGGGTCCCCCGCGTCGTTGCATCCTGACTTGCAGGATTTGACTTCAGCGGATATTGCGGCAGGAGCTTAACAAGGCAGCACGTAACACGCAGCCGAAATTGCTGCAAATCATGCGATTTGACCGGTTTTTGCGGCTTTCATACCGCAAATTGATAGCTTTTCGCCCCGCATGATCTTGGTTTTCGGCGCAACTGGCTTTACAGGACGAATGGTCGTGGCAGACCTCGTGGCCCGCGGGCAAGACGTTCGCATCGCCGGGCGGTCGCGTGATCGCCTTGAGAAGCTGAGTCGCGAACACGGCGGTTTGGATCTTGCCGTGGCCGACGTTGAAGACCCACCCTCGGTGGGCCGCGCAGCCGACGGAGCAAGCGCGCTCGTGACAACCGTCGGCCCGTTCAGCTGGTGGGGACACATCGCCGCCGAGGCGGCGATCGAACGCGCCATTCCCTACATCGACATCACCGGCGAACCGCCGTTCGTTCGCGAGATTTTCGAGCAGTACGGACCGCGCGCGGCGGAGGCTGGTTCGCCGATGCTGACCGCGATGGGCTACGACTACGTACCCGGCAATCTCGCCGGCGCGCTGGCGCTGGAGGCGGCGGGCCGGGAGGCCACGCGGGTGGATATCGGGTATTTCCTCACCGGCGAAACCACCCGCGACCTGAAGTCGCTGAGCGGCGGCACGCTGCGCTCGTTGCGCGCGTCAAGTTCGGCGAAGCAGTTCCGCTGGCACGACGGCCGCATTCAGACCGAACGCAGCGCGCGTCGCGTGCTGGATTTTGAGCTTGAGGGGCGCAACCAGACCGCGATCTCGATCGGCGCGACCGAGCACTTTTCGCTACCGCGACTGCATCCGGAGCTGCGCACGGTAAACGTGGGCTTGGGATGGTTTGGGCCGGCCTCGCGCGTTGTCAGCCTGGCGTCGGCGATTGGCGAGCAGGTGGAACGATTGCCCGTTGTGAGCGGTTTGGTGAAGCGCGCCAGCGGCGACCACGAGCATCACCCTCGGACCAAAAGTCGCGAGCGCCCGGTCGGGCCGAGCGAGGCCACGATGGACGCCGCGCGAGGGCGGTTTGTCGCGGTCGCGCGCGATTCATCCGGGCGCGAACTGGCCTCGGTGCGAATGGAGAGCCCAAATCCGTACGGACTCACCGGCAAGATCGTGGGTTGGGCGGCGGAGCACGCGGCCGCGGGCCAGATCAGCGGCGTCGGCGCGCTTGGTCCGGTGGAAGCATTTGGTCTTGAGCCTCTGCGCGCCGCGTGCGAGAGCTTCGGCCTGCGCGAGATTTAGCTGCTGCGTTCCGGCTGGCGGGCGAGACGGAAGGTCGCGGCATGATCGCCGGAGTCTGATCGCCACGGCGAACAAGAGTGCCCGGCGGCCATAATTCGGCGCGCTGGCAGGCGTCGCGTCGCGCGCCTTCGGAGGCTACTTGCCGGCGACGGCGGCAACGTACTCGGCGACGAGTTTTGCGTCCTCGCCTTCGAGCAGGTCCTTCGGCATCTGCATGCCGCTGGCGCCGCCGTTCTTGATCGCCTTCTCGACGCGTTTGTCGCTGCCGTCGGCGTCAAGACCGAGCGCGTCAAGGCTCGGTCCGTAAGATCCACGAGCACTGGCCGCCGTGAGCGTGTGACAGCTGGCGCACGTCTCGCGAAAGATCTGACGGCCTTCTTGAAGGTTGTCGCTTGCGTCGATTGTGTAGGTGCCGGCGGCACTCGGAACGCGGTCACTGGCAGAGGCGGTGAGCAGAGCCGGCAGGCCGACAATCGCGGCCAGCGCAACCAGCGCAATGCCAAAACGCGCGATCAATGGCACCCTGCCAAGCGCCGTGGGCACACCGTCTTTACCCTCGCCGCGCGAGGCGCGAAAACCGAAGGCGACGACGATGGCGGCGGCAATGGCCCAGGCAAGAATGAAAAGCGTGGTCTGCATCGGCGGGGATCATATACGGCGGCCGGACGGTTTTTCGGAAGCGAGCGCGCGGAACGGCGGTAGGCGCCCGTTTGCACGGAATTACGGTGCAGCACTTGGCACCCGTCAGCCCGCCGGATAAGCCCATAAGAAAGGCCCGCCGAAGCGGGCCTTTCCCTTAGCAAGCCTGTAAGCCGGATTCTGTCGTTGATCGGCCATCTATCTGCCCTTCGTTTCGCTCGGCCGGAGCTTCGCGGCGCGACGGGCGGGGTGTTGTGATTTCAGCTGTTCTTGCGAACTGTTTCGGTTTCTGACCCCTGCGATCTACCTGGACCTCGGCGAGCAGCGTCGGCGGTCCTACTTGATCTTGCACCGGGCGGGGTTTACCTAGCCGTCACGTCACCGTGACGCTGGTGCGCTCTTACCGCACCGTTTCACCCTTGCCGGCCATCACACTTCCGCACGAATGCTTTGGCGCGACGGCTTAGGCGGTTATTTTCTGTGGCACTTTCCCTCGGCTTTCGCCGGGTCGATTTACTCGACCACCCTTGCTCTGTGGTGTCCGGACTTTCCTCGAATGCCTCCTTGGAGCGGCCCTTCCGGGCCTCTTCTGGTGTGGCACCCGCGGCCGATTGGCTTGCGGATGCTTGAAACTCCATTCTACCGTTTTCTCGTGATCGCGGCAACACTTTGTGGACGGATAATTTCGCCAAATAGCGCGGAAATCAAACGGCCCGCAATTGCCCGCCCGAGGGATCTCCTCGCACCCAGCTGCGGAAGTCGCCGTCGCATTCGAGCCGCCAGATCGGCGCCTCGGTTTTGACGCGGTCGATCGCCTCGCGGGCCGCGGCAAAGGCCGGTGGATGCTGCGCTGCAGAGACCGCCACAATCACCGCCGGTTCGCCGTGCGACAGGTCGCCGACGCGGTGCTCGATCGCCACCGCCTCTAGCCGGTACTGCCGCAACAGGTCTTCGGCGATCGCCCAGAGGCGCGCAAGCGCCATTTCCTCGTAGGCCTCATAGTGCAGGCGGTCGGCGCCGCGAGCACAGCCGGTTAGCACCACGACTGTGCCGGTCCGTTCGGTGGTGACGAGCTTATGCACGGCGGCAACATCCAGAGGCTCCACGCCGACTCGCACGTAGGCGGGCGCACCGCCGCTGACCGGCGGAATCAAGGCGAGTTCGTCGCCGTCGCTGACGGTCGTGCCCACGACCGCGTATTCATGGTTGACAGCCAGGCGCGCGCTCTCGGCCACGCCCAGGCCGTCACTGAGTCCGGCCGCCTTGAGCACCTTTGTGATCACGGATTCGGCGGGAGTGCCTTCGATCAGTTCCACGCTGACGCTGCGCGATTGGGCCATTTCGGCGAGCCATGCGAAGAGGCGGACTTCCGCGGTGAAGTGGCCGGGGTGCGGCATCGAGCCGACTGTGGCAACGTCACCGTTGCCGGTTCGAACCGACGCCGACGATGTGCCGCCCCTGCTCTGGACCGACGCGCGCGCCGGTGGCGACGCCTGCGCGTCCGAGGCCGATGTGGCGGAAGCGAGCGACGTCGATTCCGACACGTCCTGAGCGGATGCGGGAGATGCGGGTGCCGGTACGCCGGAGACCGACGGCGCCGGTGCCCGTCTGCGCATGGGTCTGCGCCGGTCGCTCATGCCGTTTGATCCGCGGATTCCGAGTGCAAATTGCCGCTCACGCCGCGAGCGGCTCCATCGCGTCGAAATTCAGCCACAGCGAACCCTCAAGCAGATACAGCTCATAGGTGCGCACGCTCTCGTCGTGACCTTGCACGCGGCCACTACGCAGGTCCACCCGGCGGCCGTGCAACGGACATGTGACGCAGGCGTCGGCCAAGAGGCCGTCGGAGAGCGGTCCGCCCTGGTGCGGACAGTCGTTGTCGATCGCGAAAAACCCGGCGGCGGTGTTGAAAATCGCGATCCGGCGGCCATGCAGTGTGACGCTTCGGCCTTCTCCAAATGGCACGTCGGCCGCTTCGCAGAGCGCGATCAGACCGGAGCGAGACGCGGGTGAGGTTGCGGTGGGATTCATGGACGGACTCCTTATCTACGCCACCGGCGTGCCTGCCGGTGTGGGTTCACTGTCGTTTACGGCGACTGGCGATTGCGCCGGTGTCGACTCACTGCCGAACGCGACGGCCGGCCTTCCCGCCGGGGCCGCTTCACTGTCGATCTCGGAAAACTGCTTCGGGTGGACCGGCTCTCGGCGCTCCAGCCACGGGTCGGTGACGGCGGCGCGGGCTAGACGGAAACGCTCGCGCAGACGCTGCGGCTCGCCGGTGCTTTCATCGAGCACGTTCTCGCGCACGACGTCCAGTCCGACGCGCTCCACAAATCCGTATGTGCGCTCCAGGTACTCGCCGTGTTCGCGGTAGTACTGCAAGAAGGTGGTCGCTATACGCATCGCATCGCCCTTCGTCTCGACGGTGACGAGCACGTCGCCCTCGCGCACGCTCGCGCCGGCCGCGCCGCCAACGCGCACTTGCCAGCCACCCTCCACGGCGATCAGACCGATGTCTTTTGTACTGGCCTCGGCGCAGTTACGCGGGCAGCCGCTGACGGCGGCCTTCACCTTGTGCGGGGTGTAAACGCCCTCCCACTCGTGTTCCAGCTCGATACCCATCTCGATCGCGTCGTCGATCCCGAAACGACAGAAGCGCGAGCCGACGCAGGTTTTGACGGTGCGCACGGCCTTTGCATAGGCGTGTCCGGAGGGCATTCCGAGTTCCTCCCAGATTGCGGGAAGCTGCTCCTTGCTGACACCAAGCAGGTCGATGCGCTGGCCGCCGGTGAACTTGACCATCGGTACCTCGTATCGCTCGGCGACGTCGGCGATGCGCCGTAGCTCCGCCGGCGAAGTGACGCCGCCGTAAATACGTGGCACCACCGAGAACGTGCCGTCCTTCTGGATGTTGGCGTGTACGCGGTCGTTGATGAAACGCGCGCCGCGTTCCTCGCGGTGTTTGTTGTCGTTGATCTCACTGACGAGGTAGGCGATTCCCGGCTTGCAGGCTCCACACTCTCGCCCGGCGCCGCAGCGCGTGGCAACCTCGCTGACGGATTTTGCGCCATGCTCGCGGATCACGCCTGCGATGTCGTCTCGCGTCAGGCTCTTGCACGGGCACAGGTAAGCCTGCTCGTCGACCACGTCGCCGGTCTCCAGTTTGAGGATCTCGGAGACGAGTGGCTTGCAGCTACCGCATCCGGCGCCGGCGCGTGTCACGGCCACCACTTCTTGGATGGAAGTCAGACCACGCTCGCGGATCGCGCTGACGATGTCGCCCTTGCAGACGCCATTGCAGTTGCAGACCTGTGCGCCGTCTGGCAGTTCGGCGGCCGTGGCCTCGCTGGCACGGGCAAGCGTGGCGAGCGGATCTTCGATCAGTTTGCCGGTCTTGGCGATATCCAGCAGCAGCTCGTGGCCGCGCGTGTCGCCCATCAGAACCGCGCCGACCATCTGGCCTTCGCTGACGGCGAGCTTGCGGTAAACGCCGGTGGCAGGATCGGTGAAAGTGACGGTTTCGCCGTTTTCGACGTTTCCGATCGCGACCAGGTCCACGCCCATCACTTTGAGCTTGGCGCTGGGGATCGAACCGGTGTAGAAAACGTCTTTGGCTCGCGCGATCGCGGCGGCGGCGGCCTGCGCCTGGTCGTAGATCGGCGCGACGATGCCGTGCACGATTCCGTCGTGCTGGGCGCACTCGCCGACGGCGAACACATCCGGAGCCGACGCCTGCATGCGGTCGTCCACGACGACGCCGCGCTCGCAGGTGAGACCGGCGCGCTTGGCAAGGTCGATACGAGGAGTCACTCCCACGCTGACGACGATGAAGTCGCAGGCGAGTGAGTCGCCGTCGGCAAAGCGCAGGCCGTCGGCGGTGTGCTCACCGGTGACCTCGACGGTGGCGTGCTCGGTGAGCACCTCGACGCTGAGATCCTGCATCGAGTTCAGCAGCATCGCCGCCGCGGTCGCGTCGAGCTGTCGTTCCATCAGGCGGTCCATCAGGTGAACGACGGTCACCCGGCAGCCCAGCGACACGAGGGCCTTGGCCGCCTCAAGTCCGAGCAGGCCGCCGCCGATCACGGCCGCGCGAGCGCCGGGCCGCGCATTTCCGAGGATCTGCTCGCAATCGCCGGGGTAGCGATATAAGA
The DNA here is from genome assembly GCA_016213645.1 of Actinomycetota bacterium. Taxonomy (GTDB): domain Bacteria; phylum Actinomycetota; class Thermoleophilia; order Solirubrobacterales; family JACPNS01; genus JACPNS01. The sequence goes on from JACQZY010000022.1 coordinate 32,523, forward strand.
AAACGCCCGGCTTGTCCGCTCCCTCGATGGGCGGCACCATCGCCTCGCTACCGGTGGCCAGGCAGACCGCGCCAAATCGCTGGGCGTCGTCGTTGGTGTAGACGGTCAGACTGCGCGTGTCGAGTCGCGAGACTCGCGTGCCGGTCACGACCTCGATCTTGTGGTCGGCGTACCACTCGTCGGGACGAAGACGAAGGTCGTCGACCGGCCGGCCGTGTTCGATCAACTCGGTCAAGCGGACGCGGTCGTACGGCGCGTGATCTTCGGCGCAGAAAAGCTTGATCGACAGGTCGGGTGCTTGCTCACGCACGGCCTCGATCACCGCCTGTCCTGCGATTCCGCCGCCGATTACGGCGACGCTGCTGCGTTTGCGGGTGCGGATTGTCTGGCTCATCAGGCGGCCTCCTCCTGTTGCTCGCGAATGATCGTTCCGTCGGCGAAGACACGAGGCGCGCCTCCGTACTCGATCTCCTGGTCCTTGAAGCGACGCAATCCCTTGAAGATGCACTGCGAGAACCACTCCCCCGACGGGTGGTGATGAAGCTTGATGTGTTGCTTGTGCGCGCGGCACCAGCCGAAGTTCAAGCCGCTTGCGTCGCGTTCGAAGTTCTTACAGTCGCGGCAGTCGCGACTCTTGATGCGTCGTTCGGCGACGACGTCGTCCAGCATGCGGAGGGTGCCGTCTGCGGCGACCGCGCTGCTCATCGCCGGCCCCCGTCCGCGCGCAGGTCGCCAAAACGCTGAATGATCCCTTCGGGCACGAAGCCTTCGACATCGCCGACCCGCTCTTCCCACTCACCGGGCCGCATCGTGTCGAGCAGCTCGATTGAAGCAACCCATTTGACTCCCTTGTAGCCCCAGAGGTAATCAGGCTGTAGCCATCGCACCGGGCCGCCATGCTCGGCCGGCAGTTCGACGCCGTCGAGTTCGACGGCGAAGATTCCGTCAAGCGCCTGATCAAGCGTGACACAGGCCGCGTATGCACCGTCGGCTGTGGAGAAACGAACGTGCGTGGCCCGGGCGGAGGGATTGGCCGCTTCCAACAGCACGGCCGTGGGAACCCCGGCCCAGGGCACAGCAGGCCGGCTCCAACCCCAGACGCAATGGAAGTCCGCGCTGAATCGTCGAGCACCAAGCGCCCGCAGGTCCGTGACGGTCATCTCCACCTCGTACTCGACCAGCCCGCCGACCGCGATCTTCCATGGATCGCGCACCGGCGGCGCCAGCTCCACGTGCAACGGCGTCAACCGCTCGACCAGTCGTTGCACACGCGGGCGACCGTTTTCCAGCGGCAACGGGGCGAGGTCTTTGCTTGCCGACGCGTTTGTCATGCGTTCGCTCCTTCGACAGCGGACTTCCCAGGCACGCCGGCGACGGCGAGACATGCGATGCTCAACAGCGCGACCGCCAGCAGCACGACGAAAGTGGCGCGCGCGTCGTTTGCGGCGTTTTGCAGGCTTGAGAATGCGATCGGAAGGATGAATCCGCCGAGTCCGCCGATCGCCCCGACAAGTCCCGCGACCGAGCCGACGTCGCGCGGGTAGTGCAGCGGGATCAGCGCGAACACCGACGCCTTGCCCACCCCCATCGCCACGCCGGTCAAAACGATCAAGGCGACGAACGACGTCACATTCAGTGGCAGGCACAGTGCCGTTGCAAGCACGGCGATCGACGTCAGAGACATCAACGTCACGAGACGCGCCCCGAACCGGTCCGACAGCAAGCCTCCGAGCGGACGCAGCAAGCTCGCCGGGAAGATGAAAAGCGACGTGACGATTCCCGCCTTCACGAGGTCAAGGCCGTACACGCCGACCAGATATTCCGGCAGCCAGAGCGCGAGCCCGACGTACGCGCCGAAAACAGTGACGTAGTACATGCCGAATCGCCACACCCGCGCGTCGCTGAGCGGCTTCAGTCGCTGAGCGATCGCACGGCCACGCGACGGCCGGCGGTCCTCCCTGGGTGCGAACACGTATGTGGCTACCGCCACGCCGCAAAGCATCGCTGCGTACACAACCGGCACAAATCGCCATCCGCCGGGCAGAATTCCTCCGACCATTCCACCCGCGCCGACGAGCGTAATCAGCGCGGGTGCAAACAGCTTGGTGATGGACGCGCCCACGTTGCCCGCTCCAAAAACCCCGAGAGCTAGGCCCTGCTTGGAGGCCGGCTGCCAAACCGACACCCACGAAGCCCCGGCCGCAAATGTGGTGCCGGCCAATCCGACGAAAGCGGCCAGCACCAGGGCTTGGTCGAAACTGTTCACTTGGCTGACGAGAAAGGTGGGAATCGCCGTCGCGACCAGCAAACACGTCATCGACTTCCGACCGCCGACCACGTCGGCGAGCAGACCAACGGGTATGCGAAGAACCGAGCCGGTAAGCACGGGCAACGCCACCAGCAACGCGAACTGGCTTTCACTGAAGCCCATCTCGGCACGCATCGGCACGGCGACGATCGCGAACATCACCCAGACGGCGAAGCTCAGCGTGAACGCAGTCGTCGCGATCGCAAGCACGCGTGTGGCGGAGCGTGTGGTAAGCGGCGCGACGACAGACAGGCCTGCGGCGGGCCGACCGGCATTCGGCACGTCAACTCCCGCGGGCCATCCGGACAAAGTTTCGCCGGCCCGGCAACGTTCCGCCGATACGCGTGCGGTGTCGCGATCAGGCTCTGCCGATTCATTTGGAGCCGCTAGCGGAGCGAATGTTTGAGCCCCGAAGTTCGCGTCGCGACGACTGATCGCCTGATTCGGCACGGCCTTGGCTCCTTTCGATCGAATCCGTTTGCGGGTCACGGTTCACGCGTGTAAGGCCACGTGAATCAGTGTGGATTCGAAATTACGGCCGGTCGCGGGTCGCGTCAGGGTCCGGTAGGACAAAAAATCGGCGAACCGTATGTACCGATGTCGAGAACGCCTGCATCGACCCGGGTTTGCGACCGTGTGCACGCCGACCGATGCCGGCCTCGGTCGGGTTCAGTCGGGATCAATCGGGATCAATCGGGACCGTTGCCGGTCGGTTGCAGGTCCGTTGCCGGTCCGTTGCCGGTCCGTTGCGCCCGGCCGCTTCCGGCCGCCGTTAATTGACGCGGCGAAACACTCCGACGACCGAGCCGATTACCTCGGCTTCAGCACTGCGGATCGGCTCGTAAGAGTCGTTCTCCGGCTCCAGGCGCACGTGGTCAGATTCGCGGAAAAAGCGCTTGACGGTGGCCTCGTTCTCGACGAGCGCGACCACGATCTCGCCGTCGCGAGCGGTCTGCTGAGAACGCACGACTACGAAGTCACCGTCGAGAATGCCGGCGTTTTCCATCGAATCACCGCGCACGGAGAGCACGAAGTCGGCATCGTCTCCCCCGCCGATGCGCGGGACTTCGACATATTCCTCGATGTTCTGCTCGGCGAGAATCGGCTCTCCGGCGGCGACGTGACCGACCAGCGGCAGCCCTGCGGCCTGCGAAACCGCCTCACCGACACGATTCGCCGCCCGGCGAACTTTGTCCCCGATGATCTCCAGGGCGCGTGGCTTGGTGGGATCACGACGGATCGCGCCGGCCTTCTCGAGATTGGCGAGGTGGGCGTGCACGGTGGACGAGGAGGTGAGGCCGACGGCGCCACCGATGTCGCGGACCGTCGGCGGATACCCGTGTTCCGACAGGTACCGCTTGATGAATTCGAGAATCTCGGACTGGCGCCTGGTCAATTGCGGCTGCGAGTCCTCTGTCTCTCGCGGCGCCCGTTCCAGCGTTTGGTCGATCATCTGCCTCTCACCTTTCTCGTGTTTGTGTCCGCCACGGCCGGCCTCCCGAGCGCGGGTCCGTCTCTCGTACGAACTCCTTCGCTCACGACTGTGCGAACACCTGTTCGGAATATAAACGCATCGGCCGGACGGAAACGTTTGTTCGCATCGACGATTGCGTGAATGTCACGAATTTGTTGCTGAATCGTGTCGAATCGTTGCATTCGGGTCTTGTTTCGTTACACGCGATTCGCTTGAGTGAGAGGCATGTTCAAATACATCAAGCCGCCAGGCGCGGCAACAGACTCCGGCCCGGAACAATGGGCAGCCATGAATCAGAATCTTCGCGCGGGTGAGCACGTAGTCGTGCAGGGCATGCGCCCGGGCATGGACCCGGACGCCGAGCCCGAGTTCGAGACCGGCATAGCCACTGAAGACGATTTCGAGGACGATTGCCCACTCTGCGCGACGATGCGCGAACGCGTTCGCAACGGCGAAGAGATCGAAATCACGAGAGTGAAGTTCTGAGGGCATCGGGCGAGTCGGCCTGCTCGATTGCCTTGTGGGATTGCCTTGCGCGATCGGCTTGTGGGATTGCCTTGTGCGATCAGCTGGTGCGGTCAACTAGTGCGGTCGGTCCATGCGATCGGCGCTTGCGACCGTCGCGGGAGTCGGGCAGCGATCACTTGTGTCGTCGGCCGGGATCCTCACCGGGATGATCCGCCATAGTGCGAGTGTGACTTGCCGCACACCCCTGGTCGTCGGCCGAACGGTAACCTCGCCGCGTGCCCACGATCAAAGTCGACCCGATCGTGATCAACCCGGACTTCGCGTTCGATCCGGAGATCACACACAAGTTCACGCGCAACACCTTTCCGGGCTGGCTGGACTTCGAGGTGCTGGAGCTGGGTCCCGATCGCTGTGTCGGCACGCTGGTGGTGAGCGAGCGCCACCTGCACCGCGTGGACAACATGCACGCCGGTGCATGGACCGCCTTTGCCGACAGCATCGCGGGCTGGGCGACCGCCCGCAATGTGCCCGTCGGCTGGAACTTCACGACGGCCGAGATGAAGATGAACATGTTCGCGCTGGCGAAGGCCGGCGACGAGCTGATCGCGCTGGCCGAGCCGCTGCACATCGGCCGCCGCACGCACACGTGGGAGGTGCGGATCATCAGTGACGACCGGATGGTCGGCAATTTCCTCTGCACACAGGTGTTGCTTGAGCCGAAGAACGGCGGCGCGCCAAAGGTGTCCACATCGGAGGTGCCGCCCGAGGCCGTGGGCGTGGAAGGCGCTGAGCGCACGCCGGAGGTACCGGCGCTGGACATTCCGCAGGGGCCGTACGCCACGCATCTGGGGATCGAGTTGCTTGAGGTTTCCCCCGAGCGGGCCGTCGGCCGCATGGCGATCGACGAGCGTCACCTGCACAGCGGCAAGTTCATGCACGGCGGCGTGTGGGCGACCTTCGGCGACACCGTGGCGGGTGAGGGCACGATCGCGAATCTGCGCCCCGGTCGGGTCTTCAGCAGCGTGGATCTGAAGGTCAACGTGATCGGAGCGGGCCGCGCCGGAATGACCCTTGAGGCCGAAGCCACGCCGCTGCACGTCGGCCGTCGCACGCAGGTCTGGATGGTGATGATCCGCTGCGAGGGCAAGGTCGTGGCGCAGTTCACGAATACACAGATGGTGCTGGACCTAGGCGAGTAACGCCGCAGAGGCGCCAAAGGACCGGCGCGTCAGAGATGCGGCAGGGCCGGACTCCGGCAGTGCAGCGGAGTCTTACTCTGCGGCGGCATAATGGGCAGGGTGCAGCGGAGCCAGACTCCGCTGCGGTTTTTGGCTTGTTTATGCGGTCCGCGTAATCATCTCCGTTGAAGGGATGGCTTTCCGATGGGCTTTGCCGCAGCGGAGTCTGGCTCCGCAGCGGAGTCCGGCTCCGCGGCGGCATAATGGGCGGACGATTGTTGATCGCGAATCCGTTGGTCCTTCACTCCATGTCTGAGAATCTCGTCGAACTTGTCCGCCGTACGCACGCCGATCAGGCGCCCGCGGCGCTTGCGCTGTTGCAACAGCGGATCGCCGAGCACGGTGAAGTCAACTCCGATGACCTGCGCGAGGCGGCCGAATTGTCCGGTCTGCCGGAAGCCGCCGTGTATGGCGTCGCCTCTTTCTATGACGACCTTCGCTCCCCGCGCGGCGAACGCCACGTACGGGCATGCGGCGGGACCGCATGCTTTGCGGCCACGGGAGGTGCGCATCTGGATGAGCTCGCGGACGGTCTGGGCGTGGCTCCAGGTGAGCGTGCCGCCTCCGGCAAGGTCTCGCTTACGGAGACGATGTGCCTGGGATTCTGCCACTCGGCGCCCGCCGTTTTAGTCGGCGACACGATCGACGCCGGAGACGGCGTGGTCGCACGAGTACTGGCCGGTGGGGAGAGTCCGGCCGACGAACCGGACTGGCGCAGCACCCTCGACGAGCCGGTGCTCACGAAGGCAGGCGACTGGTCGGGATTGAAGGCCGCGCTCGGCTCACCTTCGGAGGCACCTTCGGAGGCACTGCTTGAAACCGTCGAAGCCTCCACCCTGCGCGGCCGCGGCGGCGCGGCCTACCCGGCCGGAACCAAGTGGCGTCTCGCGCGCGACGCGTCCGGTGAGCGTAAGTTCATCGTCGCCAACGGCGACGAGGGCGATCCCGGCTCCTACATCGACAAGTACTTGATGGAGCGCAATCCGGCACTGGTGCTGGAGGGCATGGCTCTTGCCGGATACGCCGTCGGCGCAAGTCATGGCTTCTTGCTCGCTCGTTCCGAGTATCCACTGTCGAAGCCTGCACTGGAAGCGGCGGCGGCCTCAGCGCGCGCGAACGGCCTGCTTGGCGAGAACATCCTTGACAGCGGTTTCAGCTTCGACGTCACGATCATCGAAGGCGCGGGTTCGTACGTTGTCGGCGAAGAGACTGCGCTGCTGGCATGTATCGAGGGCTTGCGCGGAACCGTATTCGCGCGGCCGCCGTACCCGGCGCAAAGCGGACTGTTCGGCATGCCGACGGTGGTCAACAACATCGAAACGCTCGCCAACGTGCCGTTCATCGCCGCGCGCGGCCCGGACGCCTACGCCGCGCTCAGCCCCGGCGCGTCGAACGGCAGCAAACTGGTCTGCTTCAACGAGCGATTTGCACGGCCCGGCGTGTACGAGGTGCGCTTCGGCACGTCGCTGCGCGATCTCTGTGAGGAGCTTGCGGGCGGTCTGCGCGACGGGCACACGATCAAGGCGCTGCAGATCGGTGGTCCGCTGGGCGGGATACTGCCCGCCTCGCTGCTGAACACCGCTTTCGACTTCGACGCGCTGGCGACGGTCGGTTGCATGCTCGGCCACGGCAGCATCGTCGCCTTCGACGAGAGCACGAACATGCGCGATGTCGCGCGCCATTTGCTGCGTTTCGGCGCGCACGAGAGCTGCGGCAAGTGCATGCCGTGCCGGGTCGGTCTCAAGCGCGGGCACGAGATGTTCGCCGGTGATGTTCCGGTCGATCGCGCGCGACTTGAGGTCCTGCTGGAGGCGCTGGAGATCGGCAGTCTCTGTGCCCACGGTGGCGGCATGCCGGCGCCGATCCGAAGTTTGATCGAGCACTTCCCCGACGAGCTGGGGCTGGCCTGATGCGCGTCAACGTGGACGGGACCGAGATTGAAGTGCCCGAGGGCACGACGCTGCTGGAAGCCGCGCGCGCGGCCGGCCGCCAGATTCCGACACTCTGCTTCGACGAGCGGCTGAAACCCTTTGGCTCCTGCCGCGTCTGCTTGGTGGGCGTCGAGGGACGCGAGCGACCCGTCGCATCCTGCACCACCCATTGCGCCGACGGCATGCGTATCGACACGCAGGACGCCACCGCGCGGCGCGTTGCAGGCGCAATCGTGGAGCTGCTGCTGTCGGAATTGCCCGATCCACCTGAGCCGGGCACCGAGTTGGCCGAAGTTGCCGCCGGTCTCGGCGTGACCACGACACGTTTTGACGGCGAACGGCACGCGCGCGATCACGACACCCGCCACCCTTATCTGGCCTTTCGCCACGAACTGTGCATTTCGTGCGGCCGCTGCGTGCGGGCCTGCGACGAGATCCAGGGCGCGTTCGCACTGACGGCCACAGGACGCGGCTTCGAAGCAAACGTAACCGCCGGCCTGGACTCCGGATTCCTTCAATCCGACTGCGTCTCATGCGGCGCCTGTGCCGACACGTGTCCCACCGGAGCAATCATCGAGACCAGCCTGCTGCCCGCTGCGTCGCCCGCCGAGGATCGGGCGTAACGTGGACCACATGAGCGGGCCGCCGGACAACACCGTCACCACCACCTGCGGCTACTGCGGCGTCGGCTGCCGACTGGAAGTACACACCGCGGCCGGCGCGATCCTCAACGTCACCCCCGCGCTCGACGGTCCCGCCAACCGCGGGCACGCCTGCGTGAAGGGCCGCTTCGCCCACCGCTTCACGCGCGCCCGAGATCGCCTGACCGAGCCGCTGATTCGCGACGGCGACGACTTTCGCGCCGCAAGCTGGGAAGAGGCGATCGGCCGGATCACAGCCGAGTTGACGCGGATCAAGTCCGCGCACGGTCCCAACGCGATCGCCGCGCTGGCCTCGTCGCGGGCCACCAACGAGGATTGTTATGCGATGCAGCGCATGGTTCGCGCCGCGATCGGCACCAACAACATTGACAACTGCTCTCGCGTGTGTCACTCGCCGACTTCGTTCGCGCTGCTGAGCTCACTGGGGGCGTCAGGCGCGACCGGATCGTTCGATGACATCGCGGCCGCCGACGCCGCGATCCTGATCGGCGTCAACCCCACCGAGGGTCACCCCGTGGTCGGCGCACGGATTAAGCAGGCGGCGTTGCGCGGCACGAAGCTGGTGACGATCGACCCGCGCCGCATCGAACTGGCCGATTACGCGGCCGTGCACCTCGCGCCTCGGCCCGGCACAACCGCGGCCGTGCTGTTGGGGCTGGCGCACGTGATCGAACGTGACGGCCTGACCGACCGCAATTTCATTTCGGCCAGCACCGAGGGATACGAGACGCTGGCAGAGTTGCTACCGGCCTACACGCCGGAGTCGGTGCAAGAGATCACCGGCGTGCCGGCCGCCGACATCCAAACCGCCGCCCACGTTTACGCCGAGGCCGGTGAGGCGTCTGTGATCTGGGGACTAGGCATGACCGAACACCTTTATGGCTCCGAGTCGGTGCGGTTGATCTGCAACCTCGCGCTGATGACAGGCAAGATCGGTCGCCGCGGCTCGGCGTTGCTGCCGCTGCGAGGACAGAACAACGTGCAGGGCGCCAGCGACATGGGCGCGCTGCCGGACGTTTTCACCGCGTACCGCTCGGTCGGAAACGACGAGGTCGCGCGCGCGTTCGAGGCTCACTGGGGCGTCAGCGTGCCGCGCGAGCGAGGACTGCGGATCAACGAGATGTTTGACGCCGCCGTCGCCGGTGAGCTGAAGGCGATGTACATCTTCGGTGAGGACGTCGCGCAAACCGACCCGAACACCACACACGTGATCGCCGCACTGAAGCGACTGGAGTTCCTCGTCTGCCAAGACATCTTCCAAAACGAGACGACGAAGTACGCGGACGTGGTCCTGCCCGCGTCGTCGTTTCTGGAGAAGCTAGGCACCTTCACGAACGCCGAGCGACGCATCCAGCTTGTCGAACCGGCGATCGATCCCCCAGGTGGGGCACGCACCGATTTCGAGATCATCGGCGAGGTCTCGCGTGCGCTGGGTTACGACCTCGGCTACGACGGTCCGGCTGACGCGATGGACGAGATCGCGACTCTGACGCCGGACTTTGCGGGGGTCGGCTTTGAGGGACTGCGGCGCGAGCGCAGTGGTCTGCAATGGCCCGTTACCGCCGACGGCGTCGATTCGCCGATTTTGTTTGAGCGGGAGTTCGATCTGCCCGGCGGTCGCGCGCGCTTCGCCGCGTTGCCGTACAAGGCGCCGGGCGACTCAGCCGACGCCGAGTACCCGCTGATCCTGATCACCGGCCGGCGGCTACATCACTACAACGCGGGCACGATGACTCGCCGCACCGCCAATGTGGAACTGGTCGATCACGAATGGCTGGAGATCCATCCCGACGACGCCGAGCGGGCGGGCGTGGCCGACGGCGACCTCGTGGCCGTACGCAGCCGGGTCGGCCGGATCGAGTTGCCCGCGCGCGTGACCGAGCGAATCGTGCCGGGTCACGTGTTCACGGCGTTCCACTTTCCCGAGGTGCGCACGAACCTGCTGGTGGGTGATTCTTCGGATGTGAACACGGCGTGCCCGGAGTACAAGGTGACTGCGGTGGCGGTGGAGCGGGTTGGCGATCGGGCAGACGGGGATCACGTTGCGGTCGATCGAGCCGTCGGCGATCGGGCGGCGGTCGGTCGGGCGGCGGTTGGCCGGGCGACGATCAGGTCCGGTGGATGACGATGCGCTTGTCGTCGCTACCCGCGCTCGATCTCGCTTGCTCCACCGGGCGATTGATGCCGTCGTGGGCAACGATCAGCAGGCAGCCTGATTCCGCGCCCCGCATCGCGTTCGCGGACGCCGAAGATCGCGCGGTTCATCAGATTGTTGAGACATGACCCGCTCGTCCCAGACTCCCTCGTCCGCAGCGGCGCTCGCCGCCGCACGCATGACAGCACCGGTCACGCGCGACGGCGAGCGAGACGAAGTCGCGATCGAAGAGCCGCTGGAGATCCGCGTCGACGGTAAGCCGCTGCTGGTGACGATGCGCACGCCCGGTCACGACGAGGAGCTGGCGCTGGGTTTTCTGTTTAGCGAAGGTTTGATCGACGGACCGCGAGTCGCCGGGCCGGGAGCCGAACTGGAGGCCAACGTGATCGACGTCGCGGGACCACTGCTCCGCGACCCCGGCAGTCGCCGCTTTCACGCAAGCTCGTCCTGCGGCGTCTGCGGCAAGGGCGCGTTGGAGGAGATCGCGACGATCGCGCCGCGCTCGACCGCCGGACCGGCGGTCGAGCGCGAACTGCTCGCGTCGCTGCCTGAGCGGCTGCATCAACCGGCCTTCGCGCGCACCGGCGGCCTGCACGCAAGCGGCTTGTTCAACGTCGCCGGCGATTTGCTGATCGCCCGCGAAGACGTCGGCCGGCACAACGCCTTGGACAAGGTGATCGGCCGGGCCTTACTTGACGGGCTTATTCCTCTGCGCGACAGAATCATCTGCGTCAGCGGCCGTTTGGCGTTTGAGCTGGTTCAGAAAGCGGCCGTCGCAGAGGTGCCGCTGGTCGTCGCCGTCGGCGCGCCGACGTCACTCGCCCTGGAACTGGCGAACGACCGCGGAATCACCGTGGCCGGATTCGCGCGGGGCGGGGAGATGAATGTGTACTGCGGGGCGGAGCGGGTTTTGGGCTGAGGTTCGAGTGGCGGCGTGCTTTTGGCAGATCGGTGCCGACAGGAAACAAGTGCCGATCATCCTTCCTGATTGTCGCCACCGCGACGCCCAAGGCGGTCTGATCATGCCTCCTGATTGTCGCCACCGCGACGCCCCAGGCGGTTTTTTGGTTAATTCGACGATGAGGGCGTCGCTAATTCGTCAACGCATTCACGACGTTTTTTGATGAAGCAACTCCTCGCGTCACGAGGGGACCGCAAATCTTGCATGTTCGCCCGTGGTGCCGTCGGCGTGTCCTCCCCTATACTGCGTTCGCCCTCGCGCCGGTGGCGGAATTGGTAGACGCGCAAGGTTGAGGGCCTTGTGGGCCATTTGGCCCGTGGTGGTTCGAGTCCACTTCGGCGCATTTGTTTTAAGCAACTCACGCCCGTCGTCCGGTTTTCCGGCGGCGGGTTTTTTGCGGCCGTTTTACGCGGGCAACGGCACTGCCAGCAAGGCGGGCCACGTGACCTGATCGATCCGCCCGGAGAGCGGCAGGCCCTGCTGTTGCTGAAAGCCTTGCAGGATCAACTTCATCTCCGCATCGAACTCGCCGTCAACGTCCAGTTGCTGACCGGCGGCCACGAGATGCATCTGAGCCCAGCGCACCAGGTCGCCCTTCGCGCCCTGCGCGAGCTCCGGGTATGCCGGCGGCACGGCGCGAACGGTGGAGCGGCGAAGCTTGCGGCGCAGCGCGATCCAGGCGTCGCGGCGGGTGTCGGTCCACACCCACCAGCTGTAGCCGCGGGCGCCGTAGAGCCGGGCCTGCTTGCGAAACTCGATCACCTGTGCGGCGCTGACACCGCCGTAGGTTTGGCCGAGCGGACGGATCGCACGGCCGTAGACCTGGCTGGAACCATATGTGTGGGCGAAGACCTCGGAAACCGGCTTGCCGAAGGCCTTGAAGTACATCTGCGGCAGGTTCCAGGTCGCGCCTCCGGGACCGAGAAAGACGCTGTACGGAAGCGTCGGGTGGTAATCGGGATAGGCGTAGCTGGTGAGCGCGAGCGGGTAGTCGGGCCCGATTCGCGCGCGCAGCGTGGTGATGTAGGTCTGGGCGGCGTCGTAGCGGTTGCCGTACTCGCGCTCGGCGTCGATCACCAGACAGTCGGCACCGGCGGTCACGGCGCGGGCGGCCGCGTCCGCTTCGGCCGCAGGGTCGGAGCCGTAGACGTACTGCCACGCGCATACGCGCAGCCCCGCGGACTTCAGCGACGCTGCCGCGAGGTCGAACTGCTGCCAGTAGTTGACACCGTCGCCGCTCTTGATGAAAAGCGTGCGCACCTTCGCGCGCCTGGCCTTGCGTGCAATCCGCGCGACGTCTCCGCCCTCGGTCTTGGATACGTACCAGATCCACATGCCTTGGGTGTTGAACGGGGAGGCTGCGGCCGAGGCGCGCTGCGGCGTGGCAAGGGCGATCGACGATGCAACCAACGCCACGATCGCCGACGCGGTGATCGCTGCGGCAAGTCTGTTGCACCGGAGGCGACGGCGACGTGGATTTCGGTTGTCGGCGGTGTTCACAAGTCTTCCCAAATGAAACACCAGACTATGGAGGTTGTCGCGGACCAGTGCCGCAAGCGGCAGCGTGGCGACTGCTGCGGAGAGACTGCAGCGGAGCCAGTGCAGCGGAGCCAGCAGTGCAGCGGAGCCAGACTCCGCTGAGCAGTGCAGCGGAGCCAGACTCCGCTGCAGAAAAGCCCATTGGAATGCGGCATTGACAAAAGGGTCCGCCACGATCGCCGCTTTACCAAGCCAGATTCTGCAGCGGAGTCTGGCTCCGCTGCATGCCTGGCTCCGCTGCACTCTCCGCTCCGCTGCGCTCTCCGCCGTGCTGGTTTCGCTGCGGCTCCGGCTCCGCTGCGGCTCCACAGCGCTCGATTGCTCGCGGCTTCGCCCTGACCGCCCCCGGCGTCGCTGCCGGGGGCGGTCGATGGACGGGATCCGATTGGCGCTCGAATGCGCTCGGCACGAAGGATATAGTCGCGGAATGACGCGTCATTCTGTATAGCCGGAGGCCTGAATGAGAGCAGCAAATATCGACCTGCAAGACGCAAGCATCGCGATCACCGGCGGCGGTCGTGGCATCGGCCTGTCCACCGCGCGGGCCTTCGCCGAGCGCGGTGCCAAGGTCTACCTGGGCGACATCGACGTTGAAGCGGCCCAACGCGCCGCCGCCTCAATCGGCGAGCCGGCCACCGCCCTACCGCTGGACGTCACAGACCGCGAATCCGTCGACAGCTTCGTCGCCGCAATCCTTCACGACGCCGACCGAATCGACGTACTGGTCAACAACGCCGGCATCATGCCCACCGGCCGCTTCCTCGACGAAAGCGACGCGCTCAGCCACAAACAGGTGGAGATCAATCTGATGGGCCCGATCCACGGCATGAAAGCCGTGTTGCCGGGGATGATCGACCAGGGCCGCGGCCACATCGTCAACGTTGCCTCGATGCTCGGCAAAGTTCACGCGCCAGGGCTTGCCACCTACGTCGCCACCAAGCACGCCATCGTCGGCCTGAGCGACTGCGTCCGCGACGAGCTGGACGGCACCGGCGTAACGCTGACGACGATCCTGCCGACCGCCGTCAAGACGGAACTGGTCGCGGGTCTACCGATCGGTGGGCTGTTTGCGGTCCCGCCGGAACGGGTGGCCGAGGCGATCGTGGCAAGCGTGGGGCACCGGCGGGCAGAGGTGGCGGTGCCTCGGTGGATGGCGGGGTATTCGCTGGTGAAGGCGGTTACGCCGGGGGCCGCGATGCGGAGCGCCCGGCGTCGGCTCGGTGCCGGGCGATTGATGGATCCGGTCGACGGCGAGTCACGCAGGCAATATCAGACTCGAATCGAGAACTAGTTCACGTAATCCGGATACCGCGGATGAATCCGAAGCATCGGAATTGAGGCGCCAGGCCTTCGCGAGAACGCCGGCGGGGGACAAGCTCTCGAACGAAGCGCTTTCGCCGATGTAGCTGAGGTGTGTGCGCTTGGTTGTGTCCAGTGAGTCGGCGCTCGACAAATCGTCTTCGGTCGACGAGTCTTCGCGGTGCTGTTTCTCGAACTTCTCGTACGTTCGAAGTGCAACTTCGAAGTCAACGCCGGCACGAAGAAGTTTCTCAGAATCGTTACGCTTCTGTCGCTATATTGTAATACAATATTAGATAGATTCAAGCGGTGGACCTCCGGTTTGCCCGTTCAGCGACGAAGCACCGCATTTCGCGGCGGCGGTCCGCACACGTGATAATCGAGTCGAAGGTGAGATTTGAGGTGACCCAGCCTCTGTGCACGAAGTCCGAATTCGACCGTCGGCTGCTATTTGTCGGCGACGATCCCGACGGAGTCGCGCTTGAGGTGATGGCGATCGAACTCGATGCGGAGGAGGCATTGCTCGTGATCCACGCGATGCCTCTTCGCGATCGATACCGGCCGTATTACGAAAGAGTGAAGCTATGGACGAAATGAGAACCAAGTCGGGAACGCGTCTCAGCGAAGCACGGATCGACCAACTCGCAAACGAGGCCGAGACCGGTTACGACCTTTCGAAAGCGGAGATTCGCGGCCCCGGACGCCCCTCACTGGGGGTCGGCCCGTCAAAGCATCTTCAGGTGCGAATCGAGGCGAACCTCGACGCATCCCTTCGCAGTCGCGCGGCCGCCGAAGGTCGCTCGATCAGCGAGATCGCGCGCGACGCGTTGCGCGCATACGTCAGTGGGCAGTGACGAAATGGGTGGCCGAATGGCGCACAGCGGATCGCGAAAAAACGGAGTCCAGATACTCGAGCATAAATTCACGGACCTGGTCGATCCTGAGGACGATTTCGACGCGTGGTTCGTGTGCTGGTGCATCGTCCAGCAGCGTTTTCTCACTCTCCGCTCGATCTATCTGCGCTTGAAGGTCGATGATGACTCGGACCTCAACGAGGAAGATGCCAATGAGACGCGAATGCTTTTCAACTCGCTCTCGGCCGCATTCTTATACGAAGTACTCCGCCTGGTTAGGACTCGCCACTTTTTCAGCGAGCAATTCGCCAACGGTCCCAACGGCCCGTGGAACGAAGTCCAAGCGGCGATCGATGACCTAGAAACGACGGTTTTTTCGGCGCTGGGCGAGCACGAAGGCAAAAAGATACTGAAGGACCAACGCAACGCGGTATTTCACGTCCAGATCGAATGGAACGAAACTCAGACCGAGCCGAAGGTCAAGCCCTGGCCGGAGCTTAGGAGTTCGTTGATGAAGGTGGCGTCAGAAGACGTCGTTCACACAATCGTTGTCGGCGACACGGTCGGCACGACGAAGCTCTCGTTCACCCGGCACGTCGAAGCGTGGCTGCTGAGAACAGCAGTCGCGAAAGATGTCGACGATGCCGAATTTGCCAAACGACTCAAGGCCTTTCTCCCCGCCATATTAGATTCAATCGGAGCGCTCGACACCGTGATGATGAGCATGGTTCGATTTCAGTTGGCGCGCAAGGGGCTCGCAAACGGCTCGGCGTAGCGGTCGGCCCCCTCCCCGGCCGCTCACCTGTAAGTCAACAACCCCCGCCCCTCGCCCTCAAAATGCGAGTGGTCGTTAAACGTCACCAGCGACAACCCACTCCGTCCGCTGACCACCTTCGTCACGGACGCATTGGCGATCACGCGGTTCAGCTGCATCCAGCCTTCCGCCCCCACGCCCAGCAGGCGTGCCGCGACGGCGCTGATCGGGCCGCCGGACGTGAAGACCATCGCCGTGCCCTTGCGGCCGAGTTGCTCATCCAGCCGCGTCAAGGCGCTATGAGCGCGGTCCACGAAAGACGTCCAGCTTTCGGCGTAGGCGTCGTCGTCGCCCGCACCGGACCAGCGTGCCAGGGCTTCGTCGAACATCACCTGAAAGGCACGGCGGGGGTCGCCGCGGCGAGTGAGGTCGGCGACCATCACGGTCTTTGACTTGTAGGACGGCTTATGCACCGCAATCACTTGTTCGTGGTCGAACTCGTTCCAACCTCGGTCTTCCAGTTCGGCCCCCGCGCTGATTCCGGCTCCGGCCGCTCCGTGTGACTCGGCCGAACCACCGCGACCAACCGCTCCGCCGTCGTCGTCCGCCGACGATCCATCGGCGCCCAGTGCCTCCATCGTGAAATGCGCCGTACGACGGTGGCGGCGCATCTCGCCCGACACCACCAAGTCCACGCTCTCCACCCGTCCGCGCAGTGCCTTGCCGAGCACCGCGGACTGCCGTTCGCCTAGTTCCGAGAGCCTGTCGTAGTCACCCAGCCCCCACGACGCCTGGCCGTGGCGGATCAGATAAATCACACCCACGGTCAGCCCCGTTCTGTCGCGAATTGGGCCACTTCCACAGCCGTCCGCCGCCGCACCACGCCCACGGTCAGCCCCGCTTCATCACCCGCCGCGCGCGGCGGTGCAGCATGTGAGTGGCCAGCCAGAAGTGTTTGAAGGCGGGGTTGGTGGTCTGCTTGTCGTGGTAGCGCTTGTAGATCTGCTGGATGATGCCGGCCAGTCGGAACAGTCCATAGACCTCGTAAAAGCGAAAGTCGTCGACCGTCAGACCGCTGCGATCGCAGTACAGATCAACCACCTCGCGGCGTGTGAGCATGCCGGGCAGGTTGGTGGGTTGACGACGAAACATCTGCGCCATGCGGTCGTCATCGGCTTCGATCCAATAGGCCATCATGCTGCCCAGCTCCATCAGCGGGTCACCGATCGTGGCCATCTCCCAATCGAGCACGCCGATGATCTTCTGCGGGTCGTCCGGGTCTAGCACGACGTTGTCCAACCGCCAGTCGTTGTGGATGATGCAACTGCGCACGTCCGGCGGGCGGTTGGCCTCCAGCCACTTCATCACCCTTTCGAAACTCGGCACATTCCAGGTGCGGGCGGCGCGGTAGCGCTTGGACCAGCCGCCGATCTGACGTTCCACGTAACCCTCCCCGCGGCCAAGCTCAGCCAGCCCCGCGGCAACAGGATCCACGCCGTGCAAATCCACCAGCCGTTCGATGAAACTGGTCGACAGCGCGCGGGCGCCTGCCGCGTCAAGCGACATGCCCTCGGGCAATTTGGAACGCAGGATAATCCCGCGGATGCGGTCCATCACGTAGAAGTCCACGTCCATCACTGCTCGGTCGTCGCAGAAGGCGACCATCTTCGGCACGTACGGAAACACCGGCGCCAGCTTGGATTGCACCGTGTACTCGCGACGCATGTCGTGGCCGCTCTTTGGCAACGGGCCAAACGGTGGGCGGCGCAGGATCAGGTCGCGGCCGGGGTAGCTCAGCTGATACGTGAGATTGGACGCGCCGCCGGGAAACTGCTCTACCAGCGGGTCGCCGGTCAGATCCTTTGTCTGTTGTTTGAGCCAGACGTCTACGGCGGCAACGTCGAAGCTGTCTTCGGCGCGCACTTCGCGCGCTTCGTCCAGAGTGCTGGAATCCATAGCGTGGGCCGATTCGGCGCGTCAGCCGCGGGCGGCGTCGCGGTCGACGTACTTGGCCAGTTCCAGTCGCGCCACCACGCCGCGGTGCACCTCGTCGGGACCGTCGGCCAGCCGCAGCACACGGGCATGCGTCCACATCGCCGGCAACGCGAACTGATTGGACAGACCCGCGCCGCCGTGCAACTGGATCGCCATGTCGATCACGCCCTGGGCCATGTTGGGCACGGCCACCTTGATCTGCGAGATCTCCGAAAGCGCGCCCAGAACGCCCTTGGTGTCGATCAGCCACGCGCATTTGAGCACCAGCAGGCGCGCCTGCTCGATCGCGATACGGGCATCGGCGATGCGTTCGCGGTTACCGCCGAGGTTGGCCAACGGCTTGCCAAAGGCCACGCGGGAAGTCGCACGCTCACAGGCCATCCGCAGCGCGCGCTCGGCCTGACCGATAAGGCGCATGCAGTGGTGGATGCGGCCCGGACCAAGACGCGACTGCGCGATTTCAAAAGCACGACCGGGTCCGCCGATGATCGCGCTGACCGGCAGGCGGACGTTTTCGAAGCTGATCTGACCATGACCCGACGGCTCGTCCCAATACCCCATCGTCGTGAGCATGTGATCGATCCGCACGCCCGGCGAGTCCATCGGCACCAGCACCATTGAGTGCTGCGCGTACTTGTGGGCCGTGGGGTCGGTAAGCGCCATGAAGATCGCAATGTCGCAGTTGGGATAACCGGCGCCGGTGCTCCACCATTTGACGCCGTTTAGCACCACCTCGTCGCCCTCGATCGTGGCGGTAGCCTCCATGTTGGTGGCGTCACTGGAGGCCACGGCCGGCTCGGTCATGCAGAACACGGAGCGGATGTCTCCGGCCAGCAGCGGCATCAGCCAGTCGTCCTTCTGCTGTTTGCTGCCGAAGTGGTAGAGCACCTCCATGTTGCCGGTGTCGGGCGCGGAGCAGTTGAAGATCTCAGGGGCCAGGAACGACTGCCCCATGCGCTCGGCCAGCGGGGCGTACTCCACGTTGGAGAGACCTGCGCCGTACTCGTCGTCGGGCAGGAAGAGGTTCCACAGGCCTTCTGCGCGGGCCTTCTCTTTGAGCTGCTCAAGCTCGGGCGGCGGCGTCCACTGATAGAGCGGATCGCGCTCGAACATCATCAATCGGGCCTTTTCCTCCTGCTCCTCGATGTGCTCGCGCATGAAGGCGTCGATGCGCTCGAGGTAGTCCTTTGAGCGGGCGGAGTTTTCGAAGTCCATCTGTTGGTCCCTTTGCTCGAAGATCTGTGTGTCGCTGCGTTCGCGGCAGTCCGGGACGGCCGCGAATGTCCGGTACGGCGAAGGCTATTACACACGGCGTTCGGTAAGAAGCGGGCGGCTTCGCGGGGCGAGCGGCGCCACGGCGCGAGCGGCTTCCTCGGGTGCGTGACGATGTTGCGTGGGCAGCTTCTCCGGGCGGGTGGCGACCGGCAGACCGCGCGACACCGTCGACAACCCGCACCCGCGGCGCCCCGCGTAGGAATCACGTTTGTTGCGCAGATCTCGGACTTCTACGCGCGTAGGAGTCAGAGGTCTGCGCATCTTCTGGCTTGGGAATGCGGCGCGGATGTGGCGGTGACGCTGTCGCCGGGCTGCGATGGTGCGGG
>JACQZY010000023.1 GCA_016213645.1 Actinomycetota bacterium
GACGAGATCCACTCACCACTCACCACCATGAGGTTCTGAATGGTGCGAGATCGGCGAGCGCAGGGCGCCGGTGGCGAGGGAGCGACCTTCCGGTCGTGACCGATCCACCAAGCCCGAGCATCGACGAGATCCACTCACCACTCACCACCATGAGGTTCTGAATGGTGCGAGATCGGCGAGCGCAGGGCGCCGGTGGCGAGGGAGCGACCTTCCGGTCGTGACCGATCCACCAAGCCCGAGCATCGACGAGATCGCGCCATTCAGAACCTCATGGATGGGCCGGGTAGGACTCGAACCTACGACCAAGGGATTATGAGTCCCCTGCTCTAACCAACTGAGCTACCGGCCCGCGAGAGAAGATCTTATGTCCCCGCCCTGAAGGAGTAACCCGCCCGCCCGTCGAAAACCCCGCCCATGAAGCAAGCTGCCGTGATCGACCGTCCGAGCATCAAGTCGGACGCCAACAAAACCGCCGCCAAGATCGATTCTCCGATCAAGGCCGCCAGGGGCGTCAAGGCCCCCGCGAAGGACAAGACTTCGAACGACAAGCCGCTCACGCTGAGCGAACTGATTCACTCGCAGCTCGACGGGTGCTCGCGCGCGCAGCGCGACGTCGCGCTTTACATCATCGACCACCTCGAAGAGTCGGCCTTTCAAACCGCGGAACAACTTGCCGCGCAGGTTCAGACTTCATCTTCAACGGTGGTCCGTTTCAGTCAAGCACTCGGATTTGAAGGTTTCCCGGAGCTCCAAACGGCCGCCCGCGAGGAGTACCGCGCGAAGCGCCGTGAGCAGGAGACGGGTGGCACCGCCACATTGTTCGGCCTGGACCCAACGCCCGCCGAGTCAACCGTGATGGCTGATCAGATCAACATAGAGGAGACCGCGCGACGCATGAACCGCGGCACCTTCGACGCGGCCGTAGAGGCGATCACGCAGGCGCGTCAGATTCTCGTGGTCGGCACCGACCAGATGGCCTTTTTCGCCAGCTACATGCGGCACATGCTGATGCTGCTCGACCACCGCTGCGAACTTGTCGCTAGTCCTTCCCAGGACTCGATCAACCGTATCGCGCGAATCGATGAAAACACGCTTGTGATCACGCTTTGCGCGGGACGACCGCACACGATCGTGACGCGCGCAATGCGCCTTGCGAACACGCGCGGCGCGCAGTCGATCTCGATCACCGACGCCTCGATGAGCGAGATCGCGAAGCTTTCCACGCACCACGTCTATTACTCGTCGACGAGCCCGTCATTCGTGCGTTCTCACACCGCCCTGCTGGCGATCGTCCAAGGCCTCGTTCACGGCCTTTACGAAAGCAACTCCGCCGCATACAGCGGTCGCATCCGCGCATATCGCGGTAAGTAGCGGCATAAACACACGCTCCGCCTTGCCCTGAAAGCGTTATCCACGGCTCTCGAATCAGAATGTGGCCGTTAACCGGCCGCCTTCTCGTACGACACGTTCGTCTGTCTGTCTGACTGCGACGGCGACCAGCTCCAGAGGCTGTACTCGTAGTGCCGGTAGCCGCCGGCAAAGTGCAGGCCCTTGGGCGGGCCTGGAAGGAGCCGGTCCTGTGACTGCCAGCCGGGGTGTTGGTAAGGCTCCCACGCGTGGTAGATCACGAGCTGATCGGGGCGCACGCATGGAGACAGCTTCGCGCGCACGACGAAATCGGCGTACTCGTTGAAAACTCGAATGAAGTCGTGATCGGCGATGCCTTTGGCGTGTGCTTCGCCCTCGTTGATGAAGGCGAACGGCTCGCCGCGGTGCAGCTTCATCATCTCTTCGCTGGTGTGCCAAACGCCGTGGATCGACCAGCGTACGTGTCCGCCGGTCAGCCGCACTTCGTGCTTGCGACCGCCGATCGCCGGCGGCTCTTTGAACTTTACGAGGTGTTCGTCGGCCTCCACGAACCACGGGTGGTCGGCGAGCAGCTGCATGCGCCTGGTGGTCGTCTTAAACGGGATCTTCTGCTCGATCTGGTCGCGGAAGGGGTAAAGCACTTCACCGGCGATCTGGTCGCTGTTTAGCGCCACCGACGACTGCCAGGGCGGTCGGCCCGTGGCCCAGGCGATTCCGTCCTCACGCAGCTTGTCCAGGCTGATCGTGCCGCTTCCGTCCGTGCCTTCCATCCAACCCATCTTCGAAAGCGAGCGCAGCGCGTCGTCCACCATGCGCTCCTCGTCTTCGTTGGTGTCGCCGTAGCGGCCACCGGCCGTCGCTCGCCAGTACATCTCGTCCACGACGATTTCACGCTCGCCGACGAAGTAGTTCTCGATCCCTCGATCCGTGAGGTGCTTCTCGACGGACTTGATGATGCCCAGCACGATCATGCGGTCCGACTTGGCCTCGGCCAGCATGCCCGCCGCGTCGTCGGTGAACACGGTGAAGCGTGTCGTGGCCGTTGTGTACTTGGTGTCGGCGTACTCGTAGTACGAGGCCGCGGGCAGCACGTAGTCGCTCATCAACGCGGTCGTGCTCCAACGCGTGTCGGCGGTGAAAATCAGCTCAAGCTGCGGCCACACGTTTTCCAGGTAACTGCGGCCACGGTGACGACGTAGGGGATTGGAGCCGCTCACGAACATCGCGCGCGGCTGCACGTCCTTGGCAGGCTTGTCCCACGGCTCGGTCCAGCCTTCTTTCTTGGCCTCGGCCGCGTATTCGGCGATCGTACGTACGGCGTCCGGGTCATCGAGGTGTTCCTTCCAGACTTCGTCGTAACCGGCGTGGTTCATCCAGAAGTGCACGGGTTGGGCGAGCGTGCCCGCCACCTTCATCAGCTCGCGCAGGGCGCCGAAGACGGCCTCCGTGTACGGCATCGACGGGTCCATCTTCACGCGTTCGCGATAGTCCTCGATCAGCATCAGCAGCAGGCTCAGCGCCGTGCCCACCGGGTCCGGATTCTCCAGCACCTCCTTGGGCATCATCGACACCAACGGCATGCTGGCCAGAAAATCGAACCCCGCGCTCATGCCGCGCGTGCCGGTGCCCGGCTTGCCGACGTTGCCCGTCAGCGCAAGCATGTAACAAAACGATCGCTCCACGAGGTCGCCGTGGTAAAGCTTGCCGGTGTTCGGGTTGCTGAACACAAACACGCTGCGCGGCGGCTTGCAGAGCTCCGCGATCACTTCAAGTTGACTGGGATGCACGCCCGACATGCGCTTAACGTCCTCGGGGGTGTAGTCGGCCAGGCGCTCGACGAGCATGTTGTAAACGGTTGTGACCTCCACGTCGGTTCCGTCGGCGAGCGTCACTTTGCATGTGCCGGTGAGGTCGTAATCGAAGGCGGGTTCAAGTGTTCCGGTGGGGATTTGGCCGACGGTGCCGTCGGTGGAGTCGATCGCGTAGAACTGTTCTTCGCTGCCGTCCTCCACCAAATCGCTTTCGCGCAGGTAGCGCTTGGTGTCGGCGCGCACCGCGATCGGGAGGTCGGTCTGCTCGGTCATGAACTCGGTATCCACCCAGCCGCGGTCAACGAGGATCTTGCACACTCCGAGCCACAACGCGGGGTCTGCGGACCAGTCGATCGGCACCCACTCGTCGGCGAACTGTGCCGTCGGATTTTTGTCGGGACAAATCGAGATGATCTTCGCGCCGCGATAACGAGCCTCAAGGAAGTAGTGGATCTCCGGGATGTTCGCGTAGACGGGGTTTGACATCAGCACGATCGTGTCCGGCAAAAACCAGTTCTCGGTTCCGCAGACGGCTTCGTACTGGCCGAACGTCAGAAACACGCCGGGGTTGAAGTCGCCGGTCAGAAAGTTGAGATCGAAGGCGGTGCCACCGAGCACGCCCATCAGCGCCGGAGCGGTTGCTTCGCCGCCACCGCGCATCACGCCGATGCCGTTGGCCGAGTGATCGTCGATCAGCGACTCGGCACCGTGTTCCACGATGATCTCGGCGAGCTTTCCACCGATCTCGTCGAAGGCCTGGTCCCAGCCGATCTGCTCCCATTTGCCGCCGCCGCGCTCACCGGCGCGTTTCATCGGATGCCGTACGCGGTCCTTGCCGTACATCGCCTTGCTGTGCTGACCGCCCTTTTGACAACCACGCGGGTTGTAGTCCGGGACGCGGTGGTCCGGGTCCTCGAAGGGCGGGTAGTTGCAGGCGATCTCCTCGCGCACGACCTCGCCGTCCTTCACATACACGCGATACGGGCAGCCACCCGGGTAGCAGTTCACGCGGTGCGTGCCCCACTTCCAGCAATCCCACTTCCAGTAGTCGCCGTCTTCGACCTTGAGCGGACTTCCCTCGGTCCCGATCATCGCCGGGCCGTGGTGGCCGATCCCTTCCCGGCCGTTGCTGGATTCCGCGTCGGCGCGCAGCTGCGGATCCCGATCAGACTCAGCGTTCATGTCTGCTCCCTTTCACAAGAAAATCGTGCGCAGGGGATCGTTTGTAGGTTACCAGTGAGTAGGGTCGGCGAAGGCGTGTAGCCTGCAGCCGACGCGATGAGAGGATCTTTCTGATGCGGCGCTGGAACGGGTGGGGAGACGAGTCTGCCGACTTTCCGCTCAAGCGTGAAGGGCGTAACTTCGTCCAAGACCGACTGGGCAAAGCCCGTGCGTTGCCGGACGCAAGCCTGAAGGACGTGATCGCGAAGGTGCCCGCGTCGCGTCTGCCCGAACAACGCCTGATTTCGACCGGCGCCGAGGACCGCGTGCGCCACGCCCGAGGCCAGAGCTTTGGCGACTGGCTGGCGATGCGCAGTGGCGAATTTGGCGTCTTTCCCGACGGTGTCGCCCATCCCGAGAATGCGGACGAAGTGCGCCAACTCGTCGAGTTCTGCGCACGTGAGAAAATCGTCGCGATCCCTTACGGCGGCGGTACCTCCGTGGTGGGTCATCTCACTCCTCCGGCCGGCGAGCGCCCCGTGCTGTCGATCGACCTCAGTCAGATGAACCGCCTGCTTTCGCTCGACCGCGAGAGCCAGATCGCCACCTTCGGCCCAGGCACCCCCGGCCCGCTCGTGGAGGAGCATCTGCGCGCCGAAGGTTTCACGCTTGGTCACTTCCCGCAGTCGTTCGAACTTTCGACCGTGGGCGGCTGGGTGGTTACGCGCTCCAGCGGCCAGCAGTCGCTGCGCTACGGGCGCATCGAACAGCTCTTTGCAGGGGGCCGCGTGGAGAGTCCGGCCGGCACGCTGGAGATCCCCACGTTTCCGGCAAGCGCCGCCGGTCCGGATCTGCGCGAGATGATTCTCGGCTCGGAGGGCCGCCTGGGGATTCTCAGCGAAGTGAAGGTGCGGGTCACGCCGCTGCCCGAGCACGAGAGTTTTCATGTCGCGTTTCTACCGGATTGGCAGAGCGCGCGCGAGCTCGCCCGCCGCGTCGCGCAAGCGAAGATTCAGCTTTCGATGCTTCGACTGAGCAATCCAACCGAGACCGCCACTCATCTCACGCTGGCCGGGCACCCTAGGTTGGTTGGTTGGCTGGAGCGATATCTGAGTGCTCGCGGCCTGGAGGGTCAAAAGTGCATGCTCACGTACGGACTCACCGGCAGTAAGGCACAGTGCCGCGCGGCTCACCGCCAGATAAAGCAGATGATCAAGCGAGCCGGGGGAGTGGACGCCGGTAAGCCGCTGGGCCGAAAGTGGCAGCAGACTCGATTTCGCTCGCCCTACTTACGCAACGGACTGTGGCTGGAGGGGTACGCCGTCGACACGCTGGAAACGAGCACGAACTGGCGCAACGTCGACGCGCTTGTGGCCTCCGTGGAGGGTGCGCTGCGTGACGAGCTGTCGGCCGAAGGGGAAGCGGTTCACGTTTTCACGCATCTCTCGCATGTCTATGCGCAGGGGTCGAGCATTTACACGACATATTTGTTTCGCTGCGCACCGACCTACGAGCAGACGCGTGAGCGCTGGGTCAGGCTAAAGGCGGCGGCGTCGCGGGCGATCGTGGACGGCGGAGGGTCGATCAGCCACCACCACGGCGTCGGCACCGACCACGCGCCATACCTGACAGCCGAGAAGGGCGCGCTCGGCATGGCGGCGATCGGCGCGCTTGCGAAGACTTTCGATCCGGCCGGTGTGATGAATCCCGGAAAACTTCTGCCCGAAGACGGCGGTGACACGGCACCGGGCAAGCCAAGGGGCGATGAAACGTGAATCTCGGTGATCGCGACGCCGCCATCGCGCGATTGCGGTCGGGCGCGCCGTTTGACCTGCTGGTAATCGGCGGTGGCATCACCGGCGCGGGAATCTTGCGCGAGGCCGCGCGGCGCGGACTGACAG
The DNA here is from genome assembly GCA_016213645.1 of Actinomycetota bacterium. Classification (GTDB taxonomy): domain Bacteria; phylum Actinomycetota; class Thermoleophilia; order Solirubrobacterales; family JACPNS01; genus JACPNS01. Next base: position 6,242 of record JACQZY010000023.1, read on the forward strand.
TGGCGCTGATCGACCAGGGCGACTTTGCATCCGGTACGTCGAGCCGATCTTCAAAGATGGTTCACGGCGGATTGCGCTACTTGGGCGCGGGGGCGGTCGGACTTACACGCAAGGCCCTGCGCGAGCGAGAGCGGCTGCTGTCCGAGGCTCCGGGATTGGTCCAACGGATGCCTGTGGCGTTCATTCTGCGGCGCGGCAAGTTCCCGGGACGGCGTGTGTTCATGGCACTGCTGGCGCTTTACGACCGGATGGCGGGGATCAATCAGCACCGGTTTCTCGGTAGAGACGAACTCCGCGAACGCAATCCCGGTATTGCGACCGGAGACCTTTCGGGCGCCGCCTTCTATACGGACGCGCTGACCGATGACGCGCGCCTCGTGCTGCGCGTGATCGGCGAGGGCGTGGCCGACGGCGGCATCGCGCTCAACTACGCGCGTGCGGAGGATCTGCTCAAAACCGACGACCGCGTTTGCGGCGCGCGCGTCAGGGACCTCGCCGGTGGCGGTGATTTCGAAGTCGCGGCCGCCGTCGTGATCAACGCCACGGGGGCGTGGGCCGACGAGCTTCGCGATGTCGTCAACGGCGCGCGGCGCATGCGCCCGCTGCGCGGAAGTCATCTGATCGTCTCGCCGGACCGTCTGCCCGTCTCCGACGCGGTGACGCTTTTTCATCCGGCCGACGGACGTCCGGTGTACGCCTATCGCTGGCTCGGCGCGACGGTTATAGGTACCACGGATCTAGATCACTCCCAGCCGCCGAACGCCGAACCGTCGATCACGCGCGAGGAGGTCGATTACCTGCTGACGGCGATCGCCGATCGTTTCCCCGAGGCCGCGATCAGTGAAAACGACGTGATCTCGACGATCTCCGGCGTGCGCCCGGTAATCGATAGCGGTAAGGGCAAGGACCCGTCTAAGGAAAAGCGCGAAGAGGCGATCTGGTCGGAAGACGGATTACTCACCGTGAGTGGTGGCAAGCTGACGACGTTCCGGCCGATGGCTCTGCACGCGCTCAAACAGGCGGCGGCGATGCTGCCTACCGGCGAGCCGTCCTTGGACGACCGGCCGGTCTTCGAACATGACGCCTCTCCGGACGAGGCTCCGGGCGCACCGCGCCGGGCGCTGCTTGCCGGACGGTACGGCAGCGGATTATCCGAGTTGATCGATGGAGCGCGCGCCGGCGATCTGGAACCGCTGGCCGGCACGTCCTACTGCGCCGCGGAGCTGCGGTACGCGTTGCGCAATGAACAGGTGCAGCATCTCGACGACCTGTTGCTGCGGCGGACGAGAATCGGCAACTTGCTGCCCGGCGGCGGCGAGATGGTGATCGATCGAGCGCTCGCGGTTTGCCGTGAGGAGCTTGGTTGGGACGATGCCCGCGCGGCGGACGAGCGCGGTCGCTACCAGTCGATCATCGCGGCGCACTACGCGCTCCCGGAGGCGAATGCGGCGTGAGTACAGCGCCACTGCTGCTGGCGATCGACAATGGCACGCAGAGCGTGCGCGCGCTGTTGTTCGATCTCGATGGAGAGCTTGTCGCCGTTGAGAAGGTGCCGATCGAACCGTATTTCTCCGCAGAGCCGGGCTGGGCGGAGCAGCATGTTGAGGTTTTCTGGGATGCCGTGTGCTTGGCCTGTCGCGGACTATTGGAACGTCCCGGCGTGGACGTCACCCGAATTGTCGGAATGGCGGCGACCACCCAGCGCACCACCGTCGTCAATCTCGATGCCGAAGACCGCGCGCTGAGACCGGCGATCGTGTGGCTGGATCAGCGCAGGTGCACCAGGCCTCCGGCGCTGCCGCGCGCGGTCGAAGTTGCCGCCCGCCTGACGGGGCGATCCGCGCTGCTGGGCGAGCTGCGCGCCGAAGCCGAGTGCAACTGGATCGCGCAGCATCAACCCGAAGTGGCGCGAGCCACTGAACGGTTCTTGTTTCTTTCGGGCTATCTGAACCACAAACTGACCGGGGAGTTCGTGGACTCCGCGGCGGCGCAGGTTGGATTCATTCCATTCGACTTCAAGCGGCAAGACTGGGCGAGTCCGCGCGATCTGCGTTGGCGCGCGATGGCGGTAAAAGCGGCCCAGCTGCCGCGACTGGCGCGCGCCGGCGACCGCCTCGGCACGCTGACCGCCAAGGCCGCCGCGGCTACCGGCCTGCCGGCGGGCCTGCCGGTGATCGCGGCGGGCACCGACAAGGCCTGCGAACTGCTTGGTTCAGGCTGTCTGGAACCTGACGTCGCGGGAATCAGCTATGGCACGACGGCAACGATCAACACTGTCAATACCCGTTACGTGGAAGTCAACCCACCGATGCCGGCTTTTCCGGCGGCCGTTCCAGGTCGTTGGGCGACCGAGGTGATGATCAGGCGCGGGTATTGGATGGTTGAGTGGTTTAAGCGCGAGTTTGCGGCCGATGCGATTGGCGCGGGGGGCGACACGATGGACGATTACGCCTTTCTCGAGAACTTCCTGGCCGAGACACCGGCGGGAGCCGATGGTCTGCTGTTGCAGCCTTACTGGTCGTCCGGCACGCCATTCCCCGGCGTCGAGGCCCGTGGCTCCGTGATCGGCTTCGGCGACATGCACGGACGCGCGCATTTGTATCGCGCGATCGTGGAAGGCGTCGGCCACGCGCTCCGCGCCGCCGGGGACCGACTGGCGGCGCGCAACGGTGTTCCACTCACGCGTCTACGCGTGGCCGGTGGCGGATCGCGCTCGGACGCCGTGATGCAGATCACCGCCGACATCTTCGGGATGACCGCCGAACGTCCGAACGTGACCGAGGCCAGTGGATTGGGCGCGGCTATGAACGTGGCGGTCGGACTGGGCTTGTGCGACGACTACGAGACCGCGATCATCCGAATGACGCGGGTCGGAAGGTCGTTCGTGCCTAACGCAGAACTTCACGATCTCTACACCCGAACCCACGAGCGGGTCTATAAGGGGATGTACCGGCGCCTGCGTCCGCTTTACAGGGAAATCAGGGAGATCACCGGATTTCCGCCGTAGGCCGGGCCGATTTTGCAGGACCTATTTGGGAGGCGAGCACGTCGACGCTTCGCCCGACGTCGCCGAGAGCGTCGCTGAGCCGAAGCCCAACTATTGGCTCGGCGTAACGATCACTTTCGACCGGAATCCTTTGCGGCGGTTGTCGCGATAGGAGTCGAACAGCACGTACCGACCGGGTGCGAGATCGAGCATGAGCGACGTCGTGTGGTCCGGCTTGACCGGTTCGCCTTCAATGGCGTCGTACACGCCGCCGTCGATGCCTATCCCATGTAAGTGTTTTGCCGACTTCGGTACGTGCACGGTGAACCTGACTGTGCCGGCTGGCGCGTGAATCACCGACAGCGAAAAACGCCGCTTGCGCTCCTTCACGTAAACATCGAAAGTCGCAGCCGGTTCCGGCAAACCGGCGAAAGGCTGTGGTTGCGGCAGCGGCAACAACGGCGGCAGCAGGTCATCGATCATCGAGGCGTTGGCGAAGGTTGCCGCACAAACGCAAAAACACACGGCAAGCGCCGACGCGCGCCCGGTCCCGCGGCCGAGTCTGTTTCCCCGGAACGATCGCATGGTTCGGCCACGGTACCAGCACCTCCCGGCAGGCACTAATCTCAATCACATGAGCAGCGACAACGGTTCCCAAGCAACTTTCCGAGTAAAAGCCGGCCTGGCAGAAATGCTCAAGGGCGGCGTGATCATGGATGTGGTCACCCCAGACGAGGCGAAAATCGCCGAAGACGCCGGCGCTTGCGCCGTAATGGCGCTGGAGCGCGTACCGTCGGACATCCGGCGCGACGGCGGCGTGGCGCGCATGAGCGATCCGGAGATGATCCGCGGCATCAAAGAAGCCGTGTCTATACCCGTGATGGCCAAAGCGCGCATCGGTCACTTTGTCGAGGCGCAGCTGCTCGAAGCGCTCGACATCGATTACATCGACGAGTCCGAAGTGCTGACGCCGGCCGACGAGGCCAATCACATCGACAAGTACCCGTTCAAGATTCCGTTTGTCTGCGGAGCCACGAACCTGGGCGAGGCGCTGCGCAGGATTGGCGAAGGCGCGGCGATGATCCGATCCAAGGGCGAGGCCGGCACCGGTGACATTGTTGAAGCGGTGCGCCACCTGCGCCAGATCCGCAGCGAAGTTCGCGCGCTTCAGGGCATGGAGCACGACGAGCTTTACGCGGCCGCGAAGAATCTTCAGGCCCCGTTGCCGCTGGTGCAGGACGTCGCGGCCAACGGCAAGCTGCCCGTGGTGATGTTCAGCGCCGGGGGCGTGGCCACACCGGCCGATGCCGCGCTGATGATGCAGCTCGGCGCCGAGGGCGTGTTCGTGGGTTCCGGAATCTTCAAGTCGGCCGACCCCGCCAAGCGCGCGGCGGCGATCGTGGAGGCGACCACGCACTTCGCCGATCCCGAGCGCGTACTCAACGCGTCATTCGGTCTCGGCGAGGCGATGAGCTCAATCGAGTCGCGCAAACTTGACGAGTCTGAACTGCTGGCGCAGCGCGGCTGGTAAAACGTCACTTGTGACGCAACCGACGGGCACGATCGGCATTCTCGCCCTACAGGGTGGTTTTGAGGCGCACGCCAAGCTTCTGACCGGTCTCGGCGCAAACGTGCGGGAGGTACGCACCGCAGCGGATCTCGCGGGTATTTCAGGGCTGGTGTTGCCGGGCGGTGAGTCCACGACGATGATGCTGGGCATCGAGCGCGAGTCGCTCGCGGCGCCGCTGGCGGAGTTCGTGGGATCTGGACTCCCGGTGTTGGCGACGTGTGCGGGCATGATCATTCTTGACGACGCACACCTGAACGTGCTCAACGTCAGTTGCGATCGCAACGCCTACGGCGGTCAGGTGCATAGCTTCGAGGCCGACATCACCGTTGACGGCGCCGGGGACGATGCCTTCCGAGGTGTCTTCATCCGCGCTCCGCGTCTGACGCGTACCGGTGCGGACGTAGAAACGCTTGCGACCCACGACGGCGTACCGGTCGCCGTGCGCGAAGATCGCGTGTTTGCCATGAGCTTCCATCCGGAACTGACCGACGACGACAGGATCCACCGGATCTTCCTTGAAATGGTCCCAGTCACCAACGTCACCGACATCAATCGAAAGAAGGCCGCATGAGAGACCCGCGCGTAGACGCTCTGGCGAACATCCTCGTCAACTACTCGACCGGCGTCAAGCCGGGGGAGACCTGCGTGATCCAGAGCGAGGTCGCGGCCGAGCCGCTCGTGCAAGCCGTCTACGAGCACGTGCTGCGCGCCGGCGGTCTGCCGATCGTGCAGCTCGCGCTCAGCGAGGGCGCGCCCGCCTTTTACCGGTACGCCAACGACGAACAGCTCGCTTGGATCCCGCCGACAGCGCAGTGGATTGCCGAAAACGTGGACACGCGGATCGCGATCATGGCCGACACCAACACTCGCGCGCTTTCAAGCGTGGACCCGGAAAAGCAGGCCATGGTCAGCGCCGCGCGCAAGCCGCTGATGGACGCATCGATGCAACGTTCGGCCGCCGGTGACTACCGCTGGTCGCTGACGCTCTTTCCCACCAACGCGTATGCCGCGGAAGCCGGTCTGTCACTTTCGGAATACGAGGATTTCTTCTATGGCGCATGTCTGGCCAACGACGCCGACCCGCTGACAGCCTGGCAGCGCCAGAGTGACACCGTCAAACGGCTGTCGGCTTGGATGGAGGGCAAGGAAGAGGTACACATTCAGGCTCCCGGCACCGACATCAAGCTCGGCGTAGCCGGTCGTACCTGGATCCCTTGCGTGGGCACGCACAACATGCCCGACGGAGAGTTCTTCACCGGACCCGTGGAAGACAGCGTCAACGGCGTCGTGGAGTTCAGTTTTCCGGCTACCTACGGCGGTCGCGAGGTCAGCGGCGTGCGTTTCGAGTTCAAGGACGGCAAGGTGGTCAACGCCAGCGCGCAGCAGGGAGAGGAGTTCCTGATCAAGATGCTCGACACCGACGAGGGCGCGCGTCGCCTGGGCGAGCTGGGGATCGGCACCAACTACGGGATCACCACCGGCACCAAGGAGATCCTGCTCGACGAGAAGATCGGCGGCACGGTACACATGGCCGTGGGCATGAGCTACCCGGAGAGCGGCGGCGTCAACGACTCCGCGATCCACTGGGACCTCGTCTGCGATCTGCGAAAAGGCGGATCGATCACCGTTGACGGTGAAGTGCTGCAGCGCGACGGCGAGTTCCAGGTCTAAGAAATTGAACTTCGTTCATAAATGCACGAAACCATGTAACATCGCTCGCCATGAGTGACTTCAACGACTTCAACAACAAGATCGCGATCATTACCGGCGCGGCCTCCGGACTGGGCCAGGGCTTCGCGATGGTGATGGCCAAGCACGGCGCAACGATCGTTGCCGCGGACATCAACCTCGAGGGCGTCGACAAGACCGTCGAGGCGATCTCCGAGTTCGGTGGCACGGCTACGGCCCACCAGCTCGACGTGCGCGACAGCGACGCCGTCGCCAAGCTCGTCGACGACACCGTCGCCAAGCACGGCCGCATCGACTACATCTTCAACAACGCCGGCATCGCCGTGTGGGGGCCGATGGAGGAGATCCCGATCGAGCACTGGGACGAGATCGTGGACATCAACCTGAAGGGCGTGATCTACGGCGCGTCAGCCGCCTACAAGCACATGGTCAAGCAGGGTTTCGGGCAGATCGTCAACACCGCCAGCCTTGCTGGACTTGTTCCTTCTCCGTTGCTCTCGCCGTACAGCGCCACCAAGTTCGCCGTCGTCGGTTTCAGCGACTCCTTGCGCGCCGAGGCAAGCGGCAAGGGCGTCAACGTCACCGCACTCTGTCCTGGTTTCATCGAGTCCGGAATCTACGGCTCCGCGCGTTTCAGTGGTGGACTCAATGAGCAGATGGGTCGCGACCAGATTCCACTGATCGTGCCACTCGAAAAAGGCGTCGACAAGCTGCTGAAGGGCGTAGTAGCCAAAAAGCGCGTGGTCACGCTGCCGTTCTACGCGTACGTATTTTGGTTCGGGTACCGGATCAATCCGCGTTCCGGCATCAAGATCAGCGGCCTGCTTGCGCGCCGTCAGATGAAGGCCGTCGACAAGGCGAAGAAGAAGTAGCGGAACGGGAGCGGCGGCTCCGGCGGCCGACTGTCATCAAATTGCGCGCTCAACACGAGCGCAGCCGCCGAACCGACTACTCGGCGGCCAACGCCGCCAGCGCGTCGTCCGAAGCTTCGAAGTTCGCGGCGACCTCGTTGATGTCGTCGTGCTCTTCAAGCGCGTCGATCAGACGGAAGAGCTTGGCCGCGTCCTTGTCGTCGATCTCGACACGGCTCTTGGGCCGCTGCACGATGTCGGCGCTCTGAAACTCCACCCCGGACTCTTCCAGTGCCGCGCGCACCGCGCCAAAGTCCGCCGGTTCGCTGATCACCTCAAAGATCTCCTCATCGGCGACGATGTCCTCCGCCCCGGCGTCGACCGCCCCGAGCAGATCCTCCTCGCCGTAAGCGGCGGCGTCCACAACGAACACGCCTTTCTTCTCAAAGTTCCAGGCAACGGAACCGGGCTCGCCCAGACCGCCTCCGCTTTTACTGAGCAAGTGCTTTACGTCGCTGCCGGTGCGATTGCGGTTGTCGGTCAGGCAGTTGATCAGCATCGCGACGCCGCCGGGGCCGTAGCCCTCGTAGGTGATCTCCTCAAGCGTGTCGGCGTCTTTGTCGGTGCCTGCGCCCTTGGCGATCGCGCGCTCGATGTTGTCCTTGGGCATGCGCAGGTCCTTCGCCTTTTGAACGGCGTGCGCCAGCGAAGCGTTGCCCGCCGGATCGGGACCGCCTTCACGCGCGGCGACGGTGATCGCGCGCGCGAGCTTGGTGAAGAGCGCGCCGCGTTTGCTGTCGACGGCGGCCTTCTTGTGCTTGATCGAAGCCCATTTTGAATGCCCGGACATGTTGGGCACTAGTTTACGAAAGGAGCGGCGGACAGGCGAATGTACGACGGTTTCAAGAGCCATCCGGCGCGTCGCGCACAATGCCCGGGTAGGAACATGCGTTCGTATCGGGAATAGTTCCCGCAAGGAGAGTTTGCGTTGATCGTGATCGGCATCGACCCCGGTATTTCAAACACGGGCTACGGCATCGTCGAACGGTGCGGAGGCGTGTTGCTCGCGCGCGACGGCGGTGTGATCACCACTTCACCCGGCGTCGCGCTGGAACGCCGTCTCGCGAAGATCGCGGGCAGGATCGAGGATTTGATCGACGAGCACCGGCCGGACGCAATGGCGATTGAGAGCATCTACTTCGGCAAAAACGCCGAGACGGCGTTTCTGGTCGGTCAGGCCCGGGGGGCGGTCGTGGCCACCGCCGGTGGGCGCGAACTTCCGGTCGCTTCGTACACGCCACAACAGATCAAGCTCGCCGTGTGTGGTTCCGGCGGCGCGGGCAAGGGACAGGTCCAGCGCATGGTTTGCGCCCTGCTCAGCCTGCCGTCTTCACCGCTTCCGCCAGATCACGCCGCCGATGCGCTTGCCGTTGGTATTTGTCATGTCAACGCCGCGCCTCTGGCGGAGGCGCTCGCGAATTTCGACGCTGACACCACCGCGGCGTCCCAGGCAGAGAGCATGACCGGAGCCGGAGCATGATCGCTTCGGTGACCGGCACGGTTCTGTTTCGTGAGCTCGACCACGTCGTCGTGGAAGCAGCCGGAGTTGGATATCAACTGAACGTAAGCGCCCGCACGATGGACGCCGTGCCCGCGACCGGCGGCGTCGTGACGCTGCACGCCGAGCTGGTCGTTCGCGAGGACGCGATGCAGTTGTACGGCTTCGCGGGCGCGGACGAGAAACGGCTTTTCAATCAGCTCACGAGCGTAAGCGGGGTTGGGCCAAAGGTCGCACTGGCGCTGCTCAGCGGTATGACCGTCGCCGAGGCCGAGGGTGCGTTGCTTTCCGGCGACCTCGCGCGATTCCAGAAGGTGCCGGGCATCGGCAAGCGCACGGCTGAGCGGTTGATCGTTGAACTCAAGGACAAGGTTCTACCCGGCGGCACGCCGGTCGTCACTCGCGCGGCCGCGCCGGACGATCCCCGCTCGATCGCTCGCGAGGGGTTGATCGGCCTCGGTTACAGCCCGGCCGAAGCGGACGGATTGCTTTCGGGCGCGTCCGGCGATTCCGCGGAAGCGTTGATCGCCGCCGCGCTCAGAGGGGCGGCGGCATGACGCGAGGCGCCACCGCGGGACCGGAAGGCGCCGGGCGCATCCGTAGCGACGCCGCCGCGTTCGCCGCCGCATCGCGGGTCCAATCGACGCAGGCGACCGCCGGTGAGGAAGAGTTGGAGCGATCTCTCCGGCCACGCCGGATCGACGAATTCATCGGTCAGCAGAAGGTCAAGGACCAGCTCGCGATCTTCATCGAAGCCGCCCGACGTCGTGGCCAACCACTGGACCACGTGCTTTTCGCCGGCCCGCCGGGCCTGGGCAAGACCTCGCTGGCGCAGATCGTCGCGGAGGAGCTGGAGGTGCCGTTTGTGATGACCGCCGGCCCGGCGCTCGAACGCAAGGGCGACGTGGCGGCGTTTCTAACTGCGCTCGAACCTCATTCCGTGTTTTTCGTGGACGAGATCCACCGGCTGCCACGCGCGCTGGAGGAGACTTTTTACCCCGCGATGGAAGATCGCAAGCTGCCGATCACTGTTGGCCAGGGCGCCGGCGCGCGCGTCGTCACGCTCGACCTGCCGCCGTTCACTTTGGTCGGCGCGACGACCAGAACCGGCCTGCTCACGACACCGCTGCGCGACCGTTTCGGCGTCTTTCACAGACTTGAGCATTACGAGACGGAAGAACTTGCGTCGATCGTGCGCCGGTCGGCGGGCATCCTCGGTTGCGAGGTGCAGGCCGAAGGCGCGATCGAAATCGCGCGACGCTCGCGCGGCACGCCACGAGTGGCCAATCGGCTGCTGCATCGCGTGCGCGATTTCGCCGAAGTCAAAGCCGATGGGCGCATCACCGAAGTAGTCGCGGCCGAAGCTCTAAACCTGTTTGAAGTTGACGCAGAGGGTTTGGATCGCCTTGACCGCGTGCTACTTGAGCACGTGTGCGTGAAGTTCGCCGGCGGACCCGTTGGGCTCTCAACGCTCGCCGCCGCCGTGGGCGAAGCCGAGGACACGATCGAAGACGTGATCGAGCCGTATCTGCTCGGCCAAGGCTTCCTGCAGCGCACTCCGCGAGGACGGGTGGCCACGCCCGCCGCGTTCGAGCATCTCGGACTGGCCGTTCCGTCCGGCGACGGGCTTTTCTAACGTTTTCGAATCGCGCGGTGGCATCAACCGCCTTTGCGCAGGCTTGCGGGAAGGTGACGGGTGGAGTTTGTCTAATCTGACCCTCGATTCGTCATGCCCATCTTCATTTGTCCTCAGTGCGGCAAAAGATCCGCCCACGGCGATCGCAATGCCGGTTTTTCGCAGCGTCCACGGGGCTGTGACAAGTGCGGCTACGGATTCGTCTTCGAACTGCTCGACGACTACTACCCGGCCTCGGGCGCGGCATTTTTCGTCTGCGACCAGGAGGCGCGAATTATCGGCTGCGGCAAGGGTTCATACGAACTCACAGGGCTCACCGACATCGACGTATTCGGCCGCCCGGTGCGTGAAGTTTTGGGTCTGGAATTCGGCGAAATCGAGGATCCGATCGCCAAGACGCTTGAATGGGGCGTTCGTTCAACCGGCCACGATGTGAAGGTACGCGCCGAGGGCGATTTAGAAGCGCGAGCCGTTGCCGATATATTCCCTGCTTACGACGAGGACGGGGGGATGCTGCTCGTACTCACGCCAGAGGTCTGAACCCTGGTGAAAAACGCGCTTGACGTTTTGCACGTCGCGCGAACGGCATCACCAACGAACCATCCCAAACAACAAACTGACGACGAACAAACACCTTGGCTAACAAACGCAGAAACCTGATCATTCTCGGCCTCGTGGTCGCGCTGCTCGGCGGATCGATCGCCGCGATCATGCTGATTCCCACGCGACTCGGCCTGGACCTGGCCGGCGGTATCTCACTTGTTTACAAGGTGACGCCGAACGACCCGTCGCGTCCGCCGACCGACCGCGAAATGCAAAACGCGATCAAGGTCATCAACGACCGGGTCAACTCGCTGGGAGTTACCGAGGCCGAAGTGCAGAACGCGGGCAAGGACCGGCTGGTCGTCTCGCTGCCGGACGTTACGAACCCCGAAGAGGCAAAGAACCTCGTCGGATCAACCGCCAAGTTGCTGTTTTACAAGTGGGAAAACAACGTCGTAAAGGGTCCGCTGCGATCGAAAAACATCACGGACCAAAAGGCCGCCGTCAACCTTGGATACACCGAGCTCCACGAGGCGGTGGCGCTTGCGGCTAAACAGAAGGGCAGCGCCACAAAGGCCGACAAGCTGAACGACGGAGTACCACACGGCACTTTCTACCTCTTCGACGACAAAGACAAGCTGATCAGCGGTCCTGCCCGCACGAAAGAAGACCTGCTCGCGGGGAACGACCTGCGCGTAAAGGACAAGAAAAAGCCGAAGCCACTAAACGGAATACAGCCGGAAGGCAGCGAAATCCTTTACGTGCCGCGCGGCATCCAGGTCGTCAGCTTCAAGGTTCAGACATCAAAGAATCCGCAGTACTACGTGATCCGCGACAACTATTCGCTGACCGGCGACGACGTCAAGAGTGCCTCACAGGGCACTGATCAGGCCGGCGGTCCATCTGTAGACCTCGCTTTCACGGGCAAGGGCGGCGACAAATTTCACCGCGTCACTCGGGAGCTTCGACAGGACGGAGAGCAAGAACCCGTCCTAGGCAACAAGGAAGCCGCCTCACACCGCTTTGCGATCGTGCTGGACGGCAAGATCGTTTCCCTGGCCAACATCAGCAACACGAAGCCCGACCTGCGCGACGGAATCGCCGGGGGTCGAGCGCAAATCACCAACCTTTCGGTGAAGGAAGCGCAGGATGTGGCCAAGAAGGTCGATCTAGGCGCACTCCCGGTGGACCTTCGTTTGGAGGCGCAGACACAGGTCTCCGCGTCGCTGGGTAAGCAGGCGCTTGCCGAGGCCCTGCTGGCCGCGCTGATCGGCTTTGGTCTCGTGTTCTTCTTCCTGCTTGGTTTCTACCGGGTGCTCGGCGTGATCGCGGGAATGGCGCTGATCATTTACGGCATCTACTTCTTCGCCGTCACCAAGGTCGTGGGCTTTACGTTCACGCTTCCGGGTATCGCGGGTTTGGTGTTGACACTTTCCGTGGCGGCCGACGCCAACATCGTCATATTTGAGCGAATAAAGGAAGAAATCCGCGCCGGCCGCTCGATGAAGGCCGCGATCTCGACCGGCTACCAAAAGGGCTTTTCCGCGATCCTCGACGCCAACGTCGTCACGATCATGGTCGCCTTCATCCTGTTTGTTCTCGCCACCGCCGGTGTGCGCGGGTTCGCTGCGGCCCTGGGCCTGGGAACGATCGTCTCGCTGTTTACCGCGGTCATGGCGACGTCGGCGATCCTCGGTCTGCTTACTGGATGGAAGGGCCTGGAGCGCAAGTCCGCACTTGGCGTCAGCCAGACGGTTAAGCAGCGCTGGCATTTCGACTTCATGGGCAACTCCAACCGTTTCTTCTCGTTGTCGGGTGTGATTCTGGTGATCGGAGCGCTTGGGATCGCGGGTATCGGGTTGAATCTCGGCATCGACTTCACCGGCGGCACGCGTGTGACCGTCGGACTGGAAAAGAACGCCACCGAAGCGCAGGTGCGCTCGATCTTCAGCAACGTTGATGCCGGAGACGCAAAAATACAACGCATCAACGGAAGCGCGGCCGACGAGCTCGGCAAGTACGCATTTCAGGTAAGCAGCGACAAAATCGGACCCAAGGACGTGCCGAAGATTCGCGCCGACTTCGACCAGCGGTTCGGTATTCGCGGACCGACGGAAGACGACAAGCGCTTTGAAGTGGTCAGCGTAGGCCCGACTTTCGGTGCTGTCGTCGCGCGCAGCGCGGTAATCGCGATCATCTTCTCGCTGCTTGTGATCGGTGCTTACGTGTCCTTCCGGTTCACGCCCAAGTTCTCGGTTCCGGTCTTGATCGGTCTTGCGCACGACATCTTGATCACGGTTGGTGTATACGCGCTGATCGGAAGAGAGGTCAGCAGCGCAACCGTTGCCGCGCTGTTGACGATTCTCGGATTTTCGTTATATGACGCCATCATCGTCTTCGACCGGGTGCGCGAGAACATGCCGCGTATGCCGCGCGCGGCTTTTTCGCAGATCGTAAACCGCTCGATGAGCGAGGTCTTCACACGGTCGCTGGCGACTTCGTTTGTGACGTTGCTGCCGATCATCGCCCTGTTGCTGTTTGGCGGCGAGACGCTGAAGGACTTCGCGTTCGCGCTGATGGTGGGAACGATCTCTGGTGCGTACTCGTCGATCTTCATCTCCGCGCCGGTGCTGACGCACTGGAAGGAGCGTGAGCCGATCTTCCAGCAGCGCCGCGAGCGCATAATGTCGGAGAACAACGGGGTCGTGCCGGCGTTCGCCGTTGACACGATCGGTGGCGAGGCCGTCACCGCCGGTGGCGTGCCAATGAAGCAGGGCAAGAAAGCGTCCGGCGAAAAAACCGCCGCGCAGAAATCGGATGCCGTCTCGGAGAGCGGTGCGGATCAGAACGGCGCCGCTAGTGCCGATGCCGCAGGCTCCGTATCTTCCGGCGCTGTGGCGCGACCTGGCACCAAGGCCGAACGGCGCGCAGCGCGTCAGCGGCGCAAGCACGGCAGGCAATAGGGATCTACGAGGCGAGGATCTGACAAATGAGCATTCTGGCTTGGGCAATGATGGGCATCGCGATTTGGCATTTCGCCGTATTCGTGCCCGACCGCTTCCTCGGCGGGATCGTCGGCGCGTTCTTTGCCGCACTGATCGGTGCGGTTGCATTCGGTTTTGTTTTGAACGGCTTTGACGCCCCTGGACGAGACGACACGCACTTGATCCAGGCGATCATCGCCGTTCCCGGGGCGATCGCCGGCCTTGGGTTTTGCTTCTGGCTGGGCGTTCGCCAGGAGAACAATTCCGAGCTTTAACGCCGGTACGCGCCGCGCGCGGAACCCATTTGTTCCGTCACGTCTCGGTCGTAGTCTCGTTTGATGGCGGAGATCTCGGCTCAGCTCGATAACTCATGCGTGGACGACGCGTCGGACGTGGCTTCCATTGACGCCTTGCCGGTCGACATTGCGTTGGTCGACACGGAATACGACGTACCCGCTTGCGATCCACGCGCGGTAGCGGCACTAAGGAACGCGTTGGAACTGGAGCCACTCGTGGCGCAGACGCTTGTGAGACGTGGCTACGAGGATCCGGCGGCCGCCAAAGAGTTTTTGGACGGTGGTGAGATCCTTGACCCGGCGATCCTTCCGGGGGCGCGTGATGTGGCGGAGACGATTGTTCGTCACGTACGCGACGGCAGCCCGATCGCGGTCCACGGGGACTACGACGTGGACGGCGTCTGTTCCACCTCAATCCTTGTGCGCACGCTCGATCGTGCCGGTGCCCGCGTGACCTGGCACGTGCCGAGCCGCTTCAACGAGGGGTACGGACTTTCTGCGGCTTCAATCGACCGGCTGGCGGCCGATGGCGCCGGTTTGATCGTGGCGGTTGATTGCGGGGTGACCGCCGTGGCCGAAGTCGAGCACGCTCGCGACTTGGGCGTGGAAGTGGCGATCTGCGATCACCACACGCCCGGAAAAGAACTGCCGGACGCGCCGATTGCCCACCCCGGCCTTGGGGATTATCCGTTTCGGCAGCTTTGTGCCGCGGCGGTTGTGTACAAGGTGTGCCGGCTCGTATTCGAATTGCTCGACAGAGATGCTGAAGAGGTGGATGACGAACTGGATCTTGTCGGTCTGGCGACCGTCTGCGACGTTGTGCCGCTGTTATCCGAAAATCGCGCGCTTGTTCGAGCGGGCTTGGCCGCGACCCGTGTCACGGCCCGCGCCGGCCTTCGCGAGTTGATGCGAGCAGCCGGTGTGGACCAGCTTGCCGTGGACGCCGGAGCCTTTGGATTCCGTCTTGGACCACGCATCAACGCGGCGGGGCGGATGTACTCGGCCGAACCGGCGGTGGAGCTGATGCTCACCGTCGGCGAACAGCGTGCCGCCGAGTTGGCCGAGGATCTTTGCTCAGCCAACGCGCGGCGCCAAGAGGTGGAGAAGTCGATTCTTTTCAAGGCCGAAACGCAGGCCCGGCGGCAGCGTGACCGGCACGCGATCGTGGTGGCCGGTGAGGGCTGGCACGCCGGAGTTCTCGGCATCGTCGCCGGGAGAATCGCGGAGCGGTTCCGACGCCCGTGTGTGGCGCTCGGTATCGAAAACGGAATTGCGGCCGGTTCCGGCCGGTCTGGCGGCGCGTACGACCTGCTCGGCGGTCTAAACGCGTGCGCGGACCACCTGATCCGCTTCGGCGGGCATCGCGCCGCCGCTGGATTGCAGCTGGATGCCGCCGCGGTGGCCAACTTTCGATCGGCGCTACAGGAACATGCCGCAAACACGCTTTCGCCGGATCAGATGCGCCCTCGCGTGCGCGTGGACGCGGTGGCGGAGCCGTCTCAGCTCACTCTTGCCGCCGCCGAGGCGTTGGAATTGATCGGCCCGTTTGGCGCGGGCAATCCCGAGCCCGCGATCCTCGTGCCCGCCGTCACCGTCACCCACGTCAAACGCATGGGCGAGGGGGGGCGACATCTCAAGCTAAGCATCGCCGGCCACGGCGGCCGTATGGGCGTTGTCGCCTTCGGCTGGGAGCGAGCGGTCGCCTGCGGGGAGGACGCGCCGATCAGCAACTTGGTGATCAAGCTGCGGCGCAACGAATTTCGCGGTGTCGTGGAGGGTCAAGCCAGGCTTGTCGCTCACTCGGAGCTTCACGCGGCCGACGACCCCGCTGACGTCGCCGATGCCGGCGATGAAGCCATCAACCCGACGCACACGGTCGCTCGGGATGCTTGGCTCCGGGAGTTTCACGCCGTCGTCACCGCGAGCCCGGATTGCGATGCGACCGATCCGAGCGAACCGGGTGAATTTGAGTCGGTGGTGACGGACCGGCGAGGCGAGTCGTCGCTGGCCGTGCTGCTGGAGCTTTCCGAGTCCGTGGAATCTCATTCCGAGGATTCGCCGTTTACGGATTCCCCGGTGCTGCTGGTCAACGAGCCATCGCTGTGGCGAGCACGCCTCGCGGCGCTACGTGCCGTGAAGCCGGCATCGGCCGAGCGGCGAGTTATGTCTTTCTCGCAGTGGGCGACCTGGCCAGATCCGCTCGAACATGTCGTAGTGGGTGAGCCGCCGGTTGTGGGAGTCCAGCCGGGCCGGGCAACTCAGGTGACGTTCGCGTGGACCAAATCCACTTTTGAGTCGGTGTTGGCGAGCGTCAAAGGCACGGCATTGACTCGCTCGGACGTGGTAGCAACCTACAGAACCATTAAAAACGGCCCAGGGCAATCACTGGACCAGCTCGTGGCGCGGCTTTCCGAGGACTTGCCGACGGCGACTCGCGCGGCTCTCGCCGTGCGAGTTTTAGCCGAATTGGGGCTAGCGAAGTTGAAGACCGACGGCGAAACGGTCGAAGCAATAACCGTGTCCGGCGACACGCAGACTTCACTCGATCGTTCTCCGACGTTCCGTTCGTATAGTGAGGTTGAGGATCAAACGCAGCGATGGCTCGACCGACTGACACCCACAAAGACGACGCTCGCCGCCTGAACCGGCAGCGGCAGGCTCGCGAACCCGAGGGCGCGTCGCAGCGCGGCGACGACCACGAAGTCGCCGGCCCCCCGCAGGCCAGTCCCCGCGGGGTGATCCACTCGCACGGACGGGTCGGAATCGCCTCGTATCCGCCGCCAGTCCGCCCGGTCGCGCCCGCCAAGGACGCCGAGGGCGAGGCCCCGCGCGGCGTGCTCTCACCGGATGCGCCGCCGCCAAATCACGCGGCGACGCTCAAGCCCGTTCCGGAGGCGAGCAACGTGTCGCAGGAGACTCGCGCCAAGTTCGCGGAGCTTCTGGCGGTGATAACCGAACACGCGAACGACACGATCGCACCGATCGACATAGACCGCGTACGCGCGGCTTTCGAGTTTGCCGCGGGTTGTCACGGCAAGCAACTGCGTCGCACGGGCGAGGACTTCGTCGTGCACCCGGTGGAAGTCGCGAAGATCTGCGTGGGCATGCGTCTGGATACCGAGACGCTGTGCGCCGCGCTGCTGCACGACACCGTCGAGGACACTTCCACCACGCTGGAAGACATCCACGCGTTCTTCGGCGACGAGACGGCTGTGTTGGTCGACGGCGTAACCAAGCTCACCGGCATCACCTTCAAGAGTCGAGACGAAGCCCAGGCCGAGAACTATCGCAAGATGATCGTGGCAATGGCCCAGGACATCCGCGTGATCCTGATCAAGCTTGCCGATCGCCTGCACAACATGCGCACGATCGGCGCGATGCCCAAGCAAAAGCAGATCGAGAAGTCACGCGAAACGCTGGACATCTTCGCCCCGCTTGCGCATCGTCTGGGTATCCACGCGATCAAGTGGGAGCTGGAGGATCTCGCCTTCGCCACGCTGCACCCGCGAAAGTTCACCGAGATCAAGGCGCTGGTCAGCCAACAGCGCGAGGAGCGCGAACAGTACGTCAACGAAGCAGGCGCGTATCTGGCCCAGGAGCTGGCCGTCGCCGGCATCACCGCAATGATCACCGGCCGCGCCAAGCACTTTTATTCGATCTACGTGAAGATGACCAAGAAGGGCCGCGAGTTCAACGAGATCTTCGACCTCACCGCGATGCGCGTGATCGTTGACAGCGTAAAGGACTGTTATGGCGCGGTCGGCATCGTTCACAGCATTTGGAAACCGCTGCCGGGTCGCTTCAAGGACTTCATCGCGATGCCCAAGACCAACATGTACCAGGCGCTTCACACCACCGTGATCGGTCCCGAGGGTCGCCCGCTGGAAATCCAGATCCGCACCCGCGAGATGCACGACATCGCCGAGTACGGCGTGGCCGCGCACTGGTCGTACAAGCAGCGCGGTTACGACGGCACCCCGCGCGCGGAAAGCTATTCCACGGAGAGCATGGACTGGGTCCAGCGCCTGGCCGGCGATCCGGCGGCCGAAGACGGCGGCAGCGAGGAGTTTGTGAAGAACCTCAAAGTGGACTTGTTCGACGAAGAGGTATTCGTGTTCACGCCGCAGGGCGAGGTGAAGAACCTCTCAATGGGCGCCACGCCGCTGGACTTCGCATATGAGGTCCACACCGACGTCGGCCACCGCTGCGTCGGCGCGAAGGTCAACGGCAAGATCGTGCCGCTGCACTACAAATTGAACAGCGGTGACATCGTCGAGATTCTCACCAGCAAACACGACCGCGCCCCTTCACGCGACTGGCTGGCGCTGGTCAAGACCACGCGCGCCCGCAACAAGATCCGCGCGTTCCTGAAGCGTGAACAGCGAGAAGGCAGCGAACATCGCGGCCGCGACCTGCTGCAAGAGGGCCTGCGCAAAAAGGGGCTGCCCTCGCAGAAGATCACCGGTTCGGAGATGCTCGCCGAGGTGATGCGCGAGATCGGCT
This sequence comes from Actinomycetota bacterium, assembly GCA_016213645.1. Lineage (GTDB taxonomy): Bacteria > Actinomycetota > Thermoleophilia > Solirubrobacterales > JACPNS01 > JACPNS01. The sequence goes on from JACQZY010000023.1 coordinate 24,858, forward strand.
TCCGCAAAGTCGACGAGTTCTACATCGCGATCGGCCAGGGCAAGATCCGCGCCGAGATGGTGGTGGAAAAGGTGATGAACCGTCTCGCCGCCGGCGAATCCGCCGTCGCCGAAGAGACGCTCCCCGAGAAGCGCGACACCGTACGCCAGCGCCCCGTCGTTTCCAGCGGCAAGTTCGGCATCACCGTCGACGGTGCCGGCGACGTGATGGTGAGGCTTGCCAAGTGCTGTCTTCCGGTGGCCGGCGACCACATCGTCGGCTACGTATCGCTTGGCCGCGGCATCACGGTGCACCGCAAAGACTGCCCAAACGCCGTGCAGCTGGCAAAAAATCCGGAGCGCTTCGTGAAGGTCGACTGGGAGGGCTCAAACGTAGCCTCCTTCCGCGCCGAACTCGAAGTATCGGCGTGGGACCGGCCCCGCCTGCTTGAGGACCTCTCTCGTGCCTTCTCCGAAGCAGGCGTCAGCATCATCGAGGCACGAGTCTTCACCCAACCGCCGATGGCCCGCAACCGCTTCGTGATCGAGGTCGCAGACGCGGCGGCGCTGAAGAGCTGCATCAACCGGGTGCGACAGGTGGAGAGTGTGTTTGACGCTTACCGGGTGACGCCGGGGGGCTGATTCCGATCAGTTCGCGCCGACATCCAACCCGATAGCCTCCGCCTCAATGCAGCAGCTCGCCGATGACATCTGGCAGCTTGACGGCAAGCCCAAGAACACCGTCAACCAGTATCTGATCGGCGACGTGCTGGTCGACGCCGGGATGGCGTTCGATTCCGGGCGGATCATGCGTGAGCTGGAGGGGCGTCAGGTCAGTGCGCTTGCGATCACGCACGCGCACATTGATCACGTCGGGTCGGTGCACGCGATCTGCGGAAAGTTGGACATTCCGTTTTGGGCCGGCGAGTCGGACGTGAAGGCGGCCGAGTCCGGGCGCATGGACATACGGCTTCCGCTGCTTGGCATGCGCAGGTTGCCGCACGCGAAGGGTCATCCGGTGGACCGCGCGCTGCGTGAAGGAGACGAGGTCGCCGGTTTCCAGGTGCTTTTCACTCCAGGTCACTCGCCTGGCCACGTCTCATACTGGCGCGAATCGGACCGCGTTTTGATTTGTGGCGATGTGATGTGGGGCTTCAATCCGTTTCTGATGCGCGGGCCGATTCGCGAGCCGTTTACGGCGTTTTCAACCGACCCTCGCCAAAACCGCGAGTCGGCGCGCCGGTTGGCGGCGTTTGAGCCGGAACTCGTTCTGTTTGGCCATGGTGCGCCGTTGCGCGATCCAGATCGGTTTGCCGCTGCGGTCGCGAAGCTTCCGAGCTGACGCGGCAACTTCGTGCCCGGGCTTCCGCGACGGGTCTTCTCGACCGGGTTCCGCGCCCGTATTACGCGATTACGGACAGTGCGCCGGGCAAGGCGCGAAAATGCACCTCGTCGAAGTCCCCGACGTAATCCCCGTCAACCTGCAACGGAATCCGGGGGCCGCCCTCTTTGCGAGGGCGCACGGTGGCTTCTGAAAACTCCGCAGCCACCTTCACGTGACGATTGTCCGAGACGGCCAGTTTCTGCGAGAGCAAGCGAGTGACCAGCGGCGCGAAGTCCAACGGATTGCCACGATCAAGCACGGTCAGCGACAGCGAGCCCTTTTCCAACCCGGCACTTGGAGCGAGATCGATCTCGCGCTTTCCGAAATAGGTGAATGGCCGGCCGTTTTGGGCGACCGCGACAACTCCGTTTGTCTTCAGTCCGTTGGCCTCGATGCTCAGGCGTGGCCGCCGCAGCATGTATCCGCTCAGGAAAGTCGCGGCTGCCGCGCCGGCGTACCAGTTTTGCCCGAATGTGCGCTTGAGCGCGGGCTTTGCCTCGCAGCGCTTGACGATGTCGGCGTCCAGACCCGCGCCGGCGCCGAAGATGAATTTACGGCCGTTGGCTTCGCCGAGGTCGATGCGGCGCGGTTCGAAACTGTCGGCCAGGCTGAGCAGGTGCTCGGTGGCATCGACAATGTCGTCCGGAATGCCGAGGATGCGACCGATCACGTTGGTCATGCCGCCGGGCAAAAACGTAAACGGCACGTCGCGGCCGGAGTCGCTGCTCATCAAACCGTTGATCACCTCGTTGGCGGTGCCGTCGCCGCCGAAGGCGCAGACCAAATCAAATTCTCGTTGCAGCGCGTTCTGCACGATCTCGATGGCGTGGTTGCGCTCGCGCGTTTCCACGGCCTCGATTTCGTAACGGCTCTGAAGCGCGTAGATCACGACGTTCTTCAGGCGGCTTGAGACCGTCGAGGCATACGGATTGACCACCAGCAGCATGCGCAGCTTTGGCCCTGGTTTATCCACGGACAGACGGGTAAGTCCGCGTCCGCGACGGCGGCTGAAGATGCTCATGCGCGGGCCCCGCGCGGAAAGTCCGTGAGTTTCATGAACCGACCAACACCGCTCGCCGCCGCGTGGTTACGCCGCGACTTCGTACTTGACAACGTCATCGCTCTCGGACCGGCTCACGCGGCCGGCATTTTCCAGTATGTCGAGATTTCCGAGCACCTCGGAGAGCGTCAGAAAAGCCTGCGTGACGGCGATGTTGCCCCAGGTGCCGCGCGCCAATTCGTGCGCCGACTGCGGGCCGCCGTCGGCAAGCATCGAGTAGAGCTTTTCCACGCGCTTTTCGGTCAACGCGAAGCGCTCATCGATCAAAGAAACGTGGTCCGCGATCGGTTCGCCGTGACCGCTCAGCGTCAGCGTGGCAGACATTTCGCGTGTCTTGCGCAGCGATTCGACGTAGACCACCAACTCCTGCGGCCGCGGTTGATCCGGAGCGGGCGGGCGTTCGAGCAGCGGGTTGGAAGAAATGTGCTTGATCAGATGGTCGGCGGCGATCAGGGTCTGCGTGTCGGCGTTCCAAAACACGGTGTCGCTGATGCTGTGGCCGGGGCGGTAAAAGATCTCCAGTTCGCGATCTCGAAACTTCATTACGTCGCCTTCTTGGAGCACCCTGTCCACTTTCGCACTGGAGCCCCAGCCGCGAAACGCCTTGGCCACCGCGCGCAGCGCCACGGCCACCTCTTCGGGCACGCCGTTTTGCTGCATTGTCTTGCTTGCCCAGCGGTCGGTGGCCGAGGCCTCGCTCTGAAAGTCTTCGATCCACGGAACGCAACGGTCCAAGCAGGCGACCTGCGCGCCGGACCGCTGCTTCACGACCTCGATCAATCCGCCGTGGTCGATGTGCTGATGAGTGATGATGATCTGATCCAGATCGGCGAGCTTGTGACCGCGCGAAGCGAGCGCGTTCTCCAGCGCTTCGAGCGCGTCGCCGCTGTTTGTCCCCACGTCGATCAGCGTCAGGGGGTCGTCCTCAATTAGATAACAGTTGACCGGCCCGACGGCGAACGGCGTCGGAATCTCAAACATGAAGATTCCCTCGCTCTCCATGCGGGCGAACATCGGTGCCAATTCGGCCTGTGTGCGGTCGATCATCACGGTCATTACGCCCGGATCAGCGCCAGCAGCTCGTCGCGCTTGGCTTCCATCTCAGCCTGACTGAAAGCTTCGAGATTGAGGCGCAACAGCGGTTCGGTGTTGCTGGAACGAACGTTGAAGTGCCAATCGGGATAGTCCACACTGATCCCGTCGAGTTTGGTGATCTCGCCGTCGGCATAGCGGCGCTCGATCTCGTCGATCACGGCCTGTTGGTCGTCCACGGTGGAATTGATTTCGCCGGTGATGAAGTACTTGGAACGGAACTCGCCGACCATCTCGCCCAGCGACTGGCCGCGCTTGCTGATCAACTCCAGCATCAACAGGGCCGGCAGCGTGCCGCTGTCGATGCAGCCGAAGTCGCGGAAGTAATAGTGGCCCGAGACTTCGCCGCCGAAGATCGCGCCGGTCTCGTGCATGCGAGCCTTGAAGAACGCGTGGCCTACGCGGTTGATCATCGGAGTGCCACCCGCGGCGGTCACGGTGTCGGCAACGGCACGGCTGGCGCGCACGTCGTAGAGAATCGTCTGGCCGGGATGCTTTTGCAAAATCGATTCGGCCAAGAGCGCGGTCAGAAAGTCGCCATCCACAAACTCACCGTTTTCGTCGATGAAGAAACAGCGGTCGGCGTCGCCGTCCCAGGCGATGCCCAGTTGCGCGCCGGTCGATTTGACCTTGTCGATGATGAACCGACGGTTCTCCTCCAGCAGCGGATTGGGCTCGTGATCGGGAAACTCGCCGTTCGGAGTCCAGTAAAACGTCTCCATCTCCACGGGAGAGATGCGCTCGATGATCGGACCGATCATCGGCCCGGCCATGCCGTTACCGCCGTCGCCGACGACCTTGATGTGCTGAATCGCCTCGTAGTCGACAAAGCCCAGGGCATGCGTCTCAAACTCGGCGCTGATGTCGTCCGTGGCGATCTCGCCGCCACCGGGTCCGGGTGCGTCGAAGCCCGCGAGAACGAGGTCGCGGATCTCGGCGATACCGGAATCGCCGGAAAGCGGCAGGGCTTTGCGCTTGACCATCTTCGCGCCCGTGTAGGCAGCGGGATTGTGCGAAGCGGTGACCATGATTCCGCCGTCCAGCGCGCGGTGGTTGACCGTCCAATAAAGCATCTCCGTGCCGACCATGCCCACGTCCAGTACGCTTGCACCTTCTTCGATCAGACCGTCGCGGTAGCGCGCCGCCATCGCGGGCGCCGAAAGCCGCATGTCGCGACCCAGACCCACCTTCAGCTCGCTCGCGGACACCTCATACAGTTCCGCCAGGTAGCGCGCGAACGAGCGGCCGATCGCGAACGCCACGTCTTCGTTCATCTGGTCCGGGTAGGTGCCGCGTACGTCGTACGCCTTGAAGATCGACTGATCGACGCTCATGCTCTGGGGGGTCGCTTTCATTCGGTTTGCGGGACGGCGAGAATGATTCCGCTGCCGCGGCGCAGTATCGCGGTTGCGGTCGCGATCAAAGACGCGGTCACAGCGCCACCGCGCGGCAGCCGGCGAATCCTATCGGCGCGCGAGTCGAGACCGACTTGACGCAATGCCGCCGGCCAACACGGAGCCGCCGACCGGTCTCGCGGTTCAGTCGCGCAAATGCGCGTCAAACGCCGCGCGGATCTTCTCGTACGAAGCCGCCAAGCCCTCCGGCAGCACGCGAGTGTCGGCAACCACCGGCATGAAGTTGGTGTCGCCCGCCCAGCGCGGGACGATGTGCTGATGCAGGTGGGCGGCGATTCCGGCGCCCGCGGCGGCGCCCTGGTTGATGCCGACGTTGAAGCCGCCCGGGTTGTAGCAACCACCCAGCACCTCCAGAGAAAGCGCGGTAAGCGCCCCAAGCTCGTCCCGGGCCGCTGCTTCAAGCGCGTGGTACTCGGCCACATGCCGATACGGAACGACCATCACGTGACCGTTGTTATACGGATATCCATTGAGGATCACGTAGGCGTGCTCACCGCGATGAACGATCAGATTGGACTCGTCGTCATCCTCGCCTGGTTTGTCGCAAAAGATGCAACCACTACCGGTAGAGGGCTCCTTGTTGGCCTCTACGTATTGAATGCGCCACGGCGCCCATAGGCGGTCCTTCGGCATCAGCCTGCGCCTTCCGCGGAGGGTGCGCCGATCGGCGGCGCAAAATCGAACTGCTCGGCGGTCGGCAGGCCAATATCGCGATCGCTGATCAGAGGTTCGCCGGTCAGCGGCCAGTCGATTCCAACCGAATCCCAGCGCACACCATGCTCGTCGTCCGGGTTGTAGACCTCGCTGAGCAGATAAATCATCTCCACGTCTTCAAGCGCGTAGAAGCCGTGGGCCACCCCGGGCGGGATCGCCAGGCCGTGTGGCGAGTCTGGAGACATCTCAAAGTTCGCCGTCGCGCGAAAGCTGGGGGAGTGGGGACGAGCGTCGTAAAGCCCCACCAGCATGCGACCGCTGACGATGCGCCACCAATCCCACTGGATGTAGTGCAGGTGCAGGCCTTTCATCACGCCGGCGGCCGCGCGGCCCTCGGTGAGTTGGCGCACCGTAAACGGCGTCCAGCCCTCGCGCCATCCCTCGAACACGCGGCCGCGATGGTCGCCGTGAACGGTCAACTCGCGAAAGATCACGCCGTCGATGTTTGATGGATCGCTCATGCGGAGCGACTCTAGTCGGCCGCCGTGCGGACACAACCGAACGCTTCGCGAATGCACCCCTTCCAGCGATCGCGCACAACCCAAATCCTGCCTGGACGCGTCGCGACCACCACCTGGACGCGTCCGCAAAAACGCCTTCATTCGAGCCGTCCGTCCAGCCCAGGGCCGTCGAGCAGGGCAGAAACGCACCCGCCAAAACCCCATTAACAAGCGTCCTCCCGGGCTGCCTATGGGGTTCCGACCCCATCGACACTTGATTAGACGAACGTTTGATTCGGGAAAAACAGGCCTTTTGCGCGGAACAATGAAATCACCGCGTTCGCAGGCGGCACACGTTCCATGAAAGGTCTCCCGAGCAGCTCACACTTCCCAACCGCGACTCCGCAACTCGTGGATGGGCAGGCTTCGCGCTCGCGAGGTTCCCGGTCCGGCCCCGTAAAGAGGACCAGGGCATTAACGGGAGACCTTGACTTGCAGATCGTGGCGCCGTCCGCACTGAGCGGGCGGATCGGGCCGGCCGGCTTCGCCGTGCCGGACGGCCCGAACGCCCCGATCCGCGGTATCTCGGAACTACCGGGTGGCAACGGTTGCCTCGGCACGGCACGGGCGCCTGAGCGGCCGTCCGCGCAAGCCGAACGAACGGTTCTCGCCTCCGTCCGTCCGGATCGTCCGCGCAAGCGGAGCGATTCCGGTGGCGCCGAACGCCCGGTGAGCACACACACTTCCATGTGCCTGGGGGGAGCTGATGGCCTCCGCAACCTCAGTCTCCATAAGGCACTGGAAGACGCGACCGTCCGCATCGGTCGCGTTCGCAGGACAGGCGGCGAGTCGCAGGTCAATGTCAGAGAAAGAAGCGAACAGCGCGTCGCGCGCGTGAGAGCCATGTCCCGGGTACTTACGCGATCGGCCGACGGGGGACCATCCTTGCCCTCGGCGGTTTCGGCGCGCCTCGCTTCTAAGTGAGCAGCATCTGACGTTCGGCCGCGGCTCGCCGTCGCCTACTTCCGCAGCTTCCGCGCGTGGCGTTACAACCAGCCGCGGCGGCGGAAATACGCCAGCATTCCGGCGAGCGTCAGCACCATCGCGCCGACCACCACCCAGAAGCCGACGATCGAGTTCTGGCCCGGAACGTGATTGTTCATGCCGAACACACTGGCGATCAACGTCAGCGGCAGGAAGAACACGCTGAACACGGTGAGCACTCGCAACACGTCGTTGACGCTGTGGCTGATCACCGACTCGTTGGTGGCCTCAATCGCTTCTACGACCTCTTTGTAATTCTCGAGCATGTCCCACATGCGCTCCGAAGCGTCGACGATGTCGTCGAAGTAAATCTCAAGATCTTCGGCGATGAAGCGGCTCTTCACGCGTTCGAGATCGCGCAGCACGGCGCGCTGAGGCCGGATGATCTTGCGGAAGTTGATGATCTCCTGCTTCACGTTCGAGAGGTCGCGCACGACCTCGCGCGAGCGGCCCTCGATGAAGATGTCCTCCTCGATGCTGTCGAGCTTTAGCCCGATCTTGCGCAGCATCGGGAAAAAGCTCGTGAATGCGTCGTCGACGATCGTGTAGAGCAGGTATCCGGTGCCCTGGCTCATGCGCTGCTCGCGCGTGTCCTCGTGCGACTTGCAGCGCTCGAACAGGTACTCGACCGGTTTTAGCGGCTCGTTCGGAATCGTCACCAGGTAATCGGGCCCGATAAAGATGTCCAGCTCCGCGGCGTTGAGACGGCCAACGCGCTTGTCGAACACCGGCAGGTGCAGAATCAAAAAGAGATAGTCGTCGTACTCGTCGATCTTTGGCCGCTGGTTGCGCGAGCGGATGTCTTCAATGTCCAGCTCGTGAAAGTCGAACGTGTCTCGCAACCACGCCTCTTCGGTGGGGCCTGGCCGTTCGATGTTGGTCCAGCGCACGTCGTCGTGCTCGACGTGCTCGACGCGGGGTTCTGCGTTGAGGTCTGGTACTAGTGGTTCAACCGAAGCGGCGCCGGCGCCACGACGACGCATCCTGCCGGATCGCAGCACCGGATATTTACGGATACGCGACGCCATGGCGGACTGAGAGGGTCGTCAATGGTGGCTGGAACGGGCATGGTGATGCCTATTTTATCGGCAGGCCGTGCGAGCTTGATCGGCGTGCAATCCAGGTGGCGCGCCGGAACCGGCGATGCCGGCGCGGCGATCAGCCGTAATTTGCGGTCCGCGTGCGGAACGCCGCGGCCGCGACCTCGTCGGAGGGCGGCGCGCTCTCGTCGTACCAGAGGCCGATCTCGGCGAGCTCTTCACCCCGGTGAAGCGCAATCACGGACGTGTAGCCGGTCACGCCCGAATCGGGCGCGAGCGGCGTAACCAGCACCAATTCCGACGCGTTGCGCCGCGCCAGCGCCAGCGCCACGGCTTCCAGGGCGGGCGCGGTGGACGACCCATCGTCGACCACCGCGACTGTCCGCCCGGCCACCGCGAACGCGCCCCCCTCGGCGCCGCGGTAGATCTTCGCGAGTCGGGCCACGTGCGCGGTCGCTTCCGCGACGCGCTGCGCCAGGCCGTCCTCGGTCACGCCCAGTGCCGTCAGTGCATCGGAGTCAATCACGTGTATCGCGTTCTCCGCGACTGCGCCCACCACGTACTCCGGCTTGCCGGGGGTGGAGAGATCCTCCACCGGCATCACGTCCAGCGGGGCGTGCAATTCGCGAGCGATCTCGATCGCCACCGGCACGCCGCCGCGCGGTGTACTGACGACGACCGGATCATCCAGTCGTCGCAGTTCCGGTGATTCGGCGAGCAATGCGCCCGCTTCTGTTCGATCCTTGAACGGCACTTCGACGGCGCCCTTTCCGGTTCGACTGCGCGAATGCGGTCCGCCCCCCAAGGTCGGACCCTCAATCCAAGCTAAGCCCAGATTCGCCGCCTGGCAACACTGAAAAGTGATGAAGAGCACATAACGTCAGTTAGCGCTCGCGAGCGCCAGATGCGGCGTTATACTGGTCTCAACATAGCTGTACGCATCCAGAGGGGTGGAGGGACTGGCCCTACGAAACCCCGGCAACCATCAAGACCGCGAGCAAGAGCGGCCTTGAAAGGTGCCAATTCCAGCAAGCCGATGAAAACCCGGCTTGGATGATGTGGACGAAGCCTCATTCCGACCTTCGACCTCTCATCCGAGCCGAAGGTTTTTTCGTAGGACGAATTCAGATTGACGAGGAAGAGGTTTCGAATATGGCCGTAGATGCGCTCAAATGCAAAGAATGTGGACAGACCTATCCGCTTGAAGCTCGCTTCGTGTGCGAGCACTGCTTCGGTCCGCTGGAGGTGCAGTACGACTACAGCGGCATGGACGTGGAAGAGGCCAAGCGAAAGATTCAGGCCGGTCCGCACAGCATCTGGCGCTATTCGGACTTCCTGCCCTTCAGTGAACCGCCCAAGAGTGCGCTTGACACCGGCCTTACGCCGCTGATCCACGCGACGCGTCTGGGCGAGTACCTCGGCGGGCTGAAGAACGTCTACATCAAGAACGACGCGGCCAACCCCACGCATTCGTTCAAGGATCGCGTGGTCAGCGTGGCGCTGGCAAAGGCCGTCGAGCTTGGTTACACGGTGATCGCGTGCGCATCCACCGGCAATCTCGCCAACGCAGTCGCCGCGCACGCAGCGGCAGCGGGTCTGGATAGCTACGTCTTTATCCCGACCGATCTTGAAGAGCAAAAAATCCTCGCAACCGGCGTTTACGGCACCGAGCTGGTGGGCGTGCGCGGCAACTACGACGACGTCAATCGCCTCTGCACCGAGCTTTCGGCCGAGAAGGACTGGGCGTTTGTGAACATCAACATGCGTCCGTACTACAGCGAGGGCTCAAAGACGCTCTCGTATGAGGTGATGGAACAGCTTGGCTGGGAGGTGCCCGACCGCGTGGTCTCGCCGATCGCCTCGGGCTCGCTGTTTACGAAACTGCACAAGGGCTACAGCGAGTGGATCGATCTCGGTCTGGTGCACGGTGCGATTCCAAAATTCCACGGTGCGCAGGCGTCCGGTTGCAATCCCGTGGCTCACGCTTTTGAAGAAGGCAAGGACTTTTGCCAGCCGGTCAAGCCCGACACGATCGCCAAATCGTTGGCGATCGGCAATCCGGCCGACGGACCGTACGCACTGGACGTGGCGCGTGGTACCGGCGGCACGATCGAGCAGGTCACCGACGATGAGATCCGCGCCGGCATCAAGCTGTTGGCCCACACGACCGGCGTTTTCACGGAGACCGCCGGCGGCGTTACAGTCGCCACGCTCAAGAAGATCGCCGACCGTGGCGAGATCGATCCGGAGGAGCGCGTCGTGGTGTACATCACCGGCGAGGGGCTGAAAACACTCGATGCCGCACGCGGCACCTTCGAGAAGTACGAAATCGACGCCACGCTCGACGCGTTCAATACATTTGTGCCGACTCCGGTAACGGCCTGAGAAAAGTAAAAGGAGAAGACTGACCAGATGGCAATCACGGTGAAGATTCCGGCGCAGCTGCGGCCGGTGGTCGGCGGCCAAGCGGCCGTCCAGGTGGACGCGAGCGGAAACGTCTCGCAGGTGCTCGACGCTTTGTACGACGAGTTCCCGGAGCTGCGTGAACGGATCAGCGAAAACGGCGAGTTACGCCGCTTCGTGAACGTGTACGTGGCCGACGAGGACATCCGCTTCGGCGACGGCCTGAACACCGAGGTCGCCGACGGCAGCGAGGTCACGATCCTTCCGGCGGTGGCCGGCGGCGCTTGAAAATTCCGTCTTTGCCGGACGCCGGGCGTAAACGCCGCCCGACGACGGCGGCGGACTCCTCGCCGGTACAGTCACGCCGATGGTTCCCGTAGCGATTCTCTGTGGCGGCAAGGGTACGCGCATCGCGCGCGGCGACCGCGACACGCCCAAGCCGCTGGTGGACGTTGGCGGGCACCCGATCCTCTGGCACGTGATGGCGCTGTATGCCGCGCAGGGCTTTCGTGAGTTCGTGCTGTTGACCGGCTGGCAGTCGGAACGCGTGGAGGCCGCGGTACGGGCATTCGCGGAGGTGCGCGACGGCAGTTGGCGGGCGGAGTTTTTGCGCACCGGCGAGGAGACTCCGACCGGCGGACGGGTACATGCTGCTCGCGAGCGGCTGGGGGAAGGCACGTTCGCGCTCACCTACGCGGACGGCGTGGCCGACATCGACCTGCGCGCTGAGCTGGAGTTTCATCGTGCGCACGGCAGTGCCGCGACGATCGCGGTGGTGCAACCGCGCAGTCCGTGGGGTTCGGCGGCGCTCGCGAGCGACGGCGCGATCACGGGTTTTGAAGAGAAGCCGCGGTTGTCCGATTGGATCAACGGCGGTTTCATGTACTGCGAACCGGCGGTGTTTGATGTGATCGGAGCAGACGACGTGCTTGAGCGAGAGCCGCTGGAACGGCTGGCCCAGCGGCGTGAGCTGTTTGGATTTCGCCACGACGGATTCTGGGACTGCATGGACACTTACAAGGACGCGCTGGTGCTGAACGAACTCTGTGCGGCGGGCGCGCCGCCGTGGCTCCCGGCAGATCGCACCGGTGACCGCGTGGCCGACAGTGCAGCCGGTGGCACCGTGGAATACGCCGGTGACCGCGCCGCCGAGGGTGCTTTGTGAGCGAACTTGTCACACGTTCGTGGCGCGGCACGCCGGTGCTGGTGACCGGCGCCGACGGTTTCATCGGTTCCTGGCTGGCGGAGCGTCTGCTCGACGAAGGCGCCGAAGTGATCGTGCTCAAACGCGACCGCCCCGCGTACTCGCGCCTGCGAATCGATGGGGTGGAGGAGCGTTGCACGATCGCCGCGGGAGATTTGTCTGACCACGCGGCGCTGCTGCGGGTGCTAAACGAGTACGGCGTGGAGATGGTGTTCCACCTGGCGGCGCAGGCAATCGTGGCGGTGGCAAATCGTTCGCCGCTTTCCACCTTCGAGACCAACGTGCGTGGCACCTATAACCTGCTCGAAGCGGCGCGGCTGGCGCCGACGGTCGAGGGCGTCGTGGTGGCGTCTTCGGACAAGGCATACGGTGAGCACACCGACCTGCCGTATCGCGAGGACGCAAAGCTGCAACCGCGCTTTCCGTACGACACGTCCAAGGCCGCGGCGGACCTGATCAGCCGCTCCTACGCCGAGACCTACGGCCTGCCGGTGGCGGTCACGCGGCTGGCCAACGTGTACGGCGGAGGCGACTTCAACTTCTCGCGCCTGGTGCCGGACACGGTGCGAAAGATTCTGGCCGGGGAGCGGCCCGTGATCCGCTCCGACGGCACGCCTGAGCGCGACTTCATCTTCGCCGCCGACGCGGTGGAGGCGTACCTGGCGGTGGCGGCCGGTCTGCAAGACACGGCCAACCATGGGCTGGCCTTCAACGCGGGCGCCGGTCGCCCGTGGCCGGTGTTGGAGATCGTCACAACGTTGCTGGAGGTGTCCGGAAGTGGTCTGGAGCCGGACATCCAGGGCGTTGGCATCCCTGACGGGGAAATCGACCGCCAGTACCTGGACTCCACACTGATCGGAGACCGGCTCGGCTGGAGCGCGAGCTGGGACCTACGTGACGGACTGACCGAAACGCTCGCGTGGTACCAGCGCGTGTTGCCCGCGCTTGAGCGCGCGTAGCCGGGCATCGCCAAATCGATAAGGCGGCGCGGAAGCGGCAGCGCCGACGCAGCGCACGTTTCCGCAAGCGCCCTCTGAAAAATATTTGCCGATACTCGTGATGAACCGGTCCGCCGGTCCGTAGTACGGGTATGAAGGAACTCATGGCACATATCGAAGCAGGACCAGCCGCCGTCTCCGGCGGCGAATGGGGCGCTTTCGAGCGGCTCTATCGCGAAACACGTGACGATCTGTTCGCGTATCTCGCCTACCTGCTTGCGGACGCGACGCGAGCCGAAGACGTGCTTGCGCAGTCATTCGAGCGCGCATATCGAAAGCGACGCGGCTTTGACTCGCGGCGAGGCGAACTGCGGGGGTGGCTGTTTGCGATCGCCCGCAATATGGCTTTGGACGAGATGCGCCGCGCGCGACGAGAGTCTCCGGTGGAAGGGGCTGCTCTGGAAATGCCCGGCGGTTTGCCGGCGGGCGGAGAAGATCCGCTCGCTTCGGCCTCGGCCTCCGCATCGACCGATGCCTTGGCGCTCGATCGCGTGCTCGTGGCCAACGCGCTTCGCGGACTGGAGGCACGCGACCGTGAGCTGGTCGCGCTGAAGTTTTTCGCCGGGCTTGGAAATCGCGAGATCGCCCGCGTGGTCGGGCGCAGCGAGACAACCGTTGGATCGCAGCTTCACCGCGCGATCCGCAAACTTAGGGAGGTGCTCGATGACTGAGCGCACTGACAATCACGGACGCCGCCGTCGGCAGAAGCTCGACGCCGCCGCGCGCCACGAACTAGACATGGTCGACCGCGTACTTGCCGGAGTTCAGACCGAGACAGCCGACGATGCTGAACTGGCGTCTTTCGCGCTGCGCGTGCGCGGCACACGGCCGGAGCTTGCGGACGATGCGCGCGGACGTGTTGACGCTCGCTTCGCGGAGCGCATCGAAGCCGATCGTGTGGCTGCCGCAGGCGAATCGAAGAAGCAACGGCACCTGATGGCGTGGACCTCCACGGCGCGGGGCAAGCTGCTGGGGGCCGGAGCGGCCGCGTCAGTGCTGGTCGCAATTGTGATGGCGGTAACGGCCATAAATGAGAACGATGCAACAACCGAGGCTTTGCATTCCGCGACGTCGCCGGGACAAAGTGAAGGGCGCGTTACGCCGGAGTCGGCGGCCAAGTCCATGGCATCGGAGCAGGCCAACGATGCGGCAAGCGGCGCCGCTCCCAGCGTGTCGCCAGTATCGGGAACCGGGATCGATCCCAGGTTTCTCAAGTCAACCATGCCGACTCAGGCCGACCAAGCTACTCCGACGACCGGGGTGCGCCGCGTGGAGCGCTCCGCCGAACTCACGCTTGCTACTGCCTCTGGAAAGATCGAGACCGTCGCCGACAAGGTGATCGCCGTGACCGACCGCTACGGCGGCTTCGTGGTCAGTTCGTCGGTCTCGGGCGGAGACGCAGGCAGCGCGAACGCGAGCTTCTCGCTGAAGCTGCCCGCCGAGCGCTTTCAGCAGGCACTTGCGGCCTACTCCGGCCTGGCTCACGTGCGCGAACGTACTCAGCAGACTCAGGACATTACAGACCCGTACCGGCGCGCTACATCGCGAGTGTCCGGCGCCCGGGCGGAATCGGCTCGGTTGCGAGCTTTGTTGGCGAAGGCCTCGGATGCGGATGCGGCGTCGCTGCGCAGCCGTCTGCGTACGGCGGAAAACCGCCTGACCGCCCGCGAGCGCGAGCTGTCGCGGCTGCGTAATCGCGTCAACTTCGTCACGCTGGGCCTGACGATCGTCGCCGATGAGACCGCGGAGGCGAACGAACGCGGCACGATTCACCGTGCGTTCGACATGGCGGTGAACGTGCTTGAAAGCATCGCCGCCCTGTTGATCGTCGGTCTCGCGATCGTCGTTCCGGTGACGCTCGTAGCCGTCGTTGCGATCTTTGCGCGCCGCCGTGTTCGCCGCGCCCGTGGCGACGCCGTGATCAACTCCGGCGCGGCGGGAAATCCGCCGACTCCGCCGCCGGATCAGGCGGCGTAGCGGTAAGGCGCGAAGTCGTCGGGTCCGATCAGATCCGCCGCCAGCGCCAGCACGAAGCAATCGAGCTCGTCAAGGAAGTTCTCCTTGGCGAGCTCGTCGTGTGCCGCGCGCAAGAGTGATCGGCCGGCCGAGAAGGTGCGCCCAAGGCTGCGGGCGTCGTCCCAGCTGTATTCGTCGATCGAGACATGCTCGCACTCGGGGCATCTCAGCCGCAGACGAACGCTGCCGTTGTTTTGGGCACGCGCCTCGACTGGCTGCACGAGGTCCGAATAGCACCGCGGGCAGATCTCCGGTCCAACTTCGATCTGCTGCTTTCGTGACTTGCTTCGCTGCGACATTTCACCCTCCCCAGGACTCGCAATTTCGCCAGAGTACGACGCTTTTCGGACGTTTCGGGAAGTGACCGTCGGGTCACTAATAAACCGCCGCAACGTCGGCGAAAATGCTTCGCATGGCGAGCGCGTTCATGTGGGGGGCTGTCGGTGGGCTGGCGCTGATCGCGGGGGCACTGTTGGTGTTCGCGGTGCCGATCGGCCGCGCGACTCTGGGGTCGATCATGGCGTTCGGCGCGGGGGTGCTGATCAGTGCGGTGGCGTTCGAGCTGTTCGAGGACGCGGTCGAACACACCGACGGTTATTGGTCGGTGGCGGTCGGCATCTTCAGCGGAGCGCTCGTATTTTTCGCGGGCGACTGGCTGATTGACAAGCAGGGGGGCCGTAACCGCAAGAGCGTGCATCCGCAATCAGAGGATGCCAATTCAAAGGCGATTCTGCTGGGCACGGTGCTTGACGGCATTCCCGAGTCGGTTGTGATCGGTGTGGGACTGCTGAAAGGGGCCGGGGTCAGCGTTGCGATGGTCGCAGCGGTTTTTCTTTCGAATCTGCCGGAGTCGATTGCTTCAACCACGGGGCTGCGGGCGAGCGGCTGGTCGCGACGCCGTCTACTGGCGATGTGGACGGTCGTCGTCTTCGCGTCCGGTCTGGCCGCACTCGCGGGTTTCGCGGGTTTGGACGGAGCGCCGGACGAAGCAATCGCATTCACACAGTCGTTCGCCGCCGGCGCGCTGCTGACGATGCTCTCCGACGAAATGATGCCGAAGGCGTTCGAGTTGGAAGGCAAGCTGGTGGGGCTGCTCACGACCGCGGGATTCGCTGTGGCGTTCGCGATCGGGGCGTTGCAGTGAATGCGAACGCGACGACGGCGCGCTCAGTTTCACGAGGATCTTGAATTTCGCAAACGCTCGTCGCTACTCGCCGTTAAGATACGCAACTAATTGGTACTAAAAAGGCGGTCTGCGCTCCGCATGTCATTCACCCGAGCCGTCCATACGGATCGCGGCTCGGTTTGGCGGTTGGGGGCCGCGCTCGGCATGCTCAAGTCAATCAGCAAGTCAATCTCAGATAAGTCGAACGCGAGCAGAGCTCGGCTGCGGATCATTCAACTTCTGAGCTTGCCGGTGGCAGTGGTCATTCTGGCCGGTGCCCTTCTGGTCGCCTCGTTGGCAGGTGCTACGTCCGGCCAAAACGGATCCCGCACCTTCACAACCGATGTGGACTTCGACGAGGGCACCTACGACAACGTCGTCCACTACACGTCGGGAAGCCTCCAGCTGGACGACACACGGCGGGTGTCGAACGTCCTGTGGGCGGTGGGATCCGGGAATTCGAATGTCTTGAAGATCGACGCCGATACTGGTGCTCAACTCGCGGAATACCGCCTGATGCCTGCCGGCTGGTTGTGGGAGAGTTCAAACAACACGGCCGTCGATAGCCACGGAAATCTCTGGGTCGCCACCACCGCGCAGGACCCGAGCATTCTCGGCTACCAGACGGGATCGGTCGTCAAAATCGGTTTGGCCGAGGCCGGGCAATGCGCCGATCGAAACGACAACGGCGTGATCGACACTTCCACCGGCCCCGGCGACGTGAGGCTGTGGCTGGGTGACGGATTCGGCGTCCAAGGCGTGGGCGACGAGTGCATTCTGGAATCTGTCCGCATAGGTTCTTATCCGTCGCAAATGGTTGTCGATAGCGACGACAACCTCTGGGCGATCAGTTCCGCCCGGCACGTTCGCGATCGCACCGCGCGGTGGAACAAGATCTCGCCTGACGGCGAGATCTTGCGAATCATCCCCTGTGTGGTCGACTGCCGCACGTTTGACGGCGCGTCGTTTGACTCCAAAGGCCGCCTCTGGGCTGTAGGAGCTGTCGGTCAGTCGTGGGCCGATCTGCTGCGACTCGACACGCGCCTTGCCGACGACGACCCCAACCTGGTGAAGATATTTCCAGCTCCGGCCGCGATTGCCAATCTCGACGATTTCGGTTATCAATTGGCCGTCGGTCGTAACGACCACATCTGGGTCACGGGTTATACCTCGGGCAAACTCCAGGAGTTCAACGACGAAGGCGTGTTCCTCTCGACTCACAGCCCGCCAAATCCCGGCGGCTACGCCAACGACATCGTCGTCTCGCCATTCGACGGCAATATCTGGGCCGACACGTATGCAGCCTCCGGCGTGGGCCCCGGCGTCCGTCGTTTCGATCAGAACGGCAACCAAATAGCGTTCGTTCGGACGATCGGATCTCCGAACGGCTTGGACGTTGACGGCGAAGGGCGCGTGTGGGTGATGACGCTTGGCTCGACCGGATTCAAGCGAATCGACCCAGTCGCCAATCGGGTCGACCTCACTGTTCCACTAACGGGCAGCCAGGTGCCTTACGGTGGCGGTTTTCCCGGTCGCGGCAGGCACACCTCGCGCGCGGTCACGCAGCCTCCCGTGAGTGGAAGCTGGAGCGTTGTCCACAATTCCGGCCAGCCGGGGTTTGAGTGGGGTCGCATCGACTGGAACGCCGAGATTCCCGACGGCGCGAGTCTCACCGTCACAGCGCAGAGCTCCGACGACGGCGTCAGTTTCGGGCCGCGCGAAGTCGTTACCAAGAACCAAGACCTTAGCCTTTCCGACGGCCGTTATCTGAAGATCGCGGTCGACTTTACGCGCTCGTCTACAGGCGAAAGCCCGGTGCTCAACGACATCACGGTCGGCGGGGCAAACACTCCGCCGGTGGCCGCCGCCGGATCGGATCAGGTTGTTGACGAGGGATCGATTGTGATGCTTGACGGTTCGGCGTCCATCGACCCGGATGGCGATCCCTTGGAGTTCCGCTGGGACCGCGTGACGGGTACCGGTCCGGCGGCCGTGCTCTCGTCCACCGCCGACCAGAAACCAAGCTATGAAGCTCTCGACGACTCAAGCGCCCGCTTCGAGCTGAACGTAAGCGATGGCCGCGAAAGCGCGACCGACGAGACCAACGTGAGTGTGCGAAACGTCGCGCCGGCGGTGAGCGCGGCCGACGCCTCCGCCTATGCCGGATCGGCGGCGATCGTGGCCGCGAACTTCAGTGATCCCGGCGTGCTGGACACGCACACCGCGAGCGTGGACTGGGGCGACGGCACGCCGCTCGAAGACGCCGCGATCACGCAGGGCGCCGGATGGGGGAGTCTGGTCGGCGCCCATCGCTATGCCGCCGCCGGCTCGTACGAGGTGATCGTGAAAGTTACTGACGATGACGGGGCGCAAGGCACCGCAACCGCGCAGTTTGCGATCGGCCTGCCGCCGGTGATCTGGGCCAACCGCAATACGGATTCCTCGGCGCTTGATATCACCGGCTCCGGCAATTTCGTCACGGGTCGAGTGCACAGCAACGGAGACCTAAAAATCGCCGGTTCCTCCAACACGATCGACGGCGACGCCGAGTACGCCTCGGATCTGATCAACTCCGGAAGTGATAACACGGTCACCGGTCAATCTCTACGCGCCGCGCGCATGGAACCGCCGATCAACTTTGCCCTGGCCGACTACCGCCCCGGCGGGCCGGTCTCCGCTGCAGTCTCGCCGCGATATTTCGACCACACCTCCGCCTGCACATCGGGCGTATGGATGGTCACCGGACCCTTGCCGGACGGTGTTCACTACTCACCCTGCGGTGTCGAAATCGCCGCAAGCAACCTGTCGGCCACTGTCACGATCGCTTCTGAACGCGAGATCAAGGTAAGTGGCTCATCGAACCGCCTGACCGCCTACCACGACGGCCTGCTCTTTCTCTCTCCAAGCACCGCAAACGCCGCGATCCATCTGAGCGGATCAAGCTCCAGCTACGCGGGGATCGCCAATGCCCGCTCCGGGCAGATACACGTCGCCGGATCAAGCGTTCAGCTGACGTGCTCGGTGATCGGCGACCGCATCAAACTGAGCGGCAGCGGGATAAAGATCCACGGCAGCGCCTGTGTGCGCCCCAGCTCCGCGGTGGCGATCGCATCGTTTGTGCCGTCGCCGGTGCTCGATCTCTCCGCGGACAAGCCGGAGGCGCTTCCCGGCGACACCGTCCATTACACGGCCGGACTGAAAAATGACGGCGGCACGCTGGTTGCGTCGGGCTTGATGGGCGCGGAGAATGTGGCCCCCGCGACCGCCGAGGCGGCGTACTTGTCGTACACCCTCGAATATCGAGAAGCGAGCACCGGTTTGTGGGTGCCGCTTGCCGGAACGTCGCTTACCGCGCCCGGGTATGCGCCTCGCGAAGCCGCGGCCATATCCGACGGGGTCGAGCTTGTGGCGCATCCCGCCGCGTCACCCGGCGTGACCTACCAGTCCTCCGGCACCCGCGTGATCGGCACGCAGATCGCGCCCGGCGGCCTGGCTGCCTGGGGTTATCAGGCGCGCATTACGCTCACCGCCGAACAGGCGCGAAAACTGTTTGATCCAAGCGTGGTTTCAGAGGTGCGAAACGTTGTGCATCTCGAGTTCCTGCCGGGAGCGTCCCAGGTGCGCGAGTTGTACAGGTATGGCAGCGACTTCGCGGCGAAGCTGCGATCGCATTCTCCCGAACTGCAAAACGCGACCCTCAGTGTGGCGCCGCCGGACGGTCAGCCAACACGCTTCGACTCAGCCACGATTCCCGAGCTTGCCGGCATCCAGCAAGGCCGGCGCGTCGAAGCGCATCTAAGCCACGCGCTCGCACCGCCCGCTGCGCGAAGCGCGGTCGAACCCGCGGATACCTACCTACAGCGCTTGGCCCGAGCCGATGGCCAGTCCGTGCGTGCCGTCGCACGCGCCAGGGCCGGTTCTTCGTACGGCCTGCTGCTTGTGCCGCCGCAGAACGTCGGCACGAAGCGGCGACTGCCCGTCCTCTCGATAGAGAAGTTCGGTCCGCTCAGCGCCACTGCCGGGGATACGGTCGGATTTGACACGGCTCTAAAGAACAACGGCTCCGCCACGGCCGAAGCGCTGACGGTGAACGACTGGCTCACGAGCGGGGAACAGACCGTGCTCACCGATGCCCAAGCAGCCCTTTCGCCGGGACAGAGCAAAGGACTGCATGCCGCCTACGACCTGCCGACCGGCAGAACCGGCCCGCTTGGCAGCAACGCGAGCGTGGCATGGAAAGACGCAAACGGCAACTCATACGGACCGGTGGAGGACGGCTACACCCTCGACGTGCAGGCCCCGCCGCAGATCTCGGTCAAGAAGACGGCCCAGCTGGCCGAAGACGCGGACCAGAACGGCCAGATAACCCCCGGCGACACGCTCTCCTACAGAATCCTCGCCACAAACATTTCAAGCGGGCCCGCCACCGGCGCGGTCTTCACGGACATGCCAAGTGGCGGCCTGAGCCTGGTCGGCGCAAGCGCAACCACCAGCACGGGACTGATCACCGAAGGTCAAAACGCCGGCGACTCTCGCCTACGCGTCGACCTCGGCACACTGGCAGGCGGCTCGTCGGCCACGATCACCTTCCGTGCCCGGATCGACGATCCACTGACCATCGGCGATCAGTCCGCTGTGCAGACGGTCACAAACCAAGGCAAGCTCACCTGCGACCAAATAGGCGAAGTCCTCACCGACGACCCGTCGCTGCCTGGATCAAGCAACCCAACCGCAACGACGGTCGCCCCCCGCGCGCCAAGCATCACCGCCGCAAAAGCGGTCTGGCTACAAACCGACGCAGACGCAGATGAAGGCACAGGCGCAGGCGACGCGCTGGGCTACGAGATCACCGTCAAAAACCAAGGCACCCTGCCCGCCACGAACGTGGTCCTCACAGACGCCCCGGGTATTTACTCGCGCCTGCTCACAGGCACCGTGACCGCCACCGGCGGTGTGAGCGTGGTGACACAAGGAAACGCGGAAGCGGACTCGTCGCTACGCGTGGAGATCTCCTCACTGCTGCCCGGCCAAAGCGTGACCACCAGGTTCCAGGCAAGGATCGAAGACCCGCTTCCGGCAGGCGTAGGGCTGATCGCAAACCAGGGCCAAGTGACAAGCGACCAACTCACCCCCGTGGCCACCTACGACCAAAACACCGGAGCCCCCGGCCCGACGATTATGCATTTGACCCCGCCGCCCCTGCCGGTGGCGGCGATCGGCTCGCCAACGCCTGCCGACGGCCAGACGATCACCCACCAAACAGATATCCAAACCCAGATAACCGCTCCTCCCGGTCAAAGCGTCTCCTTATGGTGCGTAAAGGCCGGGCCGGTGGGTGGCACCAAGAAGACCCTCGCCTGCGGATCAGGAGAGACAGGCCAAGACCAGACGCTCGCCACATTCGATCCCACCACGCTTGAAAACGGCCCCTACGAAATCACCGTCACCGCCACCACCTCAAACGGAGCAAGCGACTCGCGCACCATCAGCGTGGCCGTAGAAGGCGCCCTAAAACCCGGCCGCTACACCACCACATACCAAGACCTCTCCATCCCGATCCACTCCCTACCGATTCAAGTCCTTCGCACCTACGACTCCTTCAAAAAGTCCAAGGGCGACTTCGGCGTCGGCTGGAACGTCGAGATCGCCAACTTCGAGGTCATAAGCAACCACTCCTTCGGCGACGGCGGCTGGTATGTAAAGAACACCCGCTGCCTAAACGTCTTGGGCCAAAACGTCTGCCTCGCCAAAGAACTCGCCAACGACACCGCGAACTTCACAACCGTGCGCTGGCCAGATGGCCACACTGAGACCTTCGACTTCAAGCCAGATTCCGGCGCCTCGGTCTACTACGACGCCCGCGCCGCCTTCACGCCGCGCCGCGGCGCAACCTCGACCCTGGAGGTAGACGGCGACCCATACCTGACTTACTACAACGACCAAGACCTCTACGACGCCACCGGCACCGAGATCTTCACGCCCAAGCGCTTCAAGCTGACAGCCAAAGACGGCACGGTCTATCACCTGGACACCGGCAAGGGCCTAACCAAGGCAGAAGACCGCCACGGCAACTCGCTGACCGTCGACGAGCACGGCATCACCTCCTCAACCGGCAAGTCGGTCGCCTTCACCCGCGACTCCCAAGACCGGATCACAAAGATCACCGGCCCCTCCGGCCAGCAGACGACCTACGCCTACGACGCCGCAGGCGACCTGACCGCCGCAACAGACGCCCGTGCAAACACCATGCGCTTCACATACGACACCGAGCACAACCTGCTGGTGACCAATGACCCGGCAAATCGCCCGACCAGAACCGTCACATACGACCAAAACGGCCGCATGGACTCGGTGACAGACGGCACCGGCCACACGACGCAGATCGCTACAGATGACGATGCTCAGCGGCAGGTGATCACCTCACCCGATGGGCGGCTTACGAGCATCACGGCATTTGACGGGCGCGGGAATCTGACGGAGCTGCGTGAGCTCTTTGATGGAAGCGAGCGCTCAACGACTTATGCCTATGACGCCAACGACAACCTGGTGAGATCCACCGATCCGCTTGGGCATGCGACAAGCAGCACCTATGACGCGAGCGGCAATCAGACTTCGACGACCGACGCGCGTGGAAACACGACTCGCTACGAATACGACGCCGCCAATCAGCTGACCAAGCAGACCCTGCCAGACGGCGAGACCACGACGATCACGCGCGACGCGTTTGAGTCGCCCACGAAGATCGACCGTGCCGGAGGACGCGTCACCGATCTGGCTTACGACGCAGACGGACTGCTCACCAGCGTCACCGATCCACTGGGCCGCAGCGTGAGCTTTACGCACGACGCCGCCGGAAACACCACACAGCAGCAGACACCCTCGGGATCGACCGCCGCGACCTACGACGCGGCCAACCACATCAAGACACGCACCGACGCCGTCGGCGCCACGACTCGCTTTAACTACGACCCAGACGGCAACCTCACCAAAGTCGCTGACGCCAACGGCGGCGCCCAGTCCTACGACTACGACTACCTAGGCCGCCTGTTAAGCGAGACTGACCAGCTTGGTCACACGACCACCTACGCATATGACGCCGCCGGCCGCGTCAGCACCCGCACCGACCGAAACGGCCGGACCGAGAACTTCGTCTACGACGCCAACGGCAAGCTCACAAGCAAGACTCAGCCCGACGGAAACAACACGCAGATCACATACGACGGAGCCGGCCGTCCGCAGGTAATGAAGAACGCCGATACCCAACTGAACTTCGCATACAACGCCGCCGACCAGATCACCAACGCCACCAGCACCGGCGTTTCCGGCTCGCCCCAGCCGACCACATCGATCGACTACGCCTACGACGCCGCCGGCAACCGCACATCGCTGACGCGCGCGGCACAAGTCACCAGCTACGCCTATGACTCCTTGAACCGCCTCTCTGGCGTGACCGACGCTTCGGGCGGAAACTTCGGCATCACCCGCGACACACTTGGCCGCATTAAGCAGATGACGCGTCCAAATGGTGTCAACACGAACTACATCTGGGACGCCGCAGATCAAGTCAAGGACATAGTCCACGCAGCAAGCGCCGGCATACTCGACGAGGACCACTACTCCTACAACTCTTCAGGCCTGCGCACGGCCGTCACCGACCACAACGGCCTCCACAACTACGCCTACGACGCCGCCGGCCAGTTGACCGGCGCAGACAACCCCGGCTCCCAGCCCGACGAGGCCTACGGCTACGACGCGCTGGGCAACCGGATTTCCGGCGGCTACGGCGGTCAGCACTACGACGCCGCCAATCGCCTCACCTATGACAACGCATACTTCTACGCCTACGACAACGAGGGCAACCTCACGACCAAGACCGACCGGTCGCTAAACGCCGTGACCACTTACGCTTGGGATACCGAGCATCGCCTGCGCGCAGTTACAAAACCCGGTGCGCAGTCAACCAGTTACCGCTACGACCCGTTGGGCCGGCGGATCGAGGTCGCCGGACCCTTGGGCACAAAGCGCTTGGCCTACGGCGTAGACCAGAACTATCCGGTCGAATACGACGGATCAAACAACGTCGCCGCCACTTACACCTTCGGCTTGGGAATGGACACGCCGTTTGCGATGCGACGCGGCGGTGCCGTGAGCTACTACCAGCAGGATGCGCTTGGGACGGTTACGTCGCTCAGCGACGCGGCGGGCGGTGTAACGCAGCGCTACGCCTACGGCGCCTTCGGCCAGCCGCAGACGGCAGGCGACTCGACGGGCAATCCGTTCACTTACACCGGGCGTGAGTTGGATGGCTTCAGCGGGGATTACTTTTATCGGGCGCGGTGGTATGGGGCTGGGGGTGGGCGGTTTACGAGCGACGATCGAATTCGTGACGTAAATCGAACAAGCTATTCCGTCAGCAATCCAATCTCGCTGCACGATCCAACTGGCGAATTCTGGCTTGCCGATGCCGCGACCGCTGCTTACATGCGGGGTCAAACCTTCGCGACCGGACTTGCATCGGCGTCGTCAGGGTTGCTGGCGCGAGTTCTTCTCCGAGCAAATCGTCTCAAAGCCGCGTCAGAAATTACGTTCAAGACGGAGCACGCGGTGCCACATATGAGTGAAGCTGGCGAACTAACGGCGACCGAAGTCGAGACGGCGATTCAGCATCAGCTAGAGGCGGAGCTTCTCACAGCGGACACGATCGGACTCAGCTGGTGGGGCCGTGTAAGTATCCAGGGCGAGACGTGGATTTATCGCGCATATCAGTTCGCTGAGGGAA
Organism: Actinomycetota bacterium; assembly: GCA_016213645.1. Classification (GTDB taxonomy): domain Bacteria; phylum Actinomycetota; class Thermoleophilia; order Solirubrobacterales; family JACPNS01; genus JACPNS01. The sequence goes on from JACQZY010000023.1 coordinate 49,590, forward strand.
GGATCAATGTTGGTACTTATTACAAACCATGACGAGCGGCAGTAATTCCGGAGGGCATGCGATGAGCGATTCAAAAGAATTGATGCAAGGCCTTCGTTCAACGGACGCCGAGACGCGACGTCGGGCCTATGAATTCCTAGCGGAAATCGACGATGTCGACCCCGTTCCATATCTGATTGGCGCGCTGAACGACGAGGATTGGGGCGTTCAAACGACTGCGGCGCGAGCTTTGGGCGCGACCGAAGATCCGGCGGCAATCGAACCATTGATTCATGTCCTCACCGACGCGCAAAATCGACTCTGGGAGACTCGCCAAGCTGCCATGAGGGCGCTTGCGTCTCTTGGATCCTGGGAACCCATAGAAGATCGTATGCTGAAGGATCCGGATTTCATCGTACGGCTCGAAGCCGCAGGCATCCTTGGGGAATTTGCGCGTCTGGAAGTGGCTCCAGGCTTGGAAGCTGCGGCTGAAAATGACGAAGACGTGCGCGTGCGAGAAGCCGCGCGACAGGCGCGTTTGCGACTTGAGCTGTGAGCGGCTGGTATGCGGCAAACACCGGCTGCATGAACGTCTTAGGCCAAAGTGTCTCTGCTAACGAACCGAGCGCCGCCATTGGAGGTCGCGTAAAAAATAGTGGTGTAAATCCCGCCCACGCCTGACCGGCAAAAGACTCCGGCCACCGTGGGTTTCACACTCGTTGTCAAGCCAATTCACGACGACGAAGGGAAACACCGGCATGCACCTGGTTTTCGGCGTGACCCTGACAATCCGGACGCAGGTTATTTCAATCCGGATACGGGAGAATCACTCCGTCCTGACGTTCCGCATGGTCCATACGGCGAGCACTATGACTATTCCAAGCGCGGCGTGAAAGGCGGATGGCGAATTTATCCCGATGGCAAAATCGAGAGAAAGAAGAGACGATGAATAGCTCGAATTCGCCTTCGATCCACTGCTTGAAGCTCGGTGATCGTGGGGTGTCGTACGTCAAGAAAGCTATTGAGAAAGGCGCTTCGGCACGCCGGCCGTTAGCGGACATGCTTACGGGCGCCGACATTACTGATGCTTTCGCTTTTATCGCTGCATCTTCATGTGAACGAGCCGAACAGGATTTCAACGGCATGTACATCGGGTCAACTCAAGCTGACGAACTACTCGAAAGTTCAATTGCATGCTGGATTGGCGAGGAACGGAATGCGAATCGCCAACGCGTACTAGTTCTCGAAGAGTTCCTAGCGAAAAGATCGGATCCGGCGCCGTCGCTCGACACCGACTATTTCTTTGGTGAATGGACGTATTCGATTTGCACCACTCCTACCCAACGGGAGGTGTCAAATGCTTTTGCGGGGCTTGTCAGTCATCCTGGTATCGGTGTACTTAGCTCGCCGGGGCTGCACGTGTTTTCTGACCACGAGATTATGCCGGAATCGATGACCGAAATTGCCGCTGCGACCTCCGCCGTACTTGTCTCGGCGTGGGACGATGAGGCGTTTATTGTCGCGCCTGTCTCGAATCGGATTAACTCTGAAACCATGATGTCGATTGCCAAAGGTTGATTACGAAGCGGTTTGGACTAGAGCCGCCGAGCCCCGATTTCTTCGAACGATGTCGATGATTGCCGACCCCATCTGGCTGCCGTGTGGCCCGCTTCGCGCAGGAAGTCAACCCGAGAGGGCGGTGTTTGCCGAAGCATTTGTAGACGGGTCGTTCGTGGGTCAAGAGATTCCGAAAACGGGTCTGCCCCGCATTTAGTTGACACCTGACCTGTGAGGATTCCTCCTCACAGAAAGGATGTCCGGAATGGCAAAGCAGTACCCGAAGGAATTCCGAGACGATGTCGTCACCGTGGCCCGCTCGGGCCAGGCCCCGAAGA
>JACQZY010000024.1 GCA_016213645.1 Actinomycetota bacterium
CCGCTGCGGTTTGTTGCGTTTTTGAGCCGCGGTTGATGCCATCGGCGATGGTGGGCTTTGTTGCGCTTCCTTTTCCCGCGCGGGCAAAGGAAGCGCAACAAAGCCCACATACTTCGGGGGAAATCGCGTGAAGATCGGGCTTATCTGCGGACACGCGCGGGGATCGGGCTGACTCGCTGAGGCGCGTGGGAATCCAGCCGACTCGCTGACTCGCGTGGTGATCAGGCTGACTCGCCGTCATGCGTGGAAATCAGGCCGACTCGCCCAGACGCCTCACCTACCCGCGCCGGGCCGCACGTAGTCCGCTCGTAGTCCGGGCCTACTCGCGCAGCGACCGCACCTTCGTCGCAGCCACAGCCGGCGTCGCAGCCGCCCTCGCGGTCTTCGTCGTCGCCCTCGCAGACGTCTTCGCCGTCACAGCCGCCCGCGCAGCCGTCGTCGCCGTCATCCTCGGTCACCGTCGCAGCCGCCCTCGCAGCCGCAGCAATCCGCTAACCGACGTCGGTCGTGAAAAGCGCGACGGCCAGCTCCGTCAGTTCAGGCTGGATGTCCGCCAGTCCCTCCACGCCGTTGCGGCGGATCTCGAACCGGATCAGTTCGTTGATGCCCGAAATCACCGCCACCGCCTGCATCTTCGTCATCGGCGGCACCTCAGGGTGAGTTACCCGCGATTCGTCTCGCCATCTCACCAGACCATCCGCAAGCAGATCTACCCAGCTCATCCAGCGGTCGGCGATCGTTGCTCCGGCGGCGAGGGATTCGGTCAGAAACAACTTGGCGAAATACGGCATCTGGCGCATGCTGTCGAGATACGCCCCTACGCCCGCGCGAATGCGTTCGATCGGGTGGTCCACCACGTCGGCGGCGCGCACCAGATCCGTGATCAGAAGTTGAGAGGTGACGTCGAAGGCCTGCAGGTAGCAGTCTTCCTTGTCGGTGAAGTGCTGATAGAAGGTGCGCTTGGCGGTGCCGGCGTGGCGCACGATGTCCGAGATCGTGACCGTGTTGTAACCCTTCTCCGACGCTTCCTCCACAAACGCGGAGAGCAGACGCCCGCGCTGTGACGCCATCACGACATCTCGATCTAGGCCGTGAGGCCCGCGCGGAAGATTGCTCGGTACGCCGGCTACGGCGAATGGCGTGTTGACCAGTCCGCGCCCGGATTCTGTCGCTTCGTGATCGGCATCCTCGGAGTCTGCGGCGCCGTCGCCCAGCTCCGCGGCGGCCATTGCAGCTTCCTCGTCGGGTCCAGTGGTGTCTGCCGTTGAAGGGTCCATCGTCAAACCATGATCTTGCCATATAGCGAGGGCGGTTTTTTGAGATCAGCGCAGTTGGGGGCCGGCCAAACAATCAGCCCTCGATCACCCCGGCCAGAAACCTCGCGCGCTCCTCATCGCGCGCGGCGATCACGGGCTTGTATGGCGCCAGGTCCAGAGGTGCCGCCAGCGGCGCCTCGGCGTCGCCAAAGATCACGTGCCCACCCGCCTCGCGCACGATCAGCTGACCGGCAGCGGCGTCCACCGAGCGGCACGAGCGCAGCGAGAGCATGCCGTCAAAGCGAGCGGCAGCCACCTGGCAGAGCGTCAACGCGATCGAGCCGACAGCACGCAGCCGCGCGACCTTGCCGTCGAACGCCGCAAGCAGTTCAGGTGTGATGAACGCCGGCTTGGCGGACTCAATCCCAACCACCTCCAAATCGTTGCCCGTCTCGGCCGGGTCCAGCAACCGGTCGCCGAGCCAAGCCCCGACCCCGGCGCGCGCCGTCCATTGCTCGCCGCCGCCGAAATCGTGGACAAAGCCGTAGACGACGTCGACCATCGTGTCGCCGGTCGCCACGGCCACAGACAGCGAGTAGGCCATACCTACACGCTTGGCGTTCAGCGAGCCGTCGATCGGATCCACCACCACGCGAACGCCCTCTCCGGAACCCAGCCGCACTTCTCCGCGTTCCTCCGAGATCACGTCCAGACCTACCGCTTGTTCGGCTGCGACCCGTTCGAGCACGTCGAAGACCGCGTCCTCGGCCGCCTCGTCGATCGCCAACGTGTTGTCGCCTCCGGCGCCACGGCCAACGTGCACGTTCCGGTCGGCGAAGGTGGGATAACGGGCGAAGACCTGCTCCATCGCGACCACGATCTCGCGGCAGATCGCGGTCCAGTCCAGATCGACCGCGCGTCGGACGGCTGGGGATAAGTCGTTGGCAGGGTCTTCCGCGTGCATCAGTCCCCCGATCGTAGAGGCCCCGTATCCTAGGGGCGTGAGCAGCGAACAAGAGCACCCCCACGCCACCGCGATCGCAGCAGACGAACCGCCGGAGGATCTGGTCGCCGCCAGTGAACCGCCGGGCGACGCGGACCTCAACGGCGAACCGCCGCACGACACGGTCGCCCCAAACACATCGCCGGATGCCGTGCTCGAAGGGCTCAACGATTCCCAACGCGCCGCGGTCACCCACCTGGGAGGTCCACTGCTGATCGTGGCCGGCGCCGGCAGCGGCAAGACCCGCACGCTGACGCGCCGCTTCGAGTGGCTGGTGCGCCAAGGCGTTCCCGTCGAGCGCGTGCTCGCGCTGACCTACACCAAGGACGCCGCCGGAGAGCTGGCCGAGCGCATCGAGCACGCATTGGGCGAGCACGTCGAAGAGACCAACGCCACCACCTTCCACGCACTCTGCGGAAACATCCTGCGTGACGAATCCGCCGCCACCGGCATCAATCCGTTTTTCACCACCGCGACCGAGGCCGACCGCGTGGCGATCATGCTCGCGAGGCTGAACGAGCTGTCTTTCGAGCACGTTCAGCTACGCGGCAACCCGGCCAAGGAGATCGGCGAGTTGCTGAAGTTGATCGATCGCCTCAAAGAGGAGTGCGTGGGACCGGAGGAATTGCTGCGCTTTGCCGAGGGCCGGCTGGTCGACGCTGTGGAACCGGAAGAGCGCGCCGAGGCCGAAAAGCTCGCCGAGCAGGCACGCTTTTACGAACGCCACGAGCACTTTCTGCGCGAGGCCGGCGCGCTGGACTTCGGCGGTATGCAGCTACAGACATACCGCTCACTTTCGGATGACGAAGACGCACGCCGACGTGTGGCGCGGCGCTGGGATCACGTGCTGGTGGATGAGTTCCAGGACACGTCATACGTGCAGTTGGAGATCCTCCGGCTGCTGACGTTGGATCACCGCAACATCGCGGCCGTCGGCGACGACGATCAGTCGATCTACCGTTTTCGCGGCGCCTCGCCGCGCAGCATCGTCAACTTCGGTGAACGCTTCGGCGAGCACACGCGGATCGAGCTGGAACTGAACTACCGCTCGGCTCCGGCGATCATCGCCGCCGCTCGGGGTGTGGTGGGCATGATCGGCAGTGAGCGCCGCGTGGACAAGCAGCTCACGGCCGCCGAGGACAAGCCCGGCGAGGTGATGTTCTGGCACTGCGCAAACGAGTCGGCCGAGGCGCAGGCGATCGTCTCCGAGATCGAGCACCTGATTGCCGAGGCCGACGTGCAGCCGCGCGACATCTGCGTACTGGTCTCCAAGCGCAAGCACTGCGAAGTGCTGTCCGCCAGGCTTGCGGCGCACCAGATTCCGTTTGTGCTGGACAGTCGCGACTTCTTCAAACGCGCCGAAATCCGCATACCGTTGAGCTGGCTGAAGGTGCTGGCTAATCCGCAACTAAATGAAGATGCCTGGCGCATGCTCTGCGCGCCGCCGATCGGCGTGGACAGCGCGGAATACGCCGCGCTGATGCGCTGGATGACCAAGAACAAGCTGCCCGACGTGATCGCCGCGCTACGCGACGCCGTCGCACGCGGCAAGCAGTTCTCGCCCGAGACGCTGGACAAGTTGCGCGGATTCCTGAGCCTCTTCGACGAGCTCGCCGCCGGATTGGACGAGTCTTCCCCGTCCGAGTACGTGATCCGGCTGGTCCACCGCATCGCGCTGAAGGGCACGCTTGTGTTGCGCGGCGGCAGGGGTAACCCGGACCGGCTGGCAAACCTCGGCAAGCTTCAGCGGATGGCACAGGAATTCGCCTCGCGCCGCCCGCAGGCCACCGCGCGCGAGTTCGCGCTGTACATCTCCGCAATGTCAGAGGCCGGATTCGAGGTTGAAAACGAGACCGCCGAACACGATCCAAACAGCGTCCGCGTGATGACCGCCCACGGCGCGAAAGGCCTGGAGTTCGAGTACGTTTTCATGCCCGGGATGAACGATGACCGCTGGCCGGGCAGACGCACACCCGGTGGAGAAGTTCCCGCCAGTCTGATTCGCGATCCCGCGCCGGACCCGCCCGGCAAAGATCCGCGCCGCGAACGACATGTAGAGGACCAGCGACGGCTGGTGCACGTGGCGATGACGCGCGCGCGAACGCGCCTCGTGCTGAGCCGTTTCGACTCGAACTCGAAAACGAACAAGATCTCGCGTTTCTACGCCGAGGCGCTGGCGCTGCTGGAGGGCGAAGAGACCGATTTTCAGGAACGCCCCTTCGAGCCGTCGGAGTTCGTCTTTGCCGAACTCGAACACGCCCGCGCCGCGCTGATGCACACGATCGACGAAGCCGGGGCGCAGCTGGTGGAGATGCGCCTGGACGCGCACGCCGGCACCCCCGAGGACTTCGCCCGCTTCGCGGAACTGATCAAACTGAGCGCGCTGTCGCACCGCCTGCGCCACGGCCAGACGATCGCCGAGGCTCTGCCGGAGATCAACCAGATGCTCACGGCATCGATGTCTCCCGCGCAACGCGCGGGGTTCGACCGCTCTGAGCTGGACGAGCGCCTGCTCGCCGGAGAACGATACGGCCAGGCGCTGGAACGCACGCTCGGCGCGCTCACGCCACAGCTCGGCAACTATGTGCCCACAGTCGGCGACCGCCTGCGGCTGAGCGCTTCGGACATCTCCACCTACCAGCGCTGCCCGAAGATGTACGAATACGAGAAGGTCATGCGCATTCCGGTGCGTGACCGCAGCCATCTGCGGCTGGGCATCCTGGTGCACAACGTGCTGGAGCGCTTTCACCGCGACCTCGGCGAGCGGCGGTTGAGCGAAGATGAGGCGCGCGGCGAACTGGAACGGTTGCTCGAAGCCGGCATCGCGACCGGCGGCTGGGGCAGTTCGGACGACGAACGACAGCTGCTTGCGCGCGCCCGCGAGATGCTCTCCCGGTACGCGCGCGGAGAGCTGGCCCACCCCGAGGGCACGGTGGCCACTGAGATCATGTTCAGCCTCAAACTGCCGCCCTCGCCGGCAATGGCGGACGTGACCGTCGGCGGCAAGCGACTGACGGGAATCCAGATCAACGGCAAGATCGACCGCATCGACCGCAACGACGGCCAGGCGCGACTGATCGACTACAAGACCGGCAAAAAGCGCACGCCCGGCGACTTGAAGAAGGACCTACAGTTGGCGATTTACCGCATCGCCGCCGAGGAGGTGCTGGGCATCGAGGCATCGTCGTTGACGTATTACTTCCTGGAGTCCGACCAGCCCGTGGTGGCCGCCGAGGCCGGCGACGAACGAGTCGCCGAGGTGCGCGAAACGATCAACCAGGTGGCCGACCGCGTCGTGCGCCTTGAGTTCGACCCAACACCGAGTTACCAGATCTGTCAGTTCTGCGCCTTCAGCGGAGTCTGTCCGGCGACCGAGGCGTAGGCCGTCGGTCGGCCGCGCGCGGCTGTTTACCCGTCGCTTTCCTGCTTGCGCAGATAACGCTGGATCTCTTGGGCGATCACGTCGCCGGTGGGGATCTGACCGCCGCCGAAGGCGGCGTCTTCTTCGTCGGCGCTTTCCTCAAGCGTGCGCACGTAGCCGGAGATCTCGTCGTCCTGGGCCACCGCCGCGCTCACCTGGTCCATGAAGCGGTCGGAAGACGCTTCCAATTCCGCGAAGTCGATGACCGCACCTGTGACCGCCTCGAATGCCCGAAGAAGCGACAGCGCGGCAGGCGGATTGGGCGTGGCGGCAACGTAATGTGGCACCGCCGCCCACAGGCTGCATGCGCGCAGCCCGGCATCGGCCAGCGCCCCGTGAACGACGCCGGTGATACCCGTGGGTCCTTCGTAGTTGGCAGCGCGAAATCCGTAGCCCTCGATCATCGCCTGATCGGTGGCGATCGCGTTGATCGTGGCCGGCCGAGTGTGCGGCACGTCCGCCAGCAACGCGCCCAGCATCACGGCGTTCTCGATGTCGCATTCGTGAGCGATATGCACGATCGCGTCGCAGAAAGTTTGCCAGTGCATCGACGGCTCGATGCCCTCCATCAGCAAAGCGCCCCCGGCCAGGCCGGGCACCTCGGCCGAGTAGAAAGCGTTGCCGGGCCACTCCACGGAGCGAACCGCGCCGTCGGCGACCGCGATCAGCGGCCGGTGGGACTGAAAGTCGAAGAAGTGCTCGGGATCGATCTCGGCTATCAGCCGTCGGTCCGAGTCGTGGCCGAGGTAACTGACCGCCGCGCTCGCCGCGCTGCCGGCGTCGTTCCAGCCCTTGAAGGCCACCACGAGCGTGGGTCCGCTCGGCTGGCGGGCCTTGCTCCAGCTGACGCTTTCGATCGCACCGTCGCGCATTTGCCAAACCTATACGGTCGCGACGCAAGATGAGTGCGGTCGGCCACTTTCGTCCAACCCGGCCATCCGCGCGACGGCGCAGAATGGGCGGATGAATTTCGCTGAGAAAGCGCAAGTGACAGACGGCGAACGGGTGCCGAACGGCGAAGCCGCAGCACGTTCGCGCGTTCACACACCCGCCGCGCCGGTGCGCATCGTCGACCTCGTCCCCGGAACCGAAGTAAACGCCGTCTTCGCCTGCACGCGCAAGGACAAGCTGACGGCGCGAAACGGCGCACCGTACCTGGCAGTTGAGCTGCGCGACGCCACCGGCCGCGTCGGAGCAAGGGCCTTCAAAGACGCCAGCTTTCTCGCCGGCCAGTTCGAGCGCGGCGACATTGTGCGCGTGGCCGGCCGCGTCGAGGCGTTTCAAGATCGCACGCAGATCAACTTGCGCTCGATCCGCCGCATCGAGCCCGGCGAGGCAGACCCGCGCGACTTCCTCCCCGCCGCCTACCGCGACGTGGACGAACTCGAGGGATTCTTCGAACACCTCGCTCACGAGATCTACGACCCGGCGCTGCGCGGACTGCTGGACGCCCTGCTCGCCGACGAGCCGCTGCGCGACGCCCTGCGCTCCGCACCGTGCACGCGCGATGGCCACCACGCATACCTCGGCGGACTGCTGGAGCACACCGTCGCAGTCGCGATCCTGGCCCAGCAGACCTGCGACCTACACCGTCGTCTAGACAGCGACCTGCTGATCGCCGCCGCGCTGCTTCACGACATCGGCAAAACCCGCGAGTTCAGCTTCGGCGCCGAGATCGGCGTGACCGACGAAGGCCGCCTCCTGGGCCACCTGCAACTGGGCGCCCGCGTAATCGGCGAGCTAGCCGTCCGCGCCGGAGGCCTGCCACGTCAACGGGAGCTGGCCCTGCTCAACTGCGTGCTCTCACACCACGGTCCGGCCGGCGGCGCCCGCGGCTTCGCAAGCGCCGAGGCGCTGGCGCTCTTCCGGGTGAATGCACTGGACGCGGGGGTGAAGGGGGCGTTGGAGCATGGGGTTTTGGTGGGGTGAGGTGGTCAGCAGAAATGCGCTTTGCGCTCGCTTGATTCGGGTCTCGCAACGTCGTATCTACCAGCGTAATACCCAATGTAGTCACATAATGGCGCTATAATGACTACATGTCCGACGTCGGTGTTCGCGAACTGAAAAAGCGCCTTTCCGAGTTTCTCGACATGGCCGCCAACGGCGAACCGATCATCGTTACGGATCGCGGCCGACCAAAGGCACTGCTTGGTCCTTTGCCTGGTCAGGCCCGAATCTCTGAAGGCCTGTCCGAAGGTTGGATCGCTCGCGGTTCCGCCGCGCCTCTCGCTCCAGTCAAGCGCTGGAAGGCGCCAACGTCAACCCAAGACGCGCTGGACGAGGACCGCGGCACGTGAGCCTTTACGTAGATTCGAGCGCGCTTCTCAAGAGGTACATAGATGAGCACGATTCTGAAGCCGCGGACGCGTTGATTCGTTCGGACGACACGCTCCTGACCGCCCGGCACACAATCGTCGAAGTCCGGCGCAACCTCGCTCGAATCCTGGACGGCGCCGACGCCACAGACGCCCGCGCAGCATTCAACCGCGACATCGAATCGTTTTCGATCATCGAGCTTGACGCGTCAACTTGCGAATCGGCCGCCACGATCGCGGAACTGACCGGTGTACGCACGCTCGATGCGCTTCACCTCGCGGCCGTCCGCCGCGCAGGAGGCACATCAATCCCCATACTGACGTTCGACGTTCGCCAAGCCCAAGCGGCGAGATCACTTGGGTTGACGGTGGTGGGAGCGTAGGTTCGCCCTTCGAACGAACTCCGGTGTTGCCCCGCTACGACGGATCCAGAGAAACCAGCTTTGAGCTGTACTTCAGCCGCATGCTGTCAAGCCCAAACGCGCGCTTCTGCTCGACGGTCTCGGCCACCACCAGCCGGTCCTTCACCGAAACCCAGCGCGTAGAACGCTCAAAACCCTCCACGTCGCCGCTGTATCTGACGTTCATCTTGACACCCACCACCTGCACGGACTTACCGCCCACGCGCATGCGCTTACGGTCCACGATCTCCGCCCTGTAGCGACCCTTCGTTAGACCATCGAACGAACCGGACCATTCCAGATCAGAGCCGCTGAGCACCGTCATCGGCGGATCCGGCACGATCTCGGTGATGTCGGCTCCAGCCTGAAAGCTGCCGGTTCGCAACAATGTGTCCTGGCCGTTGATGACGAAAACGCCGGTGTCGCCGAGATTGCTCTCGAATCGGCGCTGTGTGGTGAAGCAGCGTTGGGCGCCTTTGCTGATCGAGCCGGTGACGATCATCTGCGTTTCACGCGGAAGCTTGGTGATGCGGTCCTTCTCGCCCAGCAGCGCACGCGTACCGGTCGTCTCGTAGTGGTAGGTGCCCGGCGTGGGCGGCTTCTCGGCGTCGCGAGAACTGCCCGCACCGGTGAGGCCGCAATTCGCGTCGGTTGGGGTGCTTGGGGTCTTCAGCACGATCGGCTTGGCCGGCGGCGCCGGATCATCGCCACCGCAGCCCGACAACGCCGGCGCGGCGATCGCGGCAAGCATCGCCACCGCGAGCGCGGCCTGCAACCCTGGCCGCGCGGCTCTCAACGAGAGCTCACGCGCCGTATTGCTGATTCACCGTCCGGCGCAGCTCGATCTGAGACGTTCGAGGCGGTCAACTTGTGTGAGACCGATTCCCGCAAATTCGCACGCCGTGCGCCCGGTTCGCGACCGGCGGAGCGCTCGCGAACGGCCCAGCCTTGAAGCAGCTCCCGCGCTCGCCGCACCCAATTGATCTCGGCCTCGCGACGCTGCATAGCGCAGTCGTAGATGATCTCGATCATGTCGCGATCGAACTCTTCGCGGGTAGCCGCCGCCTGGCACTTTCGAATGTCTGCTTCAAGCTGCAAGAGGATTTCTCTTTCATAAAGATCGAGTGAGACGAGCAAGTCCGGAACGTCAGACTGCCCGGCGGCGGCGAGCCGAGCGAGCAGATCGCCGCGCATCGGCTCGACGCTTTCGCACGGGCTGGCAAGCCAAGTGTCAAGCACGCGCTCTCCCGCGTCCGTTATGCGCCAGAACTTCGCACCACGCGAGCCGACGACGGACTGTTCGGCCAACTCGATTTCTTCGACCAGGCCTTCGCAGTTGAGATCGCTGACGGTGCGGTACACCTGCCCGCGATTAATCTCCCACGGCCCCACACGCCGGTCGAAACGCACCACGACTTCATACGAGTTACCGGGTTGCTCGCGAAGCAAGCCAAGGATGATGTTTCGAACAGACATAGTCGGTTACCTTAATTTAGGCGTCGAGCCAGTCTACTATTAGGAAACACAGAAAGGGAGGCTGCGCTGGATCTTCGCATCGATCGCGTGAGCAAGTTGTATCGCCGGGCGAATCGCGAAGTCCTCGCCTTGGACGAGGTTTCGCTGTCTGTAGAACCGGGCAAACTGGTCGCCGTAATCGGTGGTCGCGGCTCGGGAAAGACAACGCTGATGAAAATCGCGGCCGGCCTGGAGCAGCCTGACTCCGGTCGTGTGCTGATCGGCGGACGTCGCTTGGACCAGATGTCAGACCGAGAGCTGACGCGGATGCGACGTGGGGAGATGAGCTGCGTTTGGGGTTCGCCGGTGCCGATCGGGGGATCGGTTGTTCAGGATTTGGTTGCGCTGCCGATCCGCATGCTCTCGGGTGACGCTCGCACCGCCTTGCGCGAATCGGGACGCGCGTTGTCTCTCGCCGGCGTTTCGCATTGCGCCGACGCCTCGATCAACGAACTTTCAGACGGCGAGCGCCGACTGGTGCACCTGGCGCAGGCGATCGTGACCAAGCCGCGCCTGATGCTGCTTGATCAACCCGCGTCCGATCTGAACATCGTCGATGAGAAGCTACTGATCAACGTTCTGCGCAACCTCGCCGCCGACGCGCGCGTCGCCGTGCTGATGACCGCGCGCAACGCAAACGAGGCGACGACCGCCGACGAAATCGCAACCTTGAGATCAGGAACCATCATCGCCGGTGCGTCACCCGCGATGCACGAACCCGCTCAAGCCAATGTTTTACCGCTCGACGGCCACCGTCGCGATGCCGGCCGGGGCGACGCGAGTGCTTGAACTCAGGCATGTGAGCAAGGACTACGTGGGTCCGAACTCACCGCTACATGTAGCCTTGCGCCCCTCCCGCGCCATCTGTAGGCTGCGGGCAAGCCGTGGGCGCATTTCCACGGTGTCCCGCGTGCGGCCGTATCGCGGGGATTCCGTCTATAGAGATCAAGTCCGGCGCCGTCGGCCCGGCGCCGGACAGACCTCGCGAAGCGCGACTTCGCGGCCGGGGGAGCACGATGCTTGAACTGAACAACGTCAGCAAGGACTACGTAGGTCCGGGTGAGGTGGTGCACGCCGTTAACGACGTGTCGTTGTCGGTGGCGCCGGGCGAGTTCGTCACGCTGCTGGGGCCGTCGGGTTCCGGCAAGTCCACTCTGCTTCTGCTTGCCGCGGGCATTTTGCATCCCGAGCACGGCACGGTCACCTTCAACGGCGACGACGTCTCGCAGATGAACGATCACGACGCCTCCACCTACAGGCGCAAGCACCTTGGCTTCGTGTTTCAGCACTTCAATTTGATGCCGGGCACCGCAGCGGACAATGTCGCCCTGCCTTTGCGGCTGGGAGGCGTGCGGCCTCGCGACGCGATCCGGATGGCCAAGGAGATGCTGGCCAAGGTCGGTTTGGATAAGCGCGTCGATCACATCGCCGACCAGCTTTCCGGCGGAGAGCGCCAGCGTGTGGCAATCGCGCGGGCGCTCGTGCATTCGCCGGAACTTGTGCTGGCAGACGAACCCACCGGCAACCTCGACAGCCAGCGCGGCGATCAGATCCTCTCGATGTTGCGGGATCTCTGCCACGAGCGCGACATCGCCGTCTTGCTCGTTACGCACGACGAGCGCGCCAACGAATACGCAGACCGCAGCTACCGCATGAAAGACGGTCACCTCAGCGAGGTGGAGATCGCAACCGGGACGGCTGCGGGCGGCGCCGGCTGACCGGCGCGATGTCCCAAAACGACTCGGACCGACGGTCGTCGGCGCTGACGTTGCTCGGCAACGCCGCCCACCTTTACCGCGTGCGCGTTCGCGAGCAACCGCTTCAGGAACTGCTCGCGCTGCTGGGTATCGCGGCGGGGGTGGCGTTGTTGTTCGCGGTGCAGGTGGCGAGTTCGAGCATCAGCGGGGCCGTTGCGCAACTCTCTCGCGGAGTCGCCGGCAACGCGTCACTTGAACTGGTCGCGCGCGGACCGAACGGTGTCGACCAGTCCCTCGTTGCGCAGGTCCGCCGTCTTCCGGATGTCGAGGCGGCAGCGCCGGTACTCGAACGGAGAATTGTGGTGTCCGGTCCGTCAGGCGCGGAGCCGCTGACGCTGGTCGGAGTGGATCAGCGCCTTGAACACTTCGGAGGAGCATTGGCTCGAAGGTTTGCCCGGAGTAGCAAAGGTCTTCAAACCCTTGGGTTCTTTCTGACTGCTGAATCTGCACATGCGATCGGCGTTTCCCGCGGCGACATGCTCACCATCGAGACCGGCGCGGTCAAACAACGCATACTGCTGGCGGGAGTGCTCGGCCCCGACGAGATCGGCGAATTGTCCGACAGCCCGATTGCTCTAGCGCCGCTCGGACAGACACAAAAGATTTCGGGCCTGGCCGGCCGCGTCAGCCGAATCCTTGTAGTTCCGATGCCCGAACGCAAAGATCAAGCTCTCGACGCACTTCGTCAAATCAGCAGAGATCGTCTTGACGCACGGCCTACTGGCACCGATGCCAAGCTGATGGCCAGCGCGCTGGCTCCCGACCGACAGTCCAGTGCATTCTTCAGTGCGATTGCGGTGGGAATCGCACTGCTGTTCGCATACAACGCAATGCTGCTCGCTACAGCGCGAAGGCAGCGCCTAGCCGCCTCGCTTCGCATGCTCGGCGCCAACCGGGCCACGGTTATCGTCACGCTCGTCTTCGAGGCACTTGTTCTGGGATTGGCAGCATCGATGATCGGAATCGTGTTGGGCGATCTGCTGCTTCAGGTCGCCTTCAATTCCGTACCGCGCTACCTGATGACGGGCTTTCCAATCGGCTCGCAGCGGATAGTCGAACTGTTCGACGTCACGGTGGCGTTTGTCGGCGGAATGGCAGCGGCGCTTGTGGCATCGGCGAAGCCCGCCATCGACACGTTGCGCGCGAGTCCCGGAGACGCTCTACGCGAATCGACGATGACTTCGTCACATCGTCGGGCGCTCGGCGGCTCGGCACGGCTTCTGCTCGGAATCGGAATCATCTGCGTCGCGAGTGTCGGAATTCTTTTAGAAGCACGACTCACACCCATCGCAACGGTGACCTTGATCGCTGGATTCGTGATCGCCTTGGAGCCCGTCATCACACTCGCGCTCGCACGTGTCGCCAACGCGGCTCGCAACCGAGGCGGGATCGGATTGTCTTTAGCCGCCAAAGAGCTTGCCGGTAACCCCGCACGCGCCGCCGCGCTCGCAGTGATCGCCGGCGGCACGATCGCGGCCACGATCTCTGTGGGCGGCGCGCGACAAGATCTCGAGCGCGGCATTCTGCAAATGCAAAAGGAGTTCTACGCCGCCGACGAGGTGTGGCTGACGCCGGGCGGCGCGAGCAACACATTTCTGACGATGCCCTTCGACCAATCGTCTCTGGTCCCGGAGTTACGGCGAATCAACGGTGTAAAGACTGTCGGTGTTCATCGCGGCGGATTTCTCGACTTTCACAATGACCGTGTGCTCCTCGAGGTCCGACCCTCCGGCGACCCGCGCCCTATTCCACCAAGCCAGATCGTTGTCGGCGATACGGCAGTGGCGACTGCGCGCGTCAGAGGCGGCGGCTGGCTTGGCATCTCCGAACAGATCGCCGCACGGCGCGGACTCGGTATTGGAGATCGAATCACCATCCCAACCCCTTCCGGCAAACGATCGTTTCGCATCGCCGCACTCACGGCAAATCACGGCTGGCCGTCGGGCGCGATCATGCTGAACTCCGCCGACTACGTCAACGCCTGGGGCAGCGACGAGGCCACCGGGTTGATACTCCGCGTCAACTCCAACGCATCGGTCGAAGAGGTCCGTGACGCGGCGCAGGTCGTGGCCGGTCCGAACTCCGCTCTTACCGCCAAGACGGGCACACAAATGGACCAAGAGCGTCGCCACGAACTTGTCCAAGGCCTCTCGCGCATTCGCACGATCGCTTCGCTACTACTAATAGCCGGTGTGTTGGCAATCGTCACCGCGATGTTCGCAGCCGTGTGGCAACGCCGCGCGCGCATGGCCTCGCTGCGCGCGCTCGGGCTGTATCGCGGCGAGCTGCTTCGAACGCTTTTCGCCGAGACCGGAATGGTCGTGATCCTCGGAGGACTATCCGGGCTGGCGTTTGGGCTCTATCTCCAAGCGTTCGCCGACCGCTGGGTGGAACAGGCGATCAGTTACCAGGCGCCGTTCGAGCCGGCGTTCGCGCTGGGCGTTCGCTCGCTGATTCAGACCTTCATGCTCGCAATGGTCGCCACGGCGTTGCCCGCGTACTTGGCGACGCGCGTGGCGGCACGGATGAGCGAACGGGTGTAAGCAGGCACCATCCCCCACCGCTACATGTAGCCGTTACTTTCAGCCTTGTGCGATCGCGCGCGCGGCTGTAGGGTGCGAAGCGTTATGCCCCTCGCTTCCACCACGCATGAACTGCGCGATCACGACAACGTACCTTCAGACGGCGCGACTGCGCTTGCGCTTGAGAACCAGCGCCTGCGCGAATCGCTGGCCGAACGTGATCTCGAACTTCGCGCGCAACGCGTACGGCTGGTCGAAGTGATCGACGAGGAGCGGCGTCGCGTCGAGCGCAACCTGCACGACGGCGCACAGCAGCAGCTGGTGGCGATTGCGCTGAAGCTGAACATGACGCTCGCGCGAATCGACAGCGATCTAGCGTTGGGCGCCGAATTGATCGGCGAGGCCGTTGACGACCTGATGCGTACCACCGACTCGCTGCGCGACCTGGCGATCGGCCTGCATCCGCCGGCGCTGGCCGACGGCGGGCTGGACCCGGCGCTTGAAGAACTACAAAGCCGCTTTCCGCTTCCCGTACAGATCGTGTCGATGCCGGCCAAACGCATGCCGTCGCTGGTTGAGTCGACGATCTACTACGTGGTCACCGAATCGCTAGCGAACGTGGCCAAGCACGCTCGCGCCGACAATGTGGAGATCGCGGTCTCGCTGCATGGAGGGATTGCCACAGTCGAAGTACGCGACGACGGCATCGGCAACGCCGACCCGGCGGGCGGGAGCGGATTGCGCGGTCTGGCCGAACGGCTCTCGGCGCTGGGCGGACGGCTCGATGTGCTCGACGTACTCGGCGGCGGCACGTTGGTGCGCGCGACGATGCGCGCCGCCGATCCAGTCTGATTCCCGCCTCCCCGATCTCACGAACCCTTCTTATCGCTCCAAGCTAGCCTTACGCCCAACTAATACTTGGGTGCTCACTCGGTAAATACTCATGATCAAAGGAATGGAATAATGATTAACGACTCGGTTGTTTCGGCTCGGTTGTACCGTGCCGCGATATTGGTCGGGACGCTCACGGCGGCACTGATGATGTTTGCCTGGATCGGCGCCACCGGCGCCTCGGCAGAGGCAGTAATAGCGGTGACAGCGGGTCCGAGCGAGGGATCTTTCACCAACGCCTCGCCGGTCAGCTTTTCGCTCTCCGCGCCGGTTGCCGACACGAAGGTGGTGGATTTCTACTGTTCGATGGACAACACAGTGAGTTTCTCACCGTGTGACAACGTCGCCTATCCGACCTGCGTGGCCGCCGGGGCCGGCGTGCTGTCGTGCACACAAACCAAGTCGTTCACGACGCTCACGGAAGGTGCCCACACATTTCGGACATTCGCGTCCGAATGCGATGCTCCATGTGATCCGTTCGACACCGGCACGGACGGGCCGATGATCACCCGCTCCTTTACAGTGGACCGCACCGCACCGACCGTTTCGCTGCTGAGCGGTCCGAGCACGGCGTCGCCGCTGCTGCAAGGCGTCGCAACGTTCACGTTTTCGTCGAACGAGCCGGGCAGCTTCACGTGCGCGGTGGGCATCGCGGGGGCTACGCCTTGCGCATCGCCGCTATCAACGACAGACTTCGCCAACGGCCAGAACAGCGTCACGATCCGCGCGATCGACCGCGCCGGCAACACCAGCGCGCCGCTCGTTCAGAACTACACGGTCGACATCTTCAAGCCGAAGAAGTGCAAGAAGCCTCGCGGCCAAGGCGCCAAGCGCGCGAGCGCGAAGGCGAAGTACCGACGCTGCGTGAAGGCCAACTCAAAGGCGAAGGCGCTTTGGAAGAAGAAGCATGGGGTTAGATGACGGCAGTGACAGCAGCCATCGCTTTCCCGCACCGGCGGCAAAACCAGTAACTCCGGCGAGACGCGCAACTGGCGTGTCTCGCCGCCGCGTCCTCTCGAAATTCGGCCGGTTATTTGTGGCGGCCGCTGTCGTCGTCCCCCTTCTGATGCCGTATGCCGTCGCGAACGCCGTCGTCGCGTCTGACAGCGCGGTCGTGTCCATATCAAACGGGCCATCTGTCGGCAAACCTGCGAACAGCAGCATTGCCGCCTTCGCCTTCGCGACAACCGTCACCGCGGCTTCGTACGTTCAATTTGAATGCGCAATCGATTTTGTCGAGATGGAGCATTGCTCTGCTCATCAAACTGGCGAGTGCTTGGGCATCTGCAGCGGCACCACGTCGACCGGCAGCCTGCCGGACGGCCTCCACACATTTCGCGTACGCGCATACCTTTGCCCAGTCGTCAATGACTGTGGCGATCCATTGAATTGGATCGGCGGTCCAAGTCTTGAACGACGGTTCGGAATTGACACTGCGCTGCCGATCGCAAGCATCACCTCGGCTCCAACCGTGAAGCGCCCCGCCCTCACGCGGCTGCCGCAAATTACCGTTGCGTCGAACGAACCCGGTCATATTCTGTGCTCCATTAAAAAGGGCACCTCCCCCTCAAACCGGTCTGGCTTGTGTGACAACTCGATACTCGGCAAGCCGTTGCGAAACGGCGTTTACACGCTGAAGGTCGTAGCAGTTGATTTGGCAAATCACCAGAGCCTCCCGCTCATCCATCGCTTCAAGGTCGACGCCTTCACTCCACGAAAGTGCAAGCGAGGTAAGAGCGCCGCGTCACGAGCAACTTTTCGCCGATGCAAGGCCGCTAACCGACGGGCCAGACAACGCTGGCAGCGACGAAACGGGATCGGGTCTGCGCAGGTGTGATGCTGTGCCGACGATCGCTCTCGTGTCGCCATCGGCAAGCGTTCGTCGGTGTCGATCATTCAGCCGCGACTAGAGCGGTGTCGGCAAATCGACTCAGGCGATCAACGAATTCGATATCAAGTCCGTCGATGGATGCGATTGCAGCATCAACGAATGACCGACTTGCATTCACACACCGCTGGGCGGCTGATGTACGTCTGATTCGTGCGACGATTTCCGCGGATATTTCTTCGCCCGTCGCTCGCGCGACGAGCTTCTGAAGGGTCGGATCCTCTTCAAGCGCGTAAATGACAAGTAGGGTGTTTTCGCCGTTGCGCAAGGCATCCGACGGTAGTCGCGACGTCGAAATATCGCCGTCCAGAAGACACAGCTGGTCGTTCGCGATTTTCATCGCGACACCATAATTCCGACCGAATTCCGTAAGCGCTTTTTCGCGATTCAATGCACCGGCGCGCCGCGCTCCCAGGCCGGCCGCAAACGCGTGTGTCGCACCGCTGGTTAGTTTCGCCGATTCAAAATACTCCTTGTCGGAGCGGTTTAACGACCACGCGGCGGCATGGGCTGCGGCCGCCTGTTCGTGAAGAAGACGGCCCGCCTCTGCAAATCGTCTCGTTTCGTCAGGTCCGGCATCCAACGAATTCGCGAGCCATCTCGTTAGAGCAAAATCCGCGATCAGGATTGCGTATCCGTTGCCCACATTGCTTTCGCCAGGGGTCGGCTCGTCGTCGGTTTGAGTCAGAAATCCGACGACCAGCGGCAATAGCTCGCATGCCAACGCGCCAGCGAGAGAGTTTGACCCCACTTCACCCCCCAAGACCGACTCGACAATCAGCGCAGTCGCGGCCGCAGACGGTCCTGTACCAGACCAGAACCTTCGGTACAGAAGTTCCGTGACCAACGGAAGGTCTGTACGAAACATTTCAAACGCTCGATCGTCCAGTCCGGCAAATAGTCGGCCGACCGTTGGATCTATTTCGTAAAGATGGCGGATTACTGCCGAGTCGTGAAGTCGGGAAACTGCATCCGACCCGCTCATCATCGCCCCTAACACGTCTTCAAGAAGCGGGTGCCCGCGGCTTCGCGACGGTCCCGGCCCGGCATTCTCGACGAATGCACAATAGTTTCGCGCCACAGCGCCGGCATCCTGGCCGAGCCGCGGAAATGATCGCGTCACATCGGCGATGGACGGAATATGTCGCTCGCCCGACGCGATTTGCCTCTCGATTTCAATCCCGGCCATTCGTCCGCTTTCCAACGCTGCGGCGATGCCCTCACCGATCAGTGGATCCGTCAGATTTGCTGCGTCTCCTACGAAATACACGTTTGATTTACTCAAGGCGTCCGAAGAAAAATGGACAGCCAACGGCGCACCTTTTGGGGCGTCGACACCTTCGATTTCGCCGAGGCGCGACGACGCTTCGACGCGAAAACTGCCGACAAATTCGTTGAGACCTTCGCGCAGCGACGCTTTGTCGAATCCCGTGCCGACTCCGGAGGCCCACCCGACCCCAACATTAATGACACGCTCGGCAACTGGAAACGCCCACGCATACCCGGATCGCCAACGTCCGGCCGAAAGTACGGGCATGTGCACCTCGAAGACAGGTTCGACGGGAAGCTCCGTGCGAAAGTACTGACGAATGGCAAATGCGCTTATTGCGTTCGTTTTATGTCCGAGACCCAGAAGCCGTCGCATGCGGGATGTCACTCCGTCAGCGGCCACGAACGCCTTCGCGCGAACATCAATACGCGTGCCGTCTGCTCGACGCACAACAACAGCCTTGACCTGGCCCTGTTGTTCTTTCAGGTTCTCGACGCGACCCAATAAGAAGCGTGCTCCGCGCTCGATCGCGGCTTCAACCAGATTTTCGTCAAGTTCAATACGTGGAATGCAAAGCGGCTTCGGCGAATGCCGGTCGAATCGCCTCTCGATCGGCTTCCCCCCAAACCCCCGGATCACCCGTGTGCTTTCAATCGGCGCGGCCGAATCGAGCGGCCCGTCGATTTGGAGTTCGCGGAGCGTTTTCACCGCTCGGCTCCAGAGTGCGTCTCCGCAGGGTTTGTCGCGTGGGAATTGCGACTGATCAATCATCACCACGCTGCGTCCGTGATCCGCAAGAGTTAAAGCCGCCGCCGCACCGGCGGGACCGGCTCCGACGACAACAACCTCTGCATTCATAGCCGAATCCTCCGGATTCATCATCCAGTCCCCGGGTGCCGCATTCGCGTTGCTTCGACTAGAGCGTTCAGGGCGGCCGCCATCGGTAAGTCACTCACCTCGTCGAGCGATCGGCGTACGAGCTCGTCAGCAACGTCACGTGCGCGAGTTAGTGCGCTCGTTTTCTTAATCGCCTCGACCACCGCATCGTAGTCCTGAAGCGACCTATTCGGATTTTCAAGACGGATTCGAATATCTGGTTGCTCCTCGATCGCATAAACCACGGCAAGGTTGTAGAGACCTTGTCGCAAGTCGCTCATCGGGGCCTTGTTGGGATCGGCGATCGGTGCCACGAGATCGGATGCATCGTCCCACACCTGATAGGCAGTGCCGAGCCGACTGCCGAATTTGGCAACCTTGGCGATCTCGGTTTCACTTGCATTTCCGGCTAGGGCTCCAAGTCGCGCGGCGAGTTCAAATGTGCTGCCTGTTTTGAGCCGCGCGGCCGTCAGACATTCTTCGGCCGTCCGATCGACGTTAAAGAGATCGCGCATCTCAAGCATCCCGCCTCGGCACATTCTGTCCGCAGACGTAACAAAATCGGACAATGCCGATTTTCCGCAGGACGCGATCAATTCGGAGGCGCGAAGGCACAGCCATCCTCCGACAAATGAGGCCATCGTCTGACCGAATCGCGTGCCGACGGCCTGTTCGCCTCGCCGCACCACGCCTGAATCGATCACGTCGTCGTGAACAAGACTGGCGAGATGAAGCATCTCCACCGCGCAAACGGCATTGCGGATGTAGTCGAGGCGCTGTTTCCTGGCGCCATCCTCGATCGCTAGGACGAGACGTCCGCGTAGGAATCCGCCTTGCGTCTTGAGAACATAATCGACGACGTCACTCAATTCGGTCGCGTCCACAAACGGGGCACTTCGACGCTCCTGTTCAATCCATCGAGCTACCTGTCGTGCATCGGCCTCGTCGGCACTGCTGGTGGTAGCGCCGCCCTGCATCATCTGAAATCTTAGTCAGACGACCTACAACGATTCACTTAGTCGTGGAGAGACTCGCGCCGCTAAGTACGCTGGCCCGGCAGTCGCCAGCATCGCCAGAAGCAGCGACTGAAAAAGCGTTAGGAGCGCGTAGCCGATCGCTGGGTTGTACGGAGTGAAATAGCCGGTCTGCATCTCCACCCAGTTACTCGCAATCACCTGGCAACCGAGTCCAAAGACGACGCCGGCGATTCCGCCGGCAAGAACGATCAACATTGTTTCGGTAAACAAAGATCGATAGAGCTCCGCACGGAACAACCCAATCGCCCGAAGCGACGCAAGGCGCTCACGTCGCTGCCACACGGCAGTAAACATCGCCGCAACTATCGCCAGCATCGCTGCAATCAATACGAGTATCGCGATTTGACGTACACGCGAAAGTCCTTGGACCATAGCCTCGGTGATGTGTTTTGCCATCTCATCCGATCGCTGTACATCCAGTCCGGAATCGGCTCCGAGTGCGGAGCGAATCTCAGCGCTTCCGGTAGTAACGGGGAAGCCGGGTCGAAGGTCAACCGCCAATGCCCCGATTGAACCGCTGCCCCAAGCGCGTCGAAAATCCTCAGAGCTCATGACGATCGAGCCCGAAGGCCAGCCATAATTTGTCGTTACCGCGGCAAGACGGAAACCATGCGTTCCCGTCGGGGTCGGAATCCGCACTCGCTCGCCCACACGTTCAACTCCCAACTCCTTTGCAAGTGCGCCCGACACCGCGATCCAGCCCCCGGATCGAATCCGTTCAGTTGCGACCGCAACATTGACACCCAGCAGCTGGCTTGGAGCCAGCGGAAGGGGATCATCGGATGCCCTGGCTATGACCAACGCGCGCTGGCGCCCGATGTCGAGGTATCCGCCACGAAATCGATACACGGCTCGTACGCCGGGCAGTTTGAGCAGCTTCGACCGTACGTCGCCCTCCCGAAACGGCTGAGTCAGAAAGACGTTGGATGTCCCTCCGGGCGCGATCCAAATCTCACTTGTTCCGAAGAACTCCGTGTTCAATCGATCCACGCCTCGTTCGATATCGGATCTCGCCCCTCCGATGCCAATCACGGCCGTCGTCGCACTAGCCACAATCACCGCTAGGGCAGCAGCGCGCATCGGCGTCCCCGCGAGCTCTTCAACAGCAATTTTGAAGCTGACACTGCCGCGCCTTCGCGCGACAATACTCAGCCGATTAAACACATACACAAGTGCCGGTCCAAGAACGAACATCAGGCCGATAATCACAACTGGCAATCCGACCGGGGTGATGGCTGGGATCAGCAGAATCAGTATCAACGTTGCGATTACGCCTGCTGTCGCGACGGCCGCTGATCGCGCTCCCCACGCGGCGGAGCGGGATTTACGCGTTGCGGATGTCTCGCTTGAGGCGTCGATTGCGTTGGTACGGAATAGATCGATGGCCGGCCGTGCCGAGGCCAGAAGCGCCGTGCCCATCCCGCCCGCGAACGCGACCAGAACCGTTTGAAGCTCAACGATCCGCTGTGATCCGATTGGAAAACCTGTAGCAAGATAGGCTGGCACCGCCTGGAACGCCACACGCGAGAGCCCATCGCCGAGCACCACTCCTAGGATTGACGCGATTGCCCCTAGCGCGACGGCATCGAAGATAAGCGAGGTAATAATCGTCGGGCGATCGGCACCGAGCATCAATAGGTAAGCCACGATCTTGCGTCGACGTACAAGCGCCAGAAGCATTGCGTTGAAGGCGAACAAAAGCGCGATTCCCACAGCGATAGCTCCGAACAAGGCGCTTGACTGCCGATCCGGTTTCAGTGCTTGAGCCAGAAGATCGCCCTCGCTATCACTCGGCCGCACATCAAATCGTTGGTTCGACAATCTCTCCAGATCACGCCGAACCTGGTCACCAGAAGTCGAATCCGGCTCAATCAGAATTCGAGAAATCCGTCCATGCATTCCCGTGATCTTTTGCGCCACACCGAGGGGTGCGATCGCAATCGGGCTTTCGGCGAGGTCGCCGATCTCAACCTTCGACAACGAATCGGCGAGAAGGACTTCCTGTTGACGTTCGCCGGATTTCACCCAGACCGGTTGTCCGCTGCGAGCACCTATCGCAGCGGCTTGGGGTGACGTAATAAACAATCCAAGTGAGTCGAGGTCGCGTCTGCCGGTCTTAAACCGTTGAACCAGTGACCCGCCCGAATCTGCAATTCGCTCGTCCACGCCTACGAGCGTGAGCGACGCACTTCCTGAAGGTCCAACTACCGTGATTCGCCGCTGCAGTACGGGAGCTGCGTTGCGCACGCTCCGAAGCGATTTGGCGGCGTCAACGAAGCTTTGATTCATGCCCTCTGGGCTGCGCGCCGCAACTTCTATTGTCGCCTTTCCTGTTATTCCGTGGGCGAGCTGACGAACTGCGCCCGTAATACTCGTGCTCGCCACTTGAACCGCAAACAACAGTGCGACTCCGGCCGCAATACCGAAAACGGCCAACGCCTCGTGAACCGGTGCCTCCCGAACACGCAGCCTGTACAGATGCGCCGCGTTAAGGATCAGTCGGGCTGGCGCAAAACGAGGGGTCGGCGGCGGCGATGGATCGTCGTAGAAATCGGCAATTCCACTAGTCACGGCGCGCCGCCTTGGGAGCGATTGAGATCTGGTGCGCTAATCCGGATCGCCGGTGAGATGCGGTGCGAAAACACGATCCGACAAAAAGACGCGACAACCCCGGCTCGGTAGTCACCGTGCCGAGATCGGCGACCACGCCGGTCGCATTTTCCCCACTGCCGCCAGCATGCATCGCTAACGAATACTACGCAGCGCCGACCCCGTAATACAAGTAGTCCCGGACTACCCCGGGCTGACCACCGCAAGACCGGATCGCGTAACCGCTTCGGAGAGCTCGGGGTCATACGTGACCACTTCATCAACGCCGAGTCGAATCGCGACCGCCAGGTGAACCGCATCGTTGGAACGCAGCGGCGTGTGCGTGCCCGCTGCAATCAGATCTCCGCGCGCCAGGTCCGCAAGACTCACCGCTTCAAGAACCGCTCGCACGCTATCGAGATCGATGTCATCGGGATGCCTGCCGGCGGCACAGAACATTTCGGTGTGCAACAGCCACGACGACACCAGTTGTCTCGGTGGGTCGGCCGTTATCGCTTCTACCAGCGCCTCGGACTCAGGCTCGTCGACGACCAGCTTCAGGGCCGCCGAGGTGTCGAGGTACGTGAGGATCACCAGCGGCCGCGGGTGTCGGCGAGTATCTCGGCCGAGGTTCGGTTTGATCGACGACGTTTTATCGAGCGCAGCACCCGGGCGTCGCGCGCTGCGATACGAACCTCGCCGCGTTCGACAAGCGCTTCAAGCGAGCGCTGGGGTGGCACGATCAGCGCGGCAACGCGACCGCGGTTTGTGACTTCGATCGATTCGCCTGCCGCAACGCGGCGAAGGATCTCGCCGCTCTGGTTGCGCATTTCGCGGTGCGTAACCCGGTTCATGTAGCACAGCGTAGCACGACTGATGATTTTCGTCTTTACCCGACGTCACCCTCGATTCTGCGCGATGCCGGATCGCTTGAGATACGCGTCGTAGCCAGGAACCGTGAACTCGACAAACCCGCGAGCAGGGCTGTCGATCACTCCTTTTCGAATGAGCGAGTCCCGCACCATCGAGAGCTGCGGCGTCTTGACTCCCAGGCGCTTTGCGATCACGCCTGCCTCGCGCCGACCTTCCGGCAAATCGGCCATCTCGCCGACGTACTCGAGTTCGCGGGGCGTAAGCCGTGAGGTACGCATGCGAAAGAAGCTTCTGTCAAGGCTCTCGATCACGCGTGATTGAGCCATTTCCACGTCCTCGACGGTGAAAACACCCTCCGGCCGCGTTCGCCAAACCTCAATCCCCCACCGCTGCACGAAGAACGGATAGCCGCGCGTCTCCGCGAAGATGCGCTCGACTGCTTGTGGCGTAAAGTCGCGACCTTCGTTTTGCGCGGGTACACGCAGAGCATCTGCGACCTCGATCAGCGTGAACGGCTGTAACTCCCAGAGTTCAAACATTCGTTCGCCGTATGTCCCGGCGTTCATCGCGCGATCGACCAGTAACGGTAAGCCTGCGCCCGTGACTTGCACCGGTATGCGATCTCGTTGTTTGCTCAGTGCCTGTAGGGCGACGGCGAGACTCGTAAGCTCTTCTGCCGGTGTCTCGTGAAGTTCGTCGAGAAAGAGTGCGACACCGGAACCCTTATCGCGCGCCAGCTCGCCGACGGCGATAATCAGCCGGTTGAGATCGACACCGGCACGTTCGGGTGGCAGATCGTCGGTCATCGTCCAGCTGATTGAGATCGGAGCGAGCGACGTAGTCGTAATCGAGAGCGTTTTAGTGGTCGCCGCCACACGCTCGCGAAACGTCATAAGCGCCGCGCGCGTCGGCGCGAGGCCGGCGATCGCCTCGTTTAGTGCGTCAAGCAGCTGGTGTTCGAGGCGATGGCGCTGCTGGATCTCGATCGACGCGGTCTGCCAACCTCGCTCTTGAGCGATCGTCGCGAGTTCGTTGAGCAAAACCGTTTTGCCCAAACCTCGCGCACCGATCACAGCGTGTGGATTCGCGTAGCGGCCGCGTTCCAATGCCTCAAGACCCGCGTCGAACTCATCAAGAATGTCCTCGCGGCCCGCGAACTTCGGCGGATTTATACCGGCACCGGCCGCGTAAGGCGGAAGATTTCGTAGCGAACGGGCCATTTATAATCGATTATACAGGCAGAGAGCGTTTATAATACTTTATATATAACTCTAGGACTTATGCTTCCTTATAAATTAGCCAGGCATCAGCAACGCCTATCGATGAGTGTGTCGGTTAGGCAGGTTCCGACGCTAATCGATTTTCAGTGCGGCCTCTTCTACTATTCATTCACAGCGGGAAGCTTGGACCTTGATGATTCACATCGATCGCGTGAGCAAGACGTATTACCGAAACGGTCGCCCGGTCGCTGCGCTGAGTGACGTTTCATTGTCGGTATCGATGGGTCAGTTTGTGGCGGTGCTCGGCGGACGCGGCGCCGGGAAATCTACGCTGATGCGTATCGCAGCCGGTCTGGAGCGACCCGACTCCGGACACGTTTCGATTGATGGACGGCGCATTGACCAGATGACCGACAAGGAACTTACAAAAGTTCGTCGGATGGACCTCAGTTGCGTTTGGAGTTCAGCCCCCCCCTTGGCCGAACCATCGCACGAGACATCGTTGCTCTTCCTTTGCGTCTACAAACCGGCGACGGGCGCGGTGCGATTACGGAGGCCAACCGTACGTTGGAGGCACTGGAAATGCTCCACTGTGCGTCGGCCAGTTGGATCTCGTTGTCTGACGGAGAGCGCCAGCTTGTATCCATCGCCCGGGCGTTGGTGACAAAGCCACGATTTCTTCTCCTCGACCACCCGGCGGCAAATCTTCATTACTCGGAGGAGCGCATGCTGCTGAACACGCTCGCGACGCTCGCGAGAGAATCGCAAGTTGCGATCCTGATCGCGGCCCGCAGCGCGGCGGAGGCGGTGGATGCGGGGTCCGTAATGACCCTTGGCGGCGGAAAAATCTTCGGGGATCCGTCGCCTTGGCGCGACGACGAAGATGGTTCAAACGGACGGGCGAGTGTCGTTCAAATTGACCGGGCGACGCGCGGTCAACGCGACAAGGAGACACCGGATGACTAAGCAGAGGTTGCGAGCAAGATCCGTGGTGGCGGAAGCGTCGGCCATATTGATCGAAAGGCCGGCAAGCGTTCCTCGTTCAGCGAGTCCGCGCCAGGTTAAGCACGGATGACTCAGGTGACTCTGAGCGACCTCTACCGCGAGGCCGCCGAAAACGAACAGCACGCCAAGAGCCGGCCGGCACCTCTGCGCCTGCTTTCAAATGCGGTTCACTTGTACCGCCTGCGTGTACGCGAGCATCCGATGCAGGAGTTGCTTGCCCTGATCGGCATAGCTGCGGGCGTGGCGCTGCTTTTTGCGGTGCAGGTGGCAAGCACAAGCATCACCGGCTCCCTGGAACACTTGGCCAAAGGGGTGACCGGCCGTGCTTCGCTGGAGCTGGCCGCCCGTGGGCCGGCCGGGATAGACCAGGACATTCTCAACAAAGTCAAGCGTCTGCCCAGCGTAAAAGCGGCGGCGCCGGTGCTGGAGCAACGAATCACGGTCGCAGGTCCGCGGGGCCGCTCGTCGTTGACACTGATCGGCGCGGACCAAAAACTGGAGAAACTCGGCGGGCCCCTGGTGACGGCGTTCTTCGCGAAGCGCGATCAGCTGGACGCGCTCGGTTTTTACATGACTTCCCAGACCGCTCGGCAAACAGGCGTGAACGTAGGCGATTCCTTCTCTATCGATGCCGGCGCGTCAAAGCAAAAAGCGATTCTGGCCGGGGTGCTGGATGCCAACGCGGTCGGTGACCTAACGGAAAGTCCGGTTGCGCTTGCGCCGCTGGGCACGGCACAGAGAATCGCCCAAATGCCCGGCCGCATTAGCCGAATACTGGTTGAACCGTTGCCGGGACAGCATGCTCGTGCGAGCGACGCCCTGAAACACGTTGCGAATGACCAGGCCAACGCGCGCGCAAGCGACGCTGAAGTTCAACTTCTTGCAAATGCGATGAAACCAGACCAGCAGTCGAGCTCGCTGTTTAGCGCGATGGCCGTGCTGATCGGCCTCTTATTCGCGTTCAATGCGATGCTTTTGGCGATTTCCCGGCGTAAGAAACTGGTCGCTTTTGTGCGGCTGATCGGCGCAGACCGATCTACGGTGCTCGCGATGCTTTTGTTCGATGCGCTCGCGCTCGGCGTTTTGGCAACGATCGTCGGCATCGCAATCGGCAATTTACTCTCGCACTTCACGTTTCAAGCGATACCCGAATACTTGACCGCAGGTTTTGCGATCGGTTCGCAACGCGTTGTGACATTCACGACGGTCGCGCTCTCATGCGCGGGTGGACTGGCGGCGACCGCCGCCGCGTCGCTGAAGCCGGGGCTTGACCTATATGTCGCCAAACCAACATCGGCCTTCGGCGAATCGTCTGGCGAAGATCGAGAGACCGGCCTGCTTCGAAGAAACGGCTGGCTCTGGATTGGATTGCTGATTCTCTTACTGGCCGGAGCGATTTCTTATTTAGTACCGGTGACGACTCCCTTTTGTGTGGCGATGTTCTTCTTCGGTCTCGCACTGATCACTGGGCCGATAGTGCTTCAGATTCTGCGCCGCCTTCAACGCATCACCCGAACGCGAGGCGACGTGGCGTTTTCGATCGCGGTCGACGAACTCGTGAACACTCCACTAAGAACCACTGCTCTGGCGCTGATATCCGCGGGAGCGTTGACGGCGATCGTGAGCATTGGAGGCGCGCGGCTTGATCTTGAGAGAGGGGCCGACCAACTGCTTCGGGGCCACTTTGGATCTCACGGAGTTTGGGCTGCTCGCGGTGGTTCGACGAACCTTCTCGTCACCGAGTCGTTCCCTAACGAACCGCTGCGCGGTCGGATCGTTCGGTTGGGAGGCGTTCGGGATGCGTTCCCCGAAGGCGGTGCGTTTCTTGACATCAGAAACCATCGCGTGCGCATGGTTGCGCGTTCGCCACTCGACCCCGATCTCCTGATTCGCGGGCAGGTGCTCGCCGGAGATCCGTCGCTCGCTGAACGCCGCCTACGCGATGGCGGCTGGATCACCATGTCGCGGTCGCTGGCCAGAAAACTCGATTACAAAACCGGGGAAGACGTGACGTTGCCGACTCCCACCGGATCGCGCCATTTTCGGCTGGCCGCGGTGACCGGAAACTACGGGTGGTCGCCCGGAACGATCGTCATGAACACCAACGATTTCTTCGATGCCTGGGGAGACGACCGGGTGACCGCGCTGAACATCCGGCTAGACGACGTGTCGCAGCTTGTCTCGGCGCGACGTTCGATCGCCGGTGCGCTTGGGCCGGATTCGGCCGTCTCCGTTTTTACCAGTGACCAGATGATCAACCAGCGCGCCGAGATAATGGATCAAGGCCTTGCCCGACTCCGACAGATATCTTCACTCGTCCTCGCGGCGGGAGTGATGGCGATAATCGCGGCGATGTTCACCGCCGTGTGGCAGCGTCGAAAACGTCTCGCGGCCCTTCGCGCCATCGGCATGAGCCGCGGCGAGCTATTTCGATCGCTGATCTTCGAGACGTTCCTCGCCGTTTTTCTCGGAAGCGTCGTAGGACTGGCGATCGGCCTTTTCTGTCAATACTTTGCCGGCCGCTGGAACGAACTCACCAGCGATTTCCTCTCGCCGTACCAGCCGGCTGTGGAGTTTGGGTTGATGACCCTGGCCGAGGCGATGATGCTGACCGTGGTGGCAACCGCGATCCCCGCGCTGCTGGCGGCCGCCGTTTCGCCCGGCGTCGCATCGAGCGCCGAGGAATGACGCCGCGTTGGCAAACGTAGCCGGCCGCTCACAGCTTCGCCGTGCCGAGACCGAGATGGCAAAGGCCATCGAGGCTTTCGGTCTGCGCGACGCGTGTCTTCACCTTCTGGGGTCCAGCGGCAAACAGATCAGAGCGAATCTGCTTGGGCTGGCGGCGCAACAGGGCCGAGGGGGCGATATTCGTACGATCGGGAGCGCCGCCGAAGCTGTCGAACTTCTGCATCTCGCAAGTCTCGCGCATGACGACATCATCGATTCCGGTGAGCTACGCCGCGGTGAGCTGACCACAAGAGCCAGGTACGGCCAGCGATACGCCGCGTTAGCCGGTGGTTGGGTCTTGTGCAGTGCCGTTAAAAGAATCTTGCCGTGCAGTGATTCGGCGCGCATGCGGTTCTCCAAAACCGCCGTTGAAATGAGCGGCGGCGGCATGCTTGAGCTAACGGACGTTGGCAATCTCGGTCGAACGGAGGCCGATTACCTCGAGGCCTCAAAGCGAAAAACCGCGACCATCATGAGCCTGGCGGCCTACCTCGGAGCCGAGCTCTCGGGAGCGCCAGAAGGAATCGTCGCGGCTGCGTGTCAGTTCGGAAACGACGTGGGCATGGCGCTTCAAATCTGGGATGACCTGCTTGACGTGTCCGGCAAATTCGCCCGTCCAGACAAGACCGCGGCAAACGACCTGAGAAATGGAGTCATAAACCTACCGACGATCTACGCCCTCGCTGAATCCCGAAGGCTTCGCGAACGAATGTCCGACAGGGAAGCGACGCCTGCGGAACTGGCGGAATTGATCATTCGCACCAGCGGACCCGACCGCGCAGCGGCTTGTGCCGACGAATACGCGTCCTCGGCCCTGAAGGCCATCGACGCGCTGCCCCGTAAAGAGGGTTTTCGCGAAATACTCGAATTCGTGCGAAAGGAATACCGTAGCCCCGCAGCACCTGCGGCCGAGCACCGCACACCCTCGTCTCGAGGCGCACCGGGATCTTCTCCGAGGTCCAAAGCAGTTCCCGCGACGTTTCAAGAAAATCGCGGCTCGGGAGTGAAGCGTCTAAGCAAGCTCCATTCTCAGACTCCGGTGTTCGCGGTCGCAGAGCGGAATGCACTCTGTTTCGCCGATACATTGACGAAGTTGAACGCGAATGCAATGTCCGCGCTCACCACGGCGTCGAATGTGGCCGACGAAGCACTTCTTGGCGATTTTCTGAGCGGGCACGGTCCGGTCGCAGCGTGGCTCTGCATTCTCGCCGAAGAGTCATACGCGAAGGAACCGGGGACCGAATCGTCGGCCGTCGGTTTGGCATTCGAATTAAGCCGAGTCGCGGTCAACTGCCTGATGCGAGTAAACGAGACACCAGATCTGATATCTCAAACGCAAACCAACGGTATGACCGTACTTGCCGCCGATCACGCGTTCAGTCACGGTCTCGCGGTTGCATCATCCTGCGACGCGGAAGCCGTCGAACAACTATTTCGCGCAACTCAATCGGCAATTTGCGGCGCTGGGATCGATGCGGAAGACGAAGGAAATTCCAGACGCTCTACCGAAAGATATTTCGCGGCGGCATGCCTAAACGACGGCGAACTACACGCCCGCGCCGCTGGATTCGGATCGCATTTGGCCCGCGCTCCGGAGGATGTTCAAAGCCACCTTTCCGAGTACGGTCGCAAACTCGGCATCGCGCTGCGAATTTCGAACGACGTCATCCGACTCGTCAACGGCGATCCAGCAACTAACCGAACGCCGGGTTTCGACCTGATCCGCGGCAACATCACGCTCCCAGTGATATTTGCCGCGGAGGAAGATCCGGAACTGGCCGGGCTACTCACTGGGAATGTGAATGACAGCTCAGTTCGCGAAGCGCTGTCGCGCGTCTGCGACACCACGGCTGTGTCGCGATGCCTTGCCGAATGCGACCAATACGAATCCGCCGCGCGCGATGAACTAGACGGACTGGATCTTCACCGGAATGGTCTAGACGCATTGACGGAGCTGGCGTCCAGCCGAATCCGCGACCTTTCGACGGCAGGCTGAGCTTTGCCGACCAGACGCAGTCATTTTCACTGAGGGATTTGTCGCAATTTCACTGTGGTATTTGTCGTAGATACACCGTGGGATTTGTCGTATTTCGAGCGAGCGATACGTAACACTCGATGAGCGCGGTGCGGCAGCGCAGAAGTACATCGCGCCGAAGAGCGTGCGTGGATTGATTCAATCGGGGAGAGCGCCGGTATCCAGCGCGGAACGGTCGCTCGTTCGGGTGTCGAACACGTGCTGCTCGAGTGCCTTGACAATCGGCGTAGGGAAGTTCTGGTCGAGCGCGAAGAGTCGGCGCATCGACACGGCGATTACGCTGCGGCCGGCACGATCGCGAGCTGCCTCTCGAGATCGATCGCTTGATCGATCTTCGCTTTCGCCACCTCGGGATAGAGGTCATAAATCTTGCGCGGCTCGATCCCGCGAAGAGCAAGGGAGCCGATTGCACTAGTTTCTAGGCGAGTGTCGACGACATGGGGCGAGCCGCTCAGCTTGCCGGGAACGATTCGAAGCTGCGGTCGTGGCGCGTGAAGGTCGGGTCCGCTGGATCCATCGAGCAAGGTGAATTCGCCCGAGATGGTGAACATCTCCTCGGTCCCGTCAAGAACGCGCTGCCGATGGGCAGCTTCCGGGTCCGGATCGGCGTCCAGCAGAATTTCGCCGCCCCGAGTAACCGACACGGTTGGACCGACATCCTCGGTCCAAAGATTCAAGTCCAGCTCGTCGAGCCGCTTCAGCGCTTCCCTGATGGCGGGCATCGACGACCGCGGCACCGCCACGCCACTTGGATAGTTCTTGTCGCGACGGAGCCATTCGATCACGCGCGCGGCCATCAAATCCGAAAACGACCAAAGCTTGATCCGTACCGGCGACACACTCGGCACAAGGATGTTGTGCTTCGACCAATAGTGCAGGGTTGACTTTGGCACGCCCGCAAGGGCGGCAGCACGATCTGCTTTGTATGCGCCTTCAGAAGAAATCATCTTGAACAAGAATACGTTCGCAGCCTAAATCTTTTCTCCGCTCCGGCGAAGCTCGTGCGCCGGTTCAACCCCGTCGCCGCGGCCGTATGTGAGTGTGCGGGTTCATTAGCCGGCGGAGGTGTTGTCGCCGGACTGACCACCACGGTTTCGGCGCTTGGCAGCATTCCCCCGAAAACCAGGTACTCCCGTGATAGCTTGCGCTCATGGAAATTGAAAGCGGCGGGATGCCATCAGAGGCGCTCAACTCCGCGTCGGAGCCGCGGGTCTGCCCCGCATTTAGTTGACACCTGACCTGTGAGGATTCCTCCTCACAGAAAGGATGTCCGGAATGGCAAAGCAGTACCCGAAGGAATTCCGAGACGATGTCGTCACCGTGGCCCGCTCGGGCCAGGCCCCGAAGA
>JACQZY010000025.1 GCA_016213645.1 Actinomycetota bacterium
GCGGGCGGGCGCGGGCGGGCGCGGGCGGGCGGGCGTGGCAGACACGGTGTCGATCTCGGCGACGGCTGCAGACACGGCTCCAGTCACGGCACCGACGACGACCGCGGCGACGGCTCCAGTCACGGCACCGAAGGCGGCGACGGCCGCAGCCACGGCCAAAGCCGCAATCACGGCAAGCCTCCCACCAAGGTTCAACTCCCGACGTCAACCACCATGGCAACCACCAAGGCAGCCAAAGACAGGACGCACTCCGACAGCCGCTAAAGGATCTTCAGCAGGATGATCGAGTTGACCACGAAGATGACCGTGAAAACGACGGTCCAGCGGTCGAGGTTGCGTTCAAGCAGCGAGCCGCCGCCGAACGGGCCGCTGCCCGGAGAAACGCCGAAGGCGCCCGAGAGCCCGGCGTCCTTGCCCGAGTGCAGCAGCACCAGGAAGATCAGGACCACCGAGACGATCAATTGGATTATCGACAGGACCGTTCCCACGGTGGGCAGTGTAGCCCGGCCGACGGGACCGCGATCAGCTCCGCCCCTTGCCCTGGTCCATCCGCGCAAGAATGGCCGTGGCCTCGCGGCGTAGTTCCAGGTCGGTTTCGCGCCACTCGTCGTCGGTCAGCTTGCCGGATTTGTAGTCGATTTCCGCGTCGCGGATCTCGCGGTACTTGGCCTGCTTGGCGATCTCCATCTCCTCTTGAGCAGCGTCGGCATGCGAATCCTCGACACCGCGGGCGAGCGGCATCAGCACGGCCGTCGTGACGATCGTCAGCAGAGCGGCGGTAAGCAGCACTTCCAGCATCTCAGGCTTCACTCGGCGCACGGCGTCCGGCGCCGGCCAGCCGCGCGGCGGCCAGCGCGCTTACTCGCGATCGCAGCGCGTCCGGCGCGGGCCACATCGCGGTGATCGCGCCGAGCAGCACGATCATGCCGCCGATCCAGATCCACGTGACCATCGGATTGACGATCACGCGAAAGGTGGCAGTGGTGGCCTTGCGCGGGTAGGCGTCCACGATCGCCGTGATCACAATGGCTTGTATCTCTGGTTTTTCGATTCCCGACAGGCGGTTGCCGGCGGCGATCGCCGGTCGCAGCGGGCGCAGGTCGGGCTGAATCGCGGTCCAGATATCTCGCGTCAGGCCGGCGTCCAGGCCAACCTCGCTGGTGGCCTCGCCGCCGAAGAAGCGACCCACCGAACCCATTCGGTCAGAGTTGACGGGGTACCAACTGCGCGTGGGATGCACCGTGGTGACGCGGCGGCCGTCGCGAAAAACGTCAACGATGGCGCCAAATGACAGTCGTTCGTTGTGCGCGTCCGAGGTGGCGCGCACGTACTTGAATGTGTAGTCGCCCGCCTTGACCGATTGGCCTACCTTCAGCGACCGCTCCGCGGTGTGATTGAAGGCCGACGAGGCGGCCACGCCCGCCAGCATCACAGCGACGCCGGCGTGCACCACGTAGCCGCCGTAGCGCCTGCGATTGCGGACTACCAATCGGACCAGCGCCGCCGGCAACGAGCCGCCTTCAAGCGACCGACGGGCGCGGGCGCCGCTAAAGAACTCGCGCAACATCACCGTCAGCGCAAACGCGGCGGCGGCGAACATCAGCGTGGCCCACACGCTGTGCAGCAGTCCGGCAAGCAAGCCGGTCGCCACCACCGCGGCGGCCGCCGCCATTCCCGGCAGAGCGAACAGCGCGGCGGCCTTCGCGCGACTCATTCGCCGCCACGGAATCACCGGACCAACACCGCTGATCAGCACCAGCAAAATCGCGATCGGAGTCATGTAGCGCGTGAACCACGGCGGGCCGACGCTTGCTTTGGTCCCGGTAACCGCCTCGGAGATCAACGGAAAGAACGTGCCCCAAAACACGACCGCGGCCATTCCCACAAGCAGCAGATTGTTGAGCAGAAACATCGCCTCGCGCGAAAGCAAGCTGTCGAGCCGATGCGAGGAGCGCAGGTCCGGCAGGCGACTGACGATCAACGCCGCCGAGCCCAACGCAATCACGCAGAGGAAGATCAGGAATGGCACGCCCAACGTGGACTCGCCGAATGCGTGAATCGAGTCCAGGATGCCGGATCGAACAAGAAACGTGCCGAGGATCGAGAGAGTGAACGCGGTGGCGATCAAGCTGACGTTCCACACCTTGAGCATGCCGCGGCGCTCCTGCACCATGATCGAGTGGATAAACGCGGTACCCACCAGCCATGGCAGCAGCGAGGCGTTTTCCACCGGGTCCCAACCCCAGTAGCCACCCCAGCCCAGTTCGCTGTAGCTCCATCGGGCCCCGAGCATGATGCCGATCGTCAAAAACGTCCACGCCAGCAGAGCGAACTTACGTGTGGATCGGATCCAGCCGGCGTCCAGGCGGCCGGTCGCCAGCGCGCCGACCGCGAACGCGAATGGGATCGTGAAGCCGACGTAGCCGCTGTAGAGCATCGGTGGGTGAAACATCATGCTCGGATGGCGCAGCAGCGGGTTGAGGCCGTTGCCCTCCACCGGCACCGGGTTTGATGCCAAGAACGGATTGGCTTCCGGCGCAAACAGCATCAGTCCCACGAAAAACGCGGCGACCGCACCGATCACGGCGTTCGCGTATGGCGCGACCTGCAAATGTGTTCTGCGCGTGGAATAGAGCACGGCGGCGGAAAACACCGCGAGCACCATCACCCACAGCAACAGCGACCCGGCCTGACTGGACCACACGGCCGTGAACTTGTAAAACGATGGCGTGGTGGTGCTGGAGTTCTGCGCCACCAGCGAATACGAGAAGTCCGAGTTGACGTAGGCAAGCTCGATCGTGATGAACGCCGCCACCGACACCGCGGCCAGTCCGTAGATCGCCCGGCGGGCCGATACCGCCCAGTCGCGTCGGCCGGTTCGCGCCGCGTAAAGCCCGGCGCAGGCCGCATAGATCGACAACACAAAGGCAGCCAGTATGCATGCCCGACCGAGGATCATGACGTTATTCGCTCTTGTTCTTGAACTTCGACGGGCACTTCGTGATCAGCGTGCCCGGCTTGCCGACGAAAACGCCGTTCTTCACTTCGCCCGAGACGATCACCTCGCGGCCCTCGCGGAACGGGTCCGGCACGGTGCCGCTGTAGGTGACCGGGATCGACTTGCCGCCGACACGGTCTTGCACCCTGAAGCTGAACGACTGGCCGCTCTCCTTCAGCGATCCGCGCACTACACGGCCGTTGAGTTCGTAGCTCTTTCCCGGCTGAGCGTTCGCAAGTAGCTGCGACGGCGTACGCGTCACGGTGGAAGCGCTAAAACTGGTGTAGACCAGCGCCGTCGCCAGCAAAAGGGCGATCGTCAGCGTGGTAATCAGGCGGATCTTTCGCTTCTTCGCACGGTCCATCGGCGGGTCCAATTATCGCAGGTGAAGCTGTGGTGGCGGCTGGGCTTGATCGTGCGGAGGTGGGTTGGTGGCAGCGCGGCGGCTGGGCCTGTTCGAGTCGCGAGGGACGACGGTTCGACTCGCTGGGAACGCTGGATCGAGTCGCGGGGGACGAATTGTCTGTGAGGCGGCGGTGGGCGTCGCCGCGTTCGCTGCGGAATTCGATCGGCGATGCCGTTTGACCCTCGAATGCTTGAATCCGCGCAATGGAACTCGATCAAGGGACCGAGACCGGTCCGCAAGCCAAGCTGCGCGAGGAGATTTCCGCCTGTCGGCGCTGCACACGACTGGTCGCGTGGCGCGAGGCCGCGGCGGCCGACCCGCCAAAGCGTTTTCGCGGGCAGACCTACTGGGCACGTGGAGTTCCGGGCTTCGGAGATCCGGCCGCGCGAGTGCTGGTCGTGGGCCTGGCCCCCGCCGCCCACGGCGCCAACCGCACCGGCCGCATGTTCACGGGCGACCGGTCGGGAGACTGGCTTTACGCCGCGATGCACCGCGCCGGGTTGGCGAATCAGCCATTGTCGGTCGAGCGCGACGACGGTTTGTCGTTACGCGATGCCTGGGTGAGTGCGGTCGTGCGGTGCGCCCCGCCGGACAACAAACCATTGCCGGTGGAACGGGATGCCTGCCTGAGCTACCTGACGCGTGAGCTGGAATTGCTCGGAGAGCTACGGGTAATCGTGGCGCTGGGCGCGTTCGCGTGGGACGGCGCGCTACGCGCGCTGGCCTTGCGGGGCATGACCACGCCTCGGCCAAAGCCCCGGTTCGGTCATGGCG
This sequence comes from Actinomycetota bacterium, assembly GCA_016213645.1. Classification (GTDB taxonomy): domain Bacteria; phylum Actinomycetota; class Thermoleophilia; order Solirubrobacterales; family JACPNS01; genus JACPNS01. The sequence goes on from JACQZY010000025.1 coordinate 4,179, forward strand.
CGGAGGTGCGGGTCGACGATCTGACGCTGATCGGCAGCTACCACCCCAGCCAGCAGAACACGTTCACAGGCCGACTGACCGAAGAAATGCTGGACGAGGTTTTTGGACGTGCGGTGACGGTGGGCGGCGGCCTGTGAGTGACAGCGGCCAAAGCGTACGGCGGTGAAGCGGACGACGGGTCTCGAACCCGCGACCTCGAGCTTGGGAAGCTAGCGCTCTACCAACTGAGCTACGTCCGCGTGGCCGCAGAATACTGCCATTCGTCAGCCGGCGTAACCAAGAATCGCTACGCCTCCCGCGATCGTCTCGCCAAGCGACTTCCCGTGGGAATCACGTTCCCTGCGTACACCCACGTCTTCCTGGCCTGCGAGAAGTCCGACATGTACGCGGAAAACCGCATGGTTATGGGGCGAGGGTGTGACTCCCTTGCACTGGGGGCGACGCTGGGGCGGGTGCGGGTGATGCGGATTGCGCGGGCGGCATCGGGTGCCCGTGGGCGGGCGGTGCTGGTGCGGAGGGCGCGGGTAGGGTCGGTGTGGGCCGGGCTGGCCGCGTGGGCTGGGCTGGCCGCGTGGGCGGTGCGGGTGCGGGCTGCGCGGGCAGGACTGGTGCGGGCTGCGCGGGCAGGACTGGTGCCGGCTGCGCGGACTGTGCGGGTGCGGACTGTGCGGGTGCGGGCGGTGCGGGTGCGGGCTGCGCGGGTGCAGGCTGCGCGGGCAGGGTAGGCGCATGCTGCGTCGGGGCGAACTGCGCGGGCGCGGGCCGCGCTGGTACGGGTCCCTGTGCAGCTTGAGGTGCCTGGACCTGCGTCTGCGTCGCGCGGGCGAAAGCTATGGGTATGCCTGCTTCGGGCACTCCCCCTGCGGGCGTCGGCGTCGGCGAAACCGGACGCTGGACCCCGGGCGAGACCGGCGTCGCAACCGCCTGCCCGGCCCCGGGCGCGACCTGCGGGCGAGCTTGGCCCACGAGCATGCCGCGTTCGTCGACCATCGGCAGATCTCGACTCGCGGAACGACTCAACTGAAACTTCGTTTCGATCCAGCCGCCGTAGGCGATCATCACGCTACCGGCGAGCGCCACGTACACGCCGGGGCGTGCGTGCAGCTTCAGCTGCATCGCTTCGAGCATGTCGCTGACCGGGTCTTTGGGTGGGGCGAAGATTCGAAACGCCAGGTAGGCAGCCACGCCGCCGCCGACCAGACCCCACACACGGCCCATCAGACCAGGTCCGCCGAACTCGATTTGCGTCAGTGCGGCCAGTGCGAATACTCCCAGCGCAATCGCGGCGCCGCGACTGTCGTGCAAGACGTCGTAGTTCACGGCAACCGGGCCGAAGTCCTGGCCGAACCACGGGAAGAACATCGAGATGATCAGCGCGGCGGCGCCCAACCGGGCGCAGGTCTTCGCCGTTTCGTTTTGCATCGGGTGCGCCCTCCCGGCGACCGGTTGTCTTGACAGCAGAACGGCCGCTTCGCGCGGCCGTTCTGTAAATCCTCTATCTGATTATCGGCCGGCCTGTCAACTCGCTGTAGGCGGTCCCGGGGGCGCGGGTGGCGCGGGGGGAGCCGGCGGAGCGGGTGGCGCGGGAGGAGGCGGTGGTGGCGCGCTCTGCGGGACGCCGGGAGCAGCCGGAGGCGCTGGAGGAGCAGGTGGCACGGCGCCGCCGGGCGGGGGCGGAACCGCTCCACCGCTGAAGGCATCGGCCTCACCGCCGCTCTCGGAGGTCTGCGTGAACCCACCGAAGGCAACCGCCACGGCAGCGACCAGGCCGATGAACAGACCGAAACCAAGTCCGATGCTGGCCTCGACGCCCGGAACATTCACCTCAACATCAGGGCCGGGTTTGTCCAGCACGCGAAACGCGATCATCGCGACCGCCGCGACACCCGCTCCCATCGTGACAACGGACATGTCCACCGGCAGTTCGATCTCCAGATCGAAGATGTCAAGCGCAGCGGGCACGATCGCCAGTAGTCCGATCACAAGCAATAGCAAGTCGATAAAGCCGAAGGCGTCCCAAGCGGACGCACCGACGCTTGACGAACTGCTGTAACCGCCAGCGCTGAAACCGGCTTTGAACTTATACCAATTCAGGAAAAGCGAGACGATAAGAACGATCCCGCCTCCAGCCGCGATTAAGCGGCCTTTTGTCGTTTTCTCAGCCACGCCTACCCCTTTATTCGATGACTCGGCTTTTTAATGCTCGATTAGTCCGGCGACGACATCCGGTCAGCACAAGCCGACGCGGAATTCGCGCTCAACCCATTTCTACACGAACTGGCGGACTCATTCCGCGTGCCAGGACGCTTGCGCCGAAGCGATCTAACCTCTAGTTCGTATGCAACGCAAGCGATCCCCCTACGCGATTCCCGTGATGCTCGCCGTGGCGGCGTTGCTCGCTTTGCTGGTGTACGGCGTTGTGCAAACCAAGGGCGGCGACAAAATCGACCGCGCGCTGGCGGCCGGTCGTCATGAATCGGCGGCGGTACGCAGGGTTCGCAGAATCGGAACACCGGGAACAACCTCGATCGCCGATCATCGCGGCAAGGTGGTGCTGCTGAACTTCTGGGCCAGTTGGTGCGACGCCTGCAAGGCCGAATCGCCCGCGATCGAGCGCGCGTACCTCAAATACCGCGACCGGGGCTTTACGGTGATCGGCGCGGACGTTGACGATCTGACCGAAAAGGCGCAGGCCTTCGCGCGGCGCTACAAGCTGACGTATCCAATGGTGAAATACGGCAGTGACAACGCCGCGAAGGATTTCGGCACGCGCGCCCTTCCCGAGTCGTTTCTGATCGATCCCAAAGGTCGCATCGTGGCGATGCAGCGATACGAGATCGACGACAAATGGCTGGAGTCGCACGTCCCCAAAGCGTTGGAAGAGGCCGGGCTTTGATCCGGCCATTTCGAATCGCGGCGCTGCTTGCGGCGTGCTTGCTGTTGGCGTGTTCGGCGCCCGCTTGGGCGGCGGCCTGCCCCAGAACCTCGCTGCCTGATGTGGAGGACGAGGTGATGTGCCCGATCTGCGGCGTGCCGCTGGTCAACGCCGGCGGACCGCAGGCCGAGAACGAGCGCGAGTTCATCCGCGACCGCGTGGACGAATGCAAGACCAAAGAGAACGTGAAGGCTGCGCTGGTGGCCGAGTACGGTGACGACGTGCTCGCGTTGCCCGGTACAAGTGGTTTTGACTTGGCGGCGTGGATTGTGCCGGCGGCGGGAATCGTGCTGGCCGGGTTGGCGCTGGCGATCGGCGCGCTGCGCTGGCGGCGAACCGGTGAAGCGCGCGATGCCGTCCCGGGTGTCGCGGGCGATGCAAACGCCCCCGACCTGGACGCAGACCTGCGCAGATACGATCTCTAGACGGATCTGACGCAATGGACGGCGGAGTCGACACCACTGTTTTCGCCGCGTTCGGCGTGGGACTGCTTTCGTTTTTCTCGCCTTGTGTGCTGCCGCTGGTGCCGGGTTACCTGTCGGCGATCTCCGGTGTGACGCCCGGTCAGACGGAAAGTGTCGGCGCGCGGCAGATGCTCGGTCCGGCGCTGCTCTTTGTGCTGTCGTTCACGATGATCTTTATGGCGCTGGGTCTGACGGCGACCGGACTGGGTCAGGCGCTGACGGACAACATGAACCTCTTGCGCAAGGTCTCCGGAGCGGCGATCCTGGCACTGGGAGTGTTTTTGGCGGCGACACTGGCGATTCCGAAGCTCAATCGCGAATGGAGGCCGGAAAAACTGGCCGAGCGCGCCGGAACCGGCGGGCCGCTGGTGGCGGGCGCGGCCTTTGCGATTGCCTGGACGCCGTGCGTGGGGCCGACGCTGGGCGCGATTCTCACGGCCGCGGGCACCAAGCAACATCTCGGCGAAGGCGCCGTTTTGCTGCTGTTCTATTCGGCCGGGCTGGCGGTGCCGTTCATCCTCTCCGCGCTGGGCGTGGGCGCGATGGCCGGTGCGACCGGCTGGATCAAGCGGCACTACCCGGCGCTGGTGCTGTTTTCCAGCGTCGTGCTGATGATCGTGGGCACTTTGATCCTGACCGATCAGTTCTACCGATTGAATGTGGAAGCGCAGCGCCTGACGCAGGACTGGAACCTGAGTTTCTGAGTCCGGCGGGCAGCACGCGGCGGTGGACACGAGCACGAACGCCGCGGGCTTGACGGTCGGCGGTGGCGACTATCGCGCACATCGCAGGCGCGGCCACGGACTCGGCCGCCAGATCTACATCGACTGCGGCGCGCTGACGCCCAGCAAATCAAGCGTTCGGGCAAGCGTGTCTCGCGTGGCCCGGCAGAGTGCCAGTCGGAACTCCTGCACGGGGGCGTCGTCGCCGATCACCTTGCAGTCGCGGTAAAACGCGGAGAACTCCGCAGCCAGATCGCGACCGTAGATCGTCAGCCGGTGCGGCGCGCGGCGCAGGCAGGTCTCCGCGATTTCGTCGGGAAATTCGATCAGCTTCCGGATCAGGGCACGCTCGGAAGCGTGCAGTTCGTGTCCGGCGCCGGCGGTGGACCTCGCAACGGCCTGCGCGGCTACCCCGGCGGCGCTGTCCGCCGCCGGCACGGATTGCCCGGCGGCTTCTCCCGTCACCGGCGCGGCCGGCTCGACCGACCCCTCCCCTTCCGGCGCGCCCGGCTCCCCGGCCTTACGCAGGATCGACGCGATCCTCGCGTGCGCGTACTGCACGTAGTACACGGGGTTCTTGTCGCTCTGCTCGCGGGCAAGCGCGAGGTCCAGGTCCATCGTCGTCTCGTGGCTGCGCTGAACCATGAAGAACCGCAACGCATCGGCGCCGATGTCCTCGATCAGGTCGTCAACGGGTACGAACTCGCCGCTGCGCTTGCTCATCTGCACGCGCTTGCCGTTTTCGGTCAGATTCACGAGCTGCATGATCACCGGCTCAAAAGTGTCGGGGTCGCCGCCCAGCGCCGCCACGGCGGACTTCATGCGCGCCACATAACCGTGGTGATCCGCGCCCCAGACGTCGATCAGGCGCTTGAATCCACGTGCGTACTTGTCCGCGTGGTACGCGATATCGGTGGAGAAATATGTGTATTCGCCGTTGGTGCGGCGCAACACGCGGTCTTTGTCGTCGCCGTATTTGCTGGTGCGCAACCACAGCGCACCGTCGTGCTCAAAGCTCTCGCTCGCCGCGGCCAGCGTGTCGAGAGCGCGTTCGAAGCGGCCGTCGTCCAGCAATGTCCGCTCGGAGAACCAGGTGTCGATCCTCACGCCCATTCGCTCAAGCGTGGCGCGGATGCGCTCGATCATCATCGCCACACCGCGCTGGGCCAGATCGCTCTCCTCCAGTTCGGCGGCGCCGTCAATCGCGGCGGCGATCTCGTCTACGTATTCACCCTGATACCCGTCTTCGGGCACATGCTCGCCGCGCGCGCGAGCGGAGATCGAGGCGCCGAAGCGCGCCACCTGGCTGCCGAAGTCGTTGATGTAGAACTCACGCGAGACCTCGTGACCGGCGAATTCGAAGATGCGGCAGAGCGAATCGCCGTAGGCCGCGTTGCGGCCGTGGCCGAGGTGCATCGGGCCGGTCGGATTGGCGCTCACGAACTCTACGTTTATCCGTTCGGGAGATTCCGCCACTCCCGCGCCGAAGCGATCCGGGGCCGAGAGCACGAACGCCAGCGCGTCGCGATACCAGCCGTCGGCGAGACGCAGGTTCAAAAACCCGGGACCGGCCACTTCTGCGGCGCCAAGGTCGACGCCAAGTTGCTCGGCGAGTGCTTCGCCGATTTTGCGCGCGACGTTGCGCGGGTTGTCGCGCGCGACCGGCGCGCAGACCATCGCGGCATTGGTGGCGAAATCGCCGTGCGCCGCCTTGCGTGGTCGCTCCAGCGCAACCCCGGACGGCGCCTCGGCCGCACCCACGACACCCGCCGCCGCCGCGTTCACCGCCCGCCGCAGCGCGGCCAGCGGATCGCTTCGCAGGGACGGCGACGCCGACCCGGAATCAGTCATCGGCGCACCCTGCCGAGAGGCGGCTCGCGCCGGCCGCCGCGGCCGCGCGGCATGCGATTGGATGGTTGTCGCCGAGCTTCACGATTTAGGCGATACTACCTCTACGCAGGAGGCCACCAAAACCACGAACGCGGAGCGCAATATGTCTGAAGGTCAGTCCGAACAACGCGGTATCAACATCCACTTCCAGCCCGAACAGATGGCGGGGGTGTATTCGAACTTCGCGAACATCAGCCACTCAGACTATGAGTTCACGATCACGTTCGCACGGGTCGATCACGAGGTCGAGGCCGAGGAGATCCCCGGAGTGGTGGTCACCCGCGTCAACGTTTCGCCGCGTTTCATGCGCGAGTTGATCGACGCGATGGAGGACAACTACTCCAAGTGGACGACCAGCGAGGGCATCAGGAATCTGCCGGAGTACGAGGGCGACGAACCCGGCCCACCCCAAGAAGACGACGACGAATAGCACTGGATTCGCCCGGCGACGATGAACGACTCACGCCGAAAGCCCGAAAACGCGCGACCTGCCGGCACCCTCACCCACGAGCAGGCGCTGGATCGGATCGCCGCGCTCGAATCCGACCTGGCCGGCCTGCGTAGTTCGGGTCAGATGCTGGCCGAGTTCTTCTTGCGCGACATCCTCGAGGTCAACATGCCGCTCGAGGTGATCGAGATGATCGGCCGCCTGATGCAGAAGTACATGGTCGAGCGCGACTATGCCCCCGACGGCGGCGACCACTTTATGAGCGTCAGGCGCAACCGCTTCGCGATCGGCCCGGGTGACGTGGCCGGGAAGTCGGACGCTGAGGCGACGGCGGCGGCATTTGCGCATTTCGCCGACGAGATCTCTCCGATCACGGTCACCGGCGGCGACGGCCGCCCTTATCTCGCGCTGCCGCTGTTCACCAGCCTTGACACGCTCGACGTGTTCGGCGTACTCGCGGTGGAGCTCAAATCAAACGAATCGCTGCCGGAGGATTCCGCGGCCGTCGCACTGTCGATCGCGCTGTCGGTGACTTTGCAACTTGAGCGCACGTCGCGGGTGTCCGAGGCCGTGCGCAGCACCCAGTACGCGCAAGCGGCGGCGCGCGCGCACATCTCGCTATCCGGGCCGCGTGAGCGCGATGACGCTCTGCGCTCTGTGGTCGACCTGCTTGCGGGCTGCGACGATGTGTCTGGCCTGGCGGCAATCACGCTGACGATCGATCCGCCGAGGATCGTGGCGCTGCGCGGCGCGATTGACGAAGAAACTGCGCTGCGCGTGGCTAATGCCGCCGTCGGGGTCAGTGACGCCGATCGGATCGAAGGCCTGCGTGTGCTGCAAATCCGCATTGAGGACACAATCGAGTCGGTGCTACTCGTTCAGACGCGCTCAGATCTGACTCCGGTTGAAGAGGAGATGCTGGGCGCAATCACGCGCGCGGTCTCCGGCGCGGTGGCGCGATATCGCGCCGGCCTGACGATCGAGTCGCTACGCCGATCGGCCACGCGACGACTGGTCGAGGCGCAGGAACGCGAGCGATCTATGGTGGCCGCGGACATTCACGACGGCGTGCTCCAGCAACTCGGTGCGACGGCAATCCGCCTGGAACTAGCGCAGTCGCGCGTTGAGCAGGGCGACTTCGCCACGGCGCGCACGATCATCAATGACGGAGCCGACGAGATCCGCTCCTGCGCCCGTGACCTGCGACGCCTGTTGATGGAACTGCGCCCGCAGGTGCTCGACGACAACGGTCTCTCCGCCGCGCTCCACGAACTCGGCCGTCAAGTCGACGGGGTTGACGTGACGGTGGCCAGCCACGTGCCCGACGACCTCGGCAACGAGTTTTCGATCACGATCTTCCGCATTGTCCAAGAGGCACTCACCAATATCGAGAAGCACGCCAAGGCCGCGCACGCCGGCGTGAACGTGAAGATCGAAAACGAAGAGATCGACATCGAGATTCGCGACGACGGCGTCGGCTATGAGGCCGCGGTCGCCGGCCCCAGCGCGGAAGGCAGCCACCTCGGCCTGCTGGGCATGCGCGAACGCGCCCGCATGCTCGGCGGGCGCTTCTCGATCGAAGGCGGACCCGGACGCGGCACGATGATTCGTGCGATACTGCCGCTGACGCAGGGCGCGCTACAGCACGAAGTCGTGATCACGCCCGATCCCGACTGACAGCAAAGTCGCTTCGGCGCCGGTCGCCACACACATCCGCCCGTATCGCCGTCGCGTACGCGGCGACCCAAAGCGGCGGAGGAACTGTCATTCGCCGACCCGACACACCGACGTTGCGACTACATAACTCGGTACTCGATACTTTGTTCGGTGTAATCTGAATTCTGACCGCATTTTCGGCGAGCGGCAGGTCGTTGAGGCTGGGATTTCCCGCACGATCAGCGCCGGCGGGCGATGTCGGCACGAGCGCGGTTTGGCCGTGGAATCGATAGGGAGAAGGACTTGCCGGAAACTCTGAAGATCGCAATCGCCGACGACTCGGCTGTGATCCGCAGTCTGATTGAAGAGATCGTCCGCTACGAACCGGGTTTTGAGCTGGTGGCCGGATTCGACAACGGCCGCGACATCGTGGCCTGGGTGCGAGAGGGCGGCCGTGCGGATGTATTCGTGATCGACATGCGCCTGCCGGGCCTCAGCGGCACCGCGACGATCGCCGCGCTGCGGCGATATCTGCCGGATGTCCGCATGCTCGCGTTCTCTGCTTCGGCCCAGGAAGAGAGCGTCAGCTCCGCGATGGCGGCCGGCGCCAACGGCTATCTGCTGAAGGAATCCTCGCTCGGTGAGCTACTCGACGCAATCAGCGCCACGGAGCGTGCGGGAGTCCCGGCATTTCCGCAACAAGCGCCACGTAATAATCACGAAGCACACCACGGCGATGGCGACGACCGCGGTGAAGGACTGACCGTGTTGGTGATTGACGATCACGATCTCGTTCGCGAGGCGCTCGGAGCAATGCTGGAGTCCAAACAGTTCACGGTCAACTGTTGCGAGTCGGCCGGCGAAGCTCGAGCGTGGCTTACGGCCGGCAACCACTGCGACGCGGCGCTAGTGGACCTGCGCCTCGGTGACGAATCCGGCGCGGACATGGTCAAGGAATTCCGCAAGATGACTCCTAACGCGGCGGTGATCTTGCATTCGGGCGCGGCCGACCAGGATGGAGAGCGGATTATGCGCGAGACCGGCGCGGATGGCTTTCTCGCCAAAGGCGACTACACGATCGAGGAAATGGTCAGCGATCTGACCGCCGCGATCGACCGACGCCGTGTCGAAGGGTCCCCCACCCCCGCGGAATAGCCCCAGACTGGTGGACGCGAAGTCCGCGGCTGCGCTTAATCTGTCCGGATGCCCACGGCTTCGGGCAAAGACCGGATTTCGAATTCGACGCGACTCGCAAGGCGCGGGCACCTTCGTACGTGCCTGATCGTCTCGCTTACGCTCGCCGCGTTCGCCGCGGGAGGTTGTGGCGCAAGCAACCAGAAGTTCTCCGGCGGCGAAGCGGACCGTGCGCTGGCCGCGCTGGACGCACTGGAGGCGGCCGTCTCTGAAGGGCACTGCACTTCCGCGACATCGCGCGTGAACGCCCTGATCGGTCAGGCGCAGACGGTCAATCGCGACCGGCCGGACCTCGGCGCCGCATACGCGCAAAGCGTGGAGCAGTTACAGCGACTTGTGGCTACCGAGTGCCGCGAGCGCAAATCCGAGCCGACGGAACCGGTGACCGGCAAAACCGGTCAGACCGGCGCGACCGAGCCGACGCCCGAGCCGACGGCGCCGCCAAATCCGCAGCCGACAGACGGCGGCACGCAACCTACTCCCCCGGTTTCCCCGGAACCACAGCCGACCGGCGGCGGCGACAATCAGACTGGAGGGGTCTCACCGCAATGAACGGCGACGCACCCACCGAGGCGCAACCTCTGATCGCCGGTCGTTACCGGCAGATTCGCCGCATCGGCACCGGCGGTATGTCGGTGGTGGTGCTGGCGGAGGACACCGTGCTCAAGCGCACGGTCGCGCTCAAGCTGATCGCCGAGCACCTCGCAGGCGACGCCGACTTCGTGACGCGGTTCCGCCACGAGGCGCTCGCGGTGGCACGGCTACAGCACCCAAGCATCGTGCAGGTGTTCGACTCCGGCCACGACCAAGAAAGCGGCAGACAGTTCATCGTAATGGAGTACATCGAGGGCACGCCGCTCTCTGAGATGCTCTCGGGTGGCCGTCAGCTTGAGCCCGCCCGCGCCGTCGCGATCGCATCGGACGCCTGCGAGGCGCTGGAGTGCGCACACCGCGCCGGCGTGATTCACCGTGACGTAAAACCGGCGAACCTGATCGTCACGCCCGACGGCGGCGCGAAGTTGATGGACTTCGGGATCGCCAAAGCCGCCGAGATGACGCGCGTCACGCAGGTCGGGTCCGTGCTGGGCACCGTGGCTTACCTATCCCCGGAACAAGCAATCGGCGGCGAGACCGGCCCGCGATCGGACATCTACTCGCTGGCGGTCGTGACCTACGAGATGCTCGCCGGCCGTCTGCCCTACGAGTACAAGTCGATCACCGAGTTGGCGATGAAGCAGCGCGACGAGACGCCACAGCCGATCTCGCCGCTGAACGCGCTGGTGCCGGTCGAGCTGGACCGCACGGTGCGTGTGGCGCTGAACCATGATCCCGAACGGCGCTTCGCCGACGCGCGCGAGTTCGGCGAGGCGCTGCGCCAGGGGCTGAAGCGCCACGAAACCGATTTCGTCACCGCGATTTTGTCCGACCCGGACGCCGCCACACGCCTGATTGCCGCGCGCGACGTGGCCGCGGGGTCACGCTCGCCAAAGGGTCGGCGCGCGGCGCGCGCGGCCACCGCGGCCACGGCCGTCGCCGCGGCGAACGCCTTGGGCGCGGTCGGCGCGTCGCGGACGACGGAATCCACCCGCGTCGCTGCTGCGGCCGCACCGATTCCGGCGGCGCCGGCCCCTGCCACGCGAGTCTCCTCCGCGGCCACGCCAGCCGCCGCGTCTCCGGTTGGAGACACACCACAACGCGGCCATCGCCGTCTGAAGCGGTTTTTCGCGATCTCGCTTCTATTACTTGCCATCGGCGCGGCGGCTGCCGGCGGCTTTCTGCTGGGGGACTCCGGCACGGCGCCGGTGGTCAAGCAGACATTGCAGGATCAGATCGACGCGATGCGCGGGTTCATACAAGAACATCGCTGAAGACCTGGCGGACGATGGATTCGGCACCTTCAGATGGCACGGTCGATCGGCGCCCTCAGCGGACGATCATCGACTCGCCCGTCATCTCGGGCGGCTGGGCGACGCCCAGCAGGTCCAGCACGGTAGGCGCGACGTCGGCGAGGATGCCCTGCTCGCGCAGCCGCACGCCCTCTCGCGTAACGATCAACGGCACGGGGTTCAGCGAATGCGCGGTATTCGGCGACCCGTCGGGTTCAAGTAGTTGTTCGGCGTTGCCGTGGTCGGCGGTAATCAGGCACACACCGCCCTTGTCGTGTACGGCTTTGACGACCTCACCTAGCTGCTCGTCGGTGGCTTCGACCGCTTTCACCACCGCCGGGATCACGCCGCTGTGGCCGACCATGTCGGGGTTGGCGAAGTTGATCACGCCGAAGCGATAATCGCGGTCGCGCCAGTGCTCGGTGAACTGCCGGGCAGCTTCGGCGGCGGACATCTCGGGTTTCTGGTCGTAGGTGGCCACGTCCTTCGGCGACTGCGCCATAAAGCGCTCTTCGCCGTCCCACGGCGATTCTTCGCCGCCATTGAAGAAATACGTCACGTGCGGGTACTTCTCGGTCTCGGCCACGTGCAGTTGGTCACCGCCCCCGCCCGCGATCACCGATGCCAGCGTGACGGTCGGCCGCGCGGGCGGAAATGCGATCGCGTAGGGCCAGCCGGATTTGTACTCGGTCATGCAGACGATCTTCAGGTCTTCCGGCGCCGCGCCACGGTCGAACTCGGCAAAATCCGGTTCGCCGAGGGCGGAAATAATTTCGCGCATGCGATCGGGACGGAAGTTGAGCCCGATCACGGCGTCGCCGGGGCGGATTCGTGCATCTTCGTTGCCGATCAGCGTGGGCAGGATGAATTCGTCGTTCTCGTCGCGCGCGTAGGCGGCGGTGACGGCGTCCACCCCGCTCGCGGCGCGCGGCTGGTCGCTTACGCCATGCACGATCGCGTCGTAGGCGAGCTTCACGCGATCCCATCGCTTGTCGCGGTCCATCGCGTAGTAGCGGCCGGTCACGGTGCCGATGCGCGCGCTTGTGGGAAGCGCGTTCTGCACCTCGGTCAGGTAGCCGGCGGCCGAGCGCGGCAGCGTGTCGCGGCCGTCGGTGAAGGCGTGCACAACGGTGTCGGTCACCCCCTGGCCGTCGGCCAACGCAAGCAGCGCCTTGAGGTGTTCGAGGCTGGAGTGCACGCCGCCGTCGCTGATCAAACCGATGATGTGCAGGCGGCCGCTTTCACGCGCGGCCGCGCAGGCGCCCAACAACGCCGTGTTGGTCGCGAACGATCCGTCCTCAATCGCGATGTCGATGCGCGTGAGGTCCTGGTTGACGATCGCTCCGGCGCCGAGGTTGAGGTGACCGACCTCGCTGTTGCCCATTTGGCCCTCGGGCAGGCCCACGTCGCGGCCGCAGGTGCGCAGCGTGGCGTGCGGGAAACGGGCGTGCAGCTCGTCGAATACAGGCGTTTCGGCCAACTCGACCGCGTTGCCGGGACCGGCCGGAGCCAGTCCCCAGCCGTCGAGGATGATCAGCGCGACGGCGGGCGCCGCGGCATTGGCGGCGACGGTGGTGTTGGCGGCTTTGGCAGCGACGGTGGTGTCGCTCGCGTCGGCAGCGACGATCGCGTTGGCGAGATCAGCGGCGACGGTCGTGTCGCTCGCGGCGCTCGTACCGGATTCGCCGTCGCCGTTCATCGTCAAGCCGCGTCGCCCGCGGCGACCAGGGCCGCGAAGTCCGCCGGGTCCAGGCTCGCTCCGCCGATCAGCGCGCCGTCGATGTCCGGTTGAGACAGCAGTTCGGCCGCGTTGTCTGGCTTCACGCTGCCGCCGTAGAGAATTCGCACGGCCTCGGCCGCGCCCGCCTCGATCCCGGCGACCAGCGAGCGGATAAAGGCAATCGCCTCCTGGGCCTGCTCGGTAGTGGCCACTTTGCCGGTTCCGATCGCCCAGATCGGCTCGTAGGCGATCACGACCGTCGGCAGATCGGCTGCGGCGACCTTTGACAATCCTGCTGTGACTTGGCGACGCAGCACATCCTCCATCTGACCTGCCTCGCGCTCGGCCTCGGACTCGCCAACGCAGAAGATCGGCTCGATCCCGGCCGTCAACGCCACCGGCAGTTTCTCGGCGAGCGCCTCGTCGGTCTCGTTGAAGTATTGGCGGCGCTCGGAGTGGCCAAGCACGGCCGCGCGCACGTCGAGGTGAGACAGCATTGCCGCGGACACCTCGCCCGTGAACGCTCCCTGCTCGGCCTGGTGCATATTCTGGGCGGCCACCTTCACGCGGGAGCCGCGAGATCCGTCGACCAGGTTGGACAGCGCCGTAAACGGCGCACAGACGACCACCTCGGCGCGATCTTCGCCGCTGATCCGCGGCAGCAGAGCCCAGAGGAAGTCCTCGGCCTCGGCGCCGGTCTTGTGCATCTTCCAGTTGCCTGCAATGTATGGACGTCGATCAGGCATCGTTCAAGGCCTCCACTCCGGGTAATGGTTTTCCTTCCAAAAGTTCAAGCGCGGCGCCGCCTCCGGTTGAGAGGTGCGTGACGCTGTCGGCCAGGCCGAACTGCGCAATCGCCGCGGCGGAGTCTCCCCCGCCGATCACGGTCACGCCCGGCGCGTCGGCCACGGCCTGCGCGACGGCACGAGTGCCCGCCGCAAACGGTTCAAGTTCGAACGCGCCCATCGGACCGTTCCAGAACACGGTCGCGGCGGCCTTCACCTCCGCGCCATAGGCGGCGGCCGTCTTTTCGCCGACATCGAGGCCCATCCAGCCCTCCGGCACGTCGATGCCGTCGAGGTCGGTCGCCTCGGTCTCGGCGGAAAACTCACGGCCGAGCTTGAGGTCCACCGGCAGCATCAACTTGCAACCGGCCTGCTCGGCATCGGCCAGAGCCTTGCGGGCGAGCTCGATCCCCGCTTCTTCAACAAGCGAGTTGCCGGTCTCGCGACCCTGCGCCCTGAAGAAGCTGAAGCACATCGCGCCACCGATCAAGATCGCGTCGGCGACCTTGAGAAAGTTCTCGATCACGGCGATCTTGTCGGTCACCTTGGCGCCGCCGAGCACCACGACGAGCGGGTGCTCGGGCTTTTGAACGATTCCGCGCAGCGTCGTTACCTCGCGTTCCAGCAGCAATCCCGACACCGCCGTGTCGACGAAGTGCGTGACGCCCTCCGTGGTGACGTGGGCCCGGTGACAGGCGCCGAAGGCGTCGTCCACGTAGGCGTCGGCGAGCCTCGCAAGTTGTTCGGCCAGAGCGGGGTCGTTCTTTGTTTCGCCGGGCTCAAAGCGTGAATTCTCCAGCAACACAACGTCGCCGTCGGCCATGCCGGCGACAACTTCTTCGGCCGCGACCCCGACAAGCTCGGGAACGAGCGGCACCACGCTGTCGAGCAACTCACCCAGCCGCGCGGCAACCGGCGCCAGCGAGAGCTTGGGATCGCGCTCGCCCTTGGGACGACCCAAGTGCGAGCACACGATCACCTTCGCGCCGTTGTCGCGCAGCAGCTCGATCGTTGGCACCGACGCCGCGATGCGCGCGTCGTCGGAAACCACGATTTCGCCGTTCTGCTCACGCAACGGGGCGTTGAGGTCGGCGCGCACCAACACGCGCCGACCGGCGACGTCGATGTCGCGAACGGTCTTCTTGCCAAGCAGCCCGGCCACGGCGCGCATCCCCTAAAGGATCTTCTGCGCGAGTTCGACCACTCGGTTCGAGTAGCCCCACTCGTTGTCGTACCAGCTGACGACCTTGACCAGGCTGCCCTCGATCACCGAAGTCAGCAGCGAGTCGAAGATCGACGAGTACGACGAGTGCACGATGTCGGATGAGACGATCGGGTCCTCCGTGTACTGCAGCACGCCGGCGAGCGCGCCCTGGTCGGCCTTGGCCTTGACGGCGGCGTTGATCTCCTCCGGAGTTACGTCGCGGCCGGCCTCGAAGGTGAGGTCCACGACCGAGCCCGTTGGGATCGGGGCTCGCACGGCGAAGCCGTGCAGCTTGCCGAGCAGGTCCGGAACCACGAGACCAATCGCCTTCGCTGCGCCGGTGCTGCTGGGCACGAGGTTGGTGGCGGCGGCGCGGGCGCGGCGCAGGTCGCCGTGCGGGGCGTCTTGCAGGTTCTGGTCCGAGGTGTAGGCGTGAACCGTGGTCATCAGACCGCGCTTGATCGTGAACTCGTCGTGCAGCACCTTTGCCATCGGAGCCAAGCAGTTGGTGGTGCAGGAAGCGTTGCTGATCACGTGCTGCGAGTCCTTGTCGTAGGTCTCGTCGAAGTTGACACCCAGGCAGACGGTGTTGTCCGGATTGGTGGCCGGAGCCGAGATGATGACCTTCTTGGCGCCGGCGTCCAAGTGCGCGGTGGCCTTGTCGCGGTCCGTGAAGAATCCAGTCGATTCGATCACGACCTCGGCGCCCGCCTCGCCCCAGGGCAGGTTGCCCGGCTCGCGCTCGGCGTGGATCGGGATCGTCTTGCCATCCACGACGATCGCGCCGTCAGCGGCCTCGACCTTGCCCGGGAAGGGACCGTAGTTGGAGTCGTACTTGAGCAGGTGCGCCAGCGTGGCCGCGTCCGTGAGGTCGTTGATACCGACGAAGTCGATGTCGGCCTTCGCCTCATAAGCGGCGCGAAACACATTGCGGCCGATACGTCCAAATCCATTGATTCCAGCTTTAACAGGCATGAAAAATCTCCAACTTGCCGAGGTTTCGTGGGGGTTCAAAGTACGTGAATCTATCACCGCGTTTTCGCGGGCCGAAGTGGGACGCGCCGGGGCGCTTCTGATGGCCTACGGCACCACGGACGGCTCCCCGGCGGATGCCAACAACGCGTGCCGTTGACCACCCTACGGCCGATCGCGCCGGCGGCGGTCCTCAGGCGGTCCTGATTCCGGCGCCTTAGCCAACAGACCGGCGTTCGACATCGCGATGCGCGACGCCAACGGTGAGCTCGGCGTTCTGGCGGTAGACGTCCGCCAGATGCTCGGCGATCACGACCGAGCGGTGGCGGCCGCCCGTGCAACCGATGCCGATCGTGAGATGCTGCTTGCCCTCGTCCGCGTATGCGGGCAGCAAGTAATCCAGCAACGGCACCAGCCGCGCGTAGAACTCGTCAATCCCCTCGGACTCCATCACGTAGCTGCGCACCGGCTCGTCGAGCCCGGTGAGCTCGCGCAGATCCTCGATGTAATACGGATTGGGCAGGAAACGCACGTCGAAGGAGAGGTCGACATTTCGCGGGGGCCCGTGTTTGAAACCGAAGGTCATGAACGTAACGGCGAGCTTGCCGCGGGTCTCCGGCGTGAGAAAGTCCTCGGCGATCACTCGGCGCAGGCCGGCCGGTGACAGCTCGGTGGTGTCGATCACGGCGTCGGCAAGCTGCCGGATCGGCGTGAGAATCCTGCGTTCGGCAGCGATTCCCTCAGCCGCGCCGGTCTGCGGCGCAAGCGGATGTCGGCGGCGCGTCTCCTTGAAGCGATTGACGATCGTCTGATCGTCGGCGTCGAGGAAGAGGATGCGAAACGCCAGCCCGCTGCCGCGCAGCTGATCGAGCACCGGCGCGATCTCCTCGAAGTAGCTGCCACCGCGCGCGTCGGAAACGATTGCGGCAAGCTCCACTTTGGACCCGCTGTGTTCGAAGAGCTCGGCCAGCGAACTGATCATCTCCGGTGGCAGGTTGTCCACGCAGAAATAGCCGGCGTCCTCGAAGACGGCCATCGCCGCCGACTTTCCGGCACCCGACAGTCCCGTGATGACCACGAGATCACGCAGCGTGTGCCCGGTCTCGTCCGGCGCGCGGCCATGCTGGACGGGCGGCTCCGAGACGGACTTGACGGTGCGGCTACGCGACCGAAAGCGGCCGAGATAGCGCCGCGAGCGTTTGGCGGTGGCGTCTGGGGTGTTCATTTCGTTGCGGTGTGGATTGGCGGCGCTGCGCGCCCCTACTCAGGCTACGGACAAGAGGCGACATCCCGCCCAGGCCGCGCGGCGGCGTTACCCGCCCACTGCCGTTTCGACGGTGTCAACCGCCGACGACTTGTCCGGCGCCCTGGCCCATCTTGAACATTGAATATCGGCACACGGACGGTGCGGGCAAAGCGACGGGCGGGAAGCTGCGATTGGGGTGGCGGGTCGTGGGCTGTGGGCGGTGGGCGGTGGCGATTGGGGTGGCGGGTCGTGGGCGGTGGGTGGTGGCGTGGGCGGAGGGTACGGGTGGTGGCGTGGGCGGAGGGTGCGGGTGGTGGCGTGGGCGGAGCGGGTGGCGGCGGTGGGCAGGAATTGCGGGCGGCGGTGGTGGGCGGGGTTGGAGGGCAACGCTGAAAGCGATGCGCGAGGGCGGTGCTGGCGGCGCTGGCGGGCGGCGGCCGGTAGGCGGGAGCTGCGGGCGGTAGCGGACAGAGCTGGAGAGCGGAAGTAGCGGCAGTCGGCGGGGGTCTGTCCGACAAAGTGTGTGAGGTCTGAGTTCTAACCAGACCGCCTGAACAAGAAACGGCTCCCGGTGTAACCGCACCGAGAGCCGCAGGTGGTCGCGAAAGGACACGACCAATGCACGAATCTCAGAATGGCACAA
>JACQZY010000002.1 GCA_016213645.1 Actinomycetota bacterium
GAACAGTTCCACTCTTGACCTCAACGTTTCCGTGACCCCCTGCGCAAGCCGGAATTGGCTTGACGAAGTGGATCAACTATTGCGCGGAGGGTGGGCCAAATGAGACCGGCAGGGTGGGCCAAATGAGGCCGTTATTGCCACATGGACAGGCCACAGACGTTGTTTCAGCAGCCGGGGCTTGCTGGGGCGGTTGCGACGGAAGCGATCGAGGCCGGGGAGATAAAGAACGAACGGCCGATCATGGTGGTGATCGGTAATCCGCCCTATCGCGGCGAATCGTCCAACAAAACTGAGTTTGCCCAGGCGTTGGTCGCGGGCTACAAGGTCGAACCGGGCGGACAAGAAAAACTTAAGGAGCGAAACCCGAAGTGGATAAACGATGACTATGTCAAGTTCATCGCCTTCGCTCAGAGCCTTGTGGCTCGAAACGGCTCAGGAATCGTCGCAATGATTACGAACAACGGGTACCTCGATAACCCAACGTTCAGGGGAATGCGCTGGCGTCTGACGCAGGTCTTCTCTGAAATTTTCGTACTTGATTTGCACGGCAATTCAAAGAAAAGGGAGGTTGCTCCCGACGGGGCAAAAGATCAAAACGTGTTCGACATCCAGCAGGGCGTGGCGATCTTTGTTGGTGTCTTGAAACAGAATAAACGCGCCTTGGCAATGGTTAAGCACGCAGAACTGTGGGGCACACGCTCGGAGAAGTTCGAAGCTTTGGCCGCTGAAATCTCGTGGAGCGATGTTAAATTCGGAAGCCGGTTCAATTTCGTGCCTCTGGCCGATGCCGAACGAGCCGAACGGTACGAGACTGGGGTTTCGATCAACGAGCTGTTTCCCGTGTCGAGCGTTGGAGTGGTGACGGCCGCCGACGGCGTGCTAGTCGCCTTCGACAAAAGGTCTCTGGAAGACCAGTTGCGCGCTGCGCGTGAGGGTGGCGATGGTTCGAGGATAAATAAGAGGCTCTCGCTGCATCCAATAGATATGGACTCCGCAGGACCGTTTGCTTATCGGCCTTTTGACACGAGAGTCGTGTATTACGAGCCGGCGGTTCTTGAGAGGGCGCGCGAAGACGTGATGAGACACTTTCTCGCTGGCCCAAACGTTGGTCTCGTCGCACCGCGATCGATCAAAGAAGAACCTGGCGTGTTTATTACTTCGAGCATTATCGGGCACAAGCTTTTCGGCGCGTACGATATAAACACGGTTTTCCCCGCATACACCTATTCGCAAGATGGCATCAGGACGCCGAACCTCAGGCACGATTCTCTGAAGAAGCTTGCCGCCAACCTCTCGGAGCTACCGGGAGTCGAGATCGTCTTCGACTATGTCTACGGCGTCCTCCACAGCCCTGCCTATCGCAAGAAGTACAAGGAGTTGCTCAAGACCGGCTTTCCGCGCGTGCCGGTGCCGGCCGACGACGCTGAGTTCAACCGCTTCGTGAAGAACGGCAACCGGCTTCGCGAGCTGCACCTGATGACCTCGCCCGAGAGTCACGAATTGATCACGAAGTTCCAGATCATCGGCGACAACATCGTGGAGAAACCTCGATTCGACGGCAACAAGGTCTGTATCAATGACAAGCAATTCTTTGAGGGTGTCCCCGAAATTGCTTGGGACTTCTACATCGGCGGTTATCAGCCCGCGCAAAAGTGGCTCAAGGACCGCAAGGGCCGAAGGCTTTCAAACGGGGACATCGAGCACTATCAACGCATCATCGCGGTGCTCGCCAAGACGGAATTGATCATGCGCGCGATCGACGACGAGCGTCCATCGGGCGCAACTCTGGATGGGTAAGCGATGACTGACCGACCTCTCGTCTCAGAGGTTTTTCCAGTCGACGATCCAGCCAAACGGTCCGTGGCGCACTTGTTCAGACGTTGAGCTTGCGACCCTCTCCTGGGTCGACTGGTGCAACAACCGCAGGCTCCATGGAGCCTGCGACGATGTTCCGCCCGTCGAGTACGAAGCAGCTCACTCGGCGAAGGCGGTTTCTAATTGAAAACTGTCTCCAATAGGACCGGGGCGATTCAACGCTCGAATACATCGAGCTGTTCCACAACAAGCGGCGATGGTGGAATGCCTCTGGCACGCCCCCACTTAACTGATCCACTTGATCTCAAACAAGCAGTCGATCGCCACGAAGCCGTCACGTAGCCCGAACCGCGCCAGCGAACAATTCAAGCTGCGCCAATATCTCATCCGTCAGTCCAACGTCTCGCCTTGTGCGGATTAGCAGCGTTGCCGCTCGCAGTTCACTCGCGAACCGGCGAGCGTTCGCATTGATGTGATCGTCGACCCAGGCGAACGGCATGGATTCGAGGTCGTTCGCCGAGCGGTACTTCCGGACCGACGGGATCTTCCGATACATCGACGGGCTGCCGAGCCCGAGCCCGTCGTCAAAATCGCCCGGTTTTGCGAAGGGATCATCGGGATCTTCGTAGAGCTCGTCCTCGTCGGTGGGTCGCGGCGGCAAATCGCGCTCGCGAGGGACGTGGCGAAGTTCGGGGAGACCAAACACTTCGCCAACGAGGTTCGCGTTCTCCTCCCAGTCCGTACACCAGATGATTTCGAACAGCTCGTGAAGCTTGGTCAAGCGCGCGTGATTCTTCGGGTCGATCGGCACTTCCAGCCCCCAGATACGCCGCATTTCGCATCCGGGTGGTTTGCCATACGCGCACACGGCGCCGTCGACATCGAGGAAGAGGATTGGTTTGCGTTCAGCTTCCATGTTTGAAGAGCAGTGCCACTAGATCTGCCTGTAGTCCTGCCGCGCCCTTCTCGGCACCAGCCTGATGTCGGCGTCAAGCGCATCAGCCAACTGAATTAGCGTGAATAGCTCGGGGTTGCTCACCCCGGAAAACAGCCGACGAACGCTCGCCGGATGCTTGTCGAGCAGACGAGCGAGATCGGCCTTCGAAAGGTCCTTCTCTCGCCGACGGTTATCGAGCGATCTGAGGATCGTCGATGCCTTCCTTTTTGTCTTCGCATCGATATCGCGAGGTCCGGAGACGGCCGCCGACGATGGGTTCTCGCCACGATATGGCTGGCTTTTGAAATGCATTACGTCGTAACATACTCGTTACGTCGGTCGGAGCCTGAATAACCGTCGCAAACCCGCACTACAAAGGGCTTTTCGACAAATGCGCGGTCCCGCTCACCCGGAGGGTGCAATGGTGTATGTAATTCTGCTTTGCGGTTTTTCTGGTCCTACCTCCCAATTAGCGGTTTCCGTGGGAAACCGCGTACTGCTCGACGAACGCGTCACTTGGGCGTACACGGCGTTCACACTCGAATGACCTGACGCATTCAAATCTCGGCAATAAGTCATGGCGTCCGATATTCGGAGCTATAACGGACATATGAAAACTGAATTCGAGCTATTCCATCTCAAGCAGCAAATGATGGGTCGCCCTCACGGGATCGATTCCGACGAGGCGCTCTGGGGCGAGAATCGAACTCGCTACTACGAACTCGTAAATGCCAAATGGGCCAAATCTGGATTCCCTTTGCTGGTGAATGACGAGGAAGGCAATCCGGAGCTCACGCAAGCTCGTCGGCAGCGACTCGCGGAGGCGGAACTCGCGCACAACAAACTGATCGAACTCTGGTCCGACGACGCGACGATCGAGGATGGACTCCGTGCAGTCGACGACCTGCAGTTGAGCGCACGTAAGCGCGTTCGCTAAGCACCTCGCGGACAAGGGAGATAGAGAGCAAAAAACAACCCCGGAATCCATCGGGTTAATGTCGCGCCGCGAAGAAGCCGCCAAATTTCTTTGCATCTCCGCGTTGACAATTCGCTCGATCTGCCCTTCTAAGGGACATGAAGCAAGGATGCGACGTACAAAACGCAGCGACGCAAGCCATCACGCTCACCGTTGCCCAGGCCGCGACTTACGTTGGCGTGTCAACCAAAACGATCTACCGGGCCGTCGAAGACGGACGCCTCAAAGCCGCCGCGCTTGGTCGCAGCGGCGGGATCCGCATCCGCCCGGAATGGATCGACGAATGGATCGATGGCGACATCTACCTGCCAAAAGAACAACCGGCGCGGCCAAGCCGCAGGCCGTATGCTCAGGCGGCCGCAAGGCAGCAGCCCAGGCGCGGATTTCTACATCCATAGGAGACGCGTCAATGAGTATCCACAAACGAATGAACAAAGACGGCACATCCAGCTACGTAGTCCGGTACCGCGAAGGCAACCGGAATCGCGCGAGCAGTTTTGCCAGCAAGAAAGATGCTTCGGCGTTCGAAGCGCAAACGCGGCTCGCCAGCCGTACCGGAACGCTGAAGTCGCTCGACGCCGGCAAGATCACGCTCGCTGAATTCGGCGAGCAGTGGTGGGAGGCTTACGTCCTCCCTCGACTTGCCACCAGCACCAAGCGCATCTACGCACACGACTGGAACACATACGTTCTGCCGTACCTCGGTGAAACACGGCTGAGAGAAATCACTCCCCGGATGATCGAGGAGTGGCGAGGCAGGATGGAACGCGACGGCGTGCGCCCGCCGACTGTCAAGAAGTCGATGAACGTGCTCCAGGGATGCCTGCAGCGCGCCGTCGTCTGGGGCGAGATGCAGACCAACCCAGCCCGCGAGGTGAAGAAGCCTTCGGGCAAACGAACGCGCACAGTTCGGCCGGTCACGCCGGCCGAAGTCGAGAGCATCAGGCAGTACATGATCGACCTCGGGAAATACCGAGACGCAACGTTGGTCTCGGTGCTCGCGTATTCAGGCATGCGTCCCGGCGAAGCGCTTGCGCTCAGCTGGGAACACGTTCGGCAAAACACAATCCTCGTCGAGCGAGCAGCTTCGCACGGCGAGCTCAAGCAGACCAAGACCGGCAAGATTCGATCCGTGAAGATCCTCCCTGCGCTCCGCGACGACCTAAACGAGTGGCGTGCTCGCAGCGAAGACACGAGCGGCCTGATCTTTCCGCGCCGGGCAACCGGCGGCCCTTGGACCACTGAGGGCTACAAAAGCTGGGAAAGCAAGTCGTTTAAGAAAGCCGCCAAAGCGGCTGGTCGCGACGATGCTTCGCCCTACACGCTCCGTCACAGCTTCGCGAGTCTTCTGATTCGCGAGGGCAGGTCAATCGTGGAGGTCGCGGCGCAGCTTGGCCACGCCCCCACGATGACGCTCGACACCTACGCCCACGTGTTTGCCGACCTCGATGAAGTTGATCGGCAGCCCGCGGAAGAAGTGATCGAGCAAGCCAGACAACAAGTCTCGCGAGAACATCTAGGGAAGTCCCGTGAGAACAAATCGGGCGCCGTGAGAACAAATCCGGCCGAAAATGTTCTCATATCGTTCTCACAAGAGCGAGCCAAAAGGCGACTAATCGCCTGAAACCCGCATAAACACCAAAGCCCTCTTCCGGACTCGAACCGGAGACCCCTTCCTTACCATGGAAGTGCTCTACCAACTGAGCTAAGAGGGCGCGTTGGTCAGATAATGCTAGTCGCAAATTCGCGGGGTGGCGAATGGATTGCGAATGGGTGGTTGTCAGTGCGGTCCGGGTGCGTTGCGGGGACAGCCCGTGCACAGCCCGGGCGCAGCCCGACCACAGCCCGACCACGGCCCCAACCGGCTACACACCAAACCCCGCCAGCCCAACCACCGCGAACCCCACCACTATCGCCTAGCGGCAATCACAGTCATCGTGCTGGTAAAAACCCGGTTGCCCTTGCTTCCCTCTGGCTGAAATTGAAGTCTTGGACTTGCCGTAGCCTGGCCCTTTTTGCGCATTACCGCCAGGCCGCTACTGGTGAACTCAAACGTTGGCGACCAGGTATCGCCGGGCGCGATTGTGGCGGCGCAGGTGGCCAGCAGGATGGTCCGGCGCTTCTTCGTCTTTGGGTTCTTGATCGTCGTTGTGATCCGGCCGGTTGCTGCGTAGGAGGCGGCTGCCGCGCCGCCGCCACCGCCGCCGGCCAGGGAAACCGTGGCCTTCACTTTCCGAAGCGTCAGGGTGCGCTGCCTCGGGTCCAAGGTGTACGTGCCAAGGTTCGCGGGCATCACAACGCTCAGCGGGTCTGCCGGCGCGGGTGCTGCTGGTGGGATGGGGCATCCGTCGGCGCCGGGTGCGTTTACCAGCGGGCAGGTGTCTGCGGGGTTTGGCACGCCGTCGTTGTCGCTGTCGCTGTCGCAGGCGTTGCCGATCGCGTCGCCGTCGGTGTCCAGCTGGTCGGTGTTCGCCGCGTGTACGCAGTTGTCTGCGCTGTCGCTGACGCCGTCACCGTCGTCGTCTGGCGTGCCGTCGGGTGTGCCGTCGGCCGACTGCGCGCTGATCCCGCCAAAGACCGCCTGCGGCGGTTGCGCGGCAATTGCCGAAGCGGATACGACAAGCACGACGAAGACGGTCGCGGTAAGCAACACCGCGAAGCGCGAGCGGATTTCCATGATGACTGACTCCTGAACGATTGTCTTGCGGTACAGAGAAGCTGAGATGCTGACCCAGGCGCAGTCTGAGATCACCCCAGCCTAACGGCGACCGGAGTGGTCGTCAACTGATCGCCCGGCGACGGTCGTCCCTCCGCTGCCGCTCAACCACTTAGTTCGATGTGCCGCACAAGCAACTC
Organism: Actinomycetota bacterium; assembly: GCA_016213645.1. Lineage (GTDB taxonomy): Bacteria > Actinomycetota > Thermoleophilia > Solirubrobacterales > JACPNS01 > JACPNS01. The sequence goes on from JACQZY010000002.1 coordinate 6,585, forward strand.
AGCCAGCGGCGCCGGCCGCGCGATGAAGTAGCCCTGGCCGTATTGCACTCCCAGCTCACGCACGCATTCCAATTCACCCTGGGTCTCGATGCCCTCGGCCACGATTTCGGCGTCGATCTCGCGGGCGAACGAGATCAGTCCGGTGGCCAGCGCGCGCCTTGGCTGGTCGGTGTCTATTCCGCGCACCAGGGACAGGTCCAGCTTGATCATGTCGGGTGCGAGGTCGAGAATGTGTCGCAGGCTTGCGAAACCGGCGCCGGCGTCGTCGATCGCCAGTCGCATGCCGTGGCTGCGTAGTCGAGCGATCGCGCGCTTGATTTCGGCGTAGTCGCTGATCTGGGCGTGCTCGGTGACTTCGATCACGATACGCCGCGGGTCGATCGCCGAAAGGGTGGCATGTAGCGCCGGGTTGAGCAGCATCTCGGGCGAGGCGTTGAGCGAGACATGCAGCCCGTCGTCGGCGGGTTCGGCGGCCATCCCCGCCCCGGCTCCGGCCAACTCCGCCACGGTCCGCGCAAGCACCGCCAACTCCAGCTCCACGCTCATGCCCAGCTCCACGGCCTCTTCAAACCACTCGCCGGTATTCAACCCGTGCGGCGACTCAAACCTGGTGAGCGCTTCGTACATATCCACGCGGCCGGTGTCCAGTGCCACGATCGGCTGGAACACGCTGTGGATCGCGCGTGGTTCGCAGATCTCTCTCAGGCGCTGCTCGCGCAGGCGGCGGCGCTTCTTGGCCTCGGCCAGGCGCTGGCTCGATTTCGCGTACTCGCGCATCAGCGAGTTCGCGGAGGCCGGAGTGAAGATCAACTCGCCGGCCGCACAGCGGCGCAGCGTTTCGAGCATCTGATCACGGGGGGCATCTTTTGTGATGTAGCCTCGCGCTCCCGCGGAGACCATCTCGCCGATCGTCTCCTGGTCGTCGTGCGAGGAGATCGCGACAATGTGTACTTCCGGACATGTTTCGGCGATCACCTTGGCGGCACGGGCGCCGCCGCCGCCGGGCATGCGCACGTCCAGCAGAGCGAGTACCGGCGAGTGCTCAATCGCGGCGTCGATCGCGGCGTCGGCGTCGCCGGCGGTGGCCACGATCCGGAAGCCGCCACCGTCGCCGATCACCGCGGAGAGGATGTCGCGAATAAACGGATCATCCTCTGCGATCAGCACGGTAATGCCGTCTCGACCTGTCACCGGCGGGTCAACGCCGGCGAGCGGATCATGCATGTGCACGTCTTTAAACGCCGTCCTACGCATGTATTCAGTTTCCTCAGTGTCCTCCGGTGCGGCCAATGTCTGCCTTTCCGCACCTACACCATCCAAGTTACCGGATACGCGCGGAACGCGCCATCATGAAAATGGACGATTTTCAGATCTGTCGCTTGGGCGTTCGAGCGGGGACCGGAATCCGCGACGACTCCGGCGGCAAAGCGGCACGGCGCTGGTCTGGCACGCCTGACGGCGCCTTTGATCGGTGTGCTGCACCGGAAACATGGCGGGAGCAGGATTCGAACCTGCGTAGGCAGAGCCAACGGGTTTACAGCCCGTCTCCTTTAACCACTCGGACATCCCGCCCGGTTGCGAACGTCATCTTAGTGAGTCGCGACGGCTCCATTCGGCAAGATGGTCGCGTGACCTCAGGCACCCGATACGCCTACCTGGACAACATCAAGATCCTGCTCGTGTGCGGAGTGATCGCGATGCATGTGAGCATCACGTATGGATTTGACGGCAGCTGGTATTTGGAGTCCTATGGGCAGATGTCTGATTTCACGATTAAAGCGCTGACGCTGGTGATGGGCGCGGGATGGCTATTCGGTTTGGGGCTGTTTTTCCTGATCGCGGGACGATTGACCGGGCCATCGCTGGATCACAAGGGGGCGGCGCGATTCGTACGCGAGCGATTGATTCGGATCGGAACGCCGATCGTGGTTTACATGTTCACCGTTTCGCCTGTGTTGGAATACGTCGCGTTTCGCGAAAACGAGGGTGGCACGATGGATATCTGGCCATTCGTAAGCGAACAGGTGTGGCGTTTGGCACCGGGGCCGACTTGGTTTCTGGAGGCGCTGCTTTTGTTCTCGCTCGGATATGCAGGGCTGTTCACGCTGGAAGCCCGGCACAGCGGCAAGCGAAGTAGCCCGCGGAAAGGTCGGCACGAACGCGGCCAGCAGCGCGGGCGCACTCCCGCGAACGGCGACGCGCCGCTTCGCGGATCGATGATCGCGGCCACAGCCGGGGCGATCGCCTTTTGCTCGTTCTGCGCCCACCTCGCCTTTCCGATCGGCGAAGAGCAGTTTCATGTACAGCTCGGCATGTTTCCGCAATACATTGCGATGTTCGCGCTTGGCGTGGCCGCGGGACGACGCGGCTGGCTGGAGACGATTTCGCCGCGCATGCAATGGCGATGCGGTGCCGCGGGCGTTGCCGGCATCCTCGTGTTCGCGGCGTCGATCACGCTGGGCGGGTTTTTTGACAGCGACAAAAAGGCCGAGCTGTTCGCGGGCGGTTTGCACTGGCAGGCGTCGCTGGCGTCGCTGACAGAAGGTGTGATCGCGGTATGCATATCGCTTTGGGCGGTGTCCCACTTTCGCCGCCGCTACAACACCTTGCGACCGCTCGCGGCGCGCATGGCACCATCCGCTTACGGGGCGTTCGTGCTGCATCCGCCGGTGATTGTGGGCCTGGCGTTCGCGCTCGCCCCACTACCGGGGCCGGATGAGATCAAATTCGTGACCCTGCTGACGACAGGCATTGCGGGCGCGTTCGCCTTGGCCTCGATCTTGTCACGATGGACACCGGCCGCACGCGTGATAGGCGCGTCGACGACTGTGCGCGTCGGCCCGGGTTGACTTCCGCGCCACGAGAATCGCCGCACGCGCCGACGGCTCGCCCTACGGCTGCAATCGGCGCCAGTGCCAGCTTTCGCCAAGCTTGACGTACTCGAGTCGGCGATGCAGGCGGTTGTCGCCGCCCTGCCAAAACTCGATGCGTTCGGGCAACAGGCGGTAGCCGGTCCAGCGGACCGGGCGCTCGATCGGGCGGCCCGCCGCGACTATGCGCTGAACCTCGGCGTTGAGCACGTTTTCGTCGGTAAGTTCGCCGTCTTGGTGCGAGGCCGCGGCACCGGCGCGCGAGGCCAGCGGCCGCTCGTCGAACAGCGCGTCCGACTCCACGGGGTCGACCGGGGCGACCGGACCCGCGAAGTGCAGCTGCTGGCGCAGCTCTTGCCAGTAGAAGCTGGCGGCGGCGCGAGGGTTGGCGGCCAGGTCGGTGCCCTTGCGGCTGACCGTCTGACCCACAAACAAAAGTCCGCGATCGTCAAAACCCTTCAGCAGCACGTAGCGGTTTGACGGCATGCCACTTGCGTCGGCGGTGGCCAATGAAAAGTCACCGGCCTCTCGCACACCCTGCTCAATCGCACGGCTGATCCACTGCGCGGCAAGTGCGATCGGATCTGCCGGTGGCACGTTGAACTCCGGCAGGTCGCCCACGCCGGCGCCGGTCACGGCCGAAAGTGAGATGCGGGAAAGGTCCATTACGAGCATTGTGACGCGTCACCGCGACGCGATCGTCGGGAGATGCGGCGAGTGGGCGTCAGCGCCCTGCGGGAAACAGCAGCTTGAAGACCCGGCGATTGAGTGCCTGGTAGGCGCGCGGCGAGATCCGTTTGACGATCCACATCGGCATCACCTGGTGATACGGCGAGGGCTGGATGATGCGCTTGTGCTTGACGCCGTCCAACGCCTGCCGCGCGACGACGTCGGGCGAGGTGCCGCGCTTGCGATAGAAGTCGACCAGCTTGTCCTGCCTGGCGCCGATGCGGCCGCGCATCGTGGAGTCCTTCACGATCGCCGTGTCGATGATGCCGGGGCAGAGTGCGGTCACGCGAATGCCGCGCGAGCCAAGCTCCGCGTCCAGCGCCTCGCTCATGCCCACCACCGCGGCCTTGGTGGTGGCGTAGACCGCCATGCCTGCGCTGGGCGTGAGCCCCGCCATCGACGCGGTGTTGAGCACATGCGAGTCGCGACCTTGTTCGAGCATGCGCGGGACAAACGCCTGCATCATGTATGCGAAGCCCATCAGGTTGACGCCGATCACGCGGCGCCAGTCCTCGATCGTCGTGTCCTCGATCGGCGCGCCGTGGCCGATGCCGGCGTTGCTGTGCAGCAGGTCCACGGCGGAATCCTCGGCAAAGACCGCCGCCGCGAATACCTCCACGGCGTCGGCATCGGTGGTGTCAAGCGTGTGGGCCACGGCATCGCCACCGGTCAGGCGGATCTCGTCGCGGACTTTCTCTACCGACTCGGCGTTGATGTCTGCCAGATGCACCTTGGCGCCACGCTGCGCCAGTAGCTTCGCGGTTGAGCGGCCGATGCCGCTTCCCGCGCCGGTGACGACGGCGATCTTGCCCGCGTAGTCGCGCTGCTGCAATGAACCGGCGGTGGCCATGCGGGCAATCCTATGACGCATGGACCGCCGTCGCTGCGTTCGGTGACTTCGACGAGCGAGAGACGGCCGCGCGCGGGCGCGTCGTCGCGTCGTCGCGTGTTACATATTGCGCAGCGCGATCGTCTCTGGGAGACGCTTGAGCTGCTTCAAAGAGCTGTGTTCGATCTGACGGACTCGTTCGCGGGTGAGGCCAAGCTCGGTGGCCACCTCGTCCAGCGTGGCCGGCTTGCGGCCGTCCAAGCCGTAACGCATCTCGATCACGCGGCGATCGCGGTCCGACAGCATCGACAACGCGCGCCAAACAGTCTCGCGTTGAATGCTTTCGGCGGCGGCCTCGTCCGGCGACTCGGCGGTCTTGTCTTCGACCAGGTCGATCAGCTCGCTGTCCTCCTGGTCGCCGACCGACTTCTCCAGCGACACCGGCTGCTGGCTGAAGCGCATCAGCTCGCGCACCTCGGTGACCGGCCACTTCAACTCGGAGGCGATCTCGTGCGGCTCGGGCTCGCGGCCCAGCTTCTGCACGAGCTGGCGCTCCATGTTGGTGATTGTGTTCAGCCGCTCGACCATGTGCACCGGAATGCGGATCGTGCGCGCCTTGTCGGCGACGGCGCGGCTGACGGCCTGGCGGATCCACCAGGTCGCGTACGTAGAAAACTTGTAACCCCGGCGGTAGTCGAACTTCTCGACTGCGCGGATCAGGCCAAGCGAACCCTCTTGGATCAGGTCCAGCAAGGTAAGTCCACGGCCGACGTGGTTCTTGGCAATGCTCACGACGAGGCGCAGGTTGGCCTCCACCATGTGCTGCTTGGCGGAGTCGTCGCCGCGCTCGATCCGCTTGGCCAGCTCTACCTCTTGCTCGGCGGTGAGTAGTTCCACGCGACCGATCGAGCGCAGGTACAGACGCAGCGAGTCCACGCTGGCGTCGGTGATGAACTCCTCTTGGGCGGCCTTGGCCTTCGCCTTGGGCACGGAAGCCTTGACCTCGGTCTCGACCTCGCTGGGTCCTTCGGAGCCGCCGGTCAGTTCGATGCCCTGCTCGGTGAGGTCGGTGCGCAACTCTTGAATTTGCTCGGGCGTGAGTTCGGCGTCGATCTGCGTCTCGATCTCCTCGATCGACACATATCCGCGGTCACGGCCGGTCGCGATCAGGTCCTCGATGTCGCCAATTCCGGAACCCTCGGGGGCGTCGTCGGTCGGCCCGTTCTCGGAGTCTGGAATATCGCCCGCGCGATCCGGCTGTGCCATGGCATCCATCCCTTTCAGTAACCCGCCCACGATGCGATGGCTGCGCTTAGAACCACCGCGAAAATCGAAAGCTAGCAAGAGTGTAGGCCCGGCGGTGAAGCACGGCAACGGCCCTGGAAATCAAATGGTTTTTCGTCCAGTGTTTACGTGCCGGTGGTGATATGGCGGCGCGTGCGGTGCTGCGCGTGCCTTGGATTGGCGGCGCGTGCGGTGCTGCGCGTGCCTTGGATTGGCGGTGCGTGCGGCGCTGCGCGTGCTGTGGATTGGCGGCGCGTCGCGAGTGATGCAGGCGGCTTTTCGTACCGCTATCGTCGGAGTAATGAACCCATCCGGCGAGGGCCCCACCACCGCCACAGATTCTCCCGCGGCCCCGGCGCCCGCCGCCCCGGCGCCCGCAACCGGCGCGCATGAAGCCGCCATCGCTCCGCGCCGCGACGTGCAGGCCGAGCGGCCGCGCGTGATGGCGACGCTCTCACGCGTGGGCGTGACCAACGTGGAGAAGGTCGTGCGCGTTGCCGCCAACGGCCACGAAAATCTCTTTCACGCCAAGCTCAACTGCTTTGTCGACCTCGCCGCCGCGCAGAAGGGCGTGCACATGTCGCGCTTCGAGGAGATCGTCAATGAGGCGATCGACGAAGTTGTGCTGCGCGAGGCCTTTCGCGCGGAGGTATTGGCGGGGCACATAGCCGAGCTCGTGCGCGAACGCCAGGGCGGGGCGCGAGCCGAGGTCTCAATTGAGGCGCGCTACCCGGAGCACAAGCCCGCGCCCGTCAGTGGCGCCCGCACGCAAGAGATTTACACGATGTTCGGCACTGCCGTGGCCAGCGGCGCGGGCACGCGCCGCCTGGTGGGTGTGCGCGCTCAGGGCATGACGGCCTGCCCGTGCGCGCAGGAGCTGGTGGCCGAGCGTTCGCACGCGCGTCTGACAGAACGCGGCTACAGCGAGCAGCAGATCGCCGAGATCTTCGACTCCGTGCCGATCGCCACGCACAACCAGCGCGGCATGGCCACGCTTCATGTGGGCTGTCCGGAGGCGTACGCGGGCGACATCGAGGCCGAGACCCTGCTGAAGATCGCCGAAGCGTCGATGAGCTCGGAGATTTACGAGCTGATGAAACGCGCCGACGAAGTTGAAGTCGTGGAGAAGGCACACCGCCGCCCGCGCTTTGTTGAGGACTGTGTGCGTGAGATGATCGCCGGCGTGATCGCCGAGTACGGCGACTCGCTGGGCACCGACGCCTTTGTGTTCGCTCGCCAGGAGAACCTGGAGACGATCCACCAGCACAACGTGGTGGCCGAGCGTTACGGCTTGATCACCGAGATCGCGCGCGAGCTGGCCGAAGACGGGGCCGAGTCAGCGCGTCACGTGACCACGCGCGAGTGGTTGGAACAGCGCTGACGGTCCGGCTGATTGTGCGCGCGGCATAGCGGGCCACGGTCCGGCGGGCCACGGTCCGACGGGGCACGGTGCGGCGGGCCACGGTGCGGCGAGTCATTCCCCGCCTGGCGGGTCCACTCGCTTCTGCACGTTGACGAAGTAATCCAGGCCCGTGAGCACGGTCACGCCGACCATGAACCAGACCAGCGCGTCCACCCAATCCGCCGGCGCGGCCACGATCACCATCAGCACCGCGAACGACTGCACGACCGTCTTCAGCTTGCCGTACTGACTGGCGCTGATCACGCGGCCGTCCTCGGCCACCACCATGCGCAGCGCGCTGACGGCGAATTCGCGCGCCAGCACGATCGCGGTTGCGATCCAGCTCAGACGGTCCAGCGACGACAGCGTCACCAGCGTGGTGGTGATCAGCAGCTTGTCCGCGATCGGGTCCATCACCTTGCCGAACGTGGTCACGAGGTTGCGCGAGCGCGCGAGGTAGCCGTCGAACCAGTCGGTCGCGCCCGCCACCGCGAACGCCACGGCGGCGGCGGCGTCGCCCGCATCCGTCTCTTTGAGCAGCGCAAGCAGCACCACCGGCACAAGCAGAACGCGCACCAGCGTCAACGCATTCGGCAGATTCAGCTGTGTGCGCATCGCGAGCCGATCATATGCGGCCGACGGGGGAAAGTTGTGGCAGACTGACGGCGTGACCGGTCGGCCGAAGGACCGCCTCAAAAACCCGCGCGCACGGCTGTTCGTGGCGCTCGACCTGCCCGAGGCGGCCGGGGTGACTCTCTCGACGTGGCAGCGCGAGCTCTGTGCCGCGGCCGGGCGCGACCTGCGGCCGCTGCGCGCCGACGCCCTGCATGTGACGCTCGCGTTCATCGGCTACCGCGCCGAACGCGACGTGGAGGCGATTGCGGCGGGGGTATCCGCGGTACTCGGCGGAGGTGGCGCCACTCTGGAGTTCAGGTCCGAGATTGCCCCGCGGCCGACACGGAGACCAAAGCTTTACGCCGCCCCGCTGGCGCCGCTCGACGATCTGATGGATCTACGCGCGGCGGTCGCGCGCGAGCTCTCAAACCGCAAGCTGTTCAAAGACGAGCGCCGCGAGTTTTGGCCGCACGTCACGCTTTGCCGCGTGAAGTCCTCGGCGCGCGACCATCGCGCGCCCGCCGAGCTGCCGCCCGCGCCGGCTCCGTTGACTCGCGGGCAATTCGCCGCCGGGGCGGTCACGCTCTATCGCTCACATCTGGAGCCGGCGGGTGCGCGGTACGAAGCTCTCGCGCGCTTCGCCCTGCCCGGCGAAGTCAGCGCACCAGACTGATGCGGAACGATCTCGGTCCCGTGCGGTTACCCGCGGCGTCGGCCACCGACACGGTGACAAACACGCCGACGCGGCCCCGGTTGGCGAGTGCGCTGCGCACGCGCCGCAGGGTCGCGCCTGTGAAGCTGATCTGCACGTTGCGCGCAATTCCGGGTCGACCGGTGTAGCGGCGCGTCACTGAGCGCAAACCGCGCACGTTTGGCCGCGCGCGCACCGTGATCGCACAGTCCTCTCCGCAGATCACCTCCAGCGAGACGCGGCCGGTAGAGGTCATGCGGACCGTGCGCGGGCCGACCACCCGCAGGTCTGGTGGCCGTGTGTCTAGTCCGGTAGATCCAGGCACGTCTGGCACCGTGGTCGTGCCCCCGCCGGTACCCGTACCTGTCGGGGGCGGTGGAGTGACGGGCCAGCCGGGCGCCGGAGGAGTCGCCGACGCCGTCAAGGCTCTGTTTACGTTCAGACGGCCACCGAAGCCGACTTTCCCGGAGAGTGACGCCAGTTGATCGGTGTTCTGCACGATCACGGATTTCACCTGTGACGACTCCAGCGACGGATGCGCCGACCAGATCAGCGAAACGGCGCCCGCCACATACGGGGTGGCCATCGAGGTGCCGTCCATGTACTGGTAGTCGGAGTCGCCGCCGGCCGCCGGGTCGGACGTGCTGGGGATCGTGCTCAGCACGGCTTTGCCAGGCGCGGCGATGTCTACCGAGTCGTAGCCGAAGTCGCTTCCGAGTACGCCGGAATAGGTCGCGAGGTTGTCGTTCCAGTCGGTCGCCGCCACGCAGATCACGTTTGGTTCGCCGATGTCACACGGGTACTGATGGCTGGCGCCGCTTGAGTCGTTGTGGTTGCGTGCACCGTTTCCGGCCGCGAATACAAACAGCGCCTGCGGATTGGCGGTGATGATCGCCTGCATACCGGGCGACGGCGACGGACCGCTGAAACTGCCGTTGATCACTCGCACGCCGTGATCGATCGCGTAGCTGAAAGCTGCTTCGATCGCGCCAAAGCTGAAATATCCGCGTTCGTCGGCGGCCCGCAAGGGCATGATCTTCGCTCCGGGATTGACGCCGGCTATCCCTTTCAGGTTGTTGCCGACCGCGGCGGCCACGCCCGCCACGTGCGTGCCGTGATCTTCGGGATCTTTGGGATTGTTGTCTGGCGGCAGGCGGGTGTCGTCCAACGGATTTGACGGAGTCCCGTTGTCATCCAGGTCGCCGATGAAGTCCCAGCCGCGCAGGTCGTCCACGTAGACGGGCGAGCTGCCGTCAAAGCTTGTGTAGGGGTCATCGTCCACGGAAGCCGTGCCACTGCTTTCGGTGGCGTTGGACCAGATGTTCGCCGCGAGATCCTGGTGCTGCCAGGCCACGCCGGTGTCCACGATCGCGATCGGCTCCGTGCCACTCGCAAACTGGTTCCAGGCCTCCGGGGCGTCGATGTCGGCGTCGTCGAGACCAGCCAAAGACTGGCCCTCGGGGCAGACGCCGGCAACCGGCGCCACCATGCAGGCGAAGGCCTGACCGTGGTTGTCCAGACCCCAGACGTTTTGGCCGACGATGTACGGATCGTTGAGCGCGGCCTTTGTGTAGACGCCGGGCGGTTCCACGAACGACACATCCCCGTCGGCGCGCAACACCGCGACGGTGGCGGCGATCGACTGCCCGGCCGGCACGATCACCTGCTGCAGGCCCGGAGCGGCAAGTGAAGCCCGCGCCTGCACGTTCGCGTTCTGACGGCTGTCGGCGCGATCGGCGGCGTCGGCGCCTGGTTCGAACCCCACAGTCAGCATGCGGTCGTAAGGCGTTGGCGCATTGGCCCGAGCGGCCGGCGCGAGCAGCGACATCGCGATCAGCACCGAGCAAACGAGCGCCACGAGCGGCAAAAGAGTTGCCGCCTCCATGGCCGCCAATGCGTCGGCGTGCCTCGCGAAAAGGCGTGGGTGCGAAGGTCTTTGCATTACCCCTTGATTGCGCGGCTGCCCGTCGGCGGCCACACGGGTCGGTGGGATCGGTGCGCTACCACGATGCGCGGAGATCCCTGTATCTGTGGTATCGACCGGTAATTGCGCGGTCTGAAGCTGCGTTTCCCTCCTCGGGCAAGGGTTCGGTTTGAACGCCGACTGCCGGTTTCGACGCGCCGGAAGCACGCTCGGATGCGCACTCAACTAACAGTCTGCCGGATGCACGGAAATATTTTTGCGGTCGCATCGGGCGTTGGTCCAGACCGCGCGGACGGCTCGATCAAAAAACACACTCGGGATTGTGAAAACCGCGTATCTCAATTCCGACCGCAAAACTAGGTGATACAGGCCCAGATCGGCTACCCTTCCCGCCTCAAACCGAAACGATCCGTACGAGGTATTCGATGAGAATCGCGGTTCCAAGGGAGACGGCGGCGGGCGAGAACCGCGTGGCCGCGACTCCCGAAACTGTTCAAAAACTTGTGAAGTCGGGCAACGACGTATTCGTCCAGTCCGGCGCCGGCGACGCCGCCGGTCATCCGGACTCCCAATACACCGATGCCGGAGCCCAGATCAAGGCCGACGCGGTGGCGACGATTGACGGCGCGGACGCCGTGGTGCGGGTCGGCAAACCCACCGCCGAAGAGGTCTCCGCGCTGCCCGAGGGCTCGATCTTCATCGGCTATCTCGACCCGCTGACCGACGAGACCACCGCGCAGGCGCTGACCGCCCGCCGCGTGACCGCGTTCGCGATGGAGTCGATCCCGCGCATCACGCGCGCTCAGAGCATGGACTCACTTTCCTCACAGGCCACCGTCAGCGGCTACAAGGCCGTGTTGATCGCCGCTACGGAATCGCCGAAGTTTTTGCCGATGCTCACCACGGCCGCGGGCACGGTGCGCCCGGCCAAGCTGTTTGTGATCGGAGCAGGCGTAGCCGGTTTGCAGGCAGTCGCCACCGCGCGCCGCCTCGGCGCCATCGTCTCCGGATTCGACGTGCGTCCCGCCGTAAAGGAGCAGGTCGAATCGCTCGGCGCGAAGTTCGTTGAGATCGACCTCGGCACCGACGACGCCGAGACCGCCGGCGGTTACGCCAAGGAACTAACCGACGAACAGAAGAAGCTGCAGACGGAACTGATGTCGAAGACAGTGATCGAGAGCGACATCGTGATCACCACCGCCGCCGTGCCGGGCCGCAAGGCGCCCGAACTGATTCCGGTGGACGTGGTCGACCAGATGGCCCCCGGCTCCGTGATCGTGGACCTCGCCGCCGAGACCGGTGGCAACTGCGCCGTCACTCAAGTCGGCGAGATCGTCGTCCACAACGGCGTAAAGGTGATCGGCCCGGCCAACCTGCCGTCGAGCATGCCGCTGCACGCCAGCCAGCTCTACGCCAAGAACGTCTCCAACCTGCTTGAGCTGATGATCGGCGAGGGCGGCGCGAAGAACATCGACTTCTCCGACGAAATCCTCGACGGCGCCTGCCTCACGCACGACGGCAAGCTCAAAGCCGACGCGGGCGGCTCATTCGCCCCACCGGCGCCGGCCGAGCCCGACACAGAAAAGGCCGGTGAATAAAAGATGGATTACGCAAACCTGATCCAGCAGCTGACGATCCTCGCGCTTGCGGCGTTTGTCGGCTTCGAGGTGATCTCGAAAGTGCCGCAGACGCTGCACACGCCGCTGATGTCGGCGACCAACGCAATCCACGGCATTGTCGTGGTGGGAGCGTTGCTGGTGGCCGGCGAGGCCGCCGGCGGCACAGTGCAGATCGTGTTGGGCACAATCGCCGTGTTCTTCGGTTCGCTCAACGTAGTCGGCGGATTCGTCGTGACCGACCGCATGCTTGAGATGTTCAAGAAGAAGCCCGCGCCAAAGAACGACACCGCAAAAGATGCCGCGAAGAACGGGGGTGCGTCGTGACGTCGCTGCCACTGGCACTTGAGTGCGTGACCGAGGCGCTCGGCGGTTCGTGTGACGGTCTGCTCAAGATCATCACCAACCCAAACCTGATCAACGTGGCCTACCTGGTCGCGATCATTCTGTTCATCGTCGGCTTGAAGAAGCTGACCAGCCCCGCGACCGCCCGCCAGGGCAACTTCATCGCCGGGATCGGCATGATGATCGCGCTGGTCGCCACGCTTCTCGACCGCCAAATCGTCGATTACAAGTGGATCCTCGTGGGCGCTGTCGCCGGTGTGCCGCTCGGCTGGATCTCGGCGCGCAAGGTGAAGATGACCGCGATGCCCGAAATGGTCGCGCTGTTCAACGGCGTGGGCGGTGGCGCGGTGGCGCTGATCGCGCTGACCGAGTACTACACGTGGACCCAACACGGCATCGGCATCACCACCGACGTGGAAGTGGCTTCCGTGTTCTCGCTGATTATCGGATCGATCAGCTTTTGGGGTTCGGTGATTGCGTTCCTCAAGCTCTCCGAGCGGATCACCGGTAAGCCGGTGACTTTCCCCGGCCAGAGCATCGTCAACTCGCTGATCGGGCTTGGTGTGCTTGGCGCGGGTGGATTTCTGCTGTTCAGCACCGGCATGGACCCGTATTGGATCACCGTCGCGATCGCAGGCGCCGCGGCATTCCTGGGCATCACCCTGGTGCTGCCGATCGGCGGCGCGGACATGCCGGTCGTGATCTCCACGCTTAACGCGATGACCGGCCTTGCGGCCGCCGCGGCCGGATTTGCGCTTGGCAACAACTCGCTGATCGTGGCCGGAATGATCGTCGGCGCTTCGGGAACGATCCTCACCAATCTGATGGCGGTAGCGATGAACCGCACGATCCCGGGCGTGCTGTTCGGTTCGTTCGGCGGCAGCGGCGAAACGGCCGGTCCGGCCGGCGCCGCGGCGGAGCACGGCGGCACAGTGCAATCCACCGACGCCGCCAGCGTCGCGATCCTGATGGCTTACGCGCAAAGCGTGATCGTCGTTCCCGGCTACGGACTGGCCGTGGCCCAGGCTCAGCACACAGTGCGCGAGATGGCGGACGAGTTGGAGAAGCGCGACATCAGCGTGAAGTACGCAATCCACCCGGTCGCCGGGCGCATGCCCGGCCACATGAACGTGCTGCTGGCCGAGGCCGACGTGCCGTACGACCAGCTCGTCGAGATGGACGACATCAACCCCGAGTTCGAGCGCACCGACGTGGCGATCGTGGTCGGCGCCAACGACGTCACCAACCCGGCCGCCAAGACCTCGCCCGAAAGCCCGATCTACGGCATGCCGATCCTCGAGGTCGACCAGGCGCACAACGTGATCGTGCTGAAGCGGTCGATGAGCGCCGGTTACGCGGGCATCGACAACGAGCTTTATTACAACCCCAAGACGCAGATGCTCTTCGGTGACGCCAAGGCTTCGCTGGCGGAGATCGTCAACGAACTGAAGAACGTCTAGGCGCGCGCGGCGACCATCGCGGTCGCTAAATCCGGACGATCGCGGCTCGGCGAGCAACCGCCCGGCGCAGAACGAATTGCTCAACGACCCGGCACGAAAGTGTCGGGTCGTTTTGTTTGCGGTTTTGTGGCTTCTGTACCTCCTGTTTGGACTGTGGGGATTTTTATTCCGCGGTGGCATAAAAATCCCCACAGTCCAAACAAGCGGTCACAAACGGGGGATATCGCTGCGATTTTGCCGAGTTTGCGGGATTGTGCACGAACGTTTCGGGCGGGCGGACTTTGCGCCGCCGGATCGGCTAGATTTGTCCGCGCGGGACGCCGTACAGGAGATCCCTGACCGCATTTTTCAGACCGGGCTCAAAAGGCCCGGTCTTTTTTTCGGCGTAGCGGCAAGCTGCCGCGGTCAATCGTCGTGGCCTTCTTCGCCCGCGTCTCCGTCCCCACCGTCATCCCCGCCATGACTCTCGTCACGACGCTCGGTTTTGGCTTTGCGATCAGGTGGCGGAGTGGTCTCGGTTTTATTGGGTGCGGTTTTGTTGGGTGCGGTTTTAGTGGGCGCGGTTTTGGTGGATTCAGTCTTGTTCGGCTCGGTTTTATTGGACTCGGTTGCGTCGGAACCGGTCGCTCCGGAACGGGCCGTGCGCGGAACGAGACGGTCCCCGGCCGTCACCGGTTCCGACGAAAGGCCGATCGGTTGGCTGACAAGTTGCAGCGCAAGCGCCGCCAGCACGGCCGCGAAAACCAACCCGGCCGCCCCGAGTCCGCCCAATTTGATCCAAGCGCGTGCATTCATTTAGGTCTGGGATCCCGTTCTGAATCCGGGTCCAAACGCCACGCGCGCCTGCGCGCCGCCGCCGTCCGCGTTGCGAAGCGATACTTCGGCTCCCCAGCGATGCGCCAGTTCGCGCGCGATCGCCAGGCCCAGGCCGGTGCTTTCACTGTGTGAGGCGCCGGAGTGTCCGCGATGAAATCGCTCGAACAGTTCTTCGCCCTCGCCTTCGGCCAATCCAGGGCCGTGATCACGCACCGTGATCGAGCGGCCGTTCGCAAACAGGTGCACGTTGGAGCCGGGCGGCGAGTACTTGAGCGCGTTCTCAATCAGCGCGTCGAGCAAACGGTCCAGATCCGCCCGCGACGCGACGACCCGTGCGGCGGCATCCGCGGCGCCGACGGCCGGCGGGCGGGCGTTGCTTTCGGCGGCGGCGGCCGCGTCGCGATCAACCACGATCGAGTGATCATCGGCTTCGGCGTAGGGCCGCCAGCGCGATGCGGCACGCTCGACCACGTCGCCCAAATCGATCGACTCGGCACGAGCGTCGCGCTCGCCGGTTTGGCTCAGCAGCAACAACTCCTCAACCGTGCGCGCCAGCCGGTCAACCTCGTGCAACCCATGATCGAGTTCGACCGCGACGGCGTTGTCCTTTGTGCGAGCGCGTGCTTCTTCCAGCCGCAGCCGCAAACCGGTCAGAGGCGTGCGGAGCTGATGCGATGCGTCGGCGACAAAGCGGCTCTGGCTGCGTAGTGAATGGCTGAGGCGGTCCGTCATCTCGTTGAACGTGCGAGCGAGCGACTGCTGTTCAGTGCTGCCTTCCACCGGCGCGCGGGCCTCCAGATCGCCTTCGGCGACGGCGCGCGCGGTTCCCTCGAAACGCCGCAGCGGCCGCGCGAACTGCCGCGCTATCACGGCGCCCGCCATCAAACCCACGCTGAGCACGGCGATCCCCACCAGCACGAGCCCGGCGACGGCGCGGCGAAAGGCGTTGTTCTCGGCCGCAACATCTTGCGTCACGCGCACCGCGCCGACCGCCTTGCCGTCGTCGACCACCGGCACGGCGGTCGCAAGCAGATCGCGGCTGAGCGTTTTGCTCTTGCGTGAAATCTGCACCGTCTTTCCCGACAGCGCGGACTTGATCTCCGGGCGTGTGGAGAGGTCGTCGCCCAGGTGCACCCGGCCGGCACTGTCCGCGATCACTTCGCCGGAATCGTCGACGACGACGATCCGTCCCCGCGCCTGACGCGCCGGGCCGGTGAGAAAGCTCTGCAGATCCGCATCGGTGCGCTTGTCTAGAACCTCGTGCGCGAGCACGGCGACGAGATCGGCACTTCCGCGCGCCTGCAATCGAACTTCTTCGTCGATGCGCTGGCGCAGGCTGAGCGCAAGCGGGATCTCCAAGGCGACGATCGCCAGCACCAGCACGTAGGCCATCGCCAGCATCAGCCTCGTGCTCAGGCTGCCGATTGGAACTCCTCGTCGCTGGCGAAGCGAAAACCGACCCCGCGAACCGTGTGCAGGTAGCGAGGATCGCTGGAGTCGTCGTGTAACTTCTTGCGCAGCCAGCCGATGTGAACGTCGAGCGTTTTGGTGGAGCCAAACCAGTTGACGTCCCAGACCTCGTCCATCAGGTGCTCGCGCGTGACGACCGTGCCGGCGTTTCGCACCAGCTCGGCCAGCAGGTCGAATTCCTTGCGCGAAAGATCAAGCGATTCGCCCGACAGCGCGGCGCGGCGCGCGCCCTCGTCCAGCTCCAGGTCGCCGATCTTCATCACCTCGGACGATCGCACCGTGCCGTCTGCTCGGCGCAACACGGCGCGGATGCGCGCGATCAACTCGCCGCTACTGAACGGCTTCACGACGTAATCGTCCGCGCCGATCTCCAGCCCGACGATGCGGTCGACCTCGGTTCCGCGGGCCGTCAACATAATGATCGGCACGCTCGAATCGCGGCGGATCTCGCGGCAGACGTCGCGGCCATCGCCGTCGGGCAGCATCAGGTCAAGCAGGATCACGTCGGGATTTGTGCGGTGGGCAAGGTCGATCGCCTCCGCCGCGGTGCGCGCAACAACCGGCGTGAAGCCCTCGCGCTCAAGCGCGCTGCACAACGGCTCGGAGATCGACGCCTCGTCTTCGACCAGCAGAATGCGCGTCTCGGTCGCCATATGGCCCATGTTAAACGCAGTCACGGCCTGCCGGAAGCGGGCTTTACCGAAGCTTTGCCTGCATTTGGCCCCTTCCTAAAGCCGAGTTGCCGATTCCTTGCATGCACCTCGGTCAAAGTCGACTTATGCGAATTTCAGTCTTCGAAAAGGAGCTCAGATGAACGGCAAAGTCTTGTCCGCCACCGCGCTGGTCGCGCTTGCCGGACTAAGTGGTGTGGCGCTGGGTACGCGAAATAACGCCGGCCCCGCCACGAACGCGTCCCAGGCGGCGACGCCAAACGTGGAAACCGTCGTGATCCAGCGCACAGAGCACGTGCGCAAACGCATCAAGCGCAAGCGGGCGTCGGCCGGCCAGGGCACGCGCGCGAACGCGACAACTGCCGCACCGGCGTATCGCGCAGCGACACGTCCGATCGTTGTGAACACGCGTCCGGTGGCTCCTCCGGTAAGAACCGCGCCAAGTTCCACCGGCGGCGAAGAGTCCGAAGGTGAGCACGAGCTTGAACACGGATCCGAAGGTGGTGGCGACGGTGCCGAACGCGACGACTGAGTCCTCCGCTTCATCCTCGAAACGGCGGCGTCGCCAGCCGGCCGACTGGCGCACGATCGCGTTGGGGTCGACCGCGATATTCCTCGCGTTCTTCACACTGCTTGCCGCGCGCATGCAGAGCGGTCTGGACCCAACGCTCGGCACCTCGGCAAGCCGCCAGACCGCGGCAGTGCTGCAACGCCGGTTAATCGTCAAGCGAAAAGTGATCCACGAAACAATCGTGCCGGCGGATCCGGTTGCGAATTCGCCGGCCGCTTCGGCGTCTGGGTACGCCTCTGCTCCCGCGCCGTCGACCACGTACTCGGCGCCCGCGCCGACCTACTACGCGCCGGCTCCCGCTCCCGTCACCAGGGCATCATGAGTGGCGATCGGACACCCAATCGCCGCACACCCGCCACCCACTTCGCGGACATGATCCATTGCGCCTTCGACTGCATGGGCACGAGGATCGGATTCTGGATCGACGCGGCCTCCGGCGTGCGCGCGAACGCCGCGCTGGAGACCGGCGAGCGGATGTTGCATGATTTCGACCGTAGGCTCTCGCGCTTTCGGCCGGACAGCGAACTCAGCGCGCTGAATGCGGATCCGTCCGCGCGGGTGGCGGTGTCGCCACTGCTTGCGCGGCTGGTGAACGCCGCGATCGGCGCCGCTCACGAGAGCGACGGACTGGTCGATCCCACCCTGGTCGGGGCCGTGGAACGCGCCGGCTATCGCGAGTCGCTGGCCGGGGTCAAGCCGGCGCCACTGGAGCAAGCGCTCGCCGCACGCCCGCCCGCCACGCCCGCGCGACCCGACCCAGCCGAACGATGGCGCGAAATAACCGTGGACACGGTTTCCGGAACGGTTTGCCGACCGCCGGGGCTGCGCATCGATTCCGGCGGTTGCGGCAAAGGTCTGGCCGCGGACATGGTCGCCCAAATCTGGAGCCAATTGCTGCCGCCGGGCACACGCTTCGTGGTGGACTGCGGCGGAGATATCCGTGTCGGCGCAATGGCGCCTGACGCCTCTCCGCCACAAGCCGCTCCCTACGAGATCAGCGTGGAAAACGAGCAGGTTGGCCCCGGCGAACTGACGCTGACGATGACCTCCGGCGCGGTCGCCACGTCCGGCGTGGGCAACCGGCTGTGGCTGGATGCTCATGGCCAATTCGCGCACCATCTGATCAATCCGTCCACCGGTCGCCCGGCCTGGACGGGATTGACGACCGTGACCGCGGTCGCGCCGACCGCACTTGAGGCAGAGACGATCGCCAAGACCGCGCTGCTGCGCGGCGCCGAAGGTGCACGCAAAGTGCTGCGAACTCACGGCGGTGCGATGCTCGACTACTCCGGAGCCGTCGAAATCGTCGCGCCGGCACAGATTCCGGATCACGAGACGATCGAGGAGGCGGCATGACTAACGACCCCAATCAACATCTCTGGTGGCTGGCCAGCCGCGCCTCGGGCATCGTCGCGATGCTGCTGCTGACGGCCGCCGTGTTGCTGGGTCTGATGCTCGGCGGCAAGCTCTCGCAAAGGCTGCCCAAGGGTCTGGCTCGCCTGCTCGGCGCCGAGCCCAGGCTCGTCTCAAAGGCGCACGAACAGCTTTCGATCGCGGCGCTGATCGCCACCGGCGTACACGGCGTGACGCTGCTGGGAGACGCATACATCCACCCCACGCTCTCGCAGATCGCGATTCCGTTCACGATCGAATACCGGCCGATGGCCACCGGCATCGGCATCGTGGCCGGCTATATCGCGACGGCGCTTGGACTGTCGTTTTACGCCCGGCAACGAATCGGCACGCAGACATGGCGAAAGATTCACCGATTCACGTTGGTCGCATACGGAATGGCCGTAATCCACACGATCACCGCGGGCACCGATGGCGCAAGCGCCTGGTTGCGTACGCCGATGCTGGCTTCCGCGGCACTGGTGACGGTGCTGACTCTGACGCGGATCGCGAGCGGCTCTCCGGCGACAGCGACCGCGCGCGCAACCGCCTCCGGAGTCGAACGCGCGGCCAGAACGTGACATAAATCACACACAGACGACATATCGGACCAATATGCTGGACCGTAATATGTTGTCGAACACGGCATACGTGATCCTCGGGATCCTGCAAAAGGGTCCGACCAGCGGCTACGACATCAAGAGCAAGGTCGATATGTCCGCACGGTTCTTCTTCACCGCCAGCTACGGACAGATCTACCCGGAGTTGAAGCGCCTTGAAAAGTCCGGCCTGATCGCCGGCACTGAACGGCTGAACGGACGTCGTGCCCGCACCGAATACGCGATCACATCGACCGGCCGCGAAGCACTATTGGAATGGTTGCGCACACCCAGCGCCGGAATCGACGTGCGCGACGAAGGCCTGCTGAAGTTTTTCTTCGGCGGCAAACTCGATCGCGACGATCTGCTCGCACGCATCGAGGCGCTGCGCGCGGAGCGCGTCGCCGACCTGGAGCGCATCCGAGAAATCAGCCGATGCGTGCCAGACGAGGCCGACGAACTGCAACTCGCAGTGCTCGACTACGGGTTTGGCCTCTACGACTACGTGATCGATTGGTGCGACCGAATGCTCACACGCTTCGGATCGCGCGAAGAATCCGAGTTTCCGGTCGATCGCTGGAATCCAGACGACGTACTGACGTTATTGCAGACCGTCGGCGGAGGAGACACCCCACCGACATGAAAATCACCCTCATCACCGTCTGAATAGGCGCGAGAAGGAACTCCCCCCATGTTCTTCCGACTGCTCACCAAAATCACCACCAGCCGCCCGTCGTTCACGGTCATCTTTATGGCCCTGCTGTCGGTGGTCGCGCTCTCACAGAGCGCCGGTCTATCTAGCCGACTCTCCACGCAGGGCTTTCAGAACAACGGCGCGCAATCCACCGCGGCGCTGGACCAGCTGGACAAGGCCACCAAGGCCGACATGCGCGCGCAGGTCGTGGCGCTCGTGGAACCCGGCAAGCAGGTCGATTCGCCGAGCGGCCGCAAACTGGTGGCCAAGGTCACCAAGAAGCTCGAAGACGATAAGGACATAAAGCTCGTCAAGTCGCCGTTCGACGACGACAAGGTCGACCACTCGCTGATCGCGAAAGATGGGAAATCGGCGATCGTGGTCGCCAACCTCAGGCGTGGCCGCGCCGAAGGTGGATTGCCCGATCGTCTAAGCGAGCAATTCGCAGACATCGAGCACGTCAGGCTCGGCGGCTGGCAGATGACCCAGCACAAGGTCAGCGCCACAATCGAGCACGACCTGCGACGCGCCGAGATGATCGCCTTCCCGTTGATCTTTCTGATCGCGCTGTTTGTGTTTCGCGGTCTGATCGCCGCGTTTCTGCCTGTGCTGGTGGGTGCGATCACGATCCCCGTCACGTTTGCGCTGCTGCGTGCGTTCGACGGAATCACCGACCTGTCGGTATTCGCGCTGAACCTGACCACGGGCATGGGCCTGGGACTGGCGATCGATTACTCGCTGCTGATGGTCACGCGATATCGAGAAGAGCTCGCGGCGGGCGCGGACACCGCCGAGGCAGTGCGAAACACAATCGCCACGGCCGGCCGCACGGTCGCCTACAGCGCGATCACGGTTGCCGGCGCCACGGCGGCGCTGTGCGTCTTCCCACTCAAGTTCTTGTACTCGATGGGAATCGGCGGCGCCACGGTGGCGTTGGTGTCGGCCGCCGTGGCGCTGGTCCTGCTGCCGGCGCTGCTGTTGCTGCTGGGCAAGCACATCGACCGCTTCGCGCTGCCACGCCGCTCGGCCGAGTACTCGATCGCGTTGTGGCACCGCCTCGCGACGTTCGTGATGCGGCGCCCGCTGCCGGTGGCCGTGGCCACCGCGGCCCTACTGATCGTGTTGACGCTGCCGGTCCTCGGGATCAAGTTCACATCGGTCGACGCCACGGTGTTGCAGCGCGGCGCGGACGCTCGCGTGGTCCAGCAGACCGTCGACGACACGTATCCGCGCAACGACGCAAACACATCCTTGTGGGTGGCTGTGGCTTCGTCCCGCTACGACGCCGTGCAGGTGGGCCGTGACGCCCGTCGCGTGGCGCGGCAGGCCAAGGACCTGCGCAAAGACTCCGCCAAGCTCAAACGCGACGCCAAGAAACTGCAGATAGCGATGCTGACGCCTGGGGCCGATCCGGCCAAGCTACGGCGCGAGAACCAACGAATCGACGACCGCCGCAAGAGCATCAAGCGCCGGGCTGACAAGGTTGATCGCCGGGCCGACCGCGTGCAGCGTTCGGTGGACCGGCTCGACGCCTACGAAGACCGTCTGAAGAGCTACGCCAAGCGCATCGAGCGGATCGACGGCGTAGAGCAGACCGGCAAGCTCAAGGTCGTTGGAGACAACACGTGGAAGATCAACATCTACACGAAGGGCGCCCGCTACTCGCAGGAGACGCAGCAGGTCGTGAGCGACGTCCGCGCGCTCAAATCGCCCGGCGAGCGCTGGGTGGGCGGCGTATCGGCGTCTTACGTGGACCAACGCGACGCGATCACGTCGCGCTTCGGCCTGTCACTGGCGCTGATCGGCATAATCACGTTTCTTGCGTTGTTCCTGATGACGGGCTCCGTTGTTCTGCCAATCAAGACCTTCATCATGAACCTGCTGACGCTGGGCGCAACCTTCGGCATCCTTGTTCTGATCTTTCAGGACAACCGCCTCGAAGGTCTGCTCGGATACGAAGGTCAGAGCGCCCTGGAAATGACTCAGCCGGTGCTTTTGTTCGCGATCGCATTTGGACTCACCACCGACTACGGCGTATTTCTGCTCAGCCGCATCAAGGAGTTTTACGACGCCGGCGGCTCCAACAAAGAAGCGGTTGCCGACGGCGTCGCGCACACCGGCCGCGTGATCAGCTCCGCGGCGGTGCTGTTCTGCGTGGCAATCGCATCGTTCAGCACGTCAGGAATCGTATTTGTGAAGGAGCTCGGCATCGGCACAGGACTCGCCGTCGCGATCGACGCAACGATCGTGCGTGCGCTGCTGGTACCGGCAGTGATGGCGATGCTCGGCCGCTTCAACTGGTGGGCGCCAAAACCGATGCGCTGGTTGCATGACCGCATCGGCTTGAGCGAGGGACCAAGCGTGCCGGCCGTCGCGAGCACCGGAGCTGGTCCCGTGGACGGCCGCGACTTCGGCGCCGCGCCGGTGCGGCTGGTCGCGCCCGTGCACCCGCACGCCCCCGCCCCCGCCCACGTCAACGTCAACGGCAACGGCAACGGCAACGGCACATCGTTCGAACGCCCAAGCGTTCCACCTCCGGTCGTTGCCCCGCTCGCACCCGCGGCGGTCGCGCCACTTATGGCCGTGTCGGAGGCACCCGAACCGGCACCACGAACCGCACCGGACTCAGGCCACGGCAGTGCCGAGATTGGGCCGGCCGTTGCCGGAGCGGACGCCGTTGGTGACGCCGTCCCAAGCGGCGCGGCCGACCGAGTCGGGGATGTTCCCGTCGTCGATCACGGCGAGCAGCGCGTCTACAACCTCAGGATCGAACTGGGTCCCGGCGTGGCGGACCATCTCGGCCCGCGCCTGCTCGAGTCCGATCGACTTTCGGTAGGGCCGGTCGGTGATCATCGCGTGGAACGCGTCGCAGACCAATACGATTCGGCTCGCGAGTGGGATCGATTCGCCCGCAAGGCCATCTGGGTAGCCGTTGCCGTCCCAGCGCTCATGTTCGTGGCGGATCGCCTTCGAAACCGGTAGGAATCCCGGAACAGGCGAGACGATTCGCTCACCGATCTCCGGATGCAACTTCATGAACTCCCACTCGTGATCGTTGAGCGCGCTGCGCTTGTTGAGAATCTCGTTCGGAATCCCGATTTTGCCGATGTCGTGCAGCAGCGCCACGTCCACCAGCACGTCGCGCTGTTCGTCGCCCACGCGTAGTTCGTCGGCGACGGCCAGGGCAAGATCGACCGTCTCCTCGGAGTGGTCGGCGGTGTAGCCGTCGCGTTCTTGCAGTGCCACCAGCAGCGACGAGATCGTTGACTGGAAGCGCGCGCGGCGGCGCAGCATCACGTTCGATTTTGAACCCAGGTAACCGATCGTCAGCGTCAGCGCCAGAAACACGGGCGCCGTCGCCGTCAGGCGCGCGGGAGCGTCGCCCCCACCGATCACCATCGGAGGAATGATGTACGCGGCCATACACACCGCGACGCAGAACGAACAGACGATCACATTGCGCCAGTAGAAGATCGCCGTGTACATCGCCGGCAGCAGAAGGAAGAATCCGGCGTCGGTGCGATGCGTGTGCATCGCCTCGGCCACTTGAAGCGCAGTGCCGATCAGCACCAGCGGAACAAACGCGTAGCGCGAAACGGAAATTCTCGAAAAGAGATACGAAATCGCGGCCATCAGCAGGCAGGCGCCGGCGTTTGCCAGCGAGAACAGGTCCATCCCGCCCACGAACGATGCCCAGATGACGATGAATGCCGCCGCGCCGACGAACATGACCGCCAGCAACCGGCCCATCAGGATGCGCTCGGCGCGGGCGTCTTCTTCGCGCCGGCGCTCTTCGTTGGGTAATCCCAGGTCGCCGAGGCTCACAGTGAGGCGGCCTTCCCGTGCAACGAGGAGAAATAGTCGACTTGTGCCGGAGCCGGCTCCCGTCCGTTTGCCGCCTCCTCCGCTTCGTGCTGCTGCTTCTGCGCCTGATCGAAACTGCGGCGTTCAAGCACCGCCAGCAGCGAGTCGACCACCGTCGGATCGAACTGCGTACCGGCGTGGCGCAAAAGCTGTTCGCGCGCGGCCGTGTCACCCAGCGGAGCTCGGTAAGGCCGCATTGAAGTCATCGCGTGGTATGCGTCGCAGGCAAGCACGATCCGGCTGGCCAGCGGAATCTCAGTGCCCTTTTTACCGTCGGGATAGCCGGTGCCGTCCCAGCGCTCGTGCTCGTGCCGCACGGCCACCGCCACCGTCTCAAAACCAGGCACCTCATTGAGGATGCGTTCGCCGATCTCGGGGTGGCGACGCATTACCTCCCATTCCTCTTCAGTCAGGCCCGACGGCTTGTTGAGAATCTCGTTCGGAATCCCGATCTTGCCGATGTCGTGCAGCAACGCAACGTCAGCGGCGTGCAGCTGGTCCCGCGGATCAAGACCGAGGTCTTCAGTCACCGCCATCACCAGTCCCAAAACCTCCGAGGAATGCTCTGCGGTGTGACCATCGCGCGCCTCCAGCGCCATCAGCAGCGCGGTGATCGTGCCTCTGAATCGCGCCTGCTCGACCGTTGAGTTACGGAAGCGGTGAAAGAGCATGCCAAGCAGTATCGACGTGCTGACAAGCAGAGGCAGCGTCGCCAGCGATTCGACCAGTCGGGTGTGGTCACCCCATACCGCCGGAATCGTCACGTAGAGCACGGCGATCATCAGCATGACAACAGTCTTCAGAGCGTTGTCGTGCCAGAAGAAGACCATCATCACGGCCGCCGGCAAAAAGAAGAATGGAACACCGGTCGCGACCTCATCTCCGATCGCGATCAGCGAGACGGCGGCGAGGCCAAGCGCGAGCGGACCCAGAATCCACCTTTCCGAGATGCGGTCAAACGGAAGCGAGACAACCAGCAGCAACGACGCGATCACCAATCCAAGGGCGGCCGCGTCAGTCCAGTCCGGCGCACGGAAGAAAATCGAATAGACGGTCTCGATGAGACCGCCAAACACGAGCAGGACGATGCCGGTGCGGCGGATCAGGTCATGATCCGCGACGAGACCGAAATCCTCGGCTCGCGAAACCTCCGGTTGCGCGCTTTCTTGGGACGAATGCATAATGAAACGTAAGACGCCGACTACCTCGCCTTTATCGCCAGCTTGCGCGGGAACCTTGCGCCCAAATTAGGCGGGTAGACGAATGTTCGATGCTTCGTCTGGTGGTTTTTACCGTTTATAAGGTAGGTTTTTGGCGATATCTGCGGAAACTCCGTGTTTTCAGTTGTCGATAATTTCGCGCGCGGCAGACGGATTGCAGTCTCGTCCATGTGTAAGCTCGGCTTCGTGAACGACGCGGCGTCCATCTCGGCCTTCAGCTGCACGGTTCGCGACGGCGTCGCCTGGCTCGAATTAGACGACGGCGGGCCCAACGCTTTGAACACCGAGGTGTTCGAAGCCTTCTTCACCGCGCTCGACGGCATCGAGGCCGACGAATCGGTCGGCGCGGTAGTGATCGCGGGCCGCGAAGGATTCTTCTCGGCGGGGATGGATCTCAAATGGATGCAGAGGATCGACCGTGACGAGTTGGGCACGATCGGGCCGAACATGGCGCGCCTGGCGCATCGCATCTTCATCTTTCCCAAGCCGGTGATCGCCGCCGTGGAAGGACACGCAATCGCCGGCGGCGCAATCATTCTGCTGGCATGCGACCGCGGCATCGGCGCGACCGGCGAATACAAGATCGGCCTAAACGAAGTGGCGCTCGGCATTCCCTTTGGCGGGTTCGCTCTGGAATTGGCGCGGGCACACTTGGTGCCGTCCGCCTTCAGCGCGGGGCTACTGCACGGCAGCGTCTACCGCCCCCAGCGGGCGCTCGAAGTCGGATACCTGGATGAACTCGCGGCGCCCGGCGCGGTGCGCGCGCGGGCCGGCGAGATTGCCGCGGAGGCCGCGCTCCTCAGTCCGTTCGCTTATCAAATGACCAAGCAGAGCCTGCGCGGGCCTATGGCGGAAGAAATCAAGCGGTCCGCCGAAAGTGGCGAACTTGTGCCGGTTTTCCAGGTGTTCGCCGACCTGCGAGAGGCACAGGAGTCCACCGGCTAGATCCGGCACTTCGCCGAAACATCGGCTCGCTGGCTACGCTGCACCAGGTTAAAAACCTCGCATCGCCGCACTTTTCACAGCGGCCAGCACAGCCCCGCGCCAAGGAGATCCAAATGTCGCAACAGCCTGCCTCGAGCACGCTTGTAGAGCCCGCCGCCGAGCCCGCCGAAATTCTCAGGATCGCCGAGCGCCGCCTGCTCGAAGAGCGCGGGCGCATCACGCAGGAGGAGGCGTTGCTGATCCAGCAACTACCGGACGACCAGCTCACGCACCTGGCCGATCTGGCTCATCGCGTGCGCGTGGACTACTGCGGCGAGGAAATCAGCCTCGGTTCGATCATCTCGGGCAAAACAGGCGGCTGCCCAGAGGACTGCAACTTCTGTTCGCAGTCCACCACCTTCGGCACCGAGGTCGCGCCGACGGGGCTGATCCCGTACGACCAGTTGCTGGCGGCGGCGAAAGCAACGGCGGAGACCGGCGCCACCGAGTTCTGCATCATCTACGCGGTGCGCGGACCGGATGAGCGCCTGATGGAGCACGTGCTGGAGTGCGTGCGTCTGGTTCGCGAGAACGTGCCCACCGTTGAAGTCGCCTGCTCCGTCGGGCTGCTGACGCAGGACCAGGCCGACGCGATGGCCGCGGCCGGCGCACACCGCTACAACCACAACCTCGAAGCTCCGCGTAGCCACTTCGACAAGATCTGCTCCACGCACAAGTGGGAAGATCGCCGCCGGACCTGCGAGATGGTCAAGGCCGCAGGTATGGAACTTTGCACCGGCGGCATCATCGGCCTTGGAGAAACAAGCGAGCAGCGCATCGAGTTCGCCTTCCAGCTCGCCGAGCTCGAACCCGACGAGGTGCCGATGAACTTCCTCAACCCCCGCGCCGGCACGCCGCTGGGCGAACAGGAGCTGGTCTCGCCGACGGAGGCGATCCGCACGATCGCGCTGTTTAGGCTGATCATGCCCGCGGCCAAACTTCGCTACGCGGGCGGCCGCGAGGTGACTCTGGGCGACCTCCAGGCGATGGGCCTGAAGTCCGGCATCAACGCGATGATCACGGGCAACTACCTGACGACTCTGGGCCGGGGTGTGAACGACGACCTACTGATGCTCGACGACCTGCAGATGCCGATCAACGCGATCAGCAAGGTGATGTGATGCCGGACGAGCAGAGCCAGGTGACCGGCGACGGCGTTAGAGACGAGCGGCTCGCCGTGCGCGACGCGCTTGAAGTGGAACGGCGCTGCCCCGATTGCGGCGCCAAACTTACCGTGCAGATCCTGCCCCATGGCTACGAATCGCATTGCACGCCGTGTCAGCGGCGCGCTCGATTCGAGAAATCCGAACCGGGCGAATAGGCCCTGCGATAATTTCGGCGATGACGGCTTCCCCCATGCCACCGGACGGCACGCCCGACGACACCGCGAGCAGCGACGGCGCGCTCACCGAGGACGCGATCCGCGAGGCTCTGCGCCCCGTGATCGACCCCGAGCTGCGCCGCTCGATCGTGGATCTGGGAATGGTGCGTTCGGTCGATATCAAAGACGGCGGGGAGATCGACATCGTGATCTCGCTGACCACCGCGGGGTGTCCGATTCGCTCGCACTTCCAGACGGCGGTGGCTGAATCGGCGGGAGCGGTCACCGGCGTCACGTCCGTGAACGTCAGCTTTGACGTGCTCTCCGATGAGGAAAAGAACGAACTTCGATCGAAGCTTGGCCGCGGCTCGCTGCCCGAGGGCGCTTTGGCGCAGGTGCACAATGTGATTTGCGTGGGTTCCGGAAAGGGCGGCGTTGGTAAGTCGACGATGACCGCCAATCTCGCCGCGGCTCTGGCCGTTGAGGGCAACAAGGTCGCCGTGATCGACTGCGACGTATACGGCTACAGCATCCCCCGCATGCTCGGCGTGAGCCGGCGGCCGGAGGTCAACGACGCGCGCAAGATTCTGCCGATCGACGCCGCGGGAGGCGTGAAGGTGATGTCGATCGGATTCTTTGTCGAGGACAACGCCGCCGTAGTTTGGCGTGGCGCGATGCTGCACAAGGCGATCCAGCAGTTCCTGGAGGACGTGGAATGGGGCGAACTGGATTACCTGCTGCTGGACCTGCCCCCAGGCACCGGCGACGTTTCGATGACGCTCGCCCAGCTGCTGCCGCAGAGCAAGTTTGTGCTGGTGACCACGCCGCAGCCGGCCGCGCAGACCGTGGCCAAGCGTTCGGCGGATCTGACCGCAAAGGTGAAGATGGAGATCATCGGCGTGATCGAAAACATGTCCGGCTTCACAACGCCGGGCGGTGAGCGCTTCACAATCTTCGGTGAAGGCGGCGGCCAGTTGTTGGCTGACGAACTGGACGTGCCGCTGTTGGCGAAGGTGCCGATCAGCGAGCCGCTGCGCGAGCACGCGGACGAAGGCACACCGCTGGTCGTCAGCGACCCGGACTCCCCCGCGGCCCAGGCAATTCGCCAGGCCGCCCGCGGCATCATCGCCGCCAGCCCGCGCGAGCTGCCGAGTTTTCCGCCCGCCTCGGACCCCCCGCCGATCAAGCTGCCGGTCACGCAGCACGCGCCGGTCATCCGCACGCAGCCATAGCGGGAGCCACGTAGGAGGCTCGCCTCGTCGCGCGCCGTGCCCGGAGCGCTGTGCGGGAGCGCTGTGCGGGAGCGCTGTGCTGGAGCGCTGTGCTGGAGCGCTGTGGAGACGCACCTCGCGGGCATAATTTCGACGGCTGTCCGCCAGGCCGACGTCCATGATGCCGCGGGCGGCCTGGCGATATTGCAATTTCCATAGTCGCAGACCACTCGTTCCGGCCGCCTTACGACCACCTTTTCAGCCGGTGGGGATTTTTATGCCGCCGTGGCATAAAAAACCCCAGGCGCATGAAAACGTGCTCGGATGGTGGCCGGATACGGCGAGGGCGAGGACGGCAAGGTGAACGGCCGTGTCGCCGGCGTGTCGCCGTCGTGTCACCGCGATGTCGCCGCTGGAACGGTTACGGAAGTTTTACGGTTTTGATTCACACGTGTAACTGGATGCCTGGTAGAAACGCGTCGTGTACGAAGACGATCCATGGTGGTTCCGGCTGTTGGGCGACGACCAGGCGGCAAACCTCCTATACGAGGTGCGCATGCGCGCGTTCCTGACGCAGGCGGAGATCGCCGAGCGCTCTGGAATCAACCAGTCTTCAATCTCCAGATGGGAGCGCGGCGAGCGGGAGCCGACGTTTCACGACGTGATGCGCGTAATCGGCGCCGCCGGTTTTCGTATGAGCATCCAGCTTCACAGCGCCGCGAAAGAGCGAACGCGGGGGGCGCTCTGGATCGACCAGCTGCATGAACGCGACGCGGCCAGCGAACTCGTACGCGTGCGCAAGTTCAAAGTCAGTCGTACTCGCCGATACGTGCCGTACTCCACCTCCACGAAAGGTCCACACATCGATCGTCACCGGCGGTGGATGCTGGTTCGGCAATCGGGGCGCTCGAGCAAGTTCGGCGGAGTGCTGTGACGACCGTATTGCTGATGCGCCGACGCCCACCATCCAAATCGGTCGGCCCTTATCTGTCGGCCCGTATCGGTCGGCCCGATTCACCGAACCGGCGAGGACTGCCCTTAGACCATCGTCATGCCGCCGCTCACCGAGATCGTCTGGCCGGTCACAAAACCGGCGCCCTCGGAGGCGAGAAACGCGACAACCGGTGCGATGTCGTGCGGCTGGCCAAGGCGGCCCATCGGTACGGCGCCGCGTAGCGAGGCGACCATCTCCGCCGCGTCTTCGGCGTATTGGATCAGTTGGTCGAGCATCGGCGTGGCGGTCGGACCCGGCGAAAGACAGTTGACCGTGACGCCCTTGTCCATCACTTCTCGCGCCATCGCCTTGACAAACGCGATCAAGCCGCCGTTGGCGGCCGACATCAAAGACTGGTTGGCGGTGCCGGCGCGGCCGGCCTCGCCGGCGATGTGGACGATTCGGCCGTAGCCACGGTCGATCATGCCGCCAAGCACGGCGTGCGTCATGCGGATGCCGCCGATCAGGTTGGTGTCGATCATCTGGCGCCAGTACGATTCGTCGCTCTTGAGCAGGGCGGCGGCGGAGTTCCAGCCGGCACTGTTGATCAGCACGTCGATCGGTCCAAGGCGCTGCTGCACCTCGCCGATCGCCCTGGCCACCGATGACGGCTCGGTGATGTTCAGCTCCACCCAGATCACGTCCGGACCGATCGGCGTCAGCTCGGTGGCGACCGCTGCCGCGCGCTGCGCGTCGATATCGGCGATCGCAACCACGAGGCCGTTTTTCAGCAATTCGGCCGCCACTTCCTTGCCGATCCCACCGGCGCCACCGGCGACCAGGGCAACGCGACGCTCACCCGCGGGGGCGGGGGGCTGTCCGACTGATCCGATCGCGTGGACGCTCATTGCGAGTGGAAGCCTACCGCTGCTCGCTTGCGTCTAAATTGATTGTCATGACGCCGAACGTTTTGGACATCGAACAGCTCAGCATGCTGCTGGAGCTGGAGGCTCCGTTCTCGGTTGAGGACGTACAGCAGGCGCGCAAGCGAATGGCCAAGCGCTGGCATCCGGACATCGCTCCACCGGGCAAGCGGCAGGCGCACGAAGACCACCTGAAGGTCCTCAACGAAGCCGCGGACCAGCTGGAGAGTCTGCTGACGCACATGCCCCAGGGCCGCCTCAGCGCGGCCGCAATGCGCGCGAGCGCCGATGCCGCCCGCAAGCGACGGGCAGACGAAGGACGGCGAGCCTACGAAGCCCAGCAGGCCGAGCAGCGGCATCGAGCAGACCGCGAGCAGCACGATCCGTTTCACTCGCAGCTCCCCGATCACTCGGTCGTCTACCGCTACGCGCGCTGCAACGCGTATCCGGAATGGGGCGTGGGCAGCATCCTCGGCATTTACTTCACCGGGGAGGGCGACAATGTGCTGCAGTGGGCGCGCGTCACTTTTGAAATGGGCGTACGTACCGTCCCCGCGGGCACGCTCGACTTCGTCGAGTTCGGCAAACCAGACGATGCGCAGGAGCGCGCGCGGCGATTCCTACTCTCGGCCGAACACGCGATGGCCGAGGGCGACTTCGCGCTGGCGGCACGGCGCCTGATCTTCGCGCGCGACGCCGACGAACACGACCCCACAATCCACCGGCTGATGACCGTGGCCTTCTGGCAGGGCGGAGACATGGTCGCGGCCGCCCGCTCGGTGCGCGCCTGGGCTCGCGTAGAGCCGGGTCGCCCGGCGCCGCACCGCTACGCGGCGAGGCTCTACGAGGCAATGGGCCTGCATGAGCTTGCCGCCGAAGCGGCAGAACGCGAATGCGCCACCAACCCGCGCGACGGCGCGGCCTGGGCACGGCTTGGCTTTTTGCGATTGCGCCTACTTCAGGCGGAGGCGGCTCGCGAGGCGCTGACGAGAGCGCGACGCACGCCCGAGGCCGACGTTGACACCCTGCTCGACCTGTCACTGGCCAACCACCTGCTCGGCGAGCGAACGGCGTCGCTGGAATGTGTACGCGCCGCGCTGAAGCTGGACGGTGAAAGCATCCTGGCCTGGACGGCGATGGCGCACGCACTGGACCGCACCGGCGCCACCGCCGACTGCATCGCGGCATGTGACCGCGCGCTCGCGCTTGGCGGCGATGCGGTGGAGCTGGGCGAACTGCGCGCGCGCAAGCTGCGCGAGCAGCCGGCCGAGATCGACCGCGTCGCCTAAAATCTTCAACCATGTCTCTCGAAGCCAAGATGCTCGAAAACATCGTCAACGCGCTTGCGCATCACGATCAGACCTGCCCGATGCCGGCGAAGGCGATTCTGCTGAGCAACTTCGACCACGAGCGGTTTGGCTGGGACGACGTCAAAGGCGTGCCCGTGCAGGCAAGCAACGACATCCAGCCCGAGCGTTTTCGAATCCAGTGCGACGGATCGGCCAACGGCATCGAGGAGGCGCTGGAGGAATTCGTCGTCACGCCGCGTGAGGTGCCGGTCGAGTCGCCAGGGCAGCCGGTGCCGGCAATCACGCCGGGGCGCAGCCCATTCGTGGATTCGGGCGACGAGGGCCCGGACCCTTACCGCTGGTAGGCGTCTGCCGACGCCGAAGCTCGCACGAGGTACCCATGTGATCGAGTTCTTTTTCTGGCGCGACTGCCCTTCGTACGAACGCGCGCTGGCGTTGCTTCGCGCGGCGATGTCCGAATGCGGCGTGGACGAATCAGAACTTCGCGTGTCCGAGGTGGTGAGCGACGAAGACGCGCAACGCATGATGTTCCCCGGCTCGCCAACGATCCGAGTGGACGGCGCCGACGTGCAGGATCCGGGCGATCAGCCAGTCGGCCTGACCTGCCGTCTGTATCGCAAGCGCGACGGCCGTCACTCGCCCTTGCCCGACGAAGCCGACATCCGCGATGCGCTGACGCGCGCCTACGGCGGATAGTCTGCTCGCCGATGATCGGCGAGTCCGCGAGCAAGCGTCCAAATGGATTGAGGCCCGGCGCGAAAGCGCCGCCGTTCGCGCTGCCCGGCGTAGACGGCGAAATCCACTCCCTGCCGGCGCCCGGCGACGCCGCAGCCACGGTGATCGTCTTCACCTGCAATCACTGTCCCTACGCACTGGCCTGGCATGACCGCGTCGCCACCGCCGCCCGCGACTACGCCGACCGCAACGTTCGCTTCTTCGCGATCAACGCAAATGACGCCACCCGCTATCCCGCCGACTCTTTCGAGGCGATGCGCGAGCGAGCGGCCGGCGATTCCTGGCCAATGCCCTACCTGCACGACGCCGACCAGCGGGTCGCCCGCGCCTACGACGCCCAGACCACCCCGGATCTCTACGTCTTCGACCGCGATCTGAATCTCGTCTACAGCGGCGCCCCCGACGCCGACTTCGACGACCTGTCGCAAAACGCCGCCTGGCTGCGCGACGCGCTCGACGCCACCCTCGCAGGCGCCGCCCCCGACCGACCCGAGACCGGGCCGGTCGGATGCAGCATCAAATGGCGGGAGTGACCGAAGCCGCGGGGCGTTCCGCCCGATCCCACGGCCGTGCTGCCTTCAGCGCCGAGAGGATCGCCCAGGTGGCGGGCGACTTGTTGAGCGTGTAGAAGTGAATGCCCGGGGCGCCGCGTGCGAGCAGGTCAGCGCACTGCAAAGTGGCGTAGGCGACGCCAAGGTCGGTGATCGCCTCGGGGTCGTCGCGGCGGGCGTCCAGTTCAGCCATCAGCTGCGGAGGGATCGAGGCGCCGCACATGCTCGTGAAGCGCTTGATCTGCTCGTAGCCGGCGATCGGCATGATGCCGGGGATGATCGGCACCTCAATGCCGGCGGCGCGGGCGCGCTCGACGTAGCTGAAGTAGGCGTTGTTGTCGAAGAACAACTGAGTTACGAGGAAGCTCGCGCCTGCATCGACCTTCTGCTTCGCAAAAGCCAGATCTGAATCGGCGCTCTCGGCCTCGGGGTGCGTCTCGGGGTAGCAAGCGGCGGCGATGCAGAAGTCGTAATCAGCCGCGATCAGCGAGACCAGCTCGTCGGCGTTGCCGAGGCCGCCTTCGGTGCGCACGAACCCCTGCTCTCCGGCCGGCGGGTCGCCGCGCAGGGCGATGACGTTCTGCACACCGGCGGCGGCGATCTCGTCCAAAACTTCGCGCAACTCGGCCACGGTCGCGCCGACGCAGGTGAAGTGGGCCATCGTCTCGATGCCCAGCTCGTTCTTGACGCGGCCGACGATCGCAATCGTGCGGTCGCGCGTGGAACCGCCCGCGCCGTAGGTGACGCTCACGAACGTAGGGTCCAATTCGCGCAGCTTGGCGACCGTGTCGAACAGGTTGGCCATGCCCTCGTCGGTCTTAGGCGGGAAGAACTCGAACGAGAACGTCGGCTTGCCGCCACCGGCATGTTCCGTGATCAGCTGGTCGATGCGCATGCGGGCATCGTAGTGCCCGCGCGGTCAACAGCGACAGCATCCGACCGGCCCGAGACCGGGCCGGTCGGATGCTGTATCCCGTGGCAATATTCGCGAATCGCTGAATCGTTCTAGTTTTGCACCAACACCGCCGACTGCAACGTCGCCTTGTGCGACGTCGAGGTGGTGTTGGTAGACCACTTTGCTTTCAGCGTCGTGCCGGCCGCGGCATGTCTGAGGTTGATCGTGTAGAGGTAGTTGATTGTGCTGTTGGTCTGCGAGGGCACGACATCCGTGTAAAACGGAATCGTGCTCGTCCCCCAGAACAGCTCGAGCTTGACCGGTTGGGCGGCGGTCGTGCTGGAGTTCGTCGCGCCTACGTAGAGCTTCAGCGTGCGCATCGTCGCTGAATCGGCAGGGACCGTGAAGGAAAAGCCGCGGCCAGTGGCCCCACCAGTGTTCGAGATACCGGTCAACACGTTTGAAGCGCTCGGCGTGGTGTCGCCGTTGGTCCACGAATAGGCGGTGGCCACGGGGTTGGTGGTGCCTGTGGCCTGTGAGAGCGTGCCCGTGCCCTCGTTGGTCGCGTTCGAGATCGCCGTGGCGCCGCTCTTGCCGATCGGCGTCAGCGACGCCGTAGTCGGCACGACCGCACCGCCCCAGTGAGCCCAGTCGAGGCTCGTCGCGGGGGAGCCATCGGTCGTCAAATTCGCCGACGCGGGAGCTGCGGAACGCGTCACACCAACCTTGTTGAGCGTTGCCGAGTACAGGCGCACCCGCGCCAGCGAGGTGTTTTGCGTCCAGCGCACGTTGAGCGTGTCATTTGGTTGCGGCGGACGCAGCGTGACCTGGTAGATGCGGTTCGCCGCGGTGGTAGTTGACGTCGTGCTGAAGGATCCGGCATCAGTCACGATCGTGCCCGGATCAGAAGACCAGTAAAGCTCGAGCTTGCCCGACTGCTGCGTAGACGTGGTCGACGATGCGATCACGCCGACGTACATCTTCAGCGTCATCGCCTCAGAGGTCTGCGCGCCGGAGACCGTGAAGCTCACTCCGCGGCCGACGCCGGCCTGGCCGGTGGTAATACCGGTGGCGGTACCCGATGAGCTGGCAGTCGGCGTTCCTCCCGACCAACTTACGGTCGGAGTCACCGAAGTCGACACCCGCGAGATCGTCGTGCCGGAGAGCACCGTCGAGACGTTCGAGATCCCCGCGCCACCAGACTTGTGATCCCAGGAGGTGGCCGTCGTTAGACCCCAGTGACTCCAGTCATATGGGCCTTCGGTTGAGAGGCTGTGGGTGCCGCTGGGAACGGTCAGCAGTGTTTTGTCGAGTTGCTGCGGAATGAGCACCGTGAACGTCGAGACCGCGGTGCCAATGTTGCCCGCGGCGTCGGTTGACTGCACGGTGACCGTGTGTGAGCCTGTGGCCAGCGGTCCGAGCGTTGCCGGGCAAGTCGCGAACGAACCCGTGTCGACCTTGCAGAGCTCGGTGTGGGATGAAACGTCGGTAACGCCGAAGGTGAGCGTCGGGCCCGTATTGGACGTCGACGACCCGTTGGCCGGAGAGCTGATCGACACCGCGGGCGTAGTTGTATCCACTAACCACGAGGAAGATGCCACGCCGACCGAGACATTGCCAACGAGATCGGTTGCCCTTACACCGAGGCTATGCCAAGTCTCAAGCGTGACCCCTGAATAGGACTTCGGAGAAGTGCAGGGCGCGTACCCACCGTTGTCAAGCGAGCATTCGAACGTGCTCGGCTCGTCGGCCTGAAACGTGAAGGTCGGGCTAGTCGTATTTGTTGGACTCGGCGGCGCCGATGTGATCGTGGGGTTCGGAAGAGTGGTGTCGATCGTGAATGCCGAAGCCGGCGCCGAGTCCGCACTTTGATTGGAAGCATTGGTCACGTAGGCGACAACGTTTGAGTACGTGGCATCCGACAACCAGACGCCGGAAACGCAGCTCCACGTGCCACCGGCAACCGTGGCGGTACACAATGTCGTCGCACCGTTCTTCACCGTTACGGTGGTTCCGTTCTCGCCCTCTGTGCCGCTAAACGTCGGGAAGTGATTACCGATCGTCGAGCCGTTCTGCGGCGATCCGGTTACCGCGGTAATTTGCGGAGCCGGCGGAATCTGGGCATTGGCCGTCACGAAAGCGCCCGCGGACGCCCAATTACCCATGTCGTCGACCGCAGAGACCGATATCGCGTACTGGTGCCCGTCGACAAGGCTGGCGTAGGTCACGCTCGGCGGGCTGCAGCTGCCGCTCGACACCGTCTGGGAGACAGTGTCGTCCAGCAGACTGCACCACACACTGTTTGCGCCGGCAGCGACGCTGAACGTCACCGTTAGCGAGGATGCCGCGACCTGCGTCCAGCTCGCCGGATATGAGATTGCCGGCGCCGGCGCCGCAGCCAGGGCGAAATCATCGCCCGGCCCGGTCGGGCGCGTGCCGTCGTTTGAAGTCACGCGTACATGGCCCTGCAGCGTGTTCGAATGAAATATGAGCGGTGCGGGCGCCGTGATCGACGAATTCGAATTGACCGTGAAGCACTTCCCCTGGCTGGCATCGGGCAGCATGCAGTTCGGAACCGTCGCGTTTAGTGGATCGGACGGTCCCCACCAGAAGGTGACGACAGTTGCGCCGGCAAAGCCGGAGCCGGAAATCGATACCTGAGTTCCAGCCGCGCCGCTGGAAGGTGAGACCGCGGTGACGGTCGGCGCGGTTTCTTGGTCAAAGTCGTCGCAGACCAACCGGCTAGCCGCGCCGGGTCGGCACCGATTCTGCGAAGCGGTGGTCACAGCTGCCGGTGTGATTGCTGGTGCTGCCAACTCCGAACCGAAGCGATTGCCGATTATCTCATTGTTGCCGATAGCGGTAGTCGCACCGGTCGAGCCCGCTTTGAATAACCCCGAGGCGTCTTGCCATCCGCCAACCAGAGGCTGCGACGCGAGATTAGACTCAAATCGGTTGTATTGGAGATAGGCCATGACTTGCCCGGCCGGGTAGTCGCCACTCTCAACCCGGAAGAGCATCCTGCTGTTGGACGCGGTGTTACCGATAACCGAGTTGTTGAACCAGCTCGTATTGTGTTCCGAATATGCTCCGATGGCGGCTATCCACGCAAAATCGACTGTGTTATTCGCGATCGTGAGGTTCGCTGCGTATCCCACGGTTTCAACTCCCGCGTCCCACATATTGTCGGCCGAATTCCTTACCACAACATCATTCACCTCATTTTCCATGACGACACCGTCGTCCGCGCCGTTCGGGAAAAAGCTATTGCCTGACGGTGGGTTGGCGGTGGCGCCATGAAGCGTGTTTCCGTCGATGACATTTCCAGAACCATTAGCGATCGCGATGTTCCCTGCTGTGCCTCTGTAAGACGCCGCAGTCAGAGTGTTTCCGCCGATGTAACTGTCCTGAACATCTGTGTAGAGGGTCTGACAGCCGTCCCCCGAGTTACCGATCACAGCTATCCGTGAACTGGAATATACGCTCAACGTGTTTGGGGTGCTTTGACCGGCCAATCCAAGGAAGAGGCTGCCGGTAATGGTTCCATCCGTCGAGTTGAGGATGTTCAATCCCCCGATCTGACCGACGTCGTTCGAGGCCGGAAACACGCAGCCGCGGATCAAGAAGCCGGACGCACCGGATACCTGAACGGCCGGAACGGCGTCGGTCGCGTTGACGCTATTGAGTTGACAGTCCAGACTGACGTTGTTGCCGATGATCGTCAGACACGAGCCCGTTCCGGCCGGCGCCAGAAGGTCCTGGCTAACCACGTAATGCCCACTCTGTAGCCCCTGCGCGCTGCACTGGCTGACCACCGTCGCGGTGCCTGTCGTCACCGAGAGGGGGTCGCTCAGCGGCGTGCTTCCGGAAAGCGTCTGCGCGGAGACGGTGTACGTGTACGCCGTTCCGGCCGACAACCCGGTATCGACGAAGTTCGTTTGCAGGCCGCTGGTAATCGGCAGCCCGACCGGCACGCCGTCCCTATAGACCGTGTAGCCCTGAACGCCGAGGATCGCGGGCGCCTGCCAGCGAAGGGCGACCTGCGTGACCCCGGCGGCATTCTTGCTGAGCCCGGTCGGGCGATCCTGTCCGTACCGGAACTTGGCGCCGACGTTGATCGCACTGGTGCCGTCCATCGTCGTCACGCGTACGTCAACAGTCCCTTCCGCGCCCGCCGGGGAGACCGCCGTGATCTGAGAGTCCGAGTCGACGGTCACGCTACTCGCCGCGTTCGCACCGAACGCGACGGTCGCCCCGGCAGTGAATCCCGAGCCCCTCACCTTGACCGTCGTCCCGCCGGCGGTCAGGCCGGTTGGCTTTCCGAACGTCGTCGTATCCGAAAGAGAAACCCCGAGCACCTGGGGTACGGCCGATGCCGAGGCACCACCGACGCCCAAAACCAACGAAATGGAACAAGCGAGCAGAAACGTAGTCGCAATTCTGCGGGCGTCGAGCAAACAAAACATTGATTTCCCCCTCTGGGAGCCACGGTTACCCGCGAACTGGGTTTTAAGTCGATCACTCGTCTTAATGCACGAAAGGAAAAAACTATGCGGAGAACTTTTTTGCTGTCAGCCCGGCGAATAAGAGCCGCGCGCCGGCCCGGTCTGCTCTTCTTCGTCGACCAGCACCTCGATCGGCAGTCCGGTCTCCACGAGTCCGCGACCGCCGCGCACGAAAGTCACGTCAACGGAGTCGTTTTGGCGATAGGTGCCGGCGATCGCAAGTGTGATCGAGAGCCAGCGGATGAAGCCGAGCTTGCCCTCTCGGCGCAGGCCGGCGAAGAAGTACAAGGCGTTGTTCTCGATCTCGTAGTCGTGCCCTTCGCGCTGCGGAACGCCGTTTACAAAGACCTCAAACGGCGGCTCGGCACCTTCCGGCAGCGGCACGCGGGCGCGGCGCAGGCGCTCGCCTCCGTCGTCCGTTCCCGGCTCGGATCCGTCCCGGCCCGACGGCCGCTCCGGTTCGCTCATCGCCCGAGCGCGCGCAGGTCGGCCGTGAGATCGCGGTCGCGGTGGCCGGTGTAGATCTGGCGCGGACGCGCGATCTTTGTCTCCGGGTCGTCGAGCATCTCCAGCCACTGGGCGATCCAGCCCGACGTGCGCGGGATCGCGAAAATAACCGTGAACATCGCGCGTGGAATGCCCAGCGCCTCGTAGATCAGCCCGCTGTAGAAGTCCACGTTCGGATAGAGCTTGCGCGAGGTGAAGTACTCGTCGTCGAGCGCGCGCTTCTCAAGCTCTACGGCCACGTCGAGCAGCGGATTGCCGCCGCCGCCGGTGACCTCGAGAACCTCGTCAACGTGCTTCTTGATGATCCGCGCACGCGGGTCGTAGTTCTTGTAGACGCGGTGGCCGAAGCCCATCAGGCGCTCTTTGCCGTTCTTCACGCCGTTCAGGAAGTCCGGCACTCGGTCGGTCCCACCAATCCGCGCGAGCATTTGGAGCACCGCTTCGTTGGCGCCGCCGTGCAGCGGTCCGTACAGCGCGGCCACGCCCGCCGCGACGGCCGAGTACGGATCGACCTGCGACGATCCCACCGCGCGCACCGCCGCCGTGGAGCAGTTCTGCTCGTGATCGGCGTGCAGGATGAAGAGCGTGTCGAGCGCCTTCGCCAGTCGTGGATCGGGTTCGTACTTGGTTTCGGTCATCTTGAAAAGCATGCCCATGAAGTTCCCGGCGTAGTCGAGGTCGTTGTCGGGATACACATACGGCATGCCCTGACTGTGGCGGTACGCGAAGGCCGCCAGCGTGGGCATCTTCGCGATCAGACGGATCGCCGCCATGCGGCGCTCTTCCGGGTCACCGATGTTCTTGGAGTCGGGGTAAAAGGTGGAAAGCGCGCCTACCGTCGCCAGCAGCATTCCCATCGGATGGGCGTCGTAACGAAAGCCCTCCAGAAACTCTTTGAGGTTCTCGTGCACAAACGTGTGCATCGTGATCTCGTGTGTCCACGTTGCGAGTTGATCGTTGTTCGGCAACTCCCCGTGAACCAGCAGGTACGCAACCTCCAGATAGCTGGAGTGCTCGCAGAGCTGTTCGATCGGATAGCCGCGGTGTTGCAGCACGCCGGCGGCGCCGTCTATGTAGGTGATCGCGCTGCGGCACGACGCGGTGTTCAGATACGCCGGGTCATAGGTCATCAACCCGAAGTCGTCAGGGTTGGTTTTCATCTGACGCAAAGCAGTTGCGCGCAGCGTGCCTTCTTCGATCGGCAACTCGATGGATTCGCCGGTGCGATTGTCGGTGATCGTCACCGTCTGCGGGCGACCGTCGCCCGATCCGTTGGTCTGCTGTCCCGTCGCGTCTACGACTCCGACCTGCTCGTCCGACATTCGATTACTCCTTGGGGGCTTGTGGGGATGCTGACCACACGATATTTCAATTCATGAGATTATGGACCAACGAAGCGGTTTGTCGCGTCGTCTGCATCTGATCGGCCGGACGGCGCGGCTCCGAAAGGCACCTACCTAATACGCGTATCGCTAAATTGTGTAGCTATGGAACGCCCAATTCGCAGTAGCGCGATGGCGACCCGCGGGCGAGCGGCCGTTATCGACCGAATATTGGCGGTCACCGGCGACGAGGCCCAGCGCGTCGGACCGGACCGGATTCGCATGGGCGAGGTTGCCGCTCGCGCCGGAATTTCACGCGCAAGCCTGTACCGCTACTTCGCTAACAAGGACGAGTTGATCCAGGCGTACACGATGCGCGAGCTCGACCATATTTTTGTCGGAATTGACGGCGCGATGGAGCCATATGAGGGTTTTGAGGACCGTCTTGGCGCAGCGTTCGCCTATGCGATTCCGGCGATGCGCGATCATCCGGTTTTCGTCGCCGTACTCGACATCGCCGAACGCCAGATCATGCGCACGACGCTGCAGTCCGGCGAGGTGCTTGGACACGCGCGTGACTTGGTGATGGAGCGCATCAACAATGGTGTGCGCGAAGGCCGTATTCGCATAGATCAGTTCGACGCCGCCGTGGCCGGCGAGTTGATGGCGCGAGTGGTGATCTCGCTGATGGCGACGCCCGAGAGCATCGCCCGGCTGGAGACCGGCGAGGACGCCAGGGATTTCGCCTCCCGTTACGTGCTACCGATGGTCACCAGCCTCGCGGCGCGCAACACCGTCTAGACCACGGTCGCCGCACCGCTCTTCTCGGCAGAACCGCGACGAAAACTCGGCGCGGGCCACGCCCATGCGCAGCCCGCGGCCGGATCATCCGTCCCGCCGATACTAAATTTTTGACCGCAAAATCAAAAAGCGGCCCGGTCCAAAAGACCGTGCCGCTTTCTGAGATTCAAGGGAGAAGGGCGACAAATTACTGCCGCGCTTCCGTTCACTAAACGGCAAATCCGGTACAAACCTTTAGCCTGTTCAGAAAAATCCTGTTGCGAATCAGGTCCAAATCATCCGTATTAGGTACGTTAGAGCAGCCTAATCAGACAAAATACCGAAATGTCGCTACGGAATCAGGTGCGCCGTTTCGGCCGAATTGGCATGCTGCTCGTCGTTCTCCTTGTTGCCTCCGATTACCACAAAAGTGAGCGTCGCCACGGCAAAAGCCAGGCCGACGAGCATGATCGGCAC
This sequence comes from Actinomycetota bacterium, assembly GCA_016213645.1. Classification (GTDB taxonomy): domain Bacteria; phylum Actinomycetota; class Thermoleophilia; order Solirubrobacterales; family JACPNS01; genus JACPNS01. The sequence continues at coordinate 48,102 of JACQZY010000002.1, forward strand.
ATACAGCACGCCGGGGAATCCGGTCTGGTCCTTACGGACCCAAACCGCGTAGGCGGATACAAGAGTTGAGAGTCCGCCAAAGCTGACGGCGAGGATGTAGTAGGGAGTCATTCTGTGGCCAATCCTATTCGGACGCCGAGACGTTACGCGGCGTCGTTGACTTGATTTTCTGCCGGTTGTGGCCGGGATCGCGGCGGCGGGCGTGGCGCAGCGGGTCCCTGTGCGGGACCGTTTCGAACCGCGGATCGTGAGGACCGCGCGTACGCGGACCGGGTTCGTAACGCACTCCGCCCTCGCCGCCCTCGCCGCCGCCGATGACCTGCTCACCGGTCTGACCGATCGCGTGCCAGAGGATCCAGCCCACGGCGATCACCGGGATCTTCAGCACGACGACCATCCAGATCCAGACCCAAACCTGCATGCCTCCGACTCTACCGCGTCGGCGAGTCTTTTTTCCATCACCCGCGCTGTTTTTTACAGTCGCGAGGCGCGACGCCTTGAGGGGGTCGACCGGGCGAGCCGGATCAGCGGTAGGAGACCGCGACTTCCTCGAAGTGCGTGATCTGCTTGAAGTCGGTGAAGCGCTCGCCGATCTCGTCGCCGGTCAGTTCGCGGACGCGTTCGGTGCCGAAGTTCTCGACATTGAACGAGGCCATCGTGGAGCCGTAGGTCATCGCGCGGCGGAAGGTGTGCTCGTCAAGTTCGTCGCCGTTGCCGATGTGCTGAGCCACGTAGCCCAGGAATCCGCCCGCAAAGGAGTCTCCGGCGCCGGTCGGGTCGACCACGTCTTCCAGCGGATAGGCAGGCAGCGCGAAGAATCCACCGCGACTAAAAAGCGCGGCGCCATACTCGCCCTGCTTGGCGACCACCAAACGCGGTCCCAGCTCAAGCAGCTCGCGGGCAGCCTTCACCAGGTTCGGCTGGCCCGTCAGTTGGCGAATCTCCGCGTCGTTCATGAACACCGCGTCGACCAGCTTGATCGTCTCGATCAGCGAATGCTTGGCGATGTCGATCCAGAGATTCATGCTGTCGAGCGCGACGAACTTGGCGTCGTCGCACTGTTCGCGTACGGCGCGCTGCAGGTCTGGCTGGATGTTGGCCAAAAACAGCACATCCGCGGCCTTGGCGTCGTCGTGGAGCTTGGGCTGAAAGTCGCCGAAGACGTTCAGCTGGGTGTCGTCGGTGTGGGCGGTGTTGAGGTCGTACTCGTAGTGACCGCGCCAGAAGAATGTTTTACCGCCGGCGATTTTCTCAATGCCTGAGGTTTCGATGCCGCGGCGTTCGAGGATCGCGTATTCGTCGGGGCCGAAGTCGTCGCCTACCGGCCCGACCATGTGAACCTGCGTGAAGAAACTGGACGCCAGCGAAAAATGCACGGCCGAGCCGCCGAGCATGCGCTCGCGCTCGCCGAAAGGCGTCTTTACCGCGTCAAACGCGATCGATCCGACAACAGCCAAACTCATCGGCGGGAGAGCGTAGCGGCATGCGTGGAGTAGCCTCAGCCTTTATATGACGACATTTAAAGAACTAGGACTTTCCACCGAGCTGCTCGACGCGCTCGACAAAGTGGGCTACACCGATCCCACGCCGATTCAACAGCAGGCAATCCCCTCGCTGCTGGGCGGCGCCGACGTGATCGGACAAGCGCAGACCGGCACCGGCAAGACGGCCGCCTTCGGCCTGCCGATGCTGCAATCGATCGACCCGGGCGTGCCCGAGGTGCAGGGACTGGTCCTCACCCCCACGCGCGAACTTTGCATCCAGGTGGCGCAGTCGCTGCGCGCCTACGGCGCCGCCCGCGGCATCGACGTGCTGGCGACCTTCGGCGGTGCGCCGATCCGCCAGCAGATGGACCGACTGAAGGCCGGTCCGCAGGTGGTCGTGGGCACCGTCGGCCGCGTGCTTGACCTGCACGGCCGCCACTCGCTGATGTTTCACGACGCGCGATTCGTGGTGCTGGACGAGGCCGACGAGATGCTCGATCTTGGCTTTTTGGAGGACGTGGAGCTGATCTTGAAGAAGTGCCCGAACGGCCGCCAGACGGCGCTGTTTTCGGCGACGATGCCACCGGCTATCGCCAAGCTCGCCGAGCGTCACCTGCACGATCCCGTGACGATCAAGGTGAAGGCTCCCACACTGACGATCGACACAGTCGACCACTTTCAGATGCCGGTCAAACGCAGCGACAAGATCGACACGTTGATCGAAGTGATCGACGCCGAGCGACCGCGGCAGGCGCTTGTGTTCGTACGTACGAAGATCGGCGTTGACCGCCTGGCCAAGGACCTGGACCGCCGCAAGCCGGGACTACGCGTACGCGCGCTGCACGGCGACATGTCGCAGGGCTCCCGCGACGGCGTGATGATCAGCTTTAAAGAGGGCCGCGTGCCCGTGCTGGTGGCCACCGACATTGCCGCGCGCGGTCTGGACGTGGAAAACGTCACGCACGTGATCAACTACGACCTGCCTAACAGCGCCGAAATCTACACCCACCGCATCGGCCGTACCGGACGTGCGGGCCGTGGAGGCACCGCGATCACGCTCGTGGAGTCGAAGGACCGCGAGGACATGGCGGGCATCGAGAAGCACATCAACGTGGAGATTCCGGACTGGAGCGCGGATGCCAAGCGCCGCGCCGGCAAAGTCGGCGCCACCGGGGCGGCCGCGGCAGGGTCGGGCGGCGAGGCTCCGAGCGAGAGCTCGGGCGACGGCGAGTCCGGCAGCGGACGGGGCGGCGGACGAGGCAGTTCCAGTCGCGGTGGCTCAGGGAGCGGCGACACCGAACGCGGCGAACGCACCCCGCGCACGCGCAGGCCGCGCACTCGCCCGGAGGCGGCGGAGATCAGTGAAGAGGCCGTGGCCTCGGAGGCCGAGACCGTGGCCGACGACGGCGCCGAAGCAATCGCGGTTGAGACCGCGATTGAGTCCGGTATCAACGAGGAGCAGGCGCCGGACGAGATTGAGGCCGTCGAGGCCGAGGCCGTGGAGTCAGACGCCGTTGCGGCCGACGCCGCCGAGTCTGAATCCGTTGAGGACGAAACTGTGAAGGCCGATTCTGTGGAAACCGAATCCGCCGAGGACGAATCGTCAGACGGCGATGCTGCGACGGACGATGCCGACGACGAGGATGGCGAACCAGGCGAACCGGAAACCATCACCGAGGAATCCGCCGACGAAGCCGAGACGGAACCGATCGAACTGCGCCACCCCCGCCACATCAAGCCGTCGCAGGACAACGTCAACGACGACGATGAATACAGCCTGCTGATCGTTGGCGCCGGCGCGGCTGCGGGTGTGGAGCCGGCGGACGTGATCGAGTTGATCCGCTCAGCGGCCGGATTGAGCGGCGAGGAGGTTCGCCGCGTGCGTGTGCTGGCGCGATTCACGCTCGCGCGTGTACCGAACGAAAAGGCGCACGCGGTGGCCACGAGCATCGACGGCGGCTTGCTGCGCGGCGCGACGGTCAGCGCCGAGGCGGTCAACGGCGGTCCCTGACCTGTCGGCCGTGTTCGCGGACGCGAACGGCATCAGCGCATGCACCGCCGAAATGCGTTGAGATAAGACGATGCTCGCAATCGCGATGGCACTTTGCTCGGCGCTGGCATGGGGCACCGCCGATTTCATCGGCGGCATGGCCGCCAAGCGGACTGCGCTACCGCTGGTGTTGTTGGGCACGAGCCTCGGCGGCATGGTGTTCGCCGCGCTGCTGGTGGCGGTGTCCGGACAGGACATGCCGCCGGGCCGAGACCTGTTGCTCGGCGCCGGCGCGGGACTGGCAGGACTGGCCGCGCTCAGCGCGTTTTACACGGCGCTCGCGATCGGCAAGATGAGCATCGTCGCGCCGATCTCGGCCAGCGGCACGGCAATACCGGTGGCGGTAGGCATCGCCGGCGGCGATCCCGTCGGAACGCTGACGGCGGCCGGGTTTGTGCTCACGGTCGGCGGTGTGATGCTGGCCTCGCGCGAGCAACAGGAACCCACGGCCGACGGTGCGCGCACGGACCACCAGCGGTCGATCCCGCTCGCGTTCGCCGCGGCGGCCGGCTTTGGCCTGGTGTTCGTGCTGATCGCGCGCGCCAGTGAAGCAAGCGAACTGTGGCCGGCGCTGTCACTGAAGGCGGCCAGCTTCGCGGCGATGGCGGTGATCGTGCTGACGCGCCTCGCCGCGATCCGCACGAACGCCGAAGGCGCGGCTCAGCAGCACACCGCCGCGGTCTGGATGCCGCTGCTGGTGGTGGGAACGCTCGACGTCACAGCCAACGCAACCTACGCCTACGGCGCCACTCACGGCGTGCTCAGCGTGACGGCGGTATTGGCGTCGATGTTCCCGGTCGTCACCGTGATGCTCGCCCACCGCATTCTCGGCGAACGGCTGATCACGTTGCAGAAGGCCGGCGTGGTGCTGGCGCTGGCCGGAGTGGCGCTGCTGGCGGCGGCGTGACGCCTGCCGAATTGTGGCGACATGAGACGCGTGGCGCTGAACCCAGGTCAGCGAATCTCGCCGAGGTGCTTGACGTTCTCCACATCGTCCGCATCGGTGCTGGGCGCGGCAGAGAACCAGGCGTCGAGAATCTCGTCCAATGCAGCGCGGCTGAGGGTGCGCAGCGAGAGCGCCAGGACGTTGGCGTCGTTCCACTTTCGCGCGCCTTCCGCGGTCGTCGCGTCCGCGCACAGCGCCGCGCGAATTCCGGGCACTTTGTTGGCCGCGATCGAGACGCCGGTGCCCGTCCAGCAGCAGACGATCGCCTGATCGGCCGTGCCCTCGGCTACGGCACGCGCCGCCGCCTCGCCTGCCCATGCCCAGTCCACGCGGTCCCCGTCGGCCAGGGCGCCGTGTGTTGTGACCTCGTGCCCGCGTTCGCGTAACGCATCGGCCAACTCACCAGCCACACCGGTAAGCATGTCTGAGGCGATCGCGACGCGCATGTCGCCACGTTAACGTCCGCGCGCGACGCCCCGCCGGACGCGCAAAAAGGAAGCCGACGAATTTCCGCTGGATTTGGTGTCGGAAAAGATTCCGGTGCGTTTGCGCGGCGAGGCCGGGCACGATCAGCGAAACATCATTCAATCCGCGCCGAAGAAATCTTCGTAGCGACCGCTTCCCGACGAAGATGTTTCGGGTTATAGTGGGGCCGATGAGCGAAGAGGCCGACAAGCCGTCCGAAGGGGGCGGGGAGATATTCATCGATGCGCAGCAGATGGCCGGAACATGGGCGAATTTCGCCAGAGTCAGTCATAGTCCTCACGAATTCACGCTGGATTTCGTGCGTATGGACTACGCCGCGTCCCCCACAAATGGAATCGTTGTCGCCCGAGTATCCGTTTCGCCGCTGTTCATCACTCAACTGATCGAAGCCCTGTCCGATAACTGGGATAACTACGCGAAACTCGCGATGCCGAAGGAGGTGTACGGAGATGAATCTGACGATTCAGCCGCAGGTGAAGAAAATGCTGAGCCCGCTTGAGGTCGATAGTTGCGCGACGTACACACGTCCTCCCTCCGGAGCACTAATTGCCGCGCACGTCTCGCACGTTCAGGAGATTGCTCACGACGAGGCGCATGAGCGCAAGATCCTCACTTCACCCGATGTCCTCGAAGGCTTCGTTGAGGTTCTTGATGTGGTTGAACGCTGGAAGCAGTCTCTCTAAGCGCACTTGTATCAACTCGACGACGAGAGCGCGGCTGAACTTGCAGCACTCGGCGACGACGCGTCGGTGGACGCGCTGCGCGCCGCGATTGAGCGAATTTGCGCCGACCCCTCTGGTCGACGAAATCCTCAGCACCACTTCACTAAGAAGTTTCACAAGGCAAAGAAGTACGTCAAGATTCCAGCCGAGTTGTCGGCGTGGGAGCTGACTCATTCAAAGTGGCGCGGAGTCTTCGTAATCATTGAGGTCGAAAAGAATGGGAAGACTCATCGACTGATTGCGTTCGTGCCGATCCGGGGCAAGCGGTTTCTCACCATTCAGGATGCTCCGTGGCACTAACGGCTGGCATGCACAAGCAACGTTTCAAACATTGTCAGCTCATCGTTTCGGTGGTTGTTTCGAAACGACGGAATGGTTGATCGGACTTCGGTCGGCGATCCACGCTCATCATCGGCGACAAGGGCAGAAAAAGCGCGCGCAGTTCCGCATGTCTCGCCGAAGTCGCGCGACGATGCGGTGTTCAAGGCACTGACCTCGACCTGACGACGGCGCCATCCGACCGTTACCCGCCAGTACCGCCGTTACCCTGAAGTTGGTATGCCGTTCAATCTCACCACGGGGGCCGCTCTGCGACGGCGCATCAACGCGCTCGATCCGGAGCGGGATGACGAGGAGATCACGCGGCTCTCGAGCCTGGTGCTCTACGGAGACGCCTATTTCGCGCACTCCACGTTTCTGGTGACGTTTGCTCGCCAGGCGGCCGTGCCTGCGATAGCTCGCGTGCTTTACCGGTCCGGGCAGGGCGACGTGGTCGTGGACCCGCGACGGCGCAACGACGACACGATCGTGTTCTTCACCGAGTTCTACCGTCGCGGCTATCGCAGCGAGCAAGGTCGCGCCGCTATCGCGCGGATGGAGAAGATCCACAGCAACTTCAAGATGGACGACGAAACCAAGGCCTACACGATGGCGACTGTGATCTTTGAGCCGGAGCGGTTGGCGGCGTATTTCGGCTGCGCGCCGTTCAGCGACAACGAATTGATGGGGCGATGGAACTTCTGGCGCGGATTCGCCGCGGAGATGCCACTGAAGCTTCCCGCCGACACGCGCGAGGATTTCCTTGCGTGGATGACCGACTACGAGCAGCGCGCTTACGCATACACGCCGGACGGCGCGGCGATCTTTGACGCGCTCGTGGAAGACTGGCGGCGCTGGTATCCGAATTGGATCGGCGGTGCAAAGGTCGCGCGCGAATCGCTGTTGGCGCTGCTGGATGGTCATCTCCGCAACGCCTTCCACCTGCCGCGAGCGAGCCGTTCGATGGACCTGCGCGCGAAGTTGACCTCGAACGTGTACCTGCGGTCCACTCCAATCCGCGTGATGCGCCGGGACCGCTCGGTTGCGCGTCGATTCGGCCGGCGCCACGCCGACCCGCAAAATCTTGACGACGTCGGCTACACACCGCGCATCCACCAGCCGCGCGACAAGGCAAAGCCGGCCGCATAGGCGGACGGACTGAGGCCCCGCGCCGGGCGACGGATTGCCTGGCGCGGGGGTATCGAAGTCGTCGGAACGAATTGCTCCAGCTGCGTACCGGCGGCACCCGTGCCATCGGTGGATCAGCAACGGCGAAGGCAATCGCGCCGGGTGTCCGAATTTCAAAACGTTGCGCGTCCGCGCTCGCGCACTACGCCATCGCGCCGGCTACCTCCTGCCACCAGGCGCGACCGGAGAGCGTTTCGGACGACTCGATTCGTCGCGTCGCATAAGCGCGCAACTGGCGGTGACTGCCGGTCGCCACAACGCCCTCACTGGCCACGGCGAATCGGCCGTCGTCCAGCACCACCAGCGAACCAGGCGCGTCGTGACGAGTGCGCAGGATTCGCCGCACCGCGATTTTGCCGATGTGAGTCGGCTCTCCCTGGTCGCCGAGAGCCGGTTCCCACGGCTTGACCGAAAAGATCGGCAGGTGACCGGCCATCGGCCGTGCGTATTCGGCAGGCTCCTCGCCCACGGGCCCTTCTCGCCAAAGTTCAAAAAGCTCCTCCACGCGGCGCTTAAGGTGTCCGCGCAGCAGGATGTGCAACCGGTCTCCGGCTTCGATCAGCGTGGATCCACGCGGCAGCAGAGCCTCATCGCCGCGCGCGATCACGCTGACCAGCGCCTCACGCGGCAGCTGAAGGTCGCGCACCACGCGGCCGACTACGGCGTCGCCCTCGCGGACCGGAAACTCAAACACCTCCGCCCCGAGCCGGCGGATGTTTCCGATCTGCATCAACGGCGGCTCGATCGCGCGCACGGTGGTCATCAGGTGCAGGCGCCGCGCCAGCCACTCGAAGGTGGCGCCCTGAAAGACCGCCGACGCAAGCACGACGAAGAACACGATGTTGAGGATCTGGTCGGCGCCCGCCACATGAGCGATCGGCGGAAACGTGGCCAACACGATCGGCACCGCGCCGCGCATACCGGCCCATTGCAACAACGCGACCTCGCGAAACTCGAAACGGCTGAACGCCGTGGCCACAAACACCGCGACGGGCCGGGCAACAAACATCAGCAACAGCGTGACAACCAGCGACTCGTCCCACAGGTTCGCCATCGAAGATGGCACGAACAGCAACCCGAGGATCAGGAACACGGCGATCTGACTGACCCACGCTACGCCGTCGTGAAAGTCGGCGATCGCCCGTTTGGCCGGAATCTGCGCGCTGCCGATCGCCAATCCCGCCAGGTAGACCGCCAGAAAGCCCGAGCCGTGCAGGAGGTCGGCCAGGCCGAATGCCAAGGCCGCGGTGGCGATCGTGGCGACCGGGTAGAAACCGCTGGTGGCGCTGCCCACGGCGCGCAATGCATAGACCGCGGAGGCGCCGACGGCAAGGCCGACGATCGCGCCAAGCGCAAGTTCCTCGGCCAACAGGCCGGCCATCGAGACCACGTCGTAGTGCGGCGTATTGATCCAGTCAATGAAACCGATCACGAGCAGAATCGCGACCGGGTCGTTGAGTCCGGCCTCGGCCTCGAGTGTGCGCGCGAGGCGCTTGCGCAGCGTCGAACCGCGCAGCAACGCAAAGACCGCCGCTCCGTCGGTGCTGGCGATGATCGAACCGATCAGCAGCGCCTGAAGAGTGGAAAAGTTCAGCAGCCATGCGGCGCCGAATCCGGCGATCAGCGCCGTTATGAGCGTGCCGACCGTGGCAAGCGAAAGGCTGGTGCGCCAGACCGGACGCACCTCCTTCCAGCCCGACGCCAGACCGCCTTCAAAAAGAATCAGCGCAAGCGCGATCACGCCGGCGGTCTGGGCAAATTCCGGCGTCGCGAACTTGATCACGCCAAGTCCGTGCGGACCAACCAAGATGCCGAGGCCCAGAAACACCACCAGACCCGGCATGCGCATGCGCGTCGCCATCAGCGAGACGCCGATGGCGAGCGCCAAAAGCACCCCGGAGATCAGAATCGTGTCTGCGTGCTCCACTCGCGAGGCAGTCTAAGTGACGGCTTCCCGGTGCGATTCGCGGCGAAGGAGTTTGTGGGCGCATTCAGTCGCGGCGGCCGCGCGCGGGAGCGACGCGGCGGAAGATGCGCTCCACCAGGCCCGGGGCGATTAGCGAGAACTGTCCGAGCCCGCGCAACTGGGGCGACGCGATCACGGCCTCGCCACGGTCTTTTTCGATCGCTTCCACCAGCTCGCGCGCGTAGCGACTCGGTGAGACCATGCCCGAACCCGGCGGCGCCTTGCCGTTGCGCTTGGCGAACATGCCGACCTCGCTAACGAAACCCGGGGAAATCAGCGTCACACCAACGCCGTACTTCGCAACCTCCGCGCGCAGCGCCCAGCCAAAGGCGCGCAGACCCGACTTTGTACTGGAATACAACGTGCTGCCGGGCATCGCGAACTTACCGGCCATCGAGGCGACGAGCACGATCTGGCCTTCGCCCCGCTCCTTCATCTGCTCGAGCACCGCGCGCGACATTTGAATCGGCGATTCGAGGTTGATGCGCAACACGTCGGTGACGGTCTCAGAGGTGGTGAAGGCCAGGTTGTCGCCGCCCGGGCGGCCGGCGTTGGCGATCAGGATGTCAACGCGGCCCGCCTGCCCGACAACTCGCTCAGCGGCGTCCGCGACGGATAGGTCGGCGACGATCACTTCGTGGCCGTCTCCGGGCAATGACGCGGCGAGTTCGTTCAGCCGTTGCTCGTCCCGGCCACTGAGGATCATCGTGGCGCCGTGCTCGGCCAGCGCGCGGGCCGAAACCTCGCCTAGGCCTCCGGCCGCGCCGGTCAGCAGCACGCGTTTTCCGGCGATCTGCATGGGGCGATCATAACGGCGGCGGCGCGCCGTACCGTATGGCTTCAATGCCGTCCGCCGCCGACTTCGTAAATCAGCAGTTCCACGCGGCATTCGCCGTGCCGGCCGCGGCCGAGTGGGGCGATTCGTTTCGCGCGTTTTTTGACGCCGCCGGGCAGTTCTTCGAGAACCTCGCCGCGATCCGCTGGGTGCCGTTGGTGATCGCGCTGGTCTGTCACGGGCTGTTTTTGACGCTGCGCACGCGGGCGTGGTTCAACGCGCTGCGCGCCGCCTATCCCGACCGGCGTTTTCAGTGGCGCGGCATCTGGGCGGCCGAGCTGGCGGGCAACGGCGTTTCGAGCGTGATCCCGGCCCGCGCGGGTGCGGTACTTCGGCTGTATTTGGGCAAGCACACCGTGCCGGAATCCACCTACCCGACCGTCGGATCGTCCTTCATGGTGCAGCTGCCGTTCGACATGCTCGTCGGCACGCTGATCCTGACCTACGGATTCACGCAGGGGATCTTTCCGAGCATCCCCGATCTGCCGTCGCTGAACGCCTTCGATCTTTCGTTCCTGGCGCGCCATCCGCGCTTCGCGGTGTTCCTGATGACCGCGGTGCCGATCCTCCTACTGGTGATCTTCGGCTATCTGTCGGTGAGGGTGCGCGAGTTCTGGGCGCATGTGCGCCAGGGCCTGACGTTGCTGCGTAGCCGCCGCGACTGGCTTCGCGGAGCGGCGCGCGTGCAGGCGGTCGGCTGGGCGTTCAGATTCGCGAGCATCTGGTATCTGCTTGAGGCGTTCAACATAGGCGGATCGCTGGACCACGTGCTGACGGTGCTGGCGGTGCAGGGCGTCGCGAGCCTGATCCCGTTCACGCCGCAGGGCGCGGGCGTGCAACAGGCGCTCTTGGTGAACGCTTTCGCCGGTGTGGCCGCGGGGGCGACGGTGGCCGCGTACTCGGTAGGCCAACAGCTTGCGGTGGCCGCGTTCAACGCGCTATTCGGGCTGGCGGCGCTGGCCGTGGTGTTCCGCACGACCGACTGGCGCGGACTGATGGCGCGGGGTCGCGCCGAGCAGGGTGCCGCGCGACAGGGTAATTCCGTTGTAGATCGACCAAACGGGCCCCGCGACGGGTCCCGCCACTAACCAGAAGACAGGACGTGGTGAGGCGGATCTTGGCCGCGAAGCGGCGCTAAGCAAGGCCCTCGCGGGCCTCGCGTACCAGCGTGACGGCTTCCGGAAAGATCAGGCGAAGCGCGTCGCGCACCTGGTGCGCCTGCTCGTCGCTGCCGCCGGTGGTGCCCACCTGAGCGATTGCCGCGACCGTCATCTGCACGGCCAACGCGATTGCATTGTCGGCCCAAGCGACACGCTGGCCGCTCTGCATTTGCTCCGCGAACTCAGCCAGACGGCGCTGCATCTCTTCCGGATCGCCGAAGATGTTGAACTCTTCCATGCGTCCGATCCTACCGTTGATGTGCCGATTGGTCCTCGATCGCGTCACGCCGCCGCCGACTTGAGGTAGATTCGCGGCCATGAGCATCCCAATTCCAGACGCAAAAGGCACCTGCCTGATCACCGGCGCATCGTCGGGGATCGGTGAGGAGATCGCCCGCCAGATCGCCGAGCGCGGCTACAACGTCACGCTCGCCGCCCGCCGGCTTGACCGGCTCACCTCGCTCGCCGAGGAAATCCAAAGCGAGTTCGGCGTGACCGCCGAAGCCGTTGAGTGCGACATCACAGACCCGGCCGCGCGCAAAAAGATGCTTGACGGCATCGCGAAGTCCGGCAAGAACATCGACATCCTCGTCAACAACGCCGGCTGTGGCACCGAGGGCAAGTTCGTGGAGAACAAGGCCGAGCACGAGCTGCGGCAGATCAATCTCAATGTGCTGGCGCTGGTTGCGCTGACACACGAGGTTCTACCCGAGATGGTCAAGCGCGGCAGTGGCGCGCTGCTGAACGTGGCCTCGACGGCGGCTTTTCAGCCGATGCCTCGCCAGGCCGTCTACGCGGCGACGAAGGCGTTTGTGTTGTCGTTCTCGAACGGCATCGGCAAGGAGCTGGCGGGTACCGGCGTAAGCGTCACCGCGCTCTGTCCCGGCCCGACCAAGACCGAGTTCTTCGGCGAGCAGCAGATGGAGCACCTCGAGAAGTCGACGCCCGGCATCTTCTGGCAGTCCGCGGCGGATTGCGCACGCGACGGCGTGGAAGGACTGTTCAAGCGCAAGCGGGTTGTGATCCCGAAGATGTCCAATCGTTTGAGCGCGATCAGCGGCAGCTACACGCCGACGCCGATCACGCGGGAAGTGCTGGACCGCTTCTGGCCGGTCGGCAAGAAGTAGCCGCACCGGGACTGAGCTTCTAGATCGTGGGGATGTAGGTTGCGGGCCGGCGACGGCCGCACCCTACGTCCTTGCGAGCTACTTTTCGTCTCGCTTCGTCGGGGCGGAGCCGGACTTGCGCGGAAAGACGTCGCGCGTAAGCGAATCCACGCGATCCAGGAAGAGCAGACCGTCGAGGTGGTCGATCTCGTGCAGTGCGCAACGCGCCTCGAAGCCTTCGAAGGCGTATTCCGCGTCCCGCGTGCGTACGGTCGCGTTGAGCGCACGTCTGACGTTGGCGGTGAGTTGAGGGATCGAGAGGCAACCCTCGCGCGCGACTTCACTGCCCTCGGTGGCGACGATCACCGGGTCGATCAGCGCCACGTAACCGTGTACCGATTCCGGCGCCTTGCGGTGTCCGGTGAGATCGATCACCGCCACGCGCAGCTCATAGCCGATCTGCGGTGCCGCGATGCCGACGCAGCCGGGACTGGCGCGCATCGTGTCGGTGAGGTCCTCGAGCACGCGGTCGAGCTCGGCACCGTCGGGCGCGGGGGCGCAGACGCGTTTGAGCACGGGATCGGGGTAGAGCAGGACTTCGCGGACCGCCATCGGCGATCCCTTCAGAGGATGTCCTGGTCGAGTTCGCGCAGCACGACCTCGACGCCCTGCTGTTCGCCCACCTGCGCAAGCGCGGCCTGAAGATCGTCCGGCGAGAGTCCGCCCGGAAGCGTCAACTCGCAAATCATCGTGTACACGGGCGCCTCCGGCGATCCCACCAGACGCGTGGCCAGATCGTCGATGTTGACGGCCTGCTGGGCAAGCGCGGCGCAGACCGCGTGCACGATGCCGGGGTGATCGGCGCCGTAGACCGTGAGTACGTGCGTGGGAACGGGCCGGGCGGTGGTGGCGCCCTCCACGGGGTCGATCACGGCCGCGTCCAGCCCGAGGCGTTCACGTACGCCCGCGAGATCGTCGCGGAGCGCTTCCAGGCCGGCGTCCGGCGGCAGCGTGACCAGCATCATCACCGCGAAGCGCCCACCGAGTATGGACATGCGCGAGTCCTCGATGTTGGCACCGGCACGATGCAGCGCCTCGGCGAGCGCCGCGGCGATTCCCGGTCGGTCGGCGCCGACGACGGCAACGGCGTATTCGCGCGTGGATACGGCTTCGCTCATGGGTTGCAGCATAGGGGCGGCGGTGGCGTCCGTGGCGGTTTCGCAATGCGTTCCGGTCGATTCTCAGGCCGTGGGTTCAGCCGCGGAGGCAAACAGAGACGGATAGGATCGCCGCCATGGCTAAACCGACAGATAGCGATACACCGAAGCCGGAGGATGGCGCGGCGCTAGACAAGCTCGCAAGTGGCAATGGCGACGCTCAGGAATCCGGCCGGACTTCGGGCCGTGGCGCGACGGCGCCGGAGGACGCGCAGCTTTCACCCGAGGCCGTGGCCGCGGAGGCCGCACGCGGCCGCTTGACCGCCTTGTTCGCGTTGGGGTCCGTGCTCGCGATATCAGCGAGTCTGGTTGCCTCGCTGAGTGTGTCCAAGTCGGTCGTCACGGCTAAAGACAGCGCACAGTTTCTGCTCGCGATTCACGAACACAAGGCGTCCGTGATCGCGGCCGCATGCTTGTTCGCCGTGGGCACCGCCGCCACGATGCCGGTGCTGATGCACCTGGCGATCGCCGTGCGCATGAGGCGCCCGCGCGTGCCATCAATCGTGGTTCAGCTCTCGGCGGCGGGGCCGCTGGTGCTGGCGATCGTCCTGCCGCTGACGGCGGTGCTGTACGCGCGCGTGACGAACGATTTTGTTAGTGGAGCCGATCACACCGTGAAGGCGGCGGAAAAGCTGCTCAAGGGCAACGGGCTTTCGATCGTGCGCGTGGTGGCACTCGTCGGTTCGATCTCCGCGGGCTTCGCGTGGATCATGGTCGGCTCTTACGGCATCCGCGTAGGGTTGCTGACACGGTTGGTGGGTTCGGTGGCCGTTGGCGTCGGGCTGCTGACCGCGCTCGCGACAAACGTCGTACCCGCGATCGTGGAAATGCTCAAGATCTTTGAACTCGGCGCGCTCGCCGTGATGCTGGTGGGACCGCCCGAACGTCGTCCACCGGCCTGGCGCGAAGGTCGCGTGGTGCCGCTGCCACCGCTCGGCGGCGACAGCGAACGCTGACCTGAGCGCACGGCGGGAGCCCTGAACCCCCGACACACCGCGGTTTTTCCGCAGCGGTGAGGGCCGATCAAGGATCCGCCGCCTTGGCACGATTTCGATCGGCCCCCCACGCTCCCCCTGCTTCCCCCCGCACTATCGAACACCCGTCCATGCGGTTTGGATCAGCGAGCGGCGCCACTTAACGACGTTTCAATCGGTGCTTCATGCAGCGGAAGTAATTCGGGCGTCGACCAGTCAGCGTATTCACGGCGAGTACGCCGCCACGCGGCTGATCAGTCCTCCCCAGCCTTCACACGCTCACCGATCATCCCCACCACCGCCGGGTCGCGCAGGGTCGTCACGTCGCCGAGCTCGCGGCCGTCGGCGATATCGCGCAGCAAACGGCGCATGATCTTGCCGGAGCGCGTTTTGGGGAGGTCATCGGCCCAGATGATTCGCTTGGGGCGGGCGAGTTTGCCGATCTTTTCGGCGACGTGTTCGCGTAATTCCGCGATCAGCTCCGCGGACGGCTCCCAGCCGCCTTCCAGCGTCACAAACGCCGTGATCGCCTGGCCGGTCTGCTCGTCGTTCTGGCCGATTACCGCCGCCTCGGCGACGCCCTCATGCGAGACCAGCGAACTCTCCACCTCCATCGTGCTGAGGCGGTGGCCTGAGACGTTGATCACGTCGTCGGTGCGGCCCAGCACCCAGAAGTATCCGTCTTCGTCCACGCGCGCGGCGTCGCCGACGTCGTAGACCTCGCGGCCGAAGCGCGACCAATAGGTTTCCACGAAGCGGTCCGGGTCCAGATAGAGCGTACGCGCCATCGCCGGCCACGGCCGTCGCAGGGTCAGAAAACCGCCGCCCTGCTCCACGATCTCGCCGTCGTGCGTGACGACCTCGGCCGACACGCCCGGAAACGGCCGGGTCGCCGAGCCCGGCTTGGTGGCGGTGATCCCGGGCAACGGCGTGATCATGATCATCCCCGTTTCGGTCTGCCACCAGGTGTCGACCACCGGACAGCGGCCGCCGCCGATCACGTCGCGGTACCACAGCCAGGCTCGCGGGTTGATCGGCTCGCCGACGCTGCCAAGCAATCTCAAGGTCGAGAGGTCGTACCCGTCGGGAATGTCGCGTCCCCACTTGATGAACGTGCGGATCGCGGTGGGGGCCGTGTACAGAATTGTGACGCCGTATTCCTGGATGATCTCCCACCAGCGGCCCTGGTGCGGATAGTCGGGCGCGCCCTCGTAAAGCACCGACGTGCAGCCGTTGGCAAGCGGACCATAGACGATGTACGAGTGGCCGGTGACCCAGCCGATGTCGGCTGCGCACCAATAGACGTCGCGCTCGGGCTTGATGTCGAAGACGGCGTTGTGCGTGGCCGACACTCCGGTCAGAAATCCGCCGCTGGTGTGCTGGATGCCCTTGGGCTTGGCCGTTGAGCCCGATGTGTAAAGGATGAACAGCGGGTGTTCGGCGTCGAACGGTTCTGCCGGGCAGTCGGCGTCGGCCGCGAGCATCTGCTCGTGCCACCAGACGTCGCGGCCCTCGCGCATCGGCGTCTCCACCTTGCCGCCGGTGCGGTCGACGACGACGACATGACGCATGTCCGGCAACGCGTCAAGCGCCTCGTCCAGCGACTGCTTCATCGGAAGCGGTTCGCCGCGGCGCAGCGTGGCGTCGGCGGTGATCAACACCTTTGCGTGCGAGGTCTCCATGCGCTCGCGCACGGCCTCGGCGCTGAAGCCGCCGAAAACGACGTTGTGCACGGCGCCGATGCGCGCGCAGGCCAGCATCGCGGCAGGCGCCTCCGGGATCATCGGTAGATAGATGCCGACGGTTTCGCCGGGCTGAACGCCGAGGTTCTTCAGAACGTTCGCGAAGCGCTCGGTGGTGGAAAGCAGGTCGGAATAGGTGATCGTGCGGCGGGCTCCGTCCTCACCGACCCAGTAGTACGCGACTCGATCGCCGTTGCCGGCCGCGACGTGACGGTCCAGGCAGTTGTGGCTGACGTTGATTTTGCCGCCCACAAACCACTTAGCCCACGGCGCGTCCCACTCCAGCACTTTGTCCCAGGGCTGGGCCCAGTCGAGCTTGTGCGCCCACTCGGCCCACCATGCCTCTGGGTCGGCCTCGGCCCGGTCGTAGACGGCGGGGTCGCCGAAGTTGGCCTGGGCCTTGAATTCCTCGGAAGGTTCGAAAACCTCCTCGGTGTGCATCAACGCCTCTACGTCCGGTCCTTCGCCGATCTGGATCTCCATTACCTCAGCCTCCCGTGTTGCCGCCTGCGATCTGCGGCAAATCTAACGGAGACCGGCCGGAACGGCGCAACGCGAATCGGCAGTCGGCAATTTCAGCCGGTTCGAAGGCTGTTGCGCATCTCGGCCGTCAACCGTTCCAGGCGCGGCTCCGTCTGGCGATCGACGAACTTCATCGACTGTGCGACCGCCGGATGCACGGCGTTGATCTGGTCCCACATCGCGTGGGCCACGGCACGATATGCCGGGTGACCCTCGCGACCGCTGCGCAGCTCGATCAACTGCATCGCTTCGCGGGCGTTGAGATCGAGCACGTAACGGATGCGGTAGGCCAGGCACAGCGCATAGGGCGCGTGTTCGGCGTGACCGTTCTTGACCAGCCGTTCGTATTCCTTGCGCGACACGTCGAGCGCGGAGCGGTACGCGTCGGCGGCGTCGGCACGTTCAAGTTCAGCCGGCACCTCGGCTCCGAGGTAAGGCGTGAGCGTCTGCCACTGGCACGTGAGCATGCGATGGCGTTGCAGGTCGCGAAAAGCGCCGTAGTCGGAAACGATCTCAAATCGGTAGCGCAACGCCTCGTAGCCGCGGCCCGGACGATGGCGGCGGTTTTCGCGCTCGCCCGCCATCTCGGCCAACAACTGCCCCAGCTGCGCTTCGTCCAGCTCGCCGACCACTTCGCGCACGCGGCTCTCGCCGAGCGTGCTCGATTCGTACAACAACGCGGCCGCCAGCCTGCGCTCGTCTCCCTCGTGCTCAAGCAATCGCACGGAAGGACCGAGGTCCGACTGGTCGACGGGTTCGCCGATGCCCAACTTGGCCGACCAGCGTTCGCCGTTTTCGCGCAGCGAGCCGAGGTATTCGATCCAGCGCCCCCCGCGATCCGGCCGATTCACGCGCTGCACAAAGCTTGGAATCACCTTCTGAAGCTCACGCAGAATCTGCTCGCCGCAGGCGCGCGCCTCGGGCAGCGGCGAGGCCGCAAGACGCAGCAGTAGGTTTTCGTAGGCCTGGCCGCTGGCGTAGATGCCCATGTGCGACAAGGACGCGGCGGGCAGCAGACCACGCAGCAGGTCCAACGCCTTGGCCGCGACGGCGCGGCGGTGCGCGGCTTCGTCTTGTCCGGAATCGGCCGGATAGTTGGCTGCGACCGACGCCATTACGCGAGGCATTACGGCCGCGTAAGTGCCGAAGAGCTTGTCCATAGCGACGGCGTACTGCTTGCCGAGTTCGAAGTTGCGGTAGTAGCGGTAACCGCCGCCGGGCATCTGAGAGTCGTACGGGATGTATCGCGTCGATTGCTCCAAATAGGCCGCCAGCCGGCCGCGCTGAAGCTGCTTCGTGAGCACGTTGGACACCCATTCGCAGGCGACGTGCGCGCCGCCGAGCTGCGCCACGGAGTCGTCGCCGTAACCCAGGAAGATGCGTTCGTAGAGCTTTGCGGCGCGTTCGCCCTCGGCGCCGTCAAACGCCCGCATCGCGATCGAGTCGAGATCGCCGGCGAACTCGTCCAGAAACATCCGCCGGAGCGTGCCCTGGTATCGGGAGTAACGCGCGAACATCGCGCCCTTTACGGTGTCCGGCATGTTGACGAGCGCGAAAACCGAATCGTCGGTGTTCGTGAAGAACGGCTGCAGCCGTTCGCGCTCGTCGCTTGTGAAGCTTTCCCGAATCATTTGAACACGATGTCGCGGCGCGCGAGTGGATTTTTCACACTCGCGGCGGCAAGACGGGTGCAAATCCTAGACCGTCACCGGGCGGCCGAAAGACCTCAGGCCAAGCGACGGTCCGCGCGCCGGCGCGAACGAGTCTTCTCGTCGTGCATCGCACGGTCCGCGCGCTGCAGAAACTCGTCGGCCGATTCGCCTTCGCGCCAGGTCACGACACCGATGCTCGAACTGCTCGGTAGGTCGGGACAGATTCGGCGGCGAGTGTGACCGATCGAGTCATAGAGCCGCTCGATCACCGCGCCGATGTGGTCCTCCTCGGCGTGTTCAAAGAGCACGAAAAACTCGTCTCCGCCTCGGCGCGCCACCAGTTCCTGGGAGCGCACTGTCTCCGAGATCGCCCGCGCCACGGATTCGATCATGCCGTCTCCGACGGTGTGGCTGTAGCGGTCATTGACGAGTTTGAACTGGTCGAGGTCGATCGTCACGATCGCCGGAACGGTCTGCTCGCGACTCGCCGCCGCCACGGCGTCGGTCACGCGGAATCCCAGCGCACGCACATTCGCGACGCCGGTCAACGGATCGAGCTCTGAAAGCTCTGCGTTGGTGCGCGCGAAGCGCACCGTCACGCTGCGCACCTTGGCGACGAGCGCGGCGAGCACAAGCACCACGGTGGTGGTGATCCCGCCGCGCAGGCCTCCATACGCAAAGTCGCCGCCGATCGCGAAAGCGCAGTAGATCGTCATCAGCACGAAGATGTAGGGCAGTGCGTCACGCGGTCCGAGAAAGTAGATCGCGTAGAGCACCAGCACGGGCAGAATGTCGATGATGGCCGTGCCGGCGGGTCCGGCGGCCCAGGTCGCCCAGGTGGTCAGCAGGGTCGCCACGATGAACCCGAGGTGCATTACTCGCTCCGCCCAGCCGTGACCGGCGGCCCAAAGACCGAACCCCGCGAGTACGTAGTACCCGAGACCGCAGATCAGACCGACTGCGGTGGGCAGAGGATGGAGCTGCCCCGCGAGAGAGAGCACAATCAGCGAAAATCCGGCCGGCGTCAGGGCGACGGCCGAAAACGACCACATCGGGTTGAGTTCCGACCACCAGCGACGGAACCGGCCGATGCTGCGTTCGATCTCTACGCCGGTACGACGCGGCGAGTACGCACGGTTAACGGCCGCGGCAACCCGGTCCAGCGACGCGCGACGCGGTGACTGGCTGATAAAGGCCACTCGCGCCTCCTCGGCTTCGAGCGCGCGCATCGACGACGTGCGGTCGACCGAACCGGTATGAAAAGCGGTTTTGACGTCGTGAAGGGCATCGTCGGCCTTTTGCAGAATCGATGCGGTCGAATCACCGTCCCGGGCCGGCACGTAGGCCACGCTTCCACTCGGCGTGATCTGCGGGCAGGTGCGCATGCGGGCGCGGACGATCGCCGAACTGAATCTGCGCGCCAGCGCCTCAACGTCGCGCCTGTCCGGTTCCGTCACGAGCACTGAGAACTCGTCGCCGCCCCGGCGCGCGACCAGGTCGAAGGCGCCCGCCTCGGCGGAGAGTTCGGCGGCAACGGCGCGCAACACGCGATCGCCCACCGAGTGGTCGTACTCGTCGTTGACCTGCTTGAAGTTGTCGAGGTCGATCGCGAAAAGCGCGAACGAAGTCGGCTCGTCGCCCGATCTGCCAAGTGCGTCGGCGAGTCGCTCGCGCAGCCGGCGCATGTTCGCGATCCCGGTCAGCGGATCGGTGTATGCGAGTGCCCGGTTGAGACGGGCCAGTCGGCGCGTGGCCTGTTCAGCCACGATGAACGACATCACGATCATCAGCTCGGCGCCCACGGTGATCCACGCATGCGCCAGGCGCGCCGGGCCTTCCAGCTTCAACAGAACCGTCAGCGTGACCACGCTGACCACCACCATGTACGGCGCGGCAAAGCGAGCCCCGTATAAGAACGAAGGCGTAACCAACACGAACAACGGCAGCAAGACGAACGCCACGGCGGTCGGACCGGCGACGACCGCGCCGACAAGGAATATCCCCAGACCGAGCGAGAGCCGCATGTGCGTGGCCCAGTTCGCGTTGGTCAGATAAATCGCGCCGAACACGCTGAGTATCGAAAGCAGAACCGCCACCAGCGCGAGTACAAACACTCCGAAAGGAATTGACGTCGGCATCAGCAGATACAGGCCGGCCGTCGCGATACCGCCGGCCCCGTAAAGCAGGATCGACGCGTACCAACCGGTCTTTGCGGCCAGCCCGACTTCTTCGAGCGCCGCTGTGACGTCGTCCGCGCCTTCACGTCTCAGAACATCGGCCTGCGCCCCATCCAGGCGCGCGAAACCGCGCTGAGCCGCGGTTATTCCGCCAATCAACCTCATTTGGGTTCGTATCGTCCATTTGGGTGGGTCGCCTGACTCTGGACGCGGGCCGAACGACGGCCCGAATTACCGGAAAAACCGTATTTGCAGCGGGGAAATTCGCTTCAACTGGGGTTTTCACAGGTCAAACGAACGTCCAGGCCGAAGGCTGGACGGCGAAGCGGGTTGGCTGCGCCATCGAACGGCCCGGTCAGACCGCGTGATGAGGCGGCGCCGTCCGGCGCTGAACGCCGGCGGTCAGAAGATCAGTTGTCCGCCGGCGTAGGCGAGGATGCGCGCGAGCTCGAGCAGCGGCCGAGGGTAGAAACCAAAGAGCACCGATGCGGCGGCGGCGGTGACGGCAAGCGCGACGAGCTCGGGGTGCCGAGCCGCATCCGCCTCCGGTGCCGCGCCCGCGAGCGCCGATGTGCCGGACCGCGTACCGTCCCCAAACACTTCGTCCCGCACGGCCGACGGCATCCAGATCGCCGCGACGACGCGCAGGTAATAACCCAACGAGATCGCCGAGCCGAGCGCGATCATCACCGCCAGCCACGCGTAGTGACCGTCGATCGCCGCCTGCATTAAGAGCAGCTTGCCGACGAAGCCCGCGGTCACCGGCAACCCGGCCAGCGCGAGCATGCAAATCGTCATCGGCCATGCCAGCCAAGGTGCCTCGCGGCCAAGGTTTCGCATTCCGCGCATGCCGTCGCCGGCGCCGGAGCGCTCGCGCGTCGCGATCACGGCAAACGGACCGATGTTCATCGCCAGGTAGGCGAACAAATAGAAACCGATTGCGTACACGCCGAGCCATGTGCCCGCCACGATTCCGGCAAGCACGTATCCCACTTGCGCCACGCCGGAGTAAGCGAGCATTCGCTTGAGCGATTCTTGACGCAGCGCGCCGATGTTGCCCACGAAGATCGTGACGGTGGCGAGCATGGCCACCATCACCTCCCAGTGCTCGCGCGCCGGACCAAGTGCCTGCATGCCGACGCGCAGCAGCACGGCGATCACCGCGAATTTGGTGGCCACCGCCATAAACGCCGCGACCGGCGTGGGCGCGCCTTGGTAGACGTCCGGAGTCCACTGGTGAAACGGCGCAACCGAGGCCTTGAAGGCGAGCCCGGCTAGCGTGAGGGCGACGCCGGCCAGCAGCAACGGGTCGTCGCGCAGCGCCGGCAGCGAGACCGCCCGCGCAATCGACGCGTAATCCGTGTGGCCTGTCGCCCCGTAGATCATCGACAGGCCGTAAAGCAGCACCGCCGACCCGAGCGAACCGATCAGCAGATACTTGAGGCCTGCCTCGAGCGAAGTGTTGCGCCGCAAATCGGCGGCACAAAGCACGTAGAGCGGAATCGAGAACAGCTCGAAGCCGAGAAAGAACGTCACGAGATTTGTCGCCGAGACGAGGATCGCCATGCCCAGCACGGTGGTGATCAGCAACGAAAAGAACTCGCCCGCGCCGGCCTCGCGCAGAGTGTCCGAGCGCCAAACCAACACACTCGCACAAAGTGCCGCCGACACGAAAAGCAGGTCGAAGATCGCCGACACGTCGTCCAGCGCCAGCGCGCCGCCGAGGATCGATATGTCCGGCTCGCCGATGCGCACGGCGAACACGACACCGGCTGAGACGAGCGTGACGATCGCCGTAATCGGAGTAAGCAAGCGCTGCGCTGCGCGTCCGCCGATCAGCGATACAAAAATGGTCACGATCGCACCCCCGGCGAGAATCAGGATCGGCAGCAACGAGCCGTATTCCACACTCGGGCCGTGCACCTGACCGGCAGCGGCAAGCAGGGTCGTCATCTGGTCCGCTCCCCCTTGGTGCTGGGCCGCTTCGCGGCCGGAGCACCGGAGTCGTTCTTCCTTGCGGCAGGCTCACCGGCATCGCCGTCGACCGACTGCTTGCTTACTCCAGATGCGCCCGGAAGCTGAATCGCGGTAAGCGCGCTGTCGGCCGCCGGCGCAATCCTCTTCACCACGAACTGCGGATACACCGCCAACGCCAACACCACGAGCACGGCGGGCGCCAGCAGACCGAGTTCGTCCGATTCGATCTCACGCGAACGCCCCTCGCCCGGTCCGCGGCCGTGCATCGTGCGCTGGTAGAAACGGATCATGTAGACGGCCGCGAGCACCACGCCCGCGGTCGCCACGGCGCCATAGGCGAAGGCGCCGTCAAACGCGCCGAAGAGGATGTACAGCTCGCCCACGAAGTTGGCCGATCCGGGCATCGCGAGCGTGGCCAGCGAGATCACCAGGAACAATGCGGCGAGCAGCGGCGCGCTTTTCGCCAGTCCGCCCATGCGCGAGAGTGAGTCGCTTCCGGCGCGCTCGGCGAGAAAACCGATCACCAGAAACAAGCCCACCACCACAATTCCGTGATTGAGCATCTGAAGCATCGCGCCCTGGACGCCCTTGTCATCGAAGGCGAAGATTCCCAGCGCGACAAAGCCGATCTGAGCGATCGACGAATAACCGACGACCAGCCGAGCATCGTCTTGGCTGAAGGCCATCACCGACCCGTAAACAATGCCGATCACCGCCAGCACCAGCATCAGATCCTGAAAATGCTGAGCGGCCAACGGCAGCGTCGGCAGCACCACACGCAACAGCCCGTACGCGCCAAGCTTGGCCACTACCGCGGAGAGCGGGATCAGCACCGGCAGCGGCGCCGCGCGGTAGGTGTCTGGCATCCAGCCGTGAAACGGTGGCAGCGGCATCTTGATCAGCAGCGCAACCGCGAAACCAAGGAATATCCAGTTCTGCGCGCCGCCGCTGACCGGATTCTGAACCAGGTCCTCGAAGGCGAAGCTGACCTGACCGATGTCGTGCTGCACGGCGGAGATGTGCGCCATCGCGATCGCGGAGGCAAACATCAACAGGCTCCCGGCCAGCGTGTAGATCATGAACTTCGCCGTCGCCGCGCGCGGGCGGCGCTGACCCCAGATGCCGATCAGGAAGTAGAACGGAATCAGCAGCAGGTCGAAAAAGAGAATGAATAGGATCAGGTCTTGCGCCAAAAACGCCCCTAGCGTGCCGGTTTCGGCCAGTGCCAGTAGCGCAAAGTAAGTGCGCGGGTTATCGACCTTGCGACGGCTGGCGGCGATCGTCGCGATCACCCAGGCAAACACGGTCAGCGCGACCATGAAGACGTTGAGGCCGTCGAGCCCGAGCGAGTAGCTGATTCCGAGCTCCCTGATCCACCAGTTATCGACGGCCTGCTGGAGACTGACGGAGGTCTCGAAATTGAGCAGCACGGGGATGATGAAACCGACCTGAAGCAGCGTGGCAAAGGCCGCGATCGTGCCCACCTGCTTGCGCGGGAAGCAGATCGCGAAGATCGCGCCGGCGAGCGGCAGGAAGATCAACAGTGTGAGACTCATCGCCGCGTCACCTCGCCGCCAGATAGAAGTAGAAGACCATCGCCGCCACACCGAGCACGATCGAGGCCGCGTAGACGCGCGCCAGACCGGCCTGCAACGCGCGGATTCGACCGCCGACGAGACGAACCAGACCTGTCGTGCCGTCAACGATGCCGTTGACCACGAAGCGTTCCAGCACGCGCGTTGAAAGCGACTGCAGCGCTCTGACGTAACGCACGATAAGGACGTCGTAGATCGCGTCGAAGTACCAGGCGTTCGACAGCGTGGCGTGCGCGCGCGGCATGCGCCGTGCCAGCGTCTCCGTGATGCCGCGCCGTTTGAAATATGCAAACACGGCCAGCGCAATGCCCACCAGCGCGATCACGCCGCCGATCGCCAGGCCGAGTTGCTCGGCGCCCGTGCCGGGCGCGGTGTCCAGGTAGCGGGAGCTCGCGAACGTCGGCTCCAGGAATGCATCCACGGCGTGTGTGACGCCGGGCACCTGAATCACGCCCGCGACCACCGAAAGCAGAGCCAGCACGCCCATCGCCACCTTCATCTCCGGTTCGCGCTCAGCGATGTGGTGGTCGGCGCCGGGGAAGCCGACATCCGTGTCTTCGGCCTCGCCGGTGGCGGGGTTGGCGTGCTCGCCGTGATGCAGATGGCCGGTCTCCAACTCGCGCGCCTCCTCACAGGGCTCGCCGTGGAAGACCAGAAAGACCGCACGCATCGAGTAGAACGCAGTGAGGATCGCGCCCAGGTAGAGCGCGATCGCGATCGGCGCGTATGCCCCGCCGCGATTGAAGGTGTAGGAGATGATTTCGTCCTTTGAAAAGAAGCCCGAGAGCAGCGGCAGACCGGCCAGCGTAAGCGCGCCAATCAGGAAGGTCACATATGTGAACGGCATCGCCTTACGCAGGCCGCCCATGCGGCGCACGTCCTGCACGCCGCCCATCGCGCCGATCACAGAACCCGCCGCCATAAACAGCAGCGCCTTGAAGAACGCGTGCGTCATCAGGTGAAACATGCCGGCGCCGTAGGCCGCGGCGCTCACGCCCACGATCATGTAGCCGATCTGACTCATCGTGGAGTAGGCGATGATGCGCTTGAGGTCGGTCTGCACCAGCGCGGTCGTGGCGGCGATCAGCAGAGTCGCAGTGCCGAGAATCGCGGCGGTCAGCGCGGCGGTCTTCGAAAGCTCGAAGAACGGGAAGAAACGCGCGATCAGGTACACACCCGCGGTCACCATCGTTGCGGCGTGAATCAACGCGGAGACCGGTGTGGGGCCTTCCATCGCGTCGGGCAGCCATGTATGCAGCGGCACCTGCGC
Organism: Actinomycetota bacterium; assembly: GCA_016213645.1. Lineage (GTDB taxonomy): Bacteria > Actinomycetota > Thermoleophilia > Solirubrobacterales > JACPNS01 > JACPNS01. The sequence continues at coordinate 73,489 of JACQZY010000002.1, forward strand.
GGACTTCGCGAAAGCGCCCACCAGCAAGAGCAGCGCCGCCGCCGTAAAGGTGGCCGACGGCGTCACGCTGAACGGGTCGGACGCCGCGGCGAGCAACTGCGGGATCGAAAGTGTGTTCAGCTCGCGCCAAAGCAAGAAGGCCGCGACCACGATGCCGACGTCGCCGATCACGTTGATCACGAACGCCTTGATGCCCGCCGCGGTGGCCGTCGCGCGCCGGTACCAGAACGAAATCAGCAGATACGACGCCGCGCCCACGAACGCCCAACCGATCACCAGCAACGCGAGGTTTCCCGCCAACACCAGCAACAGCATTGAGAAGACGAAGAAGTTGAGGTACGCAAAGAAGCGCCCGTAGCCCTGGTCGCTACGCATGTAGGCGACGGAATAGAGGTGGATCAGCGCACTGACGCCGCTGACCACAAGCGCCATGAACACACTCAGCGGGTCGGCGTAGAGGTCGAAGCGAAAGTCCACGCCCAGTGACTGCGCGTAGGCGTATCCCGAAAGAATGTGTCGCGACTCGGCGTCCATGCCTTGAAGCTCGAAGAAGCACGCAACCGCGGCGCCGAAGGCCACGAAGATCGCGGCCGTGCCGATCCAGCCGGCCGCGCGTTCCGGCAGGCGCCGGTGGCCCAGCGCGATCAGCAGCGATCCCGCCAGTGGCGCCAGCAACAGCGCCCACACCGGTGCGGCATCGCCCATCGGCGACGTCGTTACTTGCGTGAAGTGCCCGACGTGCGCCAGTAGTGGTGTGACGGCGTTAGTCACGCGGATCCCTCAATTCGCTGATGCGGTCGATGTCGATCGGCATGCGGTTTCGGTACATCGCGACGATCAGGCCCAGGCCAACCACAACCTCGCAGGCGGCCACGACCATCACCACGAGCGCGAAGATCTGGCCGTCGGCGTTGCCGTGCATGCGCGCAAACGCGATCAACGAGAGGTTGGCGGCGTTGAGCATCAATTCCAGACAAAGCAGCATCACAAGCGGACTACGACGCGCAATCAGTCCACTAGCGCCAATGCAGAAAATCACGGCGGAAAGCCCGATGTACCAGGCGATGTTCACACCACTCCTCCGTCGCCGGAGACGTCGTCGACCTCTTCCAGACCACGGCGCCTGCGCGCCAGAAGCACTGCGCCGACGGCCGCGATCGTAAGCAGGAACGACGCGATCTCGAACGGCAGCAGGAACCTGGTCAGCAGTAGCTCACCGATCTGCGCGGGCGAGCCGAATCCCGCGGGAAGATCGGCACCACGCGTGTCCAGCGCCTTGAGAGCCGAACCGCCGATCGCAAGCGAAAACGCGAACAGCAGGACCACGCCGAAAACCGGCGCAAGTTTGCGCGCCACTCCGGCCTCGGCCAGCAGCTCATCGGCGCCGCCGACGTATGAAACGACGAACACATAAAGCACCATCACAGCACCGGCGTAAACGATCAACTGCGCTGCGGCCAGGAACTCCGCGTGCAACAGCAGGAAGAGAACCGACAACGCCATCAAATGCACGACAAGCGCCAGCACGCTAAAGAACGGGTTGCGTAGAAGCACCACCGCCAGCGCGCCGCCGATCGCACCGATCGCGGCCATGAAGAAGAGCAGTTGCACCATCGCTACTCGCCCTCCCTGCGCAGCGGCGTGCGCTCGGCCGGCTCGTCCAGCAGCATGTCCTTGGTGAAGATCAGGTCGCTGCGGTTGTAGTCGGAAAGCTCATAGTCGTGGCCGAGCGTGATCGCGTCGAACGGGCAGGCAAGCTCGCAGTAGCCACAAAAGATGCAGCGCGCGAGATTGATCTCGTAGACCGCCGCGTAGCGCTCGCCTGCACTGGTGGGGTTTTCCGGGTCGTTGTCGGCGGCGACGACGCGGATGCAGTCGGCCGGGCAGGCGGCCGCGCACAGCGAGCAGCCGACGCACTTCTCCAGGCCCGCGGTGCCGTCGATTTCGGCTTCGAACTTGTGCAGCTTGTGCCGCCCACGAAAGCGCGGATAGACCGGCGTCTTTTCTTCCGGATACTGGATTGTGACGGTGCCCTCGGCAAAACGGCCGAGCGTGGTCTTGAGACCGCGCAGCGTCTCGCGAAAAGCGCGGTAAAAGCTTCGACCCACACCCGGCTCGGGCGCGCGCTGCACTTCGACCACGTCGGGACCAAGCTGGTAGCGGTTTGGACGCGGATCGCTCACAGCGCCACCACCAGGATCGCGGTCACCACAAGATTCAGCGTGGCCAGCGGCACCAGCACCTTCCAGCCGAAGCTCATCAGCTGGTCGTACCGCAATCGCGGCAGCGTTGCGCGCACCCAAATGAAGAGGATCAGAAAACCGATCATCTTGGCCAGCACCCAGAACGGATCAAGCCAGCCCGGACCCGGCCCGTGCCAACCGCCCAGAAACATCGCGGTGGCGATACCCGAGAACGTGATCATGTTCATGTACTCGGCCATCATGAAACTGGCGAACCGCATACCGCCGTACTCGGTCTGGTAGCCCGCCACCAGCTCGGCGTCCGCCTCTACAAGATCAAACGGCGCGCGGTTGGTCTCGGCGAAACTGGCGATCGTAAAGATCAGGAAGCCGGCAAACTGCGGCACCACGAACCACATGTCGCTCTGCTCGCGCACGATCGCCGTGAGTGACAGCGAGCCCGACATCATCACCACGCCGATCAGACTCAGCCCGGCGGCCAGCTCGTAACTGATCAACTGCGCGGCCGAGCGCATCGCGCCCAGGAACGAGTACTTGGAACCGCTGGCCCAGCCGCCGAGCATCAGCCCATAGAAGGCGATCGCGCCAAAGGCGAAGGCGTAGAGGATGCCGATCGAGACGTCGATGCCGTACAGGCCGTAGTCAGCGCCAAATAGGCCGTCGCTGCGCGTGTCTCCGAAGGGGATGATCGCGGTGGTGGCGATCGCCGTAAACAGCGCGATCACCGGCGCGATCACAAAGACCGCCTTCGACGCCGTGCGCGGCGCGAAGTCTTCCTTGGCGGCGAGCTTGACGATGTCGACCAGTGGTTGCAGCGCGCCGAACGGCCCCACTCGGTTGGGTCCGTAACGGCCTTGGAAGCGGCCGAGCAGCTTGCGTTCCGCGATCAAAAGCATCGGCACGAGCTGCAGCATCACCGCGAACACGATCACGGCGATCAAGATCTGCGCAAGCACGGGCTCGTTGAAGCCGACCTCGGCCACCGGCGCGGCGATCGTGGCTGCGGCGGCGGTCACTTGGTCACCTCCGCCGATCGCTCTTCCGTCGAAGCCAGGGCGCGCCCAAGCGTGGCGACAGCGGCTTCGTCGCCTTCGTCCAGTCGTAGGTCGGCCGACACAAACGCGAACCCGGCCGGCACAGCGTCGCGCAGCGCGACGACCGCGGACATTTCGCCGTCGCCGGTCTTGACCGTGACGGCGTCACCGCTTGTCAGGCCCAGGCGTTCGCCGTCGACCGGAGAAAGTTCCACGCGCCGCGGCGCCGCGGCCAGCGTGGCCAGTGTGGCGGCGTTGACGACCTCGCCACCGCTCCAGAGACTCCTAAATACGCCCAGTCGCAGATAGCCATCCGACGACGGGGCGGCAGGCGGAGGCGTCAGGTCGAAAGTTGTACGCGCCGGACGCGGCAGGTTGGCCGCCGCGTCGCGCTCCTGCCAGCGCACGCCGTCGCCGCCCAGCTCCGCAGTGGTGACTCCGGCGTAGATGCCAACGTGGTTCGCGATCTGCGCGGTCGCCTGATTGGCGACCTTCACACCCAGGTCCACGCCCACGCGACGTCCAAGTTCGTTCAGCACCCACCAGCCCGCGTTGACCTCTCCGGCGCGCTCGACGGTCTGGCGCAGGCGCTGGATTCGGCCGTCGGGGTGCGTGACGGTGCCGTCCTTTTCCGGACCGACCTCGGCGGGAAACACGACATCCGCGTGACGCGCGGTGGCGGCATCCATCCAAGTGGAAAACGAGATCACGGCACCGGCCTTCGCCAGCGCGGCGCTCCAGGCCGTCGGGTCGTCGTAGTCGGAAAGCGGATCGGTGTTCATCAATACCAGCGCCGAGATCTCTTCACCGCAGGCAGCGGCGATGCCGGTGGCGTCAAGACCGGGGTTGTCGCAGTGCATCAGACCAGGGGCAGCGGTGGGCAGCAGCCCGATCTCGCGCAAACCACGCGCGTTGGCCGACAGTGGCACCTCCAACAGTCCGGCGCCGTCCTTTGCGGCAATGCCCAGACGGTCCGCGAGGTTGCAGATCGCGCGCAGCGGCGCTGCTCCACGGCCGGTAACGGCCAATCGCTCGCTCCACACGATCACCGGGCGCTTGGCTCCGGCCAAAAGGTCGGCGATCGCACGCACTTCGGCGGCGTCGGCACCGGCGTTCTCGCACAGAGTTTCGACGTCTCCGCCGTCGCCCAGCGCCGCCAGCAGCGCCTGCGTAAATGCCTCCGCCCCGCCCGGCGCGATCCGCGCCACACGGGTCGCGCCTGCATCCAGTGAGCTTGGCCGCGCGCTCGCAATCGCGAGCTTGACGCCGTTGCGGCGCACGCCCTTGCGGATGCGCAGGTCCAGCACGGGCATGTCGTCGACGGGCTCGCAGTCCAGCACAAGCAACGCGTCGGCCCACTCGACGTCGGGCATCGTGGCGGCGAGCGCCGGATTGGCGAGCGTGCGCGCTACGTCAAAGTCAAACTCACCACCGCGCCGGGAATCGAAGTGCGGCGAGCCAAGTCCGTCCAGCATCAGGCGACGCAGTAGCCAGCCCTCTTCGTTGGTGGTCGCGCCACCGGCCAGCGCGGCAGTGCGCGGGCCGCTCTTCTTCAGGATGTTCGCGGCCGCCGTCAGCGCCACCTCCCAGCGCGCGGGCATCAGCTTGTCGCCCTGGCGCACCAGTGGCGTGGTGATGCGCGCGTCGCTCTCCCAGGCTTCGTAGGCAAAGCGGCCCTTGTCGCAGAGCCAACCGTCGTCCACACCGGCGTTTTCGCGCGAAAGTGTGCGCATCACCTGCTCATCTCGCACCGTGTAACTGACGTTGCACTGCGCCGGACAGAGCGTGCAAACCGATCCGCCCTGCTCAACGTCCCACGGCCGCGCGCGGAACCGGTATGCGCGACTGGTCAGCGCACCGACCGGACAAAGCTCAACGATGTTGCCCGAGAACGGCGCGATGTACTGCGTGCCGTCGAAGGTGCCCACATGCGCGCCGGCGCCGCGGTCCAGCAGCACAAGCTGGTAATCCTCGCTGACTTCCTGACTGAAGCGCACGCAGCGATAACAAAGGATGCAGCGTTCGCGGTCGATCGCGATCGCGTCGCTCAGCGCCACCGGCTTTTCGAAGTGACGCTTGGGTTCGACCATGCGCGACTCGCCGCCACCCCAGCCGTACGAGATGTCCTGCAACGGGCATTCGCCGCCCTTGTCGCAGACCGGGCAGTCAAGCGGGTGGTTGAGCAAAATGAACTCCACCACGCCGTTTTGCGCCTCAACAACGCGCTCTGACTTGGTGACGACCACCATGCCGTCGCGCACCGGCGTGGAGCATGCGGTCTGAAGCTTTGGGATGCCTTCGATCTCCACCAGGCACATGCGGCAGGCGCCGACCGGCGCGCCGAGTTTGGGCTCGTAACAAAACACCGGAATCTCCACGCCGCCGTACTTGGCGGCGTCGACAACCATGATGCCCTCGGGGGCCTGGATCTCCTGGCCGTCGATCGTGAAGGTGATCGTGGCGCGTTCGGGTTCACCGGCGGGACGGCGGCTGTAGCCGGGCGGAAGCGCATCTACGACCGTGTAGGGCGAGCGGTATTGCAGGTTTGAGCTCACGCGATCGCCCCCTGCTTCGTGAGGTCAAGCGGAGCGCGCACCGCTTCAGACAGAGGCGTGTGCTTTGCCCGCGCTTGCTCGATGTGCGCCTCAAACTCGCCGCGGAACTTGTTGACCATCGAGCTGACCGGCATCGCCATCGCGTCGCCCAGCACACACAGGCAGTTGCCCATGATCTGCTTCTGCACGGAGGCGATGATGTCCAGATCCATCGGCGTGGCAAGTCCGTCGCTTACGCGCTGCAGCATCTTTGTGGTCCAGTTCGTGCCTTCACGGCACGGCGTGCACTTGCCGCAGCTTTCGTGCTTGTAGAACATCGCTGTGCGCAGGCAAACGTCCACAATCGACACGGAGTCGTCGATCACGATGATCGCACCGGAGCCGAGCATCGATCCGGCACCGGCGATCGTGTCGAAGTCGTAGGCCAGATCCAGCTCGGCTGGCGTAAGCACCGGCGACGATGAACCACCGGGGAACCACGCCTTGATCTCACGGCCGGGCAGCGGACCACCGGCCAGTCCGAAGATGATCTCGCGTGCCGGAACGCCCAGCTCGATCTCGTAGTTGCCGGGCCGCTGCACGCAGCCGCTGACGCTGACGAGCTTGGTGCCGGTGGACTTCTCGGTGCCGATGCGCGCGTACCACTCACCGCCGTGTTTGATGATGTGGCTGACGTTGGAGAGCGTCTCGACGTTGTTGATCAAGGTCGGGCCCTGGAAGAGACCGGCGTTCGCCGGAAACGGTGGCTTGAGGCGCGGATTGCCGCGCTTGCCCTCCAGGCTGTCAAGCAGCGCCGTCTCTTCACCGCATATATACGCGCCGGCGCCGCGGTGCACCACAAGCGAGACGCCAAAGCTGCTGCCGTGGATGTTCTCGCCGAGGTGGCCGTGTTCGTAGGCCTCGCGCACGGCCGCTTCAAGAATGCTCGCCTGCGCGTCGTACTCGCCGCGGATGTAAATAAACGCTTTGTTGATGCCCGCGGCGAAGCTGGCCAAGACGATGCCCTCGATCAGCTGGTGCGGATTCTTCTGCATCAACTCGCGGTCCTTGAAGGTGCCGGGCTCGGATTCGTCGGCGTTGCAGCAGAGGTACTTGTCCATCGTGCCCTTGGGCAGGAATCCGGCCTTTGTGCCCATCGCGAAGCCCGCGCCGCCGCGGCCGCGTACGCCACTGGCCTGAAGTTCAGCCAGCACCCGATCGCCGTCGAGTTCGCGCAACGCCTTCTTCAGCGTCTCATATCCACCGCGCCGCTCGTACACCTCGATCGTGTTCAGACCCGGCTCGTCGATGTCGTGGAAAAGCAGATCGTCCATCAGCGCTCTCCCCCCTGCTCGATCCGCTTGCCCGCGGCCCAGTAGGTTGCCGCAGCCGGTCGCCTGGTGAGGTGCTTCTCGGGCAGCACGTCGCGTTCGGCGCGAAGGTCTTCCACCAGCGCCTTCGCGTCGGCCACCGTCAGCGGACCGATGTAGGTGCCGTCCACGCTCGCCATCGGCGCGATGTCGCAAGCGCCCAGGCACTCGAAGTTGCGCAGATAGATGCCGTCGTCGCTGGTGCCACCGTTGTCCACGCCTACCTGGGCTTCCAGCTCGGCCATCACGGCGTCGGCACCGCGCAGCATGCAACTGATGTTCGTACACATGTAGATCGTGTGGCGTCCGCGCGGCTTCAGCTCGAACATGTCGTAGAAGCTCGCCACCGACACCAAGTAGGCCGGGGTCACGCGCATCACCGCGGCGACCTGACGCACGGCGTCGGGCGACAGCCAGCCGTGCAACTTCTGCGCGTGCATCAGGCACGGGATCGTTGCGGACTTCGGCTCCGGATACATCGCCATGCGCTCTTCGATCCAGGCCTTCAGCTCGGCAGGTACGGATACGTCTGCCAACTGCGGCACGGAGTCCTCGTGACGAAGTTCGTTTTGCGGCGCCGCGCTCATCGGTCGATCCCTCCCAGCACGGGGTCGAGCATTGCCAGCGTGACGATCATGTCGGCGAGGTACTCGTCCTTGACCATGTCGCCAAGCGCCTGAAGGTTCACGAACGACGGTTCGCGCATGTGCACGCGGGCGGGCTTGGACGATCCGTCGCTGACGACGAAGCAGCCAAGCTCTCCGCGCGGCGACTCGATCGGCATGTAGACCTCGCCCGGCGGCACGCGCATGCCCTCGGTGACGAGCTTGAAGTGGTGGATCAGCGCTTCCATGCTGGTGGCCAGCTCGTGGCGCGGCGGTAGCGCGACCTTGCGGTCGTCGGTGATCCAATCGCCTTCCGGCAGACCTTCAAGCGCCTGCTCGATGATCTTGCAGCTTTCGTAGATCTCGGCCAGACGCACGCGATATCGGTCGTAGTTGTCACCCACCGTGCCGACCGGGATCTTGAAGTTGAAGTGGTCGTAAGAGCTGTATGGCGTGGCCTTGCGCAGGTCCCACGGGTTGCCGGTGGCGCGCAGCAAAGGACCGGTCACGCCAAGCTCAAGCAATCGTTCCTGTGAGCACATGCCCACACCGCGCATGCGCTGAAGCAGAATCTCGTTGCTGTCGAGCAGATCGGCGAACTGGTCCACGCGCCCGGGCATCTGGCGCACAAACCACAGAGCCTTCTCCACGAACCCCGGCGGCACGTCTTCCACCACGCCGCCGATCTGGAAGTAGCGCGTGTGCATGCGCTGGCCGCTGCTCATCTCGAACAAGTCGAGCACGTTGTCGCGCTCGCGGAAGCAGTACCAAAACATCGAGATCGCACCGAGGTCCAGGGCGCTTGTGCCCAGCCACAGCATGTGACTGTGGATGCGACAGAGCTCCGCGTGGATCACGCGCAGGTACTGAGCGCGCGGCGGCACCTCGATGCCGAGCAGCTTCTCGACGGCCATGCAGTAGGCCATCGCGTTGAAGTAGTAGGAGGCGTAATCCATACGCTCGACCAGCGGGATCACCTTCCAGTAGGACTTGTCCTCGCAGTTCTTTTCGATACCCGTGTGCACGTAGCCGATCAGCGGCTTGATATCGCGCACGATCTCGCCCTGGAGCGTGGTCAACAGGCGCAGCACACCGTGCGTGGCCGGGTGGTGTGGACCGATGTTGAGCGTCAGCAGCTCGGTTTCTGGCGCAAGCGCCGTGTCGGCCTGGCTGACGGCTCGGCGCTCCGCGATCTGGCGCTCGATCGGGCTGAGCGTGATTGAAGCCTCGCGCTCGCGGTAGGAGACGCCGAGTGGATCAGCGTCGAGTGTGCGGTGCTCGTCGCTCACTCGTACCACCCGGGCGCTTCCGGCTCGTTGTGAGTGAAGATCACCGGCTCGCCGCCGAGCGGGAAGTCGCGGCGTTGAGGGAAGCCTTCGTAGTCCTCGGGCATCAGGATGCGGCGCAGGTCGGGATGTCCGGTGAAGACGACGCCGAACATGTCGTAGATCTCGCGCTCCTGAAAGTCCGCCGTGGGGAACAATCCCACACAGCTCTCGATCTGTGCGTCTTCGATCGGTAACCGCACCTTCACGCGCAGCCGCTCGATCTGGCGCATGTTCAGCAGCTCGTAATGAACGCCCAGCCGAGGTGCCGATGGCATGTAGTCGCAACCGTGCACGCTCGCCAGAAACTTAAATCCGAAGTCCGGGTCGTCGCGCAAAAAGCCCAGCACCGAAACGATGCGCGCGGGGTCCACCTGCACGCATGCCTGTCCGCAGTGAAGCGAAGCTTCGATCAAAACGTCGTCGCCAAACCGCGCGCGCAGCGCGTCGGCCGTGGCCCGCAGTCGTGATTCCTCAGGCACGAGGACCTCCGTTTTTGCGGCCGTTGCCGCCCTGCGCGCGGCGCTCGGCGATCAACTGCTCCAGGTCCACATCCGGCGGCGCGCCGGCCTTGCCGTATGGCCACTCCTCGGTGCCGTGCGCGCCGTAACGCTCGCGCCAGCCTTGGTCCGGGCGGCCCTTGATCTGGTGTTGCAGCTTGATGATGCCGTACATCAGCGCCTCCGGCCGCGGCGGGCAGCCCGGCACGTGCACGTCCACCGGTAGAAACTTGTCGGCGCCCTGCACAACCGCGTAGTTGCTGAAGACACCGCCGCTGCTGCTGCACGCGCCCATCGCGATCACCCACTTCGGCTCGAGCATCTGGTCGTAGATCCGCCGCACTACCGGCGCCATCTTGATCGACACTCGGCCGGAGAGAATGATCAGGTCCGCCTGCCGCGGAGAGGCACGAAACGCCTCGCTGCCAAAGCGCGCGATGTCGTAACGCGCACTGACCGTCGACATCATCTCCAGCGCGCAGCAGGCCAGGCCGAAGGTCATCGGGAAAACGGTCTGCGAACGCGCCCAGTTCAGCGCGCGCTCCAGCGTGGTGGTCATCACCGCTTCCTCGACGTATTTCTCCATGTCCACGCCCTCAAGCTCGCCGCGCAGCATGTCGCGAGCACGCAGTTGGCGCGCGCGGAACTCGTCGGCCGAGGCCGGCTGAGTGGAGTAAAACGGATTTGGCTTGGCGTCGTCGCTCATTTGCGCCAGTCCAGCGCACCGCGGCGCCACGAGTAGACAAAGCCCACCATAAGCAGCGCGGAAAAAAGCAGCGTCTCGATCAGCGCGAACACGCCGAAGGCCTCAAGCTGCACCGCCACCGGATACAAAAACAGCACTTCCACGTCGAACAGAATGAAAAGCATCGCCACGAGGTAGAAGCTCAGGCCAAAGCGGAAGTTCTCCGTGACCTCGGAGGGCAAGCCACACTCGTATGGGTCCTGCTTCACGCGGCTCGCGCGCTTTGGACCAAGCAGGTAGTTGCCGAACGTAAAAACAGTGCCTACGGCCAGCCCGAGAAAGAGGAAAACGAGCACTGGCACGTAGTTGTTCAGCATCTGGCAGCTCTCAAGTCGTGGGGGATTCTTGACGGCCGGTCATGTGGGCGATGCCTGATCTACGGCGTCCGGCCGACGAACAGAAATCGCTTTCCTGCAATCTCCGTCTAACAGGCATCATACGACATTGTAACAATGTGTTACAAGTTGCATTTGGCGCAAACTCGGTCGAGACACCTAGGGTTTACCACCGAACTCAGATGACCCAGATCCATCTCACACTCGGACTGATCCTCTTCGCCCTCAACCTCGCCGCCGGCGTCTGGGGTGTAGCCGCCTGGCTATCGCGCAGACCGACGACGATCTTTTGGTACCTGCTTCGCGGCGCGCAGATCTCGGTGGTGCTGCAGGCCGTGCTCGGCCTGCTTCTACTGATGACCGATCACCACGCCGGCCAAAACCTGCACTACCTGTACGGCATCCTGCCGCTGGCGATCGCGCTGGTGACGGAGATGATGCGCATGGGCGCGGCGCAAAACGTGGTCGGCGACACCGACTACGAAAAGCTTCCCGAGGACGAAGCGCGCGCGCTGGCGCTGAACATCTTCATCGCCGAGACTCGCGTGATGGCGCTCGGCTGCCTGATCATCGCCGCGCTGGCGCTACGCGCCGGCATCACCAGCGGCGGGATTTAGCCCCTTCTGCATGCAGAGACGATGGATGAACCGGTCCGCCGGATCGCCTGACAGATCGGCCTAGCGTCTCGGCCGTCGCTGAAACCGCACCGCGCGCTTCAGCGGATTCTCGTTGTCGACCGGCACAAGGCGTGCGATCGGCTTGCCGGACCTGGTGACGAGCACCGGACTACCGGACTCCGAGACCGCGTCGAGCACTGCGGCTAGCTGCGTTTTCAGCAACGCTGCTGGAATGCTCTCCTGCTTCATAACGAGCGACATGATCCCAGATTTGTAAAGCCGACGCGTGCCGCCCGATCAGCATGCTTCGATTTCGCAATTTGCGCGTTTCAGCAATCAGCTTGTTTCGCCGAGGATGCGCGCGTAGGCGCCGCGCCAATACAACAGCGGCTCACCACCATCGGCGCCGAACTCACTAACGGTCACGACGCCGATCTCGTGATCTCCGCCGGGAAGCAACTCCCCCAGCTCGCCCGTGAACCAGGCCACGCAGCCGTCCAATACGGGCGCACCGCCGCGCTCACGCCAGCCGACGTTCGCGAACTTCTGATCCTCGGAGCCCTTGCCGGCGAAGACCTTGGAAATCGATTCCTGTCCGGCCGCCAGCACGCTCACGCCGACGCGACCGCACTGCACCGCCGCCGCACGCGTGCGCGCCAGCTTGTCGAAGCACACGATCATCATCAGCGGTTCCAGCGAGAGCGAAGTGATCGCGTTGGCCGTCATGCCGGTCGGCAGGCCGTCCGCGGTGAAGGCGGTAACCACCGTCACACCGGTCGCGAAGTTGCCGATCGCGTTCCTGAAATCGCGTTGTCTGGCCGAGTCCGTCATGCGCAGTTGAGTATTAGACCAGCCACGCGCCGGGGTCGGCGCAGTGGCCGCCGTCGCCGCCGTCGAGCCGCAGCAAAACGGCCACTCGCGCTGCTCCGCCGCGGTCCGTCCGGCACACTCTTCCGGCCGCCACCCGAAAAACGTCCGATCGTCGCGTATTATCCCCGCCCGTATGTTTGTTACTCACGCACGCAAGCTGCTGATCGCGCTGCTCGCGCTGACCGCAATCGCGGTCGCCGGCTGCGGCAGCCAGGCGATCTCGGTGCCCAAGACCGATAAGCACGCCTACCGTGGCGCACAGCTTTTCGCCGAGCGGTGCGGCGGTTGTCACACGATCTCCGCCGCGGGCACACAGGGTTCCAAGCCGAACAACGAGATCAACACGCGCGACCGCACCAACGGTCCCAACTTCGATCAGCGTCACGAGGACCACAAGTCCGTACTGACCGCGATCCGCCAGGGCGGCTTCTCCGGTGCGGTCATGCCGGGCAACATCGTCGTCGGCGAAGATGCCGACGACGTCGCGAAGTTCCTGGACAAATACTCCGGCAAGTCGACCGACTAGCAGCGGCCGCCGCACGACGGCAGGATCACGATGCTTGACCTGAAGACAGTCCGCAAAGACCCCGAGCCGGTGATGACCGCGCTGCGACGGCGTCGCGACGGTTCGGAGGAGCGACTGGCCGAGGCGCTGGAGCTGGACGCGCGGCGGCGGGAGATTCTGCCGCGTAGCGAACAGATCAGCGCCGAGCAAAACGCCGCCAATGACGAGATCGCCGCGGCCAAGCGCGATGGCGGCGACGCCACCGAAGCGATAGCCCGCATGAAGGAGATTGCCGCCGAAGGAAAGCGTCTCAAGGAAGAACTGGATGACGTTGAGCAGCTGCTCGAAACCGCGCTCACCCAGGTCCCCAACCCGCCGCTGTCCTCAGCCGCCGACGAAGACACCGAGATCAGCCGCTGGGGAGACCCGCTGCCCGAGGGCCGCGACCACGTGGAGCTGGCCGGCGACCTGATCGATCTTGAGACCGCCGCCAAAGTCAGCGGCGCGCGCTTCGCCTACCTGAAGGGCGATCTCGTGCGCCTGGAGCTGGCGATCGTGCAGTTCATCTTCGACAAACTCAGCGGCCAAGGCTTCACGCCTGTGATCCCGCCGGTGCTTGTACGCGAACGCGCCCTGTATGGCACCGGTTTCCTACCGGACACCGAGCAGCAGATCTACCGACTGGCCGACGACGACTTGTATCTGACCGGCACCTCGGAGGTGGCCCTAGCCAGCCTGCACGATGGAGAGATCCTCGAAGAGGCCGACCTGCCGCTGCGTTACGCCGGATTCAGTCCGTGTTTCCGTCGCGAAGCCGGGGCGGCCGGCCGCGACACGCGCGGGATTTTCCGCGTGCATCAGTTCGAGAAGGTCGAAATGTTCGTCTTCTGCCGTCCCGAGGACGGCGAACGGGAGCACGAACGCATCCTCGAAATCGAAGAGTCCGTGATGCGTGATCTCGGCCTGCCGTACCGCGTGGTCAACATCGCGGTCGACGATCTGGGTTCCTCCGCGGCGAAGAAATACGACATCGAGGCGTGGATTCCAAGCCAGCAGCAGTACCGCGAATTGACCTCGTGTTCCAACACGACGGACTTCCAGGCACGTCGCCTGGGCATTCGCGTGCGAGGTGAAAGCGGCGGGCCGCGCATCGCACATACGTTGAACGGCACGGCCACGGCCCTTGGGCGTACGATAATTGCAATACTTGAAAATCATCAGCAGACCGACGGATCGGTTACGGTTCCGGAAGTTCTGCATAAGTTCGGGGCACCAGCGAGGATCGGAGAAAAATGACCAAAGTTCTGATCGCCGACGACCACCACATCGTGAGGGACGCAATCAAGTTGCGCCTGCTCGAAAACGATGACATCGAAGTGGTTGGCGAGGCCGCCAACGGCCTCGAAGCGATTGATCTGGCGAAGTCGGAAAACCCGGAAGTCGTGATCATGGACGTGGAGATGCCGGCGATCGACGGCATCGCGGCGACCAAGCAGATCATCGAGCAGTCCCCCGGCACCAAGGTGATCATTTTCACCGCCCATCCTCAGCCCGACCTATTGGCGCTCGCGCTGCGCGCCGGGGCCACCGGCTATGTGCTCAAGTCTTCCAGCGCGGCCGAACTTCACGAGGCCGTCCACACGGTGGCCGGCGGCGGAACCTTTGTCAACGGCGGGTTTGACGCACCCTCGCCGGGCGTCAGCAACCTTGAGTCACTCTCGCCGCGAGAGGTCGAGATTCTGCAGCTGCTGGCCGAGGGCAAGCGCGCCAAGGACATCGCCAACGAACTGAGCCTGAGCCCCGCGACCGTGCACACGCACGTTCGCAACGCGATCTCCAAGCTGGAGGTGGACACGCGTACGCAGGCCGTGGCGCTTGCCGTGCGCTTCCGCTATCTGGTTGACGCGCCGGAGCTTGAGGACTTGGACGACACGCTGCCGGGCGAAAACGGCGGGGTGCTGCCCAGCGCGTAACGCCGGGTGAATGGAGCCGCTTGACCGGCGCCGGATCGAAAATGCTGTGAGTTTCGCGCGCCGCCATTCGCGAAAATACGCCTGACCGCGTAATTCCTATCTCTCCGGTAGGAGCATGCTAAGTTAGGTGCACCTAATAAAGGTGCACCTACCGTCACATGCTTCCAACATTCGTCATCGGACTTCGCGAAGGCCTTGAGGCCGCCCTGATCGTCGGCATCGTCGCCGCCTTCCTCGTCAAAGAGGGGCGGCGCGACGCGCTCCGGCCGATGTGGCTCGGCGTTTCCGCCGCGGTCGCGATCTGCGCAACGGTGGGCGTGGGTCTCTCGGTTGTGGGCAGCGATTTGCCGCAGCGCCAGCAGGAGATGCTTGAAACCGTCATCGGACTGATTGCCGTGGGAATGATCACGTTCATGGTCGTATGGATGTGCCGCCACTCGCATGAGCTCGCGAGCCAGCTCCACGGCCAGGCGGCCGCCGCGCTGGCGGGTGGTTCTGTAACGGCACTGGTGGCGATGTCCTTTTTCGCGGTCTTTCGCGAAGGCTTCGAGACGGCCGTTTTTCTGGTCGCAGCCTTCGACAGCGCGGTGGACCCGGTGACTGCCAGCGTCGGCGCAGTGCTTGGACTCGTGATCTCTTTCGCGATCGGCTACGGCATCTACCGCGGCGGCGTGCGCGTCAACCTCGCGCGGTTCTTCCGCGCCACTGCCGCCGTGCTTGTGCTGGTGGCCGCCGGGCTGCTAGCGACCAGCGTCCACACCGGCTGGGAGGCGGGCTGGATCAGCTTCGGGCAGGGCCAGGCACTTGACCTGACGTGGCTGGTGAGTCCGGGCACCGTCCGCTCGTCGCTGCTGACCGGAATGCTCGGACTGCAGCCAAAACCCACCTACGCGGAGGTCACCGCCTACTTGCTCTACGCCATCCCGATGCTCGTCTACGTCCTCTGGCCGCGGCAGGCGGTTCCCCGCCGCGCGGCGACCGGCCGCTCGGCTAAATCCATCCAACCAATCCCCTCTTAGGAGAGAAACATGCTTGTAATTCGTAACGCTGTCGGCGCTGCGGCTGCCGCGTCTTGCGCTTTGGCGCTCGGAGCCTGCGGCGGCTCTGACACGATCGCCGGAGCCCCAACCGTCAACGTCGGCATAAATGACATCGGTTGCACCCCGCCGGTCCTCAGGCTCCCCGCGGGCCCGAAGAACTTCGTCATCAAGTCCTCCAGCACCGGCAAGGTGACCGAGTACGAGATCCTCGACGGCAAACGCGTGATCGCCGAGCGTGAGGGTTTGACTCCCGGCGTCGAACGCCGATTCTCGATCGAACTGAAGGCGGGCGAGTACACGTCTTACTGCCCCGGAGGCACGCGCGAACGCGGCAAGATCATCGTGCTGCCGGCCGGCGGCACCGGCGAAGGCGGCACGCCGTCGCCGTAGACATGACTCGTTCTACGAGTTGCAGTCCGACCGGCAGAGATGCTGCTTGTGCTTTCGGGACGGGTGCGGCCGGGCGCTGCCGCCCTGCTCGAGCTCTGCGTGGATTGACGCGAGGCCGATCGGTGCGGATGTGTGCTGGGCGCCCCAGATGGAACCCTTCATTTCGGCTTTTTAACAACTATGCTTTTTATCTCTTATTTACCGCGAATTTCAAGAACTACTAAGGTATTAAATGGTTATTTGTTATATCGAGAAAATCGCCTCACCGATCTGCGCTCCTTTTTGATCCTGAAATAGGAAAAAGCAAACGGGCTTCCGCGGGCTCGAACGCCAGCCGCCGACGGTACCCTCCTTCGCGGAGGGTTGGCAGAGCGGTTGAATGCGCTGGTCTTGAAAACCAGTAAGGGCGAAAGTCCTTCGAGGGTTCGAATCCCTCACCCTCCGCCAGTTTGACGTTATTCGAACCCCGGCTCCGCTAGGCGCGGCGTCGGGGTTCGGCTGTTAAGGGCGAATTCCCTCCGTCACCCGTTCTGCCGGGATATGCCAAGCGCCTTCGGTTGCGACTCCAGTTGCCGGTTTCGAAGCGCCAATGAGGGGCTCCGGCGGGTGGATTGTCCGGCGCAACGAGGTCGAGCCGTTGCGCCCGTCGTCCGAATTACTCCGGATCGCTTCGGTTTGCGTCGGCCTCGTTTTCTTCGCAGTCGGCGGCGTCGCGATTGCGATTGCTATGCACTTGTAGTCGCAGCGGCATGGTTGGTTCGAATGATCGTCGCAACCGTGTACACCGTCGCCTCTCGGCAAAATCGCATCGTACATTTCTGCTACATTTATGTACATGAACTCCGTGGGCGTCGCAGAGCTGCGTCAGAACCTGAGCAAGTACCTGCGCCGAGTCGAAAACGGAGAACGGCTGGTCGTCACCGATCACAACAAGCCGGTGGCCGAACTCGGTCCCGCACCGTCGACCGGCCGTGAACTCGACCTTGTGATCGCCGAAGGCCGCGCGACGGCACCGAGGCGCGCCGCGCTACCCAAGCCGCTGAAGATCTCCGGCGACACAATGTCGATCAGCCGGGCGCTCGATGAAGTTCGCGGCGAGCGCTGAAAACCCGGCGGCGTGGCCCTTTTCTATCTCGACTCCTCCGCGCTGGTCAAACTTGTGCGCGAAGAACCGGAGACGGCCGCGCTCAGCGCGTATCTGAGTAACGCCGACCTGATCACCAGCTCAATCGTGCTTACCGAGGTGCCACGAGCCGTCCGCCGCGCGGCGGTTGCGGAAAAACCGCGACGGCTTGCTCAATTGATTGCGCAGGCCGATGCCGTAATTGATGCACTCGCGCTGGTCCCCGTGGACGACGCGATGCTGATCGTCGCGGGAGCGCTGGAAGCGCCGGGTTTGCGCTCGCTCGACGCGATTCACATTGCGGCGGCATCGAGCGTTTCGCCAATCTCCGCCTTCGTCAGTTACGACGAGCGGCAGAGCGCGGCCGCTCGACTCACCGGCCTGCGCACAACTTCGCCGGGCGCAAACGAGTAGACGTCGAGAACGCGCCTGGTTCGATCGGATTCAAGCGGCGTGCCGCGTCGTTGTCCGGCCCACCTGAAGTCGAATCGCCGTTTCCGGTCTTCAGTCTCCGCTCGCGACGGTGCCCAGTCCTACCGGGCACTCAACTCCGGTCCCGCCCAGCCCGCAATAGCCGTCGGCATGTTTGGCAAGATACTGCTGGTGTTCCTCTTCGGCGAAGTTGAAGAACGCGGGGCCGTCGACGGCGATCGTCGGATCGCCCTCGCCGACGTCGATGATCTCGGTGGTGATTTCGCCGTGACCGGCCGCGGTCAACACCTGCTGATACGCCGCGCGCGAGGCCTCGGCCGCGCGTAGCTGTCGCAAACCACGGGCATAGACACCGCTGCGGTACTGCGTGCCGACGTCGTTGCCCTGGCGCATGCCCTGGGTGGGATCGTGGTTCTCCCAAAACTCCTTCAGCAGATGCTCATACGAAATCTGGTCCGGATCGAACACGACAAGCACGGCCTCGGTATGACCGGTCATGCCCGAACAGACCTCCAGATAGTCGGGGTTCGGCGTGAAGCCGGCGGCGTATCCGACGGCGGTCACAAAGACGCCGGGGAGCTGCCAGAACTGCTTCTCGGCGCCCCAGAAGCAACCCATGCCGAAGATCGCCGTCTCGTGGCCCTCCGGCCGCGGTCCACGCAGCGGATTGCCGTTGACGAAGTGGTGCGTGCCGGCGTCGATCGGCTGTTCGCGGCCGGGCAACGCGGCTTCGCGCGTGGTCATCTTCGTTTTCTTGAACAACGACATCGCCATCACAACTTAGTCGCGCATCAGCCGCGAATCGCCATTTCGCGAGCCACCGCCTCGCCCAGTCGCGCCGCGTCGGCGACGGTGTCGTAGTCGAGGTTTTCCGGCGTGTCGCTGTGCGAGTGGTAGTTCGAGAGTCCGCGCCAGTCGTTCAGCGAGACGATGCAGGTGCTCGGCAGCCCGGCGCGCGAGGTGATCACGCTGTCGGTCGACGACCGCGCGCGCATGCCGCGCTGCAACGCGACGGCCTCTCGCGCCGCGACATCGTCGATCAGATCGCGAAACCACGGCTGCGCGTAGTCCTCCATCCAGAACGGGCCTTCGCCCTCAAGCATCGTCAGGTGAGGTGAACCGACGGTGTCGAAGTTCAGCGCGACGGCATCGCGGTCTGCGAGTTCGCGTCCGTGACGCGCCATGAACGCACGGATGCCGTCCTGCATCGTTTCCTCTGCGCCGCAGGAGGCCAGCCACACTTCCACTCCGTCGACCGGCCGCGCACGCAGTGCCTCGGCCACGGCCATCAGCACGGCGACTCCGGAGAGATTGTCGTTGGCGCCGGGCACGGTTTTGTTGCGGGCGATGTCCGCGATCATCGCCACGCCAAGCACACCCAGCACGCCCGAGGCAACGGTCAGCACCCGGTTGCGCAATGCCGTACCGGCGATACCCAGAAGCGGCGCCAGCGGACCGATCCACCACTGCGGCGGCGGAGTGTTTGTGTTTTCAACCAGATTTGGATACCGCTCCCAGAATTTGCGCTGCAACGTCTGGTCGAACACCGCTCCGGCCTGCGCCGCGTCGTGATGGGCGAGCATCAGCACCACTTTCGGCGCGCCAATCTCGCCACAGCGGGCAAGCACATTCACGGTTTTCTGGCGACGGCGAAACAGTCGGCGCACCACGCGAGGCCCGTTTTGCACTTCGTCAATCAGCGCCACCGTTCCGGCGGCCATCACCGCCGACCCAAGCCCGCGCCGTCCGCGCAACGCAAGCAGCCAGCCGAACACACTCAACGCTCCGATCCCGACAACGTTCTTGGGGAACGGGCCCCACGACGGCTCGTCCTCCAGATCCACACGCGCGCACTCGGCCGCGCGGAATCGCTCCGCGATCCACTCGGCAGCCTGGCGTTCGCCGGGAGAACAGGGGGTTTTGTCGATCGGAGCGAGTGTTTCCACGACTTCGCGCAGCACGTTTATGGGCTCGGGTTGAGCAAGATTCACGGGTGCACCTGGACCCACGACGGTTTCCGGCATCGCCGGGATCGCTGATCCCTCGGGCTGTCCTGTCGTCATTGAGATACCTCCAAGTAAGAGTGGAACGCGACCGCGAGGGCGGCGCGTATTTCGGATTTCGCGCGGCGTTCAGTGGTGCCGCGTGCAAGGTGTTGCAGCATCAGGCCGTCGACCAGCGCCACGATCGCGCGGGCGCCGGTGGCGGGTTCGGCCGCGCCGGCCGCTTTCAGTCCGGCGGCCGCAAGCGCTTCGAACGCGTCGAACATCTCTTCCGCGTAGTTGCTGTATTTGCTGTCACGCGACGCCTGCATGTAAACCTCGAACTGGGCGATCGTGTGGGCGCGCGGACCGCTCATCACCAACACGGCGGTCGCGTCGGCGAAACCGTCGATCGTCTGCGGATCGGGCGTCAGTTCGGCCGATTCGATCGTCGCGGTCAGCGCCCGTAGAGCCTGCACGTGCTCATCTAGCCGCTCGCGCATCGCGGTCGCAAGCAACTCGTCGATCGATTCGAAGAAGTAGCTGGTGGTTGACGGCGGCACCCCGGCGCGCGCGGCGATCGCACGGTGCGTGGCCGCGGCGATGCCGCGCTCGCCGACGATCTCACCCGCCGCGTCCAGCAGAGCGGCGCGGCGCGCGAGGCCGCGCGTGCGATGAGTTTCGGGACGGATCGCCATCTCGGGCTACATTACAGGATGTCTGGACATTTGTCCAGACTACTCGGAGATCGATGTCTGTGCCCAATACGATCGGGATCGCTACCGTGGCGCTGATGAAGGAAGGTGAATCGCCGACGGTGCGTCCCGGACAACACACAGCGGATGCGGCCGAATCCGCCGCGGCCCGTCCGCGCATGCGCACCGACGGGCAAGCCGCCCTGCTCGCCGCCTACGGCATCCTCGCCTTCGCCGCCGTCGGCCGCGGCACCTACGAATTGATCGCCAAGTTCAACGAGGCTCCGGTGGCGTATTCGCTTTCTGCTTTCGCCGCGATGGTCTACTGCGTGGCGGTCTGGGGGATCGCCCGCGCTGACCGCCTGGCAGTGCGAGTAGCGCGCATTTCGTGTTCGTTCGAGCTGGTGGGAGTGCTCGTCGTGGGCACGCTCACGACGATCGACTCCGAAGCATTCCCGGCCGGCACCGTGTGGTCATACTTTGGTCGCGACTACGGCTGGCTGCCGCTGATCGTTCCCGTGCTGGCGCTTTGGTGGCTGGCGAAACAGCATCCAAACCGCTGAGACCGCGCGACGATCCGCGGCGCCCACACCGGCGGGAGTTCGCGCCGATAACATCTGCATTTCTCCGGGAGAGGTGGCGGAGAGGCTGAACGCACTCGCCTGCTAAGCGAGTATGGGGTTTATAGCTCCATCGAGGGTTCGAATCCCTCCCTCTCCGTCTTGATTCGCGGCGCATTTCGTGAGGTTCGGGTCGTCGCTGTTCGGTCACGACCTGGGAGGTCGCTCCCTCACTGCTCCTCGCCGATCCTCACGAACTGCTTGCGACTCAAGCCGGAGAGGAGGCTGGGGATGGGCGGCGCATTTCGCGAGGCTGGGGATGGGCGGCGCATTTCGCGAGGCTGGGGATGGGCGGCGCATTTCGCGAGGTTCGGGTCGTCGCTGTTCGGTCACGACCAAAAAGGTCGCTCCCTCGCGACTCCTTGCCGATCCCCACGACCTGCATGCATCGGTAGCCGGGGAGTTCGCACATCGTCCCTCCCTCTCCGTTTCGAGCAAAGACACAGACGAAAACATCCGTTGCGGGTGAAGCGACACCCATTTCTTCATGTGCCATTCGGACACCAGCTCCTTAGCTCTGTACGGCTTAGGGACGACGTGCGCGTCGTCCTCCCAATCTGTCACACTCATGCCTCCCAATCTGTCACGCCTATGGCTCCCAATCTGTCACGCTTGCTACTCCCAAATCGTCACACACGCCTGCGATGGCCGTAAGACATTTCGATCGAAGAATCAGGCCGTTCTTAATCGATGCACTGAAGGACAGTCGCGTCGTATATCTGGCGGGCGCTCGCCAGGTCGGCAAAAGCACACTGGTCCAGTCGTTAACTCGAAAGGAGTTCGACGGTCGCCTCGTGACTCTGGATGATCACGCCACCCTTCAATCCGCAAGACGTGATCCAGACGCATTCGTTCAGTCATTCTCAGGTGCAGTCGCGATCGACGAGGTGCAGCGAGTTCCCGAACTGTTGATCAGCATCAAACGTGCTGTCGACCGGAATCCCACTCCGGGACGTTTTCTGTTGACGGGATCAGCAAACCTGCTCGCCCTGCCGGCGGTTCCCGATGCCTTGAC
This sequence comes from Actinomycetota bacterium, assembly GCA_016213645.1. GTDB lineage: Bacteria > Actinomycetota > Thermoleophilia > Solirubrobacterales > JACPNS01 > JACPNS01. The sequence continues at coordinate 95,403 of JACQZY010000002.1, forward strand.
CGGGCGCATCGAGCGAATCACGCTGCGATCACTTTCCGTCGCGGAGCGGCTCCGTTTTCTGAACGTCAATTTCGTCGACCAACTTTTTGATCGCGGTGAGCCCCTTCAGGTCCAAGGTCCCGCTGGATTTGGCGAGTACCGCCAGTTCATCGAGGCCGGCGGGTACCCCGAAGTCGTTCAACGTCAACCGAACCGTCGCGCGACATGGTTCAAGAACTACTTGGAGTCAACCGTTGTTCGTGACATCACGGACTTCGCGAACGTCGAACGTGCTGACGAACTCCCGCGCCTGATCCGATTGCTTGCATCCCAAAGCGCGAACGCCCTGTCGTCACACGAAATATCCAAGAAGCTCGGGGTAGATCACAAGACTGTTGCGAGATACATCTCGTTGCTCGAAACCGCTCTCATCGTCGAACGCGTTCGAGCCTGGAAACCGAATCTTGGCGCCCGGGAGATCAGTAGGCCCAAACTCCATTTCTGCGACACCGGTCTATTGGCGCATTTGCTTGGTGTGCGCCCATCCCAAGACATCCGCGAGGACCAGGTCGGCAAACTGTTCGAAGCGTTCGTCTATTCAGAGCTTCGCAAGTTGGTCGACTGGTCCACGAACGAACCCGGGCTGTTCCATTATCGAGACCAACGCCGAGAGGTCGACTTCGTCGTGGAGCGACCAGATGGAACGATCGCGGCGATCGAGGTCAAGTCGGGAACACGTCTTCGTGACACCGATCTGAGGGGACTCGAGTTCCTTCGTGATCGAATGGGGAAGAAATTTGCGTGCGGAGTCGTCGTGTACGCGGGGGAGCAGACTCTCAAAATGGGAGATCGCATCTGGATCACCCCAGCTCATCAGCTCTGGCAGTGAATATCCGACGTCAAATCAGGTCTCGAAACAGCTCCGGGTTCGAAAGCCATCCCAGCAGGGCCGTCTTGATTCGCGGCGCATTTCGCGAGGTTCGGGTCGTCGCTGTTCGGTCACGACCTGGAAGGTCGCTCCCTCACTGCTCCTCGCCGATCCTCACGAACTTCTAGGGAATCTTCAGCTTCGGCTGCTTGCCGGGCTGACCGAGGACGCAGCGCTTGCCGTCGCCCCGCTCGGCGAGCAGCACCCGGAACGCCAACGTGACGGCGTTCGACTGGTTGCCCGCGGCGTCGGTGGCCACGATCGTCGCCGTGTACTTGCCTACCAACAGTACGTAGCGGCCGTGCAACTCCTTGCCGAAGTTTGCTTTGTTGTCGCCGGCATTTCCCGCGATCGCCATTGTGCCGTCATGGTTGCCCGGGATCGCCTTCTTGGAATCGGATCCCGCGTACCGCGTTGTGATCTTCAGGTTGGCGTTTTCTGAAAGCGTGTAATTGAACTCAACTCTGGGAATTTTGGTTTTCTTGTTGTTCTTGCACGTGAGGTAGAGGATCCGGAACTTCCGAGGCGAGATCGAGAATCCCGTGACGGTCGGCGGGATCGTGTCGCCGGCGGGCTCAGGTGCCGGCGCGGACAGGCCGACAGGGGTCACCGATGAACTCGACGCTGACGCAGAGCCGGCGCCGTTCGATGCGGTGACCGCACAGACGATCTGCGCACCATCGTCTTCCGACGTCAATACGTAGGTGGATACCGTCGCGCCAGGAATCGGCGTTCCGCTGCGCATCCACTGGAATGCGTAAGCGATCGGTTGCGTGCCGTTCCAGCCGCCCTCCGAACACGTCAGTGTCTGGCCGACCTGAGCGGTGCCTGTGACCGTTGGCGGCGACTGGTTCGTTGGCGGCGAGATGCCACCGGGCGCCGCCACCGTGACAAACAGTGCCGCTGCTAACGCGAGTGTGGTGACGATGCGCCGTGTTGCCTGCATACTTCCGTTTATCGGACTGGAGGCAGCAAGGGGATAGAGAAGCCGGCCGCCACCTATAGACATCTGTCCAGGGGCTCAAAGCCGCCATTACCTAAGTCACGCTCATCGCATCCATGATCGTCGTGTACACGTCTTCACCGGTGGCGCCTTTTAGTACGCACGCTACGGCGCCGGCGGCCACGCACTCAGCTTCCCTCAGTTCGTCTACGTATCCGGACATCATCACTATGCGCGTGCGCGGGCAACACTCACGAACCGCGCGCACAAGGTCGACGCCGCCGATTCTCGGCAGGCCGTGGTCGAGCAGCGCGACATCGGGTTCCAGCTCAGCGGTCCGTTCGATCGCGGAACGCCCGTCTCCGACCTCGGCGACGACTTCAACGTCGCTGTGTCTGGCAAGTAGTTCAACGATCACCATTCTGTAGATCTCGTAGTCCTCGGCGATCAGCACGCGAATTGGTTGTTGCTCGTGCATCAGGCGATCGTCTCCTTCTGTCCGCATAATGCGGCAAGCAGTTGTCCGATCGCGACCGGTGGCAGAACGCGTTCGACGGCTCCGGCGGAGATCGCGGCCTCCGGCATTTCCGGCGCAAGCGCCTCGGCCGGATCGATGGCGATCGTCAGTCCCCCGTGCGCGCGGATCCGGCGCAAACCGTCGGCTCCGTCGTTGCCATATCCGGTCAGCACCACGCCAATTGCGCGATCACGATACACATCCGCGGCCGACTCGAACAGCACGTCGGCCGACGGCCGAACGTCGCGAACGAGGCCCTCGGTGGAGAGGCTGTACCCCTCCTCGTCAACGAGCAAGTGATAGTCAGACGGGGCAATGACCACCTCGCCGCCAACGATCGGGTCTTTGTCACGGGCCTCGCTGACATGCAGCGCGCAGTCGAGCTGGAGCTGGGCCACCGCCATCTTTCGCGGCGGTCCCGGAGCCACGTGCTGCACGATCGCGACCGCGGCCTTGAACTCACGCGGCAGGTTTCCAAGCACCTCGCGCAGGGCGTCCAGACCACCGTACGAAGTTCCGATCGCGACCAGTTCGTACGCCATTTTCAGTGCATCCTCCGATAGAGCTGCACCGTTGGGTGAAGCCGCTCGTAGGAACTCGCGAACTCGACGTTCCGAAGCGACTCGGCGTCGCCGAGCGCCAGCACGCCGAACGGAACGAGACTCTTGAACAGCAAGCGATGGACCCGCGTCCTGAGCTGGTGATTGAAGTAGATCATGACGTTTCGGCAGATCACCACCTCGAACTCGTTGAACTGTCCGTCCGTCACCAGATTGTGCTCGGCGAAGGTGACGCAGTCGACGAGATTCGGTTTGAACGCCGCGCGGTCGTACTTCGCGACGTAATAACTTGAGAACTCCTTCGTACCGCCGCTCTCGCGGTAGTTCGCCGTGTAATCCTTCATCTTCGCAAGCGGCAGCATCGCCGTGCGCGCTTGTTCGAGCGCGGCCCGGTTGAAGTCGGTGGCATAGATTCGCGTGCGATCGACCAGGCCTTCCTCGTGCAGCAGAATCGAAAGTGAAAAAACCTCCTCGCCACTGCCGCAGCCGACGTCCCAGATACGCACGTTCGGATACGTTCGTAGGATCGGGACCACGATCTCGCGAAACGCGCGAAAGAACGGCGGGTCGCGAAACATCGCTCCAACACTGATCGAAAACTCCGATTTCAGCCTCTGCATGGTGGCCGGATCGTGCAGAATCCGCTCGCTCAGCGCCGACACGTTCGGCACCGCCTCAGTGGCCGCCATGTGACGAATACGGCGCCTCAGCGAGCTCTTCGCGTAGTCGCTGAAGTCAAGCCCGTACCGGCGCCAAATGCCTTCCAGCAACAGATCTATCTCGATCTCCTCCAGGTCGTCCGCGGCTTGCCACAGTTCAGTGTCGGCCTCCACTAGTACAACCAGACCCTCATCATCGACAGCAGGCGGTCGATGTCAACGGGCTTGGTGATGTAGTCGGACGCTCCCGAGGACATGCTCTGCTCGCGGTCTCCCTGCATCGCCTTCGCGGTGACGGTGATCACCGGCAGACGGGCAAAATCGGGCATGCCGCGAATCGACCGCGTTGCTTCGAATCCGTCCATTTCGGGCATCATCACGTCCATCAGCACAAGGTCGACGTCCGGATGCTCGCTCAGCGCCTCCAACCCGACGCGGCCGTTTTCGGCCGCGAGCACATTCATTCCGTGCCGTTCGAACGTTCCAGAGAGTGCTTTCACGAAGCGCGGGTCGTCATCGACCACCAGGATCGTTTTGCCGCGTAGCGTTACGTCCTCGCTGTAGAGCTGCTCGATCGCGTGTTTCTTCTCGGCCGGAAGCTGCGCCTCGACGCGGTGCAGGAAAAGTGAAGTCTCGAGCAGCAATCGTTCAGCGGCGTCGGGAGATTTCACCACCACCGCCTCGGCGTCGAACATCAGGCGATCACGTTCTTCGTCGCTGAGCTCCCGGGAGGCGTAGACGACCACCGGCAGATCCCGGAATCGCTCGTCATCGTTGATTTTGTCGAGCAGGGTAAGGCCGGACTCGCCGCCTTCCAGGACAACATCGAGGATCACGCAGTCGAATCGCTGTTCTGAGAGCACCGTGGTCGCCTCTTCCACGGACCCGGTCACGTCGATCTGAACATCCGGACCACCGAGCAGTGAAACGAATTCCTGTCTTTCGGTTTCGTCGCTCTCGACGATCAGCAGCCGCCGCACCTCGCGCTTGACGAACTCGGCAAGATCGGCGAAAGATTTCGCCATCTGCTCGCGCGTGGCCGATTCCGACAGAACCGCAAAGGCTCCGGCCTGCATTGCACGCGTGCGCTCAGGTTCATTTGAAAGTACATGCACGGGTACATGCCGCGTATCCGGATGGCGCTTTAGATGTGCGAGCACCGACCAGCCGTCGATTGTTTCCGCGCGGGTGTCGAGGATCACGGCGTCAGGTCGATGCTCGTGCGCGAAAGCAAGCCCGAGATCGCCGCCCAGCGCGACGATTCCCTTGAATCCGTTTTCGCGCACCAGCTCCAGGTCGGCCTGAGCGCGCCCGGGATCAGGCTCGATAATCAGCGCCAAGCGATCAGACGGCTCCACCGTGGCGCGGTCGTCGTCAAACTCGACTTCAGCCGGCGAGTCCGCCGGCTCCGCGGCGGCCGGTTTCGAATCCGCCTCGGAACTCGCGGCGAATTCGGGCTCCGCCTCGGCTTCGAACTCCGCGTCTGGAATCGACACAGTCGGGTCGACCGGACGGCCCGGGCCGCCGTAGCTCACGGGCAGACAGAGCGTGAAGGTGCTGCCGACGCCAGGCTCGCTCTCCACGCGAATCTCGCCACCGAGCAATCGCGTCAGTTCAACGCTGATCGAAAGCCCTAGACCGGTTCCGCCGTGCCGGCGCGTGATGCCGCCTTCGAGCTGCTGAAACGCCTCGAATATGCGTCGCAGGTCCTCGCGCGGGATGCCCACGCCGGTGTCGGATACAGCAAACGTGACTACCTCCGGGGCACGTCTTAGCGCCTCGGTGCGGAACTGCATATCCGGCGGCGCGATGCCGAACGACACGGTGACGCCCCCCTCGTCGGTGAACTTAAGCGCGTTCGAGAGCAGGTTGTTCAGAACCTGTTCCAGCCGCTGCTCGTCGGAGGAAATGGTCAGCGGTACCTTCGGATCGACTTCGACCGCAAGTTCGATTTCCTTGTCGGCGGCGACGGGCGCAAACGACCGCTGGACATGATCGACCACGTCGGCGATCGCCACCTCGGTCGCGTGAATGTCCATCTTGCCGGCCTCGATCTTCGAAAGATCGAGGATGTCGTTCATAAGATTGAGCAGGTCCAGCCCCGCTGAGCGAACTGTGCTCACGGCGTCGACTTCCTTGTCGTCGAGGTGGCCGGAATCGTTGTCCTCGAGCGTCTTGGTAAGAATCAGCATGCTGTTCAGCGGCGTGCGGACTTCGTGCGACATGTTCGCGAGGAACTCCGACTTGTACTTTGAACTCAAGGCCAGCTCTCGCGCTTGGTCCTCGATCTCACGTTTGGCAATTTCCACTTCCGCGTTCTTTTGCTGAACGGCGCTGTTGCGTTCTTCAAGCTGACTGGCCTTGTCTTCCAGCTCCGTGTTGGCATCGCTCAGCTGATCTTGACGTTCCTGCAACAGCTTTTCGGACGCCTGGAGCGTCTGGGTCTGACGCTCAAGTTCCTCGTTCGAGCGCTTCAGTTCGTCCTGCCGCGTCTGTAGCTCTTCGGACTGCACGCGCAACTCCTCGGTGAGTGTTTGGGACTGCACGAGCAACGTGTCGGTACGTGAGTTGGCGATCGTGGTGTTGAGCGCCACGCCGATCGTCTCGGTCACCTGGTCGAGGAACTGCTGGCGCACATCGTTGAACTGGTGGAACGATCCGAGTTCGATAACCCGCAGCACGTCCTTCTCGAACACGATCGGCAGGTCGACGATGTTCAGTGGAGCCGCCTCGCCAAGACCCGAGCTGATGTGTACGTAGTCCTCGGGCGCGTCCGTTACGAGAATCCGCTTGCGTTCGAGCGCCGATTGGCCGGCCAACCCCTCGCCAAGGTGGAATTGCTGCGCGAGCTGCTTGCGCTCCTGGTAGCCGTAAGAGGCCAGCATCTTCAGCATCGCTTCCTTTGATGTGCCTCCGTTGCCGGGCGTATTGATCACGGAACCGTCGTCGCCGGCCTGTGTCACCGTGAAAAAGGCTCCGTACTGCGCCGAGACAAGCGGCGTGAGCTCGGCGATGATCAGCTCCGCCGTCTCGTCCAGGTTCCGCTGGCCCTGGAGCATGCGAGTGAACTTCGCGAGGTTGGTGTTGAGCCAGTCCTTCTCTTCGTTGATGCGGGTCGTGTCGGCGAGATTGCCGATCATTTCGTTGATGTAGTCCTTCAGTTCCGCCACTTCACCCATCGCCTCGACGGTGATCGAGCGTGAAAGGTCTCCCGACGTAACTGCCGTCGCCACCTCGGCGATCGCTCGCACCTGCGTGGTGAGATTGCCGGCGAGCGTGTTGACGTTTTCGGTGAGATCGCGCCACAGGCCGGATACGTCTTTTACGATCGCCTGGCCGCCCAGCTTGCCCTCGGTGCCGACCTCGCGCGCCACGCGCGTGACCTCGTCGGCGAACGCGCTGAGCTGATCGACCATCCGGTTGACCGTGTTCTTCAGTTGGAGCACCTCGCCCTTGGCCTCGACCGTGATCTTCTGTGAGAGATCGCCGTTGGCGATGCCGGTCGTGACCTCGGCGATATTTCGCACCTGGTCGGTGAGGTTGCTGGCGAGCATGTTCACATTGCTGGTGAGATCGCTCCACACTCCGGAGACGCCCTTTACCTCCGCCTGTCCGCCGAGCATGCCCTCACTGCCGACCTCGCGCGCCACGCGCGTGACTTCGTCGGCAAAGGA
>JACQZY010000026.1 GCA_016213645.1 Actinomycetota bacterium
AATCCCGCCGGGCCACTACTTCATGATGGGCGACAACCGCAACGCCAGCGCCGACAGCCGCTACTGGGGCCCGGTCCCCGCCAAAAACATCGTCGGCGAAGCCTTCGCCACCTACTGGCCGCCAAAGCGAATCGGCGGACTGTAAGACGCTGATCGGCGGCGCGCGATCCTTCAACCGATCGCATCGGTATCGTCGCCGTCGATGAAGCGATCCGATCTGATCGAATTCGATCTCCAGCACGGAACTGTTGTGGCCGGTGCCGACGAGGCCGGCCGCGGATGCTTGGCCGGGCCGATCGTCGCCGCTGGAGTCTGTTTCGACTACGAAAGCCTTTCGCCGGATGATTACGGCGTTCTCGGCGCGCTCAACGATTCGAAGAAGTTGACGGCGGCACGTAGGGAAGAATTGTTCGAGGTGATCCTCCGGCTCGCCAAGAGTGTCGCCGTGATCTCGCGCTCCGCCGCTTACATCGACGAATTCGGTTTGCACCGCACCAATCTGCATTGCCTTGGGACGGCTCTCGCTCGGGTGAGAGGAGTGAACGGTGCGTTGCTCAGCGATGGATACATGCCGTCCGGCCTCGATGAGCCGTGTGAGGCGGTCGTCAAAGGGGACGCGAAAAGCGCCTCTATCGCCGCTGCCTCGATCATCGCGAAAGTGTCGCGAGACCGCTTTATGTGTCGGGCCGCGCTGACACATGACGGATGGGGTTTCGAAAATCACGTCGGATACGCAACGGCCGCTCATCAACGCGCAATCATCGAGCGTGGCCTCACTCCTCTGCATCGGCGTTCGTTTGCCTCCGCTGCCTATGAGCAGCTTTCGCTTGTCGCGTAGTTCAGAACGCATCGGCCAGATGTTTCAGATCAATCACGCGATCTCCAGGGCCCATAGTTACGGCGACGGCGTCGAATCGGATGCTGGTGAATCGAACGCCGCCGTCGGTGCGCAGGCGGGGTAGTTCGTCCACCAGCCAGCGACGCGCGAGCGACCGTATGCGCAGCTGCTTGCGCCGACCGATCGATTCGAACGGAGAAAACGGGATGGAACCGTTTCGGTGACGGAGCGACTTGACTTCCACAAACACAAGCACGTTTCCGTCTAGTCCGATCAAATCCAGCTCGCCCTCGCGCCAGCGAACGTTTTGCGCGATTATGCGCCAGCCGGCGTCCGCAAGGAAGCGACGAGCGGCCGACTCTGATGCCTGCCCAAGCAGCCTGCGGGTGTCGATATTCGCGGATGTATTCACGCTGGAAATCATTCCCGAAAAACAGTTGCGAAACAAGACGGGTTTCAAACAATTCAGCTACAAAATCGCAAATAAAGATTTCCACTCCTGTGCCGAATCGTTACGAACGGGTCTTGTTTCGCAACGGGTTTCGCGTCAGAGTGCGAACCGTGCTTTCCAAAGTCACTACATACGCAATCGACGGCGTCCGGGCGCGTCGCGTTACGGTCGAGGTGGACATCCGCCGCGGCCTGCCGTCGTTTGCTGTTGTCGGGCTGCCTGACGCCGCGGTGCGTGAGTCGCGCGAGCGTGTCCGAGCCGCGATGTTGAACGAGGGTTTCGAGTTTCCGCAAAACCGAATAACCGTCAACCTCGCACCCGCGGACCTTCAAAAAGCCGGACCCGCATTTGATCTGGCAATTGCCGGCGCGCTGCTTGTCGCCGGAGGGCAGCTTCGGGCGGACGGGATCGCAGGAGCTGGGCTGGTGGGGGAGCTTTCGCTGGACGGCAGCGTGCGGCCCGTACGCGGCACATTGGCGATTGCCGAAGCCGCCCGCGACGATCTGATTGGCACGCTGGCGGTTCCGGCGGGAAATGCCGAGGAGGCGTCGCTGGTGAATGGATTGAAGATTGCCGCGGTGAGCCGGCTTTCCGAGCTGGCATCGCTGGCCGCGGACGAACTCGGTTTCTACGAACGTCACGAGATCGATGCCGAAGAAGATGCCGCCGGACCGGATCTTCGGGACCTTCGCGGACACGCATTCAGTCAGCGTGCGCTTGAGATCGCTGCGGCAGGTGGACACAACGTCATCTTCAATGGACCGCCGGGCTGCGGCAAAACGATGCTCGCGAGACGACTACCGTCGATCCTGCCGCGACTGACCGACGACGAGGCCCTGGAGGTGACGCGGTTGCAAAGCATCGCGGGACGGTCCAAGCCGCGCGGACTGGTGCGCCGTCGGCCGTTCAGATCGCCTCATCACACGATCTCCGCGGCGGGTCTGGTTGGTGGCGGCTCAACTCCGATGCCCGGCGAGGTGACGCTCGCGACGCACGGCGTGCTGTTTCTTGATGAACTCGCGGAATTCTCGACTCGCACTCTCGAGTCGCTGCGTCAGCCGCTTGAGGACGGGTCGGTGACTGTCACGCGGAGCCAACGTACGCACGAGTTTCCGGCCAGATTCATGTTGGTCGCGGCGACAAATCCGTGTCCCTGTGGGGCGGGCGGAAACCGCTGCCGCTGCACTCCGGCCGAGGTGCAGCGGTACACGCGGCGAATGTCCGGACCGCTGTTGGATCGATTCGATATCCATTGCCACGTTCAGCGTCCGACCGCCGCTGAAGTGGAGTCCGGGCCGGTGACCTGCTCGCAGGATGTGCGCACGCGAGTGCAATCGGCTCGCGAAAGGCAGATCGAGCGATATTCCGGCTTGCCGCTGCACTGCAACGGTCATCTCGACGGAGCACAGACTCGCCGTCTGCTGCGTCCGCCTGAATCGGTCCGCGATCTTCTGAACGATGCGTATCGCCGTGGGGCGCTCACAATGCGGGGGTACGACAGGGCGCTGCGCGTCGCGCGCACGATTGCCGACCTCGACGGCAGCGAAGCGATCGACGAAGAACAGGTGTCGGAGGCGCTGGCGTTTCGTGTCAGTGAGATCGGGGATGGTGTTTCGTGAAGGCATGTGACGAATGCCTGATGCGGTCTCTGCTGACAAGCGAGGCGATTGAAATAGCCGAAGGCGCAAGCGTTCCGGTGGACGCCGTCCGCGGTTTGATCAGACTTCCCGCCGAGGAGCTTCGCGAGCGGATTCAGAGGATGTCACCTGAGACGGATCGGCGGTTGCAAGCCCAAATCGAAGATCTGCGGGACGGCCGCGGTTCGCATGAGCTGTGGATGATGTGCCGGCATAGTGGTCATTACCCTGATCAATTCGCCGCGATCGGTCCTCCGCCGATCGTTCTGTACGGGCTGGGTCATCAGTCGGTGTTGAAAGAAATGAACGACCATCCCGGGGTGGCGGTGGTGGGAGCGCGACGGGCTACGGCCTACGGGCGAGAAGTCGCGTACCAATTTGGCCGAGATTTGGCCGCTGCGGGAATGACGGTCGTGAGTGGCATGGCGCTCGGAGTCGACGGCGCGGCTCATCGCGGCGCGCTTCAAATCGGTGGAAGATCCGTCGCGGTCCTTGCCGGGGGTCCAGAGTGTCCCTACCCGCGGTCGCATGCTCAACTCCATCGGCAGTTGATCGATCAAGGCGCCGTGGTGAGCGAGCGTCCTCCGGGTTCGCGCGCGCAGCGATGGGGGTTTCCTGCCCGCAATCGACTGATAGCGGCGCTTTCGCTGAAGACCGTCGTGGTCGAGGGCAGACTCAATTCCGGCGCCATGTACACGGTTGAATTTGCCGAACAGCTTGGGCAGACGGTGGCTGCCGTGCCCGGGCCCGTTACATCGGCGCTCTCCGACGGCCCCAATCACATCATCGCCGAACAAAACGGCGGTTTCGTTCGCAGCGCCCGCGATCTGTTGGACGAGATCTACGGAGCCGACGCGCGGGACGTCGGCCTCCACGCGCAGGCGACGCTGCCCGGCGTGGAAGACGATGTGACCGAGTCCGCCGCCGACCGGCCTGAGTTGCTGGCGGAACTGCTCGAATCGCCGCTTTCCGACGTGTTCAGAAGAGTTCGTTCGGGCGACGGCGTGGCTCCTGTGATCGCCGCCAATCTTCCGACGGTGCCGGCGCGTCGAGTGATTACGGCGCTAGGTGAACTTGAGCTCGCCGGACACATCGAGCGAAACGAATCCGGCGGATACAGGCTGGCCGAAAAACCGGTCAAGCGAGGAACTTCCGGTCGTTCGCGTTGAACCGGCGACGAGAAATACTCGGACGAAACGCGCCGGTTACAACGCCCCGGACTCCGCCGTCGCGTAGGTCAGGCGGAAAGCAGAAAATCGCGGGCGGTTTTGTTAAACCAGATCGGGCGTTCGACCATCGTGCAATGGCCGGTGTCGCGAAGCACGATCTTTTGAGCATTCGGGATGCGACTGGCGAGTCGCTCGGCGTCGCGGTAGGTCACGAGGTGATCGTTTCGACCCCATACCACGAGAGTGGGGGAGGCGACATCGCGCAGATTGGAACGGAAGTCGTGATCGAGAATCGCGTGCGCGGCGGCGGCGAAGCCGACCTTACGGTCGGCGCCCATCAGTTCGAAACAGATTTCGGGGCCGAGCAGCTCGGGGTGGGCGACGACACTGCCGAGGGCGATGGCGCGAAGTCGCGGGCGGGATATCAGGAAGCGCCGCCATGGGGCTTCATTCGCAATCAAAGCGCCGCCGAGCCCGGAGCAGTGGCCCAGTGCGGGTGGGGTGACGCAGGTCGAGTAACCGGCCGGCGACACAAGTATCGTGCGATCGACGCGTGTCGGGTGGTCAAGTGCGGTCTGGATGGCCGTCTGGCCTCCCATCGAGTTACCGATCAGCGACGCGCGTTCGACGCCGAGCGAGTTGAGCACTCCGACGACGGTGCGGGCATATCCGGGAATCGAGATTGCTTTTCCGGCGGGCATCGCGGACTCGCCGAAACCCGGCAGGTCGATTGCGATTACGTTGAAGTCCTCGCCGAGCGCGGGAATGTTCTCAAGCCAGTTCTGCCAGCAACCGGCCAATCCGTGAATCAGAACCACCGCTGGTGCGGCCGGATCTCCGTATTGCACGAAGTTCACCGTCTGTCCGGCCAGGCGATCCTGGCGCAAGTGCGCTCGCCAATTGATGTCGAGCCACGCGGCTCGCCCCGGCGTGCCGTATTGCGCGACGACGACCAATTGGTCCGAATCGGCGCTGGACTGGTCTGCGGTGATTGAACTCATCGATGGGAATCTAGCGGTGCGTGTGGCAAAGGTCGATCAATCGGCTACGGCCACGACGTGTTGCGCGAACTAGGCCGCGTAACCCCAACGCTCAAGCACCGGGATCTCGTGAATCTGAGGCGGCTGCAGATGGTCCCACATAATTCCGTTATTCCGCGGAAACGCACCCTCCACTTCGATCACGGCGCGGGGTGTGACGAGCAGGTCCAGCGGAATATCGTGCGCCGTCATCAGCAGGTTCTCGCGCAGAATCTGAATCGGATGTACGGTCGTGCAGACGGGGACGTTTTCGTCGACCTTGCCGGTCTCGTGAAACAGCGCGTACTCAAGGTCGGAGAAACCGCTGCCTTTTCCGATCCGCGCTCCCTTGAGGTTCACGGCGACCGCGCCGGTCAGTACGAGATCAAGCTTGGGTACCTGTTCAAGATCAAGCACCTCGCCGTGCTTCAGCGCTCCCTTGATCGTGGCGGCCTCCCGAATCTGGTCGGGACTCATGTTCTTTGGGTCAAGCAGCCGGAACGGGTGTTCCTCGCGCAGTCGCGGAACGGCCATCACCAGCGACTTTCCTGACTCAAGAGCCAGTCGGCGGACGTGGGTTTGCGGCGAGTCCGGGTTGACTTTGATCACCGTGGCGTTCTGCCAGTAGGCGTGACGGGTCAGCCTTTCGGCGGCGGTTTTTGCTCCTGCGAAGTTGGGGATTCGCCCTTCTGCGCCAGGAAAGCGCGAGACGCCCTGATGGTCCATCGCGCGCCAGACATCGTTTCGCACATCCTCTTTCGATCGCACGGTGGGGAATGTAGTTGCTTTGGCGGCGGTTAGACCCGCATGGCGCGGGCCTTCGGCCGCACTGCGCTGCACGTGGTTCCGATTCGGCGGCGGCCCGGTCTGTCTTGCGCCGGCCTCTGGCGGCCGGGGTGACACGGCAGCGACCGGCGTTGTATCCACTCGAAGAAATCGTCGCCGCGGACGGCGAGATCGCCGCCCGGCTTCGCCGGATTTGTCGGGACGACCCGGCCCAACTGCCCCGGAGCGCCGCTTGGCGGCGGCAGAACCCTTAAATTTCAAGGTTGACGGCGCGACGGCGCCACGCAACACCGATTTCAGAAAACCCGAGTCCGATGCCCAAACGTCGAAACTTCCCAGCGATGCGCAGCAATCGATGGATCGCCTATGCGGCGGCGGGCGTGCTGATATTCGTGCTCGCCGCCCTGGCATACAACCACTCGCGTCGCGAGACGATCGCCGCCGGAGTTTCCGTCGGCGGAATCGATATTTCCGGCTTGCCCGCCTATCGCGCGAAGATCAAGATCTCGGACGAGCTGGAGCAGCCGCTTCTCAAGCCGGTGAAGGTCAGCTACGAGGGGCACACGCGCAGGCTTACGGCGGCCGGAGCGGGAGTCAGTGTGGACGTGAACGGGATGGTTGACGAGGCGCTGAAGCGCGGTAACTCGGGGTTCTTCGTGATGTCGGCCGCCAAGCATCTACTTGGGGTGGGCCGCAATGTTTCGGTGCCCACGCGGATCGAGTACGACAAAACCGCGGTTAAGAACTTCATCGCCAGCGTACGTCGCGAGTTCAGCCGTGACGCGAAGGATGCGTCCGTCACTTACTCCGCGCACGGCCTGGGCGAAACAGACGGACAAACCGGAGTCAAGGTGCGCACGGCGACGCTGCGTCGTGAGATCGCGGCCACGTTCAACGACCCCGACGCGCCGCGAAAGATCAAACTCCCGGTAAAAATCAAGAAGCCGAAGGTCACGCGCGAGGAGTTGGCCGACAAGTACCCGACGATCATCCTTGTGGACCGCGGCGGCTTCAAACTGCGCCTGTTCAAGAAGCTGAAGCTGTCAAAAACGTACGGCATCGCCGTCGGCCAGGTGGGCCTGGAAACGCCGACCGGCCTTTACACGGTTAATAGCAAGCAAGTAAATCCGCCCTGGAACGTGCCGAACAGCGACTGGGCCGGTGATCTGGCCGGCAAAACGATTCCAGGCGGAGCGCCAAACAATCCGCTGATCGCGCGATGGCTGGGAATCTACGACGGCGTAGGCATTCACGGCACTTCATCGACCGGTTCGATCGGATCTGCGGCGTCCCACGGCTGCATTCGAATGATTCCAAAAGACGTGATCGATCTCTACGACCGCGTGCCGATCGGCTCACCGGTGTACATTGGATGATCGCCCCCTTTAATGCCACCATCGGGCCGCCACCCTCAGGGTCGCCGCCCCCCGAACCACGGGTCGCCAAATCACAGGCCGCCAAACCACAGGCCGCCGAACCGTCGGACGCCGAGCTGCCGGTCGGCGACCGGCATCCGATCGCGGCTATCTCGGCGCCGTGGCAGTCTCAACTGACGGCCTTCGACGCCGCACTTCGCCGGCGGGGCCTGTCCGACGCGACCCGCCGCGCCTACGCCAAGGATCTGGAGCAACTCGCGGCGTGGGCTTGCGAGCGCGACACCGAACGGGCAGACCTGGATCTAAAGAACCTTCGCCGCTTCGTCCAGCAGCTGAGCGCGGGCGGTTTGGCCCCAAGTAGCCTCGCGCGCAAAATCGCGTCGATCCGGACCTTTTACGCAACTCTGGTTGAGCGAGGAGAGGCCGATCAAAACCTCGCCGAACTGCTCACAACCCCTCGGCAACCGCGCGACTTGCCGCGGATTCTTTCCAAATCAGAGGCCGCGCGCCTGCTCGAAGGGATCCCGAAATCCACCCCTCTGGAGCTTCGTGACCGCGCGATGTTCGAGCTTGCGTACGCCTGCGGACTGCGCGCCGCGGAGTTGATTGGCCTTACTCTGAAATCAGTGGATCTGGATGAGGAACAGGTGCGAGTGGAGGGCAAGGGCGGGCGGACGAGAATGGTCCCGGTCGGGGAATTGGCCGCCGCCGCCGTACGAGATTACCTTGACCGCGGTAGGCCGAGGCTAGAGGCGGATCGCACCGCGAGCACCCTTTTCCTCACTAAATCCGGCAAACCGCTGCAGCCCAGCGACGTTCGCAGACGCCTCCAAGGCAGCTTGAGGCGGGCCGGCGTTGCGGCCGGAATCTCACCGCACGCGCTTCGCCACAGCTTCGCCACCCATTTGCTGAATGGCGGTGCAGATTTGCGATCTGTGCAGGAACTTCTAGGTCACCGTTCAATATCTGCCACACAGATTTACACTCGGGTAGAGTCTCAAAGATTGAGAGCGCAATACGGGAGGGCGCATCCGCGAGCATGACGAGCGAGGCAAAACCAAGGAACGAGAAACGCCAGCGACGCATCGGAGGCGAATTCGGTGACGTTGAATTGCGCGATCTATGGAAGCGATACAAGGCCGACGGGGACAAAAACGCCCGTGAGCGGCTGGTGCTCGCCTATTCACCACTTGTGAAGTACGTCGCCGGCAAGATGGGTTCGGGCCTGCCGAGCTACGTCGACGACGCCGATCTGATCAGTTATGGACTAACCGGACTGATCAGCGCGATCGAACGATTCGAGCCGTCGCGCGAGATCAAGTTCGAGACGTACGCGATGAGCCGCATCAAGGGCGCGATCATCGACGAACTTCGCTCGATGGACTGGGTGCCGCGCTCGGTTCGCATGAAGGCTCGCGAGTTCGAGCGCGCCAACGCCAAGCTTGAACACAAACTTCACCGCGCACCAAGCGACCAGGAGCTTTCAACGGAACTCGGCGTCACGATCGAGGAACTGCAGGAGCACATCCAGCAGATCTCCAACAGTGCGGTGATTGCGCTTGACGAGTTGTGGTCGGTGTCCGACAGTTCCGGTGGCCAGGTTTCGTTGCTCGACACGCTGGAAGACCCAAACGCCGCCGATCCGGAGAAGTCGTACGACGCCGTAAACGTGAAGGAACAGATCGCCGAGGCGATCAGCCGGCTGCCCGAACGGGAGAAGCTCGTCGTTGCGCTTTATTACTACGAGAACCTCACGTTACGTGAGATCGGCGAGGTGCTCGGCGTGACCGAGTCTCGTGTTTCACAGCTGCACACCAAGGCCGTTTTGCGATTGAAATCGCGCCTTCAGGACGACATCGACATCTGATCGCGGTACCCGCGCCGCGAAAATGACGCCTCGTGGCTAGGGTTTCGCTCGAATGTCCGTGAAGGAGCTAAAACCCAAGTTGGATCCCGAGACCTGCGCGGTCTGCGGCCGCCGAATGCTGCAAGGCGAGGTTGTCAACTGGTATCTGACGCCGGACTCGAGTCGGCACCCGGTATGCGAGCTCTGCGTATCACGCGCCGAACGTGCCCGCTGGGTGCGTGAGCGCGACGGCGAACAGCTGATGCCGATGCGGCCGGCGCGCGCCGCGCGCGCGGGCATCTTCAGGCGCATGGGACGGTTTTTCGGCGCGGACGGCGAGGAGCGGTTTGGGATCGAGGAGTTTGAGCAGCCGGCCGAAGTCGCGGCGGATCAGGTGTCTCGCCGCAAGGCTCGCAGCGCGAAACGACGCGAGCCGTCGCCGCCGGTGGCCGAAGAGCCGCGCAGTGTGCGTGCCGTTCCCACGGGGCCGGCGGCCAGGCTCGCTCAGGGCCTGGCGCTTTTCAACGAATCACAGTTTCCCCGCACGATCGCCGGATTGTCTCGTTCACTCGGAGATCCACAAGTGGCCGCGGTCAACAAAGCCGACGCGAGCGTGGAGGTCTTCGTTGGCTGGGACATAGTCTGGTATTCGTATCGCGTCGACCTCGGCGATGCGACGGAGCCGGTGGAACAGTCCGGGCGCGGCAACGACACTGCGGAGCTTGCGGGCGAGGTCGCCGACTGGAACGCCGTCGCGGACGACTACGGGCGGCTGATCCTGCGCGAGAGCGCCGCAACCGAAACCACCCGGCCAGAGCCAAAGCCGGAACCCGAGCGCACTGCGGAGTCGCGCGAGGACGACCCGCCACGCGTGTACGGTGGCGACTGATGCGACTCGTGATCCATGTAGACGGAGGCGCGCGCGGAAACCCCGGTCCCGCCGCGATCGCGGCGGTGCTAAGCACGCCGGACGGCGATGTGATTGACGAAGCCAAGCAGGCGATCGGCGTGGCGTCGAACAACGTGGCCGAGTACCGCGCTCTGATCCTTGGGCTTGAGCGCGCGAAAGAGCTGGGCGCCACGAAGGTGGAGGTGATCAACGACTCGGAGTTGGTGTCCAAACAGATCAACGGTGAGTACAAGGTCAAGCATCCGGACATGAAGCCGCTGTATGTCGCCGCGAAGGCGGCATTTTCCGCGTTCGACGAATGGCAGATCCGCAGCGTCCCGCGCGCGCTCAACAAGGACGCCGATGCGCTCGTGAATCAGGCGCTCGACGCCGCAGCGCTGTAGGTACTCGATCTCCGAGCGCGCGGCGCGCTCGAACGAGTTGAAGCGCGGGAGCTCCGGGAAAATCAAGGCCCCGGCGCACGGCCGGGGCGGAACTCAGAAAATATAAGCGGATGAAGGGACTCGAACCCTCGACCTTCTGCATGGCAAGCAGACGCTCTAGCCAACTGAGCTACATCCGCAGGATGCCGACAGTATACGAGCATTCTCGGGGGACGCAAACAAGCATGCCGCAGCGGTCAACTAACCTTGGACCCGCTGGGAAGGATCCCGCATGGCGACGTGGCGGAATGGTTACGCAGCGGCCTGCAAAGCCGTTTACACCGGTTCGATTCCGGTCGTCGCCTTGGAAGGCTGTCGGTATTCCACCGCGCCCAACGCTCAGCGAATGCTGAACCGCAGCACGTTCAGGCGCCGTGGACTCAGCTTGGTCTCTACGTTGCCGGCTTTGTCGACCGCACGTACTCGTGCCACGTAGCGTCCGCGCAGGATCATCTTGCGGCCGTACATCAGAAAGCGGAACCGATCCGTGCCCGAGGCGCTGAACCACAGTCGCGGCGTGCAGCTTCGGCCCTTCGACGCGTTGCGAATGTACTTGCGCGCCACCGGCGACCAGCTCCGACACTCCATCGCCTTGCCTCGGCGGCTCATGATGCGCATCAGCGAGACCTCCACTCTGTCCACACCGCTCGGCTCATCCGAAGCCCGGCCGTAAAAGATGATCACCTTCTTACGACGCAATCGCTGGTACGCATTGGACCGCTTGAGGATTCCGCGCCCGGGCCTTACCGACCGCAGCCGCGCAACCGGGGCAATGTGATCTTCGCTTGGCTTGATTATGTAGTCGAGCGCGAATTTCAAGTTGAACTGGCTGAGGCGGGACTGAAAATCGTTGCCAAGTTCCGACGGCACGGCGATCGTCAGCGTGATCGGCCGGTCGGAATGCGCCGCAAGCACCGTGCTGGCAGAGCTGGATTGCATCAAGGCGCTAAGCGGTCCGCTCCAAAACGCACCGTCGGATGACGCCAGCTCCACGCCGAGCACGTCATAGAGCTGCTGGTCGCCGCCTGTTAGCTCTCCAAAGATGCGCGCGACGGCCGCGACCTTGTTCGGATTTCCGATCACGAAGGACGCCGATTTCTGATCGCCGGGCTCCAGGTTGGACATGTTCACCAGTGGTCCAGATGGGGAGATGGTCGGCGGGTCCAGTGGCGGAAGGTTGGCGGTATCGGCGACGCGAATGCCGCGAGTGACTGCGGCGCCGGCCACAACCGTCACGGCGCATACAGCAACGATCGCCAGGGTCAATACGCCACGCGCCACGCGCCCAAGTCTGCTGAAGCGTTTCATGGGCAGGTTGTGGCGGAACCGCTGCCGTTGCCGGTGTAGTAACGGCAGATGCGTGCGATCGTGTTCCAGGCGGAATCGCGGACGTCATAGCCGAGCGTGCGTGGGATCGTGCCGTTGTCGATGTTGTTGCGGCCAAACGCTCCTTGGTTGTTTGACGCGTCATAGCCGCCCGTCGGGTAATCGACACCGTCGGAGTAGTCGTGAATGCGCACTTCGTCAAGGGAACCGAGCGCCCCGTTGGATCCGTCCACGCGGTCCCAGCGGTTGCCCCAGCGGTTCGTAAACGTGATCCGTGAGAAGTTCGGCGCGTTCGGCGCGACTGTGTCCTTGCGGGCCGCATTTCCGATAAACCACGTCGACGGGTTGCCGGCAAGATCAAAGTTGCGGGCGGCAACCTGCACGTTGCCGGCTGTTGCGTCGGGCAACGATGTCGCGTTGACCGGGATCAACAGCGTCCCAGAGCCAGTAAGCGTGCCGTACACCGACGTTGCTCCGACGGTCAGCCGTGTCTCCGCGCTCACCACGCCGGCCGCCGTGGTCACCGTTACCCCGGCCGCTGCCTGCGTGGCAATGTTGATTGTGTCGATCGGGCTGACCGCCGTTGCCTGAATGCGCGCGGCCGTCGGCGGGTTGGGAGCGACGGTGTCACGCGTCGCCGGGGTGCCCACGATCCAGCCGGAGTCGTTGCCTGCCGCGTCCTGCACGCGTGCGGCCACGGTGACCGCGCCCTGCGCCCAGCCGTTGGTGCTGAGGCCCGTAATGTTGCGCGTGCCCGCGCCGGCCAACCCGGCGGCGGTGCCGGTGACCGTGCTCGCGCCCATCGTCAGTCGGATCGAAACAGTGTCGGTGGTCATGCTGCTGGCCGGTAGGTCGATCGCGCCGGTCGCCGTGCCGGGGCTATTACCCGTGGCAATGTTGATGTAGTTGACCGGGTTGCTCGCCGTTGCGGCAATGCGCGAGGCGGAGACCGCGGCGATCGTGTCCTTGATGGCCGTACCGGAGACCTGAGCCCCGGTTTCGCCGGGCTTGGTCAGCCAGGCTCGCAATGCCACGGAACCCTGCGCCAGGGCCGAGGCATTAATGCCGGAGATGTTGACGGTTTGCGCGCCGGCGACGGCGGTCACCAGGGTGCCCGTAACGGTTCCGACGCCGTCGCTGACCGAAACGTGCACAGTGTCACCGGCCTCAGTCGCTGCGGGCAAAACCACGCGCACGGTCACGTTGCTTTGCGTCGCGTTGTTGATGTAGCCGGCCGGATTGCTGCCGCCCGCCGGAATCGAAACCGAAGTCGGTGTGGGGGGCACACGTCCGCTTGCCGTGTTCGAGTCGGCCCCTTCGAGTTCTGGGGTGACCCCGGAAGCAACGGCGCGCACCCGGTACCAGTAACGCGTGCCTACGGCCACGGTGCTGTCTGTGTAGTTCGTTGTGGCGATTAGCGAGGGATTGATCTTTGTGTATGGCCCTCCGGCGGCTGTCGCGCGGTAGACGTTGTAGCCTCCCACGCCCGTTCCGGATGCGCTCCACGAGAGCGCCACCTGTGATGGCCCGGCGGTCGAAACGGCCGTCAATCCGGTTGGCGCGCCCGGGGCTTGTCTCGTGGTGATCGGTAGGTCACGGCGGAAGAATCGGTCGTCGCCGAGCTGAGTGAACCGCAGATAACCGGTTTGCAGGCCGGCCGACGCCGTTGTGGTGGAAATCTGAAGCAGCTCGGTCGTGCCAGGGAGGATCGTCTCCGTCTGGGGGCCATCACCGGGGTTCGAGTCGTTCGTGAACGCAACTTGCGCGATCGAACCCAGCCCGGCGCCGTACGGCACCACCCTGATCGTGTGGGCCACCGTGTCGGTGTTGGTAATGCGGAAAGCGTCGAGAAAAGTGCGCGAGTCCGGTACTCGTCCGAGGTCGATTACGAACGAAAGGTCCAGTCCTCCTGAGATCGGATTTGAAGTACCCGGCTGCAACGCCGTGCCGGGAACGATGTCGATAAACCGCTCCAGTGCATCGGTCGGGACCGTGTTGTTTCCGGCTTGGGTGCGGGCGGATTGGTAGGCACTGGCCGGCGCAGCGCCCAGGCAGCCGACCACAAGTGCAAAAACCAGAACAACCAGGATCTGCATCCTGGTCATTCTTGGTACGAAAGTACGGAATATCGTGGAGGAATCAGGCACTTTCGGCCTTTTCATCCGAGCCCGGCGGCGCGGTGCTATTCGGCGCGACGGGCATGGTTTCGGGCGCTTCGGTCGGATAGCCGAACGACTCCGCGGCTGGCGGTGGAGCAACAGCGGCAGGCGGTGGAGCAACTGCCGTAGGCCGAGCATCGATTTGTGGCGGCGTGCCGAACGCCGCTGTCTCCGGCGCGCGGCCGGCCTCAACTTGAGGCTCCGGTTCGTCTTTCGGCGGCGCCCAGATCTTCATCATCGCCACCAGAGACAGTAATAACACCGGAATCCCCAGAAAAAGCAGATATCCCGTCTTCGAACGCACGAGGAAGCTCAGATAACCGACTTTCTTGACGTGAAACTTGAGCAGGCCGGCATCCTTCTGCAATTTGAGCTTCCAGGTATCCGGCGTGGGGTTGGCGTCGCCCTTGGTGGTGAAAACGGGGCGGCCGTCAACTTGTTCGATCTTGTAAATGCGGTGAGTGACGAGTCCCTTGGAGGGGTTGTCGGGGTCCGTGAACGTGATCACGTCGCCGATCTTCAGCTTGTCCGCCATCGTCGGCTTGACGACGATCAGCGTGCCTCGAGCCAGCATCGGCTCCATACTTCCGGTCTTGACCACACCCGGCTTCAAGCCGAGCAGGACCGTGACCGCAAGAGCCCCAAGAGCGAGCAGGGCGACAACCAACACAATGGTTGCCGCCCTGTTCACAATTCGTGCTACGAATCGCATAGTGCGTCAGTCTCTATCGCAGCTGGTCAACTAGTCACGCGATTAGCTCGCAGTCATCCTGAAGTTGGCCTGGGCGTTCTGGTTCTGGTACACGTTCTGGTCGGCTCCGCTGTCGGGGAACCAGACGTCGAACATGAATGTGCGCGTGCCGCCGACCGCGATCGGCAGTGGCGTCAGGGGGTTGGCGACGTCAAATGCAGTCGTATTTCCCACTCCCATGTTGAACGGTCCCATGTAAACGTCACAGTCGCCCGTCGGGTCGGCGTTGGTCTCGTCAAGCGGACCGGCACCGTCCGGGTCGGGGTCATTGGCGTCGACCGCGTCAACACCCTCGTCGCCAACACACAGGTTCAGCAAACCGGCAAGGCTGGTCGTAGTGAGCGGACCGGCTCCATCGGGGTCCGTACCGCCGATCGTGTTCTGACTGAGCACGAGCTTGTCAATGCGCAGCGTCGGGTTGACGTTCACTGTCAAAAAGCCATCCACGGTCGCCGCGGGTAGGCGTGCGGCAGCGAGGTTGTCACGCAGGCTGGGGAGCCCGTTGGCGACTGGCTTCATCGTTGTCGGACCAGGTGTGGCAAAGATGTCTCCACAAATAGTCGCGTTACTTGTTTCATCAACTGCGGGGGTAGAAGCGTTGGTGCAGTCAACTGACATCGTTCCTGTTGCGGCAATGTTGCCTTGGGCCTCGGTGGTCGCACTGAAGAACGCGCCCGTGGCGAGTACTACCAGCAAACCAATAACTCCAAGAACTCCAGCTGTGAGTAGCAGCTTGTTGCGTGTCCTCACGGTTTTCTCCTTGTTTGTCCGCCACAGCTTCGCTTGGAAACTCATGGCTGTGTCCCTTGTGCTTCCAACGTAATCGGCTATTTGAAGGAAAGATTTAGAGGCTGGACAAACGATTGAAAAATCCGGCTCAAAGAATGAGTAGGCGAAAAACCCAATTGTGAAGCGGGAAAACGGGGGTCCGCGGCAAGCCCTTTTACAGAGCGAAATATTTCTTGCGGGCGATGAAATTGGGTATCGCAAAAAAACAAGGGCCCCGAAGGGCCCTTGTCATTAGAACGTTCCACCAACCGCAATCGCTGGGTTGATCCGTTGGTTCTATGTCTATGTTTATCGACGTGACGAACGATTCCTTTATCGCCGCGCGGCGAGCGCGGACATCCGTATGTGCACCGACGGGTGGGGCAAGTTGCGCTATCTGATCACCGGCGGATCGGGATACATCGGCTCGCGACTCGCGGAGGCGCTCTCTTCGCGACGCAAGACCGAAGCCGTGGTGATCGCGGACATCGTGCCGCCGCACACGCTGCCGGGCAAGTCGTCGTTTCGAAAGCTCGACGTCCGCAGCATGGAGTCCGCTGCCGACGCGCTTGCCGAAGAAAAGCCCGACGTGCTTGTTCACATGGCGTTCGTCGTAGATCCGACACACGACGAACCGGCGATGTATGAGGTGAATGTCAACGGTACGTTCAACCTGCTGGCGGCCGCCGCCTCGGAAGGCGTGGAGCGAGTTGTAGCGATGACGGCGACAATGGCCTACGGCGCTTGGCCAAACAACCCCGTACCGATCACTGAGAGCCAGCCGGTTCACGGCCATGCGCACTATGTATATGCGCGACACGCCACCGAGGCCGATCGTATCGCCCAGCTTTGGGCGACGCTTCATCGCCAGCGCGAGATGACGATCGTTCGGCCCTGCACCGTATTCGGCCCGGGCGCCGACAATCACTTGATCCGCATGTGGGAGAACCAAGCGTTCTTCCCAGATTTCGGAGGCGGTGACCAGCCCACGCAGTTTCTGCATGTGTATGACTGCGTTAGCGCGCTGCTAAATCTGATTGAAAACGGTCATGCCGGCGTCTTCAATCTCACGCCCGACGATCACATCGGCTGGCACGAGTGCGCCCGCTTGGCCGGTCTGGAAGTACGCGGAGTGCGCGAGGAGTCGTTCACCGGCTTGGCCGAAGGCATGTGGCGCATGAAGATGCCCAACGTGGAGATCCCACCGTCGTTTGTGGATTTCTTCAAATATCCGTACGTGGCGTCGAACGACCGCCTAAAGGCGGCCTTGCCCGACTGGCAGCCCCGCTACGGAAGCCGGGAGACCTTCGAGATGATGCTCGAAGAGCGCGCCGCCGCGAGCGGCCGGTCCGCCTGATTTCGCTAACCTCTCAAACTTGACCCGGGCGTTTAGCTCAGTTGGGAGAGCACCAGCTCGACAAGCTGGGGGTCACTGGTTCGAGCCCAGTAACGCCCATTTCGTTTTTCGCCACCGTGTCGCCTATCGGCCGGAACGAGCCCACCAAAACGGTGGGCTCGCGCAATTTCCGGACTTCATATTCAGGGATGGCTTACCACTCGGGAGCGCGGCGGAAGATCGTGTTACAGCCGTAGAGTGCCGAATTCGGACCCTCGATCGTCGCGTAGTCGGCGCAAACGCTGTCTTTGCTTCTATGGAAATGAAGAAGGTGGGGCGGTCCTGGAGAACTTGGACCTGGACGCTGTTCCGCGGAACCGGGACGGCCGCGTCTGATCAAATCATCACCAAGAATTCGAAGGGGGCTCGGATCAAGGTGCAGGGCAGAAACTGCTTCATCGGGAATTCTGTGAAGGAGCGTCCGCGATACGCACTTGTAGGGTTCGACATCAGCGGAAAGCGAACGCGCCTTTTCATGAAAATGAACGCACTTCCGAAGTTCATGAACGGAGCGATCCGACGCGGGAACAAGATTGCCTGTGGCGCCGGGGGCGGGAGGCGCCCATTCGTTTCGGGGCTCCAGGACCCGATGATTCCCCAACGTGTGGGGCAAGACTCAGAAACATGGGACCTGCTGTTTCGAACCTCAAAGGGCGACGCGCTGGTCCAGCACCTCGCCGGGGCGTTACCGACCACCGGAACGATGTACCTGTCGGCCAACACGGCGCAGGTGCGCGGGGGCGAAATGGCTCGCGGCGTTATCACGCTGCCTGCCAATCCGGAGGACACCAAGGTTGACGTCATCGGCTATACGGGGTATTGCGATAGGAATGCATTCAAGATGATCAATCCAAACGTTGCACGCAAATGGTGGAACTTCAAACCGGTTCCCGGGTTACAGTGGGCATACGTGCGAGTTCGATCGACGGCGGGTTACACGGCCCATGCTAAACAGAAAATGCCGCATATCTACGGGTGGGTGCCTGTGAGCGCGCTTTCCAACAGCGGCAACATTGCAATACCGGAATGCGCGGGCGCCCGGGGAGGGGATACGTGATTCGATCGCTAGGCGGCAGATGGGTCGCGGCTTTGTTTGGCATTTCCATTCTTGCCATTACCTTTGCTTCGTCAGCGCCGACGGCACATGCCGGCCAGGGGTCGCGACCGCTGCCGAGAATTCTGGATCCGGCGCCGTTCGCAGCTTTCGTGACAGCGGGCGACGGCTCGATATATCGGATGGATGTGCCTGGCGCCCGTCTTGTGGACGACCTTTTAACTGTCCCGTTCGTTCGGCTTACAAA
The DNA here is from genome assembly GCA_016213645.1 of Actinomycetota bacterium. Taxonomy (GTDB): domain Bacteria; phylum Actinomycetota; class Thermoleophilia; order Solirubrobacterales; family JACPNS01; genus JACPNS01. The sequence continues at coordinate 18,156 of JACQZY010000026.1, forward strand.
GTATTCGAAACGTGGGAAGGCTGTCTCGTCATTCGGAGAGCTGGCAATGTCCGAGAAAGCGATGATTGGTCGCGACACCGAGTACTGGCGATTCAGGCCAATCACCCTGCCGAACCGCAGAACCGCAGTATTTGGAACGCTTACAGATCATCCCGTGGCGCTGGATCGGGGATACTCTCTTGCGGTTTTCAATTCTCGCGGCAAGCTCGATCACCGGTTCGCCGGTGACGGCGTGTTCGTCAAGCGGTACCGATACTCATACAAGCGCGCGTTTCTCGCGAATTCTGCGGCGGGCATGGCGAACGGGTCGATCGCCGTCTGCGGCAACGAGTTGATGCCGGATCGTACGACGTCAGTCGTCATCAAGAGCTATGGCATGAGCGGGCGACTTGATCCCTCATTTGGCAACGGCGGCGTGTTTCGGTATCCCCACACGGACGGATACGTCGACCGGTGTGAAAGGTTGACGGCACTCCCGGAGTTGACCATGGCCGTGCGGAGCTATCGGCGCGGCGCCGGCGAGCCGTCTGTCCTTCGTGTTGTTCGTCTCACTCAGAGTGGTGCTTACGACCCTGCATTCGGGGCGGCCGGAGTCGCAGAAATGCCTGGGATTAATCGGCATGGACAGACGCAGAGCTTGCAAACGTACGCGATTACGAAGGATAAGCAGGCGAGGCTGTTGCTCGCGTTCCACGGCGACGTCCGCCACGAGTCCTACGTGGCGAGGCTGACGATCGACGGGTCGCCAGACATCACATTCGCGTCGGGCGGCTATTCGATCGTTCCGTTTAATGTCTATTCGATTGTCCAGCCGACCGGGGGTCGATTACTCGTGGCCGGCGACCGCGTCGTGCGATCTCCGTGGGGTGATCCACAGGCGGTGGCGGTGCCGTGCTACGGAAAGCTTTCCGAGGAGGGTGAGCTCGACCACAGCGAATCTTCAAGCGGTTTCAAGTCGCTTTCCGGATACGACGGCACCCTCTCGGATCCGTTCACATTGTCCGCCGGGAAACTGTATTTCTGGGGTGTCAGGCCCATCCCGAAAAAGCGCAGCGACCTGTTCGCCTTTCCCGGACCTCCAAGTAGGCCAATCGAGATTCCTTAGTTCCGGGGCGGCTATTCGTTTTTACCCAGCACGATCGACGGATCAACGACGAGACGGCCGAAGCCACCCCACCAACATCTCCCACTGCTGCTCGTAAGCCGCATCCAGATCAAAGCTCCCGGGCGCGATCAGCCAGTCCAGCGTGATCCCGCGGATCGCGCCGATGATCACGGAGGCGTTCACCTCTTGATCGATGCCGGGACTGATCTGGCCGTCCTCGACGGCTTCGTCCCACCAGTAACGACCCTGCTCGCGCCACAGGCGGTGCAGGTTGGTGAACTGGCCGGCCAGGCCCTTGCGCGGGTCTAGCGCTTCGCCCATCAGGCGGTAGAGCAGAAGCAGGTTCTCGGGTTGCTCGTGGGCGATGCGGCGGTGCTCGTCGAGGATCGCCCGCAGCGCCTCAAGGCCTCGCTTGCCGGCGATCGCGGGGGCGACCACCTCGTGCTGCCAGTTCTGAATGTAATGCTCGATCACGGCCCACAGCAGGTTTTCCTTCGAGCCGAAGTGGTGGTTGACCAGGCCGCGGCTGGCACCGGCGGCCTCGCCGATTGCGGCGACGCTGCTCTCGGCGTAACCGCGCTCGGCGAAGAGCTTGCCGGCGGCGACGATCAGGCGAAGGCGGGTGTCGTCGGCCTGTTGCTGGCGGCTGGTTTTGGCGACGGATTCCATGGTGCGTTCTACACGTTACTATTTTGCTTGTTGAACGCTCAACAAGCGAAATCGTGCTTTCGTGGGTTTCGTCGGATGGGCGAATAATTGTGGGTTCCGTTCGGCGGACTCCGTCGCGAGCCGCCAGACCAATTACATCTTCCGAGATTCATCAAGGAGCACCGAAACCTATGGCCAGCACAGCGCCTAAAAAGATTGGCAACCGCACGTTCGTGATCGGCGTCGGTATGACCAAGTTCGAAAAGCCCGGCAGCAAGGAATGGGACTATCCAGACATGGTTCTGGAAGCCGGCACCAAGGCGCTTGAAGACGCCGGCATCGACTACTCCGAGATCGAGCAGGCCTTCGTGGGCTATTGCTACGGCGACTCCACGGCCGGCCAGCGCGCGATCTACGGCCTGGGTCTGACCGGCATCCCCGTCGTGAACGTCAACAACAACTGCTCGACCGGCAGCAGCGCGCTCTTCATGGCGCGCCAGGCAGTCAAGGGCGGGCTTGTTGACTGCGCGATCGCCGTGGGCTTCGAAAAGATGGAGAAGGGCTCGCTTGGCGCCAAGTTTCTCGATCGCACAAATCCGATGGACAAGCACGTGATGACGATGATCGAGGGGCGGGGCGGATGGGAAGAGTCGCCGCCCGCGCCGCAGATGTTCGGCAACGCCGGTCGCGAGCACATGGAGAAGTACGGCTCCAAGCCCGAGCACTACGCGTGGATCGGCTGGAAGAACCACAAGCACTCGGTCAACAACCCGTACGCCCAGTTTCAGGACGAATACACGATCGAGCAGATCAACGAGGCGAAGATGATTCACTCGCCGCTAACCAAGCTGCAGTGCTCGCCGACCAGCGACGGCTCGGGAGTGGTGATCGTCGCGTCTGAGGAATTTGTCGACAAGCACAACCTTTGGGATCAGGCGGTCGAGATCGCGGGCCAGGCGATGGTCACCGACATGCCGTCCACGTTTGACGAGAAGTCGTCGATCAAGATCGTCGGCTTTGACATGAGCAAGAAGGCGGCCGAGCAGGCGCTCGATGAAGCCGGTGTGACGATCGACGATGTCGACGTGATCGAATTGCACGACTGCTTCAGCGCAAATGAACTGATCACGTACGAGGCACTCGGCATGGCAGAAGAAGGCCACGGCCACGAGCTCGTCGAGAAAGAGGACACAACCTACGGCGGCCGCTGGGTGGTCAATCCCTCTGGCGGCCTGATCAGCAAGGGGCATCCGCTGGGCGCGACCGGACTTGCTCAGTGCAGCGAGCTGACATGGCAGTTGCGCGGCGACGCCGACAAGCGTCAGGTGGAGGGCGCGAAGGTCGGTTTGCAGCACAACATCGGGCTGGGCGGCGCGGCGGTCGTGACCGTCTACAAGCCGGCAGTGAAGGCGGTGGCATAGCCATGTCGATCAAGTTCACACCCGAGCAAGAGGCGTTCAAAGCGGCGATCGCCGACTTCGCGCAGCGCGAAGTGGGCACCAAGGAACAGCGGCTCAAATACACGAACGACGGCACGGAGCCGACCAGCATGGAGATCATGCGCAAGCTCGGCGAGGTCGGCTGGCTGGGCGTGTCGATTCCCGAGGAGTACGGCGGTAGCGGCGGCGGCATGGTCGATCAGGTGATCCTGCTTGAGGGGATCGCGCTGGGCATGATTCCTGCCGCCGGCTACGGCACCACGGCGATCGTGCAGGGTGCCTACGAGCGCTTCGGCACCGAAGACCAGAAGCGGAAGATCCTCGGCGGAATCTGCGAAGGCAACGTAGAGGCCATCGTGATGAGCGAGCCCGGCGCCGGGTCGGACGTGGGCGCTTTGACCTGCAAGGTCGAGCGCGCCGACGGCGGCTGGGTGCTGAACGGTCAGAAGACCTGGTGCTCCAACGCGCAGGTCAGCGCGAACATCTTGGTGATCGCGCGTAGCGAAAGCGGCGACAGCAAGCACTCCGGCATCACGATGATTTCCGTGCCCGCCGGGACGGAGGGCATGGAGGTTCGGCCGATCCCGACGCTTGCGGGTCCTCACGAGGTGAACGACATCTTCTTCACAGATTGTTTTGTGCCAGAGGACGCGCTGCTCGGCGAAGAAGGCGGCGGGTGGCCACAGCTAATGGCCGGTCTCAACAAAGAGCGCATGATCCTGTCGGGCATGTACCTGGGCATCGCGCAGCGTGCCTTCGACGACACGCTGCAATATGTGAAAGAGCGCCATCAGTTCGGCAAGCCGATCGGCTCGTTTCAGGCGCTCAAACACCGCATCGCCGACATGGCCACCGAGCTGGAGTGCCTGCGACTGCTGATCTACGACGTCGCCCAGCAAATCGACGAAGAGCCAGACCGCGTGTTCGCCCGCGAGGCATCGATGGCCAAACTCAAGAGCACCGAGGTCGCCAAGCACATCGCCCTGGAGGGCATGCAGATGATGGGCGGCTACGGCTACGCGTTGGAGTACGACATGGAGAAGCACGTCCGCGCGGGACTGGTCGGCACGATCTTCGCCGGCACCAACGAGATCCAACGCGAGATCATCGGAGCGACGCTGGGGCTGTAACAAGCCGCTTGGTCGGTCCGCGTTTTGGCGTAGGGTGAGCGGGGTGAAGTGGATTGGTTATTTGTGGTTGGCGTGCGCGCTTGTGATGGTCGGCTGTGGTGACGGGGCCGATCCGAACTCTGGGTCTACCGGGGGCGGGGGCGCCTCTGTTGCGACCGGGCCTTCTGGGGCAAGCGCAGAGGACAGCGGCGAGACCGCTGCCACAAGTGGGACGGGCGCCGACGGCGATTGCGTCGAGTCCGATCAAAAGCCCGACATAAACCTGAAACTGATCGTCGGCCACCCCTTCCCGGAAGCGAAGCGCAACGCCGAAAATGAGGATTTCCTTCTGCGCATGATCGCGCGCGATGGCGAGTCGTTGCCGGTCACCTTGGACTATCGCAAAAACCGGATAAACGTCGCCGTGCGGGACGGCGAGGTTTCGAAGTACTGCCACATGGGCTGACGATTGCGGCCGCGGCCGGTGATTGCCTGAGCGGGTGTGGCCGGCCGCCGCCAGTGTCGTATTGCCGATACGTACCGTTTTGAGAGGGGGGGCCGACAGTGGCGTGCGGAACTCGGGGGAAAATCACCAACGCTCGACCGGTTAGCTTGATCGAACCCGCATGATCGCCGCAATTCTTCACAACGTTCGCAGCACCTACAACGTAGGTGCGATCATGCGCACGCTGGACGCGGTGGGCGGCGTCGAAATCGTCTGCTGCGGAATCACGCCCTATCCGGAACTGGAAAACGACACCCGCAGCCCGGTGGTGCGCACGTCCAATACAAAGGCGATCGCCAAGACCGCGCTGGGCGCGGAACAGACGCTGCGTGTTTCACACGAGGCCGACTCCGCGACCGCGATCGATCGTTTACGGGACCAGGGTTACGCCGTCTACGCGCTGGAACAGACCGATGACGCCGAGGACATCTTCACGGCAGAGATCGACGCCGAACGCCCGCGCGCCCTGTTGCTTGGGGGTGAAGTGGATGGCCTCTCACAATCGCTGCTCGAACTTTGCGACGCGGTGTTCGAGATCCCCCAATACGGCACGAAAGAATCGTTAAACGTCTCCGTCGCCGCCGGAATCGCGATGTATCGGTTGCGCTGACGCCGTTCGAGGCTCGATCAAATCAGGCGGCAGGGCCTGCTGGGCGTTCGATCAAAGCGAGCGGCCCCGCCTGCCCGCCGCTAAAGCGGCTTCAACGCCAAATGCTCTCCCGCCGGAAGCTCCACCACGATCGAGTCGCCGGCGTGCAGATCGCCGCCGTCCAGCACCACGCTCATCACTCCCGCCTTGCGGATCAGGTTTCCGTCGGCGTCGCGTTCAAGCGTGGCCTTCATCAGGCCGGGGCGAAGTTTGTCCAGCTTTGAGCACGGGTCGCGCAGGCCCGTCACCTCCACGACCGCGCTGTCGCCCAGTCGTAGTCGCGTACCCAGGGGCAGGTTGATCAAGTCGATGCCGCGCGTGGTGATGTTTTCACCGATCTCGCCCGGGGCCAGCGAAAATCCTGCCGCGTTCAGCTCGTCAAGCAGCTCTTCCGGCACCAGATGCACTTGACGCAGATTCGGCGCGGCCGGCTCGCGCTCCATGTTCCACTGATGCTTGACCGTGGGTCCGGAATGAACGTCACCGTCCACACCGATGCCCTCAACCAGGCGAATGCTTTCTCGACGGGGCTTGCTGAATGCATACGTCGCGGCGCTGCTCACCGAGGTCACGTGCGGGCCCGTCATCCCTGTTTCGCTCATCCGTACGACGATATCGCCGCGCCCGTCATCTACGATCCCGCTCGATGAAAGTCACGCTTCCCGATGGCACAGAACTACAGCTGGAGGAAGGCGCGACCGGGGGGGACGCCGCGTTGGCGATCGGCGAGGGCCTGGCCCGCGCCGCCCTGGCGGTCAGCGTCAACGGCGAGCTGCGCGATCTCGCGAGGCCGTTGCCCGACGGCGCGCAGCTGAGCATCATCACAGGCAAGTCGCCCGAGGCTCTTGAATTGATTCGCCACGACACGGCTCACGTGTTGGCGGCCGCGGTGATGGAGCTGTGGCCGGGCGTGAAGATCAGCATCGGCCCGGCGATCGAGAACGGTTTCTATTACGACTTCGACTTCCCGGAAGACGCCGAGGTCAGCGACGCCGACTTCGAGCGCATCGAGACCAAGATGCGCGAGCACGTAAAGGCCAAGGAGTCGTTCACGCGGCAGGACATCAGCGTGCAGGAAGCGATCGAGAAGTTCAAGACCGAGAACCAGGACTACAAGGTCGAACTGATTGAAGACCTGATCACCAACGAAGGCGCCGAGACGGTCAGTCTTTACACCAACGGTCCCTTCACCGATCTTTGCCGCGGACCGCATGCCACCGACACGGGCAAGATCAAGGCATTCAAGCTCACGTCAATCGCAGGCGCGTATTGGCGCGGCGACGCCAAACGTCAGATGCTCACGCGCATCTACGGCACGGCGTTTTTGTCGAAGGAAGACCTGGCCGAGCACCTGCACATGATCGAGGAAGCCAAGAAGCGCGACCACCGCCGCCTCGGCAAGCAACTCGACCTTTTCCACTTCAGCGAGATTTCGCCGGGATCTCCCTTTTGGCACCCCAACGGCATGAAGATCTGGAACTCGCTGCACGAGCTTTGGACCGAACAGAACGCGCGGCGCGGGTACAACCGGGTGAAGACGCCGATCCTGCTTGACGTGGATCTCTGGAAGATCAGCGGCCACTGGGACAAATACCGAGACAACATGTACTTCACGGACATCGAGGATCGCCCGATGGGCATCAAGCCGATGAACTGTCCGGCGCACATCCAGATTTACAAGTCCGAGCGCCGCAGCTACCGCGATCTGCCGATCCGATACAGCGAGGACGGACTCGTTCACCGCCACGAGCCGTCCGGCACGTTGCACGGACTGATGCGCGTGCGTCACATCACCCAGGACGACGCGCACATCTTCTGCACCGAAGAGCAGATTCAGGACGAGGTCATCCAGTGCCTGCGCTTTGGCTTCTACATCTACGAGATCTTCGGCTTTGAACCCAAGCTGGAGCTGTCCACCAGGCCGGAGCAGCGCGTCGGCGACGACGCCACGTGGGACCGCGCCGAGGCCGCGCTTGAAAACGCCCTTCAGGCGGAGGGACTGGAGTACGAGCTCAACCCCGGCGACGGCGCCTTCTACGGGCCAAAGATCGATCTGCACATGAAGGACTCGCTGGGCCGCTCGTGGCAGCTTGGCACCGTTCAACTCGACTTCTCGATGCCGGAGCGATTCGAGCTGGCCTACACCGGCGACGACAACGACGAGCACCGACCGGTGATGATCCACCGCGCGCTGTTTGGCAGCTTCGAACGTTTCATCGGCATCCTGATCGAGCACTACGGTGGCGAGTTCCCGCTTTGGTTGGCGCCGGTGCAGGCGAAGATCATTCCGGTTTCAGACCTGTTCAACGACTACGCCGACCAGGTCGCGCAGACGTTGGTAGATGCCGGCCTGCGGCCGGACGTGGACGCGCGCACCGAATCTGTGGGCAAGAAGATCCGCGAAGCCGAGCTTTCAAAGGCGCCCGTGATGCTGGTGGTCGGAGCCGAAGAGCGCGACGCGGGCACCGTGTCGGTGCGCCGCCGCCACAACGCGGGGGACGACGACGCCAAGCTCACAATTGGCGAGCTTGTCGACGTTCTGTCGGCCGAGGTGGCCGAGCGACGTCGCCCGGATGCGGGCTGAGTGGCGCAGGCCGACCGCAGCCGAGCGTAGGCGAGCTGAACAGCGCTGTAAGGCCGCCGCCGAGCGACCGGCTCAGCACACTCCCGACAGGTAATTCCAAGAAATCGCCGGCTGTGACCAGACCATCGGGCCGATCGGATCCGCCGACGATCCAAAGTAGTAGGTGCCGTTTGCGATCCCGGTGGTGCTCACCTGCCAGAAATAGTTCGCGCCGGTGGTTGTCGAGTAGGACACGGCCCACGAACCGTCCGCGTAGACATTGGCGCCGGTCACGGTGAAGGTGCTTGATGAATCGATGTCGGCGCCGGTCCCCGACGTGCGCTGATAACCCCAGTAGCCGTTCGGGCAATGCACGTAACGCTCCTCCACCGCACAGTGAGGCCACGGTCCAGCCGCGCAATCCGAAAACGCCGAGTTAAGGAAGTACTTGCTGAGGTAGTTGAACGCCTCATTACCGCTCATGTCACGGCCGGGCGCCGTAAATAGCGGAACCGAACCCGGTGTGCCCGGCGAACCACCGACGGTCTGCACCGTCACCTTCGAGCTGCGCACAGTCTTCCCGGAGCGAGCGCTCACTGTCACCTTCACTGACTTGCCGCCAAGCGCTTCGAGCGCCGCGGCGTCCGCGCCGGAAAACGCCGCGCTCTGCCACGAAGAGGTGTACCCCGCCGACGCCGTGGCCGCGCGCACGCGCGAAAGCTTGATCGTCTTGCCTGCCGCCTTCACCTTCACACCGCGCGGCTTCTTTTTTGCCGAAAGACTTGTCTTGCTTGTCAGCGTCACGGTCACACGAGTGCCGTCGGCGGCCTTCACCACGCCGGTCGCGATTTTCAACTTGGCGGATGCCTCCGCGGTAGACAGCAACAGCGCGAAAGCGGTAGTCAGCAGCAAAATCAAAAACAGCCGGACGAACGTGTGGGTGCGGTGAGAGGTATCCATGAAGTAAAAGCTACCGCTATCGCCCGCGTAAAGCAAAACCGAGCCTGTTCGGTAAAAATACGCAAACCTTGCGCAAGCTTCGTTATCCTCTGAACTGTTGAACGTCGAACCCAATCACACCAGCGGCCACGCGCGCCGCGTAAAGACTGCGCAAGGCTCTAACTAGTGGCACTCCCGCGCAGGTTCGACCGTCGTCCCCCGGAACGGGACACGACGCGCATCAACGATCGAATACGGGTCCGCGAAGTCCGACTGATCGGCGACGACGGTTCCCAGATCGGTGTGCTGCCCACCGACGAGGCCCTGAAGTACGCGCAAGAGCGCGATCTCGACCTGGTCGAAGTGGCGCCCGAGGCCAAGCCTCCGGTATGCCGCGTGCTCGACTACAGCAAGTACAAGTACGAGCAGGCGCAGAAGGCGAAGTCCGCCAAGAAGCACCAGCAGCAGATCACGATCCGTGAAATCAAGCTGCGCCCAAAGATTGCCGTACACGACTACGACACGAAGAAAGGTCACGTCGTGCGCTTCCTCAAGCACGCGGACAAGGTCAAGGTCACGATCATGTTCCGTGGCCGCGAGCGCGAGCATCCCGAGCGCGGTCGCGACCTGCTGATGAAGCTCGCCGAAGAGGTCCAGGAACTCGGCACAGTCGAGCAGACCCCGCTTTTGGAAGGCCGCAACATGACGATGGTGCTTGGTCCGACCAAAGAGGCGATCAAGCAGCACAGCGACGAGGTTCACGCGCACGAAGAGGCCCTGAAGGCGGCGCGGGTCAAGCGCAAGGCCGAAGAAGCAGCCGCGCACGCCGCTCGCGTCGCCGAGGCGGAGGCCGAGACTGAGGCCGAAGTCGCGTCGGAGAACGGCTCCGCCGAGAGCGCAGCGTCACCGGTCGCATCGGTAGAGGCTCCCGCCGAATCCGACGCCTGACGGCCGGACTCGTCATGGAGCGGTCGAGTTACCGGCTCTGGCGCCGACTGTCGCGACGGCCAATCGGCAAGCGGATCTTCTCGCTCGGGCTGTCGCTTAAAGCTCCGTATTTTCGTTCGGTACGACCTCGCGTGGAGATTCTGCGCCCGGGCCATTGCGAAGTGACGATCAAGGATCGCCGCCGCGTCCACAACCACATCGGCGGCGTACACGCAATCGCCATGTGCAACCTCGCCGAAGCAGCAATGGGTGCGTTGGCCGAGGCCAGTGTGACGCGGGAGGCGAGATGGATTCCGATCGCGATGAAGGTCCGTTATCTAGCGCCCGCCCGCACGGATCTGCGCGCGACGGCCACAATGGATCCGATCCAGCACTGCGCCGCGAAGACAGACGTAGATATTCCGGTGACGGTGCGAGATCGGACGGGTACGGAAGTGTTTGACGCCGTGATCACGATCCGCGTCTCGCCGTGACGGCGGGCATTTCCACGTAGTCGGTCAAGTTACCCGAAATTGGTGCCGATATTCCGCTCGTCGATCAAGGATCGGGGAACGCGTGGAATCACCGCAAGCTCATCACCTCGGGGTACAGCCCGCAATTTCGCATCAAGCATTTGGATCCGGCCAGCCCCGGGTCGCACCCGGCTGGTATCCAGACCCAGGCGGAAACGGCCATCGCTGGTGGGATGGAATTCAGTGGACCGAATTTGCGAGACCGCAGTCGCCGGTGTCAAGCCCTCGGGGTCAAGCGACCGGAAGCGCCGCACCAATCGGCGCTACTTCCGGAGCCCCGATCGCCCAGGCGACAGGCGCACCAAACGATGCGAAATCGGCCGGTCGACCCAATCGCCATCCGGTTCTCGGTCTGATCGGTGTGCTTTGGGGAGGAGGAATTCTGTATCGATCCATATACGTGGTCTCGCCGACCGGGAACGATGCTTACGACTCAGGGGTTTCGATGGCCGCGGTACTCGGCGCCGCGATGCTAGGGATGGGCCTTCGAGCGATCATCCTTCACTTTCGCGAGAACTAGCTTCAGCCGTTTGGGATCTATGGGACTAGCGCCGCCCGAGGCCGGGTTGGACGTCACCATCACCTTTTCTCGCTCTTCGTTGTTTTAAGCCGTAGAAGTTCCCGGTGCCCAGCACCGACCCGCGCGCGGCGCAAGCACCCTTGTGGCCCTAGCCGGCTGTTCTGCTTTAATTCCTCTCCATGCCCAAGCAGAAGACGCATAGCGGCGCGAAGAAGCGCTTTAAGACGACCGGGACCGGCAAGATCAAGGGCCGTCACGGAATGTCGTCGCACAACCTCGAGCACAAGTCGGCCAAGCGCAAGCGCGATTTTGCCCGGCCGATCACGATGCACGAGGACACCGCGCCGCGCATCAAGAAACTGCTCGGCAAGTAAGCTTTCTCGGATAGCTTCAAAAACCAGCTCTTTTCCAGGACAAACCGGAGTTAACCAGCTATGACCCGCTCAACCAACGCAGTCGCATCCCGTCGCCGCCGTAAGGCCGTGATCGCGCGCGCCAAGGGTTACCGCGGCGAGGCCAACTCCGGTTACAAGCGCGCCAAAGAGGCTCTGCTCAAGGCCGACGCTTACGCCTACCGTGACCGTCGCAACAAAAAGCGCGACTTTCGCCGCCTGTGGATCACCCGCATCAATGCCGCCGCGCGTCAAGAGGGCATGAGCTACTCGCAGCTGATGCACGGTCTCAAGACCGCCGGCATCGAGGTTGACCGCAAGATGCTCGCCGACATCGCCGTGCGCGATGCCGACGCTTTCCGACGCTTTACCGACGCCGCCCGCGAGGCGGTCGCTTGAGTCGCCGCCAGGCACTCTTCGACTGACTGAACCGGGCGCCCAGTGAGGCGCCCTTTTTATTGCCCGCAATCGACCGCCGTCCCGCCAAGCAAGATCAGAGATCCAACCCGACCACGAATATCAGTCACAGTCCCACGAATACCGGTCAGATGATTACTTCCAGCCAAAACGAGCAAATCAAGGAACTGCGCAAGCTGCGCGACAAGAAGCACCGCTCGCGTAGCGGGCTGTTTGCCGCCGAGGGCGAAGACCTTGTGGCGGCTGCGCTTGCCGCCGCATGGGAGCCGCGTGCGCTTTTTTGCACGGAAGATTCGCCGACCGAACTGGTTTCGCGTGACGATGCCGTGCTGGTGGACGCAGATGTGCTTGACGGGGCGAGCGCGCTGGGCTCCGGCTCGCGGGTGATTGGCGTCTTTGAGCAGCGCGAGCCGTCACTGGAGTTGAATTTCTCACTCGCGGTGTATCTGGAGGGCATTGCCGATCCAGGAAACATCGGAACGGTGATGCGCAGCGCGCTGGCATTCTCGGACGGGCCGGTGATTCTGTCTCCGGACTGCGCAGATCCGTACTCGCCGAAGGCGGTGAGGGCCTGCATGGGGGCGGTCTTTGCGCGCCCGCCCGTGCGTTGCGACGTTGCGCAGGTGGCGGAGCTTCCTGTGCGCCGAGTGGCCTTGGACGGGGCGGCACCGCTCGCGTTGCACGAACTTGCGCGCGTCGATGCGGCTGGTTTGAATGCCGTATCCGGAATCACGCTTGCGACGCCCGCGGCGCCTGCGCCCGGCGAATCGAATACCGCCACACCCACCGTGATCTGCATCGGCGCAGAGCGGGCCGGACTCAGCCGTCAGTTGCTGGCCGCCGCCGACGAGACCGTGTCGATTCCGATGCGCGCGGGTGGGCCGGAGTCCTTGAACGCGGCGATCGCTGCCAGCATTGCGCTCTACGAACTTGGCGGCGCGTTGCAAAGCGCCGTGCACGAAGCTCCGGCGCCGGGCGCCGGGACCGGAATAACAGCGTCAACTGAGAAATAGGGGCAAGCGGCAAGTTGTCAGAAACAGTCGAGAAAATCCAGTCCATCGAGGCCGAGGCCTCTAGTGCGATCGGTTCGGCCGGTACACCGGCCGAACTTGAAGACGCGCGCGTGCGATTTCTCGGGCGCAAGGCCGCGCTGAACGAGATCCTCAAGTCGATCGCGCAGCTTCCTCCCGAGGAGAAGGGTCCGGTCGGCAAGGCCGGCAATCAAACGCGTGGCCGTCTTGAGGCGCTTCTCAGCCGGCGCCAGGAGGTGCTGGAGGCCGCCGCGCTGAACGATCTGCTCGAAAACGAGCGCATCGACATCACGCTTCCGGCCAGTCCCACGATCGCCGGCGGCTCGCTGCATCCGATCACGCAAACGCGTCGCGAGATCGAGGACGTGTTCGTGGGTATGGGCTACAAAGTGGCCGAAGGCCCCGAGGTGGAGCGCGTTCACTACAACTTTGACGCGCTCAATCACCCGCCCAACCACCCGGCGCGCGAGTGGACCGACACTTTCTACTTCAGCGATGACGTGCTGTTGCGCACACACACTTCGCCGGTGCAGGTGCGCGTGATGGAACGGCAGCCGCCGCCGGTCTATGTGATCGTGCCCGGCAAGGTGTATCGCCGCGACAACGACGCCACGCACACGCCGATGTTTCACCAGATCGAGGGTCTGGCAGTGGACGAAAACGTCACCTTGGGCGACCTGCGAGGCACGTTGCTGGAGTTTGCGCGCGCGATCTTCGGTGAAGACCGCGAGGTACGATTGCGCCCGCATTTCTTCCCGTTCACCGAGCCGTCGGTGGAGATCGACGTTTCGTGTTTCAAATGCAAGGGCGGCGGCCATCTGAAGGACGGTTCACGCTGCAACCTCTGCAAGGGAATCGGCTGGATCGAGATTCTTGGCGCGGGGATGGTGGATCCAAACGTCTTTGAGCACGTGCGTGAGTCCGGCTACGACCCGGAGAAAATCCAGGGATTTGCCTTTGGGATGGGCGTGGAGCGGATTGCCATGCTCAAGCACGGCGTACCGGACCTGCGGCTTTTCTACGACAACGACCTGCGTTTCCTTGACCAGTTCGGAAGGGGTGTGGCCTGATGCGCGTGCCGATGAACTGGCTGGCCGAGTATTGCGATCCGGGGATGGACGCGGCGGCGCTGGCTGATCGCCTGGCGATGACCGGCACCGAGGTTGAGCGCGTGGTTCGCCACGGTGCGCAAACAACCGAGGGATTTGTGATCGGCAAGGTGCTCACGCGTGAGCAGCATCCAGACGCGGATCGGCTGAGTGTCTGCGGCGTGGACGTGGGCGAGGGTGAGCCCGTCACGATCGTCTGTGGGGCGCCCAACGTGGACGCCGGCCAGACGGTGGCCGTGGCGCGTCCCGGAGCGGTGATGCCCGATGGAACCAAACTGAAGAAGGCAAAGCTGCGCGGCGTGGAGAGCAACGGCATGATCCTCGCCGAGGACGAGCTGGAGATCGGCGGCGATCACAACGGCATCATGCAACTGGAGACCGATCCTGCGCTTTCCGGCCGTGAACTGGCGGCCGGAGCGCCGTTGATCGAGGCGCTGGTGCCCGGCGAAGACGTGCTTGAACTGGAGATCACACCGAACCGTCCCGACTGCCTGGGCGTGTACGGGGTCGCCCGTGAAGTACACGCGATTACCGGCAATCCGCTGGCGTCGTTGCCGACCGGTCCGTCGCCAGAGGGTGACGAGACGTTCTCGATCGAGGTTCAAGATCACACGCTCTGCCCGCGCTTCACGGCGCGCGTGTATCGCGACGTAAAGGTGGGATCGTCACCGCTGTGGCTCAAGCAGCGGTTGTCGGCGGCCGGGCAGCGGCCGATCAACAACGTCGTCGACATCACGAACTATCTGATGCTGCTGACCGGCCAGCCGATGCACGCGTTCGACATGGACAAAATCCGTGGTGGCAGGCTGGTCATCCGCAACGCCTCCGAAGCCGAGAAGATGACCACGCTTGACGGCGTGGAGCGCGTTTGCGACGAGCAGACCGTGCTGGTCTGCGACGGCGAAGGACCGTCGGCGATCGCCGGCATCATGGGCGGTGCGATCAGCGAAGTCTCGGACGAGACAACCAGCGTGCTGCTTGAAATCGCCACCTGGAACGGCCCGAACATCCATCGCACCAGCCAAAAGCTCGCGTTACGCAGCGAGGCGAGCGGCCGTTTTGAGAAGGGGCTGTCCGCGGAACTTCCGCTCGAGGTCCAGGAACTCGCGGCCAAGTTGATGACGGAGCTGACCGGTGCGCGACTGACATCGGCAACGATCGACGTGGCCGGGGAGATCGCGGCTCCGCGCGCGGTCAAGCTCCGCGCCACGAAGCTCCGCGCATTGCTTGGCGCAGAAATATCCGCGCAGCGGTGCGCGGAGATCCTCCAGCGGCTGGCCTTCGACGTGGCGGTTGAGGGTGACGACGTTGTCGCCACGCCGCCGCACTTCCGCGCGGCGGACATCACGCGCGAAGCCGATCTGATCGAGGAGATCGCGCGCGTCGAGGGGGTAGACAGCATTCCGGCCACGCTTCCGGCGGCACCCGCCGCGATCGGGCGGCTCAGCGGTTCGCAGCGATTGAAGCGCCGCATCGAGGATTTGCTGGCCGCCAACGGGTACCACGAGGCGATCACGTGGAGCTTTACGGGTGCGCAGCAGCTCGCGGCGATATCCGCCGACGGCGCCGCCGCGCCGGAACACGAACTGCTGACGATCGCGAATCCGCTTTCCGAAGACCACTCCGTAATGCGCCCGCTTGCGTTGCCCGGCCTTCTGCAGGCCGCTAAGCACAATCTCGCGCGCGGCGCTGACGCGGTCAGGCTTTTCGAGGTCGGCGCGGTTTATTCCGGAACTGCCGATGAGCCGCGTGAGCACACGGCGATCGCCCTATTGCTGAGTGGACCGGCCGCTGCCGGAACTTGGCGTGACCAAGGCGCCAACGGTGACTTTTACGCGCTGAAGGGCGTCGTCGACGCGGTCGCGGCCCAGGCCGGCGTGACTCCCGAATATCAGCCGATCGACGCCACGCATCACACATATCTGATCCCGGGCCGGGCCGCGGAGGTGCTGGTCGGCGACGTGTCGCTCGGTTGGCTGGGTGAGCTGCATCCGCTGGTCGCGAAGCGCTTCGATCTGCCGGACACGGTTGTGGGCGAATTGAATCTTCAGGCGCTTTCGGCCCTGTTGCCGGAGCCTGTGACCTACGAACCGATCTCGACATTTCCGCCTGCACGCGAGGACATCGCGGTCGTGGTTGAGGCCGAGCGCACCGCGGATGAAGTGCTCGGCGTCGTACGCGAGGCGGGCGGCAAATTGCTCAGCGGCGCCGGGGTGTTCGACGTCTACGAAGGCGAGCAGGTGGGCGAGGGGCGCAAATCTCTCGCAATCCGGCTGACCTACTCGGCGCCGGATCGCACGCTCACCGACGACGAGGTCGCCGCCGCTCGCGCGAAGATCACCGAACGACTCGAATCGATCGGAGGCTTACTGCGTGGCTAGGGTCGCCGTAATCGGCGCCGCCGGTTTTGCCGGTGCGCTTTGCGCGGACATCGTCTGGCGCCACCCGAAGCTGGAGCTCACTGCCGTGACGGCGCGTAGCGACGCGGGTGCGCGTCTCTGCGACGTTCATCCGCGCTACGACGTGCCGCTGACGCTCGCCGAGTTCGACGCCGACGCGGTGGCCGCTTCGGCCGACGCCGCGCTTGTCGCCTATCCGCACGGTGCCGCGGCGCCGGTCGTCGCGCAGCTTCTGGAGCGCGGCCTGAGGGTCGTGGATCTGTCGGCCGACTTTCGCCTGCCGCGAGACGCCTACGAGAGCTATTACCAGCCGCACGAACACGCGGAACTGTTGAATGAGGCTGTTTACGGACTGACCGAGCGATATCGCGACCAAATAGCCGGCGCGCGGCTTGTCGCGAATCCCGGCTGTTACCCGACGGCTTCGATTCTCGGGTTGCTGCCGGTGGCGGATCTCGCCGACGACGTGATCGTGGACGCGAAGTCGGGCGTTTCCGGCGCGGGCCGCGCGGCCACGGACAAGACGCATTTCATCAATGTGGTGGAGAACTTCAGCCCATATGGGGTGGAGAGTCACCGCCACCGCGCGGAGCTGGAAATGGAGCTGCCGGTTGAGCGCATTACATTCACGCCGCACCTGCTGCCGCTCGACCAGGGGCTGCTTGCAAGCTGTTATTTGCAGCCGAATCGCGAGATCGACGCGATCGAGCTGCGTGAGCGCTTCGACTCCGCGTACGCCGATGAGCCGTTCATCAGGCTCGCGGGCGCGCCTCCCGGCGTGCGCGACGTGCGCGACACAAACTTCTGCGCCATTCACGCCACGATCGAACAGGCAACCGGCCGCGTGCTCGTTTTCAGCGCGATCGACAATCTCTGGAAGGGCGCGGCCGGTCAGGCGGTGCAAAACCTCAATCTGATGCTCGGCATGGATGAACGGCTAGGCCTCGTCGGGGGCCAGGGCGTGGCGGGAAAGGTTGCGCCATGAGCGACATTCCGCCAGATTCCATTCCGCCAGATTTCACGCCGCCAAGTTCCAGGCCGCTCGACTCCGCACCGACCGCCGCCGAAGCCCCGCCGCTTTTCGAAGGTCGTTGGTGCTCGTTACCGGAATGTGTCACCGAGCTGGAAGCCGGCACCCTCCCGACCGGATTCAAAGCCGGGGGTGTGGCCGCGGGCATCAAGCCTTCCGGCAAGCTGGACTTTGGCGCGATCGTCTCGACCGGAGCGGAGACGACATCGGCGGCGCGTTTTACGGTGAGCAGCGCTCCGGCCGCCCCGGTGCAGGTCTGCCGCACTCGTGTGGACCTGAGCGCGATTCGGGCCGTGATCGCAAACAGCGGCAACGCAAACGCCGCCACCGGTCCCGTCGGCCGTGACAACGCCTTCTACATGCAAGGAGCCGGAGCGATGGTGGCGGGTGTGGCCGAAAAAAACGTGGCAGTGGCATCGACCGGCGTGATCGGTGTGCAGCTCGACACCCGCGCGCTCTCAAAAGGGGCTTCGACGCTTGCGCGCGAGCTGCGCGCGGAGGGCGGAATGGACTTCGCGGCAGCGATCATGACCACCGATCTTTGGCCCAAAACCGCATCGCTGCGTGTGGTGTTGCCGTCTGGCGCGGTCACGCTCAGCGCGCAGGCCAAGGGCGCCGGCATGATCGCGCCGTTGCACGCGCCCGCCGCCCCGCACGCCACGCTGCTGTGCTTCATCGAGACCGATGCCAAGCTGAGCGCCGCGACCGCCGCCGACCTACTCGGCGCCGCCGTGGCCCAAAGCTTCGACCGCGTGACCGTGGACGGCCAGCTTTCCACCAACGACAGTGTCTTCCTGATCGCCGGCGGCGAGAGCGGGGTGGAGGTTGAGTCCGGCTCGCCGGATGCGGAGATTTTTCAAAAGGCACTTGATGCGTTGCTGCTGGGCCTGGCGATCGCGATCGTTCGCGACGGCGAGGGCGCGGGCAGGATTGGCCGTGTGACGGTCACCGGCGGCGACACACAGCTCTGCGAAAAGACGGCGCGTGCGATTGCCGACTCACCGCTGGTGAAAACCGCACTCAACGGCGGAGATCCAAACTGGGGTCGCATCATGCAGGCCGCCGGCATGGCCATGGCGACCGCACAACCCGAACCGATCGACATCACGATCGAGGGCGTGAGCGTTGCCGGCGGTGGCATTCAGAACCGCTTTGACCAGGACGCGCTCAATCAAGCCGTCAGCGGCCCTGAGGTCGAGTACGAAGTAAAGATCCCGGGCCAAGGCGCCAGTGCGACCGTCTATTTCAGCGACCTTGGCCACGACTACGTAACCCTCAACGCGGAGTACACAACATGAGCCGTGACATCTCCACGCTCCTCGAAGCGCTTCCCTACATTCGTGAATTTCACGGCAAGACCGTGGTGATCAAGTACGGCGGCGCCGCGATGATCGACGAACAGCTTCGCGAGGACTTCGCTCGTGACGTCGTGCTGCTGAAGTACGTGGGCATGAACCCGGTGATCGTTCACGGCGGCGGCAAGGAGATCACCGAGCACATGGAACGGCTCGGGCTTGAAGTCAACTTCGTCGACGGACTCCGGGTGACCGACCAGGACACCGTGGACGTGGCGAAGATGGTCTTGATCGGCAAGGTCAACAAGGACATCGTCGCGCGCATCAACCGCTACGGCCAAGCAGCGGTTGGCATCAGTGGCGACGACGGAGCGCTCTTCAAGGTCAGTAAGACGATGCCCGGCGAACAAGACCTGGGGTTTGTCGGCAAGGTCGATCACGTCAACGTTGGCCTGCTCGATCACATCGCGACCGACTACATCCCGGTGATTGCGTCGGTCGGTTCCGATCGCAACGGACAGTCTTACAACATCAACGCCGATGAGGCCGCCGGTGCGGTGGCGCATGCACTTCACGCGTATAAAACAATCTTTCTGACCGACGTGGCCGGCTGGCTGAAGGATCCTTCGGACCCGGATTCGCTGATCACCGGTGCGGGCACCGACGAGCTGGAGCGCGTGCTTGACTCGATCGACGGCGGCATGAAACCCAAGCTGATCGCCTGCATAAACGCGATTCGCGGTGGCGGTGATTCCGCGCACATCATCGACGGGCGCGTCGAGCACAGCCTGCTGCTGGAACTGTTCACCGACGCGGGCGTGGGTACGAAGATCGTCCCCGAACGGTGAAGTACGTGGGCGTGCTGCCGGAAATCTACGGCGAGGCGTCGTTTCAAACGGCCAACTACGCGCGCTTCGGCGTGGAGTTCGCGCGCGGAGAAGGGGCGTATCTTTACGACCGCGACGGCAACGCATACCTGGACCTGCTTTGCGGCCTGGGCGTGACCAGCATCGGTCACTGCCACGCGCGCGTGGTCGATGCCGTGCGTGCGCAGACCGGCGAGCTGATGCACGCCTCCAACTTGTTTTGGACCCGTCCAGCGGAGGATCTGGCTCGCGAACTCGTGGCGAGATCGTTCGCCACCAAGGCATTCTTCTGCAACTCCGGAGCAGAAGCAAACGAGGCGGCAATTAAGCTGGCCCGCGCCCATGCCACCGCGGCGGGCAGGCCGGGACGCGACATCGTCGTGCTGGAGCAGGCATTTCACGGCAGAACCTTCGGCGCCCTGTCGGCCACGCCTCAGGAAGATAAGCAGGCTCCGTTCAAGCCACTCGTGCACGGATTCAAGACCGCGCCACGCGACGACGCGGCGGCGCTGGCGGGGATGATCGACGAGCAGACCTGCGCCGTGCTGCTCGAACCCGTACAGGGCGAATCCGGCCCGTACGCGATCTCCAACGATCTTCTGATCGCCGCGCGCGAGGCATGCGACGCGGTCGGCGCGCTGCTGATATTTGACGAAGTGCAGTGCGGCATGGGGCGCACCGGCAGCTTGTTTGCCTATGAGCAGACAGCGGTGGTTCCGGACGTCGTAACTTTGGCCAAGGCGCTTGGCGGAGGACTGCCGATCGGGGCGATGCTCGCGGCTGAACATTGTGCCGATTCCCTGAGGCCGGGTTACCACGGTTCCACCTTCGGCGGCAATCCTGTAGCGTGCGCCGCCGCCGGTGCGGCGCTGGAGGTCATCACCGATCCGGCGGTCGCCGAGAACGGCCGCCAGATTGCCGAGTTGCTGCGCGACTTGCTCAAATCGCTGGGACGCGTGAGCGGCCGAGGGCTGATGATCGGCCTGACTCCCGGCGATCAGATCGACGCGCCGACGGTGGTGAACGAACTGTTGTTTGAGCATCGAGTTGTGATCAATGCGACCGGTCCGCACAGCTTGCGTCTGCTCCCACCGCTGACGCTCACCGAGGAACAGGCTCGATTCGGAGCCGCGGCGATCACCAGCGCCGTCGAAAACGCCTAAATTGCGACAAATAGGCGGCTCTGCTACGCCGCGGATCATTGAAACCAGGTAGAACACAATCTATGGAGCAACTGCGAAATGAAGTTGCCGCGCGCGCGCCGTCGCCCCTCCAAGCAAAGGACGGCCGTGAAAATCCGCGAAAGCGCGGTACGCCGCCGGAAACGGGATTCCGCACTTACCGTTCCGGACGACAAATGCGTGAAGCGGTATCAGCCGTGGTGCAAGCATCTCGCTGGGTGCGCCACAGCACACCCGGATTCTGATTCGCGAGCCTGCCGCGCCCCGGCGGCTGGGCTCGCGCTCCGGGTCGTGATGTGGCGCGCGCGGCAGTCGGCTAGGCTGCCCGCTCGATAATGAGCGATCAAACAGACCACAGCCCCGGTTCGCCGGCCGAGTTCGTAACGACCTCCTACGAGGCCCACCCCGACCAGGTCGGTCGCGTGCTTCTGCTTTACAGCGGCGGGCTGGACACCAGCGTGATGCTTCACTGGATCCAGCAGAAATATGGCGCGGAAGTCGTGGCGCTGACCGTCAACCTGGGGCAGCCCAAGGAAGACTTCGAAGTTGTCAAAGGAAAGGCGATCGACCTCGGCGCACTGGCCTGCGAAGTTGTTGACGCTCGCGAGGAGTTTGCCGCGGAATACGTGCTGCCTGCGATCAAGGCCAACGCTCTTTATGGCGGCGGCTACCCGCTGTTTACGGCGCTCGGCCGCCCGCTAATCGCGAAGCTGGCCGTGGAGTACGCGCGCAAACACGGCTGCGACACGATCGCCCACGGCTGCACCGGAAAGGGCAACGACCAGGTGCGCATCGAGGCCACGGTCGCCACGCTCGCGCCCGAACTCAAGGTGATCGCGCCGGTGCGAAACTGGCAGATGGGCCGCCAAGAGGAGATCGAGTACTGCCGCGAGCACGGCATTCCCGTGGCCGGCGGCACCGAGGCCCCGCCGTACTCGATCGACGACAACATGTGGGGCCGCTCGTCGGAGGGCAAGTCGATCGAAGATCTCGGCAGCGCGCCGGAGCCGGAGGTGTTCCAGCTTGTGACACGCCCGGAAGATGCCCCGGATGAGCCCGTAGAGATAGAGCTCGAATTTGACCGGGGGCGTCCGATCGCCCTGGACGGCGAACCGATGGAACTCGTGCCGCTGCTTGAGCGCCTTACGGAACTCGGCTGCCGGCACGGGGTGGGCATCGTCGACCACATCGAGGACCGCATCGTCGGTTTGAAGGTGCGAGACATCTACGAAGTGCCCGCGGCGACGATCGTGTTGACCGCCCATAAAGAGCTTGAGAAGCTCGTCTGCACGAGTCACCAGAACCTCTTCAAGTCTCAGATGGACAACCAGTGGTCCTTTCTCGCGTACGCGGGGCTTTGGTACGAACCGCTGCGCGAGGACCTCGACGCGTACATGGACAGCGTCAATGCGCAGGTAACCGGCAAGATCGCGCTGAAGCTTTACAAAGGTTCCGCGACGGTCATCCGCCGCAGCTCTCCCAACGCCGTCTACGACCAGGAGCTTGCCGGATTCAGCGAGTCCGGCGGACTGTTCAGCCAGCAGGCCAGTCCCGGTTTTATCGAACTTTGGAGCCTTCAGAGCCGCATGGCGTACCGAGTACGCAGCAGGTAAATCACCATTAGTCGGCGAATTTATAGGAAACCTAAAGAATTACTTTCTTTCCGCCGGCCGGGTCGTGTAGTATCCCGAACTTCTGATCGACAAACAGCAGCCTAACTCCTGAGTCCGCTCGGGAGACCGGGGAACCAATTCCCTTGGGGCCAATTCACTTCGGTGGAGGCGCAAGCTCCTTTCGCGCCAGCCCGTCAGCTAACCCGGTAGGCACGCGAAGGAGGCTGAATGCCGCACACGAACACACACGCACACGAGCACAGACATAAGACAACGAAGTCCCGTCTTGCTCTCGCAGCGATTCTGTCGCTGATCATTCTCTCGCTAATCGCCGTTCCCGCCGAAGGCGCGACATCGAAGGCCGCCGACACCGGCAGCGTCGGATTCCAGGAGACTCCTGCCACCAACCCCGGACTTCGCGCGTCGATCGCCGCCGATGGCCGTACCGCGATTGCGCCCGCCGGCGCGCCGTTGGAAGTGCAGCAGGCGATCTGGGCGGCAAACAAAATCACCACCAAGCCCTATGTATACGGTGGCGGACACCGACGCTGGACCGACCGGGGCTACGACTGCTCGGGCACGGTCAGCTTCGCGCTGCACGGCGGCAATCTGCTCGACTCTCCGCTCGACTCTTCGTCGTTCATGAAGTGGGGCGATGCCGGGCCGGGCGCATGGATCACGATTTACACGAACCGCGGCCACGCGTACGCAGTCATTGCGGGCCTGCGACTTGACACCTCGGGACCGGGCGAGCGCGGACCGCGCTGGCGTTCGGCCGAGCGTGACGGCAAGGGCTTCCGCGTCCGTCACCCGGTCGGCCTCTAAGGCTTCTCTCGGATCCCTGACGAATTCAAGAAGGACCCGCTTCACGGCGGGTCCTTCTTGATTCGACTCCTATACCGACTTGGGCGCGGCCTACTTATTGGTTTGCTTGCCCCGCCTGCCCGCGTTTGCGCCTAATCACGAGTCTTCTACTCGCTGGCGAACAGCTGGAAGAACGGCGGGAACGTGAATAACAGCGCCAAGCCGAACAGCACCGCCGAAACCCGAAGATAGGGCTTCCAGGCGAGATCGCGCTTTTTGAAGGCCGCGTGCAACCCGCCCCATGCCGCGATATACACCAAGACGGCGAGGGTGGTCTTGCCCGAAAGCGGTCCGACCCGTTTGGAAAACTCCAGACCGTCGTGAATCCCGGTGCTTGCTTCGGCCAGTACCGTGAAAATGCCCAGCGCGATCGAGCCGATGGCGGCGGCGAGCGTTGCCGCGATCACCGGTCCGTTCGGTTTTTTGGCTGAAGCAGATGCTCCGTCGACACTTGCCGCAGTGCTTGATTTCGCATCTATGGTTGCTTGATCAATTGCCATTGTTTCTCTCCCTTAAACCGAGGCGTTCTTCGTAATTAACGCGCCGAGCAAGCCGACTATGGTCGCCACGGCAAACGCGCCTGTGAGCAATGCCATTCCCAGCTTGCGCGCGGTCTTGTTGTTCACGAGTTCCTCGCGGTAATAAAAGACCACGAACGCGGCCGCTGTGGCGATCAGTGGAACCAGCCACGCCGCATGCTCTTTCCACTCCATGCCGAAATCGTGCCAATTGGCCGTATTTGGATCGGCCAGAAGTTGCGACTTGGCGCTAGTTGGAGCCTTCTCGCGATACCAGGGGTACACGATCCAGGATCCGGTGATCACGGTTGCCCAGGCAACGGCGGCCATCGTCATCGTTCCGGTCACCATTCGCCGTGTGCGCTCGACCACTCCCGACGGGGTGATGAGTTCGGGTCTGAGACTCCAAAAACCGGCGATTCCGCCGGCGAACGCGAGCAGGAACAACGCTCCAAACGCCATGCCGTGAACCAGCGCCCAAAACTCTCGATTTGAAAGATCCATAGCGACAATGCCTTCCTCTTCAAGCCGCTTGCGCGCGGCGTCAAAAACATCGTTGGACGGACAGGAGCCATCCCTGGCGCTACGTGAGACAAACTACCGAAAAATGCATAGGGCGGCGTTCCGGTTGAAGCAATCTCCGCGAATCTTGCACCGGCATTTACGGAGGTCGCGGCCGGGCATGTTCGGACCCGGCCAGGGCCGGACATTTGCCGGTGGCTTGCGGTAGGGTCGAAAGTCTCGGTATACCCCCGCAAAATCTCCGCGAAGGAGCCCATCATGAGCCGTTCCGTAAACAGCCGTGTCTTCGAAGTCGTCGGCCGCGCCACCTGGGCGCTGACCAAACGAGAAATGCGCCGCAAAGCAGGTCGCGCAATCTCCACCAGGTATGTAGCGATCGGCGCGCTTGCGCTGGGCGTGGTGGGAATCGGCGCGATAGCGGCGCGCAGCGGGCATGGCGTTTGAGCGGGCGCTTTCCCGCTATTCCCGGATACCCGTGCAATGCAGTCGGATACTGTTGCCCGACAGCCTGACAAGCACGTACTGCGGCGACTTGCTTGTATTCCCGGAAAAGGAGCGCCTGATGGAAGACCAAGGCATCAGCAGTGAGAATGCGGCCACGCTGGCCGGAATGAAGAACGCGATCGTAGTCACCGGCAATGTTGCGAGGGAGGCGACGCGTCACGTCGAGGCCAAGATGGGGCAGTCTTCGGAATCCTCCAAATGGAAGCTGGAGACCGATCAGGTCTTTTTTGCCAAGTACGACTGGAAGCACGACAGTTGGCTTCCGTTGGAGTTCACGTTTAGATCCGACGCGGGGCTGCCCGAGGCCTCAGGTGCGCTGGTCTTCATGGCCGGCATCACTCATGCCATGGGTCGGGATCCATTCGGAGACGCGCGCGTCGAGAACACACTCAGCGATGAGTTCAAGTCGTTCATGTCGCCCGACAGCACGGGTCGCATTATGCGCATCCTCAAGCCCGAGGAGCTGCTTTCGGCAAGTACGCGGGACGATCAGGCGCGCATTCTTTCGGACTGGATCCTTGAATCGTTCGACCAGATTGCCGAGTGCTTCTCGTAGGGCCGGTGAGATACGGCATGAATCCGATCCCCCGGACACGGAAATTCGGAATTCGCCCCCCAAAACCCCCCGCCGACTCGCCGCATAAAATCATTCGGTGAGCGCCTCCGCAGTCCACCTTCACGTCCACTCCGAGTACTCGCTGCTGGATGGTGCGTGTCACATCAAAGACCTTGCCAAGCGGGCTGCGGAGTTTGGCCAGCCGGCGCTTGGGCTCACTGATCACGGCGTCATGAATGGCGCTGTCGATCTGTACGAAGCCTGCAAAAAGGAGGGCGTCAAGCCCGTTCTTGGTTGTGAGGTCTACTTCGTGGACGATCACCGCCGTCGCGACAAGGAGCGCCGCGAGCGAAATCATCTCACGCTGCTCGCCCGTGATGACGACGGTTTTCGAAACCTCGTAAAGCTTTGCAGCGCCGGATTTCTGGAGGGCTTTCACCGCGGCAAGGCCAATGTGGACCTCGAACTGCTTGACCGCTACGGCAAGGGAATCATTGCGCTGACCGGTTGTTTGCAGTCGCGTTTTGTGCGCCGTTTGCTCGAAAACAACCAGGCAGAGGCCAAGGCCCACGTCGACAGCCTGATCCAGATCTTCGGCGCGGACAACGTCTATTTCGAGGTCCAAGAGAACAAGATCCCCGAGCAGGACCAGGCCAACGTGGGGATCGCCGCCGCCGCCAAGGAGTTCGGCAGACCGCTGGTGGGCACCAGCGACGTTCACTACCTGCGCCGAGAGGACTACGACCACCACACGGCGCTGCTTTGCGTGCAGACCAAGAGCACGATCGCGGCGCCGAAGATGAGCTTCGATACCAA
This sequence comes from Actinomycetota bacterium, assembly GCA_016213645.1. Classification (GTDB taxonomy): domain Bacteria; phylum Actinomycetota; class Thermoleophilia; order Solirubrobacterales; family JACPNS01; genus JACPNS01. Next base: position 44,206 of record JACQZY010000026.1, read on the forward strand.
CGAGTTCTATCTCAAGAACTCCGAAGAGATGGCTGCCGACTTCACGCAGTGGCCGGGCGCGGTGGAGTCCACGCTGGAGATCGCCGAGCGCGTGAACGTGGAGATCGAACTAGGTAAACGGCTGATTCCGAGATTTCCGACGCCTAATGGTGAGGACGATGGGGCATACCTGCGGCAGATCGCCGAGGAAGGCATACGCAGCCGCTATGGCGATCCGGTTCCGGCCGCCGCCCGCGAGCGCCTGGAGATGGAACTTGGCGTGATCGACAAGATGGGCTTCAACAGCTACTTCCTGATCGTTTGGGACTTCGTCAAATACGCGAAGGACAACGGCGTCGCCGTCGGCCCCGGGCGTGGCAGCGCGGCTGGATCGATCGTCAGCTTCGTACTCAACATCACCGACGTCGACCCACTGGCTTACAACCTGCTTTTCGAACGATTTCTCAACGCCGAGCGCGTCAGCATGCCGGACATCGACATCGACTTCTCAGTACACGGCCGCGAGCAGGTGATCCGCTACGTCAGCGACAAGTACGGCAAGGAATCGGTCGCCCGCATCATCACCTTCGGCCGCATGTTTCCGCGTGCCGCGGTGCGGGACGCGGCGAGAGTGCTGGGCCACGACTACGCCACCGGCGACCGCCTGAGCAAGATGATCCCCGAGCCGATCATGGGTCGCTCGCCGAGCTTTGAGGAATGCCTGAAGAAGGGCGAGCCGCTGTTTGAGCTTTACGAAAACGACCCCACCAGCAAAGAAGTGATCGACGTCGCTCGCGGACTTGAGAACATCGTGCGCAACAGCTCCATCCATGCAGCCGCCGTCGTGATCGCCGACCGCCCGCTGACCGACATCGTTCCCTTGCAGATCGCCGAGGACCGTTCGGCGGGCGCAGACGAAAACTCTCACAAGATCGTCACGCAGTACTCGATGAAGCCGGTGGAAAAGCTCGGCCTGCTGAAGATGGACTTCCTCGGCCTGCGCAACCTCGACGTGATTGAGAGCGCGCTGGACATCATCGAGCGATCCACCGGTGAACGCCCGGACATGGTCAACCTGCCGCTCGACGATGAAAAGACCTTCAAGATGCTTGCGCGCGGCGATTCGATCGGCGTTTTCCAGTTCGAATCCGAGGGCATGCGCGAAGCGCTGAAGAAGGTCAAGCCAACGGAGTTTGAGGACCTGATCGCGCTGGTCGCGCTTTATCGCCCCGGCGCTATGCGCTACATCGACGCCTACGCCCGCGGCAAGCGCAACCCGGCCGCCGTCACTTTCATCGACGAACGCCTGCGTCCAATCACCGAGACTTCTTACGGCGTCGTGCTTTACCAGGAGCAGAACATGCAGGTCGCCAAGGACATCGGCGGCTTCACCGGGCCGGAAGCCGACGACCTGCGCAAGGCGATCGGCAAGAAGGACCGCGAGGGCATGGCCAAGCTGAAGGAGAAGTTCGTCAGCGGCTGCACCGCCGGCGGCACCAGCCCAAAGGTGATCGAGTCGCTCTGGAAGATGAACGAAGACGCCGCCGACTACTCGTTCAACAAGTCTCACGCCGCGTGTTACGGCTTGATCGCGTATCGCACCGCATGGCTGAAGGCCAATTATCCGGCCGAGTACATGGCGGCCGTCGTCAGCTCGGTGATGAACACGAAGGACAAGGTGCCGTTCTTTGTCGCCAAGTGCGAGGAGATGGGCATCAAGGTGCTGCCTCCAGACGTCAACGAGTCGGAACACGAGTTCGTTGTGGTTGAGGGCAATATCCGTTTCGGTCTGGAGGCCGTTAAGGGAGTGGGAGGTGCCGCGGTCGACGCGATCCTCGCCGCGCGCGCGAAGGAAGGCCCGTTCGAATCTCTATGGGAGTTCTGCGAACGAGTCGACGGCCGGGCCGTCAATAAGAAAGCGATCGAGTCACTGATCAAATGCGGCGCGTTCTCTACCACAGGGGCCACTCGCCGGGGAATGCTCGAAGTGCTGGAAGCAGCGCAGGCCTCCGGTCAAAAGCTTCAGCAGGACGAGCGAATGGGGCAGGGGTCGATCTTCGACATGGCCGGTCCCGGGGCCGCGGTTCAAGAAAAGCCACCGCGCCCGCCGATCCCCACACACGAACACGAACAGCCCGAGCTGCTTGCGATGGAGAAGGAGACCCTTGGACTCTTCCTTTCCAATCACCCGCTCAAACCGATCGCCGGTGCGCTGCGTGAGCGCGTGGACTGCTCGATCGCCGAACTCGCCAACAAGCAGGACGGCGCGTGGGTGACGGTAGGCGGTCTGATTGTTGACAGCAAAAAGATCCGCACCAAGAGCGGAAGCCACATGATGTTTGCCACGCTCGACGACCTCACGGGTCAGGTGGAAATCTTGATATTCGCCACGGCACTGGAGGCTGTGCAGGAACACATCGCCAACGACGCGGTGATCACCGTGCGCGGCCGCGTTGACCACAAAGAAGCGAACGAAACCAAGTTGGTGGTCCAGGAGGCCGAACCGTTCGAGCCCACCGATGAGGAGATCGCCGCGGCGGTCGGAGGAGTTTTTGGCGGTGGCGAGCCGATCCGCGTGGTGATTGACGCCGACACCGCCGAACACCCGTCCGTGGAGGCCCTCGTGCGTGAACTGCACGGCGTTGTCAGCCTGCACAAGGGCTCGGCGCCGCTGGAAATCGTCGTTCGCACCGGCGACGCCGAAACCGCCTTAGAGTGTGGCGAGGGCCACCGCGTAACGCGTAGCGCCGGGCTGCTCGCCGAGATCGAGGGTATTTCCGGTCTTGAAGTTGAGGCGGCCGCGACCACCTCCAGCGGTGCCGCCGCCGGCGGTGGCTGGTAATCCAGGGCGCAGCGTGGTACAAGTCTTTCCGATGAGTTCGAACTCGCGTTCGATCAAGTTCAGTTCAAAATCAGCACTCGCGCTGCTCATGGCGATTGTCTCGTTGCTCGGCGTCGCGTCCGGCGCGAATGCGGAGACGATCACGTCCACCAACGGTGCGTTGACGGCCGAGCTGACATACGCCCCTGACCCTGGCACCAACCTGTTTGTTTTGCAACGAGTGAAGGCGACCTTGGGTGGCGTTGTCGCCTACGACGCGGCGATTGACCCTGCCGCATGTGGCGGCGCGTGTTACCTGGCCGGCGACCCGGCGGACGCCTCAGCTTTGCGAACCCTTGAGCTGGATGGCGACGCCGGCGCGGAGGTTTTGGCTTCCGCGTATTCCGGTGGTGCCCACTGCTGTTCGTTTGCGTATGTGCTCGACTACTCGCCCGTCACCGGGGCGTTTACGCCTCTGGTCCAGGAGTTCGATGCCGGTTTCATCCTCAGCGACAGCGAGTACGACAACGTCTCGGAATTCGATACTCGCGACTCCCGCTTCGACTACCGCTTCACCGCACACGCCTATTCGGGCATGCCGTTCCAGCGGTTCCGGCTCACCGGTGGCGCCTTCATCGACGTAACAGCCGCCTATCCGGCGGCGATCGCAAAGGATGCCCGGTACTGGCGGTCGGAGATTCGCAAGCTCACACGCCACGGCAAGCTCAAGCCAGGCATGGACGTGCGCGGTTTTTACGCGGCGCGGGCCGCCGACCTGTACAGGCTTGGCGCGGGCGCGTCTGCCGCGCGAGAGCTCAACCGCGCCGCACGCAGAGGGCTCTTCAACGGTGATCGCACGCTTGGTCGTCGAGGACGCGCATACGTACGCGACCTGCTGGGCTTTCTGCTCCGCACCGGTTACCGCTAGGCGGCTAAGCGGCGGAGCGAGCTTTTTGGCCCTGCTCGCGCAGCTTCCGCGCGAGCGCAACGTCTTTGTTGCCGGGACCCTCTTTGTCGGTTCCAGGTATCTCCATCAGCATCGGCAAACCCTCAAAACGCGGTTCCGACAGAAATGCCTGCATTCCGCTCTTGCCGATCATTCCCTCGCCTAGGTTGGCGTGGCGGTCACGGTGTGATTCAAACTCGTCGCGGCTGTCGTTCAGATGCAGTGCGTGTAGCCGGTCCAGGCCGACCGCGGCGTCCAGCTGATCGACCGTCGCTGTCACGGCATCAATCGTGCGAACGTCATATCCGGCGGCGTGGCTGTGACAGGAATCGACGCAAACGCCCACGCGCGGGTCACCATCGAGCAGATCGATCAGATCGCGCAGCTGGCCGAACTCGCAACCTACAGCCTTGCGACCGGCGGCGTTTTCAAGCAGCACACGGCAGCTCTCGCTGGCCTTGAGCGCCTTCTTTACCGTGCCCGCAATTCGCTTTATCGTCTGCGCGTAAGTTTCGTCTTTCACGTGGCCGGGGTGTAGCACCACACCCGCGCTGCCGATCGCGTCGCCGACGCGCAGCGCGTGAGTGAGCGAGTCCAGTGACTTCTTGGCCAGTTCCTTGTCGGTGGAACCGGGATTGATCAGGTAGATCGCATGAATTACTACCGCGTCGATCGGAGAGGCCTCCATCGCTTCGCGAAACGCCGCGAAGTCCGCGTCGTCGTAGGCCGTCGGGCGCCACATCCGCGGACTCTGATTGAAGATCTGAATAGCGGTGCAGCCGAACTCCGTGCCACGTTCGATTGCCTTGATCAAACCTCCGGAGGTGGATACGTGTGCGCCGATCAGCATCTGGCGGCGAAGTCTAGTTACAGGATGAAAAAAGAGCGGCACCCTTTGAAAAGGGCGCCGCTCTGGACAGTTCAGCGATTGCGATGTTGCTGTGGCAGATTCTTCAACTAGTTCGTTCCGGTGAACGCCGGCGAGCGGCGTCCGGTCGCGCTGAACCTCGCGCAGGGGCGGAACTTCTTTGTAGCCGTCGACGAAGTGCCGTCGGCGAAGCGGACGACAGCCTTGATCGTGTGCTTACCGGCCGTCAGCTTGGACGTGAAGAGCTTGTAGTTGAGCGGAGTCTTGGTGACCCTCGCCCAGCGCTTGCCGTCCACGTAGATCGTCATCGACACGGGCGTGCCGTTCTTACCCGAGGCCGTGATCAGCAGGTAGGGCTTGGTGCAGTTCTTGTTGACCGCGAGTCCGGCGACGGCCGGCGGCGGGACAACCGTGGCACCGACGGTCGGACCCGGTGGGTTCGAAGTCGGACCGGTCGGTGGCGTCGGTTCGCTCGTCGGTCCCGTAGGGGGCGTCGGATCGCTCGTCGGACCGGTCGGTGGCGTTGGATCGCCGGTCGGTCCAGTGGGCGGCGTGGGCTCGCCGGTCGGTCCGGTCGGCGGCGGCGGGCAGTTCTTCCACTCGATCTTGATGCATGTGGCGACGGTCACCCAAATGGTCTTGATGACTGTCGTCGTCGTGGTCACCGTGGTGTCGCAGTCGTAGCTCCACTTGATGCAGAGACTGCCGTAGTAAAGCGCGCAGACCTTCTTCGTGGTGCTCGTGGTCTTGGTGGTCGTTGCGGTGATCACCTTTTTCACGCTGACTTTCACGTTTGCCGTGCCGCATTCGCCGCAGCCGGTGACCGTGAACTTGAACTTGCCGTCCGCGTCGGTCGTGCCGCTACCGGACTTGCCGGCGCACACGCCGCTGGTGATCTCCCATTTGACCTCAACGCCGGCAGCGACCGTGGTCTTACCCGGACCTTCGTCGCAATCGCGGTATGCACCGCTTTCGCTGGAGGCGCCGGTCGTGTTCTTCTTGACCGAAACGGTGAATTCGCCGGTTGCGCCGGCCGGGTCGGAGACCGTCTGATCGGTCGGCGACACCGAGACGTCGCAATAGTTCTTGTAGTACTTGGTGACGGTGGAGTTCGGACACTCCGTGGTTGATCCGCAGCCGCTACCGCTGCTGCCGCCGTAGGATCCGCCGGTTGCCGATGCGCCGGCCGGCGTGAACGCCATGACCGCCACCACCGAAATTGCCGCCGCGAGCAGCTTCCAGCGATAAGCCGAGAGATGGAAACGTGCGTTGGTCATGATGATTCTTCATCCTCCTAAGGGGGGTGTTCCAGATATGCCCGTTCGGGCTTTTGTCCTGCGACGTCGCCGATGCCGGCAGGCTCCGTGTGACGCGCTCCCTAAAGCGAGTGCCGCAAGCCGTCCCGACCGCAGAAACGTACATTCATTTCGACGCGACCCGCGCAGTAAAACCGAGCGCGCGGACGTCATATGCCCGGTTTGAGGGCATTCCGACATACAGACTAGAAGTGAATTGGAAAATTGTCAAGGGCATTGGACAATTTCGCAATCAAGCGCCCTGAGGGCGGTCGCGTAGGATTGCCGCCGATGCCCGAGCCATCCACCAACGAGATCGTCTGCCGCTTCGCGCCATCGCCCACCGGACAGTTGCACATCGGCGGCGCACGCACCGCCTTGTACAACTGGCTGCTGGCGCGCGGATCGGGCGGACGCATGATCCTGCGCATCGAAGACACGGATCGCGTGCGGTCCACGAAGGAAAACGTGGATCAGATCATCGAGGCGCTGGAATGGCTGGAGATCGACTGGGACGGCGATCCGCTTTCGCAGGCCGGCCACCAGTCCAGGCACCTGGAAGTGATCCAGCAGCTCAAGCAGTCCGGCCACGCGTACGAACACGAGGGCGCTACGCGATTGCGAGTTCCCGAGGACGGCGAGACGGTTGTGCGCGATCTGATCCGTGGCGACGTCACCTTCAAGCACGAGGCAATCGACGATTTCACGATCGCGCGTTCGGATGGCAGCCCGCTTTACAACCTCGCTGTGGCCGTTGACGACCTAGACAGCGGAGTAACGCACGTTGTGCGCGGAGAAGACCATCTCTCAAACACGCCGCGCCAGGTGATGATTTTGAAGGCGCTTGAGCAGGAACCGCCGGTTTACGGCCACCTTCCGCTGTTGCACGGCCCGGATGGAAAAAAGCTCTCAAAGCGCCACGGGGCGGCCTCCGTGCAGGAGTTGCGCGACGCCGGATTTCTGCCACAGGCGGTTCGCAACTACACCGCGTTGCTTGGCTGGGGTTACGACGACAAGCAGACGTTCTTCAGCACCGACGAACTGGTAAAGCTGTTTTCGCTCGACCGCGTGGGCCGCAGCGCCGCGGTCTTCGACGAGCAGAAGTTGCGGTGGATGAACGGCACGTACCTACGTGAAATGGATCCGGGGCAATTGACGGTCGCGCTGGAGGCGTTCACCGGTCGCGACGGACTGGCCGGCGCCGCCGGGCTCTGCCGCGAGAAGATCCAGACGTTGGCTGATTTTTGGCCGCTGGCGGGATTCTTCTTTGACGGTCCGGCCGAAGACGCGAAGGCGCACGCAAAGTTTCTCGACGAAGAAGGGCGCGCTCGTCTCGGCGAAGCGCGCGACGCGTTGGCCACTCTTGAGCCCTTCACCGACGAATCGATCGAAAACGCGCTTCGCGAGGTCGTCGAGCGATTGGACGTCAAGCCGAAGCAGTTATTTCAGCCGGTGCGCGTTGCGATCAGCGGCACCACGATTTCTCCTGGAATTTTTGAGTCGTTGGCGCTTTTGGGGCGCGAAGAGTCGCTTTCCCGCATAGACAAGGCGATTTCGGCTGCCTGAGGTTCGCGCCCGCCGGCGGTTTTTGCCGGATCAACGGCGTTGATTCAAAAAAGTCTCTAAACAAATCGTCGATGCTGCCGATAACTGCTCTGGTTCGACATATGTCGTACCCAGCAATGCTTAAGGCACGGACGTCGAGAGCTTGGAGATGTGAGTTAATGGCAAGGAACGCAAACCGGCAGCCGGCCGTAACGGCCGACGCAAATGAGACGCCTCCGCGCATTGGCGCTCAAGGTCAGCGCCAGCAGGGTCACGGTCATCGCCTGACGGCGGCATTCGAGGCGCTTGAGCGCTTCCCGGCGCTCGCGGAGTCTCGCGATCGTGTGCTGCACTTGGTGACGAACGGCAACGACAAGTCCACGACCGAGCTGGTCGCGGCGATCGAGCGTGATGTTGCGCTCGTGATTACGGTCGTTCGCTACGCGAACAAGGCCACTGGTGGTCGTCGCAAGATCACCACGGTCCGCGACGCGGTCGAGGTGCTGACGCCCGGTGGCGTTGAAGCGATTGTCACACGCACCAAGACGTTCGACTTCTTCGAGCGTACGGCGCAGTGGGATTCCACGCCGGATCGTTTCCGGCTTCATGCGATCGCCACCCAGCAGGCGGCCGACCGCATCGCGCGTGAGATCAACTGGGACGGCGACATCGATTCGCTGCTGGTGACCGCGCTTCTGCACGACATTGGAAAACTTGTTCTGACCTACGCCTACGACGGCTATCCGCAGCAGGTTCACGGCTCCGCGCGCACACCGCAGGAGCGCCTGATGCGCGAGCGTCGCGAACTGGGTGTGGATCACGCACTGGTCGGCGGCGTGCTTGCTCGCCGGTGGGGGCTGCCAAACAGTCTGGCCGCCGCGATCGAGCGTCACCACGGCGACGAAGAAGGCGGCGAGGCCGCGATCATCCGCTTGGCCGACATGCTTTCGCACTACGCCGAAGGTGGCGACGTCAGCCCGGACGAGCTTCTGAAAGCTTCTCGTAACGTGCGCCTGACCGTACGCCAACTGCGTTCGATTCTTTATGAACTGCCGCTTTCGGGTGGCGGAGAGCGCAGGCGCCCCACCAGCCCAAGCCCGCTCAGCCCGCGCGAAAGCGATGTGCTGCGCCAGCTGGCCGAGGGTCACGTGTACGAGGCGATCGCCAAGAACCTGCACCTTTCCACCAGTACGGTGCGCACGCACCTGCACAACATCTACGGCAAGCTGGGCGTGAAGGACCGCGCGCAGGCGGTGCTCAACGCGGCCGAAAACGGCTGGCTGTAAGTCCGCGCCACAAGTCTGTGGCCGGACTCGCTCCGGCCGACGTGAAAAAGCCTCTCCGGACCTCCCCCCGAAGAGGTTTTTTCTTTGGCCGGATCAAATCCCGCGCTGGGTTCGGCACAAACCTTGAAGTCGGATCGGAATTAGCCGCGAGCGGCGGTAAGCTTGATTTGGAGGCCGTCTGCCGTGATCTCGATCACATCCAAGTCCGTTTATGCCCTTTCGGCGCTGGTAGAACTCGCGCAGCACGAAGGCGGCGATCCGATTCCCGTGTCGGAATTGGCGCGACGCCGTGATCTGCCCGCCCAATTTCTGGAACAGCTTTTCGGAGCGCTGCGCCGAGCGAACGTCGTGGCAAGTCGCCGTGGCGTGAAGGGCGGCTACGTGCTGGCGCGGCCTGCCACGCAGATCACCGCGCTTGAAGTGGTGCAAACGCTGGACGGTGAGATCGCCGAGGAGCAGCTGAGCATTCCGCCGTGGGGAGAGGTGGTCGGCGCGCTGCGCAACCAGCTCGCCGAGCGTACTTTGGCCTTGCTGGCAGAGGATGAGCGAAATCGTGCCGGCGAGGCGATGTATTACATCTAAACCGATGAGTCCGATCGCCGCAAATGTCACCGCCCTGATGGGCGCTACGCCGATGGTGGAGTTGTCCCGGCTTTCGGTCGACCTCCCCGGGTCTGTGGTCGCCAAGCTTGAGGCATTCAACCCGGCCGGCAGCGTGAAGGACCGCATCGGCGTGTCGATGATCGAGGCGGCCGAACGCGACGGTCTGATCGAGCCGGGAAAGACGACGATCGTGGAAGCCACCAGCGGCAACACCGGCATCGCGCTGGCCTGCGTGGCCGCGGCGCGTGGATATGACCTGATTCTGACACTGCCTGAAGGGATGAGTCGCGAGCGCCAGGGTCTGCTGCGCCTTTACGGGGCCAAGGTCGAAATCGTCGAGTCGATGGGTGGCATGGGGGAGGCGGTTGACGCGGCGCGAAAGCTGGCCCGTGGGCCGGACCACTATCTGCCCGACCAGTTTTCCAACCCGGCCAATCCGGACGTGCATCGCCGCACGACGGCCGAGGAGATTTGGAACGACACGGGTGGAAAGGTGGACGTTTTCGTTGTCGGAGTTGGCACCGGCGGCACGATCACCGGAGTGGGCGAACGGCTCAAGGAACGAAAGGCCGGGGTGAAGGTTGTGGCCGTCGAGCCCGCCGCCTCGCCCGTGCTCTCGGGTGGAAAGGTCGGCGCGCATCGCATTCAGGGCATCGGTGCGGGGTTCGAGCCGCCGATACTCAATCGCGGAGTGATTGACGAAATCCTCACAGTGGAAGACGAAGACGCGATCGAAACCGCCCGGCTGGTCTCGCGTTCGGAGGGGATCTCGTGTGGCATCTCCGGAGGCGCCGCCGTATGGGCGGCGCTAGAAGTGGCGAGGCGCCCGGAATCGAAGGGCAAGCGTGTTGTCACGGTGATTCCGGACTCCGGCGAGCGTTACGTTTCGACGCCGTTCTTCACGCCGTGAGCGACGAGTCGGCCGCCGGTTCCGGTCGCTACGAAAGTCAGACGGCGAATCCGCGCTGGGGTGAAGACGAGCAGCGCGCTCTCGCCGGAGCGACGGTGTTCGTAGTCGGCGCGGGCGCGCTGGGTTCGATCGCGGCGTCGTATTTAGCGGGCGCCGGTGTGGGACGGCTGGCGATCGTCGACGGATCGACGGTGGACGAATCGGATCTTCATCGCCAGGTTCTTTATCTGTCGCCGGAAGCGGGAATGTTGAAAGCGGAATCGCTTGCGGCGAAGCTCTCGCTGGTCAACCCGGACGTTCACGTGGACCCGTTTCCCGCGGATCTGACGGTTGACAACGTCGGTCCGATTTTGACGGGAGCCGATTTTGTGCTCGACTGCAGCTCAAGCGACGCCGTGCGTCGCGTGGTCAACGATGGCTGCACGGGCGCGGGCACCGCGTTTTGCACGGCCGCCGTATCCGGTTTCGACGCGGCGTTACTGGCGGTCGTTCCCGGAAGTACGGCCTGCTGCCGGTGCGAGAACGTACCGAACGGATTGGGGCTTCCGTCTCGTGAAGATCAAGGAGTCTTCGGTCCACCGGCCGGCGCGGCGGCATCGATGCAGGCGCTGACCGCAATCGGGTTCGTGACCGGTGCGATCGACGTGCGCCCGGGCCGGCTGTTGCGGCTACGCGGAGGCGAAATGGAGTGGAACGAAGAGCAGCTTCAGCGCACGCCAGGTTGCATTTGCGCAAGTGACTCGCGCGGCGGTAACGTGTAACCGAAGTCCTAGACGAGCGGCGGCGGCCTTGCAGGCCCAAACGCCGCGACCGGTTTCACGATGACTCGCATCACCCAGGAAATCCGTCAAGACATCGCCGCCGCGCAAGCGCGCGACCCGGCCTCGCGCGGGCTGGGCAGGCTGGAAGTGCTCGCCACGTACAACGGGGTTCACGCGATCCTTCTGCACCGGGTGGCGCATCGTCTGGCGCGTGCGGGAGTGCCGTTGCTGCCGCGCATGATCGCCTACTGGTCGCGCATATTTACGGGCGTGGAGATTCATCCGCGCGCGATGATCGGAGCGAACTTCTTCATCGACCACGGTGCCGGAGTCGTTGTGGGAGAGACGGCGGAGATCGGCGACAACGTAACGCTGTATCAGGGCGTAACGCTCGGCGGCACCGGGTTGGAGCCGGGCAAGCGGCATCCGACCGTGGAGGACAATGTGACCGTGGGGTCTGGAGCGAAACTGCTTGGGCCGATCCGGATCGGTCACGGCGCGAAGATCGGCGCGAATTCCGTGGTCATTCACGACGTGCCGCCCAACAGCACGGTCGTCGGCAACCCCGGGCATCCGGTTCGCATCGACGGCAAGAAGCTCGCCGAAGGGCCGGACACCGACTGGATCCACCTTCCGGACCCGGTGGCCGATGCGATGGACGCGATGTCCGATCGCATCCGCGCGCTTGAGCGTGAGATCGCCGAACTGCGCGGCGCGAGTCCGGCGGACTTGCCGAACGTAAGCCCGTTGCGCCGCCGCAAGGGCGGTCAGGACCCGACCGGCGGCTAAAAAACCGCGCTTTGCGGCGGCCCGAACAGGCGTTCCGGGGGCGTGGCTATGCTCGATTGGTGGCCCAGCTATTCGCCGACACCGACCTGCTTGAGGGTCTGAACGAGCCCCAGCGGGCGGCCGTCGTGCATCGCGGCGGGCCGCTGCTGGTGCTTGCGGGCGCCGGCTCCGGCAAGACGCGCGTGCTCACTCACCGGATCGCGCATCTGGTGCAGACCGGCGACGCGAGGCCAGAGCAGATCCTCGCGATCACCTTTACCAACAAGGCCGCGGGGGAGATGCGAGAACGCGTCGAACAAATCGTCGGCGGTGGACGCGCCCGAGCGATGTGGGTGATGACCTTCCACTCCGCCTGTGCGCGGATACTTCGCGCCGAGGCCCAGCAGCTTGGGTTCACCGGCGGATTCACGATCTACGACGCTGCCGACGCGCAGCGGCTGACGCGCCAATGCATGGAGGCCAACGATGTGGACTCCAAGCGCTTTCCGCCGCGCATGATCCAGTCCCTGATCTCCCGCGCGAAGAATCAGCTGATCAACGCCGCCGCCTACGAGCAAAAGGTCGACGGCGTGGTTGACGAGGTGGTGGCCGCCGTCTACAAGACGTATGACCGGCGAATGCGCGCTATGAACGCGATGGATTTCGACGATCTGCTGTTGCGATGCGTGGAGCTGTTCGAGACGTTTCCGGAAGTGTTGCGCCGCTATCAGACCACGTTTCAGCACATCCTCGTCGATGAATATCAGGACACCAACGCGGTGCAGTATCGCTGGGTGGGACTGCTCGCCCGCGAGCACCGCAATCTCGTCGTGGTCGGCGACGACGATCAGTCGATCTACGGATTTCGTGGTGCCGACATTCGCAACATTCTCGATTTTGAGAAGGACTTTCCCGATGCCTCGGTCGTGAAGCTGGAGCAGAATTACCGCTCCACCGAGCGCATTCTCGAGGCGGCTCACGCGGTTGTGTCGCGCAATAGCGGACGCAAAGCAAAGAAACTGTGGACGGACGAACCGGGCGGCGAGCTGATCCACGTCCGTCAGCTCACCGACGAGCATGAGGAGGCGCGGTTCATCGCGGGTGAGATCGAGCGATTGACCGATTCCGGCGTCGCGAACACCGATATCGCAGTCTTCTATCGCACCAACGCGCAGTCGCGGGTGCTCGAGGACACGCTGGTGCGCTACCGATTGCCGTACCAGGTGATCGGCGGCACCCGGTTTTACGAGCGAGCCGAGGTCAAGGACGCGCTGGCGTATCTATGCCTGCTGGTCAACCCAAGCGATCAAGTGTCATTGCAGCGTGTGATCAATGTGCCGCGACGCGGCCTTGGCAAGACCACCGTCGATCGGTTGCTCGCTCACGCCAACACAACCGGTGAGCAGGCGCTCTATCTGACCGGTCGTGCCGAAGAAGTGCCTGGACTTGGTGGAGCGGCGCTGAAATCGCTGGCCCGCTTCAGCGAGATCATGCAGCAACTGCGCGAGCGCGCGGCCGGGGAAAAGCACGTCGGCGACCTCTTGCAGGCGGTGCTCGACGAGTCTGGTTACAACGACTCGCTCAAGGCCGAAGCTCAAGGAGATCCGCAGGCTCTGACCAGGTTGGAGAACCTCGCGGAGTTCGTCGGACTGGCGCGCGAATACGACCTCAATTCGGTCGGCGACGAAGACGCCGGGGTGGAGGCTTTTTTGCAGCAGGTGGCGCTCTTCAGCGATCAGGACGCCCTGAAGGATGAATCGGGCGCGATCACGTTGATGACGTTGCACAACGCCAAGGGTCTGGAGTATCCGGTTGTTTTCATGATCGGGCAGGAGGAGGGCATCTTTCCGCACTCGCGGGCGGTCGACGCAGGCGATGTCGAGGAGGAGCGCAGGCTCTGTTACGTCGGGATCACACGCGCGCGCGAACGTCTTTACATGACGTATGCCGCGGCGCGGACGCTCTTCGGTGAACGTCAGTGGAACCAGCCGTCACGCTTTCTCGATGAGATTCCCCAGCAGCACATCGAGCTTCAGGTGGAGACCTCCGGTGGCGGTTCGTACGGCGGCCGGCGGGCCGCGCCGGGCACCGGAACCGCCGGGCGCGGAGGAGGAACCGGCGCCGGGTCCGGTGGCGGATTCGGCGGCGGCGCGCAGGTGGGCGGCCGACTGGCGCTCGCGCGCTTTAAGAACGGCGATGATGTGGAACATGCGAACTTCGGTGAAGGGGTAGTGATCGGAGTAGAGCCCGGCAACATGATCGTCGTGAGATTCGCCTCCGATAGTTCCGAGCGGAAGTTCATCGCCGACTACGCCCCGATCACGAAACGGATGGGGAGTTCGTGATGAGACGAGGCGCGGAGTTGTTCAGACCGCCGGCGCCGACGGGCGAACCTTTTCGTGGAAGCCCTTCAGACGAATTTCCGTTTCCAATCGCGGGGCCGGGCGGTACGACCGGAGATTCCACTTTCAATGGGGCGAGCGTCGCGCCTGTCGTGCCCGCAATCGGAACGCCGCCGGGGCCGCCGTCGTTTGTACGACCGCGCGGAGCGCGTCCCGCGTTTATACCGCCCGCACCGTTCCCGGCACAAACGCCGCAGCAGCGTCAGGCCCGAATAGCGCTTGGCGTGGGTTTGGCTTCGATCCTGGTGGTTCCGTTGGTACTTGGCCCGGTGGCGATCTTCATGGGCGTTCGCGCGGTTCGGTCTGGCGAACGTGGGCTGGGTCGTTGGGCGATCTCGGCTGGCGTCGCGGGTACCGTGCTTGGCGTGGTCGGCGTGATCCTCTGGGCCACCGGAGTGCTGCCCGGCCTTGACGAACTTCTACGTGCGGGTTAGTCAAGATGGAACCATCTTGTCTAGAGTCGCGCGGGCCGAATATGAACTCAGTAACCACCGCACAAATCATCGACGGAAAAGCCGTGGCCGCCTCTGTAAGGGCAGAAGTTGCGCAGATCACCGGTGCCTACGCAGAGGCGCACGGGCGCGCGCCTTCGCTGGCGACGATCCTTGTTGGCGACGATCCAGCGTCGGACGTATACGTCACGAATAAGCACAAGGCCTGTAATGAGGTTGGAATCAAAGGCAAGGACCACAGATTGCCGGCGGACACACAGACAGAGTCGCTGGCGAATCTGATCAAGGAACTAAACGCCGACGATGAGATCGACGGGATCTTGCTTCAACTGCCGCTGCCACCGCAGCTCGACGCGGACGCCATGACCGAGCTGATCGATCCGGCAAAGGATGTTGATGGCCTGACCGTCGCCAATGCGGGCCGCGTAGTGCAGGGCCGAGACGCGCTGGTCCCTTGCACGCCCAGCGGCGTGATGCGCCTGCTCGCTCATGTGGGGGCGAAACTCGACGGTGCGGAGGCGGTTGTTCTGGGCCGTTCGAACCTGGTCGGGCGCCCGGTCGCCTCATTGCTGCTTGCGGAAAACGCCACGGTCACGGTCTGTCACTCACATACACATGACCTGCCCGAAGTTTGCCGTCGCGCCGACGTGCTCGTAACGTGCGTGGGCTCGCCGGGCCTGGTCAGCGCGGACATGATCAAGCCGGGCGCGATCGTGATCGACGTCGGCACCACGCGAGGCGCCGATGGCCTGTGCGGCGACGTCGAATTCGAAGAGGCGATCAAAGTCGCCGCCGCGATCACACCGGTCCCCGGTGGGGTCGGACCGATGACGATCGCTTGCCTGCTGGCAAACACCGTGAAGGCCGCACAGATACGTGCCGCATCGGCGGAGGGTTAAGCGATGTTTTCGAAGCTGCGTCCCGCGGACTGGCTGACCGCGCTGGGAACGGCGTTGCTCTTCGGCGCAACCTTCAAGCCGTGGTTCGAAATGCCCGGCCTGGCCGATCTTCGTCGGATCGCCCCGGACGCTGAAGCGATCGGTGGCGCGTTTGAGGGTGGTCAGTTGAACGTGTGGGATCTCTCGGTCACTCGCTGGTTCGTTTACGCCGCCGTGATTTTCAACGCCTGGATGTTGATCGCAGCGGTTTTTGGTGAAACGCCGCACTGGGCGATCGTGTTCAACACACCGGCGCTGTTTTTCAGTTTCCTGGCTTCGTTTGGACTGGTCCTGCGTTTGATCCACCCGCCAGCGGACGCGTCGGCGCTGACGTTTTACGGCTTCGCCGTCGCAGGGGGTCTGATCATGCTGTCGGGCAGCGCGTGGGCGCTTCGCGACGAATCCACACCCGAGGGATTTCTTCATTCTCCGCCGCCGGAGCACATCAAGCTCGATTCGTAGGCGGGCGGTTTTGTCTGGAGGGCTCTTCGCCGGACGCATAGACTCTGCGTCGTGATCGAGCTCAAAGACGTTCAATATGTGGCCCGTCTGGCGCGGCTGAGGCTGACCGACGACGAACAAGAGCGCATGCTGCGCGAGCTTGACGCCGTGCTCGGCTACATCGAGCACATTGAAGAACTCGATCTGGAAGGCGTGGAGCCGACATCGCACGTTGTCGATCTGGTCAATTCGCTTCGGCCCGACGAAGTACGCGCCGGGCTCACGCGTGAACAGGCTCTCGCCAATGCACCCGAAGTCGCGGACGACGGTTTCGCCGTGCCTTCGCCGGGGAGCTGAAATGTGCGGGTTCAGCGGCACAGCCAGGAGCAAGGAATGAGTTCAGAGCTGATCTCGCTGACCGCCGCCCAGGCGGTCGAGCGGCTGAAGGCCGGCGAATTCACCGCGGGTGAGCTTTTCGCCGCCTACGCGGACCGCATCGCCGGGGAGGAGATCGGAGCGTTTCTCTGGCGCGAGCAAGGCAACCCGGCAGCCGATCGGGCCGCTGAGATCTCGGGTTTGCCGCTGGCCGGTGTGCCGCTGGCCGTGAAGGACCTGTTCTGCATGGAGGGTGTACCCAGCACTGCGGCCTCGAAGATTCTCGAGGGCTACCTGCCGCCGTACACGTCCACAGCGATCACAAAGCTTCAAGCGGCAGGCGTAAGCGTGCTGGGCAAGACCAATATGGACGAGTTCGCGATGGGCTCGTCAAACGAAAACTCCGGCTACAAACCCGTCCGTAATCCGTGGGACGAGTCGCGCGTGCCGGGAGGTTCCAGTGGCGGTTCGGCCGCCGCGGTCGCGGCCGGACTAGCTCCGTGGGCGACCGGTACGGACACAGGTGGTTCGATCCGACAGCCGGCCTCGCTCTGTGGCCTCGTGGGCCTCAAACCGACATACGGCACTGTCTCGCGTTACGGGATGATCGCGTTTGCGTCATCGCTCGACCAGGCCGGTCCGCTTACGCGCGACGTCACTGATGCGGCGCTGATGTTTAAACACATGGAGGGCCGCGACGAGCATGACTCAACGGCCACCGGCATGCCCGAAGCGATTTCGCTGCCCAGCGCGCAGGATTTGAAGGGGGTGCGTTTCGGCGTGCCGTCAACGATCGACTGGAGCGGCGTGCAGCCTGGCGTACGTGAGATCTTTGATCGCGCGGCGGCCCGGTTGGAGGCGCTTGGCGCGGAGCTGGTTGAGGTTGAACTGCCACACGCCGACCACGGCCTCTCCGCTTACTACCTGATCGCGCCCGCCGAAGCCAGCGCGAACCTCGCACGCTACGACGGTGTGCGATTTGGCCTGCGTTCACCGGCGGAAGGCCTGACGGCGATGTACGAAAGCACCCGCCATGACGGATTCGGCGACGAGGTCAAGCGGCGCATCATGCTTGGTACCTACGCGCTTTCCTCCGGTTACTACGACGCGTACTACGGCCGCGCGCAACTTGTGCGCACGAAGATCGCCGACGATTTCCGCGCGGCTTTCGCGTCCTGCAACTTCATCATCACGCCGACATCTCCGACGGTTGCCTTCAAGCTCGGCGAACGCGTGGACGACCCGCTCGCGATGTACCTGTCGGACCTTTTCACGGTGCCGATGTCACTTGCCGGCATTCCGGCGATCTCCGTTCCCGCGGGGCTTGCGACGTCCGATGGCACGGCCGTCGCGTCCGAGGGGGACTCGGGTGCGCTACCGGTCGGTCTTCAGATCGCCGGTCCGGCTTACAGCGAGAACCGGCTGCTCAACGCGGCCTTCGCCTTCGAGACCGCGACGGCGTTCGCGCCCGGGCCGTGGGCGCGCGAGGAGGCCGCGCGATGAGCGGTTACGAGGCAGTGATCGGACTGGAAATCCACGTCCAGCTCAGCACGAACACGAAGATGTTCTGCGGCTGCAAGCTGGAGTTCGGCGCGCAGCCGAACACGCTTACGTGTCCGGTCTGTCTGGGACACCCGGGCACCCTGCCGGTACCCAACGAGCAGGCTGTCCGCTACGCGATCGCCACAGGGCTTGCGTTGGGATGTGAGATCGCTCCACGCTCGATGTTTCACCGCAAAAACTACTTCTATCCGGATCTGCCGAAGGGCTACCAAATCAGCCAATTCGACGTTCCGATTTGTAGCGAAGGCGAATTGGCCGGCGTGCGAATCCACCGCGCGCACATGGAAGAGGATGCGGCGAAAAACATCCACGTCGGAGAAAGTGGCCGCATTCACGGCGCCGGTCGTACGGTCGTGGACTACAACCGCGGCGGCACGCCCCTGGTGGAGATCGTCACGGAACCGGACATCCACTCCGGCGCACAGGCCCGCGAGTGGTTACAGCTATTGCGCGCGACGATCAAGCAGCTCGGCGTCTCTGACGTGAACATGGAGGAGGGGTCGTTGCGTTGTGACGCAAACATCTCTATCCGTCCGGTCGGTCAGCAGGAGCTCGGCACCAAGACCGAGCTCAAGAACATGAACTCGTTCCGCTTCATCGAGCGGGGAATCGACGCGGAAATCGCGCGCCAGACGGCGTTGCTGAACGCGGGCGAGAAGGTTACGCAGGAGACGCTGCACTTCGATCCGTCAAGCGGTTCGCTGACCTCATTGCGCTCCAAGGAGGAGGCTCACGACTATCGCTACTTCCCGGAGCCGGACCTGGTGCCGGTGGCTCCCGCAAAAGAGCTGATCGAGGAGATTCGGGTCACTTTGCCCGAGCTGCCGCTGCAAAAGGCCGAACGTTACGAACACGAGATCGGGCTCAGCGTGGACACGGCACGCCTGCTGGCGTTTCGCGCCGAAATGGGCGCATATTTCGAATCCGTGCTTGAGGCCGGCGGTGAAGGCGCCGACGCCAAGCGTCTCGCCGACTGGGTGACCGGAGAACTCGTCGCGAGAATCGGCGCCGACACAGATCCCGCGCTGTCGAACGTTTCGCCGGCGGCGTTGGCCCGACTTGTGGTGATGGTGGGGAATAAACAGGTCACGGGCGCCGGCGCAAAGACCGTGCTCGACAGACTCGTCGAAAACGGTGGCGATCCGGACGCGATCGTTGAGGCCGAGGGTCTTGCCGCGATGGACGATTCGGACGAACTGGCCGGAGTGATCGACGCGGCGCTCGAGGCAAATCCACGGGCTGTCGAAGACCTAAAATCCGGAAACGGTAAAGCGATCGGCGCGATTATCGGATTTGTGATGAAGCAGACCCAGGGCCGGGCGGACGGCGGCGAAGTTACGCGTATCGTGCGCGACAAGCTCAGCTTGTAGCGCGTCGCACAAATCCCCCGCATTTGGTAGGTTACTTATC
The DNA here is from genome assembly GCA_016213645.1 of Actinomycetota bacterium. Classification (GTDB taxonomy): domain Bacteria; phylum Actinomycetota; class Thermoleophilia; order Solirubrobacterales; family JACPNS01; genus JACPNS01. Next base: position 63,569 of record JACQZY010000026.1, read on the forward strand.
GGTTTCAGTAGCGAGCCGTGCCTTTGGTGAACGCGCCGCACGGCGGTATCCCCTCCGCCGTCCGGCCTATTTCAGCCCGGCCGCAGGACGAGACCTGTTGAATATCGAGCGTCCGGCAATCATTGCGCCCGTGGACTCCGAGACCGCGGGCCGCCGGGCGTATCCTCAACGAGTGCAGTATTTCCTGATTCCCCTAATATTCGGCGTGATCACCGGCATCATCGGCCGGCGAAAGGGCAGTTCGTTCTTGCTTTGGTCGCTCGTCGGATTCTTGTTGCCCGCGATCGGTCTCGCAGCCGTTTTCATGAGCCGCAATGAAAGAGAAGACCCCAGTCGCGAGTGTCCCAATTGTCACAAATTGCTGCCGATTTCAGCGCAGGTCTGTATGCGGTGCGGAGAGGATCTGGACTACCCGGCGGAGTTTGTGGTTTGAAGGTGCCCACCCCAAGGGGACCAGCATCGCATGCCGGTCCCCTTGTTTAAAGTCAGCGAAAACCGTTCAGGCCCAGCACGGATCGAGCCACGCGTCAAGATCCAAGTTCTTCTTCACTGGCATAAATCCGCGAGCCAGCGAGGCGGCACAAAACTTGTCCTTCGAAAGCGAATACTCCACCTCGAACACAGGTTTTCCTGCGCTTATGAACGGCGCGAGCATCGCGCACTCGTTGTACTGCGCACACTGTTCGTTGACCGCAAAATCGAAGTCTCCAACCAGTGCACCGATTTGATCGAGATCGTTCTTCAATCCGATTGACATTCCACGCGCGTGGGCTGCCGCTGCGAGGAATTGGTTGAAACGAAGCTGATCGGATGCCGTTAGGGGAAAGCCCGTAGAGTTGGCGTAACCGTCAACGTTGTCTGGGTCAACGGAGTCAAAGCCCTTCGCCTTGCACGTGTCAAGTCGTGATTCCATGATTGGTCCAAGGACGGTCAGGTCGCGGATATCGAGCCAACGCTCTCCCGCCCAGCCGTTACTTTTGCCGAGCACTGAGGAAGGGAATACGGTCGCGTCCGGACGCCAGTCTTCGTAACTGCCGGCGCTGAAATAGCACCCGGCTCGTTTGCCGCCCGCGTGCAATGCGTCCACCACCGATTTACCGTTATCGAAGAGGTCGAAGATCACAAAATCGGCATTGACGCTCTGATTAACTGTGCCGGTGAGCTGATATTGCCACGTCGTGTGTACGGCCGGGAGCCAGTATCCGTCGGGCGCAGGCGTCGGCGTGGGTTCGGGTATCGGCTCCGGTGTTGGAGTAGGAGCTGGATCGGGGGACGGCGACGGCTGGGGTTCAGGAATTGGGCCGGGCTCGATAAAGATCACTCTGATCATGGCCGTCGCGGAAATGCCGCCGGCGGTGGCGGTTACGGGGTAATCGCCGGCCGCTGTTTCCGGCACGGTGAAGATTTTCTTGAAGCGTCCGTAACGGCTGGTCGTGCCCGACCCGACACGCAGGCCGTTCAGGCGAACGACGTAGCGAGCGCGCTTGGCGAAGTCGCTACCACTGACCGTCACCGAATCGCCACTTCGGGCGGACGGCGTTGAGAGCATGATCGTGGCCGTCGCTGATTTCTTGACCGTCGAGCGGGCTCGGGCATCGGTCGCGTAGAGCAATACGGAGAGCAGTAACACTAATGACAAGGCAGCGGTCGTCATGACCAGGCTGCGCCGGTGAAGCGAGAAATACATTGGAACACCCTTTGCGGAGTGGGTTGTCCGGGACGGGTGCGTAATCGGCAATTCAGACGAATGCGGCGATGACGATTGTCTAGGCCGTTTGTCTAGCCCTTAGCGTCGCCGCGGGCATTGTCGTCCTGGCTTGTCCAGATCCAGTGACTGCATAAGACCGGAAAATCGATACCGGCGGGCCTCTCCGCAGAGTTCCGAAAGGGTTCCCCGGTATTCGACGTCAAGCACGGCTTTGCCCCTGGCGCGGAACGGCAATGTTGATGCACATTCCTTATATTGAACGCACTCCTCAGTAACCGCGAAGTCAAATACCGAAGCAAGTGAATTGGCCTGTTCAAGGTCGTTCTTCAAGCCGACCGCGAGTCGCAGATCGTGAGCGAGACGCGCGGTCGTGCGATTGAAGTTGAGCTGGTCATCTGCGGTGATCGGAAATCCACTTTCGTTGAGATATCCGTCGACATTGTCCGGCTCGACCGCGTCGAACCCCTTCTTTTGGCAGGCTCTAAATCGGTCACGCAGGATTGGAACAAGGACGTCGTTGCGCCTTATATCCACGTATCGCTCGCCGGGCCAGCCGTTTTCGCGACCGAGCACATCGGACGGATAGCGATCCTTGTCGGTCCGCCAGCTTTCCCACGAACCCGCGTTCACGTAGCAAATCGCGTACCCGCCGGCTCGGTGAATCTTCCTGACGACTTGGCGTGGAGTTTCGACTCCGTCGATGTCGTAGATCAGCTTTCTCGAACCGACGCGCGGAGTCCCCTGGAGTCTGTATTCCCATGGCGTGTCGCGTGGCGGTTTCCGGCAGGATCGACAACCGTAGGCAGCCCGCTCGGCTGTTGGTTTGGCGGAGACCGTCTTCGATAAGGCGCCGGAACTCATCAGCACACCCGCGGTAGTGACGACCGTGGCGGCCAAGCTCAATACGGCAAGTGGCCCGGTTTTGTTCCGCAGCGCCAATGCGATGACCTGTTCCTGTCTCGTCTCAGATCCACAGGCCGGTGGCGAGGGCTCGACCCGGTCGGGAAAATAGAAGGATTATGCGAACCGACGCCAGCGCCGCGACGGAGATCGAGGCGAGAAGCAGCAAAACTCCTGGAACCGGATCAGTCGTCCAGTGGCGCAAAAGCATTTCGATCAGCAGGCCCGTGCAGACTATGGCGCCGGCGAGCTGCGAACGGCGGATCGAAACGAGCAGCGTCACGAGCATTGACGCCAATCCAAATGCGGCGAAAGCACCAAACAGTGTCGGAGCGATTGTTCCGGAAGTCCATCGACCGAGAAGAATGCAGAGCAGTGAAAGACCCGCGGAGGCCGCAAGTGTTCGGACCACGGCGCCACCCAATACGCGCATAGTCGTGCCGCCGATATCCACCCGATCAGAACGAATGTACGAAACGCCTGTCAATGCGTTTGGTGTACTCCAAAACACGCGAGAGAGGTAAAACGCTCCCCAGAGCGAGCCGACCGCGGATGGGATCAACGCCAGTGCGGGGGCTTCACCGTTGAATCCCCAGCCGATCGAATCGTCGGTCACAAGCATCAATCCAAGGCCCGCGCCGATCATTCCCCAACCGAGGACGCGAAAATGGACGACGCTGCGCGCGAGCTCCGAAGTTCGCGAGCGCAACGTGACTGAGACGATCGCGAGAGAAAGCGTCGCCGCACACCAGATGACGGGTTCCACGCCGGCGCCCGCATACAGTAATCCCGAAGAAGCCGCGAGAACCAGCAAATAGCTCGGCAGGTGTCCGATCTTTACCAGCGCCGCCCCGCACACCCATGTAATCACGATGGCTGACGCGATTCTGCCGTCGAGTCCGATAAGGCTCAATGTCGCGGCCACGAGGAGCAGTGATGTAAGTCCGAAAGCTGCTCCCGAGGCGCTGAATGTCAGGCCGCTTTCTGCGTCGCCGTAGCGCGCGAGCATCATCCACTCCAGGCTCAATGCGACCGGCAGCGACAGCAAGAGCGCGTGGTTCCAAACGTTGGCTCCGAGAGAAGCGGAGATAGGCGCGGCCCAGGTGGCTACCAGCACAACGGCGAGCACGAGGCCAAGTCCAGTCGAGAAGGACTCTCCGGTTACCCGTTCGGAGGCGATGTGCGAATGCTTGGGCGGCGTGGCGTCGACACGTACAAGCTCGGGAGCAATATTCAGCGCAACCGGCGTTTCTTCGCCGACCCAGGCCTCCAGCACCACTGCGGCCTCCAGCGAGTCCTGAACGGGGCGCGCCAGACGTGCTTCAGCAAGGTCACGCGCTTGTTTTCCTTCGCGCGTGATCATGCTGCGAGTCCTTGTTCCGCGAGCTCTGCGATCAAGCCGCCGTATTGGTCGATGCATGCCGACCGACTGAAGCGTTCGCGTGCGCGTTTGTGTCCGCGCGCGCCAAGTTCGTCGGCGAGCGATGGATTGTTGAGCAACGTGGTGACGGCCATCGCGATTCCGTGTACGTCGCCCGGTCGTGTGACCACGCCGCATCCTCGTAAAACTTCGGACACGCCACCGACTCCCGTGGCAATTACGGGACGACCCTGTCCCATTGCCTCCAGGATTCCGAGGGGCATTCCCTCGGAGATGCTTGTCATCAGGACGACATCGCTTTCGCGCATCACTTTTTCCGGCTCACGGGTGGCGCCCATAAAACGAAAACGACCGTCGAGCCCGAGGCGGGCGTGCAATTCGTGGCAAGATGCAGCGTAAGCCTGTTCACCATCGGTCACCGGCCCGTAATAGCGAAACTCCGCATTGGGTACTCGCTTGAGCACTTCAGCGGTCGTGCGAAGCATCGTGTGGACGTCTTTGAGTGGATCGACTCGTCCGACGGAGACGACGCGGCGGATTCCGGGCGCCGGATCAAAGCTAGACGCTATTCCGTCGATGCCGTTGTGGATCACGCGGATCTTCTCGGCGGGCACTCCCATCGTCGTTTCCCACGCGATGTGGGCGCCGGTCACCGGTGAGATCACATCGGCAGCCGCATATGCCGCGCGCGCGAGGCCCCGCGCCAGGCGGGTGGAGACAAACCGCTCGCCTTCCGGACGGCCGCTTCGCGTCGCCGCCAAATAGCTCTCGCGCAAGTAGACGCCATGTTCGGTCAGCAGGATCGGCGTGTCGTAGAGCGCCTTGTGAACGATTGCCGGAATTGCCGCCCAGCCGGCCGCCGTCACATGCAGCAGGTTTACTTTCGGTGTCGGCTCGGCCGCGGTTCGTGCGATCCAGTAAAGCGTTTGATAGAGCGTCGCGGCTTCGACAGAGTCAAGCTGTGGTGGGCGACCGGCGCCATCGGCATTTTCGATGCGTATGCGGTCAAGCTGCCGAAGGAAGCTTCTCCAGGAGCGTCCCGAGCGAAACACTCTCAGAATCCGGCCGGGATTCCGGCGGCACCAAACAAGGGCGTCCGTAAATCGTCGTTCGGACTCGCTCCATCCGATCAGAAATCGAGCCAGAATCGCGGGTAGATCGACGTCCATCGAGCTGCGCCTGGCCGGTCGTGGGATGGTGCTCTGCATGCTTCCGTTCCAAAGCTGAATGTGGCCTGCGATTTGTGCGTTGGACGGCAATTCGAACAGGGGTTTCATGGCGTGACCCGGGGCCGTTATCGGCATCACTTTCCAGCTCACGTCGGGCAATCCCGAGAGCAGGATGTCGCACCATGTACTGACACCCCCGATGGCAAACGGGTATGTGCCTTCAGTCAACAGCAGGACGCTCGGTCCGCATGGTGCGGACCGAGACTGCTGAGGAGAGTTCAGGTGCAGAGGCGCTACGAACGCCGGCGGGGCGGCCATTTCAGGTCGGATTCGTTTGTAACCGCGATGCTAGGCCGCGGTGTTTAACGTGACCGTCGCTCCTGGCTGAATCGTTATCCAACCGGATCGGCGCCCTGAAGCGTCGATCGAACCGATTGTGGCGGATCCGGTGACTGGAATCTGAAGCGGGATCAAGGAGTATGAAGTCAAGGTGATCTTGCCGCCTTGAACATATGCAGTAACTTTGTCGCGTTCCGACGACCACAGGTTTGACCTCAGTATTTCCTGACCGGCGGTCGTGAGGTTCGGTTGTACAACCGGCGCCCTGATCAAGCCGCGGTAGCGGCTAATCGCATTGTCGAGCACGCTCAGAAGCACACGGTCGCCGGTCAGGTTCGACTGGTGGGCGTAATGAGGGCGCGGGTCGTTGGTCAGCATGTGCCGCAGAATCATGTTGCCTTCGGCGTCTACGTACTGCTTCCAGGAGACGGGGGCACTCAGGCATGTAGTTACGGCGGTGTTGACGCATGCGCCGCCAAGGGCCGGCGGCAGGTACAGGAAGTTGTATTCGTCGAGCTGCTGAGCACGCGTTGACGTGTTGTAATAGACGTTGGTCGGGTACCGCGGCACGGTTAGGGCCGAACCCGTTCTGCTCTGTGCGGGATAGCGGGAGTTGTCGTCTCCAACCCACGCAAGTTGCTGCCCGGTGACGGCAGCTGGGAAGAACGCGTTGGTGTGCACGCCCGAATGCTCGCCGGTGACGAGTTCGTTCGCGCGGATCGGGATGCCGTTGGCTTGTGCCCAGCTCACGTTCTGGCTGATCTGTGAATTAATCGTCGCTAGATCAGCCGGCTGCAGACCGTTGCTCGGATCGTCGTCAATATCGTCGAAGTCGAGATGCTCATACGTGTGGTTAATAAAACCGAAACGGCTTTTGTACGCCTTCACGTAACGGAGCAGAGCGTCACTGGTACCGCCTGCCTCCACGTTGCCTGCGCCGTTGAAGGCGAAATCGATCCGCTGGTTGCGCGCAGATACCCACGAATACGTGTTGACCATGTCGATCGGTCGCATGCGCACAGTCTTTGTGCCGGTGACGTTTGAGGCGGTGTCCCAGACCTCGTTAGGCAGGAAGAGATCGTCCACCTGCATCGAGAGATAGTTGCGGTGAAAGCCGAGCAATCTGCCCTTGGTCAACCATCCCACCAGGCCGTGAGAAAGAAGCATGCTTTGCAGTTGATATTGATTTGAGTCGATCGTGAAGACAAGTTCTTCTCGACCATCCGCATGGGTGAATACGCCCATGACTGTCCTGTCACCAGACACGGTCATAAGCGTGTTGAAGCTTTCTCCCGGCTGAAACGCGGAAAGCGGGGTTGTGAAGTAGCCCCAGGAACCCGTGTCGATGGGAATGCTGCCCGTGATCTCAGGGAACACCGAGGAACCGAAGGAAGTCGGTTTCATGTTTTCGCCGTCGGCAGGGCCCGAATAAGAAGGAACATTTAACCCGTGGGCGGAACCCGGATAGACAGACGCGGTCACCTGGCGGATTCCATAGGTCGCCGTATACGCCGAGAGCAACGACCATTCGTAATCGCTCAGCGCGGAAGTCCAGGTTCCGCCGTTGTTGTACACCAGCCCGCCGGTAGCAACCACCACACCCTGATACTTGGCGTGCGGGGTGCCGTCCTGCATGGTGTCGGCGAAGGAATCTGCGGTTAATGGTGCGCGGTCTACGCCCAGCACGAGCTTGTCGTACGGCACCCCTTCGCGGGCAAGCCCTGCTTCCCACGCCTGAGCGGATGGCTCGGTGCCGGTGGCGGTGAGCAGCAACACTTTCATGTCGGTTCGCTGGCCTGGTAGTTCAGCTCCGGCCGAGGTCGCAAGCGTGGCGCAAATGGCGATTGCCAGGAGAAATGTTCTTGTAAAGCGTGTGATCATGGCGTTGGATTTGTCCTTTTGCGTTGGCGCTTCGAGGCGTTAGTACGCGATTGGAGTGAGCGGAAGTGAAGGATCAGTAGCTCGTGGCAGCAAGCGCGCTGGAGGCCGATGAGGATGAAAACGGAAAACTCACTTCGGCATCGACAGAATCCGATCCTGCGGCCTGCGCTCGGGAGGGGCCGCGTTCTTTCAGGTCGGCAAACAAGGCCTGAGCTCGATTTGAACTGACGACCTGAGGATCCAGGGCTTCGAGTCGATTTTCGAGTTGGCTTGTGGCAGCGACCAGCTCGCGGCAGGCATCGATCAGGGTGTCCCGTATCACCAACGATTCGACGAGTACGTTCCAACCGTCGTCGGTCGTGCCTTCAGGGGGGCGAGCGTTTAGGCCGTTGATTGAATCAACCGCTCGACTCACGTTTGGCTTTGCGGCGATTTTCATCCGCAAGTAAGCGTTCTCTTCTCGCAGCAATGCGAGTTCTGACGCCTCGTGATTTACGCCCAGCGAGACATCTTGATGGTTGCGTCCGGGCTGAAAAAAACGGCGAATCCATGCGGACGCGGTCCTAAGGCCGGGTTTTGTTGCATCGCGCGTAGGTGCGTTGTCGGTCACCCCGTCCGTGACGGAGGGACAAGCGGTCGTATTCAATTTGCCGAGATCCTTGTTTGATTACCGAGATGATTCGATATCTGCGTCCGCGGCGCGATCCTCGAGCCGGGAAACGCCAATACCGAGTGCATGGCGTCGATAAAGTCCCTAAATTCCGCAGTATCGAACTCCGATGATAACGCAAAAAATGAGGCAGACCAAAAAAGATAGAAAAAACGTGTCCGCCATTGTGTAAAACCGTTATCTAGCCTGACCGAGCGAAAACGCGACCTTAAGGACGATGAGGCGCGATCGAGCCGGTCCGTCCGATTCCGTACCAAATAACAGGCAGGCGTGTCAATTCATTGCTTAACCGTTTATTCTGTGTGGAATAGGCCGCCCGTACGATGAAACCGTCCACGGGATCGATTCTTCACAAATACGCCGTGACTCCGTAAACAGCGAGGGTCGCGGGGCCTTTTTTTGACGGCGCCCGAGATCCGGGCCGCCGCCGGCGCATCAGAGAACGCACCGGGCGGAGATCCCGCCACGTGGCGGAAAGGAGAAAGCAACCGATGCGAGCAGTTGAAGCAATTATGGAGTGCCTTAGAGCGGAGGACGTTGAGGTGATCTTCGGCCTGCCCGGGGGCGCCAATCTTCCGACTTACGACGCGATCTACGACTCGGGAATACGCCATATTCTCGTCCGACACGAGGCCGGCGGCGGTCACGCCGCGGAGGGCTACGCGAAGGCCACCGGCAAAGTCGGCGTGGCACTGGCCACCAGTGGACCGGGAGCCACCAACCTCGTGACGCCGATCGCCGACGCGATGATGGACTCGGTGCCGACGGTATTCATCACCGGTCAGGTGCGAACCGACCTCCTCGGCACGGACGGCTTTCAAGAAGCCGATATCACCGGTATCACGATGCCGATCGTCAAGCATTCCGTGATGATCCGCGACGCACGCGATATTCCGAGCGCAATTCACGAAGCCTTTCACGTTGCACGCACTGGACGCCCCGGCCCGGTCCTCGTGGACGTTCCGCAGGATCTTTCACGCGCGGACATCGATTACGAGCCGGTCGGCGACATCGACCTGCCGGGTTACCAACCGACCACCAGCGGAAACGCGAAACAGATCCGCCTTGCCGCGAAGGCGCTGGCAAACGCGCAGAGGCCCGTGTTGTACGTGGGTGGAGGCACCGTCAGCGCAGAAGCCTCGGCCGAACTGCGGGAGCTTGCCTTCAGCGACAAGTTTCCCGTCACCTGCACATTGATGGGACTGGGCGCGTTTCCCGCGCCGCACGAACAGTGGCTGGGGATGCTGGGCATGCACGGCACCCGCGCCGCGAACTGGGCAATGGACGAGGCCGACCTGATCGTCGCGATCGGGGCGCGATTCGACGACCGCATCACCGGCAAGCTCGACGAGTTCGCGCCGGCGGCGAAATTCATTCACATCGATATCGACCCGGCGGAGATATCCAAAAACGTCGCCGCACACATTCCGATCGTTGGTGACGCGAAGGACATTCTGCCGCGCCTGACGCGCGAATACCAGTCGCTCAACCCAAATCGTCAGCGACTCGACGATTGGTGGGTGAAGATCCGCAAGTGGCAGCAGGAGTATCCGCTGCGCTACGAGGATTCCACCGACAGCGAGATCAAGCCGCAGTTCATGGTTCAGGAGTTGATGCGCGTCACGGAAGGAAACGCGATTGTCAGTTCCGACGTGGGCCAGCACCAGATGTGGACCGCGCAGTATTACGACTTCCCGGAACCACGCCGATGGATCAATTCCGGAGGCGCGGGCACGATGGGTTTTGGCCTTCCTGCCGCGATGGGCGCGCAGGTCGGATGTCCCGAAGAGCTGGTCGTCTGTCTGGCCGGCGACGGATCGCTGCAGATGAACATTCAGGAGCTTGCGACTTGTAGCGACAACGACATCCCGGTGAAGATTTTTTTGATGAACAACGGCTACCTGGGCATGGTGCGCCAGTGGCAGGAGTTGTTCTGGGATCGCCGCTACAGCGCCGTCGACACCGGCGAGCATCCGGACTGGGTCAAGCTGGCCGACGCCTACGGCGCCAAGGGCATGCGCGTGACCGACAAGTCCGAGCTGGGCGATGCCTTCAAAGAGGCGATCGAGACCGAAGGACCGGTGCTCGTGGATGTGCACGTCACAAGGGAGGAAAACACGTTTCCGATGATTCCGGCCGGACAGGCCGCTAGGGACATGGTGGGCTGAGCAATGGGTGAACCAGGAACAAAAGAAGTATTTCGGCTTGAGGATCTGGAGGCTACGGGCGGGCGGCTGATGGGCCGCAAGCACGTGCTCTCGATTCTCGTAGAAAACGAGCCCGGCGTACTCGCGCGGATCTCCGGGTTGTTCGCCCGCCGTGGCTACAACATCAACACGCTGGCGGTCGGACCGACCGATGACAACAAGATCTCCCGCATAACGATGACGATCGACGGCGCGGAACACCCGATCGACCAGGTCACGAAGCAGCTTCACAAGCTGGTGCACGTGCTGAAGATTCGCGACCTGGAACCCGGCGAGTCCGTGCGGCGTGAGCTTGCGCTGTTCAAGGTGGAGGCCGACGCGCACGTCCGCCAGGAGATCGCGCAGCTGACGGAGATCTTCAAGGGCCGAGTCGTCGACGTTGCGCGGCGTTCGATCACAGTCGAGATCACGGGCGACGACGAGAAGATCGAGGGCTTTGAGCAGTTGGTGCGTCCGTTTGGGCTGATTGAGATGGTTCGGACCGGCGAGATTGCGGTTCAGCGCGGACGGTCCGAGACCTAAGCGCGGGATGGGCCCGATGGCGCGCTTGTTTCGTGCGGGCGGAGGGAGAGAGCGTGTCGCGGCGCGCGTCCCGGCTCCCGGCGATGCGTGGTTGAGCGCGGATAAATACGAACTGCTGGCGCGTCGCTGCGACGCAGCGCTGGAGAAGGCGCGCCGTCGCGGGGGGGAAGTCGTCGCCGGTGTGACGGTCGCGATATCGCCCGTGGTGGATCCGTTGGATCGCGTGCTTGCGGTGCGACGGACGGGGGAGGCGTGGAGCCTGTTCGCACAGGACGCGCATCAAGGGAGATGTCTGGCGTCAATCGGATCCGTCGCTGCGGTCAGCGCACAGGGTTCGTCACGGTTTGACGAAATCGCGCGTCTTTGCGGCGAGGTGCTCGACGGCGCGGAGATCGACGACCCGGCCGACGACAACAACGCGCCGCCAGGGGCCGGGACGGTCTGGACGGGCGGGTTTTCGTTTTTCGATCGGGAACCGTTGGGCGATCCGTGGGGCGGAGTCCCAGCAGCGAGCTTCGCTATTCCGGAGATTTCTATCGCTCGGGATGACGTTGAGTCCAGGCTGACCGTCAACCTGAGGATTAGCCCCGACGACGTAGTGGCGGATTTACTGGTTCGCGCGGAGCGTGCCGTTGGAAGACTGCAGAATGCCGGTGAGGGCGGCCCGGACGTACGCGTTGGGAGATCTGAATCGGATCCCGCCGAGGCGCATTCCGGCGCTCCGCCGGAGCATTACGAGCGCGCCGTCGCCGAGGCCTTGGACATGATTGCCGCCGGCGAGTTGGAGAAGGTCGTTTTGGCGCGTGAGGTCGTGCTGCGAAGCGGCCATGAGATCAACGTCGGCGCGGCACTGCGCCGACTACGCGAAGAGTTCCCTGAATGTACGGTTTTTGCCATCGGAATGGGCCAAGCGACGTTCATCGGCGCCACCCCGGAACTGCTGGTCAGACGCCAAGGAAGGCGCGCATCGACACTTGCCCTGGCTGGTTCCATACGGCGCGGCGCCGACGAACAAACCGACCTGCACCTGGGCGAGCAATTGCTGCGCAGCGCCAAGGACAACCGCGAGCATGCCCTGGTTACGCGGCGCATCGAGCGCGCGCTCGGTCGGGTTTCCGCCTGGACTGCGGTTGGCGAACATCCGGAACTTGTCAAAGTGAGGAATATTCAGCATCTCGCCACGCCGATACGAGCCCAGCTCACCGAACCGCGCCCGGTGATCGAACTCGCCGGGATGCTTCATCCCACGCCGGCGGTAGGAGGGTTGCCATGGCCCAACGCGGGCGAAGCCATCCGCTCCCTCGAAGGTTTCAATCGCGGGTGGTACACGGGAGGGGTTGGATGGATGGACATACTTGAGGACGGAGAATTCCACGTCGCACTGCGAAGCGCCTTGGTAGAGCGTGATCGCGCCCGCCTGTACGCCGGCGCCGGTGTCGTTGCGGGTTCAGATCCCGCCTCGGAACTCGCCGAAACCGAGACGAAACTCGCGGCGCTGCTCCCGGTTCTCGCGTCAAGCTGAACCGGAGCGAATCGGTTCGATTCGGACGGCGGGTCCCCGTGTCTCCTGGACGCGCGAAGCGGACTACCGTTAAATCGGCGCCGCGAATCCAGGCTTCGCATTGGGAAAAGCCTTCGATCTGATCGGCTGCGGTTGTGAAAAGGCCATTTCGTGCGCCGGGCGAATTAATTCAGTGACGTTGCGTTTCTTCGAACGTTCGTCTATTCTTAACGACAATTGGTGAAACCGGTCGTTTCACCGCGTACGCAAAACTCGGCAAAGAAGCCTCCCGCGGTACTCGGATAAATACCGCGGGTGGATAGCTGCTCAACATTCGTAAGGCGGATCGAAAATGAATATTGGCAATGGCAAATTCGCGCTCGGAAGTCGCGAAGACACGAAACTGAGCGCAGCGCGCTCGAACGGTCGTAGGCCCGGCGATAGATTCGCGCGCCTCTCGATTTCGACGATTTTTGTTTTCTTCGCCCTCGCGGCGTTCAACGTCGCCGTTGCAACTTTTGTCTGTTATTACACCCCGACCCTAAAGACGACCGCGTCGTCCTCGGTGGAAGTTGGCCAGCCGATTTACGACACAGCCAGTTTGACCAACGGCTACTACCCGAAGGGTCTCATCACGTTCAAGCTTTACGGACCCGACGACTCGACCTGCTCGAAGTCACCGATCTTCACATCCTCGGGAGTCCCGGTTAACGGCAACGGCACATACGTCTCGCCTTCGTACACGCCTTCGGCGGCCGGCACTTAGCGCTGGGTCGCGTACTACACCGGCGACACGGCGCGCGGCGGCAAAAACAAACCGGTTAGCGGACTGTGCAACGACGCTTACGAGTCGGTGGTCGTAACTCCGAAGAAGCCTTCGATCACAACCGAAGCGACGTCTCAGATTCAAATCGGCGACACGATAAAGGACGTCGCTCAACTGGCCGGCGGAACAAATCCCGGCGGTTCCATCACCTTCAAGCTTTACGGCCCCAGCGACACAACGTGTACCAAAACTCCGGTTTGGACGAACACGAAGACCGTATCCGGCAACGGCACGTACACATCGGACAACTTCACGCCCACTCAGTCCGGCGTCTACCGCTGGGTCGCGTACTACTCCGGCGACGGCAACAATGCGGCCGTCCACGGCACCTGCGGCGACACCAAGGAGATTTCCGAGGTGATCGTCGCCGGCATCAACATCGACAAGACCGGCCCCAATTACGCACACGACGGCGACAACCTCGTCTTCACGTACGCCGTCACCAATCTCAACTCGTCCAAGCTTACGAACATCAAGGTCACCGACGACAAGTGTTCGCCGGTCACGGGTCCCGTCAAGACCAACAGCGACGCCGACGGATATCTCGAAAACATCGGCACCGACGGAGTCAACCCCGAGGTTTGGACTTACACCTGCACGATTCCGGGCGGCAGCGTCCACGGCCTTGAAGTCGGCAGCCAAATCGTGAACACCGCGACTGTGGTCGGCTCTCCGCCGTGCGGCCCGAATGTCACGGACAAGGACACTCACACGACGAAGATCATTCACCCCGCAATCACCGTCGACAAGACGGCAAGCCCAACCACGATCCACGCAGGCGACACCGTCACTTACACGATCCTCGCCACCAACTCCGGAGACACCCCGCTCTCCGACGTGAGCGTCACAGACAACAAGTGCAGCCCGCT
>JACQZY010000028.1 GCA_016213645.1 Actinomycetota bacterium
AAAGGGGTCGCCGTCAGTTGAACCGATGACCGGCCCCTCCGGGGCCGGTCATGCAAGACTTGTTCACGAAGCACAAACCATTGCGGAGGGTGGGCCAAATCAGACCGGCACACCTGGGCCAGTGCAGACCGGTATTGCCAGTCAACGCCGTCATCTCGTAATTTTCTTGCGTTTATGGGTGCGATCGCCACATCGAAGGCCCCGTAGGTTGCCCAATTTCCCACTTCCAACGAGCCCAGCGGGAAGTGCATTGCTCCCGTTTTCGAATTGAGCTTCAAGTAGAGCGTGTCGTCGTCTTGGAGTACATGCTGCGCGGTAACAGCCCACACCTGGTAGTGGGTCTCCTCCTCTTTTATGCCGGGGCCGAGGTGCGTTCCAACAAGTACGCCGGACGCGACCGGGACGAAGGCATCTTCGCCCCCTGACCCGAGTTCAGTTCGCTCAAAGGTGACGACCGACTCGACGAAATGCGGTGGGATGAGAGCCATCGACGAAAGATACCGACAATTGCCGACCCGCTAATCTGGACGCCAGAACCAGGAATGATTTGAGATCCTCCTGGTTTTTGTGTCCGGATTAGCGGGTCAGTTCCACACGGCGCTTCAGGCGAGCGCAGCATGATCGAATACAACAACAGTCTCTAGCTTTGGTGGTCCAAGGGATTGGGGCAGGTCAGCCGGACGTTGGAGATGGCCAGCCGGCTCGACCGGCTCCGTTCATCAGCTGTTCGAATCCAGGGTGACCCGACCAATCGGCGCCGCAAGCCCCAGCGGCGCCCCCGCAGCCCCCGACGGCGATTGGCTTTGAGAGAACGCGCGCAGTAGGATTCGAACCTACGACCTCTGCCTCCGGAGCACAATCCGGAGCGATGACGAGAGCGGCCCTTCGGGGCCGCTTTTCGCTTGCAAATGCGGGTTTGCGCCGGATACTCGGAGCCTGACAAAACTGACTGATTGTGCTGATTTAGCGTCGTTTCGGCTCGGTTTGGGCAGAAGAACTCGATTTCTGCCCATTGCTTGTTTGACGTACGAAGCTACGGGCGCGTCAAGACCGACTCATGATCCTTGATTTTGCTTTGATTGACTCGCCTGTCGAGAGGCGCACCCAGCAGTGAATGTCCGAGTACAAATCAATGCCTTTGGCCACGATGTCACGTATCTCGACGAAACCAGTTGCCGAGTCGTGCGGCGCAATCGAGCCGGGAAGCCCTGACCCTGGTCGTCCAGACGCAAAATGCAATGAACGGCCGCTGTTGTCCTGAAGGTCGATCCCGAAGCTTGGGATTTGAACAGTGTGCTCGCTCCGGTTGGTTGCGGTGATTGCAACCATTTCGGTCGGCTCCGGCCCGTAGCCAACCAAGGCGAAGCATGCCGCAACTTCCACTCGGATACGGCGAACGTGCCACCACGTGAAAACCTGCCACGCGAATCCGACGGTTGCGATGAGCGCCGCATATATCGCGATCGCGGCGGTGGTCGTTACGCCTGCAAGCACCGGTCCGGTTTCCATTCGCCCATCACGATCGAGTGGAACAGAATTGCGCAACGATCCTGCGACCTTTGAGGGGCTGACTTCAGTTCGGATTCCGTTACGCGCCCCAAGTTGAATTCACGTCGACCGCGCCAGGCCTTGCGTCCGGGCGAGATCTCGATGTCGGGGTAGCGAAGATCGTAAGCATCGGCCTGTGCCGATTCAACCTCGGCCAGCGGAAGTGGAAGTTCAAACTGATTCATGCTGTCCTTTCGATTTGTTTGCTCGATAGCGGTGCTGCTTCTTCGGATCAGAACCACACTCGTCGCATGTGGAGCGAGTACTTCCGCCCCGCGTGTGTCTCTCGTAAGAAAATTCGGACCCGCAATCAACGCAGGCCACGATGCGACGAATGAATCGCTCACCGTCACGCCAAATGATCGCGGCGTCGACAACGTACTCCGGCCATTCTGCCGAGGGCTGCAATCGCCATCGTTTGTCGGCGCGTTTACATTCGCCGCAATACTCGTTCGATCTCGGCCGGCGCTTCTTGATGATTGTCCCGCAATCGCAAACTTCAAATCGACGCGGCGCACGGGACGTTTCCTCCACCGACTTTGGTGCGGGAATTTTGTGTTCGCGGCGGCGTTTCAAATCAGCGCGGTGAAATCGATCTAACGTTTCTGACAGCCACATATAGACGCGCCCCTCATTTGAGCCAAGTTCGAAAACACTGCTTCCGACACGCAGCGCAAGCCCGTCATCCATAAATGAACTGAGGCGATCCTCTAGGCCGAATTCACCCGCGACGAAGCTGTCCATCGCGATGTCGGCGTAGGCCTTTTCTATTTCTTCCAGCGCGGCCTTGACTGCATCGGTTCTCGCATCCTTGCCGAGCCACATTGCCAGCGATTCGACGTCGCTCAAATCTCGCTGAATAGGCCTAGCGCGGCTTGTTACCGAAACACGTGGGTTTCTCCGAGCGCCCCTGAATGTCGGCAACGATGTGTCCATGAACGTAGTGATACCCCAGTCTAAGGGCCAGCCCGGTCCGACTGTTGGTGATCGGCTACAGCGCCTACGCAAAGAGCGCAAACTTTCACGCACCGACTTGGCCTCTATCTCCGGTGTGTCCTTCCCGACGATCGGCCGCGCCGAACGCGGCGAGCGGATACCGCGCCGGTGGACACTTTGTAGATTGGCGGCGGCCCTCGACGTACCGGTTGGTCGTCTGACCGGCGAGAGCGACGAATGACCGCGCCCACCAACCTTGAGACGGCGCGGGCGGACGCTTTGCTGGCAGCTTTGGAACGTCGGCGAACGATCAAGATCGATGCCGCGTTTCTGGCCGCTCGACGGAAGCTTGGATGGTCGCCGTCGGCGACGATGCGCGCCGCTGAGATTCTCGGCGAACGCGGATGCGCGCATTTCCGAGCCGCTGGTGAAGACGTCGTACTCATCCACGGGTCGGTTGACGGCGAGGTGGCACCATGAGCGCCGCGAAGCGTATGGCCCGGACGTTTGAAAGTGCCGTCCTCGGCGAAGCGATCGCCGACATGGCGCGCGACGACGAGCGATGGCGATTTTTTGAATCGACAGGGCTTTATCGCAGTACCGAATACCAGGGCCGTCAATTTGAGGAGATCCAGAAGGCGGTAATCGCGCTCCGCGACCGTCCACAACTGGCCGCCGTACCTGATGCCGACGAACGATTCAAGCTCCTCACGCTTGAAGACCTGGACAACCTGCCGGACCGCGAATACCTGATTGACGGTTGGATGTCGGACGGACTCAATGTTGACGTAGGCGAACCCGGCAGTTACAAGTCGTTTGTCGCGTTCGATCAAGCGCTTTGTGTCGCCGCCGGTATTCCGTGGCAAGACTGCGCCCTGAAAAAGCAGGGGCCGGTCGTTTACATCGCAGGTGAGGGCGCATACGGAATGAAGCAACGCCGCGACGCGTGGCTACACGCTAACGGCGTGCCAGCCGTGCCGGATTTCCACATCATCGCGGAAGCTCCGCACTTACTCGCCATGGACGACGTGGAAGCCGTCGCCGTACAGATACGCCGACTCGATAAGTCACCCGTCGTGGTCATCGTCGACACGCTTGCCAGGACGATCATCGGCGGCGATGAAAACACGGCCCGCGACATGGGCGCGTACGTCGCCAACGTCGACCGTCTACGAAATGAGTTTGGCGCGGCCGTCAAAATCATTCATCACACCGGGTGGGACGGCGAACGCGAACGCGGTTCGATTGCCCTACGCGGAGCCGCCGACTTCACGGTTCACATCAAGGCGGACGGCCACAACGTCACGCTGACGAACCGAAAAAACAAGGACGGCCCGCTCAGTGACGACCTCGAGCTGCACGCCGTTGAAGTGCTCGATTCCTGCGTTTTGTCTCTTGGCAGTAATCAATCGGGATTGAGCGCCAATGAGCGCCAAATCCTGCAATCACTGCCAGATGCTTTTGGCAGTGATCCGGCACCGGCCAGCAAACTACAAGCGGCCGCCGCAGTACCCGAACGGTCCTACTACCGGGCGCTGCAATCGCTTTGTAAGCGCGGATTGCTCGACGTTAAGAAGGAAGGCAGGTCAAACCTCTACAGCATCACGCCGAAGGGCGAAGCTGCATTACTGCCAACTACTGCCAACAACTGCCAAACATCGGCGATAACTACTGCCGCCAGCCACCCCCCCTTTAGGGGTGGCAGTGGCAGTCATCGTGGCAGCGATTCAGACAGTGAACAGCCAGCAACGGCAGCCGAGGACGCTGAGGCCGAACGTCTGGCCGCGAAGTTCGGCGAGGCGGTCGCCTGATGCTTCGCACGCTGACAGCCGCCGACGTGGTAACGATCGCCGATGCCGTCGCCGATCGAGTCAAGCCCGATCCGCTGCCGCAGTACCTCGACGTTGCACAAGTGGCCGAACGTCTGAGCGTTAGCTCGTCGTGGGTGTACGACCATGCGGCCGACCTGCGCGCGTCACGTCTGGGAGATGGCAAGCGCGCGACGCTGCGGTTCGATGCCAGCGCCGTCGTCGCATACATGGAAAGCCGCACAATCGATCCGCCCGCCGAACCGATCGTCGCGCCGCCACTGTCGAACCTTCGGCGGCGTCAAGCCCGCAGGCGTGTTGGCACTGATCGCGAGGTGTCGCAATGAAGTTCCCACCACTCGTGAAATGCGACGGCCACACCAACGGCTGTCGCGCGCGGATCGAACCCGGACGCGCGTGGTGCAACTCGTGTCGTGAAAGACGCGCAAACAAACTTCGCAGGGCACCAGCCAGCCCTGCGGACCGCGACGGAATCACCCGGCGCGAAACGGATCGGCCGCGCCTTGGGCCGGGTGGAGTGGGCGCGTCCGGTCCGACAACTTCAGTCCAAGTCGAAAGGAAGGAATAACGATGGTCGAACCTGACCAAATAGCGCAACTCCGAGAAATTCAAGCGGGGATGCGCGCCAAAGCCGAACGCCTGCTTGAGCTGCACCGGAAAGCAGATCGCAACGGCCGTATCGCCGAGCCAGAACCGGTGCAGGTGCCCGAGTCACTCGCGCCGCGAGTACCCGAGGTGCCATCCAATCCAGGCCCATCCGACGGTGGCGCACGCCAGCCGGTGCCGCCGAAGACACACGGCGAACTGCTTCGCGACGCCCGCGCCGCTGGCGACGTGAATGCCGCGATGCACCTCAATAGCCAAAAGCTCGCTGGATTGATTCAGCGACAAAGCGAAGGGAACTAGATAGCCATGACCGCACGACTGATGACCACAAACGCACCATCCGCCGATGCGCGGACACGGGTGTTGCCGAGTCTCGACCTAATCAGCGTCCCGCCATTCGTGGACGGCGCGGAAGGATTCGAAGTCTTAGATCGTTACCGCGGCCTGTTCGACAATGCACGCAAGCTGAAGACCGCCGCCGAGGTAGCCGAAGCGAACGTCAACGCGTCTGCCAACGCCGACGCCGAAGCGGAGGCCGAGGCGATCATCGCGGGCGAACCAGCGCCGAAGCCGACCGCTGTCAAGGCCGCTGCTGACGCCGACGCCGCATTCCGCAAAGCTCACCCCGCGATCCTGGCCGCGAACAAGATGCGGGTCGAAGTCCTGCGCGCTTTGCAGAGCGATGCCGCCACCGCGCTCGACGCCGACTTCGCACTGCGATCCAAGGCTACGAGTCGTGCAATCCTCAATCGCCTTGAGCAGGTGGCGTCCGACCTCCAAGAGCTTGCAGCCTACGAAGCCGGTCGCCAGTGGATAGCCGAAGTCCAAGACCGAAAGCCGCTCGATCACGCGCTCCGTTCGCTGCCGTCGGTTAGGCAGGACATCGCGCTGA
The DNA here is from genome assembly GCA_016213645.1 of Actinomycetota bacterium. Taxonomy (GTDB): domain Bacteria; phylum Actinomycetota; class Thermoleophilia; order Solirubrobacterales; family JACPNS01; genus JACPNS01. Next base: position 5,812 of record JACQZY010000028.1, read on the forward strand.
CATCGATTACCGGTGTTGACCCGCTGCGCCTACTCAGCCAAGTGGGCGCGATCGTGGAGCCGCTGGGGCGCGATGAGGAGCAGGAGGCGGCCTGATGGTCACATGTACCCCAAAGGGGTGCCCCATAACCCCAAGCCCCTCACGCCGTATGACCGGTGAGGTCAGCGCCTCTAAAGAGATGCCTGCCCTCACATCGTTTTTCAGGGGTCCAAATGAAGCCCCCTGACGGCCTCGGAAACGCCGGAAAGAAGCTCTGGTCCGCGATGCACGCTGACCTCCCCGATGGCTGGGAATTCAGTAAGCGGGAGCTAGTGCAACTTGAGATGGCCGCGCACCAGGCGGACGACCTCGCGCGACTTGAAACGGAGATCAGGAAGGGCACCACCCGGAAGGGATCGATGGGGCAGACCGCACTTAACGGCGCGATCCAAGAGGCGCGGCAAGCGCGGGCAGCCGTGGACAGGCTGATCGGCCGTTTGGCGATTCCCGACGAATCAGGTACGCCGCGCACCACCGCAAGCGAGATCGGGCGCAAGGCCGCGCGTGCGCGCTGGGGGAACGATGGCGCGGCCTAAGCGAGCACGACTGCCCGAAGGCGAATTCAGCGACGAGCAGTACGCCGTCGGCGCGCGCGGACTGGCGCGTCGTCTGGCGATGCTCGCGCGCGTCTGCTGTGGCTGGGATGCGGGCGGCACCGAACGCCAAAAGTTCGACGCGCTGCCGGACGGGAAATCGCAATGGGACTTCGCCGCCGAAGCGGCAATCGAGCACGGCGGACCGCACCGACTACGGGCGGAAATGGGACCACCTTTTAGGAATCAGTAACGACCGCGCTCCATGGCGCAGAAAGCATTCGACCATGAACAGATTCGACGAACTAATCGAGAAGTATTTCGAGAACGACCTGCCGTTCGAAAGACAAGTGGAGAACTTCATCATCGGCGCGCCATCCCGCGAGGAGCGCGACAGGGCTACCGGGGAGGCTTACAACCAGGTGGAGGCTTTGGGCATTAAGACAATGTACGGCCCGTTCCTGTCCGCGCTGATTGCCGTTCACCTGCTCGCAGAGATGGAGGTTTAGCGCGATGATCGACTTCGACGGCACAGACCTAATCGGCCTCGAATCCGGCACCAACGGTTTCACGATCGACCCGGAAGCAGGGTTCGACTTCGGCCTTTCACCCGATCAATTCACATGGGCCGAACGGCGCATAGGTGGGCTACCCGTCGGCAGCCCACAACGTCCGAACATGGAAACCGAAATACCGATGATCTACGTCGGCAGCGATGAAGACGCGGTACTCGAAGCGGTAGGCGGCCTGCGACAGACCTGCGAAAAGATTCGCGCGCAGTCCGGCCTTGGCGGCACGGAGATTGGCTGGCAAAAACTTGGGGCGACCTACCAATCAACCTTGATTTGCTACTCCGCTGAAATCGGCAAAGTCAAGATCGGCGTAGACGACAAGCGAATGACCGTCGCGCGCTTCGCCCTGAAGATCACTTGCGCCCCGTACGTTCTCGGCCCCGAATACACCGCAGCATCCGGCACCAAACCCGCCGGGATGCCAGCCGCCGACATCACCATCCCAGACGTAAAAGGCGACCTCCCCGGCCCCGCTCGAATCGTCGTCACAAACCAGGGCACCGTCGCACAGCAACTTGCGCTGATGGGCTTACAGTGGCGTCAAGCGGTCGCAGGTAACAGCCTGCTTCTACGTGCCTCAACGTTCGATGTTTCAACGTCGCCGCTACACGGCACGTACACCGCAGGTACCAACGAAGTGCAGCAGGTCGGCGTTATCCCGCCCACAGGCGGGACGTGGGCGCTCTCATGGGAAGGTCATGTCTTCTCGGCGGCCTTCGCACACAACGCGTCAGTGGCGACCGTTCAGGCGGCCATAGACGCGCAGGTGGGCGCGGGGAACATCACCGTGAGCGGGTATCCGATTTCAACTAGCTACATGAACTTCACGTTTACCGGCGATTTCGCCTCCCGCAACGTCGCGCAGATGGTGTTCGACGGCACCTCACTGGTCGGCAGCGGAGGGACCGGCATTCAGACCACTTATCCCGGAGTTGAAGACTACGTCTCGGCGGTCGTCTTTTCCGACTGGTCATCCTTCACCCGCATCGCAGCACAGACCGACACTGGCAGTTACGACCTTTGGGCGCGGGTCTACGACGCTGGATCGACGGCTAACAAGGTTCTAGTACGCGCCGTGATCTCAATCGGTGACACCGCGATCGGTAACGACAACCGATCGGTATTAGTCCCGACCACTGGTGCCGACATATGGGTAAACCTCGGCCCCGTCCACGCGACCCCGCAAGGCGTCGGCACTCACAAGTGGACGGCCACTATTCAAGCGAAAACGCTCGGCACCGAAGGCACGACGCTACGTGTGCTCGACCTGGTGAAGGTGCCGTCTGAACACGGTCGGGTAGTAGTGAAAACGCCGTCATCGTCGGGCGGCACGATCTCGATGCGCGACAACTTCAGCGCGATATCTGGCGCGATCACCGGCGACACCGCAACGTCTGGGCAGACGTGGGCATCGATGGGCGGGGTCACTGACGCTGACGATTTCAGCAAGGCATCGGGTAACGCCGTGCAACGCACGGCGACTAGCGACACGGCTACGAACGTTCGCTACGGGCGTGGCGTGATTCTTGGCACAGCGACGCCGACGGACGTGACGGTGAGCGTGGATATCGTCAATTCAACATCGGTGGCGGTGTGGCAGGGCGTCATCGTCCATTTTGCAGACAGCAACAATTTCGGCGTGGTGTACACCGCGCAGGTGGGATCCGACCTGCTGGTCGGCTTCTGGGCTTACGTCGGCGGATCTGTGGTTTCTGCGCACTCTGCGAATGTCCTCAATAGACCCTTCGGCACGACGCGAACGCTAACTGGGACCGTCCGCGCGTCTGGATTGTGCGTCGTGTCGATCGACGGAACACCGGCGCTGTCGGTTTCTGTCCCGGCGTTCGCCGCAGGGGGCGCGCTGGCAAGCGGTAGGTCTGGACTTATTGACTGGCACACAGGAGCGGGAGCCTGCACCCGCACCTACTCAAACTTCACCGTCACAATCCCGACACCCGAAGAAGCCGCGATCTATCCCTCGCGCAAGCTCCACTGGAGCGACGACGGCGGACTGCACCGCGAGGCATCGGGAGGCACCGACTACAGCTACGCGCAGGGGCAGCAGGGGACAGGCGTGCCGATGCTTGGACCGGAAGGTGCCGAAGGTCTGAATAACCGCCTGCTGATCGCGTCTGCCGATCAAAATCCAGACTACGCGGCAACTGGCAATCAACTGCCACGGCTTGATTACACCGTTTACCACCGCCCCGCATACGCGCTGGGCCGTTACGGATCGTGACCACATGACTGCCGCGAGATCCGGTAGGGTGGACAACGTAAATGCCCCCCGCGAGAGTGGAATCTCCGGAGGGCGTGGCACCGTAGGTACTAGCTACGGCACGCGGCCAAGTTTAGACCCGCTGCCCCCGGCGAATATCTCCGGTGTCTCCATCGAACAAGAGGAGTCACCAAAATGAGCACCACCGCAACCGAAGCGCCGACCTTCAAGATCAGCACGGGCGGAACTCACGGCGAGCTACGCGACCTACTAATCGCCGAAGCTGCATCGACGCGCGAAGCCGTGAACGGCGAGGACGCGCGGCGACTGAATTCCGACGCGCTCGACGGCATCGACCGCGCGTTCGATGCGCTCGACGCGCGATACAAATCTGGCGATCACAATGCCGCATGGCCGCAAATCGAGCTACCGCTCTCGGAGGCCGCCGACGTGTACCTATGGGGCGTGATGGTCCGCGCGGCCGATGCAGTTCGCTTGGAGGTGGATAAGGATTCGAACGGGATCACTAACGCGATCGCCACGGCCAGCGACGTCAATGTGTGGCTGAGAGACTTTCGCCAGGAGCGCGACTGGGAAGACACCTACGGGGGCGGCGACGTGACGCTCGACGTACCGCCGGAATGCGCCGCGCGTCTCATCGCTTTCTTCCGTTCACATGTTGAGTACGACGGCAGCGATTCGTCACCGGGTTCGCTTGCGAGTGGACTGGTGGAACAGCTGACGGGCGGCACGACGATCACCGCGCCCGTTCGATACCTCGCAGCCCAACTGACGACCGTGATCGGATATGAGTGCGATGAGTGGAGAGAGGAAGGCGGAGGGCGAGACTACGGTCGATTCATGGACCTTTGCGACCGTATGAAAGCTCTCCGCACGATGCTCGCGCAGATTGACGGATCGGAGGCGGTCGCATAATGGCCGCGCCAATGGTCAAAACAGGAGGCCGCAAACCGACCGGCCAGGTTGTCGAAATCGACGGCAAGCGTGGCCGTACGTTCGCAATCCGATTTCGCTCCTACGGCAAGCGTCACTACTTCACCCTCGGCACGGTTGCCGAAGGGTGGAGCCGTGACCGCGCTCAAGCGGAGCTAGACAACGTACTCGCCGACATTCGGCGCGGTATCTGGCGCGAGCCCGACCCGGCGTCGGACCTACAACCGCGTATGCCGATGTTCGGGGACTACGCCGATGCATGGCTTGCGATGCGCGCTCCGGAACTACGAGAAAGCACGATCGAACGCAATCGCTATTCGCTTGTGCACCTTCGTCCGACGTTCGGCGATATGCCGCTCGACGCGATCACGGTCGCCGACGTAAACGCATATCGCACGGCCAAGCTTCGCGAAGGGAAACTAGGGGCCGACTCAATTAACAAGACGTTGAAGCTGCTGGCGCAAGTCCTCGACTATGCAGTCGAAGACGACGAACTGATCGAACGAAATGTCGCGAAAGGGAAGCGTCGGCGTCTAAAGGTGGATCGACCGCGCCGTACGTGGCTTGACACCGCCGACCAGGTCGTCGCGCTGATCGACGCGGCGAGCGATTTAAACCGGCGCGTTCGTCCCGGCCGGGATCGCGCGATGATCGCAACACTGGTATTTAGCGGACTTCGGATCGGCGAACTACTCGACCTTCGACGTGGAGACGTTGATCTTGCATCGGGGCGAATTCGCGTGAGGTCATCGAAGACCGATGCTGGTGAGCGCGACGTAAATCTACTGCCGGTGTTGCGCGATGAACTCTCCGCGTATCTGGCACGGACCGACCTTGCGCCGGATGCATACCTGTTCGGCACTCGCACGGGCGCGCGCGAGAGTGAATCTAACGTCCGGAGTCGTGTTGTCGCCGAATCAGTTAAGGGCGCGAACGCAATTCTGGCCGCCGACAATCGTGCGCAGATAAACGATCGGATCACGCCTCATTCGCTGCGCCGGACCTTCGCTTCGATCTTGGTGTCGATCGGAGAGGATCCTGTCTACGTGATGGGGCAACTGGGGCACTCGGACCCGGCGTTCACCCTCCGCGTCTACGCGCAACTAATGAATGATCGCAGCGGCGAGCGTGACCGCATACGTGCGGTCGTCAATGGCGAGGAATGGGCAGAAATGGGCAGAAATGGCGATTCAGGCCGGTCGGCGGGCGAGGGCAGGTCCGCCGAGAAATCCCGCAATCCCGCACTGGAAAAGGCCTGGCGGGAACGCGCGCAGTAGGATTCGAACCTACGACCTCTGCCTCCGGAGGGCAGCGCTCTATCCACTGAGCTATGCGCGCTTGACTGGTGTGTCGGGTCGCCGCGGACGGGCGAAAAACCGGCCCGCGCGCGACTGCCGAATCAGCCTACCAGCGACTGTATTCCGCCATCTTCGTCGGATGACGAATCGGCGGATGAGGCTTCGCCGGCGCTGCGAGTACGCCGCCGGCGCTTGGGTGATCCGTCGCGGATCGGCTCCGGGGCGGTCTCGGTGCTACTGCGGATCGCTATTACCTCGTCGATTGAAGCGAAGAAAACGTCGAGGATGGTGGGGTCGAAATGCGTGCCGTGGCCTTCGGTGAGAATCTCGAAGGCGGTGTCAAGCGGCATCGCGGGGCGGTATACGCGATCGCTCGTGAGCGCGTCGAAAACGTCGGCAATCGCGGCGATGCGGCCCTCTACCGGGATCTCTTCGCCGGCCAGGCCGTTGGGGTACCCGGAGCCATTCCACTTCTCGTGATGTGTGAGGGCGATGCGGGCGGCCAGATCCAGCAGGGGACTGTCGGAACCGGCGAGAATTCGGTGTCCGATCTCGGCATGCTCCTCCATCGCCGAGCGCTCCTCGGCCGAAAGCGCGCCCGGCTTTTGAAGAATGCTGTCGGGAATCGCGATCTTGCCTACGTCATGCAGCGGGCTTGCGATCCGGAGCAGGTCGCGGTCGGCATTGCCCCAGCCCATCTTTTCGGCCAGCAGGGCGCAGTAGCGGCCCATGCGCTCGATGTGGCTGCCGGTATCGGCGTCGCGACTCTCCACGGCGATCGAGAGACGCAGGATCGTCTCCTCCTGCGAAACGGCAAGCAGCTCCTCGGAGCGTTCCAGGTCTTCGATTGTGTGGCGCAGGCGCTCCTCGATCTCGGCGCGGCCGCGTAGGTGTTCCTTCAGGTCGCCCGCGTAAACCTGTAGCGCATCGTTGCGTATCGCCAGTGCGCGCGTGGTGCGGCGCAGGATCGGCAACAGCGCGGCAAAAAGGCCCAGTAGCACGAGCAGCAGTGCGACCGTCAACGGCACGGCCTGCCTGCGAACCGAGCCGGCGGCGGTCGCGTAGTCGGTATATAGCTCGACGGCCCCGATGGCGCGATTGCTATCTGGATAGCGAACGGGGGAGTAGGACTCAAATGATTTGCGGTCCGTACCGCTGCCGCCTTCGTGGTTGACGTTCTTGACGGCGCTTATGGACTTGCCTCCGATCACCTCGCGGAGTTCGTCTGCCTCTCCAAACGGTTTACCCGTCAGCGTGCCCTGGCTGTCATAAATCGTCAGCCCGTCGGCGTTGTACAGCTTCACGCGTACGACTCCGTCAGTAAGAAGATCGCGCTTGACGACGGTGTGGAAACGTTTGAGCTCGGGTCCTCTGAGCGTGCTTTCCCAGTCGGAGGTCTTCAGTTCGCCCGGTATCAGCCTCGACGAAATGAATCGCGTGTGCTCGCTCACCTTCTGCATGCTGTTCTGCTCGACGTTGTGGCGGATCACGAGAACCGCAGCCAGCGATGCGATCAACACGGCGATGGCCGTGTACACGGCAAAGGTGAAAAGCACACGCGGCGGACGCTGGTCCAGCAGCGCGTCGCCGTCGATTACCGTCCTGTCCCGCCGTGAAGCGGCGAAGTCGCCTCCCAGCTGTATTCCATGCATAAAGAGTCCTTCGGGTTCGCGGCGAATCCGCTTTAGCCCGTTGCAGAGATAATTGTCCCAGAACGGTGAGCAATCGGCGGCCTGGCTGCGTCCGGGTACAGTCCACTCCCGTGGATCTCAACGTCGTATTCGCCGGTACCGCCGCTTCCGCACCGACCGCGTCACGCGGCGTCGCGGCTCTGGTCGTGCGTCGCGGCGGCGACACGCTGTTATTTGACTGCGGTGAAGGCACGCAGCGACAGCTGATCCGGTCGATCGGACTGGCGGATCTGGAACATGTGTTCATTACGCATTTCCACGCCGATCACATCCTTGGGCTGCCGGGGATGTTTAAGACATTTGCCCTGCGAGGGCGAGATCTGCCGCTGACGGTTTACGGACCGCGCGGTTTGGCCGGAATGATGCGGGATCTCGAACCACTCTACGGGCGTCTGCCCTATGAACTGACGATCCGTGAACTAGCCCCGGCGGAGCCCGTCGCATTCAAGGATTACGAGGTAACACCGTTTTCGGTGGACCACCAAGGCAACTGTTTTGGATATGCGGTCGTGGAAGATGTGCGCCCTGGACGCTTTGACTTGGACGCGGCGAAGCGCCTGGGCGTTCGCCCGGGGCCGGATTTCAATACGCTTCAGCACGGCGGTAGCGTGACGGCCGCCGATGGCACGACGGTGACGGCGGATCAAGTATTGGGAGAGGCACGACTGGGCCGCAAAGTCGTCTACAGCGGCGACACCGCGCCTTGCGAGACGCTGAAGATCGCCGCGTATCGCGCGGATCTGCTGGTTCACGAATCTAGTTTCGGCGACGAAGAATCTGACCGCGCCGCTGAGACACGCCACAGCACAGCACGCCAGGCCGCGCGGATCGCGCGCGACGCCGAGGTGATGATGCTTTGCCTAAATCACGTTTCTTCTCGGTACTTTGGGCGTGAACTGCGCGACCAGGCGCGCGAGGTGTTCGAAAACACCGAGATGCCGCGCGACTTTGACAGCGTGGAGATTCCGTTCCCCGAGCGCGGCGAGCCGCGTTTTGTGAAGTACCGGCGGCCGCAAAACGGGATCGCCGAGGCCGATGGGCAACCCGCCGGGGGCGACTCGGAGGACACTAATACCGACGCCCAGCCGACCTGTTAGTCTGCCGTGAAATCTCCTTTAACCCGGCCCGAGAGGCCAGGAAGGACAAGCGCTTGGCCTCAGACGCCGCCGAAAAGGTCGTACTCGACCACGATGATCTGCGCCGCACCTTGGTGCGTATCGCGCATGAGATCGTCGAGCGAAACGGCGATCGGCCGTTCGCCCTGGTGGGCATTCACCGCCGAGGCGCGCCGGTTGCGCACAGGCTGGCGACGCAGATCGCCGATTTCGACGGTCGCGTCGTGCCGGTCGGCGAGATCGACATCTCTTTTTACCGTGACGACATCGGCCGTCGCCCGGTGGGTGAGCAACCGGTCGTGCACTCGTCGTCGATCGACTTTGATATCGACAGCCACGTGATCGTGCTGGTAGACGACGTGCTTTACACCGGGCGCACCGTGCGCGCGGCGATCGACGCCTTATTCGATTACGGCCGCCCGCCGTCGGTGCAGCTCGCGGTACTTGCCGATCGCGGTCATCGCGAACTGCCGATCCGCCCCGATTTTGTCGGCAAGAATCTGCCCACCAGCGCAGACGAGCGCGTCAACGTGCGTATGCAAGAACTCGACGGCGTAGACGAAATCGTGCTCGGTAGCACCGATTCGCCGATGCGTGCCGGGGGGTCCTGAGCATGCGGCACCTATTAGGCATTTGCGACCTCTCGCGTGAGCAGATCGAGCGACTGCTCGACCGCGCGGACTCACTGGCGCAGCTCAGCGAGCGCGAAAACAAGAAACTGCCCACGCTGACCGGGCGCACGATCGTGAACCTGTTCTTTGAAAACTCCACCCGCACCAGTTCGTCATTTGATCTTGCCGCCAAGCGGTTGAGCGCGGACACCGTGAACGTGCGCGCGTCTGGATCCAGTGTGGAGAAGGGCGAGTCGCTGCGCGACACAGTTCAGACGCTGTCGGCCTACGGGCCGGCGGCGATCGTCGTGCGAAGTCCGTTTGTGGGCGCGCCCGGAATGGTGACGCGCTGGACCAGCGCGGCCGTGATCAACGCCGGTGATGGCAAGCACGAGCATCCCACACAGGCGCTGCTTGACGCATACACCCTGCGCCGCAGGCTTGGCGAACTCGACGGCAAGTCGGTCTGGATCATCGGCGACGTGATGCACAGCCGCGTGGCGCGTTCAAACATTCTTGCGCTGACCAAGCTCGGCGCGCGGGTAATCGTGTGCGGTCCTCCCACGCTGATCCCGCGCGAGATCGAGTCGCTGGGCTGCGAGGTGTCTTTCACGCTCGACGGATCGGAGCGGGCCGATGTGCTCTACGTGCTGCGTATGCAGAACGAGCGCATGCGCGACACCTTCATCCCGTCGCTGCGCGAGTACGCCGCGCGGTACCAGATTAACGGCGACCGGCTGGGGGCCAAACAGCTATTGATGCACCCGGGCCCGGTCAATCGCGGCATTGAGCTTTCGCCAGACGTGGTCGACGCGCCGCAGTCGTTGATCACCGAGCAGGTCGCATCCGGTGTGATCGTGCGAATGGCGGTGTTTTACGAACTGCTCGCGGGACGCGGCGAACCGGGGTCGGCGCGAAAGCGCGCTACCGCCGTGGCGCCCACTCGGGAAGGCGCGCGCGGATGAATGAGAAACCAAAGCTGCGGTTGGCCGAACCCGTCGCGCCGACGCCTCCGGTCGGCACCTCGGCCGCCGAAGGATTGAGCTTTCGCGGCGGCCGGCCGGCCGATCTGCTGATTCGTGGAGCGCATGTGCTTGATCCGCGCGCCGACGTGGACGCGGTGCTCGACGTGCTTGTGCGTAGCGGCGAGATCGCCGAGATCGCGGCATCGATCCAACCGCCGGACGGCGCCGAGATCGTGGAAGCGTCCGGAAAACACCTTTTCCCGGGTTTTGTGGACCCTCATGTGCATCTGCGCACGCCCGGTTTTGAATACAAGGAAGACATCGAGAGCGGCACGCGCGCGGCCGCGGCCGGTGGATTCTGTTTGATCGTCGCGATGGCCAACACAAACCCGCCGGTTGACAACTCCGGCGTGCTGCAATCGCTGCGAATGCGAGCGGCGGTCGAGGCGCACGTGCCGGTCGGTTTCTCGGCCAACGTCACGAAGGGAATGGCGGGCGCCGAACTCACCGAGATGGCGGATCTCGCCGAGGCCGGCGCTGTTTGCTTCACGGACGACGGCCTGCCGATCGCCGACGCGGGGATCATGCGCCAGGCGCTTCAATACCAGCGCCTCGCCGGTCGCGTGATCGCGCTGCATCAGGAAGATCCGGCGTTGACCAAAGGCGGTGTGATGCACGAGGGCGCGGTTTCCGCCGCGCTCGGTCTGGCCGGCGTGCCCCCTGTCTCAGAGAGCACGATGATCGCGCGCGACGCGCTGTTGGCTCATTACGAGGACGCGCGCATTCACGTGCAGCATCTTTCCAGCTCGCAGTCCGTGGAGGCCGTCGCTGCGGCAAAACAGCGTGGCGTGAAGATCAGCGCGGAAGCCTCGCCGCACCACCTTTCGCTGACCGATGCGGCCGTTGGCGACGGAACCAACGCCAACTTCAAAATGAACCCGCCACTGCGCACCGAGCCCGACCGCCAGGCTCTGATCGAAGGACTACGTGACGGCACGATCGACTGCATTGCCACCGACCACGCACCGCACGCCGCTCACGAGAAAGAGGTCCCATTTGAGCAAGCGGCAATGGGCGTGACCGGTCTTGAGACCTCTTTTTCGATCGTTTACAGCGATCTTGTGGTTCCGGGAGTGTTGCCGCTGGCGCTGGTGATCGAACGCATGACCGCCGGAGCCGCGCCACTGGATCTGCCGACGCCGCTGGTTGCGGTCGGCGAACCGGCGAATCTGGCGCTGGTCGATCTTGAGGCCAGGTGGACCGTGGGCGAAGAAGGCTATGAAAGCCGCTCTGCCAACTGCTGCTTCGCCGGACGCGAGGTCGGCGGCCGCGTACAGCTGACGGTCGCATCCGGCGTGCTTGTTTACCGCGCGCGTAGCTTCGCGATTCAGGAGGTTGGGGCATGAGCGCCGCGCGTGAGCCCGCATACCTGCTGCTGGAAGACGGTACGCGCTTCGACGGCCTGGCCGCCGGTGCGCCCGGGCCTGTAACCGGCGAAGTTGTGTTCAACACGGCGATGACCGGCTATCAGGAGGCACTCACCGACCCCAGCTACCGCGGTCAGATCATCACCTACACCTACCCGATGGTCGGTAACTACGGCGTGGCCGAGGCGTTTATGGAGTCCGAGCAGCCGCATGCGCGCGCGGTCGTAATGCGCGAGGTGGCACCTTCCGGCTCGCCCACGGCTCAGGGTGACTGGGAGGCCTGGCTGGCCGAGCAAGGCGTGCCCGGGATCACCGGGGTGGACACGCGCGCGCTGGTGCGCCACATTCGCGACAAGGGCGCGATGCGCGGAGGCATTTTCGGCGGCGACGTGCCTCAGCCCGAGGCACGCGAGCGCGTGGAAGCCGAGCCGTCGATGAGTGGGCAGGATTTGGCCCGTGAAGTAACGCCACAATCGCCGGTGGTATTTGACGAGGGCGACGGCCCGCTTGTAGTGGCGATCGACACTGGGATCAAGCGCTCGATTATCGACAACCTGCGAGCGCGCGGCGTCCGGTTGGAGTTACATCCCTGCGGCACGCCCGCCACCGATCTGCTGGCGCGTGACCCGGACTTTTTCTTTTTGGCAAATGGTCCAGGCGATCCGGCGGCGCTGGATTACGTGGTCGCGAACGTGCGCGAACTAATCGGCAAGAAGCCGGTCTTCGGCATCTGTCTGGGCCATCAGCTGCTCTGCCGCGCGATCGGCCTTGACACCTACAAGCTTCCGTTCGGGCACCGCGGCGCAAATCATCCCGTGAAGGATCTGGCCACCGGCAAAATCGACATCACTGCCCAGAACCACGGCTTCGCCGTGCAGACGCCCGACGGCAGCGGCCGGATCACCGGCGACGAGCCGGTGCGCTGGCAGACGGATTTCGGCGCGGCCGAGCTTTCGCATGTGAACCTCTACGACTACACGGTCGAGGGTTTGGTGTTGCGCGACGTGCCGGGCGCCACGGTGCAGTACCACCCAGAGGCCGGTCCCGGACCGCACGACGCGCTCTACCTCTTTGACCGCTTCCTCGATCTCGCCGAAAGGAGCGCCTGACGCGATGCCACGGCGAGACGATATTGAAAAGATCTGCATTCTCGGCAGTGGTCCGATCGTGATCGGCCAGGCGGCGGAGTTTGACTACTCCGGCGTTCAGGCCTGCCGCGTGCTTCAGGACGAGGGCTTTGAGGTGGTGCTCGTCAACAGCAACCCGGCGACGATCATGACCGACCCGGAGTTCGCCGCGCGCACATACGTTGAGCCGCTGACGCCGGAGTCCGTGACCGCCGTGCTGGAGAAGGAGCGCCCCGACGCGCTGCTGGCCACACTGGGCGGCGGTACGGCGCTGAATCTCGCCCGGATTCTCAGCGAGGACGGCACGCTCGCCCGGCTTGAGATCGAACTGATCGGCGCCGATTACGAGGCAATCGAGCGCGCCGAAGACCGCGACCTCTTCCGCGAGACGGTCGAGGCGATCGGATGCAAATGCGCGGCGTCGCTGGTCGTCACCTCGCCGGACCAGATCGACGCGGCAATCGAACATGTCGGTTTGCCCGCGATCATCCGTCCCGGATTCACGATGGGCGGCCACGGCGGCGGTATTGCCTACACACGCGAAGAACTGGCCAAGCTGATCGATTCAGCGCTTGCCGCCAGCCCGATCGGCCAGACGCTCGTGGAGCAGTCGTTGCTTGGCTGGGGCGAATTCGAACTGGAAGTGATGCGCGACAAGAACGACAACGTCGTGATCGTCGCCTCGATCGAAAACATCGACCCGATGGGCGTTCACACGGGCGACAGCGTCACCGTCGCGCCGCAGCAGACGCTTTCGGACGACAAATACCAGGAGTTGCGCGACCAATCGATCGAGATCATCCGTGCGATCGGCGTGGAGACCGGCGGGTCGAACATTCAATTCGCCGTCAATCCCGCCGACGGCGCGATCGTGGTGATCGAGATGAACCCCCGCGTTAGCCGCAGCTCCGCGCTGGCCAGCAAAGCGACGGGCTTTCCGATCGCGAAGATCGCCGCGCGCTTGGCTGTGGGCTACACGCTTGAGGAAATTCCCAACGACATCACGCAAAAGACAAGCGCGTCGTTCGAACCCACGCTTGACTACGTGGTCGTGAAGTGGCCGCGCTTTGCCTTTGAGAAGTTTCCGGGAGCGGACGACGGGCTGACCAGCCAGATGAAGTCCGTCGGCGAGGCGATGGCGATCGCGCCGACGTTTCGCCAGGCATTCGAAAAGGCCTGGCGCTCGCGAGAGCTTGACAAACCGCCCGCGACCGACCAGCCAAAGCAGGAGCTGCTCGCCCGTTTGGTGCGCCCGGCGTCGGACCGCTTTGAGGTGCTTTTTGCGGCGCTGCGGGCGGGAGCGACGATCGCGGAACTGAACGAGGCTACGAAGATCGACCCTTGGTATCTGGGGCAGTTTGAACTGCTTGTACGCGACGGTACGGCGATCGAGCCGGGCACGCAGCGCGTGTATCGAGCGGTCGACACTTGTGCTGCGGAGTTTGAGGCCGCCACGCCGTACTTCTACAGCGGCTACGAACGCTCTGGTCCCGACGGCCCGCGCCACGAGATCGATCGTGGCGACAAACCGAGCGTGATGATCCTCGGCTCCGGTCCCAACCGCGTAGGACAAGGGATCGAGTTCGACTACTGCTGCGTTCACGCCGCGATGACGGTGCGCGAACTCGGACGCGACGCAGTGATCGTCAACTGCAACCCGGAGACCGTCTCCACCGACTACGACATCTCGGACCGGCTTTATTTTGAGCCGCTGACACTTGAGGACGTGCTCGCGATCGTGGAGCTGGAACGGCCCGAGGGCGTGATCGTGCAGTTCGGCGGCCAGACTCCGTTGAAGCTGGCCGCGGGTCTTGAAGCCGCCGGCGTGCCGTTGCTTGGCACAAGCGTGGACGCGATCGACCTGGCCGAAGACCGCGGCCGCTGGGGCGATCTGCTTGATCGCCTGGGCATCGCCTGTCCGCCGTATGGCATCGCTCACAGCTCAGACGAGGCGCGCATTACGGCCGAACGCGTTGGCTTTCCTCTACTGATTCGCCCGTCATACGTGCTCGGCGGCCGCGCAATGATGATTTGTTACGACCGCGAGCAGTTGGAGGAGTACCTTGGCACCGAAGCCGCCGCGCTGGGTCTGGACGAACCGGCCGAAGACGGCCAGCGGCGACAAGTCCTGCTGCTGGACCGGTTCCTAGAAGATGCGATCGAGATCGACGTGGATGCGCTTTGCGACGGCGAGACCGTGCACGTCGGTGCAGTGATGCAGCACGTCGAGGAAGCCGGCGTGCACTCCGGCGATTCAGCCTGCGTGATCCCGGCGATGTCGATCGGCCCGGAGGCCTACGAAACAATTCTCGCCCACACCGAAAAACTCGCGTTGGAGCTGGGCGTCGTTGGCCTGATCAACATCCAATACGCGGTCGCCGGCGACGAGATCTACGTGATCGAGGCAAACCCGCGCGCCTCGCGTACGGTGCCGTTTGTATCCAAGGCCACCGGCGTACCGTTGGCGAAGATCGCCTGCCGGCTGATGTTGGGCGAGCGACTGGCCGACATCGACCTGCCGGCCGGTGGTACACGCCACGTCAGCGTCAAGGAAGCCGTGTTGCCGTTTCAGCGGTTCCCCGGCGCGGACGCCACGCTGGGACCGGAGATGCGTTCCACCGGCGAAGTGATGGGCATTGCCGACGATTTTCCGACCGCCTTCGGCAAGGCGCAGGCGGCAGCCGGGGCCGCGCTGCCCGACGGCGGAACCGTGTTCATCACGGTGCGCGACCATCACAAGCCGATGGCCACGCATATCGCGGCCACCTTGCACGACCTGGGTTTCAAGATCGTGGCGACTGCCGGAACCGCACGCGCGATCAGGCGCATGGGCACGCCAGTGCAGGCGATCAACAAGATCGCCGAGGGTGGCGACACCGTGCGTGACTGGATCGAGCGCGGTGACGTGCAACTGGTGATCAACACACCCAGCGGCAGCGGCGCGCGCACCGACGGCTACGAAATCCGCGTGGCGGCGACGGCGCAGGGGGTTCCCTGCATCACGACGATGACCGGCGCGAGCGCGGCCGCGCGCGCGATCACCGCGTTGCGCATGAATCCCGTGAGCGTGCGCTCGTTGCAGGAATTGCACGGGCTCTCCTCGGGAAGCGCGCAAGAAGTTCCGGCATGACGCAGGCCTGTGTGACCGCCCCATTTGGCCGCCGTTCGGCGCCGGTGCGGTCGATTGAGCGCAGTGGTCCTTATACGTTTTTGCGCGCGCTCGACGCCGCGGGTCCAAAGCCGCGGGCCGGCCAGTTCTACATGCTGCAGACAGCGCGAGGCTGGGGTGGAGGCGATGACGGCCGCCCGTACCTGCCCAGAGCGCTCTCGTTCGCGCGTGTGGAGCAGGTCAACGGTGGACTGGAGCTGACGTACTTCTTGGAGAGTGTCGGTCCCGGCACGGCGCGGCTTGCGGCCTGCGCTACGGGCGAGGAACTGCTGATCGCAGGCCCGTTCGGCAATGGATTCGATCTCGACAGGACTCGGCCGCCGGTTCTTGTGGCGGGCGGAGTGGGCCTGGCCCCGATCGTTGCGCTCGACGACAAAATTCGCAAGACGGACGGCGCGCGCTCGACCGTGCTGGTCGGCATGCGGGACGGCGAACGGGCGGCGGCAATCACGAAGTTCGGCGTTGAGTGCGGTATCGCCACGGAAGACGGTTCCGCGGGTCATGCCGGGTACGTCACCGCGCTGCTTGAGCGCGAGCTTGAAGACGGGCACGATTCGACCGTCTACGCCTGTGGCCCGCCCGCGATGCTGGAGGCCGTGCGTGCCCTCTGCTCCGAGCGCGAGGTGCCGTGCCAGCTTGCGCTGGAATCCGGAATGGCGTGTGGTTACGGGGCTTGCTACGGCTGTGTCGTACCGACGGTGGACGGCTACGCGCGGCTTTGTGTGGACGGTCCGGTCTTGCCCGGAGACAAACTGGAGACGGCGATCGTGAAGGGCGCCGGGCACTGATGTACGGCGGTCCGGTGAAGATTTTCGGCGCGGAACTGGCGCATCCGGTGGTCAACGGTTCCGGCACATTCGACGCGCTGGCCGCACGGCGGGTGTTCGGCGAGCAACTCGACGCGCGATTCCCATTTGCCGCCTACGTTTCCAAAACGATCACACTGGAGCCGCGGCCGGGTAATCCGCCGCCGCGTCTGTGGGAACTGGGCCAGGGCATGATCAACTCGATCGGCCTGCCGAACAAGGGGCTGGCGCGATTTATCGAGGAGGACCTTCCTGCCTACGCCATGCTCCCCGCTCCGCTGATCGTCAGCGTGATGGGTTTTTCGGGCGATGAGCTGGCCGCCGCCGTGGAGGCACTCGGCGAACGGTCCGAGATCCTCGCGTTTGAACTGAACTTCTCTTGTCCGAATGTGGAGACCGGAAACATCGTCGGCTCGTCGCCCGAAGAGACCGCCGCCATGACCTCTCTGCTTCGCGGACGTACGGAAAAGCCGCTGATCGCCAAGCTCTCGCCTTCATCCGCGCGGCCCGATCAGATCGCGTTGGCCGCCGAGCAGGCAGGTGCGAACGCCGTTTCGCTAATCAACACGCTGCCCGGAATGGCGGTGGATCCGAGCGGCGGCGGACCGTGGCTGGGTGGCGGTGGGGGGGGTATGTCGGGTCCGGCGGTTCGGCCGGTGGCGCTGGCGCAGGTGTCGCGCGTGGCCGAGGCGGTCGAGATCCCCGTGATCGGCATGGGCGGCGTGAGTTGCGGCCGAGACGCGCGTGAGATGCTGGACGCGGGAGCGACGTTGGTGGGTGTGGGGACAGAAAACTTTCGCGATCCGGCGGCCGGAGAACGAATTCTCGCCGAGCTTCGCGAGTTGAACCAAAGTTCAGTTGAGCGAAAATAGATTCCGCCGATTTCCGACTATTCCGCGACTGAAACGGCCATATATACGACCGACCGGCGGAACCACGAGGGCGATGCAACGGTCAATTCGCGTGAACCTCAACCTGAGGTCGAGGCGAATCATGAAATTTCCCCTCACATGCGGGGCAAAACCTGCCTATCATTCCCGCCATGCCCCAAGCCGTCACCGAGTCCCCGAAATCGAAATCCGCCGAGACGCGAGCGATTTCGGACCTCGAATCCGCTGAGGCGGCGCTGCTTTCCGCAACGCCTGACCGCTCACCTTCACAGCGCATGGAGGCCCTTCGGCTGGCCAACGCCGTACGCACGGAGCGCGCCTCGCTGAAGCGCGATCTGAAGGCCGGTCGCCTGCGCATCGAGACCGTGCTGGCCGATCCGCCGGAGTGCGTGCACTCGGCAAAGGTCGCAGACATCATGCTCGCGGTGCCGCGCTACGGTCGTGTGAAGGTGGCCAAGGTGCTCCAGCGCTGCCGTATTTCGCCGAGCAAGACGGTCGCCGGTCTTTCCGAGCGCCAGCGCGGCGAGTTGATCGACGCGCTGCGCCGTCCGTAAGCGTTTCGCTCTTTTTCACCGCCGCGCCCGTTTGCGTTGATGCTCGAACCCGCTCAGACGCGGTCCCACTCGTCGCGGCGCGACCGCAATCCGGCGGCGTCTTTAAGCTGCGCAGACGTGACCCACAGCGAAATCGCCGACACCCCGCGTTCGCGTGTCTTTGTAATCACCGGACCGTCCGGCGTAGGCAAGGGCACGGTGATCACTCGGTTGCGCGAAATGCGCCCGAACCTCGGGCTTTCGGTTTCGGCCACCACGCGAGCGCCTCGCGCCGGAGAAGTGGACGGCGTGGATTACCACTTCCTCGGTCAGGAGCAATTCGCCGAACACGTGGCAGCCGGCGATTTTGCCGAGCACGCCGAATACAGCGGCAACCGTTACGGCACGTTGCGTTCGGAACTGGAACGTCACCACGAAACGGGTGGGGTCGTACTGGAGATCGAGCTGCAGGGTGCCCGCCAGATACGCGCGGCGATGCCGGAGGCCACGCAGATCTTCATCGCGCCGCCCAGCGCGGAAACGCTGCGCGAACGCCTGACCGGGCGCGGCACGGACTCGGCCGGCGACATCGAGCGCAGGCTTGCCGTGGCCGAAGGCGAACTTGCCGCGCAGAACGAGTTCGAACACGTTGTGGTGAACGACGATCTGGAACTCGCCGTGCGGCAGCTCGATGCGATCGTCGGCGGCCGGGACGGCTAAGCTGTCGTTTACGCCATCGCCGAGGATTGCAGTGGGCAACAGCGGCGGCGAACTACCTCCAAGGAGCAGCAAGTGGTTGAACCGCGCGTAGACAAATTGCTTGAAAAGATCGATTCGCAGTACGCGGCAGTGATCGTCGCCGCCAAGCGCGCGCGCCAGATCAGCTCGTACTACCACGGCCTCGGCGAAGGCCACTTCGGCGAATACGTCCCGCCGATGGTTGACACGCGCTCCAAGAACTATCTCACGATCGCCCTCGAAGAAGTCGAGGAAGACAAGATCAAGTACCAGTACCGCTAGCCCTGCGGTATTTGTCGGACGAAGGCGCCGGTGGGCGGACGTCTCGTCCGCGCGTCCCACGCAAGCCGGCTTGCAAGATCGGCCGGTGGCGGTCGATAATCAGTCAAGGTGATTGACCGATGGCAAGAATCCTCTTAGGCGTAAGCGGCGGAATCGCCGCGTACAAGTCGGTGGAGTTCACGCGGCTGGCGATCAAAGCCGGCCACGCTGTGCGCGTGGTGCAGACTCCGGACAGTCTCAACTTCGTGGGTAAGTCCACGTTCGAAGGCATCACCGGCGCACCGGTCCTTACCGGGCAGTTCGAGCGCGATCCGGCCGGTGGGGCATTTCCGGATCAGCCGCGCCCGGCGCACGACCCGATCGGCCACCTGGAGCTTGCCGCCAACTGCGACATTTACGTGATCGCTCCGGCGACCGCCAACACGATCGCCAAGCTCGCGGGGGGCTTTGCCGACAACATGCTCACCGCGCTCGCGCTCTCGTGCCGCAAACCGCTGCTGGTAGCGCCGGCGATGAACAACGAGATGTACGTAAACGCTGCCACGCGCGAAAACATCGAAGCCCTGCGCCGTCGCGGTCTAACGTTGATTGAGCCGGAAACCGGCGAACTGGCCTCAAAGGGCGAGTACGGCATTGGAAGGTTGCCGGAACCGGCCACGCTGCTTGCCGAGACGGAGCGACTGCTGGCCGGCGCTCAAGCCGAGTTCGCGCCGCGCTCACTCGACGGTCTGAAGCTGTTGATCAGCGCCGGTGGCACACGCGAGCCAATCGACGAGGTGCGCTTCGTCGGTAACCGTTCCTCGGGCCGCATGGGATTTGCGATCGCCGACGAGGCCGCCGCACGCGGGGCGGAGGTCACCGTGATCGCCGCAAACGTGTCGCTCCAGCGCAATGAACGAGTCGAGTATGTGGATGTCGGCACCGCGGCCGAGCTTCAGCGCGAGATCGAAACACGGTTCGATGCCTGCGAAGCGCTGATAATGGCCGCCGCCGTGGCCGACTTCAGGCCGGTGGAACCACAGGCGGGCAAAATCAAGAAGCGTGGCCGCGAAAGTCTGGCGATCGAGCTCGAGGCCACGCGGGACATTCTCTCGGCGGTCGCCGCGAGAAGGCGCCCCGACCAGGTCGTCGTGGGTTTTGCCGCCGAGGCCGGGCCGGATCTGCTTGCCGAGGCCCAGCGCAAACTTGAGCAGAAGGGACTGGATCTGGTTGTCGCCAATGACATCGCGGACGCGGCGATCGGCTTTGAATCCACCGAAAACGAGGTCGTGATGATCGGCGCCGATCTGCGGCCGGAACGTCCTCCGCGTGGCAGCAAAAGGTTGGTCGCGCAGGCGATCCTCGATCGTCTGGAGCGGCTGGCCGGCGAGCGACGCGAGGCCGGCCAAACCGGCTGAAGCGCTCGCAACGGCGGCTGCGCGAACGGCCGGCCCGAAAGACCCTGCGGTATAATGCTGTTTCAGCAAACCTCCTTTTGGACGGCCGCGCCAGCCGCAATTGGGAAGTGGGCCTTACGCCCACTTTTTTCTTTGAAGGAGGGCATACGGAGTGAATATGCCGGCGACAGTGATCGAACAGCTACAGAGCGACATCGAAAGCAGGCTCGCCGACGCGGAGCCCGGCGTCGAGCTGCTGCTTTGCGAGCTGAACCGCGGCACCCTGCGCCTGTTTATCGATCATTCCGACGGCGTGGATCTGGACCTCTGCGAGCGCGTGACGCGCCATCTGCGCGCATTGCGCGAGACCTATTCGATCGAGGTCTCGTCTCCGGGACCCAAGCGCCCGCTCACCAAGCCCGATCATTTTCGCCGCTTCGTCGGCCGCCGCGCGAAGATTCGTACGCGCAGCGATCACGACGGGCGCCGCAGCTTCACCGGCGAGCTCATCGCCGCGGACGATTCAGGGGTGACGATCGGTGCGGACGGCACGATCGTCACCGTTACCTACGAAGACATCAGCAAGTCAAATCTCGTACCGGAGGTCGCCGGACCGGCGGACTCCGACCGACCCGGAGGGCGCGCGAAGGCCGCCAAGCCGGGAAAAACAACTAAATAGGAGTTCCCAGAACAATGTCTCAGGAAATCGTTGACGCAATCAAGCTGCTGGAACGCGAGAAGGGGATCGACGCGGAAACCCTTATGACCGCGCTCGAAGACGCGATGCTGTCGGCCTACAAAAAGTCCCCCGGGTCCGCGAAATACGCCCGTGTGGAGCTTGACCGCGAGAGCGCCGATTTCCGCGTGTACGAACTGCTCGTGCCTGAAGACCTGGAGGACGAACTGCTCGACGAGGTTTACGAGCAGGAGTCCACGATCGACCCCGAGACAGGCGAACGCCGCGTGATCGAGGAGCCCGACATTTCACCGGAAAAACTCGCCGAACACCGCGACAAGATCCCGGAGCGCGATGTCACGCCCGAGAACTTCGGCCGCATCGCGGCTCAGACCGCCAAGCAGGTGATCTATCAGCGCATACGCGAGGCCGAGCGCACGATGATGTACGACGAGTACCACGACCGTGTCGGCGAGCTGATCACGGGCATCGTGCAGCAGACGGACCACCGCTACACGCTGGTGCAGCTACGCGAACGCGTCGAGGCTCTGCTGCCCAAGAGCGAGCAGGTGCCGCGCGAGCGCTACGAGCACGGCGCCCGCATCAAAGCCGTGATCACCGACGTCTCGGCCGAAAGCAAGGGTCCAAGCATCGTCGTCAGCCGCCGCAACCCGGAGCTGATCCGCAAACTCTTCGAACTGGAAGTACCCGAGGTCGCCGACGGTCTGGTGGAGATCCAGAACGTCGCACGCGAGCCCGGCTTCCGCAGCAAGATCGCCGTTGTTTCGCACGCTGACGGGGTAGACCCGGTCGGTGCCTGCGTAGGACCGCGCGGTTCGCGCGTGCGCATGGTCGTCAGCGAACTGCGCGGCGAGAAGATCGACATCATTCCTTACAACGACGAACCCGCCCGCTTTGTCGCCAAGGCGCTGGCTCCGGCCCGCGTGCGCGAGGTGCTGGTGGACGACGAAAACCAGCAGGCCACGGTGATCGTGCCCGACGACCAGCTTTCGCTGGCGATCGGCCGCGAGGGACAGAACGCCCGTCTGGCCGCACGCCTGACCGGTTGGCGCATCGACATCCGCTCCGAGAGCGACTTCGCCGACGAGGATGCCGGCGAGATCGAGGGCGAAGAGGAGGAGTCCGCGGGCCGTTGTCACGCGATTCTCAGCAACGGCCGGCTCTGCCCGAACGCCGCTCTGTCCGGCAGTCGCTTTTGCGGCCTGCCCGCCCACCAGGAACTCGCCAACACGGGCAGCGACTACGTGGACCCGTCGATGGCCGGTCAGGAAGACATCGCATCCGAAGATGCCGGATCGGAAGCACCGGCCATGGAAGCACCGGCCGAGGAAGCGCCCGTCGCCGACGACGACACCGATGTGGTCAGTCCCGACGAAGAGGCCGCCGGCGCCGTGTCCGACGAGAACGTGATCGAGCAGGAAGCGATTCAGGAGGCCGTCGAAAACGCTCCGGTCGCGGATGAAGACACCGATCAGTTGGCCGATGCCGAGGCGCAGGCCGAATCGGCCGTCGCCGTCGCCGACGAAGGCGCCGCGTTCCCGGCCACGGAGGCCGAGGAAACCGAGCTTGAAGCCGCCGAAGATGCCGCCGGGGATGAATTCTCCGGCGAGGATGAGTAGGGGGCTGCAGCCGCAGATGGGAAAACTCCGCGTACATGAGCTGGCCAAGCAGTCGGGTGTCTCCAGCAAGGAGATGGTCGAGCTGCTGCAAAAGGCCGGCGTGGAGGTTAAGACCGCTTCGTCAAGCATTGACGAAGACGTCGCCAAGGCGGCGCTGAAGCAGGGGTCGAAGACCGCAAAGCCGAAACCGACGGCCGCAAAGCCGGCGGCGAAGAAGACGGCGGAAAAGGCGTCCGCGCCTAAGAAGGCCGTTCCCGCCGCACAGAAGCCGGCGAAAAAACCGGCCGCGAAAGCGGCAGCGTCAAAGGACGTGGACAAGCCCGCCGTCGCGAAAGCCGCGGCGAAGGCTCCGGCCAAAGCCGAGCCCAAGGCTCAGCCTGCCGCCAAGCCTGCCGCGAAATCCGCCGAACCCGCACCGGTGAAAACCGCTGCGAAGGCCGCCGCCAAACCGTCGACGGAGGCTCCCGCCGCCACCAAACCGCGCGTCGACGCTCCGCCGGCCAAGTCTCCGGCTTCCGCAACCACCGATCCGCGCCAGGCACCGCCGCGCCAGGCGCCCCAGGCAGGTAAGCCCCAGCCCGGTAAGCCCCAGTCCGGTAAGCCTCAGTCCGGTAAGCCTCAGCCCGGTAAGCCTCAGCCCGGCAAACCTCAGTCTGGCAAGCCCGCGGGCGCCCCTGGCGGCAGGCCCGCCGGCTCCTCGGGAACTCCGGCGAAACCCGCCGCGAAATCGTTTTCGGCCAGCCCCGGGGATGCTCCGGGCGGACAGACGCAGCGTCCGCGACCCGCCGGTGCGGCACCGGGCGCCGGCGGCGGCAAGATGCGTCGCGTAGTGATCGACTCGCAGGCGTCCCGCCGCACAACGGGCGGTCCGCCACCCACACAACCGGCGCGCAAACCGCGCGGCGGTAGGCGCCGCCGTCCAGTCTTTGAGGAACCGGTCGAGCGCGAAGAGGTCGCGGTCGATCCGCTGGAAGAGATTGTTCACATCAATTCCGGCGCGACCGTCAAAGAGGTTTCGGAATCGTTCGGCATCCCCGCGCCGGAGGTCATCAAGAAACTGATGGAACTCGGAGAGATGGCGACGCTCACGCAGACGCTTTCCGACGAAGCGATCGGAGTGATCGCCGAAAAGTTCGAGCGCAAGATAGAAATCACCACCGTTGCCGACGAAAACGAAGGCGCGGCGGCCGACGCAGACAGCGCCGCGGACCTTCGCGAGCGTCCGCCCGTGATCACGATCATGGGCCACGTGGACCACGGCAAGACATCCTTGCTCGACGCGATTCGTGAATCTGACGTGGTCGCCGGAGAGGCCGGCGGTATCACCCAGCACATCGGCGCCTACCAGGTGCATCGCGGCGAAAAGCTGATCACGTTTATCGACACACCGGGCCACGAGGCCTTCACGGCGATGCGTGCCCGCGGCGCGGGAGTCACGGACATAGCGGTGATCGTGGTTGCGGCCGACGACGGCGTGATGCCCCAGACCGAAGAGGCGATCGACCACGCCAAGGCCGCGAACGTGCCAATCGTGATCGCGGTCAACAAGATCGACAAGCCCGGCGCCGACCCCTCAAAGGTGCGCACCGAACTTGCCGCGATGGGCCTGCAACCGGAAGACTGGGGTGGCGAGACGATCTTCTGCGACGTCTCGGCCAAGCAGCGCACCGGGCTGGACAATCTGCTTGACATGCTTCTGCTGGCCGCTGAGATGGAGGAGCTGAAGGGCAACCCGCAAAGCGAAGCCTCCGGCGTCGTGATCGAGTCGCAACTCGATCCCGGGAGGGGCCCCGTCGTCACGCTGCTGATTCAGCGTGGGCGGTTGAAGATCGGCGATGCGATGGTCGCCGGTTCACAGTGGGGCCGCGTACGAGCGATGAATGATTACAACGGAACGCGCATTAAGGTTGCTGAGCTGGGCGCCCCGGTCGAAGTCCTGGGCTTCGACGGTGTGCCGGAGGCGGGCAACGCCTTCCGCGTCGTCAAAAACGACCGCGAAGCTCGTCAGCTCGCCGGCGACCGTGCCAATCGCCTCAAGACCGAGGCGATCGCGCGACGCGCACGGCTGAAGGTTTCGCTTGAGGACGCGTTCGCGCAGGCCCAGGAGGGCAGCCTGAACGCGCTGAACCTAATCATCAAGGGCGACGTGCAGGGTTCGGTCGGCGCGCTAGAGGACGAGATCGCCAAACTCCCACAGTCCGAGATCAAGGTAAACGTGATTCACCACGGCGTCGGCGGCGTGACCGAAAGCGACGTGATGCTCGCAAGCGCCTCGGAAGCGATCGTGATCGGCTTCAACGTGAGGCCGGTCGGCGACGCGCGCCTGCTGGCCGAGCGCGAGGGCGTGGAGATCCGTACCTACAACGTGATCTACAAGGCGCTGGAAGAGCTGCGTTCGGCGATGGAAGGACTGCTGGAACCGGAAGAGGTCGAGCAGTCTGTCGGCTCGCTGACGGTGCGCCAGACGTTCAAGGCATCCAAGATCGGCACGATTGCCGGATGTCACGTGGACAGCGGCAAGGTCACGCGCGGCGCTTCGGTGAGGCTCGTACGCGACGGCACCGTCGTCTATGAAGGCAAGATCAACACCCTGCGTCGCTTCAACGATGACGTTCGAGATGTCGCGACCGGAATGGAATGCGGCGTCGTGCTGGAGAACTATTCGGACGTCAAAGAGGCCGACGTTATCGAGGTGTTCGAGATCAAGAGCGTCGAGCGCGAGCTCGTCTGATCCCGGCGCCGTCCACCTGATGCAAACCGAACGAGGCAGATTCCAAGATGCAGGGCGAACGCATGAGGCGTGTCAACGAGGGGGTCCGCGAGATCGTCTCAAGCGCCGTGACTTCGGGTTTAAACGACTCGCGGATCGGTTTCGTGACGGTGACCGGGGTGGAGACCAGCCCGGACCTACGACACGCGACGGTCTTCGTGAGCGTGCTCGGCGGTGCGGCCGAGCGCGAGCAGACGCTGGAGGCGCTTGCCGAGGCGCGCGCCGAGTTGCAACACGAAATAGCCGTGCATTTGCGCATGAAGAACACGCCAAGGCTCAAGTTCAGCTACGACGACAGTGTCGATCGCGGCATGCGCATTACGGAGATGATCAACGAAGAGGCGCGCGAGCACTACTCGCGGGAGCCCGAAGCGGAGGAATTCGATGAGTGACCGGGACGCGATCGTCCAGCGTTTTCGCGACGGCGACAAGTTTCTGCTGACGACGCACGAAAATCCCGACGGCGACGCCCTCGGTTCGCTGGTCAGCATGAACGCCGTGTTGCAGGCGCTGGGCAAGGACACCGTGATGTTCATGCGCGAGGACGAGTTCCCATTGCCCTACGAATATCGCTACCTGCTCGCCGACGACCAGGCGATTCACTTTGAGCCTGGCGACCTGCTTGATCGCACGGTGGTGTTTCTGGACTGCGGCCAGTTCGAGCGCATGGACGTGGATTTTCTTCGCAACGATGCGCTGACGCTGATCAACATCGACCACCATCACGACAACACGCGGTTCGGCACGCTGAACATGGTGGAGGGCGGTGCCTCATGCACGGCGGAACTCGTTTATTCGCTGATGAAGGAACTCGGCGTTGAACTCACTCCGTTCATCGCCGACGCGCTGTACGTGGCACTTGTGACCGATACCGGGCGCTTCATGTACAGCAACACGGGCCCCGACGCGCACCGCATGGCAGCCGACCTGATCGAATTTGGCGCCGTCGATGTACACGACGTTTACGTACGGCTCTTTGAGGACCAGCCCTACGCGAAAGTGCAGCTGCTGGCGCGCGCGCTCGCGACACTCAAGCGTTTTGACGGCGGACTCGTGACGGTCTGCAATCTCACGAAGGACGATTTCGACGAAACCGGCTCGGAAGAGACATTCACGGAGGGCATCGTGGACTTCGCGCGGTCGGTATCCGGCACCGAAGTGGGAGTGCTCGTACGTGAACTCACCGGCGAGGGCCGCGAGCACCAGTCGAAAATCAGCCTGCGTTCAAGCGGCGACACCGTAGACGTCTCCGCAATCGCGCGCGGATTCGGCGGCGGCGGCCACCGCCAGGCAGCCGGCGCGACAACGGAAAAAACCGTCGAGCAGATCATCAATGAGGTGCGCGACGCCGTGCGAGAACAACTCGCGGGTGACGCGACACCCGCCGCGTAGGAGCGCTTTCGCGACCATGGCCTCCCGCGACTGCGCGATCGCGCTGGTCGACAAGCCCGCCGGCATCACCTCGCACGACGTCGTCTTCCGCGCTCGCGGGCGTCTCAGCGCGCTCGCCTCGGACGCCGCCGGGGAGCGAGTGCGCGTGAAGACCGGTCACGCCGGCACGCTCGATCCGTTCGCGACCGGCCTGCTGCTGATACTTACCGGCCGCGCGACGCGCCTGCAGCGGTATCTCCTCCATCTGCCCAAGACGTATGTGGCAACCGCGCGGCTTGGATGGCGGTCGGACACCGGGGATCGTGACGGCGAACTGACGCGGACCGGACTGATTCCGGAGGACCCCGAGCTGCCGGCCGGAAAGTTGCTGTTGCCGGTTCCCGCGCATTCGGCGATCAAGGTGGGGGGTGAGCGGTTGTACGCAAAGGCTCGGCGCGGCGAAGTGTTTACGCCGCCAGAGCGCGAGATGACCGTCTATCGTGCCGAGCGCATGCAGTCAGACGGCGAACGCGCGACTTTCGAGATCGACTGTGCCGGCGGCACCTATGTGCGCAGCGTCGTCGCGACGCTGCACGACGCCTACTGTGAAGAGCTTCGCCGTACTCGAATCGGCGGCATGCGCGTGGAGGATGCGGTCGTGCCTGACGACCTGTCACTTGAATCGCTGATCGATCCGCTGGTCGCTCTTGCGCACCTGCCCGGCCGCGAACTGGACGAAGCCGACGCGATGACGATGATCCACGGGCGAACGCTCGATGCAGGCGAATTCGCCGATGATGACGCGGTAAGTCTGGTGTGTGACGACCGGCTGCTGGGTGTAGGCAGGGTGCGAGACGGTGCGCTGCGTCCGGAGACGGTTCTGGCTGCGTCGCTGGAGGAGCTTCGCGCGCGATGAGCATCGAGATTCACAAGCTGTCGGAGGCCGTGCAGCGGCCTCGCCATGTCGCCATCGGCACGTTCGACGGCGTTCATTTGGGGCATCGACAGGTGATCGACGCCGCCGACACCGTTCTTACCTTCGATCCGCATCCGCTGACCGTGATCAATCCCGACGCGGCTCCGAAGCTGCTGACGCACCTGCCGCTGAAGGCGCGCATTCTGGACGGGATCGGCGTTCAGGAGATGGTGCTGATCGAGTTCAACGACGAGTTCGCCCACATAGATCCGGAGCATTTCGTACGCCACGTGCTGTTGGAACGGCTGGGCGCCACGAAAGTTTCGGTGGGAGAGAACTTCCGGTTTGGCTTCAAGGCCACCGGCGACCCGCAGTTTCTGTCTGGTTTCGACGAGTTCGAGACGCGCGTTGTCACCTTGGTTGAACACGGCGGCGAGATTGTTTCGTCCACTCAAATTCGCGGCCTCGTGGCCGCCGGCGACGTGCACCGGGCCGACGAACTGCTCGGTTACCCGTTCACGATGGTCGGCGAGGTCGCTCACGGCGACAAGCGAGGCCGAGAGCTGGGCTTTCCCACGGTCAACCTGATCCCCGGCGAACACGACTGCGTGCCCGGACACGGCGTCTACGCGGCGCTCACGAACGGTGTGCCAAGCGCGGTCAACGTGGGCGTCAGGCCGACCTTTGGCACGGGCCGCGCCTTGCTGGTGGAGAGTTATCTGATCGACTGGTCCGGGGATCTCTACGGCCAGACCGTGGAGGTGGCGTTCCTGGAACGCATGCGTGGCGAACGGCGGTATGAGTCCGCCGAGGCGCTGACCGTACAAATGCAACAGGATGTCTCAAACGCGCGTGAGATCTGCGCCGGGCGAGGCTGAAACGCAGGATTGATCGCATCGGCCTTTCGCGGCTGGTACCCTTGCGTGCCGCATGTCAGAACCAAAAGGACTTAAAGCAGATGTCGTCGGCAAGTTCGGCAAGGACGCGGCCGACACCGGCTCCACTCAGGTGCAGGTCGCGCTGCTGACCGAGCGCATCAATCACCTCACCGAGCACCTTCGCGAGCACAAGAAGGATCACCACTCGCGCCGCGGCCTGCTCAAGCTCGTCGGCAAGCGCCGTCGCCTGCTCGACTACCTGCGCAACCGCGATCTCGACGGTTACCGCAAGCTGATCGCGGATCTGGGTCTCCGCCGCTAGCGCGGCACTGTGTTTCCGCCGCTCACGCGGCACTGTGTTTCCGCCGCTCACGCGGATCTGGGTCTCCGTCTCCGCCGCTAGCGCGGCATCGGTTATCACCGTTGTCGGCACGGCTTCTTACCTGCCTTGACGTGCCCGGAGCAGGAAGTCCGTCGAAACCCGCAAACTGGTAGCTTTAGCGATTAATAGCTGTCATAGAGCAGATGAATCTCACGCCCCATCCGGGGGCGAGTTAGGAAGAAAAACTTCATGAGTCGTTTTGATGAGCGCCGCGTCGCGGCGCAGGTCGGTGGCAACGAAATCTCGTTCACGACCGGAAAGCTGGCCAAGCAGGCCGGCGGTTCAGTCCTCGTTCAGTCTGGCGACACCGTGGTCTTGGCGACCGCGACGTGCGGCGCCGACCGCGACGTCGACTTTCTCCCGCTGACGGTGGACGTCGAGGAGCGTATGTACGCAACCGGCAAGATCCCCGGAAGCTTCTTCAAGCGCGAGGGTCGCAGTGGCGAAAAGGCCACGCTTGTCGCGCGCATGATCGACCGCCCGCTGCGTCCGTTGTTCCCGAAGGGCTGGCACCGCGAGACACAGATCGTCGCGACGCCGCTCTCGGTGGACCACATCAACCCGTATGACATTCTCGCGATGAACGGCGCTTCCGCGGCGCTGATGATCAGCGACATTCCGTTCGACACTCCGGTCGGCGCCGTGCGCGTGGGCCTGGTGGGTGGCAACTTTGTTGTCAATCCCGAGGAGGAATCGCTGTTGGCCGAAGGCGAGAGCCGTCTCGACCTCGTGGTCGCCGGCACTGAAAAGGCGATCTTGATGGTCGAGGCCGGAGCCGACGAGGTGACCGAAGCCGAAGTGCTCGACGCGCTCGACATCGCGCACGGCGAGATCAAGAAGATCTGTGCCGCTCAGCGCGAACTGCGTGAGCTTAAGGGCAAAGAGAAGATCGAGGTCAACCCGCCGAAGCTCGACGAGGCGCTGTTTGCCGAGATTCAAGGCAGCCACGGCCAGGCCATGCGCGAAGCCGTGACGATCGCCGAGAAGCTTGAGCGCTACGCCAAAATCGACGAGATCAAGGCCGCGATCAAGGAGCAGTACGGTCCCGCCGATGACGCCGACGCCGCCGTCGCGAGCGCTCGCGCCGCGGACGTCTCGCGTTGTGCCGGCAAGCTCGAGAAGGACATCACGCGTCACATGATCGCCGTCGACAAGAAGCGTCCGGACGGTCGCGCCAAGGACGAGGTTCGCCCGATCGAGTGCGAGGCCGGCGTGCTGCCGCGTACGCACGGCTCGGGTCTCTTCACGCGTGGCGAGACGCAGATCCTCTCGCTGGTCGCGCTGGGCACCACCCGCGAGGAGATGCGTCTGGACACGCTGGGACTGGAGACGAGCAAGCGCTACTTCCACCACTACAACTTCCCGCCGTTTTCGGTGGGCGAGGCCGGCTTTATGCGCGGCCCGAAGCGCCGCGACATCGGCCACGGAGCGCTCGCCGAGCGCGCGCTGGTGCCGGTGATCCCGACCAGCGACGAATTCCCGTACACAATTCGCGTCGTGTCCGAGACGCTGGAGTCCAACGGCTCCAGCTCGATGGGTTCGGTCTGCGGTTCCACGATGAGCCTGATGGATGCCGGTGTGCCGATCGCCAAGCCGGTCAGCGGCATCGCGATGGGCCTGATCATGGAGGGCGATGACTACATCGTGCTTTCCGACATTGCGGGCGTTGAGGACCACCTCGGCGACATGGACTTCAAGGTCGCCGGCACGCCTGACGGCATCACCGCGCTGCAAATGGACATCAAGATCGACGGCGTCACGCTGGAGATCCTGCGTGACGCGCTTGCTCAGGCCAAGGACGGACGCGCGTTCATCCTGGGCAAGATGCAGGAAGCGATCTCCCAGCCGCGCACCGAGATGAGCGTCTGGGCGCCGCGCATCAGCTCGATCAAGATCGACACCGACAAGATCGGCGTCGTGATCGGCAAGGGCGGCGAGACGATCCGCGCGCTCTGCGAAGAGTTCGAGGCCGAGATCAACGTTGAAGACGACGGCACCGTTCAGGTTTACAGCGCAAACGGAGAGCTGGGCGAGCGCTTGGTCGACCGCATCCGCTCGATGACCAAGGAAGTCGAGATCGGCGACGAGTTTGAGGGAACGGTCGTCAAGACGACCACCTTCGGCGCGTTCGTCGAGCTGACCAAGGGCACCGACGGCCTGCTGCACATCAGCAACGTTAAGCCCGGCGAGCGCGTTGAGAACGTCGAGGACGTGCTTGAGCGCGGCGAGAAGATCGCCGTGCGCGTGGTTGAGGTAGACGCCGACCGTGGTCGCATCGGCCTGCGCTTGCAGGATGACCCGGCGATCGCCGGTAAGAGCGTTGAGGAGCTGGCGTCGATCGGCGCCGGTAGCGGTGGCGGCGGAGACCGTGGCCCACGCCGCGACCGTGACGACCGTGGCGGAAACGGCCGTGGCGGACGTGGTGGCGACCGTGGAGGAGACCGCGGACCGCGCCGGCCTCGCGAGCGCTCGCGCGACTAACGCCGTCAGGCCGCAATTCTCATCGCACCGTCCCGCGGGCCGTACGTTCGGCCCGCGGGCGGGCGCGATACAGATCCTTGTTTTGGTCGGCGCACCGCGCGGCGAAAATCGTTAGATTCGGCATACGCTGTTTGTAGCACTCTGATTCGCCTGGTGAAATTCACCGCGTGAGTCTGAGACCGGTCGGTAGCGCTCGGCAGTGCCCGGCCTCAAATCAAATGAACACACAGAGCGTCGAATCCGGTGCGTCTGGTTAGGTCTGCGCGCCTACCGGCTCGTTTGCTCGGAAATCGGAAAGGTTCCAACTGCTTATGGACCTTAAACACTCATGCGTGCTCGCCAAACCGCGACGCGCTTCACAAATGCTCTGGGCGCTGGTTTTTGCAACCGTCGCCCTCGCCGCGGTATTTACAACATCAGCGGCGGCCGCTCCCGGTGAGGTCGTGATTCTTGACTCCACGGTGAGCGGTGGGGCCGGCAGCACTCTGGCGTCGAAGTTCACCCTCGCCGGCAAAACACCCGTAATCAAGAACGGAACGGAGTGGGCCGCTATGTCTGCTTCGGATTTCGATGCGTATGACGCGGTGGTGCTCGGCGATCCGACATGCTCCAACACGCCGCCCGCGGCGGCGGCCGCCAACGCCGCGACGTGGTCGTCGGTGGTAGACGGAAATGTCGTCGTCATCGGTACAGATGAGACGTATCACCAGGGACAAGGCGGCGATCAATTGATGGAAAAGGCGGCAGCGTTCACGGTCGCCAAAGCCGGTAAGACCGGTGCCTATGTTTCCTTGAGTTGCTACTACCACGGAGCGGATCCGCTTACACCCGTACCGATGCTCTCGGGCTTTGGCACGTTCACCGTGACCGGTGTCGGCTGTTACAACGACTCACACATCGTTGCAACGCACCCGGCATTGACGGGATTGACTGACGGAACCCTTTCGAACTGGTCGTGCTCGGTTCACGAGGCGTTTGACAGCTTTCCGCTGTCGTTCGAAGTGCTGGCGATAGCCGAAAACATCGGAGATACGTTCACGGCGCCCGATGGGACCACCGGCACGCCGTACATACTCGCGCGCGGTGTTGAGGTGATCTCCGACATCAAGCTGACCCCACCCGAAGCGACAAATGTCATCGGCAGCCCGCACACGGTGACAGCGACCGTAGTCCGTCAACCGGAGATTTCAGCGGATGAACCGGCAGTGGGCGTGACGGTCACTTTCAAGGTGATCGACGGCCCGAATACCGGTGTGACAGGGACGGCCGTAACCGATTCGTCCGGCGTCGCGACGTTCACATACACGAGTTCAGTCACCGGAGTTGACACGATCGAGGCAACGTTCATGGATCAGCACGAGCGCACGCAGCGATCGAACCGCGTGACGAAGACGTGGGTGAATCCGCCACCGGTCGAGCCGGCGCCCGTCAGCGCCCTTTCGACGCCGACGGTTGGCCTTGCAGCTTACGCTCGCTGCTCTAGCCGGGCGCTGCGCGTACGACCGCAGTACTCGGGCGGAACACCGGACAGCGCTTCGTTGTACGTGGACAGCAAGCTCGTCAAAAAGGTGCTCTCTTCGAAGCCGACATTCGTAATCAACACGAAACGCTACAAGTCGGGAACGCACCGACTTCGCGTTGACGTTTCGTATCCGACCGGCCAGAAGGCGACCACCCGTGGAAGCTTCCAAAAGTGCCGCGCCCGTACGGCGCAACGAAAGGTTTCGCCGCAATTCACCGGATGACGCTGGATTGATCGAAGGGCCGGTCGCTCACCGAGCACCGGCCCTTCAAATCCGCGTTGCCCAACGCCAAAAACGATCGCACCACGCAACGTCCGGCCGCGATAGCCCTCGACTCTGCGAGAATTGCCTCGCTTTGAGCGAGCCCACACATCAAGTCACGACGCTGGACAACGGCCTGCGCGTCGTAACAGAGAATTTTCCACGCGTGCGCTCGATCGCGTTGTCGGTGATGATGGGAGTCGGTTCCCGCAACGAGACGCGCGATCAGTCCGGTCTTTCGCACTTTCTGGAGCACCTGCTGTTCAAGGGCACGGACCGCTTCAGCTCGCTGGAGATCGACGAGCTTTTCGACGGCATCGGCGCCGAGATCAACGCCTCCACCGACAAAGAGGCCACCACGGTCTACGCACGGTTTTTAGACCGTCACCTCGGCGGTGCGTTTGACGTAATCAGCGACATGGTGATGCGCTCAACGTTTCCGGACATCGACAGCGAGCGTCAAGTGGTGATCGAAGAGATCGCAATGTACGAGGACGAACCATCCGACAAGGTTCACGACATTCTCGGTACGACCGTCTTCGGCGACACGCCGCTGGGACGGCCGATCATCGGCCGTGCCGACGTGGTCGGCACCGTCAGCGTGCCGGAAATCGCCGCCTATCGCGACGCTCAGTACCTGCCCGAGAACATCGTTATCGCAGCCGCCGGAGCCGTCGATCACGACGACGTCGTTGCGCTGGCTCGCGATGGCGGATTTGAACGCGCTGGCGACGTGCCGGCACGCGTACCCGCGATGCCCGCGCCCATTCCGTCCCTGAACTTTTTCGAGAAGGACACCGAGCAGGTCCATGTGGCGCTCGGTGCCTCGGGCTTGACGCGAGGCGACGACCGCCGATTCGCGATGAGCGTCTTGAACACGATATTCGGCAGCTCCAGCAGCTCGCGGTTGTTTCAGGAGGTGCGAGAAAAACGTGGACTGGCGTATGCCGTCTACAGCTACAGCGGCTACTACCGCGACAGCGGCCAGATCGGTATGTACGTGGGCACGCGCCCGGACCGCGTGGCCGAAGCCATGCAGGTTTTTGGCGACGAGCTGCGTCGGCTTGTTGAGGATCCCGCAAGTCCGGACGAACTGGCCCGCGCCAAGGAGAATGTGAAGGGGCGTACCGCCCTTGCGATGGAATCGCCGATGGGACGCATGAGCCAGATCGGCGCGAACACGCTTTTTGAAACGCCGATCTACACGCTCGAGGAGATCGAACGGCGCGTCGACGCGCTGACGATCGACGATCTACGAGCGCTGGTCGACGAGTTCTACCGGCCCGAGCGATTCAGCGTGGCGGCCGTAGGCCCGTCCGAAGAGGCGTTCAGACCCGCGTTGACCGCCATTAATGCCGAACTCACAGAACTCTCGCCGACCGTCTGAGTCGGCTGCCTGAACGCGTGCCAGAATCCCGGTCATGAGTGCCGAGCAGATCAGGGTCGCGGTTTCGGGCGCCGCCGGCAAAATGGGCGCAAACGTCTGCTCCGCGGTTGAGGGCGCTGATGATCTGACGCTCACCGGGCGCGCCGATCCATCGCTTGGCACAT
Organism: Actinomycetota bacterium; assembly: GCA_016213645.1. GTDB lineage: Bacteria > Actinomycetota > Thermoleophilia > Solirubrobacterales > JACPNS01 > JACPNS01. Next base: position 40,605 of record JACQZY010000028.1, read on the forward strand.
CGCTTGACGACGTGCTTGCCGATGCCGATGTTGTCGTTGATTTCACACGGCCGGACACGGCTATTGACAACGCCCGCCGGATCGTCGAAGCGGGAGTGCATTGCGTGACCGGCACCACCGGCGTCGACTACGCGGAACTCGGCGGCGCGAGCGGTGACGGCAAGCTGTTCTTCGCGCCGAACTTCGCGATTGGCGCGGTGCTGTTGATGGAGATGTCCAAGCTTGCTGCGCCGCACATGCCGGAGTGCGAGATCGTGGAGTTGCATCACCCCGCCAAGCTCGATGCGCCAAGCGGCACCGCCGTGCGTACGCGCGAGTTGATCGAAGGGGCGGGTGGCCGTGTGCACGACCCGATCCATTCGATTCGCCTGCCCGGCGTGATCGCCAGCCAGGAGGTCGTCTTCGGCCAGACCGGCCAGACCCTGAGCGTGCGCCACGAAACCTATTCGCGCGAATCGTTCATGCCCGGGGTGCTGTTGGCGGTGCGACGAGTCGCCGGTCTTGAGCAGCGCATCACGGTGGGGCTTGAGAAGCTGTTGTTTTAGGGTGTTCCCGGCGCCCGGCGCCCGGCGCCCGGCGCCAATAGCGACGGTGGCCTGTGTTGACGCCGCTCAGTCCTTAACGCGCAGCGTCGCCTTCATGCCGCGCGCGCGATGATCGTCGATCGTGCACCAAAGCGAGTACGTGCCTCTGCTCAATTTGCGCGTCAGCCGTCTGCGTTCACCTGGATTTGCGACGCCCGTGTTGTAGGTGGTTGACGACCCTTTGCGCCTGATCGCTAAATCGTGATCGTCCTCGCCGTAATTGACGAGTTCAAAGGTGACATTTCCCCGTTTGACGCTCGTGCGCGAGAGTCCGAAGTAGTACTCCCGCGCCGACACCTGGACAAACGCGCGCGCCATACGGGCGTCCGGGCGATCCGAAGACGGATTCTCCGACCGGGCCGCCGCGGGCCCCGAAAGCACGACCCCCGATAGCGCGGCTCCGACGGACAGCGCGACGACTGCGGCAAGGGACAATCGCGACGAGCACCGCTTCAAGACCAGAGAAATCGTTGAATTCATCGAATCACCGTTCAGTTAAGTATGGCCGGTAGGTTGTAGCTTCGCACCTTCGGAATCACTCGCGCGGCGTCGAAGTTGAACCACTGATCGAGAATTGCCCCATGCAGTGCGCGGAAGTCCATGCTGGGGCGCATGTTGTCGTCCTCGTCGAGCACGTCCACGCCCGTGAATTCGCCGAGTAGCTGACGGCGAACGCGACTGCCCATCACCATCGCCATGCCGGCGGCGCCGTGGTCGCAGCCGTTGGAGCCGTTCTCCTCGGGACGGCGGCCGAATTCGCTCCAGATGTGTACAAGCACACGATCGGCCAGTCCGCGGGCCTCAAGGTCTCGCTGAAAAGCCAGCAGGCAATCGGCGGCCGACTTGAGATCTTTGTCGAAGCTTTCTCGCTGTTGGTCGTGGGTGTCGTAGCCGCCCGCCGCGCGAATCGCGACGCAGCGCAAAGGCAACCCGATCGCGAGCATCGCGGCAACGAACTGCAACTGTTCGCCGAAGTCCTCGTCCTTGGGATAGGTCACGGGCGACGCAATACCCGGCGGCGCATTGTCCTCTTCGGTGGCAAACGGCAGAAGTTGGCGACGCAGCTTCATCGACTGTGCCGAGGCGTCGGCCGCAGTGCGCAGTCCGTTGTCGCGACTGCCCTGTGATGCCTGCCCCATGCGCTCGATCGCGTCGATCATCGCTTCGTCCACCTCGCCCCAGACGTTGCGGTGGCCAAAGCGGTACGAGCGTGGGTTCGCCAGTGCGGCCACTGGAACCTTTGACGGCGCCAATGCTGGGGAGAGGCTGTAGTCCACCGATAATCCCTGCAATGGGTTGTCGGGCGCCCCGACGGCGTCGAGGTAACGTCCCAGCCAGCCGGTTTGCAGGCGAGGATCGGTGTCGCCGACCTCCCAATAGTGGCGCGACGTGAAGTGCGACTGGTCGGCCGGTGTGTATCCGATCGAGGGCGCCACCGCGAGCTTGCCCTCTTCGTGCAGGATTCGCAAGCCGTCAGCGGCAGGGTTCCAGCGCAGACGGGTGTCGTCGCCAAACGGCGTTCCGATGTCCGGTGAAAGCGCGAGCGTGGGACGTAGCCTGCGGTAAGTGGCGTCCTCGACCGGCGCAAGCACGGACAGCGAATCCGCGCCGCCGTCCAAAAACACCGACACGAGCACCGGGTCGGGCGGTCCGGCCGCGGCCTGCGCGATCGCGTCGCTCAGGCGAAGCGGGTTGTAGTTGAGTGCCCCGTAGAGCGTGAGCATGAACGCTCCGCCGCGCAGCAAAAACGAACGTCTCGACAGACCGCTGCCAGCGGGAAGGGGCATCCCGGGCTCGATCAGCGGCAGGCCGTTGCCCGCGCGGGCGGCGGCTTCGCGCAGCACTTGCGCACGAGTGAACTCTCGACATGCCCGTGTGTGTATTTGTTCGCTCATCCGGTCTTGTCCGATCTCGTCTCAGCAGGTCTGCATGTCCGGGCAGGCGGCGATCAAGCTGCGCAGGGCGTTCTGTCGCATCACCCGATAGGGAGCCTTTTTCCAATCGCGGTCGGCTTCGCTGTCGCAGCGCTGCGCGAATTCGTTCAACACGTTCAGCGTCGTCTTGCCGATCGTCGGATTGCCCCAAAAGGCAAGTGCTGCCGCAACCGCGGCGTCGGGCGCTTCCGCGTTTTCGTAACGCGCAAGCGTGGGATCGTCGCCGGGATCGAGGATGTCCGGCTCCCAAGACTCGCGCGCCGCCAGCCAGCGGGCTCGGAAGGTGCCGGTGTCCAACCACGCGTCGTCGTCCCAACCTGCGACGTTTGGCGGAAAGAACAGCCGCTGACCCGTCAGCTCCGAGATCCACGTCCACGACTGCGTGGCGATACCGACCCCGCGCATTCGCAGCAAACCTGCGGAATGCACGATCGGAGGCTTGACCATGCGCGGACCCTGGTACATCGCGGGGTGCATCAAAATCGCCTGGATCACCGGTCCGCTTTTGAATCCGCTCTTGACGTAGAGGCGCTTGAGTCCTGACAGCGTGCGGCCCGAAACCGGTGTGGGGATGAAGTAACTCCACAGTTTCTTCACAAAGAAGTTGGGATGATCGCGGTGGTGTACGCACAGCCGACAGGTGTCGCGCCAGTCAAATCTGCCGCTCTGTTTAAAGATCCGCTTGCGGCCGTTGTCGTGCAACTTCGGATCGAAATGGAAGTTCTCGTAACCTTGATCGCCCCAACCGTTGGTCCAGCCGGTCAGCGCACGAGCCTGTTCGCGAACGTCGTGTTCGGTGTAGTGGGCACCGGCGCCGAGCGTAAACAGTTCCATCACTTCGCGGCCGTAGTTCTCGTTTGGCGCGTCCTTGGTGTTTTCGTTGCCCGAAAGCCAGACGAGCGTGGCTGGATTGTGTGTGACTTCAAGAAGTAGTGACAAGAACGATCCGGTGGCAAGACGGCGAAACAACGCGTTCTGCTGGAGCATCAGCCGCTGGCTTCCAACGCCGTCATTCGAAGTGGCAAACCAGTCGTGCCAAACCAGCGTCATGCGTTCCTGCAAAGGATTGGTGGTGCGAACCATGCGGTCAAACCACCAGAGGTGATCGTGTCCCCACTGGTCATACGGCGTCAACGGAGTGTTGTCTTCAAGCACCGGCGCGGGACCGACCAGCCGGGACTTGCCGCGCGGCTTCATCATCTGCCGCACGGCGCGTTTCAGGCCCATGCGCGCGAGCTTGTCGGCCTCGCCGGGGCGCGGGCCAAAGCCGGCGCGCCAGAGCAGTCGCTCGGCTTGAGCGTTGCCGAAATGACCACGGTATGTGGGAAGCGGAGAACTGCGGCGCGCCATCGTTTCCTCTGAGCTGCTGACGGACGGGGCCACTCAATTAAACATCGAATACACGACGGCCGGAGCCCGAGCTGGACGTATGACCGGGCCGCGGGCCCGAGATGTCAGTCGGCGGTCTTGAAACGGATCGCTTGGCGGCGATCGTCGATCGAACATTCTTCGTCGGGCGCCAGTCCGTAGCGGGCCGCTACGGGGATCAGATCTTTGCGGCTGATGTGGCGCGGGTCCGGAGGCTTCCAGGTAACCAGCCAGATCACGCCGTCGTCCACGACCTGAGCGCGCACTCGACCGAGAAACTCGTCGGCTTCGTCGATGCTCCGAACGAGCCGGACGATCATGTCCAGATCGCCCGAGCGCAACAGACTTCCGGCGATCAACGCCTTGGCCGCGCTTTTGAACTCCGCGCCGACGTCACCGGTCATACGCACGCGCATCCCGTGCCGTAGGCCAAGTTTTTCGATCGTCGCTCGCACTGTCGTGTTGATACTAGGCGGCGCGGCGTGTTCCTACCCGCCGATGCGTATCCTCTCTGGCATGACCGACCTGGGAGCGATACTTACCGCGATCATCACGCCGTTCGACGCGGACGGCCGCGTGAGCGAAGACGCGTTTGTGCGGATCCTTCATCACCTCGCCGAAAACGGCAGCGACGGGGCGGTCGTTGCCGGGACCACCGGCGAAGCGGCAACTCTTACCGACGAAGAACACCTCGCCCTGATCGGATTGGCCGTGCGCGAGGCGCCGGACGATTTCACGATCGTCGGAGGCACCGGTTCGAACGACACTCGTCACGCGGTCCACCTGACCGAGCGTGCCACGGAACTCGGCGTGGACGCCACACTCTCGGTGACGCCCTATTACAACCGGCCAAACCGCCGCGGAATCATCGCCCATTTCGGCGAGGTCGCGCGCGCAACCGACAAGCCGATCGTTCTCTACAACATTCCCGGCCGAACCGGCGTTGACATGCCCAATGATTTGCTCGCGGAGTTGGCGCAACTACCGAACGTGGAGGCCGTCAAGCAGGCTAATCCTGAGAATCTCGCGCTCGTTGACGGGCTGCAGCTTTATGCCGGCGACGATCCGTTGCTGCGCGACACGCTCGCGCTTGGCGGCGCGGGCGGCGTGACCGTGGCCAGTCATGTGGTCGGCCCGCAGATGAAGGCCATGTGCGAGCAGCCGGACCGCCGCGATGCCATTCACGACGAACTTTCCGACGTCTTCGAGGCGCTGTCCGTGACCGTTAATCCGATCCCGGTCAAGACGGCTATGAACATGCTCGGATTTGACGCCGGCGGATTTCGCCTGCCACTCGTCGAGGCTTCCGAGGATGAAGCGGCGGCGGTGCGCGGCATGCTTGAGCGTCACAACCTTTTGACGACGGCGGCGAGTTGAGCGCTGCGGCCGCTGAAAAGCTGTCGGTTCTGCCGCTCGGCGGCCTGGGCGAGATCGGCAAGAACATGACCGTCGTCGAGTACGACGGCCGAATCGTGATCGTCGACACCGGTCTGATGTTCCCGACGGCCGAGATGCTCGGCATCGATCTCGTGCTGCCGGACTTCGACTACCTGCGCGACCGCGCGGATGACGTTGACGCGATCGTGATCACGCACGGCCATGAGGACCACATCGGCGCGCTGCCCTACGTTGTGCGCGAGCTGTTTCCCGACGATCCGCCACCGGTTTACGGCGCGCCGCTGACTGCGGAGATGGCGCGCTCCAAGCTGGAGGAACACAAGCTCGACGTGGTTGAGGTTGTTGACGTCGAGACGGGCGAGGAATTCGCCGCCGGGCCGTTTGATCTTGAGTTGCTGCACGTTTCTCACTCGATCCCCGACGCCTGCGCGGTGATCGTCGGCACACCGCTCGGCAAGGTGCTGTTGACCGGCGATTACAAATTCGACCAGACGCCGGTTGATGGCACACCTACGGACACCTCGCGCCTGGCGGAACTTGGCCAGGAGGGGTTGTTGCTGTTGTGCGGCGACTCCACCAACGCCGACCGCGCCGGAATCGCGCCCAGCGAGTCCTCCGTAGGGCCGCATCTTGAGGAAGCTTTTGAACGTTGCAGCGGGCGGATCCTTGTGACCAGCTTCGCCAGCAACATCCACCGCGTGCAGCAGGTCGTGGACGCCGCCGCGGCGACCGACCGCAAGGTCGCGCTGGTTGGCCGCTCGATGCGCCGCAACTTCGCGATCGGCCGCAAGCTCGGCCACATTTACGCCCCGGAGGGTATGACGATCAGCCCTAAGGAAATCGACGATTATCCGGACGACAAGGTCACAGTGATTTGCACCGGCAGCCAGGGCGAGCCGCTCTCGGCGCTGCGCCGGATGGCGCATAACGATCATCCCCAGATTCAGCTTCATGGCGGCGACACTGTGATGTTCTCCGCCTCGCCCGTGCCCGGCAACGAGCGTGCCGTCAACGAGACGATCGACCGTCTGTTCCACATCGGCGCCACCGTGATCACCGCTCAGGACGCGCCGATCCATGCTTCCGGACACGGCTACGCCGAAGAGCTGAAGCTGATGATCAATCTCACGAAGCCGCGCTACGTGATGCCGATCCACGGAGACTTCAAGCGGCTCCGGCTTCACGCCGAGCTGGCAGAGGCCGTCGGCATTGATCGCGACGACATATTTCAGATGGAGAACGGACTTCCACTCGAAATCGATGCGACAGGCGCCCGCTTGGGCGAACGAGTTAAGAGCGGCATGATCTTTGTGGACGGTCTGGAAGTCGGTGACGTGGAGGACGTCGCATTGCGCGACCGCCGCATGCTTTCCAACGACGGCGTATTTATCGTTGTTGCCACGGTCTCCGAGGTCGACGGCACGACGATCTCGGAGCCGGAGGTGATCTTCCGCGGCGTGCCGTTTATGGACGAGGCGGACGAGATGATCGAAGACCTTCGCGACGTCGTGGAGCGAACGGTCTCGGCCGAGGCCGAGAAGTCTGTGAACGGCGGCGGTGTGGACGAGGCGGAACTTCGCCAAAAGCTGCACGACGACATCGCGCGCTTTGTTTATGAACGCACGAAGCGCCGGCCGATGGTGCTGCCGGTCGTCGTCGAGGTCTGAAACGCGGTTCGGCGCTCAGGCGGTGCCGGTGCGCCCGCCATCAACGGGGATGATCGTGCCGCTCAGGTAAGCGCCGGCGCGGGAAGATAGAAAGATCGCGGTGCCCGCGACATCGTCGGGACGTCCGATGCGGCCCAGCGGGATCGATTGTTCAACCTGCGCTCGCGCATTCGGATCGGCCAGCACAAACTCCATCATCTTCGATTCAAATGGACCCGGCGCGATTGCGTTGACGGTCACGCGCTCGCCGGCCAGGCGTTTTGCGAGGTGCTTGGTCAGCTGGTGCACGGCGGCCTTGCTGGCGCTGTAGGCATAGTTCTCCACGATCGGCGCGCTGATCCCGTCGATCGAACCGATGTTGATCACGCGGGCCGGATCGTCGTCGGAAGCGGCGGCGCGCAGCAGTGGCAGCAGCTTGGTCGTGAGGTAAAAGACGCCCTTGACGTTTGTGTCGAGCACCTTCTCAAAGCCCTGCTTGGGGTAGTCCTCGACCGGCGCTCCCCAGGTGGCACCGGCGTTGTTGACGAGTACGTGCACGCGATCGGTCCATGAGCCGACGGCGTCTGCCAGGGCGGTGGTGCCGGCGTCGATCGAAAGATCGGCCACGACGGCTTGGCAAGATCCGAATGCTGAAAGTTCTTCCTGCGCGGCTCGGAGTTGATCTTCCTTGCGAGCAGAGATCAGAACGTGCGCTCCGGCGTTGAGGAAACCGCGGGCGATCATCGCGCCGATGCCGCGCGACCCACCGGTGATGACGACGTTTTTATCCCGCACGTCGAAAAGTTGGTCGGCGGGGCTGTTTTCGGTCGTCGGTCGCATGCGATTCTCCCTGTTTATCGCGCGGCGCCCGGCGCGCCGGCGAGTGCGGCGATATTAGCCCCGGGGCGGGCAGGCATCGGGCGCAAAGCGTGGAAAACCGGCTTTGAATCGAAGCAGATGGCGACCAAGGTCAAATCCAAAACCGCTGCCACTAAGCAGCGCGCGCCCGCGCGCAAGCCGCGAGCGGCGGCGAAACCGGCCGCAAAGTCCGGGAAGGCGAAGCCACGCACGCGCGGGGGGACCGCCGCGACCCGGCGCAACTCCACCCACACTTCTTTGACAAACCAGCAGCGACGCGACGCGATCGGGCTTGGCTTGCTTGCCTCGGCGGCGTTTTTCGGCTTCGTCTTCTATCTCGGCTGGCAGGGGGGCAGGCTCGGCGGCGCGATCGTGGACGGTCTCACTGCTCTGGCCGGGCGCGGCGCGTATTTGGTGCCGGTGGCCTTGGCGATCGCCGGAACGGTCGCGATCCTGCGCCCGACGCTGCCCGCGCTCGCGTTCCGAAAGCCCGCCTTTTTTATGCTTGCCACCGGATTGTTGCTGGCCTTTTCCGCGGGCACCTTTGGCCTTGGCGCGGCGACGCCGGCGCATCACGAGATTTTTAACCCGGTCTATTACCGTGGCCACGGCGGCCTGACCGGAGAATCGGCCTTTTGGATCGTCACGAAGCTGTTTGGCATCGTCGGCGCGCACGTTGCCGCCATCGGCCTTGTGCTGACCGGTCTCGTGCAGTTGACCGGGGTGACGCTTGTTTCGATGGCCGGCGGTGCGCGCGCGTTGCTGCTGCGCCTGCGTGAAGGGCGGCCCAACGAACGGGCCGAAACGGCGGCCGGACGGTCGGCCCGAATCTCTCCGATGCCTGCGCCTCGCTCAGAAGACCTGCTGCCGCCTGAACCGCCTGGAGTGGAGCCGGTAGTGCGTGCCACGCACGTTGAGGCTCCGGCGCTTGACGATGATCCAGACGCGGGGGCCGCCGGGGAGCCGGAGGTCGAAGTAAGCCTTGTCGTCCCCGATGTTGAACCGGACCCGGTCATCGCCGAGTCCGACGCTTCGGACGCCGAGGAAGGAGCGGAGCTGAACGTCACAGAGTCGGACGGCGTTGCGTACCGCCTGCCCGACAGCAAGCTTCTCGAACGCTCGAAGGATCGCCCAAAGGGCGAGGACCACGCCGCGCAAGAGAAGGTCGCGCGGCAGCTGACCGAGGCATTGGGTCACTTTGGCGTGGAATCGAAGCTCGTCGGCACCGTTGCGGGACCACACGTCACTCGTTTCGAGCTTCGGCTGGCGCCCGGTACCAAGATGAACAAGGTCGCCCAGCTAAAGGACGATCTGGCATACGCGCTGGCCAGCACGGATATCCGCATCCTCGCACCGATTCCGGGCAAGCAGGCCGTGGGCGTAGAAGTGCCAAACGCGCTGCGGAGGATCGTGCGATTGGGAGACATCTTTCAGCCGCTGCCGCGTGACTGGTCTCCGGTCTCGGTGTGGCTGGGTAAGGACATCGCGGGAAAGGCGATCGGGACCGACATCGCGAAGATGCCACACATGCTGGTGGCGGGCACGACCGGCGCCGGAAAATCCGGATGCATCAACACGCTTCTGTGCTCGATTCTGCTGGGCGCCACACCCAACGACGTCAAGCTCGTACTTGTCGATCCCAAACAGGTCGAACTGAATCTGTACGAAGGGATTCCGCACCTGCTGACCCCGGTAGTGACGAGTCCGCGAATGGCCGCAAACGTACTCAGCAACCTGATCCGCGAGATGGAACAGCGATACACGCTGATGAGCGCGTACCGGTGCCGCAACATCGTGGAGCTAAACGCGCGACGCTTAAAGGAAGGCGAGGCCAAACTTCCCTACATCCTCTGCGTGATCGACGAACTCGCGGATCTGATGATGGTGGCGCCCGGCGAGGTGGAGGACGCAATCATCAGGCTGGCGCAGAAGGCCCGTGCGATCGGCATACACCTGCTGCTGGCGACGCAGCGGCCGAGCGCGGACATCATCACCGGCATGATCAAGGCGAACGTGCCATCGCGCATCGCCTTCGCAGTCAGTTCGCAGACGGATTCGCGCGTGATACTCGATCAGAACGGCGCGGAGTCGTTGCTGGGGCAGGGCGACATGTTGTTCAGCCCGATCGGCAGCTCAAGATTGCAGCGCATCCAGGGCGCATATGTCACCGAAGAAGAGATCATCGAACTGACCGACTTCTGGCGCGAACAGGGCGAGCCGGAGTTTCAGACCGAGCTGCTGGAGGCTTCGGAGGAAGAATCCGGCGACGATCGGGATGGCATGGACCCGGACCAGGACGACCTGCTGCCCGAGGCGATCCAGACCGTCGTGCAGATGGGCACGGCGTCCACCTCAATGCTTCAGCGGCGCCTGCGCGTGGGATACACGCGCGCGGGCCGCCTGATCGACATGATGGAGCGGCGCGGCGTGATCAGCGGATACGAAGGTTCCAAGGCCCGCCAGGTGCTCGTGAGCGAAGCCGAAGTGCCGCGCATCTTGGAGCTGCTTAAGGGCGGTGGCAATGAAGCAAACCAGCTCGCTCAGGCCACCGCCGAGCGCACGTTGGAGCAGCCGGCGCTGGATCACGAGACCGAGGAATAACGCATTCGAGCCCGAGTCTTTGGCCGGGTACGTTTTAATACCAAATATGACCGAGATCGGTGACGCACTCCGCGAGCGTCGAATGGCGCTGAAGATAGACGTGCACGAGGTCGAGGAATCGACCAAGATTCGCGCGAAGTACCTGCGTGCGCTTGAGAACGAGGAGTACAACCTGCTCCCCGGTCAGGCATACGTGAAGAGCTTTCTGCGCACCTATGCGGATTACCTTGGGCTTGACAGTCGAGGCCTGATCGACCTGTACAAGCAGAGCGGCGATGGACGCGAGGAAGAGCACTCGCCGTTCGGCGTCCGCGTTGACCAGCGCGGATCATCCGCAGGAGCAGGCGCCAAGCGTCGCTGGATCGCCCTCGCGATCGTCGTGCTTTGTGTCGTACTGGTGCTGTTCTTGATCGGCACCTTCGGAGGCGGAGGGGGCGGCGGTGCGTAAGCGGGCCGCGTTTCACGCATGAGCGGGGCCACCGCCGGCATCGTGATCACCGGCACGGAAGTCCTGACCGGTCGCATCGCCGACCGCAACGGACCGTGGCTCACCGAGCAGCTACGCATTCAGGGTTTTGAGGTGCGTCACATAACGATCTGCCGCGACCGCGAAGAGGACGTTCTTACGCAGCTCGACTTCATGCACCGCGAAGGCATGGATCTGATCTGCACGACGGGCGGTCTGGGTCCGACCGCCGACGACATGACCACAGCCCTCGTGGCGAGATTCTGCGAACGCGAGATGTTCCTGGACGAGCCGTTGCTCGAGCGAATTCGCGCGATCGTGCGCCCATATGCAGAGCGATTTGGCTGGGAGTTGTCCGCGATCGACGAAGGCGCGGTCAAGCAGGCACACGTGCCGCGCGAGGCTGCCGTGCTGGGTCCGGCGGGCACCGCGCCCGGTCTGGTCGTTACGCCGGCCGAAGGGCTGAACAAGCCGACGGTGGTCGTTCTGCCGGGGCCGCCCGGCGAATTGCATTCGATATGGACGGAGGCCATTGAGACTCCGGAGTTCAGGCGCGTGGCCGCGACCGGGAGCGTGCCGGAGGAGCAGATGCTGCGCATGATCGGAGTGCCGGAGCCCGACATCGCGCGCACTTTGCGCGAATTCGACGCCGACCAAGGTCTCGGCGAATTGGAGGTAACAACTTGCCTGCGCGGCGGCGAAATGGAGATCTTGATCAGTCATCAGCCGGCCGAACGCGCGCGCAGAGAGGCGCTGGTTCGCGCGTTCGAGGAGTCCTACGGAGGGGCGATCTTTTCACGCGACGGTGAGACCGTCGATCAGCAGGTCGTACGGCTGCTGGCCGGCCGAGGGCTGGCGCTTGCCGAGTCCTGCACCGGTGGATTGCTGGCGAAACGACTGACCGACGCGGACGGCGCCTCGGCGTTCTTTCTTGGGGCGGCGGTTGTGTATTCGAACCATGCCAAGGAACGGCTGCTGGGCGTTTCGCACGATCTGATTGAGGAGCACGGAGCGGTCTCCGCCGAGGTCGCGGCCGAGATGGCTGAAGGCGCGTTGGAGCGCTTCGGAGCCGATTTCGCGGTGTCGACCACCGGTATCGCGGGGCCCGCGGGCGGCAGCGAAGAAAAACCCGTTGGCACGCTCTTCGTACACGTTGCCGCGCGCGAAGGGCAATCGAATTCTCTACACATCGTTTTGCCCGGTAGACGCGAAGACGTCCGGCAACGGGCGGCCATGGTGGCGCTTCATCTGCTGCGGACGCTGCTGTTGGACTGACCGGCGCGACGCGATGCCATCCCGCACGAACCTATGTTCGTGTTTTTCCGTCCGACGCGATTGGCAGTATCTGGCATATCGAAATCCGGACGCCCTGACGGCGCCTTGCTGCGGCTCCCAGGGGTGGCGATATTCGCCGAATTGACTGAATTGTTCCGGTTTCGTCGCGAAGTTTTTACAAATCACAGGTCAAATGTCACAGGCGCTCCGGTTGAATGGTTCGGGCCGGCGTTTTCAGCGCGGAGAGATCAAACAAACCGGAATTGAAGTGAGTTAGGAGACTGACGTGGAGAAGACAGACCTCAACGAAAAGCAGAAGTCCGCCGCGCTAGACGGCGCCTTGACGCAGATCGAACGGCAGTTCGGCAAGGGAACGATCATGCGCATGGGCGACGACGACGCCCGCCAGAAGATGGGCGCGATTCCCACCGGCGTGCTGCCGCTGGACCTAGCCCTCGGCATCGGCGGCGTGCCACAGGGCCGCATCGTCGAGATCTACGGTCCTGAGTCCTCCGGAAAGACCACGCTGGTCTACGAGATCATCGCCCAGGCTCAGAAGATGGGTGGTACCTGCGCCTTCATCGACGCCGAGCACGCGATGGACCCCGAGTACGCGGCGCGGATCGGCGTGAACATCGACGACCTGCTGGTTTCCCAGCCCGATTACGGTGAGCAGGCGCTGGAGGTTGCGGACATGCTCGTGCGCTCGGGCGCGATGTCGGTGGTCGCGATCGACTCGGTCGCCGCGCTTACGCCGAAGACGGAGCTGGAGGGCGCGATGGGCGACCAGACCGTCGGCCTGCAGGCGCGCATGATGAGCCAGGCGATGCGCAAGATCGCCGGAAATCTAAACCGCACCAACACCACCTGCGTGTTTATCAACCAGATCCGCGAGAAGGTCGGCGTGATGTTCGGATCGCCGGAGACCCAGCCAGGTGGCCGTGCGCTGAAGTTCTTCAGCTCGCAGCGGCTCGACATCCGTCGCATCGAGTCGATCAAGGAGGGCACCGAGGTGGTCGGAAACCGCGTGCGCGTGAAGGTCGTCAAGAACAAGTGCGCGCCGCCGTTCCGCCAGGCCGAGTTCGACATCGAGTTCGGCCAGGGCATCAGCAGCGAAGGCGCGCTGATCGACCTCGGCATCGAACACGGCGTGCTAACCAAGTCCGGCTCGTTCTTCTCCTACGGCGACGAAAAGCTCGGCCAGGGCCGCAACAACGTAAAGCAGTTCTTCAAAGACAACCGCGACATCATGCTCGAAGTCGAAGACAAGGTGTACGCCGCCCTCGGCATTGGCCGCAACGGAGTGGCGGTGCCGGAAACTGCCGACGAGGCTGACGTCGCGGCGACCGAGGCCGACGTGGAGCCGGCCGTCAAGGCAAGCAAGCCGGTCGCGGTGCCGGACGCGGCGTAGGCGGCGTATCGGATGGGGCCGACCGCTGACGGCGGTCGGCAACTACCCTGAACGGCATGCCCAAGTACCACGTCACAACCTTCGGCTGTCAGATGAACGAGCACGATTCCGAGCGGATGAAGGGCATGCTCGAATCGCTGGGATACGCCGAGGCGGCCGAGCAGGACGATGCGGATCTGATCCTTTTCAACACTTGCTCGATCCGCGAGACGGCAGACAGCAAGTTTGTTGGGCATCTCGGGCACGCGAAGCGGCTCAAGAACGAGGACCCCTCGCGGGTCGTGGGCGTGGGCGGGTGCTGGGCGCAGTCGGTGAAGGACGAGGTTTTTGAACAGTTTCCGTTTGTCGACGTGGCGTTTGGGCCGGGTCAGGTTCACAAGCTCGCCGAGTTTCTGAACAGCGACAGTCTCACCGCGCAGGGCTATTTCGAGTTTGAAGGTTTTACCGGCGACCTGCCGGCCCACCGGGAGCGCGAGTTTCAGGGCTGGGTGCAGATATCCGTCGGATGCAACTGCGTCTGCTCTTATTGCATCGTTCCCTCGACGCGCGGGCGCGAGGTCAGTCGCGACCCGGACGACTTGATCCGCGAGATCGCGACGATGGCCGGTGATGGCGTGCGCGAGGTCACACTGCTTGGCCAGAACGTCAACTCCTACGGGCGTGACTTGGAAAAGTCGAGGCGCATCAGCTTCGCCGAACTACTGCGAGAGATCGACGCGATCGACGGGGTGGACAGAATCCGTTACACAAGTCCGCACCCCAAGGACATGCGTGAGGACGTGCTGCGCGCGCACGCGGAACTGCCGGCGCTTTGCGAGCACATTCATCTGCCGCTGCAGTCCGGCAGCAGCGCAGTTCTGAAGGCGATGAAACGCACCTACGACCGTGAACGCTTCGAGGACCGTGTGCGCCTGATTCGTGAGTTCGTGCCGGACTGCGCGCTCTCGACCGACATCATCGTCGGATTTCCGGGCGAGACCGACGCCGATTTTGAGCAAACGCTTGAGGTGGTGGAGGCGACCTCCTTCGATTCCGCGTTCACGTTCGTCTACTCGCCACGACGGGGCACGGTCGCCGCCGAATTGCCGGATCAGGTGCCGCACGAAGTCAAGCGCGAGCGCATGGCGCGACTGGTAGGGCTTGTACAACAACACGCCCTTCAGCGGGCACATCGTTTTGTCGGGCGCGACATCGAGGTGCTTGTGGAAGGAGCCTCGCGTACCGACGCTGCCAAGCTGCGCGGTCGCAGCCGCCACAACAAGGTCGTGAACTTCGGTGGACTGGCGGGCGCGGGTGAACTCACCACGGTGACGGTTGAAAGCGCCACCTCGCAGACGCTCGCCGGCACGGAGTCCCTGACCGCGCGCGCGGTCGCCTGATCGCCGGAGGACTGATGGCCGAGCCGGTCATCGCCATATTCGGTCCGACGGGCATCGGCAAGACGTCGGTGGCGATCGAACTGGCAGGACTGTTGCGCAATCGCGGAGAGGACCCGATTGCCATATCCGTCGATTCAATGCAGGTCTACCGAGAGTTGCCGATCATCACCGGCGCACCAACGGCACTGGAGCAAACGCGTCTGGAACACCGGCTGGTCGGAAGCATTTCGGTTGCCGATTCCTATGACGTGGCCACTCACGCGGCCGCCTGTCACGTGGAGATCGACGGCGCATTGAGCGAGGGGCGACGGCCGCTGGTCGTGGGGGGAACGGGGTTGTATCTTCGCGCCGCTCTGACGGATCTCGATTTCGTGCCGCCACCGGATCCGTCGGTCCGTGAGCGTTTGATGACCGAACTCGCTCAAGACGGCTTGGAGCAGCTTTATGCACGTCTGGCCGACGAGGAACCGGACGTGGCCGCGACGATCAATTCCGGCGACGCGCGCCGCGTCGTCCGTGCTTTGGAGGCGATTGAGCAGGGTCGTTCCACGGCCGACCGCGAAAGAAACCGTCTTTGGACCGGCGACGTGCGGCGGCCGACGCGGCTTTTTGCTCTGGTGGTGGATCGGGAGATCTTGTACGAGCGCATCGAGGCGCGCGTTGACGAAATGATCGAGCTGGGGGCGATCTACGAGGTCGAATCCGCCGCGCAAATCGCGGGACGCACGGCCGCCCAGGCCTTGGGCTTTGACGAGTTGCTCGCCGGTGACATCGAGTCGCTGAAGATGAACACGCGGCGATACGCCAAACGCCAGCTGACGTGGCTGCGAAAGCTTGCCGGCGCCGAACTGGTTGACGTCACCGACCTGTCCGCCGCGGAAACTGCCGCACGAATACTGGCCGCGTTGGATACCGACGGACCCGCGGCCGACGAATCCGGTTCAGAGCGTCGGCACGGCCTCGAACACGGGGGCGGCCTCGGCGCATCGTTCACCGGTTAGAATCGCGCGCCGATGCGGTTCGAAAAATGGCAGGCGCTTGGCAATGACTACATGATCGTCGAACCCGACGATCTGCCGTTCGAGCTGACCGCCAAACGCATCGAAAAGATCTGCCGGTACCACTTCGGCGCGGGCGCCGACGGCATACTGCTGATCGAGCGCAGCGACGACGCGGAAATCGTCGCGAACGTACGCATTTTCAATCCGGACGGTTCCGAGGCCGAGCTTTCCGGCAACGGAATCCGCGAAGCGATCATGTACCTGAGACGCACCGGGCGCGCCGACGGTGACGAGTTCGCCGTGAGCACGGCCGCCGGCGTGATCCGTCCCAAAATCGTCTCTGGTACCGAGTGCGAGGTTGACATGGGGGCCGCGTCGGTCACGTCGAAGGATTTTCCTGACGGCCCTCCGGACGGCCGTGCGCACATAGTCGTCGGCTTTACAGAGCTTGAGTTTCAGCATGTTTCGATCGGCAACCCGCAGTGCGCGATCGAAATTCCCGGCGATCCGCGCGACCTGGAGGCGTTGAACCTCGGTCGTATTGGTCCGGGGCTGGAGACCGACCATCGCTTTCCCAATCGCACGAACGTCTCGTTCTGGCAGCGCACCGGCGAGCAAAGCATCACGGCGCGGATATTTGAGCGCGGAGTGGGGGAAACCCTGTCCTCCGGCACCGGGGCCACGGGCGCCGCTGTCGCCGCGTTCGTGCGCGGCATGAAGAGTCCGGTCACCGTCACGCTCGACGGAGGCGAACTGCTCGTGGAAATCGACGAAGACCTGAACATCAAACTTACGGGCTGGGCGAAGCCGGTTTTCACCGGCGAACTGGCCCCGGAATTCATCACCGAACTGGAGAACACCTAGATGCAGCCCAGCAAGCGCCTTGAGCGCATTCCGCCCTACCTTTTCGCCGAGCTCGAAAAGAAGATCGCCGACAAAAAGGCGGCGGGCATCGACGTCATCTCGCTTGGCATCGGCGACCCGGACACGCCTACTCCGGCCAACGTGGTTGAGGCCGGGCAGCGAGCGCTTGCCGACCCCGGCACCCACCAATACCCATCAAACCGCGGCCGCGAAGAATTTCGCCGCGCGATCGCCGATTTCTACGCCCGGCGCTTCGGCGTCTCGCTCGACCCCGAGACCGAAGTGATGCCCGCGATCGGCGCCAAGGAATGCATCTTCAATCTCAACCTTGCCTTTCTCGACCCGGGCGACGTGGCTCTGGCTTCGGACCCCGGTTACCCCGTTTACACCGGCGGACCGTTGCTTGTCGGTGCCGAGCCGGTGTTGCTGCCACTCCTGCCCGAACGCCAATTCACGCCGGACCTCGGCGCGATTCCGGCCGACAAACTGGCGAAGGCGAAGTTGACCTTTCTCAACTATCCGAACAACCCGACGGGGGCGATCGTGCCGGACGGCTTTTTCGCGGAAGTCGTTGAGTTCGCCAAGGCCAACGATCTGCTTGTCGTTCACGACGCGTCTTACACGGAGACCGCGTACGACGGTTACCGTCCGCCGAGCTTTTTGGAGACCCCGGGCGCGAAGGACGTGGGCGTAGAGGTGTTTTCGCTCAGCAAGGGTTACAACATGACCGGTTGGCGCGCCGCCGCGATCGTCGGCAACGCCGAGGCCATTGCCACATACTGGCGACTGAAGACGAACATCGACTCAGGCAACTTCGAGGCCGTGCAGTTGGCCGCGGTGGAGGCGCTCAGCCCTGCTACCGACGCCGCCGTCGAGCAGATGAACGCGATCTACCAGCGACGGCGCGATCTCGTGTGTGACGCGCTCGCTGAAATAGGCGTGAACGTTTCGCGACCGAAGGCGACGATCTACATCTGGGCGCCAGTGCCCGCCGGCTTTGAAAGCGCGGCGGCGTACTGCGCGCACGTGCTTGAGGAGTCGGCGGTGGTGATTTCGCCAGGCGGCGCTTACGGCGCAAGCGGCGAAGGCTTTTTCCGCATATCGCTGACCACGCCGGACGAACGGCTGACCGAGGCCGTCGATCGGCTGCGCTCCACGCTCGCGAAGTAACGCGAACGCAAAATAGTTCGGCCCGCGTGGCTTATCTCGCCGTTAGTCTGTAAGTAGTGCAACGCGATCAAAGGGACGACCGCCCGGGCGGCAAAGGAAAGCCGCAGCGCGAGAGCCGCTACGGCGAGGGAATTCGCAATCCGCGGGCACGTCAGCGCGCGCTTTGCATCGCCTCCGGTCGCGACGAAGTGGACTTGGCCGAGTTGCGCGAGCTGTTGCGTACAGCCGGGGTCGCGGTAGCGGGGGAGATGATCCAGGCGCGCGACGCACCCGACGCCAACAGCTACTTCGGCAGCGGCAAGCTGGAAGAGCTTAAGCAAGAGGCGAAACGATGCAATGCCAACGTGATTGCTTGCGACGACGAGCTGACACCGCGACAGGAGCGAAATCTTGAACAAGCGGTCGGCATGTCGGTGGTAGACCGAACCGAAATCATTCTCGACATCTTCGCCGGCCACGCTCGCAGCGCCGAGGGCAAGTTGCAGGTCGAGCTCGCACAGCTTGAGTACAACCTGTCGCGCATGCGCGGCCTCTGGACCCACCTCGAACGCCTCGGTGCCGGGATCGGTACGCGTGGGCCGGGCGAGTCGCAGATCGAGACCGACCGTCGCCTCGCGCGCGACCGCATCACCGCGCTTCGCCGCCGGCTTGCCGGCGTGCGCAATTCCCGCGAAACGCAGCGGCGCGAACGCGAGCGCAAAAGCATTGCCACCGCCGCGCTGGCCGGCTACACAAACGCCGGAAAGTCCAGCTTGCTCAATGCAATGACCGGCTCCGAGGTAACCGTGCGCGACCGGCTTTTCGAAACGCTTGACCCGACTACACGCACGATGGAAGTGGACGGGCGAGACGTACTGGTCACGGACACCGTCGGTTTCATCCGCAAGCTTCCTCACCAACTGGTAGACGCGTTCGCCTCCACACTTGAAGAGGCTTTGTCCGCCGAGCTGGTACTGCACGTCGTTGACGCTTCGATGGAAGAGGACGACCTCGGCGAGATGATTACCGCAGTCGATGACGTGCTCGCCGAGGTCGGCGTGGTCGAGCAGGACTCCCAGCTCGTGCTCAACAAGATTGACCTTGTTGATGCGGAGCGACTTCAGGAATTGCGTTACCGCCATCCGGAGGCGTTGCTCGTATCGGCGGTCACGGGTGAAGGGCTGGACGAACTACGCGCCACGATCGCGCAAAGGCTTGCCGCGCGCCTGGTCCCGGTGAGCCTGCTCGTGCCGTACTCCCGCGGTGAACTTCTTGACACGCTCCACCGGCAGGCCGCCGAGCTGACTCGCGAGGACCGGCCCGACGGGGTGCTTGTGAGCGCGAAGCTGCGACGACCGCTGGCCGAGCGGCTCAGTGAGTTTGCCGTCGACGGCGCGACGGCCACGGTGTAGGCGGAGCCACCGAACGGCGGCGTAGAATGCCGCCTCATGGAAGCGCACGCAATCACCCGTCCGGAAGTCGAATCAACTTTGCGCTTCAAAAAGCTCCACCCCGACGCGGTCGTACCCACGCGGGCTCATGACGGCGACGCCGGCTGCGACATCTACGCTCGCGAATCGCTGACCCTCCGCCCGGGGGAGCGCGGGCGTGTGGGAACCGGCATTGCCGTGGCGATTCCGGAAGGTCATGCGGGCATGGTTCTGCCACGCTCCGGACTGGCCCATAAACACGGCGTCACACTGACGAACTCACCCGGTCTGATCGACGCCGGTTACCGCGGAGAGCTGATGGTGCTGCTGGTAAACACGGACCGTGACGATGCGTACACGGTGAACCCGGGCGATCGCATCGCACAGCTCGTGCTGGTGCCGTTCAGTGCGCCGAACTGGACAGAGGTTGAAGACTTCGAAGACACAACCCGGGGCGAAGGCGGCTTCGGGTCAAGCGGTTTTTAGGACCCGGCCCAGCGTCCGGCCCAGCGTCCGGCCCAGCGTCCGACCCAGCGTCCGACCCAGCGTCCGGCCCAGCGCCGGTGGATCACCTGCGTCGCCGCGCCGCCGATTTGAGCATGTAGGGAGCGATCAGCGTGGTCAAAACAGCCATGCCCACGACTACGGCAAATAGCTCATCGCGAATCACGCCCTCCGAAAAGCCGATTCCTGCGACGATGATGCCAACCTCGCCGCGCGGCACCATTCCCGCCGCCACGATTGCGCGATCCCGACGGTCCAGCCCGATCGACCCGATCCAGGCGCCGGCGTACTTCGTGACCACGGCGAGCAGCGTTACACCACCCAGCAGCAACAGCGTGTCTCCGTCGGTAAAGCTCGAAATGTCAACCTGCACGCCGATCGCGGTGAAGAAAAACGGCGCAAAAAAAGCGTAAATCGGGGCGACCTCTGATTCGATCGAGTTGTGGTCGCGGGTCTCGGCGATCACCATGCCGGCGAGAAACGCACCGATCACGGCGGCCAGACCGATTTCCGCCGACAGCACCGCAAGACCAAGGCAGATGATCACCGCCGGCATCAACGGCGAATCCGCAAAGCGCGGAACTTCGAGCAACTTTGGCCACCGGCGAAAGACGCGCGATCCGCCAAGGGAGACGAAGACCAGAAACGGCACGGCCAGAGCAAAAAGTATTCCGACGTCGCCCAGATCCACCGACCCGCCCGTCGCGATCCCCGTCGCCATCGCCAGCACGATCAGCGCGAGAATGTCGTCGATCACCGCGGCGCCAAGGATCGTGCGCGCGGCGCGGCCGCTCTGAAGTTTGAGATCCATCAGCAGGGCGGACGTGATGCCTACGCTCGTTGCGGCGAGTGCCGCGCCGATGAAAACGGCCGTGGCGGTGGATGCGCCAAAAACCAGCGCCAGCAGCACGCCCGAGCCGGCCGGCAGCACCACTCCCACCACGCCCACAAGTGCCGCCGAACGCCCGACCGATGCGATCTGGCTGATTTTCGTCTCCAGTCCAACCCAGAACAACAAGAAGATCACGCCCAGTTCCGCGAACACCTCAACGACGTTGTTCAGCTCAACCAGTCCCAGCACCGACGGACCAACGATCACGCCGGCAAGGATCTCACCCGCTACGACCGGCTGGTGCAAATGGCGGCAGATTTCTTCGCCGATTTTCGCCGCAAGCAGGAGCAAAAACAACGCCGTCAGATAACCGGACAGATCGCCATGCACGGCGGCAAAGGGGATGCTCATCGCCGGCTCCGTCGCCCCGCATCTAGCGCGCAGCGATGCGCGGCGTCTTCGAGCACGTCGTCAAGCGGTTTGAGTTCCACAGGCGTGCCGTCGCGAGCCAGCGCCAGCGCGGTCAAGTAATCGGCGAACCAGGCGTTCTTGGGCAGCAGCGGACCGTGCAGATAGGTGCCAAACACGTTCTTGTGACGGACGCCCTCGAAGTGGTCGGATCCATTGTTGCCGAACCCGGAGATCACGCTGCCAAGCGGGCTTTCGCCTTCGCCGAGGTAGGTTCGTCCGCCGTGATTTTCGAAACCGGCGAGGCGCTGCGGCTTGCCCTCGATCTCGAGTTCGATCACGACGTTTCCGATTAGGCGCGGTCCGGGCTCGCGTACGGTCTTCAGCGAAACGATCGACAGCCCCTCGATTACTTGGTCGGCAAGCTCGTAGGACTCGCCCAGCAGTTGATATCCGCCGCAGACGGCGAGCATCACTTTCCCGTCCTCCGCCGCTCGCGCCAATGCGTCGCGCTTCGTGCGCAGCATGTCCTGGGCGATCTGGACCTGATCGCGATCCTGACCGCCGCCGATGTAAAAGAGGTCGAACGCCCCGGGATCGATCGAATCGCCATGCTCCGCCGCCGAAAGTTCAAAACCGATGCCGCGCGCCGCGCAGCGGCGTTCGAGCAGGATCATATTTCCGCGGTCGGCGTAGATGTTCATCCGCGAGGGGTAAAGCGCGCAGACGCGCAGAATGTCGCCCATGCCGCTCACTTGCTCCAGTATGCGGGTGCTTCGCCGCGCTTGGCGATTGCGGTGCGCAAGTCAAGCAGCGAGGTGTAGGTGGGCAGGGCGAAGACCGGGTTGCCGTCAGCGGCGGCCGCCGCGACGGCGGAGTCAAACGACTGCTCGATGCGGTCGTCCACGACGATGTCGTGCCGGTCCACTCCGGCGTAGGCAAGCCGCAGGGCCATCTCCGGCGCGCGGGTACCCGAGCAGGTAACCCGGTTCACTCGTCCCGCCAGCTCCTCGAAGTCCGCGTCCCACACCCACGAAACGTCGCGTCCGTCGGCGATCTTGTCGTTGAGCGCGATCCACAGATCGAATCGCTCGTCCTGAGCAGCGATCGTGCGCAGAACCTCATTTGCGCCGGTCGGGTTTTTGATCAGCAGTAGAGCCACTTCATGTCCGCTCACGCTGATCGACTCGACGCGGCCGAAAACGGCGCGAGCCTCCCGAAGACCGCCGGAGATCGCCGTCTTCGGCAGTTCCAGCGCGCAGGCCGCCGCGGTCGCGGCAACCGCGTTGTAAACGTTGTAAAGACCGGGAATCGGCAGTTCGATCGCGATACTTCCACCCGGTGAGTCAATCGTGATCGCCGAGCCCGACATGCCGTTCATTTGAATGTTCGACGCATAGACGCTGGGACGCGGGCGTTGCGCTCCGCAGCTCACGCATTGGTAGTGACCGAGATGCCCAAGCAGAACGGCGTCATAGCTGAGCGGAGCGCCGCACTGGCGGCAGAATTTGGAGTCGGCGGCATGGCGGGGGGAGGATTCGGCGTAGGCGCGGTCCTCGATGCCGAAGTAGATGACGTTTTGGCGATCTCCGGCGAGCTGCGCGAGCAATGGGTCGTCGGCGTTGAGAACCACGGTCGTCGCGGCAGGCAGGGAGGCGATCATGCCTGCCCAAGAATCTGCGAGCGTTTCCAGCTCGCCGTAGCGGTCGAGCTGGTCGCGAAAAAGATTCGCCAGCATGATTACCCGCGGCTGCAACCTGCCGACCAAATCCGCCACCCAGGCCTCGTCCACTTCAAACAGACCGATGTCGCCGGTCAGCGTGCCATGTCGCGTCGCCGAGAGCAACGAACTGGCGATGCCGCCGGGCATATTGGCACCGGCGTGGTTGTGAACCGGTTCCAGATCCGCTTCGCGAAGGATGCTCGAAAGCAGCGAAGCGGTGGTCGTTTTGCCGTTGGTCGCGGAGATTACGACCGTGCCATTTTCCAGCGGAGACACCAGCCGCTCGATCGCGTCGTCCTGCATCGAGAGCAGGAGCTTGCCCGGCAGCGAGGTGCCACCGCCGCGGCCCGCCGCTCGAATCAGCGATCCGGCGCCGCGCGCAACCGCGAGTTTGAGAGGTGAGACCTGTGACATCCGTAGACGGATTATCGCTTGGCGCCCACGTAGAACTCGCCTGGAGGGGCAGATCCGGCAGCGACGGTGGAGACTCCGTACCTGCGAAACCCGCGTGCAAGACGCTGTTCGCCGCTGTAGAAAGCGGTCGAGGAACCCCGCGAGGCCGCGATCACAACCGTTCCGCCGGGCGTGAGCAGTCGCTCTATCTCGTCAAAGGCGGGTGGCGCGTTCAGAAGCACAACGAGATCCACGGACTCGTCGTCCAGGTCGACATCCTGTAGACGACCGACCGTGAATCTTGCGGACGAGCCGGCCGACGCTCCGTTGCGCGTGGCCGCGGCGATCATCTCCGGGCTTGAGTCCACGCCCGTAACCCATGCTCGCGGATAGCGTTCGGCCAGCATCCGCGTTCCGGCGCCGGTTCCGCAACCCAGGTCGACGACGCGCGAAGGGCTCGCGTCACGCGCGTCCACGGCGTCGAGCCCCGCGTTAAGGGCCGCCAGCCGGTCCACGCCATGCCCTTCGGTGTGTGCGTCCCAGCCGGCCGCCCATGAGTTGAAGAGGCGCAGCATCAGGCGGTCGCATAGCGGCCGCAGGGGTTTGGCGTTCAGCCAGACCAGGTAAAGCAGTCGCATCGCTCGTTCGCGTGTTGTATTCGGCATCCGGCGAGATTATGCCCGGGCGGCGGGCGGCCGTGGCCGTCTTTGTCGCGTTCAGCGCTGGGCTGGGGTCTCACTGCGCCCCGGCGCGGCGACCGAGTGTCCGTTTCGTCCGGCGCGCAGGCCGGTCTGTTTGGCGGCGCGTCTCGCTGCAAAGGCACCGCGCTCAACCCCACTTAGCGACGGATCGGGCTCCAAGGGCTCGATGCGCGCGGTCTCAAGCAACATGTCGCCGAGCAGGCGCTCGGCGAAGGGTTCCTCGGGGCTTTCGGGGTCGAGGGTCAGGAGTACGTCCTGCTGAACGCGATGCCACCGCTCTTTGGTCAGCGGTTCGCTGGCGACCATCGACATGCCGCGTCGGGTGCTCCAGTGGAGTTCAAATACGCCCAGCCGGTACGCGTACAGCTTGAATCCGTCACTGAACAAGAAGTTCAAACCGGAAAAGGTCGTTGACGCCACCACCGTGGCAACAACGCCGCGTAGCGAGCGCACCGGATCTTCGGGATCGAGCTCGTTCATGAGTCGTGTGAAGAAACACTCGGAGTCGGTCTCTCCGGCCGGTTCGGCCATGTCACGGCGCAGCAGGGAGCGGTAGTCGAGGATTGTGCCGTTGTGCGAAAAGGTGTAAGGCCCAAAGTCGAACGGATGGGTGTTCTCGATCGAAAGGCCGCCGAGCGTGGCGCGACGTACGTGGGCGTTGAAGATGCGGCCTTGGAGTTCGGTTGCCGCCGCGAAGCGGTTGTCGCTGTGAGCGGCCGCCGGAAAGCGCTCGATTGCGGGAGACTCGTCGCCGATTTCGCGGTATGCGGCAATGCCCCAGCCGGAATCGTGCGTTTCCGACTGCCCGATCAGAGGGTTGTCGGCTTCAAGTAATTCATAACGGACCGAGACCGGAGTCGCGGTTACTGCTCCAAACACACGACACATAACCTCAGGTTACAGATCAAATCGTGATCGCGCCCGCACTGCGCCGGTGCCGCGCCAGAACCGCCACTAGACTGCGCATCCGCAGCTTTGTTTATGTACAAAACCTGGATGGGGGCCGTTCGATGAATCAGAAACTCTTCAACCGCATCGCGATCGTCGCGCTGACTATCGCGCTCGCGCTGTTTGCCGGCGCCTGTGGCGACAAAAAGAAGAGTGAGTCAGGGAAGACGTCGTCCGACGTTAATTCCGAAGGACTCGACATCAACGGCTGCAAGCCGGCCGAGCAGCCCGCGGAGAAGCAGGTCAAGCTCGCCAAGCCCACGAAGAAGCTCGACCGATCAAGCACGTACCTGGCAACCTTCAAGACCAACTGCGGAGACTTCACGATCAAGCTTGACGTCAAGAAGAATCCGAAAACCGCGGCGTCGTTTGCTTACATGGTCGAGAAGGGCGTTTACGACAAAACTTGGTTCCATCGCATCATCACCGACTTCGTGGTGCAGGGTGGAGACCCGCTGGGCCAAGGCACGGGCGACGCCGGCTTCAAAGTCACCGAGAAGCCGAAGGGCAAGTATGAGCTGAATACCGTCGCAATGGCGAAGGGCGGGGACGAGCCGGCCGGCTCGTCCGGCAGCCAGTTTTACATCGTGATCGGCCAGCAGGGCACGGCGCTTCCGCCCGATTACGCAATCGCGGGAAAGGTGGTCGAGGGCGAGGACACGGTGCAGCGCATCGCCGGATACGCGGCTTCCTCGGCTGATCAATCCGGCACCCCCACCGGCGTGGCCGTAGTCAGCCAAGCGACGCTGAAAACCGAATAACGCTCTAATGTCATATGTGACGTTCTCCGCGCAGGTAAAACGCCCGCAGCGTTGAACAGTTTCAAATAAGCCGTAGGCGGTTACCCGCCGCCGCGGCTTTTGCATTCGCCGATTCGGCGGTCACGTATGAGAGAAAGCTTTCAAAACGACCTCGACTGGCTCGTCCAGCGCACCGAAGAATCTCTTGGGCTGGTGCGCGACGCCGTTGAGCGGACGGTCGAGGCGATCGTCGAGCGCGACGCCGCGCTTGCCGACGAAATCATCGCCGGTGATGACCAGATCGACGCGATCTACCAGACGATCCATTCCGAGATGCTCGGCGTAATCGCTCGGCAGGCACCGGTTGCCAGCGACCTTCGTCTCTTGACCGGCCTTGGTTACATGGCGATTCACATCGAACGCATGGGCGACGGCTGCGTGAACATCGCGAAGCTCGTAAAGCTCGCGGGTACGCAGGTTTATCCGACCGATCTAACCACGCGCATCGCGACGATGGGCAAGGACCTGATCACGATGATCGACCAGGCCGGTCGCGCGTTTCGCGAGCGCAACGTTGAATTGGCGCTCGACCTCGTGCGACTGGACGACGCCGTGGACGAAGGCAACCGTCGCGTATTCAACATCGCCGTAGGCCCTCAGCTGCCGGCCGAGATTCGCCAGTGGGCCGGCTACATGCTGCTGATCGGTCGAGCGATGGAACGGATCGGCGATCACGCGGTCGATCTGGGCGAGCAGATCGCGTTCATCGTCACCGGAGAGTTTCGGGAGTTCACCGACGCCTCGCACGAAGACAGTCTGGAACAGCTCGCCGAGGTGCATCAGGCCGTTACGCAGTTGCGCCGAGTCTGATCCCGGCGAAACGCGCAGAGGCGCACGGCTTTGGATCTCAAGTAGGAAACGGCCGATCCGTGTCCGCCAACCCGGCGGCCTGCGGAGCAGCGTCGCGCATCAAAGATTCGATCTCATCGCGGCGGCGATTTTGCGGCACTCCCCAGTCGGCCTGGTAGTCGAACACCTCCGCCAGTGAGCGGGCGCCGAAACGCCCGTCCACCAGTTCCAGCTGACCGGCGCCGACAAGCGCCGGATGAACCTGACCGCAGGTTCGAGACAGTGCGAGCAACTCGCCGCGCAGCGTTGAGATGTAGTTGGCCGTGCGTACGCCTTTGGAGGACGGGTCCAGGCCCGCCGTTCGCCAGCGCTTGTGCGTGGTCACACCGGTGGGGCAGTTGCCGGTGTGACAGCGTTGCGATTGGATGCAGCCCACCGCCAGCATCGCCTCGCGTCCTACGTTGACCATGTCGGCGCCAAGCGAGAACGACATCAGCGCGGCTTCCGGCAGACCGGCCTTTCCAGAGACGATGAAAACGACGCGATCGTCCAGCGAGCGCTCGGCGAAGGTCGAAAACACGCGAGTCAATCCAATTTTCAGCGGCAGCGACACGTGGTCGGTGAACGCGAGCGGTGCGGCCCCGGTGCCTCCTTCGCCGCCGTCGATCACGATGTAGTCGACGCCGCGAGGACCATCGGACATCAGATCCGCCAAGTCCCGCCAAAAACTCAGCTTGCCGACGGCGGACTTGATGCCGACGGGCAAACCGGTGCGCTCGCCGATCGCCTCTATGAAGTCAAGCAACTCGTCGGCGCTGCGAAAAGCGGAGTGTCCGGGCGGGCTAATGCAGTCCTGCCCCTGGGGCACGCCACGAATCCGCGCGATTTCCGCGTTTACCTTCACCCCCGGCAGAATTCCGCCGAGTCCCGGTTTGGCGCCCTGGCTGAGCTTGATTTCAATCGCCTTGACGGGCGCGTGTTCGATCGTTTCGGCGAGGCGGTCCAAGCTGAACCGTCCAGCACGGTCGCGGCAACCAAAATATCCGGTTCCGATCTGAAACACGAGATCGCCGCCGTTCAGGTGATAGGGCGAGATTCCGCCTTCGCCCGTCGTCTGCATGCAGCCGGAAAGCCGGGCGCCGCGATTCAGAGCCTCCACCGCACGGCCACTGAGCGCGCCAAAACTCATGCCGGAGATGTTGACCACGGATTCCGGTCTGAACGCGTGGCGGCGACCCCGCGCCAATCCCATGATTTTTGCCGCCGGCAGCAGAAATGGATCGTGACCGCGGTCGTTTTCGATGCTGTGCTTGGGGTCGATCAGCGGCGGAAAGGCATCGTGCTTGATAATCAGGTAGTTGGACGACCGCTCCATTTCGTTGTCGCTGCCGAACCCGAAACGGTTGTTCTGCCGTTTGGCGGAGGCGTACACCCAGCGACGCTGGTCGCGAGTGAACGGGCGCTCCTCATCGTTGTCGGTGACGATGTACTGCCGCAGCTCGGGCCCGATGCGCTCGAGGATGTAGCGAAAGTGACCGATGATCGGGAAGTTGTGAAGGATCGTGTGCGTGCGCTGCGTGACGTCGAACACGACGACAAGCAGCATCAGAACGGCGATCCCGCTGCCCAGGTAGGCCCAGAACATGATTCAACTATCCCGGCGCGGGCGGACGCGAATCTGTTTCCGGTGGCGAACGCGGCGCGGACCTGCGGAGCCCGACGCGGAGGAAGGGCGCGTCGCGCGAAACTCCGTCTAACGGAGGTACGGCGGCTGCCAGCCGCCAAACGCGCGTTCAAGCGCGGTCGCCACGGCGATCGAAACGTGATCGCGGTCAAGTCCCGCGACCACCTGCACGCCAAGTGGCAATCCCTCCTTGTTCAACCCGAGTGGCGTCTGCGTGACCGGCGAACCCGTGAGGTTGAACATCGCCGTTGGCGCCACCGACCACGGTCGCGGCACGGTCGTGCCGTGACGAGGCGCCACTCTCGAGTGAGGCGGATGCAGAAGCACGCCGTCTCCGAGGAAATCGTTGAACTCGCGCGCGAGCGATCGTCCGGCGGCAAGCTGTTTGCGCGTAAGGCGGTCGGATCCTTGACCCAGCACGGACTCCCCGATCATCAGGAAGACCGTCGGCCAGGTGTGCAGTGCACGACGGTTGCGCAGCACCTCGCGCAAGGTCACCTGCGTTCCACCTTCCGGAGTGAGCATGTCGCTGAGCGTGTCCCCGCCGCCGTTGACGAGCGCCACAAGCAGCAGACCCAAGGCGCGACGAAGATCCTTCAGTTCGACATCGTGGACGCGCGCGCCCATTGCCTCCAGCGCACCGGCGGCGCGTTCGCGCGCGTCAAGCAACTGGCGGCTTGGCCCGAAATACCAGGCGTCTCGCGAGATCATCACGTCAAGTCCTTCGATCGAGACATCCGCCGGATCGCCCAGCGCGATCTCTCTGACCATCTCGTCCTCGCCGTCGGGTCCGGCAACGATCTTTAGAACCGGCATCAAGTCCTCCGCCCGCCGCGCCAGCGGACCGGTCACAAGCAACTCCGCGGCGGAACCGTCGGCATGGGGCCACTGACCGCTGTTTGGCACTGCGCCCATCGAAGGCTTGTGTCCAAATATCCCGTTGAAGAAGGCAGGCACGCGGATCGATCCCGCGATGTCGGTGCCGAGCCCAAACGGCGCTCCGCCACTGCCGATCGCCGCTCCTTCACCGCCGCTTGAACCTCCTGCCGTGCGCGAATGGTCGTAGGCGTTGTTGGCCCGTCCGTACACGCGATTGTCCGATTCGATCCAAAGCGTAAGCTCGGAAATGTTCGTCACGCCGAGCGGAATCGCTCCCGCGTCGATCACTCGCTGCACCGGGGGAGCGTTAGTGGTTGAGCGAATGTCGCGGCGATGCACTACACCAACGCTGTTGGGCATGCCTTCGAAAGAAAACGATTCCTTGATCGTGCATGGAACGCCGAGCAGAGGGGGGAGGGAGGCGTTGTCGCCGTCGGCGGCCCGAACCTGCGAGTCGGCGGCGTCCGCCGCGTCAAGAGCTTTGTCGAAGCGGTCGTACACGATCGCGTTGAGTTGCGGTTCGACCGTGCGTAGGCGATCGATATGTGCCTGAACCACTTCGCGCGAACTGATCTGACCGTCGCGGATGGCGGCCGCCAAGGAGATCGCCGAACATTCCGTCAAGGCTTTTTCGGCGGACAGGTTAAGGCCGACGGTACTCACGGACGAGAGATTACGCGTCGCCACGTACACCCTGGATGCATTGGCCGGGAATTACTCAGGACTGGCCGCAAATGCTAAGCAAATATTGGTAGTGTCGAGGGATGTTTAACGGAACGCCTTTCTCCACTCGCGCCGCCGCTCTGACGACGACCATCGCCGCCGCGCTCTGCTTGCTCATCCTGCTCATCACCACCGACATCGGCACGTCTCAGGCTGCCGGCTCGCATGCGTCGTCAGGTGCGGTCCCACAGCCTTCCGCCGCCGTCGGGTACCAGCGCGCCAAATCGATCCTGCTGAAAAAAGTGATCAAACCAAAGTCGCTGGCGGCGGGTGATGACCTGATCGCGTTCCGCATGAAGCGTCCTCTTGCGGCCAAGACCAAGATCCACGTGCACGAGGACCGCGAAGCAGTGATCACAGTGCGTGAGCGCTCGTGGTTCTTCTGGGTGGACGACGATCCGAAGGCACAGTTTGAGCACGCCACGCGCTATGTGCTGATCAGCCAGCGCACCGGCAAGGTGAAAACCGTTACGCGCAACTGGTGGCCGGAGATCAAGGGCAAGGCTCCGTGGTTCGAGTACGCCGCGTACTGGAAGAAGTCGAACTGGGCGTACAGCACATTGACGCCACCGGCGACCACGTCGCGCGCGCCCAATATCCGGACCGCCAAGGCCTCGATAACGCGCGACACTGCACTCAGGATCGCGGCGTCCACCACCGAATGCGCTGTCTTGATCGACGGGTCTGGAGACAAGAAGGCCGGCTTCCCGGACGACGTAGATGGCATGGAAAAGGTGATGGGCACGACCTTCGGCTACACCACGAAGAAGCTGACGCCGCCGAACAACAAGAAGGCCGACTTCGAAAAGGCGGTCAACGACCTGATCGCCGACGGATGCAAGGACGTACTTTTGTTCATCTCCGGCCATGGTTCGAAGGAGTCGGTGGAGATGGGCGAGGGGGCTACCTACTCGCCGAAGGAGTTGAAGGACCTGATCGACAAAAACCCAACCGTGGGTTTCAAGGTCGTGGTGCAGTCCTGCAAGTCCGGAAGCTGGATCACGCCGCTCGGCGAAGGTCCCTTGATCACGATCACTTCGACCGACAGCGACAAACCCAGCTACTCGGCAGACCCCGACGGCAAGGACGATCCAAACCCGGGCGACACGGGCAGTGAGTTCACAAGTGGATTGATCGAGGATCTCGCCGCGATCCCGGGCGACCCGGCGCTGCTGCAACGCGTTCAGAACTGCGTGCTCGCCGGAAAATCAATCCTCGTTTGCAAACTTCAAATAGCGTGGGAGAGCGCGCTGGCCAAGGACGAAGACGCCAAAGCCGGCAACGAAAACCCGCAGAAGAAGGAGAAGTAGAAGAGGGCCGATGGCGCTCCCTTCGGTTTGGGCAAGGGAGGATCTTCGATTGTTTGTGCCGCTTGCCAGTCCGGAAATTCGCGATAGATCAGCGCAGACGTCAGCGTAAAGACGCATAAGCGCTTATCGGGATCACGACGAGATACACCAGCACCACAGCACAAACAAGCACAAATTTCAGCGCACGCTCATTGATCCTCGTCGAAACGCCGTTGAGGGCGTGAGCGCCCAACACCATCGAATTCATATTCAGTTGTCCCTTGAATCTTGATCAATTGCAATTCCGCAACACGCCAACATCCCGGCCCGGCGGGTCGCTTTCACCCGAGATCGACGCGACCGGGACCAACCATTACCCGGACCGGCCGAATGATTAGTACAAATGTTGTGATCGCGCGACGCTGCGGCCACCGGTAACCGCGAAAGATCCGCTGGCACATCGAAATACGCGGCGATTTCAACGCCGGGTCTGGCCCAAAAACTTGACATCTGATGCGAATTCCGATAACATCATCGCATCACTCATGCCCAGAACAACGCTCGACATAGACAAAACGGTTCTCCTGGAGCTCAAACAAAGACAACAGCGCGAGCACAAGTCCTTGGGCAAGCTCGCGTCTGAACTGTTGGCGTCGGCAATGGCGAATGAGCGGGCACAAGCGGATCAACCGGAGTTCGAGTGGAAAACCGCACCGATGAACGCAATCGTTGACATCGCGGACAAAGAAGCGCTCTTCGCGGCGCTCGACGGCGAGTGAGCGCCGCCCTCGATGCGAATGTTTTGCTCTACGCGTCCGACGCGTCGAGTGAATTTCATGAGCGAGCACTGAAAACCCTGCACGAATTAGCCGAGGGGCGGGAACTGCTGTATTTGTTTTGGCCGATGTTGATGGCCTACCTGCGAATCTCGACCCATCCCTCGATTTTCGCCAACCCGCTGTCGTCAGAAGACGCGATCGCGAATATCTCGCAGTTGACCGAGCGCGCGAATGTGCGCACGCCGGGCGAGGCCGAAGACTTCCTGCAAATATTCAACGAGTCGACCGCCGACCTGACCATCCGCGGCAATCTCGTTCCGGACGCGCACGTCGTAGCCCTGATGCGCCAGTACGACGTGAAAACGATCATCAGCCACGATCGAGATTTCAGAAAGTTCGACGGAATCAAAGTCGCGGATCCATTTAAATGACCGGCTGATCGCCTCGCGTCCCTAGCTCGGGTTGTCGTCGGTTCGGTGATTGACATCGATCGGTCGAGTGTCAGGTTTCACGAAACTGGGCATTACGGTTTTCACGCATTCGCGAGTGAAAAATGAGCTTGGCGCGGCGAGTTCTTGCCGCCGCCGCGAACGCGGCGACGGTTGGCTGGGCTTCGAATCGCGCAGCGGCTAGCTGCTGACCGCGTAATTCAGGTAGACGGCGCCGCTCGGAAACAAGCGTTCATCAATCAATTGCAAATCGATTTGCCGTCCGGTCGGCAGCGCCGGTTTTCCGCCACCGACGGCGACCGGCAAAAACATCAGCCCGATCTCGTCGACGAGTCCCGCCGTGAACGCGGCAGCGGCAAGGCCGGGGCCGCCGATCACGAGGTCCTCGTCTCCGGCCTTGAGCTCACGGATCTGGTCTGGGTCGAACGCCCGTTCCAACGTGGTGCGCGCAGTTGAGACGGCCTCAAGCGTTTTCGAATAGACAAGCTTGTCGCGACCCCGCCAGATCTCAGCGAACTCACGTATCACCGCGGGCTCATCGTCGACGGGCATCGTTTCCCAGGCGGCCATCGTCTCGTACAGGCGCCGGCCGTAGACCTGGGTTCCGGTCTGCCGGAGCATGTCGTTCCAAAACTGATGCACCTCGGCGTCGGGTTCGGAGAACTCGAAGCTTCCGTGCGCATCTTCAATGAAGGCGTCGAGCGAGCAGTTGGTCGCGTAAATCAGCTTGCCCATAGGCACTCAATATACGGTAAAGAAATGACAAGACCTACTTGGCGCTAACTCCCGGATGACGTGTCAGATCGCAGGCTGATCGCGAAAGCGTGGCGCTTGTCGCTATCGAGAGTTCGAACACTGCTTTTCATTTTCGTGGAGCCCGACGCTTCGCGGACTGTGAAAGGACCGAAAATTCCCAGGTGGTTCACATAACGTCAATTATCGTGCGTTGTACGAGCGTAGGCGGCTTGCAGCTCGTCGACGAACATCTTTCGCATTCCCAGCATCGCGTCGAAGGCGCGTCTTCGGCCCTCGGCGTCGTCGCCCGCGAGCACGTCCATCATCAACCGCGGTGTCACCTGCCAGTTGACGCCGAACTTGTCCTTTAGCCAGCCACAGACGCTTTCTTCGCCGCCGTCAGCGATCAGCGCGGTCCAGTAGCGGTCTGTCTGTTCCTGATCGTCGGTGTAGATCATCAAAGAAAACGCATCGGAATGCGGGTGGCCGGGACCGCCGTTGAAAAAGTTGTACTGCGATTCGCCGATCCTGACGGACACGCCGAGCACTTTGCCGTCTGGGCCGCGCAAATCGCTCAGCGTCTCGAAGTCGTCGAAGATGCCGGCGTAGAAGTCGCGGACCTCGTACGGATCGGCGTCGAACCAGATGAATGGTGTTATTTGTGGGGTCATTCGCGGATCTTCTCACACCGTGGCAATGTCCCGGGTCAAACCAGTGAAGCCATGCGGCGAGAGAAGATTTCGCCACATCTTCGGTATTGCCTCATATTCGGTATGCCTAGGCGGTAATATTCACGTTCTGGGTCGTTCGGAATCTCTCGGTTTCGCCGTGCGGTACCCAGCTAAGAGACCCCGAGATCCGAGTTATGCAATGACTGGTGACGAATCCGATTCCAGTAACGACATCCGCGGCGAGATTTCCGAGACTATCTCCCACCTTTACGGAAAGTTTTATGGACATGAGCGTTCGTCGGTGAGGACGTTCATCAACGAAAATGTCGTTCTGTGCATCGTCGACGACACCTTCAGTCGATCGGAGTCGGATATGGCCGCTTCAGGCGGGCGGCAGGAGGTGCTCGACAACCGCGCCGCGTTTCAGGTGAAGTCCGAGGACGAATTCACGCGCGAGGTGGAACGAATCACCGATCGTAAAGTCACTGCGTTCATGAGCGCCAATCAGACCGATCCCGGAGTGTCAGTTGAGCTCTTCATCCTCGACGAGGCTCCCGGAGCGCGCGACACGGAGCGCTAGCGTGGCGATCGAAGCCCCCCTGCGGACATGGTCCGACGAAACCCTGTTGCGCGAGGTCGCCGTTGAGGACGATGTCGCCGCATTCGCCGCGATTTACGGTCGATACTGGGCGCGCGCGATGCGCGTAGTCGAAGTGATCTGCCCGCGAGAGGGTTTTGACTCGGACCGAGTGGTGCTGAAGGCTTTCGCCGTCGCCTGGTCAGAGCGCCACAGCTTCATCGAAGACACGATCAGGCCGCAGGCATGGTTGTTTTCGATCGTGCGCGACGTGGCGATGTCTTGGTGCGGTGACGCCGAGATTGAAAAAAACGATCGGGCGGCTAGTCCGCTGGTTGGATTCCTACGCGCTTTTGAAGACGAAGCGGAAGCGGGCGGAAGCGCCGACGAATCCGCCGCCGTGGAGTCGATCGTTCACGCAATGAGAAGCCTTGCGCCGAAGCAGCGCGAACTTGTCGCACTTTCATTTTTCGGAGAACTGACGCCGGAGGAAGTCTCAGACCTGCTTCGAATTCCCGTCAATTCCGTCCGCGAGCGCATGCGATTCGGGCGTATGCCAGAGGCATGAGATCGGTCGTCGAGCGCGCGGGGCAATTATCCTCACGCGATGGCCTCCGCTGACTGGACCACCCGCCGCGCGGAACCGCGTGACCGCGACGCGTGGCAGCGGCTGTTCACCGCGTACTGCAACTTTTACGAACGGGAGGTCACCGGCGAACATCTCGATCGCGTTTGGTCGTGGATACACGACGAAGGGCTTGTGGATGCTTTTGTCGTCGAGTCCGCCGACGGAGACGGGCAACCGGTCGGAATTGCGCATCTTCGCTCCTGGGTGCGCTCTTTGCGCGGCGAAATGGCCGGCTATCTGGACGACCTTTTTGTAGAGCCTGACCATCGCGGCTCCGGCGCGGTGGACGCGCTTTTCGAAGCGATCAGGGAACTCGGCGCCGAACGCGGCTGGAATATCGTGCGCTGGACAACCGCCGATGACAATTACCGGGCTCGCGGCTACTACGACCGCGTCGCGTCGCGCACGGGTTGGCTCACCTACGAGCTGACGCTGTCCGACGTTTAACCGGAAACCGATCGGATCCCATTCTCGGAGCACGTGGGTTACACGCGCGAGTATTCATAATTACTCGATTCAGGTGACGGCCTCCACCCCTCTCTCAAGCCATTCTGTTAAACGAAGGGTCGATAAACGGCGCCTTAGCGGCAGTCGACCCTCGTAAATGCCGAATAATCAGGTATGCGTAATGCGGACGGTCCGAACGTCCGCGGGGACGCGGCCGCTGCCACGCCGCATCAGCGAGTTCGGGCCAAACTTTCAAGGGACAGCCTTTCCACGCGGAACATCGCGATCGTGATCGCGGCGGCGCTGCTTGCCGTCTACGCGATCTACATCGTCTTTGATCCGTTTGATGACGGCGCCGACTGGTTTTTTGACAACGTCATCACGGATCTGTTGCTGGCGGCGCCGGCGGTGTTCTGTTTTCATCGGGCGGCCACGGCGGACAAGGCTCGAACGGCCTGGGCGATCATCGCGGTGGCCCTCGGTTTCGAAGCTCTTGCCGACGTGTACTGGAACGCGATCATCGCTAATCAGACCGATCCGGCGTATCCGTCCCCCGCCGACTTTCTGTACCTGGCTTTCTATCCGACGATGGCGCTCGGGCTGATGACGCTCGCGTTACAGAACACTGGACGCATTCGCGTAAGTCTTTGGCTTCACGTGTTGATTGCGGTGCTCGCCATTTCGGCGTTGGATGCGGCGCTGGTATTCGACGCCGTCGCCTCCACCGATGGCGCCTCCGGATGGGAAGCTGCGGTCAATCTTGCCTACCCCCTGGGAGACGTGATTCTGCTGGCGGGAGTGTTCGGCGTTTGGGCGTTGTCGGGGTGGCGACCGTCGGCGACGTGGATTTGGTTTTGCCTCGGTCTAATGGTCTTCGCGGCCGGAGACTCCGTATATCTGTTGCAGTCCTCGAGCGAAACGTACGCAGTGGGCGGTCTCGTTGATCTCAGCTGGCCGTTCGCGGCGTTTCTTGTATTGCTTGCGGCTACACGCGGCGGAGACGGTGCCGTCAATTCGCGGAGCGCAACGAGTCCGTGGATGTTTCTGCCGACGGGATTGTTTTCGTTGCTCGCGATCAGTCTGTTCGCGGTCGACCATTTCAACCGCATCGGCGATCTTGCGGTGGCGTTGGCGCTGTCCGCTTCGATCCTGACAATCGCGCAGCTGGGAATCGCGTTCGCCGAGAACTTCCGTTTAATAGCGCGCCGTGAGCAAGAGGCGTTGATGGATCATGTGACGGGACTGCCAAATCGACGGAAGTTGTTCACGGACCTCCAGCGCGCGTGCCAAACGGCCTCCTGTCGGGAGCCGGTGATCGTGGCGCTATTTGATCTTGACGGATTCAAGTCGGTAAACGACGCGCTGGGCCACGCCGCCGGAGACGACTTGCTCGCTCGCTTCGGTTCGCGCTTGCAGGAGATCGCCGGAGTCAGGGGCGAGGCATACCGATTGGGCGGCGACGAGTTTTGCATGCTTTTACGGTTACCGGCCGACGTTGCTTCGCCGATGCTTGAAGCCGCCGCGGGGCTCCTGACCGAGAGTGGAGAAAACTTCAGCGTTAAAAGTTCGTTCGGTTTTGCCACGGTGCCAAACGAATCACGCGATGCGGACGAAGCTCTGAGCATCGCCGACCAGCGTATGTACGCGGCGAAACGTTCCGGTGACGACGCTGTCCGCAGCTTCGTCCGTGGTGGCGTCAGCGGCTCGTATCCGCGGGCGAACTTGGCGTAAGACTGCCTGAAAGCAGGCGTTGTTCGATCGCGTCGGCGGCGGCAATCCCCTCTCCGGCCGCGGAGAAACCGCGTTTCACACGCTGCGCGCCTTCGGTCATCGTGATCGCCTCACGAACCTTTTCGCGAAGCTTTGGCGCATTCAGTCGTTTTGCGCTCAGAAAGGTGCCGGCTTTGGCGACCGCCGTACGGCGGGCTACCTCAGGTTGATCGCGTCCGAACGGAACCACGCACACCGGTACGCCTCTGGACAACGCTTTCTGGGTTGCCCCCATGCCGCCGTGCGTAACCGCGCAGACGGCACGGTCAAGTACGGGGCCGTGCGGAACAAAGCGCTCAACGTACGCGTTGGCCGGGACATCGAATGCCTCGGGGTCCCCCGCGGGCAACGTGGCGACGACGGCTACCGGCTCGTCCTTTAGCGCCTCCAGCGCGGTAGCGACCAGCGCGCCGTCGTCTTGAAACTCGGAAGAAGTCGTCACCAGAACGATCGGCCTGTCGATGCCTTTCAGCCAATCCGGCGGTTCGGAGGGTGGCTCCCAGGCGCACGCGCCGATCATCACGACGTTTTCGGGCCAGTCGGTGCGGTGGTATTCAAAGGGCTCCGCTGTCATGCTCAGGATCAATGGAAATGTCGCGAAGAGAGCGTCGACTCCGTCGATCGGAGAGAGATTCATGCGTTCTCGCAGGTTATTCATTGACGGAAGAAGCTTCTTTTCCAGCCCACCCACGGCAAGCGGACGTAAGAGACGGTCGCGAAGCCGGCCGATGGGTCCGCGAGCGGGCGGCAGGGCCAGCCCAAACGGTGGCGCGTCCTTTGAACTGATCGGCAGCGGGTAGGGGCAGTAAATCGCCCTGGGTCCTCCCCACACCTCTGCTTCGCAGGCCGCGCCCCAGCAGTTCGCGTCGACGATGATCACGTCGGGTGAGCAGGCATCGATCGCGGCGCGTAGGTCCGCGAAGTCCAGCGCGGCGCGCTCGAAGATCCCCTTTACGGAAAGTGCCAGCGCCTCTCGTGGGTTGTTTCCGCGCCAGTCGTCGTATTCGATTGCTTCGATCGCGGGATCGACGGCCTCAGACTCAAACCCGCGCTTTCGCATTTCCGCAACCGCGCTGCCAAGACAGTAGAGCGACACCGAATGGCCTCGGACCTTCAACTCATCGAGAACCGGAACAATCGGAAAGAGATGGCCGCGACCCGGCGCGGTGTATGCGAGTACGCGCGCCATCAGTCGGCGAATGCCAAGGCCCGCACCACCGAGACAAGTTCGTCCGTGAGGCCCGCGACCTCCTTGGCCGGTTGTTCGCGCAGGAGCACGGTGACGGGTTCGTTCACGGCACCCACGATCGCCAGGCCGCGAGTGAGGGAAATCGGAGGCAGCGTGGGATCGAGCTCGCGGATCTTCTCGCGCGACGCAACGTACGCGCCGGCCAAGCGTCGGTGTGCCTCGCTGATGCGCGCGGCTACGGTGGGCCCGGCCTTCAACGACTCGATCAGAAGGATGCGCGCGAGATCGTCGTTCGTTGCGAGTAGCGATAAAAACGCGGCAATGCCGGCGTCTATTCGTCCTTCCACGGTTGAATGAGGCTCAATAGCGACGACCAAAGATTCCAAGACCGTTTCGACGGCGTCGTCGTACACGGCGATGAAGCAAGCTTCCTTGTCTTTGAAGTGCTCGTAGAAGGTGGGTTTCGCGACTCCGGCGTGGGTCACCACGTCGGCGATCGTGACTGCCGGAAACCCGCGCGCCGCCGAGAGTTCCGTCATCGCCTCAAGCAGGCGAATTCGTTGCGACGATCGCACCACCTCACGGCTTGCGGCATTGCGCCCGCGCGGCAAGATCCGCGGCACGACCGTGATGTCGCCGTTTGGCTCCATGCAGCGATCGTAGCCGCGACGGACCTTGCCAAACCGCAAACTCCGGCGAGAAACCTACCGCCTGATCAGGAGCCGTTCAACGAGTCGTGTTCACCACGCCCGTGCTGCCGAAGTGCAGACGACGCCTCAGGGCGGGTGTGAGATCCCACTCGCGTCCTCCTACATACGGTCCTCGGTCGATCACGCGCGCGGTGACGGTGCGGCCGTGCAGATGAAACGTGACGCGCGTTCCGCATGGAAGTGTCTTATTCGCCACCCCCACGACGGATGCGGTGAGCGTGCCGCCGCAGGCGGTGCGATGGCCGTAAAAGCCGGGTCCGTACCACGAGGCAAATGTCCGGCGATACACATACGCCAGACCCAGATGGTCCAACCCGCGTTTGCCGCCCGCCGTGGCGACCAAGCGAATCGCGTATCGACCCGGCCGATGGCCTCGCCATGCGAGCGTGAACTTTCTACCCGGCGCCACGCGAATCTTGCCGGCATCATGCCAGCTTCCGCGACCCGCGGGGCGCACCTGCAGGGTGACCAGTGACTTCGCCGTAGTCGATGTCACGACGCCACGAACGTGAATTCCGTCGCCTCCAAGAGAATGGCGGTCACTTAAGCGCCCGTCGACCGTTGGCGGAGCCACGGCGTCTTGAGCCTCGTCGCTTGGGGCGGCGAACGACGCGCTGAATGGCGATCCGGTGGAGGGTGAGTCGCGATGTTCGGCCGCCGCGGCGCTGGAGGCCGCCACAAGCGTCGCGAGTCCGATCGCCGCAAGAGTAAATGCGGCCGGCGCGCGGCGCGATTTGGCCACGCGGGTGCGTGTGAAGTTCATGTGTCCCGTTCCTTCCAACGCCTGCGGAGTTAGCTGTCGGGCTCGCGGAGATCGCACCTTGCGTTCCGCTACGACCAGAAGACCGGTCGATTCGCCCCGGCCGGCATACGCGTCTGCGACGCTGCCGGCAATGGGTCCCCCGCCCGCCGGGACCTCGCAAGATCCAGCGGTTCGGCGCTATTTAGATTGTCGGCGTAGATTAGGCCCGAACGGCCCCGCTTGCGTGATTTACGTCACACAACACGCAAGTGCCCGACTATTAGCGAATATGCCTGCAAAAAGCCCGTTTGAACGCTACCGAGCAGTGGTCTACGCGCTTTTGGAGGGGTGCATGGCACACGCCTAGCGCGTTACTCGATGCGCGTCACGCGGGCTGCTTCGGCGAGCGAGATTACTCCTTCGCGGACCCGCTCCAAAGCGCATTCGTGAAGCCCGATCATGCCTTTCGCGCGGGCCGCGGCGTCGATCTCCGAAGAGGGACGGCGATCCAGCATCAACTGCCGTATTTCGTCGTCAATCGTCAAAACCTCAAAGAGCCCCACGCGCCCCCGGTAGCCGGTGTTTCCGCAGCGTTCGCAACCGACTGCTTCATAACCCATGAATGGCTGAAGGTTTGCGTCAGCGAACCCGGCGCCCGTAAGTGATTCCACATCTACCTCGTGAGGCCGACGGCACTGCTGGCAGAGTCTGCGTGCCAAGCGACTGGCGACGACGCATTCCACGGATGACGCGACCAGATATCTCTCCACGCCCATCTCGGCCAGGCGAGTGACCGCGGAGGCCGCGTCGTTGGTGTGCAGCGTGGAAAGCACGAGCCTGCCGGTAAGCGCGGCCTCGATGCCGATCTGGGCGGTTTCACGGTCGCGGATCTCCCCCACCATCACGATGTCTGGATCGGATCGCAAAATCGATCTCAGCCCGGCGGCGAAAGTAAGACCGCGTTTGGGATTGACCTGAACCTGCTTCACGCCGTCGAGCGGATATTCGACCGGATCTTCGATCGTTATGACCGTGCGCTCCGGCGTGTTCAGCTGTTCGAGCGCGGCATAAAGCGTCGTCGTTTTGCCGGAACCGGTCGGTCCGGTGGCGAGAATCGCGCCGTTGGGCCGCCGCAGCGCCAACTGCAGACGCTCGAAGGCGGTGTCGTCGAATCCAAGCCGGTCAAGCGTGGGCACGTTCTTCCGGTCAAGTACGCGGATTGCCGCCGACTCGCCGTAGATCGTGGGTAATGTCGCCACGCGTAACGTTGCCCCGCCGGCGCTCTCATCCAAGCTGGCCCTGCCGTCCTGCGGCACCTGGCGCTGAGCGAGGTCCATCCCGGCGAGCAGCTTGAGTCTGGCCATTAGACGACCGGCGAGGTGCGGGGCCACGGTGGTGGCGTCATGCGCCATGCCGTCGATACGAAAGCGCGCGCGCAGCGAACCGTTCTCGAGCGGGTCGAGGTGAATATCGGAGGCGCGCTGGCGCATCGCGTTGGCGAAAAGCGAATCCAGCAGTTTTGCCGAGGCCTTTTCGTCATCCTCGTTCTGACCTTCGGCCGCCGTAGACGTTCCGACTTGTTCGGCGGATTTAGTCGCCTTTTTGATGTCACTTCGGCTCAGACGCGAAAGCAACTCGTCGAGCTGTTCGTCGGTGGTCAGAGCCGCACGCACATTCAGCCCGGTCATCAGCGCAATGTCGTCGATCGCCAACACGTTGGCCGGCTCGCTGATCGCCACCATCAATGTGTCGTCGTCCAGGTACTGAACCGGGACCGCGCGGTAACGAGTGGCGGTTGTGGCGTCGATCGCGTTTAGTGCGCGGTCCTCCAACTCGACCGTTCGCAGATCAATGTAGGGAAGCTGGGTTCGCGCGGCGATCGACTGTGTGAGCTGGTCCTTGCTGATCGTGCCGCGGTCAAGCAGCACACGGCCGGTCGCGCGGCCGGTCTCCCTGGCTTCGTCGACCGCGCTGTTGACCTGTTCGTCAGTGGCGAATCCCAAAATCGAAATGATTTCGCCGATTCTTCGGCCTACCAGCATTGGCGACGTGACCGGAGCCTGATTAACGCTTCCGGTGCTGTTTCCGCCAAGAGGTTCGCCTGAGCCGTTGACCGGGCGCAGGGGCGCAGCATCTGATGGGGGGTTCATCGCCTATTTCATCGACTTTTATGCCGCCGGGCATGAGCCGCAAGCGACGGTCGTATTCGGGTTCACCAGCTCCAGTAAGGGTTCGCATAGTCTTGGCCGTATGACGAACGCCGCAAACCCGGAAACCCCTCTGGAGCTGGCGCTTTGCCAGTTCAACCCCGTCGTCGGAGACATTGCCGGAAACGCGCGTGGCGTGCTTGAGCTTGCCAGTCAGGCTCTTCGCGACGGAGCGCGGGTCGCTTTGTTCCCTGAACTGGCGATCAGCGGCTACCCGCCGGAGGATTTGGTCCTGCGAGAGGATTTCCTTGCGGCGTGCGAGGCGCATCTGTTGCGTATAGCCGCCGCGAACCTGAATATCGCGATCGTCGTCGGTTACCCGCAGGCGCACGCGAACGGAGTTTCGAACTCGCTTGCCGTGCTCCGCGCCGGGCGGGTGGACGTGATTTACCGCAAAAGGTTGTTGCCGAACTACGGAGTGTTCGACGAGCGCCGTTATTTCGTACCCGGAAAAGAGGCGTCGATCGTCGATTTCGACGGCATTCGCGTGGGGTTGTCTATCTGCGAGGACATCTGGTTTGACGACCCGGTGATGAGCGAGCTTTCGGCGGCCGGCGCACAGCTCGTGCTAAACGCCTCGGCCTCCCCGTACCACTTGGGCAAGCCGTTGGAACGAGAAGAGATGCTGCGCGCTCGGGCCGCGAAATACGGATTGCCTCTGGCGTACTGCAACCTCGTCGGCGGTCAGGATGAATTGGTTTTCGACGGCGGCAGTGTGGTGGTTGGCTCCGGCGGCGAGCTCTTGGCGCGCGCGCCCGGTTTCGAGCCCACGGTGCTGATGTGTCGGGCGCCCTTGGCCGATTCGAAGGCCGGCGA
This sequence comes from Actinomycetota bacterium, assembly GCA_016213645.1. Taxonomy (GTDB): domain Bacteria; phylum Actinomycetota; class Thermoleophilia; order Solirubrobacterales; family JACPNS01; genus JACPNS01. The sequence continues at coordinate 83,362 of JACQZY010000028.1, forward strand.
TTCGGCTGCGACCACGGCGAAACCTCGAAACACCGTGACTCCTCCGGCTGACAGCCGTGAGCGGGAGGTTTACACGGCGTTGTCGCTCGGCATCAGCGACTACGTGAAAAAGAACGGTTTTCCCGGCGCGTTGGTCGGTGTCTCGGGCGGGATCGATTCCGCGTTGGTGCTCGCCCTTGCCTGCGATGCGCTCGGCCCGGAGCAGGTGACGGGCATCACTATGCCGTCGCCTTACAACAGGCCGGAAACCCGCGCGGACGCGTTGGCTCTGATCGAGAATCTTGGCTGTTCCGGCCATGAGTTTTCGATCGAAGAGATCATGCGATCGTTTGACGGTGTGTTGTCCGAGCGATTCGCCGGTTTGGAGCCGGATGCAACCGAGGAGAACATCCAGGCCCGGATACGCGGCACGCTGTTGATGGCGATGTCGAACAAGTTCGGCGCACTGGTGTTGACCACCGGAAATAAAAGCGAGATGGCGGTCGGCTACGCCACCCTGTACGGCGATATGGCGGGCGGCTTTGCCGCTCTGAAGGACGTACCGAAGCAGCTTGTGTTCGCGCTTTCGCGCTGGCGAAACGAGGCTCTCCCCCGCTCCGGTACGCCTGTTGCTCCGATTCCGGTGGGGATCATTGACCGCCCGCCCTCGGCAGAACTGCGTCACGGCCAGATCGATGAGGAATCGCTCGGCAGCTACGCCGTGCTCGACGACGTGATCGAGCGCTATATCGAGCGAGACCAGGGCCTCGACGAAATCGTCGCCGCCGGCGTGGACCGAGAGTACGCCGAACGCGTGCTGCGCATGATCGACCTGGCGGAATACAAACGCCGTCAAGCCCCGCCGGGCGTGAAGATCACCGCCCGCGCTTTCGGTCGCGACCGAAGGATGCCGATCACGGCGCGTCGTCGCTATACGTGACGCGAGTTGTGGCCGATCACGAACTGTCTTTCTTGCTATAGGATCCCCCGCGAACACCACCTTTTCTCGGGGAGCGGTCGAGGCGCAACTTGCCTCTATCGGGAGGTGTTACAGATAGTGGACCAGCGGCGCAGCTGCAGTCCATTCCATCCGTTTAGGCAACCTGCACAGCAGAATCAATAGGAGGACTGCATGCGAACAAAAGTTATTTCAGTCGTCGCGGCCGTTGCGGTAATGGCGATCGGCGTCACAGTGTCGAACGCGTCATTTCGCTCGGAGGCGTCGATGCAGGTGAAGCTCGCCAAGCCGGGAGCACCTGCCAAGGTGCATATTGTGATCGACAACTCCGATTCCGTGAATGTCCCGGTGCACATAAGCAGTGTCGTGACCACCTCGAAGGTCGCGAAGTTCAACGGCAAGGCGATACCGCAATGCACGACGAAGATCCCAACCAACGCTGACGGCGACAACACCGCCGCCGCGCTAAACCCGGCCTGCCCGTCAGGTTCGAAGGTCGGCACGGGAACGTTCGTCGCGAACACCGGTGTGCCTGGCCAGCCGATCCCGTTCAACGATGTCGGCGTGATCAATGGAACGCTGAACCTTTACAACTACAAAACCCAGGGCGGCGAGCAGGCGGCAATGTTGCTTGAGATCATGAGCGATACTCCCGTCCCAGACGCACACCAATACGCTCGCATGGGAGTGAGCAACAGTGGTGTCATCACATCAGTACTCCCAAACACAGCGGATCTTCCCGAGAAGGTTTCGAACCTTCTGCGCGTGAACCCGCCGACGGACATGAGCTACCGCACCACTTCCATGGCTCACGTCGACTTGACTATCAAGTCGCCTACGCCGAAGAAGGGCAAGAAGCCATTCTTCACGCTGAAGAACACCAAGAACCTGGACTTCTCAATCGTTCTGAACCGCGACTAGCGGAAGGTGTTCGTTCGGCGCGTAAATCTGCGCCGCAATCGAAAAAAGGCCGGTGTCGCGAGAGCGCACCGGCCTTTTCTTTATGAGAAGACAGCGAATGCTGCTACTTCGCGTCGCGAACGGCGATCGTCACTCGCGACACCGCGAGTACGCGCTCGTCGTCATCACTCAGCGTGATGTCCCAAACCCAGGTGGTCCGTCCGCGGTGAATTGGAACGCCCGTGCCGTGAACGGTGCCCTGCGTGCCGCTGCGCAGAAACTGCGTGTTGTTGCTTAGGCCCAAGGCGATCTTTCCGTCCTGATGCACAGAAACGAAGGTCCCGGCCGATGCCATCGACTCCGCCATGGCGGCGTAAGCGCCACCATGCACAACGCCGTACGGCTGCCGAACGCGGTCCTCGATCGCCAAAGTGGCGTGGATTGTGCCGTCGTCGTCGATTCGATCCAATTTGATGCCGAGCGTGCCGTCCAGGTCGCGGTCGGGAGGCACGGCGGGTGTGAATTCAAATGTCATCGGCAGCGCAGGGTAGCCGAACCGACCCGCTTGCTTCTGGCAGGTGCTACTTGCCCGGCCTCCTCGACCGGCCTCGTAATCTCTCGGCCTATGAGTCGCGAAAACGAAGACAAGCTGGAGCCTGCCGAAAGCGATGCGGATGCGCGCCGAAGGCGACGCCGCTGGTTGTACGCATTTGCTTCGCTTGGCATCGCCGCGGTCTCGGCGGTCGCAGTCGTTCAGCTGGTCAAGGGAAATGACAGCGATCACGCACGAGATCTGCTCGCCACCAAGCCGACTTCGAGTGTCGTGCTCGAACGTTTTGAACTTAAAGCTCCGAACGGCGGACGAGCGCAAGGGCTGGTCGAACTGATCCGGAAGGACGACAAAACAAGCCTTCGCATGATCGCGGTCCGTCTGAAGCCATCCGTCACCGATGAGGTTTACCAGGTGTCATTAACCGGAGGCGACGAAGACGAGCGCCTGCTCGGAGGCGAGGTCGTCGGCGGCAAGGGCACATTCATCGCTCGCGCCGACATCAACTCCGAAGAGCTGCACAAATACTCCCGAATCGAAATGCGCCGCGTCGGCAGCACCACCGTCGGAAGCGGAAAACTCGTTTTGCGCTCGCGAATTCCGCGCTAGCGGCGCTGGTTTACCAGCCGGCGCAGGTCGCGTACGAGCAGCAGGTGTTTGAGGTGACCGGTGACAGCGGTCAGGTTCTCCAGAGATTCAACGGCTTCGCTGCGGCGTTCGTTGCTGCGCGAGCGCAGGGCCGGCGCAAATATCTGTTCTAGTAGCGCGGCTTCGCGGTCGGCCGAAGTTTTAAAAACGCGGAGGTTGCGACCGGTGACGCCGAAGCGGGCCAATTCCGTTACGGCCCGGATGATCTCTCGTTCGTTCTCGTCGAAATACGTGGCGCCCGCGCGCTGGCGACCGCTGATCAGCCCGAAGTCGATCAACTCTTTTACAAGTTCCGGAGCAGCCCCGGTGTCGGCGAGCACGTCGTCGGCGGAGTAGAGCGTCTGGGCCTGTGAATCGGTCAGGTTGAAGCGCCTCGCCTGTCGTGTGGCTCCGGGTGACGGTGCCGGCAATTCGTCTTCGGCGCGTCCTGCGGAAAGCTCCTGCCGAATCACTCGAAGTGGCAGATACTCGTCGCGCTGAAGTCGCAGGATTGTGCGCAGGCGGGCAACGTCGGTTTGCGAATAGACGCGATAGCCCCCCTCCGTGCGTTTTGGCGTCAAGAGCTTCTGATCTTCCAGGTAGCGAATCTTCGAAATCGAAATGTTGCCGAATTCCTTTTCCAGCGTCTTGCGCACCGCGCCGATCGTCAATGATTTTTCTCGCGGCGAGATCACGGGCTCGTCGGAAGAGCCGTTCATGGGCTGCCCTACGGCGGCCTGTTGTTGCGAGTCTGGAGACACGCTCAACGCTCCAGGAAAGAAAGTTTGTACTTGCCGATCTGAAGTTCGTCGCCGTCGATAAGGTGATGCGACTCGATCCGGCGCCGGTTCACATATGTGCCGTTTAGTGAACCGAGATCGTCGATGTAGAGTGCGTCGCCACGGCGAACGATGACGGCGTGGTTTCGCGAAACGGTGACGTCATCGAGGAAGACTTCGGAGTCCGTGTCGCGGCCAATCGTGAAGCGTTCGCCTTCCAGATGAAAGCTGTCGCCGGCGCGGCCGCCGGTTCGTATCACCAGTGAAGGCCCGTCGGCGCCCTGCGACTGGCGATCCTGCGAAGGATCGTGTTCGCCGGTTTCACCGAGGTCGTACTGCGCGGTCACGGCCGATGGATTCACTTCATCGGCCAGGTAGCCGCCGCACTTCTGGCAGTAATTCGCCCCCTGGGGGTTGACGAATCCGCATTCTGGACAGTGCAGGGCCATCTCAGTGCCGCTATTCGTTCTCCGACTCGACCGGGCCCTTCGCCGCGCGTCCGGCGAGGATTTCCGTCAGTTGTTCGATGTCTTCGCCCGTGATCGTGGCCTCGCCTTCTTCACGCTGCGTGCGCATGCGGTTCACCAACTCTGCGCGCAGGATGTCGATCTTGCCGTGAAGGATTCGCCGCTTGTACGAGATTTCGCGTTCTTCGTCGGTTAGCGTGCGTATCAGTTCCTTGAGCTCGACGTCGTTGAGCGAGCCGAGATCTGGGAAAGAGTCCATCTGAGAGTCTCCCTTTTTTGAATTCGTCACACCGTTGCCGGTGGCCAACGCGTCCGCGTCCCAGCCGGCGGTCATAAGTTCAGTGAGCTTCTCCACGTCCGCGTCTGAGATTGCCTCGACGCCAGACGCGTGCCGTTCCCGCAGGCGGTTGACCAGCTCGGCGCGAAGCAGATCTATCTTTCCGTGAAGAATGCGACGGTTGTACGAAATCTCCTGCTCGCCGCCGGCAAGTTCGCCGATCAGACCCTTCAACTCGGCATCGCTCATCGACCCGATGTCTGAAACCCATTCGTCCAACACGGCACCCCTAATCAATAGTGCGGTCCCGGACCGCTAAACCTCTTCTGCTGTCCGCTACGGGCCGGGTTCCCCCGCCGAGATCGCGGCGGTCCGTTCGCGGTGAACGCAGTATAACTGCGTAGGGCTATAAGGCTCTACTACGGGTTGAGGGGAAGTTAACGGGCGCCGCCGAGATCGGGCAGCATCGTGCGTACGTACAGCGCGGTCGCCGCCCACGAACCGGCCACGCCAATCCAGATCAACGCCCCCACCACCCACGAATCGATGCAAAGAGCAAGGAAGCCGCCGCTCATCAACGGCCAGACGGCCAGACGGCCAACCCAGTTGACGCGAATCTGCATCCCCCGCAGTAGTACCGGCACCGACAGCGCCATCATCATCACCTCGCGAACGAGTATCAGCACCATCAAATAGCGGGGCTGGAGTTCGAAGTGGAAGATCACGACGGCGACGGCGATTATCAACATGCGGTCGACGAAGGGGTCGAGCAAAGTGCCGAGTCGGCTGAATTGCCCGGTCAGGCGCGCAACCAGGCCGTCCAGGTAGTCGGTCGCGCCGGCGATCCCGATCAGAGTCGTGGCCAGGGCGTCGCGCCCGTCGTCGGAGTTCATCGCAAGCACGAAAAAGGCCGGCACGAGCAGCGCCCGCATGTAGCCGATCGCGTTCGGCAGCGTCCAAGGGCGCCACGGCTGGTCGGTTCCGGCCTGCGGTGGAGGGCCGCCGGACCTGTCGATCCCCGCGATTCGGCGGAAGCCGAGTTCTCGCTCGGGCCCGGAGGCCTGACCGTTCAGCTCAGAGACTCCAACTCGCGGATCACCCCGGCCGCACCTTCTTCTATCGGCAGCGCTCGCGTCTCACGCCCGCGCCGAGTCTGTAGCTCGAGTTCGCCGTTTTCCAACGTGCGCTTGCCGACCGTAATGCGCAGCGGGCAGCCAAGCAGCTCGGCGTCGGCGAACTTGGCGCCCGGACCCATTTCCCGGTCGTCGTAAACGACGTCCACGCCGGCGGCTCGCAGTTCGTCATAGAGACGATCGGCCGCTTGCCGCTCGGCGGCGGCTGGGTCTTTACCGAGCGACACCAGATGTACGTCGAACGGAGCGATTGCCTTGGGCCACACGATGCCGGCGTCGTCGGCCAGCTGTTCTACCGCCGCCGCGGCGACGCGAGCCGGGCCGATGCCATAGCTGCCCATCACAATCGGATGTTCAACACCGGACTCGTCGAGGTAGGTGGCGCCAAGTGCTTCGCTGTAGCGAGTGCCGAGTTTGAAGATATTGCCGATCTCGATCGCCGGAACGATGTTTATGGCGCCACCGCCGGGAGCGGTGTCGCCGGGTTCAACGCAGCGTATGTCTTGGAAGACTGCTTGAAAGTCCCGCCCGATTCGTACGCCTCGAAGGTGGAGGTCGGGTCTGTTGGCTCCGGCGACATATCCGCCGGGGACAACGGCGAGCGCCTCGTCGGCGACGATTTCCAGACTCATGCCTACGGGTCCGATGAAACCGGCGACCGAACCGAAAACGCTCTCAATTTCGTCTTCACGCGCCTGGCGCAACCGGCGTTGAACGGCGTTTTGAAGCTTGATTTCGTTTAGCCGGTGATCGCCGCGAAGTAGCACGAGCAGCGGCTTGCCGTCATCCTCACCAATCATCGGCATCGCCTTGATTAGGGCCGACGGATGCACGCCGAGCATCGACGAGACTTCTTCGATCGTGGTCGCGCCCGGAGTTGGGGTCTCCTCGGGCTGGTCGAGTTCTTCGCCCGGCTTGGGGGGCGTCGGCGTCGCTGAGGCCACCTCCACGTTGGCCGCGTAGCCATTGGCGAGCGCGATTTCGTTCTCACCGGCCGCACACGGAGCCATAAACTCATGCGCTCCGGAGCCACCCATCATGCCAACGTCGGACTCCACCATGTACCACTCAAGGCCGGCGCGCGTGAAGATGCGCTTGTACGCCTCGGCCTGGACGTCATACGCGGCGGCGAGGCCTTCCTCGTCGCGGTCGAAGCTGTAGGCGTCCTTCATGATGAACTCACGAGTACGCAGCACGCCGGCACGCGGACGCGGTTCGTCGCGGCCTTTGACCTGAAACTGGTACAGCACGAACGGCAGATCGCGATACGAGCGCACCTCGCGGCTGACGTGGTAGGTCATCGCCTCTTCGTGGGTCATCGCAAGTACCAACGGCGAGCCCTTGCGGTCGTCCAGTTTGAAAAGCTCGTCGATCTCGGAACGGCCCGTCTTCTGCCAGAGCTCGATCGGCTGGATCACCGGCATCAGCGTTTCCTGTGCGCCGGCGGCGTCCATCTCTTCGCGGATAATCCGCATCACACGACGCTGAACACGCCATCCGGCGGGCAGGTAGGTCCATAGGCCGGTGCCGATCTGTCGGATCAGCCCGGCGCGCACCATCAGTTTGTGCGACAGCGCCTCGGCGTCGCCGGGTGCCTGCTTGACGGTCGGAAGCAGGTAATTGCTTAGCCTTGTCATAGCGCGTGATCCTACCCGTCGGCGTCGTTCGGTTGATCGCGACCTCGGCGGCGGCTAGCATTCGCGACTCACGGCGGTGCTCGAAGCGTCGCACGACGCGCAACTCACGCGCCCCGCCCCGGTTTCAACGGGCGAATCGGCCGCTGACGGGCCGCCACGTACGATCGAATTTGACCGCACGAATTCTCACATACCGCTTGACCGCCATCTCGCTCTGCGTCGTACTGACGTTTGCCGCATTCTTGATGGTGACGGGACACCCCGCCCGGGCCGGTAACCGGCAGCTTTCCGTGATCGAGGACAGCGCCCGCGTGCTCAGCCCGGACCCGGCCACCCAAGACGCCGCTCTCAACGAGATGCGAGACCTCGACGCCGATGTGGTGAAGATTCCCGTGATCTGGCGCAATGCCGCGCCACGTCCGACGTCGCGCTCAAAGCCGTCCGCCGACTTATCGGATCCGGATGCCTACCCCGCCGGTGCCTGGACCGTGGTCGACCGCGCCGTGCTCGGCGCCGCTACCCGTGGCATGGGAGTTTGGCTGATGCTCACCGCGCCTGCCCCTCGCTGGGCAGTTGACAAAGAGGACGCCGAGGCGCCTGGCGCCACGCAGCCCGACCCGAAGGACTATGCGGAATTCGCGGAAGCGGCGGGGCGTCATTTTAAAGACGTCAAGATCTGGTCTATCTGGAACGAGCCGAATCTCTCGCTGTTCTTGCGGCCGCAGTTTCAGAACGGCGTGGTGGTTTCAGCCATTCACTACCGGAAGCTGTATCGGGCCGGTTACGACGCGTTGCGTAGCGCGGGTCACGGCCGTGACACGATCCTCTTTGGCGAGTTGCTTCCGCGCGCTCCGGTTCCGCGACGCGCCAACGGAACCGTTCCGCCACTGATCTGGCTGCGCGAATTTTTCTGTCTCGACGCCCAGCTCAAGGCATATTCCGGCGCGGACGCCCGTAAGCACGATTGTACGGGCTATAAACCGATCAAGACGTCCGGTTTCGCCTACCACCCTTACACCACGCCGGATGGACCGTTTTGGAAGGATCCACGTCCCGACAGCGCGATGATCCAGCACCTGGAACGCGTGTTCAAGGTATTGGACGCGGCGTCCCGGACTCATCATCTCGCTCAGCGACGTCTGAAGGTTTACAGCAGCGAATTTGGATTTCAGTCCAACCCGCCGGATCGCACGATGATCCCGATCAATCTGATCCCGCTTTATCTCAACGCGAGCGAGTACCTGTCCTACCGGAACTCGCGCGTTGCGACCTATTCCCAGTATCTGCTGCGCGACGACGGCGCAACGGAAGCGTTCCAGAGCGGCCTGCGCTTCGCGGACGGCACGCCCAAGCCTGGCGTTTACGACGCCTACCGCATGCCGATCGTCGCCGTTAGGCGCTCGGACTCGAGTGTTCTGATCTGGGGCAAGGTTCGTGCCGGCTCAGGCCGCCCGCCGAAGGTGGAGATCCAGGTGGACGATGGATCCGGATTCAGAACGTACAAAACCGTTCGCCCGAACCGCCAAAGCGGGTATTTCCAGCGCGTTCTGACGGGTGTAAATGCGGACGGTGACAATTTCCGCACGAAATCCGGCAGTTTTCTCAGCCGGGAGACCAAGGCGGAGCCCGCCCCGGCGATGATGCCGTGATCGCGATCCGGCGATGAACGGCCGGATATACACGGTGACCATGTCGGGCGAATGGGTTTGTGCACGAATATTCCTACATGGTGGCTAACCTGCACGAAACTTTCGGCGTTCGACTCGGTTAGGACGGATAACAAGGTCGCCGGTTTATTCCGGTGCTCGGTGCTTTTCTTCGAGGCTTTTCCTCGATTGCTCCTGAAGCTCGAACGATCGACGTGAGGATTCATCATTCCGACTAATCCGCGCCGCGCCGCGTGGGTTCAAACCGAAGGGAACGAAATGCTGCTTTTGACGTTCAAGGATCGAGTACTCACCGCAACGATTGTCGCGCTGGTTGCGTCGATTGTTTTCGCGGCGGCAGCAGTAGCGTCGACTTCTCAGTTCACGGTGATGGAGGACTCCGCCCACATCGTGAACCCCGACCCCGCTACGCAGGACGCGTCGCTTGACGAGATCGCGGCGCTCGGCGCGGAAGCGGTGAAGATTCCCGTGAGCTGGCGCGCCGTGGCCCCCACCACCGAGTCCGGCGATCTCGGCAACCCGGCGGCATATCCGGCGGGCACCTGGGATGTGGTCGACCGCGCCGTGGCCGGCGCGAAGAGCCGGGGGTTGCAAGTGTGGCTGATGGTTGCCTCGCCCGCGCCCGACTGGGCCGTCAGCCGGTCAACGCCAAAATACCCGGGCGTCTACAAGCCCGACCCGGTGAAGTTCGGCAAATTCGCCGAAGCGGTCGGGCGTCGCTACTCCACCGCCGAGTTCGTCTCGATCTGGAACGAACCCGACCTGAGCCGTTACATCCAGCCCCAGTACAAGGGCGGTGTTGCCGTCGGCGCCGTCCACTACCGCAAGATGTACCGCGCGGCATACGACGGTCTGATGCGCGCGGGCAGGGGTGATGTAAAGGTCCTGTTCGGCGAGTTGAAGCCGCGCGCCACAAGGAACGACAGCACGACGGTGATGCCACTGCTCTGGTTGCGGGACTTCTTCTGTATTGACAAAGACGGACGAAAGCTCACCGGTTCCGCCGCAAAAAAGCGTGAATGCGCGGGGTTCAAGCCGATCAAGGCTGCGGGGCTTGCTTACCATCCTTATGCGATGTCCGGGGGGCCGATGGTGCGCGATCCCCTGAAGGACAACGCAACCATCGCCTACCTGAAGCGGATCGAGCGAGTGCTCGACCAGGCGTCGAAGCGTCACCGGCTACGCGGCCGCAAACTGAAGATCTACAACAGCGAATTTGGTTTTGAAACCGACCCGCCGGACGTATACAAAACCCACATCGAGCTGGTACCGAACTTCCTGAACATCAGCGAATATCTCAACTACAAAGACCCGCGCGTGGCGAGTTATTCGCAGTATCTGCTTCGTGACGACGTCGCAATGAGTGCCTTCAACTGCGGTCTTCGGTTCGCCGACGGCAGCAAAAAACCCGGGGTCTACGAGGCCTTCCAGCTCCCGTTCAACGTGTTCAAGGCCGGCGGAAGCAATCTCACTTTTTGGGGCGCCCTGAGAATGTCTGACGGTTCGCCGCAGCAGGCAGTAATTCAGGCCAAAGACGGTTCTTCTTGGACGACCGTGGCCACCGTCGACGTCAACTCGTCGCTGGGATACTTCGAAAAGACCGTTTCCGTACCGGGAGGCACGTCCAAGACATTCCGGCTGTCGTGGAAGACTCTCGTTTCGAGGGAGGCCAAACCGGCCAAGGCGATCAAGGCGCTGACGGACTGAGAGACTGACCGACTAGCTAGAGAGTGACTGGCCGCCCCGGCGAACCGCCGGGGACCAGCGCAGAGCTTCTCGCAACAGGCCGAGGCGCGGCCGAAGTCAGGAGCGAGCGAAACGCCTTCCAGCCACGGGCGACACGGCTTCGTCGATCTGCGGAGCCGTGATGTCTTCCTGCCGGGCTTTTTCGGCTTCCAGCGCGGCGAGCTTCTCGGGAGTTAGATCGTCGGCGTTTTCTTCTTCAATCCTGCGCAACCATTCGGCACCTTCGGCGCTCTCCGTCTCGTCGATCTCGACCTTGCCGTCACGCGCGAGCGATTTGTCGATCTCAACGAACAGCTCGTCCACAAGGTTCTCTTGCGGAACTTTGCGAATCGCTTTACCGTTGGCAAAGATGAGTCCTTCGTTCTTCGCGCCCGTAATGCCGAAATCGGCATGTGAAGCCTCGCCGATGCCGTTGACCGCGCATCCGAGCACGGCCACTTCGATCGGTTCGACGTAGCTTTCGAGCCGACGCTCGATCTCTTGGACGGTTGCGTCCATGTCGAACTGCAGCCGTCCGCAGGTCGGGCAGGCGATCAGCACCGGACCCTTCTGGCGCAGCTGAAGCGCCTTCAAAATCTCCCACGCGACCTTCACTTCTTCCTCGGCGTGGAAGGTGGAGAGCGAAATGCGAATCGTGTCGCCCACGCCGTCGGCCAGCAGCGTTCCCAGGCCGACAGCGGACTTCAGTGAGCCGGTCCATTTCGTCCCGGCCTCGGTGATGCCGAGGTGAATCGGATAGTCGATCTTTTCAGCAAGCAGGCGATTTGACGCGATCGTGTTGGGCACGTTGGTGGACTTAATCGAAACCTTGAAGTCCTCGAAGTCGAGGCGTTCCATCAATTCGACAAACTCAACGGCCGCGGTGACCAGCGCGTCGACGGGATCGCGTTTTTCAAGATCGTGGAGGTGCTTTGGCAAGGAACCTGAGTTGACACCGATCCGCATCGGCACCTTGGCCGCCTTTGCGCGCTCGGCCACTTCGGCGACTTTGTCGGCTCCGCCGATGTTCCCGGGATTCAGCCGAATCGCGCCGGCGCCCGCGTCGATCGCCTTGAGCGCGAGGGTGTGATTGAAGTGGATGTCGGCAATGATCGGCACCGGCGAGCGTTCGACGATCGTCTTTAGCGCCACGGCGTCCTGGTCGCGCGGAACGGCGCAGCGCACGATCTCGCAACCCGCTTCGTGCATACGCCCGATCTGCTCGAGCGTGGCCTCAATATTGGCGGTCTCGGTCTTTGTCATCGACTGCACCGCAACCGGTGCGCCGCCGCCAATCGGAACGTTGCCGACCCAGATCTGCCTCTTGGATGCCATCCGCTACAGGTTACGCGGTTCCCGCCGGCGCGCGCTCAGGGCCCGAAACCACCGTTGCGAAAGCGGTCAATGTCATTGGTAAAGCCGATCGTAAACAGCATCACGATCAGCGCGATGCCTACGATACTCGCGCGTTCCAGAACGCGGGTGGGTATCGGCCGGCGGACGACTTTTTCGGCCAATGCCCAGAAGATGTGACCGCCGTCAAGTGGTAGAAACGGAAACAAGTTGATGAGGGCAAGGCTCAGCGAGATCAGCGCGATGATGCCGATCGTCCGCTCGGCGCTGTCGTTGAATGCCCGACGGGTCGATTCGTATCCCCCGACGGCACTGCCGATTTCCTTGCGTTTCTTTGCGTCAAACACCCGCGCGGGAAGCGCGACGGTCAGCTTGGATACGAACCAAATGCGTTCGGCAGTGGTGGTGAAGGCTTGGCCGATCGGCAAAGTTTCCGGTTCGGCGCCGAATGTGATCCCAAGTCGCATCCGCTTGTGGGAGGCGTCGTAGCGAGGCTTGACGGAAAAAGATTGCGTGACCCCGCTTCGTTGGAATACCACCGGTACCGCTCGCTCGGCGATGCATCCATCTTTGTTCCCGCCGCCGCACTTGATGCGGTTCAGCTTCTCTACGAGGTCGGCCGGGCCGCCATGTGCGCCGTCGATCGAAACGATCATGTCGCCGGGCTTGAGCTTCCCCGACACGACGGCTCCGGAGTCCACGGATCCGACTGAACGGTTCGTCACGGATACGCCGACAAAGGCGAACAGCACAAACACGAGTACGAACGCGATCAGAACGTTCATCGCCGGTCCGGCGGCGATCGTGACGACGCGCTTCCAGACAGGCTGGCGGAAATACGCCCTTGGCAATACCTCGGGGGGCAACTCCTCTTCTGGATTCATGCCGGTGATCTTCACGAAACCGCCAAGCGGCACCGCGCCGATCTCGTAAGAAGTCTCGCCTCGCCTGATTTTCAGGATGGCCGGCGGAAAGAACAGCGAAAATCGCTCGACGCGCATTCCTACGGCCTTCGCGGCAATGAAATGCCCGAACTCGTGAAGAATCACGAGGGCGGCGAAGGCGACGAATGCGAGAAGGAAGCTCATCAGGGGGTCAGCGCGCGTTCGCTCGCCTATACGGGTATCTCGGCCAGCAGCTCGCGGGCCTTGACGCGGGCCTCCTCGTCAAGCTCGGCGAGCTGGAAGAAATGTCCGATTGGAGGGGCGGCCACGGTTTCCAGGGTCCGTTCAATCAAAGCCGGTATTCCGTTGAACGGTATTTCGCCACGGAGGAAGGCCTCGACGGCGACTTCGTTTGCGGCGTTCATCACGCAGGGCGCCGAACCGCCCGCTCGTCCGGCAGCTTCCGCGATCCGCAGGCACGGAAATGCATCGCGATCGGGCTGCTCGAACGTGAGCGAACCGAGCTCCGCGAGGTCGAGAGGTCGCAACGGCACGTCTTCGCGCGATGGATGATTGAGCGCGTATGAGATCGGCACGCGCATGTCCGGATAGCCGAGGTGAGCAAGCGTGGACCCGTCGTTGAGTTGGATCAACGAGTGGATTATCGACTGCGGGTGGACGATCACGTCGATCGCGTCGTAGTCGAAGCCGAAAAGGTGATGTGCCTCGATCACCTCAAGGCCCTTGTTCATTAGCGTGGCCGAGTCGATCGTGATCTTGCCGCCCATCTTCCAGGTGGGATGATCGAGCGCCTGCTCTACCGTCACGGCCGCAAGATCGGACTTTGAGCGACCCCTGAATGGCCCCCCTGAAGCCGTCAAAACCAGCTTGTCGACGGTGCCGGGACGCTCCCCGGCCACGAGTTGGAAAAGCGCCGAGTGCTCACTATCGACAGGCAAAAGCTGTGCGCCGGTGCCTTCAGCAAGCTGAGTGACGAGATCACCACCTACCACCAGGGATTCTTTGTTGGCAAGCGCGAGATCGATGCCTTCACCGAGCGCGGCGATCGTCGGGCCAAGGCCGGCGCTGCCGACCAGTGCGTTGAGCACGATGTCGCACTCGGTTTCCGCGATCAGTCGGATCAATCCGTCGGGACCGCTCAGCACGTCTCCCCCGGTCCACGACTCAGAGGCCTTGGCGGCGGCGTATTCGTCGGCCAGTGCGATCCTCGAAACTCCGTGCTGACGGGCCAGCTCGACTAGCTGTTCCCATTTCGTACCGGCGGACAACCCGACGACGGTCAGCTCGTCGTTGCGCTGCACGACGTCGAGCGCCTGTTGGCCGATCGATCCGGTCGCGCCCAGAATCAGAACTCTACGCATCAGTTCGAGGCTACCCGTGGCCGCCTAAATCGCGGCCATTGCGAACCACACGTAATATCCGGCGACGATGGTGAAAAGCACCGCGTCGGCACGGTCCATCGCCCCGCCGTGCGCCCCAAAGGCGCGACCGCTGTCCTTCACGCCGAAGTCGCGCTTGATGTAAGACTCGAAGATGTCTCCCAGCGGCGCGGCCGCCGCCACGGCGAGACCGAGCAGAATCGCATTTTGCCCGGTGATCCAGTCCTGGTAAAGGCCGGCGAACCATACCGTGAGCGTGGCGCCGACGAAGCCGATCGCAAGACCCTCCTGCGTCTTGTTTGGCGAAAGTCGCGGAGCCATTTTGTGGCGGCCGAACATGCGGCCGCCGGCGTAAGCGAAGGTATCGCCGACGAAGGTACCCAGCAGGACGTCGATGATCACCATGTCGCCGTGTGGCAACCGGTGCAGAAACAGAGCATGGGCAAGCGGGATTCCTATCCAAAACGCGCCAAACAGTGTGGCGGCCATGCCCAGTGTGGCGTTCTGCTTGCGCTCGATCACCAGACCGAGCAGAAATACGACGGGGAAGGCCGCGGCTATGACCGCGACCAGCTGAAACTGTTCCCCCCACAGACCCGTGGCCACCAGCGCGATCAGCGTAAGAAAGCCCGCCAGCCGAACAGGTTGAACGTGGTCGGTCAACTCGAAGAATTCGTAGAGCGCCACCCCGCCCACCGCAAGCACGAACACGGCCGTGGCTTCGGTGCTGGAAAGAATGCATGCCAAGGCCAAGACACCGGCCGGAACCGCAACGGCGACGCGGCCTGCCAGGTTTGAGCGCGGACGCCGCAAGGCGGCCTTGCGGATGCGTGCAGCGGCGCCTTCTACGCCGTCGTGCCGCGATCGGTCGCTGCCTTCAGCGCGCACCGTAACGCCTCCCCCGTTCCGCGTATTCGCCGAGCGCGGCCGCAAGATCCCGTTCGCCGAAGTCCGGCCAAAGCACTTCGGTGAAGTGAAGCTCGGAGTATGCGGTCTGCCAGATCAGGAAATTCGAGAGACGGCGTTCGCCGCTGGTGCGGATGACGAGGTCGGGGTCGTGCATTTCCGGAGCGTAAAGCAGCGCGGCGAGCCCCTCCTCACCGCCGGAGGTGAAGCGAGCGGCGGCGTCGGCCAGCTCCGCCCGCCCGCCGTAATTGAAAGCAACGTAAAGCGTCATGCGCGACTGATCCGCTGTCATTGCGGTGGCCCAGTCCATCTGCTCGCGGAGCTCGTCGCTGATTCCCTCGCGACGGCCGATGAAAACCATGCGCACGCCCTGTTCTTTCAGTTCGTCCGTCTCGCTACGGATCAACTCGGCAAACATCGCCATCAGGCCCCGCACTTCTTCGCCTGGACGGGACCAGTTTTCCGTGGAAAAGGCGTAAACCGTAAGTTCGTCAACGCCGAGGCGCACGGCGTCCTTAACGGTGCGTTTCAGCGCTTGAGCGCCTTCACGGTGACCTTCCAGCACGGGCAGCCCTCGGCTTGTGGCCCAGCGTGCGTTCCCGTCCATGATGATCGCCACGTAGCGTGCCGCTTGTTCGCTTGTCTGGGTCATGCCTCTTTCGCATCCGCCGCGTTCACGCGGCAGCTGGCCTAAACCTCGAGCAGGTCGGTTTCTTTGTGCGAGAGCGCCGTGTCGATCTCGGCAACGTGCTTGTCGGTCAATTTCTGGAGGTCGGTCTCTCCGCGCTTCTCATCATCCTCGCCAACGTCGCCGGCCGTGCGCAGCTCCTTCAGATCGTGCATGACTTCACGCCGGATGTTGCGGCAGGCCACCCGACCATCCTCGGCGAGCTGCCTGGCCTGCTTGACCATCTCGTTGCGGCGCTCTTCCGTGAGTTCGGGAATCTGGATGCGAACGATGTTGCCGTCGTTGTTTGGCGTAAGGCCGAGGTCGGATTCGAGGATTGCCTTCTCGATCGCCGGCAAGGCGGACTTGTCATAAGGAGAGATCGAGAGCAGCCTTGCTTCGGCCGCTGCGATGTTCGCCATCTGGTTGAGCGGGGTCTGAGTTCCGTAGTAGTCAACCGACACACGATCAAGCAGTGCCGGGCTGGCGCGTCCTGTGCGTACGGTCGCCAGTTTGTCGCGCGCGTTTTCTACGGACTTGAGCATGCGCTCATGCGCATCCTCGAGCAGGCCTTCGATCATTTCGTCACTCACGTGTCCACCACCGTTCCAACGCGCTCGCCATCGACGATTCGGGCGATGTTGCGTTCATCGTTCATATTGAAAACATAGATCGGCAGCCGGTTGTCCATACAAAGCGACAACGCAGTCACGTCCATCACGCGCAGCCCCCGGGAAATCGCCTCATGGTGGCTGATGCGGTCGATCAGCTTGGCGTCGGCCACTTCGTTGGGGTCCGCGTCGAGCACACCCTCCACCCCGTTCTTAGCCATCAGGATCGCCTCGGCGTGTACTTCGAGCGCTCGCAATGCCGCCGCCGTGTCGGTGGTGAAGAACGGATTGCCGGTTCCGGCGGCAAAGATCACGCAGCGCTTCTTTTCCAGATGGCGCAGCGCACGGCGGCGAATGTAGGGTTCGGCCACCTCGGACATCGCGATTGCCGACAGAACTCGCGTGTGCGTGCCCTCGCGCTCGATCGCGTCTTGAAGCGCGATCGCGTTGAGCACCGTGGCGAGCATGCCCATGTAGTCGGCAGTCGCGCGATCCATTCCGGCGGCCGCGCCCATTACCCCACGGTAAATGTTGCCGGCGCCGACGACGATCGCCACCTCAACGCCGCGTTCGACGATCTCGTGGACCTGCTTCGCGATCACCGCGATGCGATCCGGATCGACGCCGTATTCCAGCTCGCCTTGAAGGGCTTCGCCGGAGAGTTTCAGCAATACACGGTGAAATTTTGGTTCTGGCATACGATCGCGGCGATCCTACCGCGCGGACACTACTCGCCCACCGCGAAACGCGAAAAGCGCTTGATCACGACGTTCTCACCGGTTTTAGCCGCCGTGGCGGTGCGGATCTGCTCGATCGTCTGACCTTCGAACTTGTCTCCGTTTACGTGAGTCTGTTTGAGCAAAACGATCTCCTCAAGCCACTTGTTGAGCTTGCCGTCCGCGATCTTGGCGCGGATGTCCTCGGGCTTGTCAGCGGCCTGCTCTTCAAAGATCTTGCGTTCGGCGGCCTTGGCATCCTCAGGCACCTCGTCCTCGCTCACGTAGAGCGGAGCCGCGGCGGCGATGTGTAGGGCAATGTCGCGCGCGAACTCGGAAAAGTCCTCGTTTCGGGCGACGAAGTCCGTCTCGCAGTTGATTTCGAGCAAAACGCCGATCTTTCCGTTCGCGTGAATGTAACTGGCGATCACGCCCTCCGCGGCGTCGCGCTCACCCCGCTTGGCGGCCTGCGCCTGTCCCTTCACGCGAAGCAGTTCGATCGCCGCCTCGAAGTCGCCGTCGGTTTCGGCCAATGCGCGCTTGCAGTCCATCATGCCCGCGCCGGTGGTTTCGCGCAGCTGCTTTACCTCTGCTGCTGAAGGTGCTGCCATTTCTAGCTCTCCTCGGTAGAAGTATCGGTGTCTGGCGTGGTTGCGGCGGGTTCCTCGGCGGCCGGAGCGGTCGGCTCGGGCGCGGCATCAGCTGCCGGGGCCTCTGGTGCCGGGGTTTCGGCCGGCTTGTCGCCTGCCGGTGCGGCGCTCTTCTCGGCGGCCGGAGCGTCTGCCGGTTTGTCCGCCGCGGGTGGCTGTCCGCCCCTCGGGCCACGACCCCCGCGTCCACCGCGACCGCCACGCTGTGGCATTTCAGGATCTTCCTTCGGAGCTTCGCCCTTCCAGGTGGCTTCCGGCACCGGCTCGGGCTCTGGTTCGCCCGCGGCCTTTGCGGCCTCGCGGCGAGCCTTCTCTTCGGCTTCCTTCTTGGCGCGCTCTTCGTCTTCCTTGCGGCGACGTTCGGCCTCTTCGGCCTGCTTTGCCTCGAACTCCTGCTTCCACTCGCTGTGGCGTTCCGAGATCATCTCGCCAAGGGCGTTCAGAATGATGCGGCACGAGCGAATCGCGTCGTCGTTACCGGGAACGACGAAATCGACCGGTTCGGGATCGCAGTTCGTGTCGACCAGCGCGACGATCGGTATGCGGAGGCGCCTGGCCTCCTTCACCGCGATCTCCTCGGCGTTGACGTCGATTATGACTACCGCGTCGGGAAGGCGCGCCATGTCCTTAACGCCACCGAGGTTCGCGTTCAGCTTCACGAGCTCCGACTCGGCCTTCATGCGCTCCTTCGTGGGCAGCAGGTTGAGCTTGCCCTCGGCCTTCAGGCCTTCCAACTGATGAAGGCGCCGAATGCGCATGTTGATGGTTTGAAAGTTGGTCAAAACGCCGCCGAGCCAGCGGTGGTTCACGTACGGCATCTTCGCCTTCTCGGCTGTTTCCTTGATGGAATCGCGGGCCTGCTTTTTGGTGCCCACGAAAAGCACCGTGCCGCCTTTGCGGGCGATTCCGCCGACAAATTCGCGGGCGTCTTCCAGCAAGCGTTCGGTCTGAAGCAGGTCGATTACGTAAATGCCGCCGGCTTCGCCGTGGATGTAGCGCTTCATTTTCGGGTTCCAGCGGCGGGTCTGATGCCCGTAGTGCACGCCGGCCTGAAGCAGCTCCTTGATGCCTGGAGTGGCCATGTTCAATCTCCTTGTTTTGATGTTCGTCGCACCGTGCGGGTTGACCGGTTTTGAATCGCCTTCAGATGGAAGGCCCGGCAGGAGTGTCCGCGCCGCCGGCGCCCCCGTTTTGGGACGCATCCGGAGCCTTGGCTCCGAGGCGGCTGGTGTGAGTAGGTTGAGCGCGAAGTTTAGTTGGTCGCGCGCGCCCGTTCGAGCGCGGCTGAGAGATCCTCGGGCAATCGCGACTCGACGCTGATCGGCGCGCCGCTCACCGGGTGGACAAACTCCAACACGGCTGCGTGCAAAAACTGGCGGTCGAGACCCAAATCTCCGCTCACGCCATACGTTTCGTCTCCGCTGACCGGAAGTCCGATCGCCGCGAGGTGAGCGCGGATCTGATGCGTACGGCCGGTTTCCAATCGAACGGTAAGCAGCGTGTGGTGCGGCAATTCCTCGGCCACCTCAAAGTGTGTGACGGCCTCCCGATCGGAGTCGGCACGAACCGCCACCTGTTCGGGCGCGCGCCGGTCGCGCCCAAGCGGGGCGTCGATCGTGCCGGACTGCGATTGTGGACGCCCGCTGACAAGAGCCAGATATTCGCGTTTGACCTCTCGACGCTGAAGTGCCTCCTGAAGCTTGCGTAAAACGAGATCGCTCTTCGCGACAACCAGCAGGCCGGAGGTCAGCTTGTCCAGCCGGTGCACGATGCCCGGTCGCTCAGCGGAGCCACCGGCGGCGCGGTCGCGCAACGCCTGGGCCAACGTGCCGGTGGGGTTTCCCGGAGCCGGATGCACGACGAGACCGGCGGGCTTGTCCACGACAAGCAGGTCGTCATCCTCGTAGGCGACCCGAAACGGCACGGCGGGCTCGCACGGGTCCGTTGCGCCTGGAGTCGCATCAGTCTCAACCGTCACACGCTGCCCGGCAGAGAGCGTCTGACTCTTTTTGGCGGGATGTCCATCCACCTCGACGCGTCCGCGCTCGACGAGTCGACCGGCGCTGGACCGCGAGCCGATGCGCGGGTCTGCGCCTAAGAACGCGTCCAGCCGTTGCCCGGCGCCATGTTCCGACACCGTCAGTTCAATGCGCTTGGTCATCGCCGTCACCCGGGAACTCCGCCTTGGCGACATCTTCAGAGTGCTTGTGCTCGGCGGTCAGCACCAGCACGATCACGCCGCAGGTGATCGCGATATCGGCAACGTTAAACGACGGCCAGCCCGGAAGATTCACGAAATCGCGCACGTATCCGATCGTCAGCCGGTCGATTGCGTTGCCGAATGCCCCGCCGAGCAGCAGACCGGTGGCCAACCAAAGCCCCGGCCGGTCTCGATGCCGGGCGAAAAACCACACCAGCACGGAAAGCGCGGCGGCAACAAGGCCAAGAACGAGCCACGGGCGCCCGGAGAAGAGACCAAACGCGATCCCCTCATTTCTCGTTTGACTGAAGCTCACGCCGATGAATACATTCACTTCGTCCCCGGCGTTCACGAAATGAAATACTGCCCACTTCGTGGCCTGATCAAGCACCGTGACGATTACGGCGGTGGCGGCCGCTCGGCCGAACCCAAACGCGACCGACCGATTCATGCCGTAAACCCGGCTATCACGTGCTCGGCTGTCTCCAGGGTCAGCCCCGCAAGCTCGACCGTTTTGTCGCGCGCGGTTTCGCCGCGGGCGATTCGGACGTTCGATTTGGCGAGTCCGAAGCCCTTGGCCAGCAGTTTTCGGACCTCTTCGTTGGCGGCGCCGTCCGCGGGCGGCGCATTAACTCGAACGATCAGGCGCCCATTTCGAGGTGGATCGAGCCGCTGACGAGGCGACCGGGGCGTCACACGCACTTCCAAGAGAACGCCGTCACCGCGAGCGCTGAGGCACGACAACCCCATCGCGAGTTCACCCGGCGATTGCCGACGCGATCACTTGGCCGATCAGACCCAGCGCGAAAATGGCGGCGATCGGACTGATGTCGATCATGCCGATCGGCGGAATGATCTTGCGAAAAAGCGTCAAATACGGCTCCGTCACGTCTTCGATGAATCGCACGAGATGATTGAGAACCGGGTTGTAGGGCATGCGCGGAACCCAGGTAAGAAGGATGCGCACAAGAATCAAAATCGTGTAAATCCACACGAGCGTGCGAACGTAGTCGGCTATGTCGAGGCGGGTTATCGCTTGTAGCGTGGTCATTCCTTTACTCCATACCGTCGGCGGTGTTTTCACCAAGGACCGTAGCCACCGCGCGGTCGACGGAATCCGTCAAGCCGGTGCTTTCGAAGCTCTTCAGCGCGCGCTCGGTAAGCCCGCCCGGAGACGCGACGGCTGTCATCACGGCATCCGAGTCCATTCCGTTGCGCTGCAACAGTTGCGCGGTGCCGAGGAGCGTGCCGCCGATGATGCGCTTGGAGGTTGCTTCGTCCATGCCCCGCGCCTCGGCTGAATCGACCAGTCGGCGCGCGAAAAGCGCGAAGAACGCTGGCGCGCACCCACCGATCGCGGTGGCGAGTTCGATTTCGGATTCAGGAACCGCTACCACGTCGCCGAGACGATCAAGCAATTCATTCACTTCTGGCGCTTCGTCGCTCTCGGTTGCCACGCTCACCACGCCCGATCCAAGCTCCACCGGCGTGTTGGGCATTACGCGAACGACCTTCGCGGCGGGATAAGCGTCACGCAGCGCAGCCAGCGGAGTTGCGGCAAGCACGGACACGACCGAACCTGAATAACCGTCCAACCGGGCGGCGACTTCGCCGAGCTGGGCGGGCTTGTGACAAAGGAACAAAATCGCGGCGGAGCCCGCTTCTT
Source organism: Actinomycetota bacterium (assembly GCA_016213645.1). Taxonomy (GTDB): domain Bacteria; phylum Actinomycetota; class Thermoleophilia; order Solirubrobacterales; family JACPNS01; genus JACPNS01. The sequence continues at coordinate 105,114 of JACQZY010000028.1, forward strand.
CCACGGCGACCGCCGATCCTCCCGTCAGTTCGGCGAGTTTGTTCGCCCGCCCCGAGCCGGAATCGCAGAAGGTCGCGGGTTCACCTAGGCCAAGCGCAATTGCCCTCGCCATGTTCCCACTCCCGATGAATCCGATTTCCATGCGGACGAAGCCTACATTCAGCGAAAAGGAATCAGTCTGCGTGAGCGGCAGGCACCGGCAGGGCCGGCATGCCCGAAATCGCCTAAGCCTGGTTGAAGAATCCGCGCTCCATCAGTCGAGCGCGCTCTTCCGCGGAGAAATGAACGTTCCTCGGCGTCAGCAGAAAGGTCTTGTCGGCAATTCGCTGCATTCCGCCGTCAAGCGCGTAGGTGAGTCCGCTGGCGAAGTCGATCAATCGCTTGGAAAGGTCCGTGTCGGTCTCTTGCAGGTTGAGGATCACCGGGATCTGGTCCTTGAACTTGTCCGCGATCTGCTGAGCCTCGTTGAAGCTCTGCGGCGCGGAAAAGTGCATACGTCCTGAGTTCTTCGGACCGACGGCCTTGAGGGTTCGGGTCGGCGTGTCGCCGACGTCCTCCGCGAAGATCTCATCGAAGTCGTCGCGTTTGCGGCGAGAGTTGATGCGGCGCACGTTTGGTCGCTCCGCGTAGCTGTCCTGAAGTTCCACTTCGGGTTCCGCCTCTACGTCGTCGTAGTACTCGTGACCGCTTTCGGCGAGGCCGAAATACTCAAGAAAGCGATGCCATTGGTCTTTGACGGCCATTTGCAGCGGGTTTCGCCCGTCGGCGGACGAATCCTTCCGCAAAATACTAACTGGGCGGCGGTCGAATACTTTTCCGTCACCGGTGAAACAGCACGGAACCGACGCGAATCAGCGTCGCTCCCTCTTCCACGGCCACTTCGAAGTCCTGACTGGTGCCCATCGAAAGCTCCTTCAAACCGTGTTCGGCGGCCAGATCCCCGAGATGTTTGAAGAACGGCCGAGCCGCTTCCGGATCCGGAGTGAGAGGTGGCATCGTCATCAAACCATGCACTTCGAACGGGCACGAGGCGATGAAATCGCCGATCGATTCCGGGTGAACCCCTTCTTTGCTCGACTCGCCGGACACGTTGACCTGAATCAGAATCCGTGGGAGCGGTCCCCTGATCTGCGCCAGCCGGTCGCGCGCGGATTCGGTCGCGAGCGAGTGAATCGTCGACACCCGCGCGGCGATTTCGGCGATCTTTCGCGATTGAATGCGCCCGATGAAGTGCCACTCGAAGTCGGCGCCGAAGCGCTCCTGCTTGACGATCATGTCCTGTAGCCGGTTTTCCGCCGCGACGCGCACACCGGCTTGGCGCAGAGCGTCCATGCCGTCCGCGGTGACGTATTTCGTGGCCACGCAGGTCGTAACGCCGCTCGGATCTCTGCCGACGCGCCGGAGGGCGGCGGACACCCGGTCTTCGACGACCGCGAGGTTCCCGGAGACGATCTCGGCGTCGGCGAAATACTCAGTCATTCGGCTTGACCGGTCCTTCCGCGCCGCGTCGCCAATCCGAGCGCCCTTGGGTCAATTCAGCCATGCGATTCCCGCCTGGCGACCGGTGCCGGCCCCGTCTCTACGGTGGGAGAAATACATTTCCGGATCTGAGTAGGTGCAGTCGCCGACGATCTCAATATGTTCAGCCCCAGCCCGGCGGAGTTTCGCCACGATTACTCCGTGGAGGTCCAATCGGCCGCCCGTGTAGTTATCGAGTCCGTCCCGGTCCAGCGCCTCGGCGACCTCCGCTCCCACCTCGTAGTGCCCCGGGCCGATCCCCGGTCCGATCGCCGCCTGCAACGGCCCGTCGCCAAGCAGCGCAAGCGCATCCTCGACGATTCCGGCCGCGAGGGGTTTCCAGCCGCAGTGCAGCATTGCCACTCGGCCGGGAACCGAAAGCGCAAGTGGGGGGCAATCGGCGCCTGTCACCAGCAGACCTAAGTGTGCCGATTCAGTCCATAGCCCGTCGGCATCGGGTGGCGAACCCGGGAATGCCTCGGCGGCATTGAGGAGCTTCGCGCCGTGTACCTGATGCAGGACGGCCAGATCGTCGACGCCGGCCCAACCGGCGGCCAGAGCGATGTTCTCTTGAACGCAGCCTTCGACATCGCCGACGAAAGCGCCGAGGTTCAGCGAATCAAATGGCGGATCACTTACGCCGCCCCGGCGGTTGGTGAAGATCACGGTGGCGTGGTCCAGATGGACTCGCGCAAAACTGTTCGTACGCTCGATTCGTTCCGAACTCATTGTGGGTGCGCGATCGCGCGGGCGATCTCGACGGCGCGCTGAAGCTGCTGCTCACGCCCTTCAACTTCACCGTCGACGGTTAGGGCAAGCGTCGCCGCCAGCGCGCGGCCGATCGCCGGTCCTTCGGGAATGCCGGCGGCCAAGAGGTCCGTGCCGCTGATCCTCAGGTGGTCGTCGCGGCGCTCCCGCAACCATTTTCTGGTTCGCGCGGCAAGCTCCCTGTCCACCCCCGGCACGGCCGCCGCCAACGTCGCGGTTTCGGCTTTGCATCGACGCAGCCGCGCGTCCAGCGCGGATTCTTCCGCCTCGGCATCCAGTCCCACAAAAACCTCATCGTGCCTGAGCACGGCCTCGCTGACGACCGCTCGCTCACCGGCCTCCAGGTTGAGTCGGTCCAGCCATGCGTCCAATTCCTCTGACGGCATGCGCATGCAGCACACAGACATCAGTAGAAGATCCTGCCGTATCCCGTCAGGCAGATCGAGCAGTGACCGCGAGGCAACGTATTCGTCCGCCTCAAAGAGCGGATCAAGGGCGTGGTCCAGTTCGAGCGCGCGCATCGAATCAAGCGCGACCAGGGCTGATCGCTCGGCCAGCAAGTCCAACAGTTCGTCGGCGATTCGCCGTCCGCTGATCGTGCCGGGCGCGCCGGCGGCGACGGCTCGCCGAGCTAGCTCTTCCGTGTGCGGCTCGGCAGTGAAACCGAGGCGTGAGCCGTAGCGCAGCAGCCGCAGCAGGCGGGACGGATCGTCGATGAAGCTGTTGTCGTGCGTGACGCGCAAAACACGCGCGGACAGGTCCGCGGAAGCGCCGGGGTATTCGGTGATCTCCCCGAGCTTCTCCTCCCAGAGCGCCACCGCCATCGCGTTGACCGTGAAATCTCGGCGCACGAGGTCATCCGCCAAGCTTGCCGGGGCCGTTACCGGCAGCGCGCCGGGTTGTGCGTAGGTTTCTGTGCGCGCGGTCGCGATGTCCACCACGAGGCCGTCATTCGCGCGAAAGGTTGCGGTGCCAAAACGCTCGTGCTCCGCAACCGACCCACCGATGCGTTCGGCTAGGTGGTGCGCGATCTCCGCGGCGTCGCCCTCCACCACGAGATCAAAGTCGAACTGCGCAAACCCGAGCATCAAATCTCGTACCGCCCCGCCGACCAGGTAGACACCCGGCGTGTCGGCAAGGTGCTGAATCAGCAGTGCCGCACCGGGAATCAATTTGAGCGCGGTGAGCTTGGTTTCGGGGAGTCTTTTGGTGGTGGTGGTCATCTTGGTCGGGTTCTGACCGGCATGCGCTTCCGAGCCGCGCTTTATCGTGCCGTCAATGCCGCGCAAGAAAATGTCACGCAGCCGAGAGGACGGGCTGGTTCGCCTTGCCACGCTCGTGCTGTTGGCCGGGTGCGTCGGCGTCGGAGCCTACATCTGGTTAAACGGTCGCACTGGCGACGTTTCAAATCCGGGTGTCGAGTTTAATGAACCCGGCAAGAAGCGCCCGTTTCGCATACGTGCCGAGACGTTTGTTTGGCCGATGTACGGCTACGACGCCGCGCGCACGCGAAATCTGCCGGTCCGGCTGAGGCCGCCCTTCTCTCAGGTCTGGCGGTTCAACGCCAATCAGTTGCTTGAGTTCTCGCCGATCCTGGCGCGCGGCACGCTTTACACGGTCCGAAAAGACTCGCGAATTTACGCGATCGACGCGAAGACCGGACACCGCAAGTGGACTAAAAAGGTTGGCTCGCTGAGTGCGGCGTCCCCCGGTTATTCTCGCGGTCGGATTTTCGTCGTGACGCTCAGCGGGCGGATCGTCGCACTGAATGCCCAAAACGGCCACATCCGCTGGGCTCGTGACCTCGGCTCGCGCAGCGAATCGTCTCCGCTGATGCTCGGCGACAGCGTGATCTTTGGCAGCGAGTCCGGCAAGCTGTACCGGCTGCGTCAAAGTGATGGGCGTATCGAATGGACATACGCAGCCGGCGGTGCGATCAAGGGAGGCCCGGCCTATTACGACGGCAAGGTGTTTGTCGGCGCATACGGCGGCACCGTTCACGCGATACGCGCGGGCAACGGCGCTCGTGTATGGCGGGCCTCTACCAGCGGTGCGCGTTTCGGTTTTGGATCGGGCAACTTCTATGCGACGCCTTCGGTCGCGTACGGGCGAGTTTTTGTCGGCAACACGGACGGCAAGGTCTATTCGTTCTCCGCTTCAAGCGGCAGACTCGCATGGTCGAAGGGAACTGGCGCCTTTGTCTATGGCGCGACGGCGGTCGACGATGTGTCAGGAGTGGGCCCGACCGTGTTCGTCGGCTCGTACGACGGAAACTTCTATGCGCTCAACGCCCGCACCGGCGGCGTTCGCTGGACCTACGCAGCAGGGGGCCAGATCTCCGGTGCGCCGACGGTGATAGGCGACATCGTCTACTTCGCCACCAAGGACACCACAAACACCTACGGCCTGAGTACGCGAAGCGGAAAGCGCGTCTTCGCGCGCGGAAGCGGCGCCTATAACCCCGTGATTTCGGACGGCCACCGTATTTACCTGACCGGATACGAATCCGTCTCGGCGTTCGTCAGGCGAAGCGACTTCAAGCGCGAGGAGAAGGAGCGCCGCGCGGCGTTGCGCAGTCGCTGAACGGTGGATAAGACCCGGTCGCGACCGGGTCTGCCGATCGACTCGTTAGGTCCGCCGCACGGCGATACCCGCATCGGCCATCGACTGTTTCGCGTCGTGGACGCTGATCTCGCGGAAGTGAAACAGCGAAGCTACAAGCACCGCGTCGGCGTGGCCTTGCGTGATTCCGTCCACCATGTGATCGAGCGTGCCGGCTCCGCCCGACGCGATCACCGGAACGCTTACCGCGTCGGCGACGGTTTTGGTGAGTTCGAGGTCGTATCCGTCCTTTGTGCCGTCGCGGTCCATGCTTGTGAGCAGGATCTCGCCCGCCCCTCGCTCGACTCCCTCGATCGCCCACGCGACGGCGTCGAGGCCCGTTGCGTTGCGGCCACCCGCCGTGAAGACCTCCCACGGCGAGGCGTCTCCGTCTTCCGGCCGCGTGCGCTTGGCGTCGATCGCGAGCACAACGCATTGGCTTCCGAAGACCTCCGCCATTTCACCGATCAACGCCGGTCGCTTTACCGCGGCGGAATTGATGCCAACCTTGTCGGCTCCGGCGTCAAGCACCGCTTGAGCGTCCTCAACGGTGCGGATACCACCGCCGATCGTGAACGGGATGAAGACGTTGTCCGCGGTACGCCGCGCTAGCTCGACGATTGTGCCGCGGTCGTGATGGGTGGCGGTGATATCGAGAAAGACAAGCTCGTCGGCGCCTTCCCGGTCGTAGCGCTCGGCCAGCTCAACGGGATCGCCGGCGTCGCGCAGGTCCACGAAGTTGGTGCCCTTAACGACACGTCCATCGTTGACGTCCAGACAAGGAATAACGCGTTTTAGCGGCGGCATCAAAAGAAGATTAGGCGCGGCCGTGCGGTCGTGCTCAGGTTCGGGCCAGCTTCGCCAGGGCCTCGCCGATCGTGAAACGGCGTTCGTAAAGCGCCTTGCCGGCGATCACGCCTTCGAGATTGGTGAGTCCGAGCCCCACAAGTTCAGAAAGGTGTTCAAGCTCGCCCACACCGCCTGAGGCGATCACACTCGCGCTTCCCGCGGCACCGGCGATCGCGCGCAGGCCCATGGTGTCTGGTCCGTTCAGCATCCCATCTCGCGCGATGTCGGTGTAGACGAACGTGCCCACACCGGCGGCGGAAAGCACGCCCACGGCGTCCGTGGCGGCCAGATCGGTGGCTTGGGTCCAGCCCTGGGCGGCGATTCGGCCGTCTCTCGCGTCTGCCGAAACCACAATCCGCGAGCCGTGCCGCGCCACCGCCGCGTCCAGCAGCGCGCGGTCACGAAAAGCCGCCGTACCGATCACAGCGCGCCAGGCGCCGGCTTCAACGGCCGCATCGATCGCCGCCATGTCGCGCAACCCGCCACCGTATTGAACCGGCACACCGGCCGAGTCGGCGATTCGCTGAAGATGATCAAGATTGCGTCGTTCGCCGTCGCGCGCCCCGTCGAGATCCACAACATGCAGGTGGGTGGCCCCTGCGTCAACCCAGGCCAGGGCGGCGTCCAGCGGATCGTCGTTGTAAATCTGTTCGCGGTCGTAGTCGCCTTGCGTCAGGCGAACGGCCTTGCCGTCGCGTATGTCCACCGCGGGAAAAAGAATCACGGCGTAGAGACTACGTGAGTGGACGCGACGGAATTCGTCACGCCGCGACACGGGCGTCAGCGCAGATGCGGGCAAAGTTCTCAAGCATCCGCAGCCCGTGCGTGCTTGATTTCTCGGGGTGGAACTGCGCTCCGTACAGCGGGGGCCGCTCGACGACGGCCACGAATTCCGCGCCGTAGTCGGCCGTTCCAAGCACGTCGGAGCGGTCGATCGCGCGGGCGGAAAGCGAATTCGCGAAGTAGAAATAACCCGGGTCCGGAATGCCGTCCATAAGCGGCGATGAGCGCGTCCAATGCACTTCATTCCAGCCGAGCTGAGGAATCTTCAGTGAGTCCGCTTCAAGTGTTTCCACTCGGCCCTGAAGTAGCCCAAGCCCCCAACCGCCTTCGTGCTCGCTGGACGTCTCGAAGAGCACCTGCATACCCAGGCAGATCCCGAGCACGGGCTTGGCGGCGCTAAGCATCTCGCCGATCAGCTCGTCAAAACGAGCCTCTCGAATGCGACGCATAGCCTCCGGAAAAGCGCCGACTCCCGGCAGAATCAGGCCGTCGGCGGCGCGCGCCTCGTCGTGGTCGGAGGTGATGGGCGCCGTGGCTCCAACGTGCTCCAAGGCCTTCTCGACCGAGCGTACGTTGCCCATGCCGTAGTCCAAGATCGCGATCGTCACGCCAATGCCGGCGTCAGATGCGGCAAGCGCCCCGGGGGAAGGTTCGCTCGACTCGCGATCTCCGGTGGTCATTGCGTCAGCGTGCCCTTGGTTGAAGGCACGCCTGTTTCACTCGGGTCCACCGCGACTGCCGCGCGCAGAGCGCGCGCAAACGCCTTGAACGCCGCCTCGATCATGTGATGGGCGTTTGTGCCCGTTTCGATCGTGATGTGCAGCGTGAGATTCGCGTTGTTGGCGACGGCACGGAAAAACTCCTCGGTCAGCTCGCTGTCAAAGTTCGCGATCGTCACATTGGGCAGACCGCCGTCGTTAAACGCCAAAAACGGGCGACCGGAAATATCCAGCACACAGCTCGCGCGGGCCTCGTCCATCGGGATCGTCGCGGCGGCGTAACGAGTGATTCCTGCCCGGTCCCCGAGCGCACGGTCGATCGCCTGGCCAAGCACGATGCCGACATCCTCAACGGTGTGGTGAGCCCCCGTCTGGAGATCGCCCTCGGCCTTCACGTCGAGATCAAAGTGGCCGTGGCGGGCGAACAGATCGAGCATGTGGTCGAGAAAACCCACCCCTGTGTCGCGGCTACCGCCACCGGTGCCGTCCAGTTCAAGCGAGAGCCGAACGTCCGTCTCTCCGGTCTTGCGGTCGATCGCTGCGTTTCTAGTCACTTCTGCCTCGCTTCCATTGAACGGCCGTGCATCGGGAAACCTTCAACGCGGGAGATCGCTGCTCCTGCGCGCGCAAGTGGCGTTACCGCTTCGTCGGGCACGAAAATCCGCGCCATCCTGCGTCTGAACGTACCTACGGAAAGCGCGCTCGTGAAACGCGCCGCGCCGCCCGTGGGTAGTACGTGGTTTGAACCGGCGACGTAGTCACCGAAAGCGGTCGCGGCGTTTTGTCCTACGAACAGCGCCCCGGCGCGAGTAACGCGCTCGCCGAGTTCACGAGCTCGCTCTTCGGCCGCGACGATCTGCATGTGCTCTGGCGCTATTGCGTCGGCGAGGTCGACGGCGGATTCAAGATCGTGCGCGAGCACCACCGCCATCTCGGCCTGAATCTCGCCAACGGCCTCGATCACGGCGTCGAGAACTTCCGGATCGGGTGAAATCAACGCGACCAGGGAATCTGGCCCATGCTCGCCCTGGGCGAGCAGATCCAAGGCAACCGCGTTTGCGTCGCAACCGGAATCGGCCACGACGACAAGTTCGCTCGGGCCGGCTACGCCATCAATTCCAACGCCGCCGACGAGTTGCCGTTTCGCTTCCTGCACCCAAGAGTTGCCGGGGCCGACGATCACATCGACGGGCCCGATCGACTGCGTGCCATAAGCGAGCGCGGCGACCGCCTGTGCTCCGCCGATCGCGTAGAGCTCTTCCACGCCGAGCATCGCGCAGACCGCCGCGACGGCCCGGTCGACCGTGCCGTCTTCCCTTGGAGGGCTAACCGCGCAAATGCTCTGCACGCCCGCCACACGCGCCGTGACCAGGCACATCACCGCGGTCGACGGATACGAGCCACGTCCGCCCGGAATGTAAGCCCCCGCGCGAGCGACCGGTATGTTGCGGTATTCCACAGACTGCCCCTGTGGCAGCGAGACCTCTATGTCGCGCAAAAGCTGAGCCTCGGCGACCGCGCGCACATTGTCGATCGCCAACTCCAGGGCGGCGCGAAGCTCCGTGTCCAACTCTTCCAAGGCATCTTGCATCCACGGTCCGGAAACTCGCTCGATCGTCGCGCCGGAAGCGGGCTCAGGCGCGCCGCCGAAGCGGTGTTCGAAGTCCAATACGGCCGCGTCACCGCGACTCTTCACGGCGGCGAGAATCTCGGTGACCGACTCCGCCGGAAGAGGTGGACTCAGCGACCGGATGTCGGTCGCGGTTGCGTCACTGGGGAAGCGCTTGACCGGCAACGTACGGCCCTCAATCGCCGCGCGCGGCGGTGATCGCCCGCAACTGCGCGGCGACGTCGTCGATCGCGGCAGATTTCAGCCGGTACGCCCCGGGATTCGCGATCAACCGCGCGGTGCAGTCGGCAATCTGTTCGCTGATCACGAGGCCGTTTTCTTTCAGCGTCGCACCGGTCGCGGTGAGGTCCACGATCGCATCGGCGAGACCGGCGATCGCGGCCAGTTCCACCGAGCCCTTCACCTCGATAAGTTCGGCCTGGCGCCCGGTGGAAGCGAAATAGCGTTCGGTGAGGCGGGGGTATTTCGTGGCGATGCGTAGTGTCCCGCGTCGTCGCGACGCGGCGTCGCTGGTAGAAGCTTGCGCTTCCGGCACGGCAACGATCATCGAGCAACCGCCAAAGTCCAGATCGACGAGTTCGTACACGTCGCGGTCGGACTGCTCCATCAAAACGTCTTTGCCAACGATCCCGATATCGGCTACACCACGCTCCACGTAGGTGACAACGTCGCTCGGACGCATCGTGATCAAGCCTTGATCTTCAAAGTAGAGCTTGCGATCGTTTTCGCGCACCTCTTGCACGTCGTATCCGGCGCGCTCTAAAAGGTCCAGTGAACCCTTCATCAAGGCGCCGCGCGGCACCGCGACGGTGACATTGTCGCCGGTCCCGCTCATTTCGCCGCCTCCCTTTCGGCCAGCACGGCGAGGTGCAAACGTTCCATATTCAATGCAAAGCCGCATGCGGCGAGGTCGCGCCCGAATTTGCCGGCTAATTCGTCGTAGCGCCCACCGCCGCCAAGGGCAAATCCATCGCTGGGTACGAACACTTCAAGCACGGCGCCGGTGTAGTAGTCGAGCGAACGCACCAGGCCAAGGTCGTAGATCACGCGGTCGTCAACGCCTGCATCGCGAAGCAGGTCATCCAGCTGCCTCAGACGGTCCGCTGCGTGCCTGTCCAACACCTCTCGCCCACCGCGAGCCGCAGCCAGGCCAACAAGTTCGTCTCGTTGAGCATCATCAAATCCGCCGGTCGCCGCGAGCTCCCGGCGCAAGCCAACAAGGTCGCGGGTCTGAAGTTCGTACAGGATCGCCGTACGCCGCTCCGGCGTCAACGACGCATTCGCCGAGTCGAGGCTGTCAGTGAAGAATCGCGCGTCTCCTACGGCGATCTTAAAATCCGTCAGGCCGGCGGCCTTCAACACTTTGACCAGCAACACGATCGCCTCGGCGTCGCCTTCGGGAGCGGGCAATCCCATCAGTTCCATGCCTATTTGAACGTATTCCCGGGACTGTCCGCGCTTTGGCTCGACGGGTCGCAAGACGCTCTGTAGGTAACAGAAGCGCAGCGGAGGCTCCGCGCTGCGAAAGCGAGACGCGGCCAGTCTGGCGATCGGAATCGTGCAGTCGAAGCGAGCCACCAGCACTTCGCCGTTCTTGTCGGTCACCCGGTATGCGTTTCGCGCTGTCTCGGGGCCGGCGAGCCGCATCGTTTCGTCGTATTCGAATGCAGGGGTGGCGACTTCGCCGTAGCCCGCCGATAGAAACGCTTCCAATACGCCGCGTTCTATTTCGCGCAGCTCCGCCATCTCTTCGGGCAGCACATCGCGCGATCCCGTCGGGACCGGCGTGGCCAGGGCCACTGATCCGGCAGCGAAAGCCGGAGCGTTCGGCTTCGGTCCGTTCATCAGGCGGACCTCTACGCGTGGACCGGTTCGGTCGCGACGCGCTCTATGTGCGCGCCAAGTTCGCGCAGGCGCTCGTCGATCTTTTCGTAACCACGGTCGATCTGCGTGATGTTTCCGATCTCGCTTACGCCGTCCGCGCAGAGCGCGGCGATCAGCAGCGCCATCCCGGCGCGGATGTCCGGACTTTCGAGACGTTCTCCGCGTAGTCTCGCGCGACCGATCACGATCGCGCGGTGAGGGTCGCAAAGCGTGATGTTCGCGCCCATCGCGACCAGCTTGTCAACGAAAAACAACCGGTTTTCGAACATCTTCTCGAAGATCATCACACTGCCGTGCGACTGTGTGGCCAACGCCAGCGCGATGCTCGTGAGATCGGCGGGAAAGGCCGGCCACGGACCATCCTCGATCTTCGGCATCATCTCACCTGCGTCGTTCTTCACGATCATCTCCTGCGACGCCGGCACGATCACATCGTCGCCATCGAGGCGCACCGTGACACCCAAGCGCTCGAAGCCCAGAAGCGTCATACGCAGGTTTTCCGGCTCGGCGTTCTTGATGCGCAGTTCACCGCCGGTGGCGGCGGCCAGCGCAATGAAGCTGCCGGTCTCGATGTGGTCGGAGCCGATGCGGTGGCGAACGCCTTTCAAGCGGTCTTCTCCGAAAACGCGCAACACGTTGGAACCAATGCCTTCGATGCGCGCGCCCATGCCCACGAGCATGTGCGCGAGATTCTGCACGTGGGGCTCGCACGCGGCGTTTCGTATTACGACCTCGCCGGGCGCGAGCGCGGCGGCGAGCAGCGCGTTTTCCGTGCCCATCACCGAAGGTTCGTCCATCATGAAGTCCGCGGCGCGAAGTCCGCTCGGCGCGGTGACGTTGACCGCGCGTTCGCTGTCGTCAACAGTTGCGCCGAGCGCGCGAAAAGCGTCCAGATGCGGATCGAGGCGCCGCCGCCCGATCGTGTCGCCACCGGGTGGAGGCATTTCGGCGCGGCCGAAGCGCGCAAGCAGCGGGCCGGCAAGCAAAAAAGAGGCCCGGATTCGGTTTGCCAAGGCTTCATCAACGTCCTGGTGATCCACACCGGCGGCGTTCAGTACAAGTTCGTGCTCTTCCCGCCAGTCGACTGTCACGCCGAGGTTCTCAAGCAGCGCAAGCAGCGCGTCTACGTCGCGTATGCGCGGAACGTTTTCCAGCACGACGTCTTGATCCGTCAGCAAGGCGGCGGCTATGCACGGCAACGCAGCGTTCTTGTTGCCGGCGGGCACGATCGTGCCGGAGAGGGGTTGCCCTCCTTCTATTACGAGCTTCTGCATCTTCTTGACGCGCGGTTCGGGAGATGTGGTTCCGCGTTTTACGCGGATTTCAAGCGCTTTTTCTAGCGTAACAGGCACTCTCGTGATATTCGGGCGAAGCGGTCTGAATCCCTTTTCCGATGGGCCCGCCGAGGCTCCCGCAGCCGTTCGAGCAACCCGACTGAAACCACGCCGAAGCCGCTGCGAACAACTGTTCGTATTTTTCCGTCCGACGGCGTGCGCACAATACGAACATATGTTCTTTACATCAGACATCTCCATTACTGCAGACAACTCCAACGACAATTCAACAGATCGTTCGCTCGACCGCGGGACGGACTCCGGATTCCTGACGCGCGGCAAGACCGGTCGTGCGATTGCCGCCGGTATCGACATCGCGATCGACTTTGCCACGCTCGGTGAATACCGCGTCGTGCTCGACGCACCCGTGACGCGATTCGCCGAGGATGCCGGAACCGAAAGCCTTTGGGCGACCGGCATCGAGTGGACGACTCCCGATCGCTCGCGCGCGACATGCAGCTTGCCGCGCGCCCGCAACCGCGATTGGGCGAAGACGCGAATCCGCGGCTGAGCCAAGGCCACTTCCACGGTCCGGATTTCGGACGGCGCTTTTTGTGCCGCCTGATGCCGGTGTGGTCGGGCTCGGCCGCGGAAATCGCGCCGCATCACCACATAGCCTGATGCGGATGAAGGATCGCCTGCTCGCCATCTTCGCGCTGACGGGCGTCGCCGCTGGGAGCGCCTGCCATCTGGCCGGTGCCGAAGAGGCGGCGCACGTCGTCTGGGCGGTCACGATTGTCGTGCTGCTCGTCCCGCTGACGTGGGAGGTCGTGAAGATCGTCGCCGGTGGACGTATCGGAGTGGACGCGATTGCGCTGATGGCAATGGCCACGGCCCTAGCTATGCAGGAGTTTCTCGCGGGCGCGGTGGTGGGGCTGATGCTGAGCGGCGGAAACGCATTGGAGGGATGGGCCGCCGGGCGGTCACGGCGAGAACTTCAGTCATTGATCGAACGCGCTCCACGCATCGCCAACCGCTACGAAGGCGATCGCATCGTCGAGCTTGACGTCGGTGACATCTTGGAAGGCGACCGCATCGTTGTGCGGGCCGGCGACGTGATTCCCGTGGACGGTTCCGTGGCGAGCGATGGTGCGTCCGTGGACGAGTCGACGCTCACCGGAGAAGCTCTGCCGGTCGAGCACGTTCGCGGTGGTCAGGTTAGAAGCGGCACCGCGAATGCCGGTGACGCCATCGACATGATCGCCACTCGACGGGCGGAGGACTCCGCATACTCACGCTTGGTGAAACTCGTGCAGGAGGCGGAGGAGAACCGCGCGCCTTTTGTTCGCATGGCCGATAGGTACGCGGCGTTTCTGCTTCCGTTCACGCTCCTGATGGGCGGTGCGGCTTGGGCGTTGTCCGGAGAATCAATCCGTTTTCTCGCGGTACTTGTGGTGGCGACGCCGTGTCCATTGATTCTTGCCGCTCCGATCGCGTTTATCGCCGGCATTTCGCGGGCCGCTTCACAAGGCATCATCGTCAAAGGTGGGAGCGCGATCGAATCACTTGGCCAAGTTCGCGCCGTCCTGCTGGACAAGACGGGCACGCTCACCCTGGGCACGCCGGAGATCGACCACATCATCACCTGCGAAGGGTTCGCGGAAGAAGAGCTGTTGCAGATGACAGCTTCCTTGGACCAGCTATCCGCTCACGTGCTCGCCGAAGCGCTTGTCCACGGCGTGGAGGCTCGCGGGATCACGCTGGATATTCCATACGACGTACGCGAAGTTCCGGGGCAAGGCATTTCAGGATGCGTCTCCGGGCGGAGGGTCTTGGCCGGTACGCGAGACCTGGTCACCGCTTCTGCCGTTTCCGGCCTTGAAGACGCCGAGCGTCGCGTCGCTCGATTCGACGGCGACGGACACGCCACGGTCTACGTCGCCGTCGACGGCCGTCTCGTCGGAGTGCTGCTGCTGGCCGACAAACTGCGTGACGACGCCAGAGACATGACGGACCGAATCCACGCGATGGGAATTCGCCATATCGCGATGGTCACCGGCGACCATCAATCAACCGCTCGCCGGATCGCCGATCAGGTAGGAATTGACGACGTCTACGCGCAGCTTTCTCCCGAGGAAAAGCTGGCGATCGTGCGTCGAATGCAGTCCGATTCCGAAACGCATCCCGTCGTGATGGTCGGCGACGGCATCAACGACGCCCCCGCCCTGGCACTCGCCGACATCGGCATCGCAATGGGTACCGCAGGCGCCACCGCCAGCGCAGAAGCCGCCGACGCCGTAATCATCGTGTCGCGTATCGACCGCGTAGCCGACGCGATCGACATCGGCCGCCGCTCATTACGGATCGCCTCTCAGAGCGTGGTAGCCGGACTGGGATTGAGCGTAATAGCGATGGTCTTCGCTGCCGCCGGCACGATCTCCCCGGTTGCCGGGGCGCTGCTTCAGGAAGGCATCGACGTCGCCGTGATCCTTAATGCGTTGCGAGCCTTGCGAGGCTAAGAAGTTCGCTTCACCGACTCCCGCGAGTTACGACACTTCTATTTCGCCGCGAGAGAACGTTGCGCACCGCCCGCGCACAGTCACAAACCCCTCGCCATCGCGATACTCCGACACAAGCTCCGCGCCGCGATCTGAGGCCTGAAAGCAGCGTACGCGTTCAACGCCCAGCCTCCGCGTCCAATAAGGAGCCAAGCCACACTGAGCCGAACCGGTCGCGGGATCTTCGTCAATTCCGAGCCTCGGCGCAAACACCCTGGCGACGAAATCGAGTCCGTCGCTCTCGGCCGGCGCGGTGACACAAACACATCTGGTTTCGACTCGCGCAAGCGCCGATAAGTCCGGGCGACATTTCGTTACCGCGGCGGCCGATTCAACAACAACGATTAAGTCATCCCCGGCACGAACGATCTCGGATACCGGCACGCCCAACGCTTCGAGAAGATCGTCCGCGGTTGGCTCGAACGTCTCAAGCGGCGAAGCCGGAAGACTCATCGCAAGGCCGTCAACCTCACACGCAACCTCCAGACTTCCCGATCTCGTCTCAAATCGTACGCTCGCCCCCACCGACAAACGACCCGTCTCTTCGGCAAGTACGTGAGCGGACGCGAGCGTCGCATGACCGCAAAGATCCACCTCCACGCGCGGCGTGAACCATCGTAATTCCTGTGTTTCACAGTCGCGCGAAACGAAGAATGCAGTCTCTGACAAATTGTTTTCGGCCGCGATCGCCTGCATCAGGCGAGCATCGATCCATTCGTCGAGCAAGCAAACGGCCGCAGGATTACCCGAGAACGGTCCGGTAACGAACGCATCAACGATGTATTGGCGCAAACGCATCGCGCCACCTTAACGACCGCGGGTCCCCAATTCCGGATAACGGCACCACCCCGCATCGTCCAGCTTCAAAAAAAAAGCCACACCCCGCTTCAACGGAATGTGGCTCTTTATAAGGAAAAACCGGCGGCGTCCTACTCTCCCGGACCCTTGCGAGTCAAGTACCATCGGCGCTGTTGGGCTTAACTTCTCTGTTCGGAATGGGAAGAGGTGTTTCCCCAACGCTATAACCACCGGAAATTTTCGAGGGTTTTGCGCGCTTTGGCGCCACGTCTTCATCGCCACGTCTTTACGACTCGGAGCGCCGGATCGGCGCCCGTCGGCGAAGGCAATCCTCCGGCCCGGGTTGGGTGACCGAAGAACCGCGCCCGCGGGCCTTCAAAACTGCACAGCACAAGCAAACGAAGCAGACATACATCGAGGTTTTGATCATGGTCATTTTCGTTCCCGAAGGAATAAAAATATCCGTCAAGCCCTCGAGCGATTAGTACCGGTGTGCTGCATGCGTTACCGCACTTCCACACCCGGCCTATCAACCTGGTGGTCTTCCAGGACTCTTACCTCTTCTAGAGAGTGGGAGAACTCATCTCGTGGTCGGCTTCCCGCTTAGATGCTTTCAGCGGTTATCCGGTCCAGACGTAGCTAAGCAGCGGTGCTCTTGGCAGAACAACTGCTACACCAGAGGTCTGTTCACCCCGGTCCTCTCGTACTAGGGGCAACTCCACTCAATTCTCCAACGCCCACGGTAGATAGGGACCGAACTGTCTCACGACGTTCTGAACCCAGCTCGCGTGCCACTTTAATGGGCGAACAGCCCAACCCTTGGGACCTACTCCAGCCCCAGGATGCGACGAGCCGACATCGAGGTGCCAAACCGAGCCGTCGATGTGAACTCTTGGGCTCGATAAGCCTGTTATCCCCGGAGTACCTTTTATCCGTTGAGCGACGGCGCTTCCACTTGCGACCGCCGGATCACTAAGACCTACTTTCGTACCTGCTCGACTTGTCAGTCTCACAGTCAAGCTCCCTTTTGCCTTTACACGCTAAGCACGATTTCCGACCGTGCTGAGGGAACCTTTGTGCGCCTCCGTTACATTTTGGGAGGCGACCGCCCCAGTCAAACTACCCGCCTGACACTGTTCGGACGCCG
>JACQZY010000027.1 GCA_016213645.1 Actinomycetota bacterium
CGCGAATCGCGTGACGGCCTGACAGCAGCATCACCAGGCGGTCGATGCCGATGCCGATGCCGCCGGTGGGCGGCATGCCGTGTTCCAGCGCCTGCAAGAAGTCTTCGTCGTGGGGCTGAGTCTCTTCGTCGCCCTCGGCGGCCAGGCGCGTCTGCGCGGCGAAGCGCTCGCGCTGTACGTCGGGGTCGTTGAGCTCGGTGAAGGCGTTGCTGAACTCCATCCCCGCGGCGAAGCACTCGAAGCGCTCAACGATGCCCGGCTTGTCGCGGTGAGCCTTCGCGAACGGCGACAGCTCCACCGGATAGTCGGTGATGAACGTTGGGTTCACGAGCTTGGGCTCGACGTGTTTTGAAAGCAGCTCGTCCACCAGCTGCGGCCACGAATCGCCGGAATCGGCCTCCATGAATCCCTTCTCGCGGATCTTCGCGAAGAGGTCGTCGCGATCACGGTGGGCAAGCACGTCGATGCCGGTCTGCTGTTCGATCGCCTCGGCCAGCGGCACGCGGGACCACGGCGCGGTGAAGTCGATCTCCCCGTCGTATCCGACCTGCTCGGCCAGCCAACTGACCAGCTGCTCCAGATCGTCCATCACCTTGTTGTAATCCGCGTAGGCCTCGTACCACTCGATCATCGTGAACTCGGGATTGTGCTTGTGACTGACGCCCTCGTTGCGGAAGTCCTTGCCGAGTTCGTAGACCTTCTCCAAGCCGCCGACGATCAGACGCTTCAGATACAGCTCGGTCGCGATGCGCAAAAAGAAATCTCGGTCGAGCTGGTTGTGATGCGTGACGAACGGTCTCGCCAACGCGCCACCGTAAATCGGCTGCAGCACCGGGGTTTCGACCTCAACAAATCCGCGGTCGTCCAGCCAGCGGCGAATCAGCGCGATCACGCGGCTGCGCAGCATGAAGAGCTCGCGCGCCTCGGGGTTTGCGATCAGGTCCAGCTCGCGGTGGCGGTAGCGGGTCTCCACGTCGGCCAGACCGTGGTGCTTGTCCGGCGGAGGACGCAGCGACTTCGCCAACATCGTCCATCCGGTCGCTGCCAGCGAAAGCTCGCCCCGCTTGGTCATGAACGCGGTGCCGTCGATGCCGAGCAGATCGCCAAGGTCCAGCGAAGTCAGTAGTTCGAACTGCTCCTCTCCCAGCAGATCCGCGCGCGCGTGAACCTGCATCTTGCCACTGCGGTCGACGACGTCCAAAAACGCGGCCTTGCCGTGACCGCGGCGGGCGGCCAGGCGGCCGGCCACGCGATACGTAACGTTCGTCTCCTCGCCCGGCCCCAGGCCGGCGTGGTTTGCGCGCACTTCTTCGCTGGGCACGACCCCCGGAAACTCGTGTGGAAACGGCTCCACGCCCGCATCGCGAAAGCGCTGAAGCTTGGCGCGGCGTTCTGCGATCAGTTCGTGCTCGGCGGGGACGCCGTCGGCCGGCGCGCCTCCGGGTTGCACGCCAGATGTGTTTTCGTCTGCGGACATTCGCGACGGGAGACTACCGCGCCGCCACCGCCAAGGCGGCCGCGCACGCGGTCGTGGCCCTAAGGACCTAAGCCTCGATCTTCGTGATCTTCAGCTGTCGCGCGGGACCGCGCGGGACCGGGATCTTGACGACGTCGTTGCGCTTGTGGCCGATCAGGGCCTTGCCGATCGGCGACTCGTTGGAAAGCTTGCCGTTTGCCGGATCTGCTTCCGAAGATCCGACGATCTTGAACTTCGAAGATTTCTCCGTCTTCTGATCCTTCAGATGGACGGTCGTGCCGACGCCGACGACGTCGCTCCCGACCTCGCCTTCCTCAACCACGACGGCGGAGCGCAGCTTGTCCTCCAGCATCGCGATGCGCGATTCCAACATCGCCTGCTCGTTCTTGGCGGCGTCGTATTCGGCATTTTCGGAGATATCCCCGAAATCGCGGGCTTCTCTGATCCGATCGGCGACCTCGCGGCGGCCACGGCCGGCGAGATCCTCGATCTCGGCCTGGAGCTTTTCGTAGCCCTCGCGTGTGACGATTGTTTCCCTAGTCATCGGAGCGGGGCAATATACCAAGGTCACAGGCGGCCGCGAGCCGTTCGCGGCGACCAGGCGGTCAGACGGCGATCAAAGTCTCGATCGAAGCGATCACGGCGCGGGCCTGATCGAGCGTCTCGGTGGACTGCAATCGCTGGTTGATCTCGTTCAGGCGCGCACGGGTGAAGAACTCGCCATCGAACTCCTTGAGCCGCTCCAGGTACCACGGATGAAACTTGCGCAGATAGCGCGCGGCGCGGCCGTCCGCGTAGTGCTCACCGGCGCGGTCGATCACCCAGCCGAGCTCCGCGAGCACCTCCGCGGGTTCGGGCAGACCGGTTCGTTCGCCCAGCACCCGTTGAAACATCCATGGATTGCCCATCGAGCCGCGCGCCAGCATGATCGCCGCCGCGCCGGTCTGCTCCAGTACGCGCAGGGCCTTGTCCGGCTTCAGCAGGCCGCCGCTGATTACGACCGGCACCGGCAAGTCCTCCACGACCTCGCGCGCCAGGTCGTAGTCCGGCAGGCCCTTGTGCTGCTGGCTTGAGTGGCGCGGGTGAAAGGTGATGCCGACCACGCCGGCTTCCTCCGCCAGCCGGCGCGCAAGGTCCACGCCTTCGCGATCACCCGGCCGCACGCCCGGGCGCAGCTTCACCGTTACCGGCAGGCCGCTGCCCTCGCGCGCCGCGACGGCGACGGCGACGGCGTTGTCGGGATCGCGAAGCATCGCGGACCCGGCGCCGGTGCGGCAGACCTTCTTCACCGGGCAACCCATGTTCAGGTCGATCAACGCCGCGCCGCTTTCGGCCGCGATCGCCGCGGCCTCGCGCATGATCGCGGGATCGGCCCCGAAGAGTTGGATACTCGTGGGCCCTTCGTCGGGGTGCAGGCGTAAAAACTCCGTGCGCGTGCGCCGGTCGCCATAAGCCAGCCCATGACTGGAAACCATCTCCGAAACGGTCAAACCCGCCCCGTAACGCTTGGCCTGCAAGCGCACGAACCAGTTGCCGATGCCCGCCAGCGGCGCCAGCAACACACGATTGCTCACCGGCACACCGCCCAGCGCCCAGTTTTCATGAACCCGATTCATCTTGATTTTCAGGGTAGAAGGCCTTACGTTCAAAGGGAACGGCGAAGCCTCCTCGGAAATTGAATTCAAGGGGTTTCGGTCTTTGTCCGAAACCAATTAAGTGGTCCAACTGGACCGCCTACGCATGATGCCCGGCGCTATGACCACATCACCCCGGACCGCACGCGGTCCACTAGCAGCAGCCTTCGCCGTCACGCTGACGGTTTCGGCGCTGATTCTGGCCGCTCCGGCGAGCGCCGGCGGCTGTGCCAATGCCGACATCTCGCCCGCTACGGCCGACGAGATCGCGCTCGCCGAGACCGCCACCCGCTGCCTGGTGAACACCGAACGCCGCCGCCACGGACTTCGCCGCATGCGCTTCAACCGCAATCTTCACGAAAGTTCGGCATGGCAGGCCAGTGACATGGTCAGCTACGCCTACTTCGACCACCAACGTGCCGGTGGGCCAAGCTTGGCGGCGCGCATCACGCGCTTCGGATCCGGCGGCACCGGCGGCTACATGCTTGGCGAAAACATCGCATGGTCCACGGCCGGCGCGGCGAGCCCGCGTGAGATGGTCCAGATGTGGATGGATTCACCGGGTCACCGGGCGAACATTCTGCGCCGCAAGTTCCGCGAACAGGCCGTGGCGGCCGTAATGATCGACGGCGACGCCGTCGGCGGCGACTACGACGGCGCGGGACCTCTGGTGATTTACGTAAATCAGTTCGGCACGCGGTACTGACCTCGCCGTCCGGCCGATAGCCGCCGTGCCCGGGGCCGGACTAACGCGCGTTGCGCTGGTAGATCAGGTGTAGGCCGACCAGTGTGAGCATGTCGTCGATCAGTTCGACGGTCTCGCAGAAGGGCACGATGTGGGCCGACAGTCCGCCGGTGGCGATCACCTGCGTTTCGTCGCCGAGCTCGTCGCGTAGGCGCTCGACGATGCCGTCGATTTGCGAGGCGAATCCGTAGATCACGCCGGACTGGATCGCTTCCAGCGTGGTCTTGCCGATCAGCCGCTCGGGCTCGGTGAGCTCGACCTGCGGCAGCTTTGCGGCGCGCTCCGTGAGCGCGTTCAAAGAGATCTCCACGCCCGGCGCGATGATGCCGCCCAGGTACTCACCTTCAGCGCTGACGGCGTCGAAGGTGATCGCGGTGCCGAAGTCCACCACCACGCACGGGCCACCCAGCCGGTCGAATGCCGCGACGGCGTTGACCAGCCGGTCGGCGCCAAGCTCGCGTGGGTTCTCGGTGCGGATCGGCATGCCGGTCTTCAGGCCCGGGCCCACAACCAGGCATTCCTCGCCCAGGTATCGCTCGGACATCTCCACATACTCCGGCACGACCTTCGGCACGGTCGAACTGACGATCACGTCGTCGAGGTCGGTGAACGAAAGTCCGCGCAGCGCCAGCAGGTTGGTGTAGCTGGAGGCGACCTCGTCGGCCGTGGCGTCACGGTCGGTGGCGTGGCGCCAGTGCTCGAGCAGCTTTCCGTTCTTGAAAGCGCCCAGGTGGGTCTGCGTGTTGCCGATGTCGACAGCGAGAAGCATGATAAGCGTGACGGCCGGGCGCCGGATGGTCGCCTGCCGATGCAGGCAAGCCTAACCGCCCGGTAACCAGAAAAATATGTACGTCCGGCAAATGCCGCAATCGCGCACCGCTATTCTGCGGCCGATGTCGATCAAGGTCTACTACGTACCCGGCTCGCATCCGTGCAACGCGGTCTTCAAGGCACTCGACCTGAAGGGCCTTCCCTACAAGAAGATCGTCGTGATCCCGCCCGCCCACCGGCTGCAGATGACGGTGATGTTCGGCGGTCGCACCGTGCCGGCGATGAAGTACGTGGACGACGAAGGCCGCGCGGAAAAGGTGCAGACAAGCTGCGCGATCATGCGCACTCTGGACTCGATCAAACCAGACCCTCCGCTCTACCCCACGGACGCCGAAGAACGTCGGCGCGTACTTGCGGCGGAGAAGTGGGCCGACGGCGATTTTCAGTCACTTGGCCGACGGCTGATCTGGTCGCATTTAAAACGGTCGCCTCAGGCGATGCTGAGCTTTGCCGCGGGCGAGCGCGTGCCACTACCGGCATTCATGCAGAAGATCGCCGCCGGGCCGGTCTCGACGATTCAATCCCGGCTCAACCGCGCCGACGACGATCAGGTCCGCGCCGATCTCGCCTCGTTGCCGGGCCTGCTGGATCAGATCGACGCATACATCGCCGACGGCGTGATCGGCGGCGACCCGCCGAACGCGGCAGACCTTCAGATCGCGGCTTCGCTGGATCTGTGGATGACGATGGACGACATCCGCCCGCTGGTGGAGCACAGACCCGCGGGCAAACTGGCGCGCCGGATCTTCCCGGCTTCCGGCGGCGGCCACGTCAGCGGTGGCGTGCTTCCGGCCGAGTGGTTGGCCGCGGCGCGCGCCGAATCAAAGCCGCTCTAGGCGAACCACCGGCTGATCGGCGACGGCGGCGAGCAGCGAGTCCGCGCGCGTACCGTCGGGCAAGACGAGTTCCGGCTCCACCTCCAGCAGTGGCGCAAGCACGAAATGCCGGGTGGCAATCTCCGGATGTGGCAGCTTTAGGCGGTCGTGAACGAAGACGCAATCGCCGACGAGTAGAACGTCGATGTCGATAGAGCGCGGGCCGTGGCGCTTGCCACGGGGCTCGCGACCGAGGTCGCGCTCGACGCGCTTGCAGTTGTCCAGCAGCTCAAGCGGCGACAGTGCCGTGCGGACGCTCAGTACTGCGTTCAGAAAGTCCGGCTGATCGGTGATCTCGCCTTGCGGCGCGGTCTCGTACAGCGACGAACGCGAGGTCACGCGCACCCCTGCCGCGTCCAGCGCGTCTGCGGCGGCACGCAGATTGGCGGCGCGGTCGCCCACGTTCGAGCCGATGCCCAGGTAGGCCACGGCGCCGTCGCCGTTCACCGCTCTTTCCACACCTCGACCGAGATGTCGCCGACCGGCAACGGGATCGGCGGCTGCGGCTTGGTGCAGCGCACCATCACGGCATCCACGCCGAAGTGGTCCATCAAGCGGTCGCAGATCGCCGAGCCGAGGCGCTCGAGTGTTTTGTACGAGCGATCCTGCGCGGCCAGCCAGACCTGCTCGCAGACCGCGCCGTAATCCACCGTGTCGTCGAGTTCGTCGGTGACGGTGGCATCGCATGCTTCCAGTTCAAAGCTGACGTCGATCAGCAGGCGCTGCCCGATCTCGCGCTCGGCGGCGGTTACGCCGTGATGCGTGTAGAGCGAAAGGCCGGTGATATCGATGCTGACGGCGGTGTCGACGGATTCGTCGAGGTCTTCGTCTTCGTCGTCGAGTTCGTCGGTTGTATCGCCGAAGTCAACCGCGGCGTCAAGTCCGTCAAGTTCGCCGGTCGGCTCACCGCCGGTCGACACGATCTCATCGTCGCCTTCAGGACTGTCTGTTTCGTCTCCGGTAATCACGCAAATCAGCCTAGAGGGTATGGCCGGTCGCGTTGAACGCTGCGTCGATCGCCGCGGCAACCGCCAGCGATTGCGCGGCCTCGGCGGCGTCGTGCACCCGGAAGACGCGTGCGCCGCGTTGCAGAGCGATCACGTTTGCGGCGATCGTGCCGGGCAGTCGGTCTTCGGCCTCCGCCCCGCTTACGCCCACCGACTCCGCGATTCGTCCGATGAACGACTTGCGGCTGACGCCGATCACCACGGGGCGACCCAGCGCGACGATCTTGTCCAAGCCGTCAATCAGCGCCAAGTTGTGGCGCAGGTTCTTGCCGAAGCCGATGCCCGGGTCCAGCTGAATCCTCTCCTCCGGCACGCCCTCGGCGATCGCGAATTCCATGCGCGACTCCAGGTACGCGCGCACGTCATCGACCACGTTTACGTACTTGGGATCGGCCTGCATCGTGCGCGGTTCACCCTGCATGTGCATCAGGCAGCAATCCACCTTGGCATCGGCCACAAAACCGGCCATCTCGGGTTCCTGCTCAAAGGCCGAGACGTCGTTCACGTAACTCGCGCCCGCGCGCACCGCCGCTTCGGCGACCGCCAGCTTCATCGTGTCCACGGAGATCTTCACCTTCGGATGCGCTCGGCGGATCATCTGGATCACCGGTTCCACGCGATGCACCTCGGTGTCCGCGTCGACGGGCGCCGCTCCCGGCCGCGTGGATTCGCCACCGACGTCCACGATCGCCGCGCCACCGGCAACCAGCTCGTCGGCATGGCGCGCGGCGGAGATCGAGTCCGGGTGGGAGTCTCCGTCAAAAAACGAATCAGGCGTGACGTTTAGCACGCCCATGATCGTGAAGTCGCGTGTGTTCACGCGGCGAATCCTACGAGTTCCGCGGCGACGCCGCCACCGCCGAAAACACGATCAGCACTCGCGGCCAAGCGGCAGGTGCAGGTCCGTGCCCGTGTTGTTGCGCTCGGAGATCACGCGCGTTCGCAGGCAGAGCTTCGGCTTACGCGTGACGATCGCACCGGCCCAGCCGGTCATCGGCGTGATCTTCTCGCCTTCGGGCTTAAGTTGACTGTCGAAGCACGCCGCGAAGCGCACGGTCTGCGCGAGCCCGTCGAAGTTCTCGTCGCGGTCGAGCGGGTCGTACTGCAGGCGCGCGCCGGACTTCTGATCCGGATTGACCACCAGAAACGCGTTGCGCTCGGCCGTTACCGACACGGGCGCCTTCCACATCCACATGCCCTTCAAAGCTCCGCTGCTCACGCGCTGTGGTCGCGCGACGGGGTCGATCACGAACTTCAGCTCGTCAACCGACGCGATCTGTCCGGCAGGCGTGCCGGCCGGATTGGGCGTGACGTGCTCCGCGCAGGTGGCGTTGCCGTCGATGATCGTGGAAAGTCCGCCCTGGTTATCGCCGCCGGATTCGCCGCAGCCCGCCAGCGCAACTGCGGCCACGGCCACGGCAATCGCACCTGTGATCGAAGTTCCAGTTTTCACCGGCACAAATCTATCTACACGGTCGCGAAACGAGGCCGCGTTCTACGTGGCCGATCCCGGCTCGCGCGGAGGAGCCAGGGACGGTCCTGGCAAGGAAGCAGGAAGCGCGGTTTGCCAAAGGCAAATAAGCGACCGATGACGCCGCCAGGGCCGTTCCTGGCTACTCCGCGCCGCCGCCGGCCAGGCCGGGGCGAGGCATCGGCGTCGGCCGCGTGCCGCGACCGGGTACGGGACGCTCGGGCAGCGGGCGGCCTTCGGGCTCGGGGGTCGCCGGCTCGTCGGGAGCCTTGAAGACTTCTTCCTCGCTCTTGCCTTCGAGCAGGGCGAGGAACTGGTCGCTTTCAATCGTCTCCTGACGCACAAGAATCTTGCTGATGCGATCGAGCTGTTCGCGATGCTCTTCAAGAATGCGATGAGCGGACTGGTGCGCCTGCTCGACCAGGCGACGCAGCTCGGCGTCGATCTCCGATGCGATCTCGTCGCTGTAGTCGGGCTCGCTGCTGAACTCGCGACCGAGGAACGGCTGGCCATGGTCGTGTCCGAACACGCGCGGGCCGAGCTTCTCGCTCATGCCGAAACGCATCACCATCTGCTTGGCCGTCTGCGTGACCTTCTCCAGGTCGTTGCTCGCGCCGGTCGTGATCTCCTTGAAGATGATCTCCTCCGCGGCGCGGCCGCCAAGCGTCATCGCCATGTTGTCGGTGAGTTCGCTGCGAGAGGTAAGGAACTTGTCTTCCGTGGGCATGCTGATCGTGTAGCCCAGGGCCTGACCGCGGTTGATGATCGAAATCTTGTGCACGGGATCGCAGTTGGGCAGGAAGTGCCCAACCAGCGCGTGACCCATCTCGTGGTAGGCGGTGATCAGGCGTTCCTTGTCGCTCATCAGGCGCGACTTCTTCTCCGGCCCGGCGATCACGCGCATGATGCCCTCTTCCAGGTCCATCTCGCCGATCGCCTTGCGGCCGTGGCGCGCTGCCAGCAGCGCTGCCTCGTTGATCAGGTTGGCCAGATCGGCGCCGGTGAAGCCCGGGGTCTGACCGGCCAGCTTCTCCAGATCGATCGACGGCTCCATCGGCTTGCCGCGTGTGTGCACCTTGAGGATCTGCACGCGGCCCTTGCGGTCCGGGCGGTCCACGGTGACCTGGCGGTCGAAGCGGCCGGGACGAAGAAGCGCCGGGTCGAGCACGTCGGGGCGGTTGGTGGCGGCGATCAGGATCACGTTGTCCTTGGTCTCGAACCCGTCCATCTCCACGAGCAACTGGTTGAGCGTCTGTTCGCGCTCGTCGTGACCGCCGCCCATGCCGGCGCCACGGTGGCGGCCGACGGCGTCGATCTCGTCCATGAAGATGATGCACGGCGCGTTCTGTTTGGCCTGCTCGAAAAGGTCGCGCACGCGGCTGGCGCCGACGCCCACGAACATTTCCACAAAATCACTGCCGCTGATCGAGAAGAACGGCACACCGGCCTCGCCGGCGATCGCGCGGGCGAGCAGCGTCTTGCCGGTGCCCGGAGGGCCAAAAAGCAACACGCCCTTGGGAATGCGCGCGCCAAGTGCCTGGAAACGGCGCGGGTCTTCCAGAAACTCCTTGACCTCCTGGAGCTCCTCAACGGCCTCGTCCACGCCGGCCACGTCCTTAAAGGTGATCTTGGGCGTGTCGGCGCTCATGCGGCGAGCGCGGCTCTTGCCGAAGCTCATCACGCGCGAGCCGCCCGTGCCCTGCATGCGGCCGATCACAAAGACCCAGAACACCACCAGCAGGAGCATGATGATGATCGTGGGCAGCAGCGAACCGATCACGCTGTCACGATCGGGCTTTACCTCGTACTTGATGTCCTTGCGCTTGCTGAGATCATCGGAAAGTTGTTTGGCGTACTCGGTGCCGGGGTAACCGGTGGTGTAGGTGCGCTCGGACTTGGGGACGCTGCTGTCGAGCGTTACGTCCAGCGAGCTGTCGCGCGTGTTCATCACGACCTTGTCGACCTTGCCGCCAGCGAGCTGCGCGGTGAAATCGCTGAAAACCTGCTTCTTGGCCTGCGGTTGCTGAGGTCCGATCATGCGCTGGACGAAGAAGACCAGCAACAGCACCATCAGGATCGGAATCCAGGCTCTTTTGACCATTTGGCTCATCGGTGCTCAGTCAGTGCTCGATCTTTGCTTGATCTCTGTTTTGGAAAGCGTGCTTGGCAACGCGTGCTTTGGACTGTGTGCGTCGGACTGTGTGCGTCGAAATGTGTGAATTGGACTGTGTGTCACGTAAATAACAGTCTGTCATGACTGTCTCGCCGATGCCGCGTACACGCCGCGCTCCGGCACCCAAATGCGTCCAAACAGGCTACCAGCGAGGCGCGTACCGCAAGCCGCATGCAATCGGTATCACGCGGCCCGCGGACGGCCCTTTGGTCGTCCGTCGAAACTTGCTTCGGCGCGCCGTGACTATTGCTTTAACGCGGCAACGTAGGGAAGATTGCGCAGGCGCTGGTTGTGGTCGAGTCCGTAGCCGACCACGAACCGGTCGGCGATCTCGAATCCTACGTACTTGATGTCCGGTTCCACTTTGAAACGGGCCGGTTTTGTGAGCAGGGCACAAACCTCCAAACTGGCCGGTTCTCGCGCTCCCAGGTTCTTCATCAGGTAACTGAGCGTGAGACCGCTGTCGACGATGTCCTCGACGATCAGTACGTCGCGGCCCTCGATCGGCGCCTCCAGGTCCTTGAGGATGCGCACCACGCCGCTGCTCTCCGTGCTTGATCCGTAAGAGGAGACGGCCATGAAGTCGACCTCGCAGTCGGGCTCGATGTGGCGCATCAGGTCCGCGAGAAAGAAGAACGCACCCTTCAGGACTCCGACCAGCAAAATCGGTCGGCCCTCATAGTCGTCGCTGATCTGACGACCAAGTTCGCGTACGCGATGGCGAAGGTCGTCCGACTGCACGAGGATCTCGCCGATTTCCGGATGCACGGTCACGTTCTGGGGAGTTTAGGTGTGTGCCCGTCGGCGGCTGCGCGGCGCTCCGCTTTGATGCGCACGACCGTCTCACCGGCGGCGGCCGGTAACCGGGCGCAGCCCTCACCAATCGCAACGCCCGGAACCCAGACGATCCGCTCCCCGGCGCAGACCACGGGATGCGCGTCACGCTCGGCACGGGGCAGCTTTGCGTCCACAAACACGTCCTGCAAGGACTTTCCGCCGTTCAGGCCAAGCGGTCGCATGCGGTCACCGGGACGGCGAGTGCGGATCGTGAGGTCTTGGGCGAAGGTGACGGGAATGTCGATATGCGCGAAACGCAAGGTCGCGGCCGGGACGGATTTCGCCTCGTCGCCGTCGGTAGCCGAACCGATCGACGCCGTGATGCACCAGCCACCAAAGCTCGCGACGCCGGGGACCGGAAGTGGCGTCGGCTCGCCGGCGGGCGGGCGGGCGGCGTTCGTCGCCGCGTCGTCCCGGCCGGCGCCGATCACCCGCAACACCCCATACTCCACCATCAGTCCAGCTCCGGCCACGTCGATCTCGCGGCTGCCGCCCGCGGCCGCGGCCACGCGTACGCGATCCAGTGCCCCGCGGGCGGCCGGCACCGGCGCGCCAACGTTTCGCTCCACATACGCACGTAGCGCCAGCCCCGCAAGCGACTCGGGCGCCGCGTCAAGCGCGGCGACACGCAGGCCTCCCGCGTCTGTAACCGCACCGTCAAGCAGCGCGTCGGCCATGGCGTCGAGCGCCTCACCTTCCGCGCCCAGTTCGTCGGCGGTACGCAGGATGTTCTCGATCGCGGCCGGGTGGACGCGGCGCAACAGGGCCAGCGCCTCACGCACGTTGGTGCGCGCGTAGCGCGGGTCGCGGTTGGCGGCGTCCTCGCGCCAGGTCAGCGATTCCGCCGCGCACCAAGCCCGGAGCTCTTCGCGCGTGAAGTCCAGCAACGGCCGCACGATCATTCCGCGCCGCCGAGGCATTCCCAGCAGCGCCCGCCGCCCCGGTGAAGCGGCCAGCCGGTACAGCAGCGTCTCCGCGCGGTCGTCGGCGTTGTGGGCCACGGCAATCGTGTCGCAGCCGGTGCGCTCGGCCGCCTGGCGCGCCAGCTTGTATCTCGCCGCGCGGGCGAGGTCGTGCAGATTGCCGTTCTGGCCAAGCGTCACCCGTTCCACGACGATCACCACGCCCAGTTTTTCGCAGAGCTCACGGCAATAATTCTCGTCCGCGTCGGACTGTTCTCCACGCAGTCCGTAGTTCACGTGCAGCGCGGTCACGTATTCGGCTCCGCAGATCCGCGCCGCCGCGGCCAGCAGCGCCACAGA
The DNA here is from genome assembly GCA_016213645.1 of Actinomycetota bacterium. Classification (GTDB taxonomy): domain Bacteria; phylum Actinomycetota; class Thermoleophilia; order Solirubrobacterales; family JACPNS01; genus JACPNS01. The sequence continues at coordinate 12,313 of JACQZY010000027.1, forward strand.
GTCGCCGCCGCCGCTGAACATCACCAGTATGCGGTACCCCGCGACCAGTAATCCGCCCTCGCGGACACGGTCAATCAAATGCGGTACGGCGGTCTCCAAAGCGGTGCTTTTCATCGAACACGCGTCCAAATATCCATCGATTCGTCGCCGGGTGCGGACGAACGCCCGACACCAAGCACGTGCCTGGTGTAATCACCATATCTCGGTCGTGCCGACCCGTCCGCGCCTTCATGGCGTTTTTTGCGACGGCGCTCGCCCTGACCATCGCCACAACAATGGCCGCCACGGCACAGGCGGCTGACAATGCGGTGGCAGGCGAGTTGATTGTGCGTTTCGAAAGCGGCGTTTCCGCCGCCGAGAGCCGCGCAATCGTCAGCGAGACCGATGCAACGATCGACCAGCGGCTGCCCGGTAAGAGCGCCGTGGTGTCGGTTGAGACAGGACAAAGCGCGGCAAGGGCGGCTCAAGAACTTCAGACGAAGGACGGAGTCGCCTACGCAGAGCCCAACTATCTGGTGCAACGCCAAGCATGGACCAACGACCCGTTCCTCACGAACGGCACATTGTGGGGACTGTTCAAGGTCAAGGCGCCGACGGCGTGGAACGCTACGCGCGGGGACGGAGCAATCGTCGCCGTGCTCGACAGCGGAATCGCGCTCGACCACCCTGACCTGGTCAACAACATCTGGCAAAACCCGCGTGAACTCGACGACGGCATCGACAACGATGGCAACGGCTTCGCCGATGACATCTACGGCGCCGACTGGGTTCACACCGACGGTTTGCCCGACGATGAAGACGGCCACGGCACGCACGTGGCCGGCACGATCGCGGCCGGCGCCGACGACGGTAACCCCGCCGTCGGCGTCGCGCCCGGCGCTCGTGTGATGCCGCTGAAGTTCCTGGACGGCAACGGCTCCGGCAACGTGGGCGACGCGATCTCCGCGATCGACTACGCCGTGAAGAACGGCGCCGACGTGATCAACGCCAGCTGGGGCGGCCCGGACTACAGCGCCGCGCTGGAAGACGCGATTCGCCGCGCCGGCGACGCCGGTGTTATCGTGGCGACCGCGGCCGGAAATGACGCGTCAGACAACGACGCGGTATCTACGTACCCTGCTTCCTACAGACTGCCGAACCTGATCTCGGTGGCCGCCACCGACAGCGAAGGCAAGCTCGCGAGCTTCTCCAACTACGGCCGCAACTCAGTGGATCTCGCCGCACCCGGCGTGGACATCTACAGCACGGTCGGTAACAGCTATGAAGCATGGAGCGGAACCTCGATGGCGACACCGTTCGTGGCCGGCGTGGCCGCGCTGCTGCGCTCGGCCGAGCCGGGCATCAGCGCCGCCGCCGCGGTCGACGCGATTCGCCAAGGCGTACGCCCGCTACAGACGCTGGACGGCATGGTGCTGACCGGCGGCCAAGTCGACGCGGTCGGCGCGCTGACCGCGATCGGCCACAACCCACTTCCCGGCGACACCGCCCCAGGCGCCTTCCGCCTAAAGAAGCCCGGCCGCAAGGTCTACGGTGGAGGCGGCCAGAAGGTGAAGTTCAGCTGGTCCCGCTCCGGCGACAGCGACCTCCTGGGTTACGAAATTTACGTCGACGGCAAGCTGCTGAAGACAGTCGAAGACCCGGACGGCTCCCAAGGCCCGCAGAGCGTGAAGACCTCAGCCAAGATCAAGGTCGCCGCGGGCAAGCACCGCTGGAGCGTTGTGGCCGTCGACGAGGCGGGCAATACGCGCAAGGCCGGCAGGGGTAAGGGCAAGGGGCGCGTGGCGGTTGTTAGCCAGCGCAAGGGTTGAGTCGTTTAGTCTTGCCCCTTCGAACCACGGTCCGCGCAACAACGACCTATTCGAACGCCTTGCTCGGGCTTGGCCGCTACTTCGCCGAATATGCGCCCCTTCGCAGTCGACACCGTTAGCTCCGCCGGTATTCCATCCAGGTCCTCACGATAATTGCTGCGTTTGATGGGATGACAAATTTCGTATCCGATCGCATTGCCAACTGCAACGTCACGACCTTGACAGGAACCAGAGGAACCAATGAAAACAAATCGGCAATTCGGCGCCATCGTTAAGTCTCGTCGCGCTTCGGTGAGAATTTTGTGTCTGGTCTTGGCCATCTGCACGATCTTTGTCGGCAATGCCATCCCACTACCGTCAGATGCGGGTGCCGCCGGCTCGACCGACCAGTATGCGCCACATGGCAAAGCGCTCGACGCTCGCTTTGGCAATAAAGGAGTGATTCGCTTTCCTGCTTTTTCGTCGCGACTCCAGACGAGTGAACCGACCTGTATGGCCTCTCGCGACGGAGGCACGTTCGTGTATGCGTTCGCCGGATCCTTCCGGGGTAAACGGTTCGTCGCCCGCAGGCAATTTGTCGCAAGGTACACGAGGCAAGGCAGGTTGGCACGGAATTTCGCGAGAAGAGGAGTATTCACGTCGCTGCCTTTCTCGATCCGAAGGATCTACAACATGGCGGTCGACGCCTCGGGCCGCCCGCTTTTGCTGGTGCGACGCGTGGATGGCGAATCCCGCGGTTACCTAGAGATTGTTCGGCTGACGAAAAGCGGCCAGATCGACCGCAGTTTTGGCCCGCGATCGAATGGGGTGGCGCAGCTGTGGGTGAAGGCGCCATTAGGCAATAACGTCGTCGTTGTGCCGCTGAGGACCGGCGGCATTTTTATCGTCGCCGCGAGAACAACGGCAGCGGGACGTACGACGCTTATCGCACTCGACAGATCGGGTCGTCCCAACCGCCGCTTTGCCGAGGATGGCCGAACTGCGGTGCGTCTTTTCGACCCAGTGGCAGCCGAAGCGGTCAACGGGGACTTCTTGGTCGCCGGGACCGAAGAGTTAGTCCGTGGGCAGGGGATTCAGATGTTCCGAATTACCCCATGGGGATCGGACCGCTTCGAGTGGGGATCGATAGGCCAATACAAAATCAGGGAGATACCGACGGCGGCACTACCGCCCGCGGTCGCCGGATTCGACCCGGCCAACGTGATTTCCAAATTGACCGCCTTCAAAGCCACGTACATCGAGGCGCGGCAAAACGGGGCGATCGATGTCGGAGTCGAATCCTACGATCCGTCCGTCGATGGCGATCACTCTAAATATGAGTGGCTGAGGCGGATCTCACCGAACGGGCTGACGGACACGGCATTCGGCGCGAATGGCAGCATCTTCACTGAGAGCATCGGATACCCGGATAACGCCGACGAGTCTGAGCCGCCCACCTTCGATTTACTTCCGGACGGAAACGACGGAACGCTTTCAACCGCGTTCATCGGTTCATCCCGGCCGACGCTCGGCATCGTAAGTGTCGATTCCAGTGGGCAACGAAACACACTTCAAATCGGCGACGTGAGGTTTCACGAGCACTTCCTCCCGACGTCAATCGTCGATCCAAGCGCGAATTCGATAACAGCCTGCGGCTCGGTGATCTCGACCGGAACTCCGCGACGAATTAATTCATACATGTTCAAGTTGAAACTGCCGCGACGTTAGGACCCGCGGCGGCGCCCCCTACCGCGTCTCCATCCGAAACAACTCCACCGGCTCGTCAAAACCCTTCAGCCGCACGCGGCCGATTGACTGGAAGCGCAGGCCCACGGCGGCGCGGTTTTTGATCTGGTTCTTCAGTTGGGTGGTGGCGAGGGCTTCGTCGGCGTCGGCTCGGTTGAGGACGCGGGCGGCCATGTTGATGGCGCCGCCGAAGTAGTCGCCGTCGCGGTAGAGGGCCTCGCCGTAGTCCAGGCCAATGCGCAGGCGGAAGATTTTGTCCGGGTCGTCGGCCAGCTCGGCCGCCCAACGCGCCAATTCTGTGGGCTCGGAGCCAACGACCATCGCGCCGTCGCCGGTGAGCTTGATCAGGCGGGCGGTGTCTGGAAGCGTGGTCTCGATGTGGTGGCGTAGTTGGTCGGCCTGTTCGAAGGCCTTCTCCACGCCGGCCTCCTCCGTGTATCGGGTGAAGCCGACGATGTCCACAAAGCAGATCGCCACGTTGAGGTGGCCGCGCGCTGCGGTCACATCCGACTGCACATTCTCGATCTGCACCTGCTCGGTGAACTGCTGCAAGAAGCGCGTGTGCATGTAGTCAAACATCGGGGAGAGATGCGGCAGCACGCTCTCCACCAGGTTGCCCATCACCTGTTGCACTTCTTCGCCGCTGGCTCCCTGCTGAAGCAGCGGCTCGTGCACCCACATGCGGATCAGTCGAGCCTCCGCGTCGGCGATGTCGGCGAAGGACTTGGCGGCCACGCGGATCACCTGCAACAGCGCGCCCAGCGGCACGCCGGCGTTGAGCACTTCCACGACGCGGCGCGTGGCCTCGATGTCGCGCTCGGTGAGGTAATTGAGCGACTCGGTGGAAAAGCCCAGCGAGATCCACAGGCGCTCGGCAAGGTCGGGGTCGATACCCGAGGCCTTGGATGCTTCTTTCAGGGTGTAGGTGCGGCCTTCGGACGCGAACAGGCTGTCGGCCGTGCCAAGCGCCAGGCGGCCGTCTTCGGCCGCGAGGGCGATCTCTTCAAGCGTCTGACCACTTCGGCGCAGCTGGGCCACGATGCGCGCGTGGGCGGCCGAGGCCGCGGTCCACTCGCCGTTGAAGCCGGGGATCGCGCCGGCTTTGACCCAGCGCTTGAGCGTGCCCACGGACACGCCCGCTCGCTCGGCCACCTGCTCGGCGGTCATCGTTGGATGTTCTACGGGCGCGCCCGTAGACGAACCGTCGCCGTCCAGCGAGATCTTGGGTTTTCTGCGATTCGGCGCGTTCGCCGGCTTCTTGCCGGTCTTGCCGGTGCTACCGGCGCGCCCCTTGGCTTTTGCGTCTGGCATGGCCTTGCCGCCTTGCTGGTGTGTGCTCCGGTCCGGGCTTCCTGCACCTCAGGGGCGCCGCCGGTACCGGGCTGGTCTTGCGTGTGACGATGATTTTCGCAGGCCGCGCGGGCGTTAATCCCGCCACGGGCGAAAAAAGGCGCTGGAATACGGGTTTGGAGCGCGATCCCGCCGGATCGCAATCGTGGGTCCGCCGCCGTCAAGCGGCCGCGGACCCACGAAGGCGGAGGTAATTACTTGACCGCCTACTTCTTGGCGGCAGGCTTCTTGGCTGCGGGCTTCTTTGCCGCAGGCTTCTTGGCTGCAGGCTTCTTTGCCGCGGACTTGGCGGCGGGGCGAGCTGCAGCTTTGGCGGCGGGCTTCTTCGCTGCCGGCTTCTTTGCCGCAGGCTTCTTTGCTGCGGGCTTCTTTGCCGCAGACTTGGCGGCGGGACGAGCCGCTGCCTTGGCGGCCGGCTTCTTTGCTGCCGGCTTCTTCGCGGCCGGCTTCTTCGCCGCAGGTTTCTTCGCCGCAGACTTCTTCGCGGCAGGCTTCTTCGCCGCAGACTTGGCGGCGGGACGAGCCGCTGCCTTGGCCGCCGGCTTCTTGGCCGCCGGCTTCTTGGCTGCCGCCTTCTTCGCTGTGGTCTTCTTCGCTGTGGTCTTCGAAGTGCTCGACGACTTCTTTGCCGCCGATGAACCTGACGAGCGCTTGGCGCCCGGGCGAAGCTTCTTCTCCATGTCCTGCAACCTCTTCTCTAGTGAGTCCATGCGTTTACGTGAAGCTTTCAGCTCGTCGCTCAGCGTGCTGCGCAGGTCGTCGCCGGCGCTGCGCAGCTCGTCGATTGCGTTTTTGCGAAAGCGGTCCGCCGCGTCAACGGCGTCATCCAACAGGTCCTGAGCCTTCTCGCGACTAAAACCTCCATCGCCGAAGGTGGCGTCAAAAGTGCGATCGATCGCCGAACGCAGTTGATCGGTAATGCCTTTTGAAGTTTTCTTTTTAGGAGCCATGGGGGCATACGATACTCCCAGCATGGACGGCTCGCAGGCACGTCAACAGCCAAAACCGTCGCGCGCGCGGCTGACGGAGGACGAGCACCGCTCGCCCCGCGATCCACAGCCCGGCACAACCACGCTCCACCTAAACCCGGCCGCCACTTTTCACCCGAACGTGTTACTCCCCGGCGACCCCGGCCGCGCGATGGAAATCGCCACCGCCCGGCTGACCGAACCGCGCATGTTTAATCATCGCCGCGGCCTCTGGGGTTACAGCGGAATCTCACCGCGGGGCACCGGTTTTTTGGTGCAGTCCACCGGCATGGGCGGACCCAGCGCGGCGATCGTGTGCGAGGAGCTTGCGGACCTGGGCGCGCGATTGTTCGTGCGCGTGGGCACCTGCGGCGCGATCGACTCGGCGTTGAAACTGGGCGATCTGATGGTCGTGCGAGAGGCGATCTGCGACGACGGTGCGAGCCGTGCACTGGACGCGGGCGAGCGTGTCGCGGCGGATGTGGAGCTGACGGAGTTGCTGGTGCGCGCGGCGGGTTCGGTTTCGAATGATGTTGCCGTTGCCGACCCAGGACGACCGGTCCACGTGGGCGTCAACGCCACCGTCGATCTCTTCTACGACCCTTACGGCAACGAGCGATACCAACGACTGCGCGACGAGGACGCTCTGACGATCGAGATGGAGTGCGCGGCGGTGTTGGCGGTGGCCAAGCGCCGAAGCCTGCGCGCCGCCTGCCTGCTTGTGGTGACTGACGAGCTGTGGAACGGCGAGCGGCGGCGACTGGACCACGACGGATTCGAGCGGGCCGGGGAGCTGCTTGGGCTTGTGGGGGTTGCGGCGGTCGAGGCTTTTGCGGATCAGCACGGCTGACGGAGCAGGTCTGGGCACAACCGGCCTCGACCGTGGATCTAACGGCTGCGGACCGAACGATTTGGTGCGGGCGCGGGCCGGTTTCGCTCAGGCCCGCAGACATGCCTGCCGAAAAACTTTTCGCGAATTACACCATATGAGGGAGTAGCAACCGACCCTCTCGCGACTTAAATAGGTATGAACCCATTCACTCTGCCGTTCATCCCACCCAAGCTCGCGCGCGACGGACAGAACTTACGTCCACACTTTTGTCGATCCGCGCTTGCCAATCCCCCATTTTGGGGTTATACACAAACAAGCGCGCATCTCGGTGTCCCTGGGGATAAGCGCGCTCAACGGGTTGGGCTCGTCCCCCCGACGGGGGGCTGTGAAATCGGGGGGCGGCCCACCCCCGATGACCAGGGACACTGCACCTGCGCATTCTTGAAAACCTCGGCTCCTCGGCCGGATTGACTCGGACAACTTGATGACGGAATCCACGACGCCCGGGCCCCGGCACGGCGCACAAGCAGACAAACATTCATATGACTTGACGGAGGCCGCCGCCGAACTGGTGCTGACCTACGGCCCGATCATCCTGCGCGACGCGCGGCGCTTCAGCGCATGCACGGAAGACGCCGAGGACGCCTACCAGCGCGCTCTGCTGATCCTGATGACGAAGGGGCCCGAGGGCGAGGCCGCGGACCTGATGCCGTGGATTCGCACCGTCGTGCGCAACGAAGCCCTCGCCATCGCGCGAAAGCACAGGCAAACGGCCGAGGTGCCGATCGAGCCGATCGCCGAGACGATCCCCACGCTGGACGAACTGCCGGAGGAAGCGGCAAGCGACTCCTTCGAGGCGGATCTCGGCGCCGAGGCGCTTGAGCGGCTGACCGCGGATCAGGCTCGCTGCCTGCTCGCGTATTCGCGTGGCAACTCCTACACGGAAATCGCCGCATTGACGGGTTTCAGCGCCCGCAAGGTCGCGCGCTGCATGACCGACGGCCGGCGCGCCTTTGTCCGGCGAGTCACGGACATCGAATCCGGAGCCGAGTGTCAACGTATTGAGCCGCTGCTGCAGCGCATGGCTGACGGAGATTCATACGCGCACGTTGAGGCGCGGCCGCACCTGCGTAACTGCGCCGGGTGCCGGGCAACGCTGCGTGACTATCGAGAGGCTCCGTCGAAACTGGCCGCGTTGTTTCCCGTCGCGTTGCTGGTTCCCGTTACTCAGACCGCGGAGGTGCCGGATGCCGGATTCATCGCGAGCATGCACGGTGGGTTCGAGTCGGTTTGGCATGGCGCCCAAGAGAAGATGGGCGTCTGGCTCAGCGGCGTGCACCACTGGATTGAGGCCGGGCGGGCGAAGAAATACGGCGCGGCGGCGCTTGCGGCCGCTGTGCTGACGGCGGGCGGAGTGGCTGTGACGCACGGCATCGACGGCCGCGACGGCGGGCCGGCGCGGCCGAACACCGGCGTGCGCTTCACCGGTCAGCTGTTTGACCGGATCGACGCACCGCCGGTCCAGGCGCAACCGCGACGACCGGCGCGGCGACGACGCGCCGTTTCCGCGCCTGCGCCGAATCCGCCGCCACGACGGAAGCCGGCGGCACCCGTCGCTCCGGCCCAGCCGATCGGCGACGGCTCGCAGGAATTCACCCCAGAAGGCCGCTGATACACGCGGACAAACCACCCGGACAACTAAGCAAGAGGACAATCACGATGACAAAGACAAAAACCGCGATCTTGGTGGCGCTGAGCGTCGCCGCGATCTTCGCCGTCCCGACGACCGTCGCCAGCGCAGGCACTTACAACGTTTATCAGTGCCACAGTGCCTACGGTCTGGCCAATTCCGGCTGGAGATGGAATGCCTCGGGGTTCGGGAACGGCGTTGCGGGATGTCCAAGTTCATTTTCGCTCAATTCCCAGCACCGGATGGGCGACTGGATGTACTGGGAGACCCCGACTCTTCCGGGCGGGATGAAATTCACCCAGGCATCGTTTGTCTATGGCGGGTACGCGGGTACGAACGTCGCCAATCGAGCAGGCTTTTGTTCTGGGGCGTACACCAGCTCACCGTGCACGTTTTCGAACTCGCCATACCTGCCAAATCTTCTACAGGGAACCCAAAACATCACCGCAACCTGCAACTGGGGCTACTACGAGTGCAATCGCATGCAGTTTGGCGAAAACTCGTACGACGCCTCGCAGCCAAGCAGCGGCTGGCTGATGGTCTGGAACCTCGATTTCACGATCAACGACCCGACCGCGCCATTTGCCTGGCAGCCGCACAACGGCACGCTTCGCAGCGACAACGCGACCAACCCGTGGACGGACGGCAATTACTGGAACCGCGGGACGCGCGACACCGGCGTCTACGGACATGACGCCGGCCAGAGCGGCGTCAGGCAGACCCGCCTCTACTTCGACGGCGACCCGAGCAACGCCACGCTGACGCAGGATTTCACGAAGAGCTGCAACTACGCCGAATGGCGGCCGTGCCCGGAGTGGGTCGGCGATACGGCGACGATTAACACGCTGGCCTTTGCGGACGGTCCGCACACGGCTACCACCCGCGTGGTTGACGCAGGCGGCAACGTCACGGAAGCGACCACGAACTTCAAGGTCGACAACACGCCACCGGCACAACCGCAGAGCATCGTCGCGGCGGCCGAGACTCCGGCCGGATGGCAGTCGGTGAACGACTTCGACGTGACATGGACCAATTCCGGCGAGACGGCCGAGACAACGACGCAGAGCGGCATCACGCGCGTCTGTTACGACGTGGATCCCGGAGAGGGTCAGCCAACCGACCCGGCGGCGGTGTGTGCCAGCGGGGCGATCAATTCGTTTGATGACATCGCGCTGCCCGGGGACGGCTCGTGGAGTGTGAAGTTCTACACGCAGGATCGTGCGGGGAATGAGTCGCGGAAGGCGACGCGGGTTTTGCGGTTGGATACGACGGTGCCTGGCGCGCCGACTGGAATCGCGAACGGATGGATTGGACTTGCAGAGTTGATCAGCGGTAGGCAACAGTCTTGGTCACGTCCAAACAATTGGTTGACCGTTAACTCCGGTTTCTGCGGTTACGGCTTCTCGGTTTCGGCCATCGAATCCGACGAGGCGCCTACAACGATCAATGTCGTAGGCGATGTCACTGGCGAGCCGATCCCGGCAAACACGCCGGAGGGCATCAACTGGGCGCACTTCCGCGCAATCTCCTGCGCCGGCCTCTACGGTCCGACCGAATCCGTGGAGGTAAAGATTGATCTGACCAACCCACACGCACAGGTGACTGGAATTCCGGAGTCCGGATGGACGAACGCGCCGGGAGTCGTGAACGTTTCTGGTGCCGACGCGACGCCGGGTTCGGGCACGAACGGCGCGATTGACGGCGATCCGGTTACCAGTGGCGCCTCCGTCCGATTTGAGTTGGACGGCGCCCTCTCCGAAGAAGAGCGCGGCGCAAGCGCCGCCGCCTACGACGCATCAGGCCTGTCAGAAGGCAACCACACGCTGACCGTCAAGACCTTCGACTGGGCACGGAACTTCGATCAGCAGACCTTCAACTTCGGCGTCGACAAAACGCCGCCCAGCGGCAAATTCATGGGTACCGACCCGGACGATCCGGCCACGTTCCGCGTGGCGGCAAACGATTCGCTTTCCGGCGTCGTCGATGGCACGATCGAGTTCGCGCCGATCGACGCCGACGGCAACCGGGGTGCGTTTAAGCCGCTCGCCACAAACTACGAAGCGGGAACGCTGACCGCCGCCTTCCCAGACTCCAAGCTGCCGACCGCCTCATACGCGCTGCGCGGCGCCGTCACCGACGCGGCGACCAATACCGGATACGCGACCAAAGACGCCCACGGTCACGAAATGGTCATCACCACCCCGCTGCGAGAAGCGGTCGGTCTCACGCTGCTCGCGAGCACGGCGGGCAAACCATGCGCGAAGTTCCGCAAATCCAAACGCGGCATCGCAAAACGCCGCGCGGCCAAGCGATACCAAGCATGCAAGAAAAAGCTTGCCGCCGGCAAGGGCACAGACACCCGAGCGGCCGTCGCCTACGGCCGCGCCAGCGTGCTTTACGGCAGACTGACCGACCGGCGCGGCGACCCGATGTCAAACGTCAAGGTCGAGTTGTATGAACAGCGAGCCGGCGCGCCGATGCGCCTCGTCGGCGGCGCCACAACGAACGGTGGCGGCGCATTTGACTACACCGCTCACGCCGGCCCGGCGCGAAACGTGATCGCCTATTTCCCCGGCAACAGGCGGCAGCGCGACGTTTCGGCCACGGTCACGCTGAACGTGGCGGCGAAGGTCTCGTTCCGCGTCTCGCCCGGCGTCGTCAAGGGGGCCAAGCGGTTCACGTTCTCCGGCAAGGTGTTCGCGCACGACGGCGTCTCGGCCGAGGGCAAGCTCGTTCAATTGCAGTTTTACAACGTTATGCGCAGGCGCTGGCAGGCCGGCCCGGCGTTGATTCGCGCGGGCAGGGACGGCAAGTTCCGCTATTCCTACGCGATCAAGCGATCGGCGGTCGCGCGGGAGCAGATTCGATTCCGCGCGTTCGTGCCGGCGGAGACATCGTTTCCCTACGGCACGGGCGCCTCGCGTGCTCGCACGCTGATTCACGTCCGCTGACCGCTCGCGTTGGCGACAACGTGCGAAGCAAAGACGGCCCGCGACGTGTTCAAAGCGTCGCGGGCCTTGACTTTCAGTCCAAACGCCCGCTCGCAAATTCGCGATAATGGGTTCGAAAGGAGCTTTTGGGTGTCAGCGCCGGGAGGACAAGTGAGGGGTACGGGCGCGCGGGGGGCGATCGCCGCCGCGAGCTGCCTGTGCGCCGTTGCGCTGATCGCCGCGGCGCTTCCCGTGACGGCCGGCGGCAACCGCTCTCAACAACCCAAAAACGCTGCGCTCAACGTGCCGCAGACGCCCGGCGAAGGCCTCCCGGCCACGGGGCAAATTGACGTGGCGATCTACCTCAGCGATCAGCGCGCGCTTGAAAGCTGGCAGTCCGATCGAGGCTTCGCGCGCCGCGCCGCCGGCATCGTGGCGGACGGTCGCGTATTCGGCAAACGCGAGGCTTCGCGCGAAGCGACGATTCGCAGACTCAACAGCAACAGCCTGAGCAGCTCCCGCGAATCGCAGATGCGCGCGTTGAGGCTGATCGAAAAGGCGGGCGGTCGAGTGACCGGCTCCCTCCCCGCTCCAAACGTGGTCTTCGCGCGTCTTCCTGCTCTGGCGGTGACGCGACTGTCCGCCAGTCCGCTGATTCAAGCGATTGAGCCGATCGGCAAACGCACCTATTTGAATTACTCGATCATCCACGGCGCCGAAGGCTCGTGGCACACGGCGGGCTGCAAGGGTGCCGGCGCCACGGACACCTGTCCGGCGACGAGCGGCCCTCAGGCGATCACCGGCCCGGTAAATTCACCGGACGGAAACGGCGGGCCGGACGTGGCCGTAGACGATCAGGGGATAAACAACCACCACGACGCGTTCGACGGCGGCGCGACGCCCGCGCTCGGCCGCAGCCCGGCGATCGTGAAGCCGGTGGGCGCGCCTGCCACGAACGGATCGCTTCACGCGAACACGATCGCCGCCGCAATCGCGGTCAAAGACCCGGTTCACCGGGGAAACGCATACGGCGTGGACAAGATTCTTGACCCCAACGCGCCGACCTACGGCCCGCCAGCATGGATGCTCGGACTGCCGACGTTCAACGATCCCGGTCGGCCCGGTGCCTCCGACCTACCTGAGTCGATAAACAAGTCGTATTTCGACAGCAGCGAGAATGATCTTGACGACGGCTACGTAGCGCGCGAGGCCGACATGGAGGCGAGCCAATACGGAATCTCCCAGGCACCCGGCGCCGGAAACGGTGGTCCCTACGCATACGCCGGGGCACCGCTTCGTACTTGTTACGGCAATCCCGACCTTTCAACGTGTCAATACCGCGTACAGCACCCCTGCGTCTCCTACAACGCCCTCTGCATGGGCGCGATCACAAACCCAGTCGACACCGTCCGCGCACATGATGTTGTGGCCGATTACTCAAGCCGTGGACCGAGCGTCGGCGGACGCAAGAAGCCGGATCTGGTCTCTTGGAGCGCCGGTAGCTGGGGATGCCCAAACGGTGAGTACACCGGCGCGCCTGACGCGGTCAAAGACGCCGAGTGGAAGTCGGGCAGCATCTGCGGCGAAGGCACCTCCTATGCCGCCCCCTTCGGAGCCGCCGGCCAGCTTCTTTTAGCCGGCATCGGCGCGACCGCTCCGGCGGTGCAGAGGGCCGTACTGATCAACTCGGCGTTGATGCTCGATTCCGAGGGTGACGGCGACTCCGCCGCACAGGAGTACTGGACGCCCGACACCGGCTGGGGCGAAATCGACTTCGCCCAGGCGTACGCCGACCGCGCCAACTGGCGCACGGGCCAGATCGACGGCGCCTCGGTAAACAACGCGCGCTTCTTCCGCGTAAACGGTCAAAGCGCCGGCGACAGGACCACACTCGCTTGGAACCGCCGCGCGATCCTCACCGACCCGTGGGACTTTGACACGCTCGGCTACACCACGACCGACCTGGATCTGCGCCAGATCACACTCGCGGGCGCCGACAACGACAAGGACGTCTGCGGCGGCTCCACAACCTGCGGTGTAGACGCCACCGAAACCACCGACGCCTGTCCCGGCTTCTCGCCGGGCGGCGGTGCCGCCAACGTCTGCGCATTCGCCGGTTCGGCGGTCCACAAGTGGAAGACCACCGGCGACGCGATCGACACCACCGAGCAGGTTCGCGCCACCTCGACCAGCGACTCGATCATCAAGGTCACTGCCGCGACCACGGTCGATGGTCAGGCCAGGGAAGACTTCGCGCTGGCGTCCACCGAGCCGCTTGTCCCACTTGCCACGCCGACGATCGCGGCGCCCGCGCCGACGCTCTCCGACAGCTCCGTGGCCGAAAACGAAAACGTCACGGTGACCGCATTCGCGACAAACGAATCAAGCGGCACCGACCTCGTGAGCGGTCTCGACCTCGCGGGTTTGCAAGTGAGCATCAACCTCCCGGCCGGAGTTTCATGCGTGCCCTCGCCGTGTTTCACCGCAAGCCTCGGCGCGCTAACCACGTCGCAGACCAAAAGCACGAGCTGGATCGTGCACGCCACCACGAGCGCCGCGCATCAGATCAGCTTCACGGCCACCGGCACGCGCTTCGGCGAAACGTTTGCGAGCACTTCCAATTCCGCGACCCTCACCGCCGACTCGCAGGCCCCGAGCATCAACCTGTCGGCCCCGTCGGGCTGGCGGACAAGCAAAAGCGCCACGGTCGGCTGGAACGCCGCCGACCCGCTCGCGGGAGTAGCGAACGTGGCCATCGAGTCCAGCGTCAACGGTGAGCCGTGGCAAACCGTCTACAACGGCGGCGACGCCAGCGGCACATCGCAGGTGAGCGGGCCGGAAGGCGCGCACGTGGCCGTGCGCGCTCGCGCGACAGATCAGCAGTCAAACATCTCCCCCTACGCCGCCGCGGAATGGAACATCGACGCCGACGCGCCCGAGATCGCACTAAACGCTCCGGTCGACGTGAACTACGGCGACTCCGCGCTCGTGTTCGTGACCGCCGGCAACGTCGGCAGCGCCATCAGCACCGTGTACCGCGTCGGCGGCGGAACGTGGCAACCGGTGTCGGCCGGCGTGATCCGTCTCGCCTCGATACGCGCGACGACGACCGTCGAGGTGCGCGTGACCGACGAGTTGGGCCGCGAAACGATCTCAAGCGTTCGAGTGACCCCTCAAGCGAGACCAACGACGCTTAGCATCCGGCGCGTTAAGCGCGGGGCGAACAGTCGCGTTCACGTTGCCACCACTCCGCCCACCGCGGGCACATTTTCAATTGACGCGCGGTGCGCGCGCCACGGCAACAAGCCCACCCGCAAAACACGAGTCTTCCGCTCTCGTGGAGCAGGCACGATCACTCTCGGCAAACGACTCGGCCGCTGCCGCGTGCGCGTGAGCTTCGCCCCGCGAAACAAGCTTGCGAGCCAGAGCGCACGGGCATCGCGGGTGCTTCGCCTATAGGCATCGGCACCGGTAGCTCGGATTCGTCGGCGATTCCGCGTGCCACCCAATCCCGCGCTACCGAATCAGCTCAACCTCAACGCCCGCGTCCACCCGAGCCCACTGTCGATCGGCGGTCACGGCAGGCAGCCCGAGCACCTTGGCCAGCGCCAAGCAGGCGCGATCAGCCAGCGACAGACCGGCGGCTCTGGTTGCTTCGTACAGGACGGCGGCTTCGCGCGCGTGTTCCGCGGTGAAGTCGGCAGCACGGATGACGCCGCCCTCGCCGCCGATCAGGCCTTCCGGCAATTCGGTTCCAAGCTGCTGGTGAATCTCCGCGAGGTTGACGGTGGATATATAGGCGGCAGAGGAGGATGGCGCCTCGACTTCGTTCAGCAGGTCGAAAACGCGTGCGGCGCCGGGCTCGTCTCTAAGCAACGCGATCACGGCGCTCGCGTCGATCACGTAGGACACGCCTACGCCTGACCCTGCTCGCGCGCCGCTTCCGCGCGCCGCTGGGCGATCAATTCGTCGGCCGATCCGCCACGGTCGCGAAAGCTTCCTCTAGCGCGCTGAAGCGCGTCGTGACGCTCGGCGCGAGGATCGCGCAGCACGACGGACCCGTCATCACACGCCGAGACGATGACAGACCCTTTTGGCTCAATCCCCAGGTGTTGCCGCAGCTCCTTCGGAAGCAGCAGCCGGCCACGCGCGTCTGTTTGCACCGTGTACGACGATTCGTTACGCATTGGATTATTGTAACAGTTTTACCGTTTGCCCACGCTGGGATGTTTGGTACGTTTTGGCCCGAATCCGCCCTCTCCCTCTTGACTCCCGCGATTTAGCGACTACGTTTATCGCATGAGCAATGAGCGCCGCATGCGCGGATCGCTCGTATCTCGGCTGGCTCTCGGCTTTATCGTCTGCGTTGCGGTGTGGGCGGTTTTGATGTATGTCGTGTCCGAGATGGGGGATCGGCGGGACGGAACCCGCGACGCCTCGGTGGAAACCGGGGCGCGATCGGGCGACCCGGCACAGACGCCGCGTGGCGACACCGTGCGCGTGGCGGTTGTACTGCGTGATCAAACACTCCTACGTGCGGTTCAACGGTCGCGCTACGCGAACTTGCTGGCCGACGGCGCCGAGGCGACGGATACCGCGAACGAGAGCGCGCCCGGCCACGCTCGCCCATCCAAATGGAGCTCCGCGCGCCGCGCCTCCTGGGAACGCTCCCGCCAACGCGCTTTGCGTTCGATCGACGCGCGCGCCGGTAGGCGTGCCGTCCAGGCGCAGGAGAGAGTGCTGGCCGGCCTGCGGCGGTTGGGAGCGACGGTGCGGTCGCGCGGCACTGCGCCAAGCGCGATCGTTGTGGACCTTCCTGTTGACCGGCTGGCCGCGGCGCGCGCGCTTGACGGCGTGGCCAGTGTGGAACCGGCCCCCCAGGGCAAACCGCTTGCCGCAAGCGTGGGCGACGGCTCGCCCACTTGGCACGCGGCGGGCTGCACCGGCGGCGGGACCGCCGACGCTTCTTGCCCGGCGGCAGCCGGAGCCACGGGCGGCTCCGCCACCCCCGGAGCGCCAGGCGCAGTGGACAGCGCGGACGGCAACGGCGGGCCGGACGTGGCGTTGATCGACACCGGCGTAAACCTCTTTCACACCGCTTGGGGCGCGCGCAGCCCGATGATCGTCACTCCCGCACGCCGCGCTGTGGACGGTGGCGGCACGGACCCTTGCTTCGGTGCGCCGACGGTCTCTGGCTATTGGTGCGGCTACGGCACCACTCACGGCAACGCGGCGGCGGCGATCGTGGCCTCTCGCGACGCGTCGCACCTGGGCATGGCGCCGGGCGTGGACAAGATCTTGGACCCACTGGGCGCGAATTCCGTGAACAACTGGCTGAGCGGTTTCTCCAGCGGCGGCGAGGCTCCGGCCGGCGACCTGCCCGAAGTGGTCAACAACGCTCTGGGTGCGGCCGGCACCGTGGACGACGGCTATGAGGAGCGCGTCGCCGACATGTTCGTGGCCACGTTGGGCGTTGCCCGCAGCGGCGCGGCGGGCAATGACGGGCCGGGGGCGCTGGGCACGGCCGGGCAACTTCGCGTGGCCTCGCCGTGCGCGGCTTACAACGTGCTTTGCATGGGCGCCGTGAACGCCGGGTCCGCCGGACGTGCAGACGACGTTCCGGCCGATTACAGCAGCTCCGGCCCTACGACTAACGGACGCAAGAAGCCGGACCTACTGGCCGAGGGCACGGCCGAGTGCCCGTCTACCGTGGACACCACCGGCTGGGTGGCCGACTGCGGCTACGGCACCTCTTACGCGTCAGCTCGCGGCGCGGCGGCACTGGCGCTGCTGGCGAGCGCGGGCGTGACAAACACCTCCGCGCAGCGCGCGCTGATGATCAACAGTTCTTACATGGTGCCGTCCGCCGCCGATCAGTTCTCCGGCCCGGCGCGCTACTGGACGCCGGATGCCGCATGGGGTGAGCTTGCGCTGGAGCGGACCTACGCCGATCGCGCCCACTACGCGCTGGGTGACGTGGCCGCCAACCTGGGCGCCACCAGCGATCCGGGGCCAAACTCCGCCCGCTTTTTCAGGATTGACGGCATGACCTCCGGCGAACGCGTGACGCTCGCCTGGAACCGCGGCATTCAATCTCCCAACTGGCCAGAGATCACCGGCTTCTCGCCACGACAACTCACAGACCTGGACCTCTTCCTCTACGCCCTCGGCGGCACCGACAACGACGACGACATCGCCTGCACAGCGACGGGCGCCGCGGTGGCGCACTGTGGCGTAGATCACGACGAGCAGAGCGAACGCCTGGGCGACCTGGACGTGCCGGGCGACGCGCGCGACAACGTTGAGCAGGTGCGCGCCGTCTCTCCCGGATCTTCGATCGTCAAGGTAAAGGCGGCAAGCGGCATCGACGGCGCCGCCCTGGAGAAGTTCGCGCTGGCCGGCGATCACGCGGTCAAGCCACTCGCCACACCCGAGCTGTCGATCGGCAAACCGGTCCTCAGCGGTGCGTTCGCGCATGACGGAGAGCCGGTCACCGTGTCCTCCACGATCACCAACTTGTCCAGCGGAGCCGACCTGAACGACGGACTTGCCCTGCAAGCTCTGTCGGCATCGCTGAGCGCGCCCGGCGTGGACGAAGTGACGCTGCTGGACGGCCCGCCGTACAGCCTGGCGCCGGGTCAAAGCGCAACGTTGCGCTGGACGGTCAACACCAGCGGCGACGCGCTGCACCAGCTGACCGTAAGCGCGAGCGGTTCGCGCTTCGGCGAGACCTTCGGCGGCACCTCGCCGCCGGCCACGCTGACGATCGACAACAGTGCGCCCACCGCCACGCTGAGTGCGCCCACCGGCTGGCAGCCGTCGCGCGCCTCAACGGTGCGCTGGCACGCCACCGACGCGCTCTCGGGCGTGGCCGACGTGCGCGTCGAGGCCTCGCTGAACGACGGCCCCTTCAACCCCGTCTACAACGACGCCGACGCCGACGGCACCGTGGACGTGTCCGCCGACGAAGGCCAGAGCGTCCACACACGCGTGGTGGTGACCGACGTCGCGGGCAACGCCGCCACGATCGACCGACCGCAGACCTGGAGCGTGGACGCCGAACCGCCGACGATCCTGATCCAAGCTCCGGCCGTGGTGAGCTACGGCGCCTCGGCCACCGTGATCGTGCGCGCCCACAACGTCGGAGCGCCGGTTTCCACGTACGTACGCACAAGCACCTCCAAGCCGTTTGAGCAGATCGAAGGCGACAGCTTCAAGATCTCGTCGGTGGCCAGACTCGGCCTGCCGATCAAGATAGAGGCGCAGGCTCTGGATTCACTAAACCGCACCGTGCGCGCATCGGCCACGATCAGGACCCGCGCCACCGGCACGGCGCTGAGCCTGAAGGGCGTGAAGCAGAGCGGACAAACGCTGATCCAGGCAACGCTGAAGAAGAGGTCGACGGGCACGCTGGCGATATCGGCGACGTGCGGCCGCAAGCGATTGCGGACGCGCGCGGAGATCAAGAACACGCGTGTGGCGATCCTGCCGCTGAGTGGCGGCGAAGGCGTTTGCACGGTGCGCGCCACCTTCTACCACGCGGCCTCGTACCAATTCGCCTCGGCGCGGGCGCACGCGCGAATCCGCTTCCGGCCCTAAATCCGCAAACCGAACATTCGTCCTAATGGACGCACGTCCGATTTCGCTCAGCAACGGGCCGTATCTAGCCGTAACTTCTAATGGACGGTATTCACGGGGGGTTCCGTGAAGCCTCGCGGTACGGGGCGCCGGACAAGGCGCTCAAGTTCGGCGCTCCGGCCGCGGCCGTCCAATAGACTGCTCGGACAATTTGCCCAACCGCCCCTGGGGCCTTTTCCCAAGGGCGAAAACACACCCCGGTTCGGTGCCCCACCGAACCGCGAAAACAGGGATACTCAAGCCTATGGACTCCACCGTTCTTCAGACCGCCACCGTGGCCAAGGCGTTACAGCCGTTTGTCACGGTCTCGCCCGACCTACCGCTCACCGAGGCCGCCGCGCTGATGCGCGAACACCACGGACGCGCGCTGGTGGTGGAGACAGACGACGGCTCGCCGGCGATCTTCACGGAGCACGACATCGTCAAGGTGGTCGGCGCGGGCGAGTCGCTTGAGGGCAAAACGGTGGGAGATCATCACACGAGCGTGGTCGTGGCCGCCACTCCTGACTGGTCGCTGGGCCACGCCGTCGACACAATGAACACCGGCAAGTTCCGCCACCTCGTGGTGGTGGAGGACGGCAGGACCGTAGGCCTGATCGGCATGCGCGAGATCCTGCTGACGATGCTGGAGCCCGACGACCACCCGGAGCCCAACCAGGACACGGTGGAGTTTGGATCGCTGGTGCACGAGGCTGCCGTTCACGTGCTGCACAACCTGCGCCGCAACGCCAAGCAACACATGGCCGCCACCAAGTGCTTCTGCGAACTGGACTGGATCGAGGTGCTGATCAGGCAGGCCGAGGAGCGCACCGACCTAACCGCCGAGGACCTGGAGCAGCTTTGGGACCAGCGCCCACCCTGCCCGGTGTTGCACTCGATGGGCGGCGGCGGCGACTGACGCCGCCCCCCGACGAACGGCGGCTACCGCGGCACTATGCACACAGGTCGCCGCCGACGCCGCGTCCCGCGCCGGCCCGCGCCGGCCCACCGACTCGCCGACACTTATTAAACACGGCGTCATATAACCTCAAGCGGCGATGAACGCACGACCGGCCCAAGACCTCGGCTCCACGTTCGGCGGTAAAACCGCCGTGGTAACCGGGGCCGCCAGCGGCATTGGCCGTGAGATCGCGCTGCAACTGGGCGCGGCGGGGGCGTTTGTGCTGGTGACAGACGTCGCCGACGGCTGCGACGAGGTGGTCGCTCAGATCGTCTCCGGCGGCGGCGGCGCTCAGGCGATGCGCGTGGACGTGTCGCGCCGCGAAGACCTCGCCGAAGCGATCGGCCTGGTCGTAGGCGATCACGGCCGCCTCGACTACATGTTCAACAACGCCGGTGTGGCGATCTTCGGCGAGTTCGAACTGGTCACGCTGGACGACTGGGACAAAATAATCGACGTCAACCTGCGCGGCGTGGCCTACGGCGCAAAGCTCGCCTACGACCAAATGCTCAAGCAGGATGACGGCGGACACATCGTCAGCACGGCCTCGGTGGCCGGGCTGATGCCCGTGCCGCTACAGGCGCACTACTGCGCCACCAAACATGCCGTGCTGGGAATGCACAAAACGCTGGCCGTGGAGGCCGCCGAACACAACGTCCGGCTCACCGTATTTTGCCCTGCATTCGTGCAGTCCGGGATGTTTGTCAACAACACAATGCGCGGCAGTCTGGAAAACACCGACGCGCGCAAGCTGGTGCCGATCAAGCCGCTCTCGGCCGACAAGGCGGTGGCGCGATTGCTGGCCGGAGTGGCCGCGCGCAAGCCGATCGTGATCACGCCGTTCTACGGACGCGTCGGTTGGTGGCTGGAGCGACTTTCGCCGTCGCTCGCGATGCGATTGCACCGCCTGACGCTGCGCGAAACGCGCAAACGCGCGCGCAAGAGCCGCGGCCGCTAAGGCGATTCAGCCCCTCACCACTTGCTGGACGCGACGGCCGTCAGCTCCGGACTGATCTCGCCCCAGTTCAAACGCGGATGCTCGTAGGCGGCGGCGAGCGTGTTGTAGCCCAGCGCCTGAACGGCGGCCACGGTGATCATGCCGCAGGCAATCGCGTCGGAGAGCGCGTTGTGGTGATCCAAATCGATCGACAGATAGCTGGAGAGCGTGTCGAGCTTGTGGTTGTCCGGCGGATCGGCTGGGGCCGCCGCCTGCGCGTCGGCCTCGCGATCGGCCTCCGTGCCTGCGCCCGCGTAGGTCTTGGCTCGCGGCGCGCCTCGACGCGATTTCGGCCAGGCGTTTCGTGCCAGCGCCATTGAGCAGCCATACCGCACCGTGGGCGTCTGCAGGTTGGCGCGCTCCAGCTCGCCGCGCAGCACGCCCATGTCGAAGTTGGCGTTGTGCGCGACCAGCGGATAGCACGCGGCGTAGTGGACCAGCTCCGGCCAGATGTCGGTGAACGTGGGCTGCCCGATCACATCGGCCGGCGTGATGCCGTGCACGCGAATCGCTCCGGCGTCCCATCGCCGTGGCGAGATGCGCGGGTCGATCAGCGTGTAGCGCTCGTCGATCGGCTTGCCGTTCTCAAAGTGCACCAAACCCACCGCACACGCCACGCCCCAGCGCGCCGTCTCAAAGTCGATCGCCACGAACGAGTCCATAGGATCACGCTAGCGGTAGCACGGGCGGACGCGCGCGGCTACTTGATGCGCAGGCTGAACTTGCCGTCGGGAGCCGCGATCACGTTATTTCCGGTTCCGCTGATCGTGATCGTCGCGCGCTTGCGTTTGGCCTTCTTGAGCACACGCAGCTTGATCGTGGCCACGCAATTGGCAGTTGACCACGCAACCGGTCCGGCCGCCGTTGGTGTGCCGCGCACACCGCTGATCTTCGCCTTGGCGGTGATCGAACCCAGACAGGCCACGGCGCCCGGCGTTCCAACCGGGACCTGATACGAAACCTTCAGCGTGAACGTGAGCCGCGCGCCGACCTTTGTTGAACGGCCACTCTGTTTGACGCTCACCGACACCGGACGGCGAACGGCGGCGTTGGGGTTCTGAATCGCCATGCCGGAGAGCGGCAACCGCAACGTGGGTTGAGCGGCATCGTCGGAGTTGATCACGAGATCGCCGGCCTGATTGCCCAGCATCGTCGGACTGAAGACGATGCGCAAATCACATCGGCCGTCGGCCGGCAGCGCCACGCTGGTGCAGCTGTCACCAACAATCTTGAAGTTGGCATTCGTGACCGACGCGCTGCTGACCGAAACCGGATTGTCGCCGGCGCCGACCAGTGGCACGTCGATCTCCGCGGAGCTTGTGCCCAACATCTGAGTGTCGAACGTTGCGCCACTTACGCTGGTCGCGAGACTGCGACCGGTCACGCCCTCGATCCAAGTCTTAAACGATGAAACGCGCGTGAACACCGCCGAATACGGCGGCAGGGCGCAATTGATGCCGAAGCTCGTGATACCCACAAGCTTGAGTCCGGAGCCGCCGTTGTAAACCAGCGGTCCGCCGCTGTCGCCCTGGCACGCACTCACGTACGGCGCTGAGGAATAATGCGCGGCGCAGATCATCGAAGAAATGATGTATCCGCCGTAATTGGCCAGGCAGGAAGCGTTCGATTCCACTTGCACATCGCCGTCAAGCAAGTCATCGGTGCCGGCCCCCTCGCCGTAGTAGGTGTCCCCCCAACCCGCGAGCTGCGCGGTCGCTCCGGCGGCCGGATCGTTGGCGGCCGACGCCAGCGGCAGCGCGGAAGAGGCATATGTTGATGCGCGCGACAGCTTGAGTAACCGCACATCGCTGCCGCCGACGGCGTCGGTGAATTGCGGGTGCTTGATGTTGCCGATCACGCTGATGATCTCGCCACCGTAACCTGAAAGCTGCTTGCGGCCGATCAAAACACCGCCGACGGTGAGATCGCAGTGGGCGGCCGTAACCACCCAGGTCGGTTTGATCAACGTGCCACCGCAGAATTGATAGCCATTTTCGTCAAGCAGGGCGACGATGAACGGCCACTCGCTGGACAGATTGGGCACGACGTTGCCGCCGACGACCTGCGTGGTCGGCGGAGTGGGGGTGGAATCGTCGGCACCGGCAACCCCCGGCGTGCAAAGAAGAAACGCGGTCAGCGCGGCGGCGGCAATCGCCGTCGCGACGGCGATACCGTGCCCGCGCCCGCGCTCGAAGTTGATGTGGATGGCCGTTGAAATCATTCGTCCCGTGCGATCGTGCTTCCGAGGGACAAGGCGCTGAAATATGGCCAAGTCCTATGGACCCATATCGGTCATCACGATTACAAACTTTACGGTAACTGCCGGGAATTGAAAAAGGCCCGGCGCTGTGCCGGGCCTTTCGCATGGTGATCTCGGTTGGAGGAGTGGCGACGCTGCGCCGCGACATGCCTAGTACCGGTAATGCTCCGGCTTGTACGGCCCGTCAACGCTGACGCCGATGTACGCGGCCTGCTCTTCGGTGAGCAGCGTGAGGTTCACGCCGATCGCGTCCAGGTGCAGGCGCGCGACCTTCTCGTCGAGGTGTTTGGGAAGCACGTAGACCTGCTTCTCGTACTCGTCGTTCTTGGTGAAGAGTTCGATCTGGGCGATCGTCTGGTTGGTGAAGGAGTTGCTCATCACGAAGCTGGGGTGACCGGTGGCGTTGCCCAGGTTCAGCAGGCGGCCCTCGGACAGCACGATCACGCTCTTGCCGCTGGGGTAGCGCCACTCGTGCACCTGTGGCTTGATCTCGATCTTCTCGATGCCGGGCGTGGCGGCCAGACCGGCCATGTCGATCTCGTTGTCGAAGTGGCCGATGTTGCCGACGATCGCCTTGTCCTTCATGCGGGCGATGTGGTCGGCGCGGATGATGTCCTTGTTGCCGGTGGTGGTGACGAAGACGTCGGCGGTCTCGACCTGATTTTCGAGCGTGTCCACCTGGTAACCCTGCATCGCGGCCTGCAGCGCGCAGATCGGGTCGATCTCGGTGACGATCACACGGGCGCCGGCTGCGCGCAGGCTCTCGGCGCTGCCCTTGCCGACGTCGCCGAAGCCGCAGACCACGGCGGTCTTGCCGCCGAGCATCACATCGGTGCCACGGTAGATGCCGTCAACCAGTGAGTGTCGGCAGCCGTAGAGGTTGTCGAACTTGCTCTTGGTGACCGAGTCGTTGACGTTGATCGCCGGAAACAGCAAGTCGCCGGTTTCGGCAAGCTGGTACAGACGGTGCACTCCGGTCGTGGTCTCTTCCGTCACGCCCTTGACGCCGTCGGCGATCTTGGTGTAGCGCTGCGGGTCTTCTTGGATCGATTTCTGCAGCAGCGTCAGAAAGACGGTGAACTCTTCGGACTCGGCGGCGGCGGGGTCGGGCACCGCGCCTGCGAGCTCGAACTCGCGGCCCTTGTGCACCAACATCGTGGCGTCTCCGCCGTCATCGAGGATCATGTTGGGGCCCTCGCCGTCCGGCCAGTTGACGACCTGCTCGGTGCACCACCAGTATTCCTCCAGCGTCTCGCCCTTCCATGCGTAGACGGGCACGCCCTGGGGATTCTCCGGTGTACCGTTCGGGCCCACGGCCACGGCGGCGGCCGCTTCGTCCTGCGTGGAGAAGATGTTGCAGCTGCACCAGCGCACTTCTGCTCCGAGCGCCGTCAGCGTCTCGATCAGTACGGCGGTCTGCACTGTCATATGCAGTGAGCCGGTGATGCGCGCGCCCTTCAGCGGCTGGGCGTCGGCGTATTCGGCGCGCGTGGCCATCAGGCCGGGCATCTCGTGCTCGGCGAGTTCGATCTGCTTGCGGCCGGCGACGGCCAATGACAGGTCTGCGACCTTGAAGTCAAGTTCAACTGCGGTGGAGGTCATGTATTGGGTCTCCTAGCGGGATCGGGGGTGTTGGGAAAGTCGGGGGCCGAGCGGTTTCACGCGGCGGCTTCGAGCAGTTTCTTGTGCTTTCGCTGCTCCCAGCTGAGCCAGTCGGCGTCGGCCACCTCGGCCGGTCGCTCGGGTGTCTGGTCCAGCCAGAGATTGACGGCGTGGCCGAGTTGCGGTTCTTTGCGCAGACGCCGGGCAAAACCGACGTTGCTGATCTCCAGGTCGTGGGAGTTCAGCAGTTCGCGAAGAGTGCGCAGGCGTTGCAGTTCGCCGGGGCCGTACAGGCGGTAACCGGCGGGTGATCGCGGCGGCTCAACCAGGCCGGCGTTCTCGATGTAGCGAAGCATGCGGGCGGACCAGCCGCTGGTTTCCGCCGCTTCGTTGATGGTGAGCGCATCGGCGTCCTTGGCGGCGCGCTTGGGGGTTGTCGCGGATGCCATGCGGCGAACCTTACCACGAACGTGTCAACCCATGCGCGGGCGCTCAAATCGCGGAATTTGTCCAGAACTCTTCGCGTTCCAGGTCAAGGCTCCGGCATCACCGGTCGATCTCAGATACATGAGATTCAAGGGACCGCCGGCGTTGGCCGCGGTCGCTACGGGACTACTGCTGGCAATCGCCGCAACCACGATTTTCGCGGTTCGCGCCGATCAGAACCGGCGTGACCAATCCGACGCGAACCGCATCGACGCGCTTAAGCACGCGACGACGACCGTTACCTCGAAGACCACCGGGCGGCTACAGGATCTTGCCGCCGCAGTTGGTACCGGTAACGAAAGCGATCGCACGGTCGAGTTCGAACGCGTCGCCAAGGTCGTCATTACCGAGCCCGGCATTGCAAGCGTTCGCTTGATCGAGCGAGTAGAAAGCTCCGATCTGCGCGCCTATGAACGGCGACGCGGACTGACGGTGACAAACCGGGGCGACGCGACCGGCGGCCGCCCGGACGCGCACTACATTTCCGCGGCGGAAGCAGTGCGAGGAAAGCAGCCGACGTACCACGGCCTGGACATCTCCGGCGACGCGATACGAATGCGAGCCATAAGGGCCGCGATCGACACCGGTCGTCCCGCGGCGACCGAGCCGATTCAGCTGCTCTCCGGCGGCACCGGCGCGATTCTTTACGCTCCGGTGTATCGGTCTGACGCAGCGGTTGCAAACGTCGCTCAGCGGCGAAAAGCTGCCATCGGCGTTGTCAGCTCAAGCATGCGCGCCACGCTGCTCGGACGGGCGATCCAGTCATTGAAGACCGATTCAGCCGGTTTTCAAATCACGGACAACGGCAGTGTCGTGGCCGGCGGCGGCGATTCAGACGCCACCGGTCTACGCGACACGATCAACATCGCCGGAAGAGAATGGACCATAACGTCGGCACGAACGGCCGGTTCGGTATGGCCGATTGTGGCAATCATTCTGCTCGGCGGGCTGGCGCTGAGCGTGCTGATCGCGATCACCATCGTGCGGGCGCTGCGACGGGAAATGCAAGCCGCCGGGGTCGTCGAGCAGCAAAACGCCGAACTCACGGTGGCAAACGCCTCACTCGGCGAGAACGCCCGGTTTTTCGAGCTTTCGAACGATCTTTTCTGCACCTCCGACTTCGACGGGAACATGCTCAGCTTCAATCGACGCTGGACCGAGGTGCTGGGCTGGACGGCCGAAGAACTGCGCAGCCTTCCGGTCGAAAAGCGTGTGCACCCGGACGACATTGAGCGTGTTCAAGATTCGCTTTCACAGATCTCAGCCGGCAATGTCCTGGTCAATTTCCGCAACCGGCGCCTCGTCAACGACGGCACCTGGCGCTGGCTTGAATGGAGCTGCGTTGGAGATCCGGAGCTTGGCGTGATCTACAGCTCGGCACGAGACGTCACCGATCGCGTCGAGCTGGAAGAAGAACTCACGTCTGAACACGCGCAGCTGATAAAAGCGCAGTCGATCGCGAACCTCGGGAGCTGGAATTACGACGTGCGCACAGGGAAGATGCAGTGGTCGGATGAGCTATTCAACCTGCTCGGCGACGAGCGCCCGGATCAGCCGCTCACGCTGCACCTGTGGCTCTCGTATTTCGCTCCGGATGAACGAGATCGAGCGCGGCGGCTGCTGACGGAGATGATCGCGACAGGCGAAGATTTTGAACTGACGATCCGCCGCGAGCGGCCCGGACTGGATGGTCAACCAGTGCACTTGCTCACGAGCGGCTTTGCCGAACGCGACGATCAAGGCAAAGTCGTGCGTTTGATCGGGATCGTGGCCGACATCACGGATCGACTGCGAAACGAGGCGCGCCTCCGTTACGCCGCGGACCACGACTCGCTGACCGGTCTGGCGAATCGCCGGCGGTTTCTTGAATCGCTCGAACATCACGTTGCGATGTGCCGGCGCTACGGCGCCGAAGGCGCCGTGATGATGCTGGATCTCGACGGACTCAAGTCGATCAACGACGAACACGGTCACGCGGCCGGAGACAAGCTGATCGCCGGTGTCGCCGAGGCACTACGCAACAGGTTGCGCACGAGCGACCTGGGTGCGCGGATCGGCGGCGACGAGTTTGCGATCCTGCTCACGCGCACCACCAGAAAAGGTGCGCTGTCAACGGCCGAGTCGATTCTCAAGGCGATCGAGCCGGCGTCGGAGGCGCTGCGCGAGTTCGGCGTCGAGCGCGTAGAAGGCAGCATCGGCGTGGTGATGATCGAAGACGCCTCGCGAGCCGGTGCGGAGGAGCTGCTGGCGCTCGCCGACGACACGATGTACCAGGCGAAGCGAGGTGGCGGCGCCCGCGTAAACATGTACCGCCCGCCGATGCGCCGACCGACGGCCGCCTGAAGGGTCCGGCGGCCGCGATCGCGGAGGCGGCGGACTGCGCGAAGGCGTAGCGGCGCGGACAGCGCGAACGATGCCGCAGACTAGTCCGTGATCGAAATCATCCGCTCGATCGGCACGCGCGCGCGTTCGGCGATCTGGGGGGCGACTTCTACGTGGTACTTATCCTCGCGCAGAGCATCACGCAGGCCGCGAAGGGTGATCGTCTTCATGAAGCCACAGACGGCGTCTTCGGTGGCGGGAATGAACGTGCGGCCGGGGGCGGCTTTGCGCAGCGGATGGAAGATCCCCTCTTCCGTGGCAACGATGAACTCGGGCGCGTCTGACTGCTTGACATGCTCGATCATGCCGCCGGTGCTGAGGATGTAGGTGCGGTCGGGGTCGATGTCGCCGCAGGCCAGATACTCCATCGCGCTGGTTGAGCAACCGCACTCGGGGTGAATCATCAGGTCGGCTTGAGGGTGGTCGTCGAGCATTTTTTGCATGTCGGCCGGGCGGATGCCGGCGTGTACATGGCACTCCCCCATCCACACCTTCATCGGGCGCTTGGTGATCTTCTCGACGTAGCTGCCAAGGAACATGTCCGGGCCGAAGAGAATCTCGCGGTCGCGCGGAATCGCGTTGACGACGGCGACGGCGTTCGAGGAGGTCACGCAGTAATCGGTCTCGGCCTTGACCTCGGCCGTGGTGTTGACGTACATAACCACGAGCGCATCGGGGTTCTCGGCCTTCCAGTCGCGCACTTGCTGAGCGGTGATGCCATCGGCCAACGAACAACCGGCGCGCGTGTCGGGGATCAGCACTGTTTTTTCGGGACTGAGGATCTTCGCGGTCTCGGCCATGAAATGCACGCCGCAAAAGACGATGCGCTCGGCGGACGTGCGCGCCGCTTCGATCGAGAGGCCGAGCGAGTCGCCGGTGTAGTCGGCGACGTCTTGGATCTCGGGCACTTGATAATTGTGCGCAAGGATCACGGCATTCTTCTGCTTGGCCAGTTCGCGGACCTCTTCCGAGAGCTCGGCGATCTCCTGTGGCGTCGGCGATTCCGGCAATGGCGGCGGCTGCACCGGCAGCATGTAGGGCTCGGCGTGCAGCTTGTCGCCGGGCCGCGGCTGGTCCTTTTCCGGCTTGGTGGTCGCCGGGCTGGAGGTCGCCGGGCTGGAGGTCATCTGGGACGCAGGCGGTGAAGTCATGGCATATGTTCCGCCGCGGCGGCGACGGTCGCCGGCGCTGGTCGGAATGGATCGGTTGGTTTGATGTTACCGCGCGGGTTGGGTGCGGCGGTCGGCATGCGGACGGTCGCGGCGAGCGCGGCAGGGGCTACTTCAGCGACCGGCGGCGGGCTGAGGCTTGCCGCTCCGGAATCAGACTTCCTCCACCACCATGCTGAGGTCCAGCGCCGGCGCACCGTGGGTGATCGATCCCATCGAGATGAAATCCACGCCGGTCTCAGCGGCGCTGCGGAGGTTGTCCAGGCGATAACCGCCGCTGGCTTCCAGCGTGGCGCGGCCGGACACCTGCTTTACGGCCGCGCGTAGCTGGTCGTCGCTCATGTTGTCCAGCAGCAGACGACGAGCGCCGGCGGCCAGAGCCTGATCTATTTCGTCGCCGTTGCGAACTTCCACTTCGAGGGCAAGATCGCTGCCGGTGGTACACGCCCGCACGGCGGCCTCAACGCCACCGGCGGCGGCGATGTGGTTTTCCTTCACAAGAATCGCGTCATGCAGGCCGATGCGATGGTTGGACGCCCCGCCGGCGGCGACCGCCGCCTTCTCCAGCAACCGCATGCCGGGCGTGGTCTTGCGCGTGTCCAGCACCTTGCAGCCGGTGCCCTCAACGGCACGTGCGGCGGCGGCCGCGGCGGTTGCCACCCCGGAGAGGTGCATTAGGAAGTTCAGCGCCGTGCGCTCGCCGGTGAGCAGGGCGGCAAGCGGTCCCGCCACTCGTGCGATCTCGGCCGGCGGTTCGTCGCAATCGGCCCCGTCTTCACGCAGGCGGGCGTACTCCACCGTGGGGTCCAGCTCGAAAAAGACGGCCTCCGCCACCTGATGCCCGAAAATCGTGCCGGCCTGTTTTTGGCGGATCACCGCCGTGCCCACCGCGCCCGGCGGCACCGTCAGCGCGGTCGTCACATCGCCACTTCCGACGTCTTCGGCCAGCGCCATGCGCACGAGCGGTAGGAAGTCGTGTGGAGCCAGTGCGGGCATTGCCGGGGATTGTTTCCCATCGGCCGGAAGATGTTTTGATACTGCCACTGCTTTCCCTATCCGCCGTCTATTCCCCGTCCGCCGTCGCGGCGCCCGCCCGCTCGCTGCCCGCACGTTCGCTCGGGCGGCCGACGGCACGACGCGACAGCTCGGCGTGCACGAAGCCGTCGAGGTCGCCATCGAGCACGCGCTGCACGTCGCCGACCTCAAAGTTGGTGCGATGGTCCTTGACCATCGAATACGGGTGCAGCACGTAAGAGCGGATCTGCGAACCGAAGTTGACGTCGATCGCGTCGCCCTTTTCGGCGGCCAGCTCCTCGGCTCGCTTGGCCTCTTCCAGTGCGACGATTCGCGCGCGCAGCATCTTCATGGCGGTGTGCTTGTTGGCGCCCTGCGAGCGCTCGTCCTGACACTGCACCACGATGCCCGTGGGCTTGTGCGTGATGCGCACGGCACTGTCGGTCTTGTTGACGTGCTGGCCGCCCGCGCCGGAAGCGCGATAGGTGTCGATTTGCAGGTCGGCGTCGTCGACCTCGACCTCGATGTCGTCGTCCACGAGCGGCGCCACCTCGACAAGCGCAAACGAGGTGTGCCGCCGGTGCGCGCTGTCAAACGGCGACTGGCGCACGAGCCGGTGGACGCCGCGCTCTGCACCAAAGAGACCGTAGGCGTTGTCGCCGTGCACCAGGAAGGTGGCGCTGGTGATGCCGGCCTCGCCGCCGGCGGTGGCCTCCTTCAGTTCGAGCTTGAAGCCGCGCCGTTCGGCCCAGCGCATTTCCATGCGCAGCAGCATCTCCGCCCAGTCCTGTGCGTCGGTGCCGCCGGCGCCGTCCTGGATCGTGACAACGGCGTCGCCGGAGTCGTACTCACCGGTGAACAGCCGCTCTTCTTCAAGCGAGTTCATGCGCCGCTCTATGACGGCAAGCTGCTCGGAAAACTCCTCGGCCATCGACTCGTCTTCCAGCGCCATCTCGGCGAGCGCCTGAAGATCGTCGATTTCGCCGGTCACAGCGTCGAACTCGTCGAGCCGCCGTTGCAGCTTGGAGTGTTCTGAGCTGGTCTTTGCGGCGGTCTCGGAGTCGTCCCAAAAACCGCCTTCGCCCATCTGTTGCTCAAGCGCGTCTATGCGCGCGGCGACTTTAGGCCGGTCAAAGAGAGTCCGCAAGCAGCTTGAGCTGGTCACGGAGCGCATCGATGCGCGTGGAAGTTTCATGGGCGTCTAGTGCCATATCGCCGCGATCCTAGCGAGACGGCGCACGTGGACGGCGGCAGACCGACCAACCGGCGAACGACGGGTGGCGGGCGTGAAGGATCGGCGAGCCGTCCGTCCGGGGGACGGCCGCCGGTCCGCCGACCAGAAGAAAGATCGGCAGACGGCCGGCCGGACAGAAAGTCCGGGCCGGCCGTCCGTGCGGTCCAAGGGGCTGCGGTCAAACCCCCCAGGGACCTCAGCCGAGTCGGCGTCCTGCCGCCGTCTCGCAGCTGATCTGTGGCGCCTGCGGGTGCTGCGGTTTTCGTGATCCGCGCGCTCCGCTCTTGGCGCCGCAATTTCCGTGTACAACTGTTAGATGCGCGAGCGGCTCGTTTTATGCGGAATTTCTTCGCCGGATCTCGAAAAACATCTCGATGCATCCGCCGGGTTGGTTAGATTCCACGCGAAATGCGAACGTATGTTCGCCTGTTGGCCAAGCGTAGGCTGACCGCTAGCGGGCAGCGGAGTGACACCGGCCGACCGGCCGGTGGGCTACTTGCCGTGGCAGTTCTTGAACTTCTTGCCCGAACCGCACCAGCACGGCTGGTTGCGGCTCATCGGGTTGCCGTCGGGGTCGTAGCCGGCGGCCGGGGCCTGCTTGGCGCCCACGGCGCCGCCGGCTCCGGCGGTGGAGCTGCTGCGGCTCTGCACACCGACCGCCGAGAGCTGATCGCCCTCGGACTCGGCCGCGGCGGCGGCGACCGAGGCGCCCACGCCGTAGTTCGGCTCACCGGTCTGGCTGTAGTTGAACTGCGCGGTGTTTGACGACTTCGAGGCTTCTAGTAACTGCTGTTGCGCTCGCTCGCGCTGGCCTTCGTCGGTCAGCTCAAAGTGGTAGATCACGCGCGCGAACTCGTCCCACAAGCTGTCCATCAGTTCGGTGAACATGCTGAAGCCTTCGTTCTTGTAAGCGACGATCGGCTGAACCTCGGCAAAGCCACGCAGGTGAATGCCCTCACGCAGGTAGTCCATATCGTTTAGGTGCTCGCGCCAACGCTCGTCGATGATCTCCAACAGCACGTGACGTTCCAGCCCGCGCATCAGCTCCGAGCCGAGCTCCTCTTCCTTGTCGTCGTAGGCCTCCACGGCCTCCTCGGTGATCGTGTCCACAAGGTCGCTGCGCTCCATCCCCAGCACGTTTATGTCGTCGGGCTCAAAGCTCAACGGGAAGATCTGATCGAGCTGGATGAACAACTCGCGAATGTCCCACTCCTGTGGCGTGTCGCCCTGGGTGTATTCGTTGACGAGCCGCTCGATCACCTCGCGCATGTGCTCGCGCGCCTGCTGGGACATGTCCATTCCCTCAAGGATGCGGTCGCGAAACTCGTAGATCACCTCGCGCTGCTGGTTCATCACGTCGTCGTACTCCAGCACGCGCTTACGGGACAGATAGTTCTGCTCCTCGACCTTTTTTTGCGCGCCTTCAATCTGCTTGCTGAGGATTCCGGCCTCGATCGGCAATTCGTTGCCCTCGTCGTCGGTGTCGCCGAAGCGATCGAGAATGCGGTAAATCCGCTCGCCAGCGAAAAGTCGCACCAGATCGTCTTCGGCGGACAGGAAAAACCGTGACTCGCCCGGGTCGCCCTGACGGCCGGCGCGTCCGCGAAGCTGGTTGTCTATGCGACGGCTCTCGTGGCGCTCGGTGCCGCAGATGTAGAGACCGCCGGCCTCCATCACCTTCTCGCGCTCTCTCGCGACCTGCCCCTCAAACTTCTCAGCGAGGATTTTCAATTCCTGGTCGTAGTTCTCGTCTTCCGGATCGAGATTGCGCTTGCGCAGCTCGATCTTGGCCTGCTCTTCGGCGTTGCCGCCGAGCTTGATGTCCACGCCGCGGCCGGCCATGTTGGTGGCGATCGTTACCGCACCCGGACGACCGGCCTGGGCGATCGTCTCGCCCTCCTTCTCCGCGTATTCGGGCTTGGCATTGAGCACCTCGTGAGGAATGCCCTTTTTCTTCAGTCGTTTCGAAAGCGACTCACTGGTCTCCACCGCGATCGTGCCCACGAGGATCGGCTGACC
This sequence comes from Actinomycetota bacterium, assembly GCA_016213645.1. GTDB lineage: Bacteria > Actinomycetota > Thermoleophilia > Solirubrobacterales > JACPNS01 > JACPNS01. The sequence goes on from JACQZY010000027.1 coordinate 45,357, forward strand.
GGCCTCGTGGCGGGCGATAATTTCACGCTCGATCGCGCTCCACTTGCCGCCTTTGGTTTTGTAAATCTGGTCGTTGCGGTCGTCTCGGACCATCGGCTGGTTGGTGGGGACTTCCACCACCTGGAGTTCGTAGATCTTCATGAACTCGGTGGCTTCGGTGAGCGCGGTTCCCGTCATGCCTGAGAGCTTGTCGTAGCGACGAAAGTAGTTCTGGTAGGTGATCGTGGCGACGGTCTGGTTTTCCTCTTGTATGCGTACGCCTTCTTTTGCCTCGACCGCCTGGTGCAGACCCTCGCTCCATCGGCGACCCTCCAGAATGCGGCCGGTGAACTCGTCGATGATCTTGACTTCGCCGTCGATCACGGCGTAGTCAACGTCTCGCTTGTAAAGGTTCTCGGCCTTCAGCGCCTGCAGCAGGTGGTTGACGAGGCTGCCGTTCTCGGCCAGGTACAGGTTTTCGATGCCCATGTACTTTTCGGCCTTGGTTACGCCGATCTCGGTGATCGAAACGGTCTTGTACTTCTCGTCGGGCTCGAAGTCGAAGTCCGCGCTCCACGAGCGGTCCTTCGCGGAGATCTCCTTGGGCCGCTCGCCCGGCACCATCTGGCGCGCGAGCTTGGCGAACTGCTTGTAGTAGTCGGCGGCCTGCTCGGGACTGCCGCTGATGATCAGCGGCGTTCGAGCCTCGTCGATCAGGATGTTGTCGACCTCGTCGACGATCGCGAACGGATGGCCGCGCTGAACCTTTTCCTCCAGGCTATGCGCGAGGTTGTCGCGCAGATAGTCGAAACCGAACTCGGAGTTGGTGCCGTAGGTGATGTCGGACTTGTATGCGTCGCGCTTGTACTCCCAGTCGTAAATTCCGCTCTGCAAAATGCCCACGCTCAGACCGAGGGCCTCGTAAATCGGACTCATCCACTCCGCGTCGCGCTTTGCCAGGTAGTCGTTGACGGTGACGACGTGCACGCCCTTGCCGGCGATCGCGTTGAGCACCACCGGCAGCGTGGCCGTTAGCGTCTTGCCTTCTCCCGTCTTCATTTCGGCGATGTCGCCGTAGTGCAGCACCATGCCACCGATCAGCTGCACGTCGAAGTGGCGCATGCCCATCGTGCGGCGTCCGGCCTCGCGCGTCAACGCGAAAACATGCGCCAGCAGATCGTCGAGCGACTCGCCGTTTTCGGCGCGCGTGCGTAGCTCGTTCATTTCGGTGCGCAGCTCGTCGTCTTCGAGCAGCTTCATCTCGGGCTCGAATGCGTTGACGAGCGCGACCTTCTTCTCGAAATTCTTGAACTTCTTGCCTTCGCCCATGCGCAGGGCGCGATCGATCAGAGACATGGGACCTACTTTATCTGCCGGTTCTCGTAGACCTGCCCAACACCGGGGACGCGCGGCAGACGTAATCCAGACATAAAGAAAGCACTCGGGCCACGCGGCGACGGCGGCTGGGCGTCCGACGGGCCGGTGCGACACCGCGCGTCGGCCGGTAGGCCGGCCGACGCGCGATCCGCGAAATATCAGCCCGCGATCTTGATGTTCTTCGTGAGCGTTGACATGTTGCCGGCGGCGTCTTTGAGGGTGATCGTCAAAGTTGCCTTCGCGGACTTGCCCCGCGTGAGACGCTTAAACGCGGCCTTGCCCTTCTTTGTCGGCTTAAGTAAGAGCGTGTTGTTGCCCGCAATCACGCTGCGCGCCGCGACCGTCGCGATCGTCACCGGCTTACGCGCGGCCGCCGAGCCCTTCTTCGGCATCTTCGGCACGGTCAATACGGCGCCAACCGAACCCGCCTCGTTGCTGTTGAGCTTGAGTTTCAGGCGCTTGGAGAGCTTGCGCACGGCGAGACGTGATCCGAGCTTGAGCTGGCCGGCGGGTGGAACGAGGTCGCCGGACACGGGCTCGAACGTAATCTTCACCCGCTCATCGGTGGAGATCCACGTCGCTCCTACCTGGTCCGTGGAAAAGAGGTCGAACGGGCGCCCTGACCCCTGGTTCTCGGCAAAGTTGAGCGTTGTCCTACCCGTAGCGACGGCGCGTGCCCAGCGCTCACCGCGCGGCGAGCAGTGCGGCGTACGACACGACCACGCGCCGACCATCGCACCGGCCTCGACCTGCAAGGCCATCAGGTCACCGCTCGCGTCCACCACACCGCTAAACGACGGAATCGTGTACGTGTAGGCGGGCGCCCCGGCGTCCTGCGGACGGTACACCTCGATCACGTCACCCGGCAACGGCCTCTTGTCGCCGGTGAGATCGAGCCGATCGTCGTTGTTATCCGCCAGCGCAGCGCCGGAACGACGCAATACCGTTCGGACGGTGGCGATCGCATTGTCGAGCTCGTCGATGCTCACCTCGTACGGGGTTGTCGACGTATCGACCCCCAAGTGCGCGTCAATGTCGATGCAGCGGCCGTCGCCCGGTACGCGTCCGTTGCGAGTTATTTCGTCTCCCAGTGCGTTCCGGATCTCGACCGAGTAGTCGCCGCCTTCCATGTCGGGAAACGCAAAGGTCGCGGTGTGCGCACCAGGCGTGCGCGTAGCGACAATGGATTCAGAAGGGCCGCTGTCGCACGGGTGGTCAAGCCACGTGTACGCGGTCCAACCGTCGTCGGCCAAACCATTTACCACCGGATTTCCCGCACCGGCGGAGACCGTAAGCTGAGGCACGGTGAATGTCTCCGTCGGCGGGACGCCGGGCGGATCCGGCAGCACCGGGTCGCCAGAGGGGTGCTGGTAGACCTCGATCACATCGCCGGATTCGACCGCATGATTGAACCACGCCCATGAACTGCCGGATACCTGGTTGAGTCGATACTGCTGGACTCCCGCTCGCATCACGCGAACCGTCGTGCGCTTCGACGGATCAACCTTGTCCATCTGAAACCGAGCGCCAGATCCGAGATTCTCGATTTCGTACTGGTAAATCGCCGCGGCGCCGGCTCCTGCCGGCAGCGCCGCAAGGCACACTACGGCCGCAATCGCGGAAATCAATGAAATTCGTGCCTTACTCATCCCGATACCCCTCCGGTTTTCATTTTCTTGTGATTTCAGTCGCCATTTCAACTTCGCGCAGTCCGATCCTGCCCTTTGCCATCCGGCGGTCAATCGTGCGCGCTTCCGATTGCAATCCCCGAGGCGTGCGGCCGTCCGAGCGAATCTCGATCCGGCCGCGTCTGGAGGTTTGAGCCAAACGAACCCATCCTCACCGCCTAAAAAGGGCCGACGCCCCCGAAGGAGCCCCGGCCCTGAACTGGGGCGGCGGCGCGCAGGTCGCGCGCCGGGCACCCCGTTCCCGCATTACGCGGGGACGCTTGTGTTTGACGGCGCCGCCGCTAGGGCTGCGCCCCTTCCGCGAGCACGTTGCCGAACTGCGGGGTGATGAACTTGCCGCCGCCGGATTTGTGCGCCTCGCGGCGATGGCTGCGCTTTTCGCGGTGCCGCTCGAGCTGGCGGCCGAGTTCGTCGGAGACCTCGTGGATCGCGTGTTTCATCTCGAACGAGCTATCGCTGGCGCGGAGCTTGGTGCCCTTCAGATAGAGCACGGCATCACAGACAAACTGCTCGGCGATCGCCGGGTTGCGCTCCTCGCTGAACTCAAGCTCGAGGCGAGCAAGCTCTGATACCTGACGGGAAACCTTTTCAAAACGACGCTGCGCGTAATCGCGAAGTTCGTCCGTGATGGCCACTCCATTGCGCGTCCTGATCTCGATCTGCATGTCATTAGCTCCTTGATTTGAAGCCGATCGGATCACCGGAGGCGCAACGCGCGCTAGGCGATCCGGTCAGTCGTTCGTACGCCGAATCGCCCGAGTTATCGGCATCTCTCGATGCCCGTGCCGGGATGTGCGCCCGCGCCTGCAAACGTCAGAGCCCGTACCTCGGATCCGAATCGCCTGCGAATAGCAAAAGCGCATACCTCCAATGTAACGCCTGTGGTGACGACGTCGTCGAGCAATACGACATTTGTCGGAAATTCGGTCGATTTTCGCGGATGGCGGATCGGCTGTGACCGGGCCCGAAACGCGGCCGGATCAAGCGCCAGGCGGCGCGAACGCGGCAGGCCGGTCTGCGGCGGCGACGACGACGTGCGCTCCAGACAATCGCAAAACGGCAGCCGCCCCACACGCGCCAGTTCGCGCGCGAGCAGCAAGCTTTGGTTGTAGCCGCGCAGTCGCTGGTGAACAGGATGCGCCGGCACCGGAACCAGCAGCGCACCGTCGAGCATGCCGGACGGCACTCGCGCTGCGATCAATCGTGCCATCTCGTTTGCCACCGCCACGGCGGAGCGGTACTTGAGCGCGTGCACGAGATCGCGGGCGGGCCACTCCATCGGGAAGGCCGCGAACAGCGCGGTGAGCGCGCCGGTGGCCGGGACCACGCCGTCGCGGGTCCGATCTGTCTGGCCGCTCCAGGAGCGACGGCCAAGGTCCGGTGGAGCCGGGAAGCCGCCTCCGACAAGCGGCCAATTGCCGAAATCGTCTCCACCCGTCCCCGTCGGCAAATCCATGATCGCTGCTTCGCATGCCCCGCAGAGGACCGCGCCGATCGGCGTTGGGGAGTCACACGCGACGCAGCGCGGCGGCGCCAGCAGCGCGGCCACCCGGCCGATCAACCGGCGGGCTCCCGCTGCCGTTGCCTCTCCTCTGCCGGGACACACGCATCGATCCTGCCTGGCCGCCGGTAACGAAACAAGACCGAAATGCAAAAATTCAGCTAATGAACAGTCACAGAAGTCTTACGGGAGGCAGCTCGTTCGGCGCGGACGGCGCGAGGGTGACCGTTACGGGCGTCGTGCACTTCTTTTGGGATGCAGGCGAAGGCGCCTCGGGCCACATGACGGTCAACATCGAAACCGACGATCCGCTGATGCCAAATACCTACGACCTCACCGGCGAACTGCGCAGCCGAGTGATCGGTCAGATGGAGGAGGGCCGCCGAATCGAGATCGACTACGTGGTCGAACCGCACGAGATCGTCGACCACGACGGCGTCGTGACCGACGGCCGACGGCCGCGGATCCTGGACGTCAGGATCGGCGACCGGGCCTGACGGCCGTCATACGCAGGACGGCACTCCGAGCTTGCTCAGCTCGTCGTTGGTGTACACCGTGAGCATCTGGGACGTCTTGCTGGTGACGGTCTTTCCGGTGACGCTGCTCTTGTACGTGAACGAGCCGTCAAACGACCACTGCGCCCCGGCGGTGTAGCCGAGAAACGTTCCGATGTTGACGTAGTCGTTCGGCTTGAGCGTTAGCGACTCTGCCACGCGCACCTCACCGGTCTGCGGGTTTGTGAGCTTGTACGACACGTTGATCTTGCTGGGCTTCTTGGCGTTCTTGGCTTTGACCTTGGCCTCAAAGCCGACCGCCATTCGCACCTTGTCGGGAGCGACGCTGCAGTCGGCCACCGAGAAGTAATTGACCGATACGCGCAGCGATTTCTTCGCCGCACTCGCCGGCGCGGTCATCAGGCCGGTCGCCAGCAAGGCGAGCGCGGCCGTCTTTACGGCTCTATTCATTCAGTGTCCTTTCGATATACCGGAACCGCGGGCGCGGGCCGGATTACTTGTTGACCGCAAGCTTTGTTTTTTTCGTCACCGTCGACGCGTTTCCGGCGGCGTCTGTGAGCGTGACCGTAACGGTGGCGGCTGACGACCTGCGGCTCTTGGCGATGCGCTTGAACGCCTTTCTGCCTGCTTTGGTGAGCTTCAGCGAGATTGTGTTGGCGCCGACCTTGAGCGTCGCCTTCGCGCCGGCCAGCTTGACGGAGCCCTTGGCCGCGGCACGGGGCATCTTGGGGACCGTCAGCGCGACGATCGCCGCTCCCGCCTCGTCGCTGCGTAGCCGTATTCGTATCTTCCGCCGTAGGTTCAGGCGCTTGGCCACGGTCAGCTTGCCGGTGGGCGGCGAAAGGTCGCCTGGCACGAGATCAAACGAAACGCTGAAGTGCTCGTCCGGCGAATACCACCAACCCGATGCCTGATCGTCGGACCGGACGTCGATCTTGTCTCCGAAGCCTTCGGGCTTCGTGAAGTCGAAGATCGTCTTGCCCGCGGCTGTATCGCGCGCCGTCCGCACCGTCTGAGCCGCGCAATCGGCGACTCGGCAAATCTCCGCGTTGATCGTGGACGCCGCCGGTGCGTCCACCGCCGCGCGGTCGCTGCCGGCGTCGAACACTCCGCTCAGGCCGGGGATCGTCCACGCCATCGACGGCGAGGCGGCATCCTTGGGCCGGTAGAGCTCGACCACATCCCCCGGCTGCGGTTTCTGGCCGGCAGTCAGCAGCAGCGAATAATCGTCCTTCGATGCGACAACCAAGCCGCGGCGGCGCAGCAGGACTTTCGTCGTCGGCGCCGCGTTCGCGTCCAATCCCGTCACCGCGACGCGATACGGGTACTGCTCGAAGTAGCCGTAGCTTCGCGAGGCGGCATCAACGTAGGTGCAGTTGGCGTCGCCGAAGACACTGTTGCGAATCCCCACGGTGTCGCCGTCGGGCTGTGTGAGCTTGGCGTAAAGCCAGTCGCCGGACTGAATCGGCATCGCGAACGTGGCGCTGAAAGCGCCTGGCGTCCTCACGGCGCTCGCCGAATCGCTGTCCTCGGTGCATGCGAGCACATGACGAACACGCACCAGCGACCCGTCTTCCGCGATACCGCTCACCACGGGGCTGCCTGGGGTCCCGCCGACGGTGAAGGGAGGGATTGTGAAGATTTCCGTGGGCGCGGTCACCGGCGGATCGGCGGGGTAAACCGCGCCCTGGTAAACCTGAACCACGTCACCGGGCACCAAATCGCCTGGCACGCTGATGCGATCGTAACCCGCGTCCTGGTTCTGGCGAGCGATCTGCGCCACGCCGTGCATCAAGCGGACGGTTGTGAGTTTCGAGAAGTCCAGACGGGACACGGCGGCGTACGAATAGTCCACCGTAAACGTGTATTTAACTTCCGCGACCGCATCGGCCGGGCCGAGCGCGGCGAGCGCGGCCAGCAGGAGCAGCGCCGAAATTAGAACGCGCGAAGACGGCATTATTGAAATCTCCCGAATGGATGCATGCGCCGGGCCGAGACTCAGCGGCGCTACTGCGCGACGGACGAAATAGGCCCGGTGGGACCCGTTCAGACTTAAAACCGAGTATACGGCGGACGCATGCAGTCCCTTAGCCCGCGGCGCAGGCGGGCGGCGCGGTAGCCGCTCCGTCCATCATCTCCACCGTCGGGGCGCTGTCGGGCAAAACCGAATGCGACCGCAGCGTGCGTCCGGTGAGCGGCGACTTGAACGAGGCGTCAAGCGTGACCGACAACTGCTGGCCTGCCGTGTACTGCGTCTCCAGGCCGATCTTGTAGAACTTCTTCGGCTTGAGCGTCAACCGCTGCGAGACCATCACCTGGCCCGTGGAACTGTCGGTCACGTTGTACTTGATCATCACCTTCTTCGGCAACGGTGAGTTTTTGCGCTTGATCTTCGCCTTGAAGGTGTATGACCAGCGCACCTGATCGGTGGACGCGCGGCAGAAGTTGACGACACCCATGTAAGGAGTCACGTAGAGCTTGCTCGTGGCGGCCGGCGCGGATGGCGCGAGCGCCGCGACTGTGAGCAACGTGGCGAAAATCGCGACTGCAAAACGTGTCTTCACTTGTGACTCCTTCGGGGGGATCAACGATCTGGCGTCAGCCTACGGCACTTATCGGCCGTTTACGCCTGTCCCCGCGACACGGCTGGACTTCCGTCCGGCGAACGCAGGTTGGCCATGATGTCGCCGTGGCCGAGAATCGCGCCGATCGCGATTGTGCCTGCCGGGACCTCTCCGCCCGGAAAGACGATCGAATCGCGCACCGCGGCGCCCGCGCCGATCTTCGCGCCGTCGCCCACGATCACCGGTCCGATCAGCCGCGCGCCCTCGCCGATCTCGCAGCCTCGGCCCACCCAGACGGGACCTTCGACCGATTCGGCGGCGGCGAGCGCGTCCGCATCGGCCGCATAAACGCCGTCCGCGGCGCCGGTGCCCTCCACGCCCAGGTCGAGCGCGCCGGTCAGCGCGTCAAACGTGCCGGTGCGAAGTTCGCCCAGGGAACCGACGTCGTTCCAGTATTCCTCGATCTCGTGGATATAGAACGGGACGTCGTTCGCAAGCAATGCCGGAAACACGTCCTGCGCCCAGTCCGCGAAGTCCGTCTCGGGGAAGTAGTCGAAGATCTCCGGGCTGAATACGTAAATACCGCAGTTGCCCAGATCCGACAGCGCCTCGGCCGGATCGGGCTTCTCCTGAAAGCCGGTGATTCGGCCATCGGCGTCGTGCAAAACCACGCCGTATTCGCGAGTGTCGTCTACGCGCTTGACCGTCAGCGTGGCGACGCCGCCGCTCGCGCGGTGGCGCTCGACCAGCGCGGTCAGGTCGATGTCCGTGAGCGCGTCGCCGCTGATGATCAGGAACGGCTCGTCGCCGAAATGGTCACGCACGCCACGCACTCCGCCGGCCGTGCCCAGCAGCTTGGGCTCGTAGTTGTAGGCGAGCTCCACGCCGAAGGCGGAGCCGTCGCCAAAGTAGTCGCGGATCGTGTCCGGGAAGTAGTGCAGATTCGCGACCGCCTGCGTAAAGCCGTGGCGTTCGATCAAGCCCAGCAGGTGCGCCATCACCGGCCGGTCGATCACCGGCACCATCGGTTTGGGGATCTTGTACGTGATCGGCTTCAGCCGGGTGCCCAGTCCGGCCGCCAGAACCATTGCCTTCATTGCTTGTGACTCACCTTTCTCAAAATCTTCATCATCGTGTCCGCTGATGCGCGGCCTTCAGGTGCCCTGTTCCCAGGTGTCAAGGTACTTGCGTTGCACGTCGGTCAGCGTGTCGATGTTCACGCGCAGCGACTCCAGCTTGAGCGCCGCGATCTGCGCGTCGATCTCCTCGGGCACAACGTACACGCGGTTGTCCAGCCCGGCGCCGTGCTTGACCAGATGCTCGGCCGCCAGTGCCTGGTTGGCAAAGCTCATGTCCATCACCGCGGCGGGGTGACCCTCGGCAGCGGAGAGATTGACCAGGCGACCGTCGGCCAACAGGTGAATACGGCGTCCGTCGTTGGTGCGATGACGCTCTACGAGCGGTCGCACTTCCTCGCGCTCGGCGGTGATCGCGGAGAGGTCGTCTTTGTTGATCTCGACGTCGAAGTGACCGGCGTTGCAGAGGATCACGCCGTCTTGCATCACGTCGAACATCTCGCCCGCGACGGCGTCGCGGTTGCCGGTGACGCTGATCATCACGTTCGCGCGCGCCGCCGCCTGTACTCCCGTCAGCACCTCAAAGCCGTCCATCACGGCCTCCAGCGCGCGCAACGGATTGACCTCGCAAACGATCACGTGCGCTCCCAGGCCGCTCGCGCGCATCGCAACGCCCTTGCCGCACCAGCCGTAGCCGATCACCGCGACCGTGCGGCCGGCGATCAGGATGTTGGTGGCACGGATGATGCCGTCCATCGTGGACTGGCCGGTGCCGTAGCGGTTGTCGAAGAGATGCTTGGTCATCGCCTCGTTCACGGCGATGATCGGGTACTCCAGCTTGCCCTGGCGTTCGAGCGCTTTCAGGCGAACCACGCCGGTGGTGGTCTCCTCCGTGCCGCCGATGATCTCGGGGATCTGCTCGCGGCGGCGAGAGTGCAGCGTGCTGATGACGTCGGCGCCGTCGTCCATCGTGACGTGCGGGCGGATGTCGCAGACGGCGTCAATGTGGCGGTAGTAGGTGTCCGTGTCTTCGCCGTGAATCGCGAAAACGCCGCAGTCGTAGCGGTCCACCAGCGCGGCGGCCACGTCGTCCCGGGTGGAAAGCGGGTTTGACGCGCACAACGCAACCTCCGCCCCGCCCGCGATCAGGGTGCGCATCAAATTCGCCGTCTCCGTTGTCACATGCAGGCACGCGCCCACGCGGATGCCGTCCAGAGGACGCTCGCGCTCGAAGCGCTCGCGGATCTTCGCCAGCACCGGCATCTCGTTGTCGGCCCAGTCGATGCGCGTGACGCCACCGGCGGCCTGCGCGCGATCGGCGATGTCGTACTTCGGAGTCAAGATCTTCACCGCGGGCGTCACGCGCGCGCGGGCCTGCCGAGCCGGTCCTTCAGTCCCTCGATCAGCGGCACGGGCGAAGGATCGACCCCTGCCAGCACGGCCATGTAGAGCGAGACCAGGTCGCCAAGCAGGACGGCGCTGAAAAGACGTTCAAGCGGCGACGCGCCGCGAGTGTCGATGATCTGAGTCTGCGCGCCGGCCTCCGCGACGGCCTCGGCGGTCAGCTCGATGCGAGCGCGTACGCGCTCGTGCTGGCCGGCGTCACGCAGCAGCCAGGCCACGCGCGGGTTTAGGGCACGGTTCTGCCAGCCGTTGATCTCGTTGTGATTTGCCTCAGGCAACTCGGCGCTGGCGGCGGTCAGCTTGGCGTTTTCGTTGATCTGGCACTTCCAGCGGTATGCCACCGGGGCGGTTAGCTGGGCGCCGTACGTGATCGTGACACCGGCCTGCGCGTCGCGCGCCATCTGCTTGGGCAGCGCATCGGCCGGGGTGTCAGGTCCCCACTCGGCGACAAGCTCACGCAGCAGCGACGAGGCCGCGGCGAGGTCGGCGCGAACGGCGGCATTCACCACGCCGGTCGCGATACCAATCTCCAGCACGCTCACCACGCCGTAGCCAACGCTGGCGCGCGGCTGCAAGATGCCAGGCAAGCCGATGACCGGCACGCCCGCGGAGTGCGCCTGTTCGCTGATCATGCCGCCCGAGGAGACCACGTAGGCCGGAACGCCGCGTGTTGTGGCCTGCTCGTAACAGGAGAGAGTCTCCTCTGTATTGCCGGAGTAGCTGCTGAAGATCGCGGCGTGCCGAGGCCCCACCCAGGACGGCAGGTCGTAACCGCGCGAGATGCAAACAGGCTTGTCGATCGTTTCGCCGAGCGCCGCGACGGCAAGGTCCGCGCCGATCGCCGAACCACCCATACCGCAGATCACGAGCGCCTCGGAGGGCGAGGGCCGCAACATCGCCGATTCCGCACGCCAGATCGCGTCCTCGATGTGGTCGGGCATCGCGAGGATGTCGTCCACGAGAGCGGCGGCGTCCACGGCCAGCACGTCGTCGCGACTGAGCGGGTTTTGGTCTGCGGTCATCGGCTGATGGTTTCCGGCGCCGGACTCAGGCGGTCACGCCATCGGCGTGCGTGAATTCTGCGCCGGCCTCGATACGGCAGTCGGCGGGCACACACGCGTCCGCCGCGACCGTCGCCCCCTCGCCGATCACGCTGCCCGAGGCGATCACGGCTCCGGCGCCGATCTGGGCACCGGGACCGATGATCGCGTTGGTCACGGTGACGCCATCGCCCAACGAACATCCGCGTTGCAGCACGGCGCGTTCCAGTTCGCAGTTCTCGCCGATCTCGCAGCCGTGCCCAAGCACGCTATAGACACCGATCCGGCTGCGGTCGCCGAGCGCACAACCATCCGCGATCACGACCGGAGACTCGATCTTGCACCCGGACACATCCACTCCCGTGTCGATCACTCGGCCGGTGGTCACAAGGCGTTCCGTGAGCCATGATTCGAGCCGACCGTCCAGCAGGTCGCGCGTGGCGGTCATGTAACGCTCGGGCGTGCCGAGATCCAGCCAGTAGCCGCTGGCGTCGTAAGCGTAAATTTCGTCACTTGAAAGATGCGGGAAGACGTCGTGCTCAAATGAGCGGTTTTCATCCGGTTCGATCATTTCCAGCACATCGCGCTCAAGTACGTATGCGCCAGCGTTGATGCGCGGGTTCGGCGGCACGTCCTCGGCGGCCGGCTTTTCGAGGAACGCCTCGATGCGGTTGTTCTCGCCCGTCAGCACGAGTCCGTAGGCCGTAGGGTCATCAACCGGCACCAGCGCCAGCGTGGCGCGCGCGCCGGTTGCCTCGTGCTGGGCGATCTCCGCCGTGATGTCGACGCCCGTCAGCACATCGCCGTTGAGCACCAGAAATCGCTCGTCAAGAAACTGCTCCGCGTGCTTGACGGCTCCGGCCGTGCCCAGCGGCTTGGCCTCCTCGACGTAGCGGATCGTCACGCCGGCGTGTCCGCCTTCGTCCAGCGCGGCGCGCAGGCCATTCGCCAGAAAGCCGATCGACATCACAATGTCGCGTACACCGTGACCGGCGAGCCAGTCCACCATGTACGAAATCATCGGCCGGTTGACGAGCGGCACCGACGGTTTCGGCATCGTCGAGGTCAACGGGCGCAAACGCGTGCCCTCGCCACCGGAAAGAATTACTGCCTGCATACCTGGACCCTACCTTTCTCCGTCCGAATTTCGCGTGCGGTCACGCGCGAGCGGCGTTCAGTCGGCTGCGGCCACGGCCGTCTGCTGGGCCGCGGCTGCGTTTACGGGCACGCCCGCGGAGGGCCGGCCGACGCCTTCGTAGACAAATCCAGCTGCCGCCAAGTCGGCGGCGTTCAGCACGTTGCGGCCGTCGATCACCAGCGGGTTCTTCATCGCGGCGCGCACCGCCTGCCAATCCAGCTCTTTGAACTGCGGCCACTCGGTCACAATGACTGCGGCGTCGGCACCCTCAAGAGCGGCGATCGGGTCGTCGCAGATCTCAACCCCGGGCAACAACTCACCGGCCCGCTCGGCGGCGACGGGGTCGTACGCGGTCACGTCGGCGCCCTCGCCCGCTAAACGTGAGCTCAGAACCAGCGAAGACGCTTCGCGCATGTCATCGGTGTTCGGTTTGAAGCTCAGGCCGAGCAGTGCGATCTTCTTGTGTACGAGGCTGTCGCCGAGATGCTTCTTCAGCTTGCCGATCACGCGGCGCTTTTGAAGTTCGTTCACTTCGATCACGGCATTCAGGAGCTGGAAGTGGTAGCCGCTGTTGCCGGCAAGCTGCTTGAGCGCCGTAACGTCCTTCGGGAAGCAACTGCCGCCGTAGCCGATCCCGGCGTGCAGGAACTTCGGGCCGATGCGCTCGTCCAGCCCCATACCACGGGCGACCTCGGTGACGTCGGCTCCGACCTCCTCGCAAACGTTGGCGATCTCGTTGATGAAGCTGATCTTGGTGGCGAGAAAGGCGTTCGAGGCAAGCTTGATCATCTCGGCGCTGGCGATGTCCGTACGCACGAGCTCGCCACCCAGCGGCGCGTAGATCTCCGCCACGGCGTTGCCGGCCCAGTCGCCGTCGTCGGCCCCGATCACCACACGGTCGGGCTGCATGAAGTCGGCAACCGCGGTGCCTTCTTTCAAGAACTCCGGACAAGACACATACGCCAGGTCGTGCTTGCGGCGGCGGATCGCCGCACCGGTGCCGACGGGCACAGTGCTCTTCATGATCAGCGCGTGGTCGGTGCTGTCGCCGACTTCCTGGACCACCGTCTCGACGCGCGAGAGATCGGCGTCACCACTGTAGGTTGGCGGTGTGTCGACGCAAACGAACATCAGGCGCGTGCGGTCGAGCAACTCACCCATGTCGGTGGTGAAGGTCATGTGGCCGATGTTCTTGGTCAACAACTCCTGTAGACCCGGCTCATGCATCACGAGTTCGCCGCGGCCAAGCGAATCGACCTTGCTCTGGACGATCTCGCGAACCACTACGGGGTGACCCAGCTCCGCGAAGCAGGTGGCCGTCACCAGGCCAACCCAGCCGGCGCCGATCACTCCTATGGGCTGCTTGTCTGCCATCGGGGGCAGGGTAGTAAACAGGGGGTTGTGCGGAGGCGACGTGTGTGGTCGTTGTGTTAACCGGCCACCGCCGCGGCGCGGCGGATTCAGTGACGCTTGCGCAGCGAGGCGGCGATCGCCAGCATCTGCTTTTCCGTCAGCTTGCGCGTCAGCGTGTTCTGAACCCAGAATGACGCGCCGTTCTTGTGAAAGGCGACCATGCCGAGCTTGTTGCCTTCGTAGTAAAGGTCGAAGGTTCGGCCGCGGATCTTCTTCGTCGTGTGAGGTCCCTTGAGGATCGGCGGATCGTCCCAGTTGACACCCTGCACGCCGTAGTACTCACCGGACTCGCGGGTCATATCCGCGACGATTCGCCAGGCGCTCGCGCGCTTGCCCTCGTCGGTTGTCATGCGGTAGGAGCGGGTGTGTGAGTCTTTGTACTGCGCGGTCGCAAGCCTGACGGTCGGGTAGTACACGGGTAGTCCGATGCGGAATCCGGCGATCACCGCTTGTTTCTTGCCTTCGTCTTTGGCGTAGATCATTCCGGCGGGCAGCGAGCCAGAGGATCTGGAACGCTTTTTGCGGCTCTTCGCGGAGCCGGCCCCTCCGCCGGTTCGCGGCGGTTTGGTTTTCGGCCCGAACTTCAGCGTATGCGCGGCTTTGTGCAGCGAGCTTTCGCTCGCGATCACGTACGAGGGACCGTCGTTTTCAAAGCCGATATTCGGAATCTGAACCTGGTAAACCGGTTTGCCGGACGATTTGACGCCCAGCGAGAGCAGCCGTTGAAGATTGTGGCCGTTGGCAAGACCGCGATCGGTACGCGTGTTCTTGGCGATGATGTTCTTCAGCGACTTCGCGTTCTTGAACAGCGCTGTCACGCCAACCTGCTGTTTGGCCTGCCTAAGGAAAGACTGCTGGCGCGCGCCGCGCACGATGTCGTTGTCGAGGTGACGGAAGCGCACGAAGTCGAGTGCCTTCGGACCGCAGAGCTTTTGGTAGCCGGCCTTGATGTTGATCTTGGCGTAGGCCTCGCGCACGAAGGCGCCGACGTTGCCGTTGTAGTAGCGGCGGTCGATATCGGTGTAGACGCAGCCGATGCGATCGACCGCTTGAATGAAACCGCGAAAGTCGATGTTCACTACGTGGTTGATCTCCAGCCCCGTCGCCAGCGTAATCGTGCGAATCACGAGTTTGGCGCCGCCCAGCGAGTAGGCCTCGTTGATCTTGGTAACACCACGGCCGGGGATCGTGACCTTGAGGTCTCGCGGTATCGAAAGCACCGGCGTGACGGCCAGGTCCGGGTCCAGCCGTACCAGCATCATCGTGTCTGAACGCGGTGGCAGGCCAAGGCGTCTGTCTTCCTTGCGGCTATCGGAACCAATCAGCAGAATCGTCTGCGGGCCGCCGGTCGGAGCCTTGAGGTAGCGGCTGATGCTGTTGTCGTAAGCGCGCTTGCCGATCACCTGCACGACGGACTGGCGCTGACTGAAGGCAGTCAGCGTGGCCACGGTGGCGGCCACCAGGATCATCACCAGCGAGCCGGTGAGAAAGCGTTTCCAGGGTGCGAAGCGTTCCGGTCGGTCCTCAAACATCGGTGGTTACGTTAGACGGGGCGGGCGGCGGAGAGAGTCGGTTACGGCGCTGGATAGCTCTGCGAAGGGGAATACCAGGCCAAAAACACGGGCATTTCGGATGCGGCGCTCGCGATGACCGCGCGACAAATCCGACCGCCGGTGTGCCACCGCGGATTTGGTTCAGACCAGACGGACGCGCGATTTTGCGGCGTCGGACGCGACATTGCGGGCGAACGCCACAAGTGAGCGGCGGTATTCGGCAAGCGACGTCAGCGATACGTACTCGTGAGGGCCGTGGTGGCCGTCGCCGGTCGGTCCAAACTCCACCGCGGGGATGCCACGGGCCAGAAACGCCGTAGCTTCCGAAGAGCCGTCGCGCCCCACCTGCGTGGAGCCCACCACGCCGCACTCGGCCACCGACGCACTGAGCGCGGTCACGAAGGGGTTGTCCTTCGCCACGAACGCCGGCTCGCGCTCGAAGACGATCTCCATCGCGACATCGTCGAAGGCGCCGATCGTCTCAACGATCTCGTCGGGATTTTGGCCTGGCACGTAGCGAATGTCAACGTCCATCACGCAGGTGTCGGGCACCTTGTTGATCGCGTCGCCGCCTTCTATGCGGCCAAGGTTGATGCTCGGCCGGTCAAACAGCTCACTGCTCTCGCGGGCAAACGGCAGGGCCTCGATGCGACGGAAAATGTCGTGAGCCTTGAGCACGGCGTTATCGCCAAGCCAGGGAGTGGATCCGTGCGCGGCGGTTCCCGTGATCGTCAGCCTCAGCGCAAGCACGCCCTTGGCCTCGATGCCGACGTGCAGATTGGTCGGCTCGCCGGTGATCGCGAAGTCGCCGCCGTAGCCGCGCTCGACGATTACGTCGGTGCCGCGCACTCCCATCGATTCCGACTCCTCGTCGGCGACGCAGACGAAGCGCACCTCCACGCCGGGCTCGTCGTGCAGATCGCGCATTGCGCACATCATCGCGGCGAGCGCGGCCTTCATGTCGTAGGCGCCCCGACCGATCAGATGATCGCCCTCGAGGCGCGGTTTGAACTGACCGGGCTTACCGGGCACCACGTCGATGTGGCCGTGAAACGTGAGCGTGGGGCCGGTACCCCCGGTGCTCGTGACCAATACGGGCAGACCGGCCACTTCCAGTTCTTCGATCTGAAAGCCGTTGCTCTCCAGCCAGCCCTTGATGAAACTGATCCCCGTGGTGATGCCCGCCGGGTGGGAAGTGTCGTAGGCCATCAGTCGCTCGGCCAGATCTCGCTCGTCCATCATGGGCTAAGCGTAGTTGCGCGCGGGACCTTTGACCCGTCGTCGTCGTTTTGAGCATTCGTTATGATGGATTCACAGCGTCAACAGAGATACACGATGCTTTTCAGTCGCCTCTGTTGAAAAACGAAGGGCCGGGTTGCACCCCGGCCCTTCGCATTGCGGTCTTCTGTTGTCGATCGACATCAGAAGAATGATCAGCGTCAACACAAATATGTTGATGCTTTCCATTACACCTCCTTCCGGTCACTTCGAGCGGACGCCCGAAGGTGTCGATCGCCACACTGGGCGTTCGCCGAGAAGACCGGGATTTGATGCCGCCCGCGAACCTTCGCCGCTACCGCGGACGAAAAGATACGAACATACGTTCGACTTGTTCGCTCTGCTCTTCAGCTACCACAGGGCAAGCCGGCGCTAAGGCGCTCGGCTTACGAAGACGCGATGTCGCGATACGTCGACCAGCGCGAGACGTCTCGCTCGGCGCGCTCACGGGCGGCGGTACCGTCTTCCGAGGCTTCCAGGCGCGCTTCGGCCTCGGCGAGCTTGTCGTTCAGGTCGTTGACGTCCAACTCTTCGACCGGGATCGCGTCCTCCACCAGCAGCAGGGCGTGGTTGCCCGCCATCTGGATGTAGCCCTCGCCCTGCGCGAAGCGGCGGATCTCGTCGCCGCCCACGTAGAGGCGCAGTTCGGTTGGATCGAGCATCGCCATCACCGGTTGGTGATTGGCGCGGATACCGATCGAGCCGACCGTGGTGCGAGTCGAGACCATCTCGACCTCGCCCTCAAAGGCCGCGCCCTCCGGCGTCATCACTTCAACTGGAAACATCGTTGCCATCGTTTACCTCACACTCGGCCCGAAGCCGCGCCTCAGCTGCCCTTGGCGGCGGCGATCACTTCATCGATGCCGCCCTTCATGTAGAAGGCGCGCTCGGGCAGGTCGTCGTGCTTGCCTTCAACGATCTCCTTGAATCCGCGCACGGTCTCTTCGACCGATACGTACTTGCCTGGGCTGCCGGTGAACGTCTCGGCGACGTGGAACGGCTGCGAAAGGAACTGCTCGATGCGGCGTGCGCGGCCGACGACCACGCGGTCCTCGTCCGAGAGCTCGTCGATACCGAGGATCGCGATGATGTCCTGAAGCTCCTTGTAGCGCTGAAGCGTCTCCTGAACGGCAGTGGCCACCTGGAAGTGCTCTTCACCCAGCACGTCGGGCTTGAGGATCGTGGAGGTGGAGTCCAGCGGGTCGACCGCCGGGTAGATGCCCTTTTCCGAGATCGAGCGCGAGAGCACCGTGGTGGCGTTCAAGTGGGCGAACACGCTGGCCGGCGCCGGGTCGGTGAGGTCGTCGGCAGGCACGTAAATCGCCTGCACAGAGGTGACCGAACCCTTGCGCGTGGAGGTGATGCGCTCCTGTAGCTGGCCCATCTCGGTCTCCAGCGTGGGCTGGTAACCGACCTGTGAGGGCATGCGGCCCATCAGCGCCGACACTTCAGAACCGGCCTGGACGAAACGGAAGATGTTGTCGATGAACAGCAGCACGTCCTGCTCGTTGACGTCGCGGAAGTGCTCGGCCATCGTCAGTCCGGTCAGCGCCACACGCAGACGCGCTCCGGGCGGCTCGTTCATCTGGCCGAAGACCATCATCGTCTTGTCGATCACGCCCGACTCGGTCATTTCGAGGTAGAGGTCGTTGCCCTCTCGCGTGCGCTCACCGACGCCGCAGAATGCCGAGAGTCCACCATGCTCCTGGGCGAGGTTGTTGATCAGCTCCTGGATCAACACCGTCTTGCCCACGCCGGCGCCGCCGAACAGGCCGATCTTTCCGCCCTTTGCGTAAGGGGCAAGCAGGTCGATCACCTTGATGCCGGTCTCGAACATCTCGCGGGTCGGAGACAGCTCCTCCACAGACGGAGCGCTCTGGTGGATCGGCTTGCGCTCGACACCTTCGAGCTGTTCGCCATCGTCGATCGTCTCGCCGAGCACGTTGAAAATGCGGCCGAGCGTCTTTTCGCCCACCGGCACGCTGATCGCCGAGCCGACGTCGGACACGGCGGTGCCGCGCTTGAGCCCGTCGGTCGCGTCCATCGCGACTGCGCGCACGCGGTCGTCGCCGAGGTGCTGCTGCACTTCGAGCGTGAGCGTAAAGGCCTCGCGGCCCTGCACTGCTGGGACTTCGACCTCAAGGGCGTTGTAGATATCTGGCAGCGCGTCGGGGAACACGGCCTCGATTACGACTCCCTGGATCTCTTCGATCTTGCCGATATTTGTGGTGGCGGTGGCGGACATGGTGTTGGTGATTGCTCCTGTGGTTTCTGCCAGTGATTAGCGGCGGTCGTAAGCGGTGCCTAGAGGCCTTCCGCGCCGCCCACGACTTCCAAGATTTCCTGCGTGATGGCTGCCTGACGCTGCCGGTTCATTTCCAAGGTGAGGTTTTGGATCATCTCGCCAGCGTTGTCGGACGCGCTGCGCATCGCAGTCATGCGAGCGCCAAGCTCCGACGCCGCGCTTTCGAGCAGAGCGCGAAAGACGGTGATCTCCACGAAGTCGGGGATCAAGCGCTTAAGCAACTCCTCCGGGTCCGGCTCGTAAAGCCAGAGCGCGCGACTGCCGCCTGCGGCCTCTGCGTCGCCGGCGCCTTCGTCGCCACCGGCCTGCAGCGCAGCGTGCCCTTCTTCGTCGGCGTCAAGGCCGCCCTCAAGGATCGACGCATGCTGCAACGGCAAAATGCGCTGCCGCGTGACCACCTGCGTCAGGGGCGAGACGTAGCTGTTGTAGATGATGTCGACCTGGTCGAGTTCACCGTCGATGTAAGCGGCCATCAGCTCTTCCGAGATGTGGCGCGCGTCGGCGTAACCAGGCTTGTCGGTGAAACCGATGTACGAGTTCTTCGGCGCGAGGTTGCGGAAGGTCAGCGACGAATCGCCACGCCGGCCGACCGCGTAGAACGTAGTGCTCTGTCCGTCGTCGGCGATTTCGCCACGGGCGCGAATGCCGGCGCGAATGATCTGCGAGTTGAACGAACCCGCGAGGCCACGGTCACCAGTCACCAGCAGCAGGCCGACGTTGTCGACACTGTCGTGCTCGTTGAGGATCGGCAACTGCGGCACGTGACCGGCGGCGGCGGCGGCCTGGCTGGTCATGCGCGAGATCGTGTCGGCATACGGGCGCAGCGCGGCGATGCGCTGCTCGGCCTTGCGCAGGCGCGCGGCCGCAACCATCTGCATCGCGGATGTGATCTTCTGGATGTTCTTGACCGAACCGATGCGGTTCGCTGTATCGCGCTGAGATGCCACTTGGTTGAATCTCCCGTTCGCCGTTCCGGCCCGCCCTAAGCGGTTACCGGCTCCTTCGTCTCGTTGGCGACCGCGGAGGCGGCCTCGCTGCCGCTCTTGATCACGCGCTGGCTCTCGCCGGCTTCAAGCGGCTGGCCCTCTTCGTCAAAGTCCGGGCCGAAGTCGTCGATCGCCTCGCCGAGCGTCTTCTTGAGGCCGGCCTCGATCTCGTCGCCCCACTCGCCCGCGTCGATCTGGTTCATCAACGACGCCTGCTCGGCGCCGAGACGCTGCAGCATGAACTCGTGGAACTCCTTCACGCGGTCGACCTTGATGCGATCGAGGAATCCGCCGGTACCGGCGTAGATCGCCGCGACCTGCTCAGAAACCGACCAGGGCTTCAGCTCGCCCTGATTAAGCGTTTCAACCAGGCGGGCACCACGCGCCAGCGTGGCCTGCGTGTCGGCGTCGAGTTCCGAGCCGAACTGCGCGAAGGCCTCCAGCGAGCGGTACTGCGACAGTTCGAGTCGCAGACCACCGGCGACCTTCTTCATCGGCTTGGTCTGGGCGTTGCCGCCGACTCGCGAAACGCTGATGCCGACGTTGATGGCGGGGCGCACACCGCTGTAGAACAGCTTGGGCTCAAGGAAGATCTGGCCGTCGGTGATCGAGATCACATTCGTGGGGATGTAGGCCGACACGTCGCCGGCCTGGGTCTCGATGATCGGCAGTGCGGTGAGCGATCCACCGCCCAGCGAGTCGGCCAGCTTGACACCGCGCTCAAGCAGGCGCGAGTGCAGGTAGAAGACGTCTCCGGGGTATGCCTCGCGGCCCGGCGGGCGGCGCAGCAGCAGCGACATCTGACGGTAGGCGTAAGCGTGCTTGGTCAAGTCGTCGTACACACACAGCGCGTGCTGGCCCTTGTACGTGAAGTACTCGGCCATCGCGGTGCCGGCGTACGGCGCCATGAACTTGATCGGCGCGGCTTCGTCGGCCGGGGCGGCGACGATGATCGTGTTGTCCAGAGCGCCGTGCGCGCGCAGCGTCTCGGCGACCTGCACGACCGTGGCCATGCGCTGTCCGATCGCCACGTAGACGCTGATCAGGTCCTTGTCGCGGTTGTTGATGAAGGTGTCAAGCGCGATCGCGGTCTTACCGGTCTGGCGGTCGCCGATGATCAGCTCGCGCTGTCCACGACCGATCGGCACCATCGAGTCGATCGCCTTGAGGCCGGTCTGCATCGGCTCGGTGACCGGCTGGCGGGAGATCACGCCAGGAGCCTTGAACTCGGCCGGACGCGTCTCGGAAAACTGAATCTCGCCCTTGCCGTCGAGCGGGTTGCCCAGAGGGTCGACGATGCGGCCCAGCAGGCCCTCTCCGACCGGCACCTCGAACAGCTTGCCGGTGCGCTTCACCGTGTCGCCCTCGGCGATCTTGTCCCACGCGCCGAAGAGCACGGCGCCGACGTTGTCGGCCTCGAGGTTCAGCGCCAGGCCGGTGACGTCGTGCGGCAACTCGAGCATTTCCATCGCCATGCAGTTGTCGAGGCCGTGAATGCGGGCGATGCCGTCGGCCACCGAAAGCACGGTCCCGACCTCGGAGAGGTCGGCCTGGCCGGCGTCGAGGCCCTCGATCCTGCCCTTCAGGATGCTTGTGATTTCGTCTGGCTTGATCTGCACTGGTTTGCTCCTAGTAATTGGCTATGCGGCCGCGGCCGTAACTTGCTTGCGAAGTCGCTCAAGACGCCCGTGAATGGACGCGTCAAGGACCATGTTTCCGACCTGCAGCACCAGGCCGCCGATGATTTCTTTGTCGACCTTGCCGGTCAGCTCGACCTTGCGGCCGGTCTGCTGCTCCACGCTGGTACCGATCTTGTCGATCGTCTCCTGCGGTAGAGCCACCGCGCTGGTCACCGTGACCGGCAGCAGCTTGTGGTACTCCGCCCAAAGTGCCTCGTATCCGGCGCGGATGCGCTGGATCGCGGGCAGGCGGTGCTTTTCGGCGAGCAGCTTGAGGAAGTTGAGGAACTCCGGCTCGGCGCCTTCGATCACGCGATCGAGTGCTTCGGACTTCTCCGCTCCCGAGAAGTACGGCGAGAACAACAGAAGCGACAACTGTTCGCTGCCCTCGACGGCGTCGGCAAACTGATCGAGCTGCTGCTTGATCGAGTCCACCTTGCCGCGGCCCTCTGCCGCCTGGTAGAGCGACTGCGCGTAGATGCGGGCGATTTCTTCCACGTCTGCTCCGTTGCTCCCTTAGTTCTGTGAACCGTTTCGGCCGCCGGCAAGCGCCGAGAAGTCGACCTCGCCCAGCGCCTCTTCGACCAGCCGCTGTTGGTCGTCCGCGGTCAGCGTCTTGCGCGTGACCTTCTCCGTCGCCTGCACGGTCAGGCTTGCGACCTCGCGGCGCAGGTCCTGAAGGGACTTCTGCGTCTCGAGGGCGATCTCGTGCCGGGTCTGCTCGAGCAACTGCTCGCGCTCAACCTTGGCAGCCTCCAGCGCGTCAGCCTCGCGCTGGTCGGCGGCCTTGCGCGCGCGGTCGACGATCTCGTCGGCCTGGCTACGAGCCTCGGTCAGGCGCTGGCGGTACTCGGCCAGTAGATCGTCTGCCTCGGTGCGCGTCTGTTCGGCGTGCTTGATCGAGTCGGCGATCAGGTTCTGGCGGCGTTCAAGCGATTCGGTGATCCGCTGGAAGCCGAAGCCACCGGCGAATTTGAGCACCAGAAACGTGATGCCGAAGGTCAGCAGCGTCCAGATCATCATGCCGGTGCTTGGCATGACAAGGAAGTTGCCGCTTTCCTCCTCTGCCGCTGCCGCTGCGAGCGGTAAGGCTGTTACTAGTAGATCAATCACGGTTTACCTGCGATTCGCTGGGGTTCGATTAGGCGATGAAGAAGGCAACGAAGGACATGACGAGCGCGTAGAACACGATCGCCTCGGTAAGCGCGAAGCCGACCCACATGATCGACTGGATCTCGTCCTTCATCTCCGGCTGGCGGGTGACTGACTCAATCGTCTTACCGAAGATGTAGCCGACGCCGACGCCCGGGCCGATGGCGCCGAAGCCGGTGCCAAGACCGAGGGCCAGAGCCTTCGCGGCGTCAACGCTGCCTGCGGCGTCCGCCGCGGCGATGATGGGTGCAATGCTGCTCATGGTGAGAGGAGCTCCTTAGTGTTCAGAGGCGACTGCGCCGCCCAGGTAGATGGCTGAGAGTGTTGCGAAGATGAATGCCTGAAGCGTGGCCACAAGCATCACGTCGAGGAAGTAGATGAATACGCCAAGCGTGGCGGTGAGCGGGAAGATGTATGGAATGCCCAGCAAGACCACCATGCCGCCGCCCATGATCAAGATGATCATGTGGCCCGCGAGCATGTTCGCGAAGAGTCGCGCGGTCAGCGAAACGAGGCGCAGAAACTGCGACAGGATCTCGACCGGCACGATGATCGGCAGCACCATTGCCGGTGTGCCGCCAGGGATCCAGCCCTTGACATAGCCGATCGGACCTTTTGCGCGGATGCCTTCGACGTGGCTCGAAAGCCAGACGATCAAAGCCAGCGTAAGTGGCACGGCGACGTTGGCGGTGGCCCCGTACAGCGCAAAAGTCGGAACGTTCAGCCCAAACAGGCTGACCGTGTGCTCCGTGTTGGTCGGCAGCGGAATCAGGCCCAGAATGTTCGAGAACCAGATGAAAAGGAACAGCGTCGCGAGAAACGGAAACCAGCGCTTGGCGACCTTGTTGTCGTGGATGTTGCGGTTGGTGATTGTGTCGTTGGCCACGTCATACGCGATCTCAACCGCCGCCTGAACGCGGCTCGGCTTGCCGGTCACATTCATCTTGCGGGAGACGAGCGCCACCGTGAAGCCGGTGCAAAGAGCGGCCAGCACCAGCATCAGTACGCCCTTGTTGAGCGACATGTCGATGCCGAAGATGTGGATGTCGACCCACGGATCGAGCTTGAACTCGTTCTGAGGCTTGAAGTCTTCGTTGATCTCGGCCAAGGCGGAAGCGGGGACCGCCAGTGCCACGGCGAGCGTCGCGATCATCGCGCCGCAGACGGCGCTGATACGGCTGTTGACACGCGCGAGTGAGTTCATCGGGCCTCCGCCGGGGTGAAGAAGTAGTGGACGATCATCTTGCTCACGAAGTACACGGTGAAGAGCGCGAGCAGCAGCAAGGCGCAGGCCAGCCCGGCTGCGTCGCCGAGTGCCAATCCGGTGGTCAGGATCGCGATTGCCGCAATCCATGCGCGGGCGATCGATCCGCCGACCAGCAGACCCGCGATCGTGCGCGGGTTGCGGCTTGACTCGGCCTTGTTCTCGAGCCAGATCACGAGTAGAGCTTGCGCGGTCCAAACCGCCGCGGTGACGGCGTAGCCGACCAGCGACCACCCGGCGAGCGCGAAGACCGGAAGCGCGGCCCCGAGGACGACGAAATCCAGATGGCGAAAGAGCGTCTGCCCCACACCACGGCCGCTGCCGGTGTGACTCACAGCGGCGGCAGACATGTGCGCACTCCGCGCCGGTCCCAAGTCAGCGCCGGGCGCTGCTCTCCGCCGATCCTACGGCCACCTCGGCGAAACTCGCCACATCGCGGCCGTGCGGCCCGCAACGAACGATCCCGGCGGTTGACGAAGTTACGGCAGTCGCCGTTGTCGCGCGCGGAGAATCCATCGTTGTGGGGGACAAATTGACTCATTGATGATGATGGGGCTCGGTTTGCGCCGGGCGGCCGGTTCGGTCTTGCCGAGGGCTCTATCGGCGACGCGGAAGGGCGGCTAGGCCACTGTCCTCATCAAGCTCCGGTGAGAAAGATACAACATCGCACAAAGTCTTCTAGTGCGCTTTGTGACGCGGTTTTGTGCGGCAGCGCGCACGGCCGCTCCGGGTGCGGATAGCGTTGCCCGGGATGCTTAATTTTGGATTTGTAAACGCGACCGGCGATGCCCGATGAAACGCCTGATCGTCTGCTGCGACGGTACTTGGAACAAGCCGGACAACCTCTACGTCACAAACGTCGAGAAGATCGCTCGCACGGTCGACACGGACCCGACGAACGCGGGCGGCGTGCAGCAACTGGTCGAGTACATCAGCGGCGTGGGCGCGAACTTCTACTGGACTGATCGGTTGCTGGGCGGCGCGTTTGGGCTGGGACTTTTTGCCAACGTGGTCAAGGCTTACCGCTTCTTGGCGCTCAACTACGAACCAGGCGACGAGATCTATGTCTTCGGGTTTTCACGCGGTGCCTACACCGCGCGCAGTCTGGTGGGGATGGTTGACCGCGTCGGCTTGCTGACAAGCGACGCGCTGATCAACGAGAAGTTGCCGGAGGCGGTTGACCGCTACCGGCAACGCGGCGGCAAAGGTCGCGCGTTCGGCTCTTCGAACGAGGAGTTCAAGCGCGACTGTTGCCACGAGCCGGAGATCACATTTCTGGGTGTGTTCGACACGGTCGGCGCGCTGGGTGTGCCGGGGCTGCTGGCGCGGCGGCATCGCTTTCACGACGTGACCCTCAGCGCGCGCGTGGCATGCGCGCGCCACGCGCTGGCGATCGATGAGCGGCGGATCAAGTTCGAGCCGTCGCTGTGGGAGGTTGACGAATCGCTGGGGGTCGATCAGGGGCAGCGTGTGAAGCAGGTGTGGTTTGAGGGTGCCCACTCGGATGTGGGCGGCGGATACGACGAGACCGGACTTTCGGACACCGCGTTGCTTTGGATGGCCGACGAGGCGAGGGCGGCCGGTCTGGCGTTTCACCAGGCCAGGCTGGACCACTACGTCGCTAGCGGTTCGTCGGCGATTCGGCATGACTCGATGAATCTCGCCTACCGGCTGCTGAATCTGGCGGCGCGGGCACGCATGCTGCTGCGGCCCAACCCACGGTTTGACGGCTCGCGGCGCGTGCTTTCAGGCGAGCGAGTGCTGGGTGTGCGGATCGCGAGTTCCGCGCTTTTGCATTGGCGGGAGGACCCGGCTTACGGGGCGGCCAACGTGAAGTCCTTTGTGGATGAGTGTGGCGACGGGCTGGAATCACTTACCGAAAGCGTGATCGCCCTGCCCGAACGGACTTCCGTTTAAGCCACTACGCAATATTCGACTTGCCAAATTTCAGTGGTCGCTCTTGTCTGTCGATCTAGCCATTGAATGGAATCGAATCGACGGATTGATTCCCGCCGGGACGGCGCGGACGATACTGGAATGACTGAAAGCGGCGGGGTGCCCGGCGGGTACCTGCTGCACTCGCCCGCTGCGCGCAAAATGTCGGCACGCATGGCTTTTGCCCACACACTTGTGATCGCAGGTGTGATCGGTTTTGTGGCGTGGCGCACTAACCAGATAGACACGCTGACGATTGTGTATTTGATCGCGATGGTGGCGTGGGCGCCCGTGGACCTGGTGCTTCCGGCCGAGCGGATGTCGCATCACGCGATGGCGCGGCTTTACTTCATCGGGATCGGTTCGTTCTTCTTTTTCGCATACCACCTCGACAGTCCTTACCTGCTGCTGGGCGCGTATCCGGAGTCGATCGCGTTGGCCGACGTCTACTGGTACGACAAGCGGTATCTGGCCGTTCACCAGATCGGGCTTTTTGGCGCGTTCGTGGCGCTGGCGGTGTTGATCGGTGGCGAGCACCTGGCAGTGATGGTGCTGGTGGCGCTACCGCTGATGGTCTTCAACGTGATGATGATCGGCCGTAACAGTCACCGCTTCATCCAATGCGTACTGCAGCGCAGACAGTTTCAGACCACCGTCACTTCACTTCTTGAGGCCCTACACGCGCGCGACGGCTACACCGGCGACCACTCTCGCGAAACATTGGAACTCGCGATGCTGGTGGCCGCCGAACTCGACCTCGACGACGATGCGCGCGAGGAACTGGCCGACGTGTCGCTTTTACACGACATCGGAAAGGTCGGCATCCCCAATTCGATTTTGCAGAAGCCGGGCGCGCTGAACGAAGAAGAATGGGAGATCATGCGCAGCCATCCCGTGATCGGCGAGCAGATTCTGGCCGACGTGCCGGGATTCGAGGCGATTGCTCGAGCCGTGCGACATGAACACGAACGCTGGGACGGCGACGGATACCCCGACGGCATCGCCGGTGAGCAGATCCCGCTGTCCAGCCGCATCGTGCTGGCCTGCGACGCCTTTCACGCAATGACGAGCGACCGGCCGTATCGCAAGGCGATGCCGGTCGAGGAGGCGATTGCGGAGCTGCGCGAGAACGCCGGAAGCCAGTTCGATCCGAAGGTCGCCGAAGCGCTTTGTGAGGCGGTGAAAGACGGTAACCGCGAATCAGGCTCATGGCCGAAGGCGACGGTGACCGCCTCGATCGTGCACGACATCTCCGAACAAGCGAACGATCCGGGGATCGCGATGCCGACGGCACAGATCGCCGGTCTGACCGACGACGAACCGCTTGAAGACACCGACGTCACCGCGCGCGGCATGGCGTTCGGATGGCTGCTCACGGCGGTGGCGATGGCCGGCTTCGCGGTAGCGCGCAAGGACATAGAGCTACTGGAGATCGGTTTCGCGGCAGGTGCCGGTTTGCTTGCGGCGACATGCTGGTACGCGCGACGCACCTTGCTCGCTGAACCAATTTGCCTGATCGCCGGGATATCCGCGTACGCGGTGGTGCCGCTCGCGGCGTGGCACTTCGATGAGCCGGCGATGTTCGTCCTGGTGCTTGGTCCGGCGATCGCGTTGTCTGGATTCTTCTGGCGAAACGTGTTCATACGGGCCATCCAAATCGTGCTGGTGATCGGTGAGTTCGTGATTCTGCCCATCGTCATGTTCGGCGAGCCGGGATTGGTCTTCGCCGCCGTCGGCGCGCGGGCGTTCCTCGGGGTGCTGCTGGTGATCGGATATTTCTTCATGCGCTTGGTCGAGATGCGTTTCGAGCGCCGGCGCTTCGGCGGCACGATGACCTCCCTACTGCTGGCGTTACACGCACGTGACGGCTATACCGCCAAGCATTCGGATGAAACCGTCGACCTCGCGATGCTCGTCGCCGGGCAGCTGCGGCTTGGCGAGGCCGAGCGCATGGAACTAAAGGATGTCGCGATGCTGCACGACATCGGCAAGATCGGAATTCCCGACGAGATTCTCAACAAGCCCGGCAAGCTCTCGCCGCAGGAATGGCGCGTGATGCAGCAACATCCCGAGATCGGAGAGCAGATCGTGGCGCAGGTACCCGGATTCGAGTCCGTCGCGCGCGCCGTGCGCCACGAACACGAGCGCTGGGACGGAAAGGGCTATCCGGACGGCCTACGCGGCGCGGAGATCCCGCTCGCCAGCCGCATCGTGCTTGCCTGCGACGCATACCACGCGATGACCAGCGACCGTCCCTACCGCCGCTCGTTGGGCGAACGCACTGCCAGAGTGGAACTGGCGGCCAATGCCGGTAGCCAATTCGACCCTCATGTGGTGAAGGCGCTGCTGGCGGTGTTGCACGGGGCTTCGGAGGCGGTTGAGCCGATGGAGCGAATCGGCGGCATCAGCGCGATTGGCTAGAAACGGAGCGTCGGCGTTGGCGTGATCCGTAGGCCTTGGCCGATCGTGCTCGTCACGCCAGTCCGGGCCACCAAACGACTTGCGCACATAGCGTCGAAACAGTCGTAGGATCCTCCCCATGAACAACGTCATCGTCGAATCCCGTCGCAAGCCGCCGTTTTGGATGCGCGTGCTTGGCGCCGGGGCGATCAATCTGCTCGGGCTCTGGCTGGCCGGAGCGATGGACCTCGTGTTTTACCGCGACCGCTTTTCGACGCTGCTGATCGCGGCGCTCGTGCTGGCGGCGATCAACATCGTCATCCGGCCGGTGATGCTGGTGCTATCGATCCCGTTCATCCTGCTGACGTTCGGATTCTTCATTCTCGTCGTCAACGGTCTGATGCTTTGGCTGACGGATCAGCTGGTACCGAACTTCGATCTCGTGAGCTTTTGGCGCACGATCGGTGCGGCGGCCGTTTTGAGCGTGATGAACCTACTGCTGGGCGGGGTGATGCGTGATTTCACCCAGCGGCCGAAGCGCGAGGTGTTCGAGCTGGGCTGACGAAACGGGTGTGGCCCGGGACAGCGACCACACCCTTGACGACGGCATCAGTCGTCGTCGCGGACCGGAACTCCCGGGGGCTGACTGAAATCCCGGTCGCCCTGCCGGTCGGCTGCGTCGCCGCCGGGCCGGCCTTCCTGACCGAAGGTGACCTTGGCGCCCGCGTGACCGGCGGCGGTCACCACGCCCGCCGCCCCGGCAGCCAGAACGATTGTCAGCGCGGACAACGCAACCGCCAACGGTGCGCGGGCGTTTGCGAATCGCTTGGCGATCGCCGGCACTACGTTTCGGTCGATCGCGATCTGAATCATGATCGCGACGACAAGCGCGAAGACGACGACGCGTGCGGCACCGCCTAGATCGGCGTGACGCTGAATCGCCTTGGCTTCCGCGGACTCGGGGCCACCCGCGACAAGCGCGGCGCCCGCGGCGCGAAGTCCCTCTCTGGCCTGGTCGCTCGACTCCTTGAACGCCTCGCCGACGGCGGCGGCCATGCCGGTGCCGGCCATCGTCGCCAACGCGCCGATCGCGTATGCGATGCCGTATCGCTTGCGCCATTCCGGCTTGACCGTAAACGCGATTGCCGCGATCCCCAGCAACGGCGCGAAGATCACGGGGATGTGCAGCAACAGCGGATGCGCCGGAAGGCCGGTGAGCGTTTTGAGTTCGAACGCGCTCGCGCCAAGCGCCAGTACAAAACCGATCGCGAGCGCAATGTCAACGCGGTCGTAGTTCAGCGCCTTCGCCTGGGGCCCGGCGGGCTTGCCCTGCGACGGGGCGTCGGTCACGATCGATGCGGCTTTGGACATGAACTCAGATCCCTTCAACTTTTTCGACGGCGGCCGCACAACTGAGCGGCGCCGAGACGATTGTTTGAGGGATTATCGGTCGTTGCCGGTAATCCCGCGGCAAGACGCGGGTAAAAGCGAGGTAAAGAATCTCGACGATCCGCATTAATACCGATCGGCTCCGGCCATTGGATGCCCGCGTCGGCGACCGGACTGATCCGCGCTACGCCTCCGCTAATCAGTCATTCGGTAGCGCCGGGAACTCGCCGGTTGCGAGCTGATTGGCGACGGCCGCGTCGACTTCGGCGTCGCCGTCAGTGTCGCCGCCCGAGGAAATTGACTCCGCGTCGCCGGTCGCGCCTCCGCGTTGCCCGCGCATTCGCCTGCCGCTGAATCGGCGCAGCTTCAGAATCTCCAGCACGATCACCAGATAGAAGCTCGCCGCCAGCGTCAGCAGGCCGGCGGCTGCCAACACCAGCGACCAGCCGGTGTTGAGGTTGCCGTGACCGTCGCTGTATGGGATGAAGCGCATCGCCAGCGCCAGCGCCGCAAGGCAAAGCGTCCAGCCGTAGAGATAGAGCACCGTACGACGCTGCGAGAAGCCGATGTTCGCGAAGCGGTGGTGAAAGTGCCAGCGGTCGGCCTGGTAGATCGGCTGGCCATACTTGATGCGCTTGGCCACCACAAAGCCGGTGTCCAGGATCGGCACGGCCAGAACGACCAGCGGAAAGAGCAGCGCCACCGCGGCGGCGGTTTTCAGCAGACCCTGAATCGCTATACACGCCAACAGATAGCCGAGCAGGTTTGACCCGGCGTCGCCCATGAAGATGCTGGCCGGGTGGAAGTTGTGCACCAAAAAGCCGAGCGCCGCGCCGGCGGTGCAGGCGGCCAGGATCCCGGAGCCGCCGCGATCCAGCGACAGCGCGATGATCGCGAAGGTGCCTGCCGCGATCGCACAGACACCGGCGGCCAGGCCGTCGACACCGTCGGTGAGGTTGACGACGTTTACGACCGCGACGATCCCGAGCATCGTCAGGGGCTCGGCGGCGGCGCCGAGGTTGAACACACCGATCAGCGGCAGCGTGAAGTGATGCGCGGCGACTCCGCTCATCACCGGGATCGCGGCGGCCACTAACTGCCCGGCCAGCTTCGCCCCGGCCGAAATGTCGAATATGTCGTCGAGTGCGCCGACGACCGTGATCACCAGCGCACCGGCGATGATGCCTTCGGTCTCGGTGCTGTCGGGCAGGAAGATCGCCGAAGCCGCAAGAATGCCGGCGAGGATCGCCACTCCCCCGAGTGCCGGCATGTCCTGGCGATGCAGGCTACGTTCGGTCACCGGCGCGACCGCCCCGACGCGCCGCGCCAGCCTCGCTGCCAGCGGCGTCAGCGCCCAGGTGACGGCGGCGGCCAGCGCAAAACCAATCAGTGCTTGTAGTTCGATCGACAAGTTCGCTCGCGCTCAATGATGGCGCGCGGCGCGGCGCTACGCCATCGCCGAGTCGCGCTGCGAGATGAACTCGTAGAGCGGGAACTTCTCGGCGAGCGCGGTCACCCGGGCGCGAAGATCGTCGCGCAGCGACGGTGTCCACTCCGACGTGGAGAGCGCGGCCGCGATCACCTGACCGACTTCGCGAAACTCGTCGTCGCCGAAGCCGCGCGTAGCCAGCGCGGGAGTGCCGATGCGCAGTCCGCTGGACACTGCCGGTGGCAGCGGGTCAAAGGGCACGGCGTTGCGGTTGACGGTGATATCGATCTCGTGCAGGCGGTCCTCACCTTCCTGGCCGTTCAGAGCCGAGCCCTGAAGGTCGACCAGCACGAGGTGCACGTCGGTACCGCCGGTCAAAACGTTGACTCCGGCGGCAAGCAGTTCTTCGGCGAGGATCGCGGCGCCGCGGCGGGTGCGCTGTTGGCGTTCACGGAACTGCTCGGATGCGGCGATCTTGAAGGCCACTGCCTTACCGGCGATGATGTGCATCAGTGGACCGCCCTGCTGGCCCGGGAACACCGCCGAGTTGATCGCCTTGGCGTGTTCTTCGCGACAGAGGATCATGCCCGAACGACCGCCGCCGATCGTTTTGTGAATCGTCGTGGTGACGACGTCCGCGTGCGGCACGGGCGACGGGTGCTCGCCGGCCGCCACCAGGCCCGCGAAGTGGGCCATGTCCACCATCAGCAGCGCGCCGACCTCGTCGGCGATCTCGCGAAACGCGGCAAAGTCGAGCTGGCGCGGATACGCGCTCCAGCCGGCGACGATCAGCTTCGGCCGGCGCTCGCGCGCGATCTTGGCCACGTCGTCCATGTGGATCAGACAGTCTTCCTTGCGCACGCCGTAAGCGGCGATGTCGTAGAGGCGGCCGGAAACGTTGATCTTCATTCCATGACTGAGGTGCCCGCCGTGCGCCAACTCCAGACCAAGCAGCGTCTCGCCCGGCTTGAGCAGTGCGTGGTACACGGCGTTGTTGGCCTGCGCGCCGGCGTGCGGCTGCACATTGGCGTGCTCGGCGCCGAAAAGTTCCTTCGCGCGGTCGATCGCCAACTGCTCGGCGACGTCAACGAACTCGCAGCCTCCGTAGTAACGCTTGCCCGGATAACCCTCCGCGTACTTGTTCGTGAGCACAGACCCCTGAGCCTCGAGCACCGCGCGCGGCACGAAGTTTTCGCTGGCGATCATCTCCAGCGTGTGCTGCTGGCGGCCGAGTTCGTCCTTTAGTGCCTGGGCGATCTCGGGGTCCACCTCTTCGAGCGGGCGATTGAAGAAGTCTTCGGGGAGGTCGGTCACGGTCTGTCTCCTGTCGGTCTGGGTCTGACTTGAAAAACTCTGCTGCGGCGCCCCGAGGGCGGGCTGCCGTCAGACGGCCTGATCGCCTTCGTGCTCCAGCGCGGTGATCTTCTCGATGCGGCGGGCGTGTCGGCCGCCTTCGAACGGCGTCTCCAGGAACCGCCGCACGATCGTCAGCGCGGCCTCCGGCGCAACCCTCTGGCCGCTCAGCGTCAGCACGTTGGCGTCGTTGTGCTTGCGGCTCATCTCCGCCTCAAGCGGATCGTGCGCGTTGACCGCGCGGGCCCCGTCGATCTTGTTGGCGACGATCGCCACTCCAACGCCGCTGCCGCAGACGATCACGCCGCGCTCCATGTCGCCGGAGGCCACGGCGCGGGCGGCCGGCGCGGCAAAGTCTGGATAGTCCACCGAGTCATCCGAATCGGTGCCGAAATCCTCGACTTCGTGGCCGAGTTCTCGCAGCGCACCCGCAATCAGCTGCTTGAGGTCAAATCCCGCGTGGTCCGATGCGACTGCGATCTTCACCGCCTCACCGTAGCAATCGGTTTGGCGGGGGCGAGCGGGAGCGAGATCGGGCGGTCGCCCGTTACGCGACGGCTTCGAGGTGCCGCTTGTCGCGGTTGTCGCGTTTGAAGACCTCCACCCCGCTGCGGCCCTCGCCGCGCATACGGTTCAGAGCCAGCTCGGCGTTCTTCACAACCTCGGACTGTTCGGCGACGCTTTCGTCGAATGCCGCGATACCGACGCTGACGGTGAGCGGACGCGTGACGTTGCTCTCCGGATCGTGCCCGCAGCTACGGAAGAAGAATCGCTCGCGCGCGCGTTCGGCCCCGATCACTCCGCCCTCCGCGCGCGTGTCAACCATCAGCACGGCGACCTGATGAAAGGCGATGCTGGCCAGCGTGTCGGTGTGCCGCACGGATTCGCTGAGCGCCTTGCCCAGCAGCTTCATGCCGTTGACTCGGTCTTCCTCGGAAAGATTGTGAAAGTTGTCGATCTCGAAGACGGCCACCGCATAGCCGATGCCCGTGCGCTTGGTGCGCGAATGCTCGGCGAGCAGACGTTCGTCGAAGGTCCGCCGGTTGTAAAGCTTGGTCATAAAATCGATGCGCTGCTCGGCGACGATCTCGGCGATCACGCGAAGCTCTTTGCCCAGCTGAACCATTCCGCCCGCCAGAGCGAGGATCGCAAGGCTCGCCACAACCAGCAAAACTCGATCGTCACGCATCGCGAGCCCCGCCGCGAACGCGATCAGAAACAGTGCCGCGGCGGCGGCGAAACGCATGTGCGACTTCGGTTGACGCTCACCCATCTTGCTCGCCTGAAGCAACGCTACGCCGGTCGCAATGGCGGCCGCGGCCAGCGGGAGGATGTGCAGTGCCTGATACTTCATTTGATCACCGAGTTACACACTTATCGGCCTGCCCGGACGAACCTGAAGCAAACCGCTACGGAGCTTGCAGCCGATCATCGAAAGTTCGGCATCGGAGGATCGGTCGTCGAAACAATCGCACTTTACGCCGGATCGCTGCCGACGGCCTGGATCGCCCGCTTCGCGTCGGCCTCGCGCGGGGCGCGGAGCAGTTGCCAGCGGCCCCGCTCCAGTTCGGAAACATCCAGCACGGTGGATCCGAGTCCCGGCAGATCCCCGCCGTCAAGCACCATGTCAACGCCTTCACGGATCGCGGGGTCGATCTGATCGGCCGCCGTCACGTCCGGAGCGTCGCTGAAGTTGGCGCTGGTCTGCATCACCGGCAGACGCACCGCCGCGAGTTCGGCCGACCCCCCTTTCGCGAGATCCGGCACGCGCAGGCCAAGGCGCTCGGGCGCGTCGGCGCAGGCCGCCAAGAAGCGACGGCGAGGGTTTGCCACCACGAGCGTGAACGGCCCCGGCAGCAGTTCCGCGGCAACATCCCGCGCGCGCCGATCGAGTTCGGGCAGCGCCGTGAGCATGCGCTCCATCGAAAAGAACATGACCGCCGACGGCTTGGCCGAAGGACGGCCCTTGAGTTCGTAGATGCGCGCGGCGGCGGCCGTTGAATCCGGATCGCAGGCGATCCCGTACAACGTGTCCGTGGGGAAGACGGCGATGCCGCCATCGGCGATCACCTGTTCAAAACGTCGCGCGTGTGCCGCGGTCACGGTCATTGCGGCGCGCGTGCGGCGACCACGCGGTCACGGCCGGTCAGGTCTTGGTGCACGACGGCATCCTCGAAGCCGGCATCTGTGAGGATCCGCGTGACGGCCGGTCCCTGGTCGTCGCCGATTTCGAGTGCGATCAGTCCTCCGGGTGCAAGGGCTGGGCGGCGGGCGGCGATGGTTGCTGAATCGGTCTCGATCCCGAGTGAGGGGTTGGCCGCGCAGTCGGTGTCGTTCATCGGCGGGGGCTCGGGTGCGGAATCAGCCGTCTCGGCACGCGGTGGTTCAACCGCGAAGCCGGCCGCGACCTGCGCCACAAGCACACGAACCAGGTCCAAACCGTCCGGACCGCCGTCGAGCGCGGCTCGTGGTTCGAACGCGATCTCGGGCTGCAGTGCGTCGATCTCCCCCGCGCGCACGTACGGCAGATTTGCCGCGATCACGTTGAATTCGCCTCCAACTCCGACCAGCAGGTCGGCCCGGATGAACTGCACGCGATCCCCAAATCCCAAGCGGTGCGCGTTTTCGGCGGCCACCGCCAAGGCGTCGGGCGAAACATCCGTGGCCGTGATGGCTGCCGACGGCAGTTCGTCGGCGAGCGCGAGCGCCACCGCGCCGCTGCCTGTGGCCACGTCGAGCACGCTCGCGGGCGCGGCGGTCTTGACGACATCGACCAGTAACTCAGTCTCCGGGCGCGGTATCAGCACGTTTTGGTCGACGCGAAGCACGATTCCCCGGAATCCTTTTTCGCCCGTGATGTAGGCCAACGGTTCGCGCGCGGCACGGCGCGCGAGCGCGGCGCTGAAGCCCGTGCGGGCGATCCGCGTCAGCGGCGCGTTCAATCGGGTGATCAACTGGGGGCGCGAGACGCCGAGCGCGTGCGCGAGCAAAAGCTCGGCGTCCAGCCGCGGCGCGTCCACACCGGCGACCGCCAGCGACGCCTCTGCGGAGTTGAGCGCCTCTCGAAGGGTCCCGGCTTCGTCCGGGCGCGCGGTCGCGTAGGCGTCGTCGTGCCCGGCCTCACGGTCGGCCGGTAATCGGGTCTTTCGCGGGGCGGCCATCGTCTCGCCCACCACGTCCCTCAGGCCGCCGTGGCCTGCTCTTCGAGCTTGCGGCGCTTGTCGTCGGCCTGTAACGCGGCCGTAAAATCGTCCAGCTCACCGGCCAGGGCGGCATCCAAATTGTGCGCCGTGAGCTTGATGCGATGGTCGGTGATTCGGCCCTGCGGAAAGTTGTACGTGCGGATCTTGCCCGAGCGCTCGCCTGTGCCCACTTGCGCTTTGCGTTTCGCGGCCTCGGCCGCCTGCTGCTCTTCGATCGCGCGTTCAAAGAGACGCGCCCGCAGCACGCGCATCGCCTTTTCGCGATTTTGCAGCTGCGACTTTTCGTCCTGCATCGAGACAACGACACCGGTTGGCTTGTGCGTGATGCGCACGGCGCTGTCCGTGGTGTTAACCGACTGACCGCCGGGGCCGGAGCTGCGGTAGACGTCGATCTGCAGGTCGTTCTGGTCGATCTGCACGTCGACCTCTTCGGCTGCCGGCATCACCGCGACAGTGGCGGTGGACGTGTGGATGCGGCCCTGGGACTCCGTCTCGGGCACGCGCTGAACGCGGTGTACGCCGCCCTCGTACTTGAACACGCTGTAAGCGCCGTCGCCCCTGATTTCGAAGGTGTAGTGGCCGCCCTCGTCGGCGGCCAGCGTTTCCGTCTTGAAGCCTCGCCGTTCGGCGTAGCGAGTGAGCATGCGGTACAAGTCACCGGCGAAGAGTCCGGCCTCGTCGCCGCCGGTGCCGGGTCGCAGCTCGATGATCACGTCCTTGTCGTCGTTGGGGTCACGCTCCACCATTGCCAGGCGAATCTCTTCTTCAAGCTCCTCGATGCGCTGCTTCGAGGATTCGTACAACTGCGCGAACTCCTCGTCCTCGTCGATCAGCTCCTTGGCGCCCTCCATGTCGCTCTCGGCGCGGCGGTATTCCTGAACCAGCTCGTGCGCCGGTTCGAGTTGGCGGTACGCACGACCGACCTCGGCGTAGCGTTCGCGATCACCGATCACCTCGGGATCGGTCATCTGACGCGAAAGCTCCGCAAAGCGGTTTTCGATCTGTGTGAGAAGCTGGGCGATCATCGCGAATATCTTGGCAACCATCGGCAACGACCGGCCGCCGGTTGCCGCCGCACCCGAGTCAGGCGACGATTTCCATGCCGATCTCGTCCTCGGCGCCGGCGGCGCGCGGGTCTTCCTTTGCGAGCACGGCCTCCAGCGAGGCGATCGCCACGGCAAGCTGCTCGTGGTCCGGCTCGCGCGTGGTCAGGCGCTGAAGTTGGAGCCCAGGCCACATGATCGTGCGCGCCCAGGCCTTCGTACGGTGCTTGCCGATCAGCTTGATCAGCTCAAAAGCAAGACCGGCGACGATCGGCACCGCGACGACACGCGACGGATAAAGGATGTACCAGGCCGGCCGCCCAAGCGGCACCAGCACGAAGATTGAGACGATGAACACCAGCAGCAGAAAGCTGGTGCCGCAGCGCGGGTGGAAACGGCTGAAGCGCGCCGCGTTCTCCGGTGTCAGCGGCAGACCGGCCTCGTAGTTGAAGATCGTTTTGTGCTCGGCGCCGTGGTACTCAAACACTCGCTTTAGATCGGGAAGCAGCGAAATCAGCCACAGGTAGAGGATGAAGATGAGGATGCGAACGCCCTTCTCGAAGAGCACGAAGCCGATGTCGCTCTTGTTGTCGGCCTGAAGTACATTGGTGATCGCCAGCGGCAGCAGAAAGAACAACCCGATCGCAAACGCCAAACTGAAGATCACGGTTATCGCCCAGGTGGCGCCGCCGATCTCTTCTTCTTCCTCACCGATCTGTTTGTTCGCGCTGGCGCCCAATGCCTTGATGCCGATGCCCATGCTCTCGACGAGCGCAACGACGCCGCGAACAACCGGAAGTTTGTAGAAGCGGTTGGACTTGACCTTGCTCTCGAAGTCGTGGACCTCGGTGTCGATCTCGCCGTTCTCGAGGCGCACGGCCAGCGCCCAGTGCTTGACGCCGCGCATCATCACGCCTTCGATCACGGCCTGACCGCCGACCGGGGCGTCCTTGGACGCCATCAGCGTGCCGCCGTCGGCGCCAACCGGCGCCTCTTCAAATCCGAGTCCCGGCGTGGATGACGCCGGTGCCGCTCCGTTTCCGGAGTCCGTGGGCATGTTGCCGATCAGCCGCGGCGCTGCGACTTGGCGGCGCGACGCTGGAAGCGCTCGACGCGTCCACCCGTGTCAACCAGCTTCTGCTTGCCGGTGTAGAAGGGGTGGCACTGCGAGCAGAGCTCTACGTGCAGGTCCTCTTTGGTCGAACGCGTCACGAAAGAATTACCGCAACTGCAGGTCACGCGCGCTTCGACGTAGTCTGGGTGGATTCCACTCTTCATGAGATGGAACAGTTTAGACGGTCGGAGCGAAGGGGCCGGCAGGTGGCGCTCAGCCGGTGCAGGATTCGGCGATCGAGCCGTTGTCGTAGTTCGATTCGCGGACCGACCGATCGGGGTTGACCGTAAACGTGATCTTGTCGCCAGACCGGCATTCCGGCCCGTAAAAAACGAAGTCGACCGATGTCTTGACCGGGACGAAATCGAAGACAGTCGGCGTGGTGACGGGGTCCGAAAGCAGCGCCACGCCGTTGACGTCACCGGCGACCGAGAACGAGGACGCGCTGCTGCTTCCGAAATTCTTGATCGTCAACGTATGAATCGCGGGCATTTGCGGGAAGCTGGAGCCGGAATTGGCGTACTGCCGACGCGTGACGATGCCAAGATCGGGAAGTTTGCGGGTCTGCACGCAGACGCTCGACGCGCGGCGCGCGCGTTTGACGATATTGCCGCTCGCGTCCAGCCAGCGGTAGAAGGTCTTCACGCGGTATTGCGCGCGAGTCTCCACCGGCACGAAGCTGAAGTTGTATACAAACGTGGTCGCCGCCGGGTTGGAGTTTTCCAGCCACTCGGGCAACAGATCCTGACTGTTGCCGGATGGAGTCACCACCTGCCAATGCTTCTGCTCCAGATAGCGGCGCTGGATCACAACGCGCATTCGCATACTGCCACCCGCACCGATCGACCTCATCGAGCTGCGGAACTTGAGCTGGCGATCGGAGTACATGGCGCCGCTCACGCAGGCGCTCACTTTGACCTTGGCCGGCGAGGCGCCCGCTCGCGATGTGGCGGCCCGCGACGCCTCGGTCGAACCCGGTGCCGCCGGTGCAGCTACGGACAGCGTTAGAGCCGCAAGCGCAGCCACAGGCAGGAGGAAATTCCGTCGATTCTTCATCTAGTTAGTTAACAAGCGGGGAACCGCATTGTTTCGGTGAGGTTACTCATCAGTAAGCAACTTCATCCCCGCGACCGCACCTGACATATTCTGCCCGATTCGGTCGCCGACCTTCCCGCCGGACACGAAAAAGGCCGGCGCCCACGTGGAGCACCGGCCTGTTTCGATTCTTTTTCAGCGATCTGACGCAGCGTCAGGCGTTCTGGTACAGCGGGCCGTCGCCGCCCTCGGGTGGAGTAAGACGCCCGCCCTTGGCCGTAATCGCGCCGCACTGCACGCAGTTGCTCGGAGTCACGTGAACGTCTACGTTGCCGGCGGCCGGCTGGTCATCCGGGATCTCGTAGACCTGTGCCGGGCACATCGACACCCACGTCTGCGCAAGCTCGCGCGGAACGTTCTGCTTGATGCGAACGTGGTTTGGCGCCGAGTCGCGCGTGGCGTTGCCCGAGGCGAACACCGAGTCCAGCTTGTTGAAGATGTACTCGTTGTCGGGCTGCGGGTAGATCTTGTCGCGGTCGCCGATGAACATCGGCTCGTGCGCGTCGGCCTCGCAGATCCACTTGCCGGGAGGCAGGTGGCCCTTTGTGGCGGTCGCCATCGTGGCCAGCGCGCCACCGAGGAAGAATCCCTTCGAGAAGAACTGCCGTGTGTTGCGGCTCTCGTAGAGCTCCGAACCGATCATGCCGCCCATCACCTTCTTGTCGTAGGCAGAGAGGTCGGTGGTACCGGCCTTCAGCGCGTCGATGATCGTTTCTGCGGCGTACATGCCCGAGTGCATCGCGTAGTGGACGCCCTTGAGTACGGGGACGTTGACCATGCCGGCGGCGTCGCCGGTGATGCACATGCCCGGCACCGAGAGGCGCTTGGGCATTGAGAAGTATCCACCCGACGGAATTGTCTTGGCGCCCCAGGCGACGCGCTTGCCGCCGTCGAGGATGCCCTTCACCAACGGGTGCGTCTTCAGCAGCTGCAAGAGGTCATGGCACGACAGCGTGGCGTCGGTGTAGTCGAGACCGATCACCATGCCGAGGCAGACCTTGTCCTCGCCCATCGGATAGATGAACCCGCCGCCGAACTCGTTGTACTTGGCACCCTTGCGCAGCGGCCAGCCCATCGTGTGGATCACACGGTCGAGCGGCTTTGCGACTTCCCAGACTTCCTTGACTCCAAGCTCCCAGCGCTGTGGCTGGTCGGGCTTGATGTCAAAAAACTCCTGGGCGGCCAGAGTTAGGTGGGAGACCGTGCCCTCGGCGAGGATCGTGGCCTTGGCGACCACGTCGACACCGGGCTCGAAGTTGCCCATCGGCTTGCCTTCGCGGTCTTGGCCCTTGTCGCCGGTACGGATACCGACGACTGTGCCTTCTTCGACCAGCAGCTTCATCGCGTTGGTCTCGGAGAGCACGTAAACGCCCATCTCCTCGGCCTTCTCGGCGAGGAAGCGTGAAAGCTCCGCAACCGAGGTGATGTAGTTGCCGTGGTTCTTGAAGTTCGGCGGTGGCGGCACCAGCTTGAACTTCTGCGACTTGGTCAGCAGGTAGGTGGCGTCCTTCTTTACCTCGCCGTAGACCGGCCACTCGGACGGGTCGAGGTCTGGGAACAACTCGCGCATCGCGCTCGGTCGCATGTTCGCGCCGGAGAGCGCGTGCGCTCCACAGACCTTGCCCTTCTCGATCACGGCGACCGGAACCTCGCCGAGCGACTCGGCAAGTTCCGGCTCGTTCTCGAGCAGCTGCATCAACTTGATCGCCGCCGCAAGCCCGGCGGGACCACCGCCGACGATCGCGACGCCTACTTCGATGCGTTCGTCCTCCGGGTCCGTCGGCTTGCCGACGAACTCGTTGACCTGATCGACGGGCGGCGGAAAGTCGGACGGTTTAACGCCGTGAGCCATCTTTCTACGCGCCCTTCTTGGCCTTGATCGCCTCGGTCAGCTTGGGGACGATCTTGTGCAAGTCGCCCACGATGCCGAGGTCGCTGAACTCGAAGATCGGCGCGTTCGGGTCTTTGTTGATCGCGACGATGTTCTCGCTGGCCTGCATGCCAACCTTGTGCTGGATCGCACCGCTGATTCCGGCGGCGAGGTACAGCTTCGGCGCGACCGTCTTGCCGGTCTGACCGATCTGGGCGGCGTACGGGTACCAACCGGCGTCCACGACCGCGCGGGTCGCGGCGACGGCTCCGCCAAGCGCTCCGGCGAGGTCTTCGCAGAGTCCGAACTTGTCCTTCTCGCCGAGGCCACGGCCACCGGCGATGAGGATGTCGGCGTCTTCGATGTTGACGTCCTCACCGCGCTGCTCACCACGGGTGACCAGCTCGGCCTTGAGACTGAAGTCGTTGAACTCCACGTCCACCGTTTCGACGGCACCAGCCGCGCCGACACCATCGTTGGGCTCGAACGAGTTGAGACGGCCGATCACGACTGCCTTGCCGGAGAAGCCGACGTCAACGATCTGCGAGTCCTGCAGAACGGGACGCTCGACGACGATCTTGCCACCATCGGCCTTCGCGCCCGTGGCCTCCATCGTGACACCCGCGTCGATGCGCGCGGCCAGTCCGGCGCCGATCTCCAGGCCCAGCAGGCCGCCGCCGAAGAGGGCGACGTCGAGGCCGTTGTCGGTCATGACCTTGGCCATCGCGTCGACGGCCGGCTGTGCCAGACCTTCGGGACCGCTGACCTTGTAAACCTTCGCGGCGCCGTAGGCGCCGAGCGTCGCGAGCTTGTCGTCGGCGAAATCGCCGCCGACCACGATCGCGGAAGCCTCGCCGCCGAGCTGACCGGCGAGCTTCGCTGCTTCGGAGATGGCTCCGAGCGAGTTCTTGTTGAATTCACCGTCCTTCGCGAGGACGTAAACGAGGATGCCGGCCATTAGATGAGCTTCCTTTCGTCGAGCCAGGAAACGATCTTCGCGACCGCTCCGTCGATGTCATCGTCGGCGTCCGCGATCAGCTCGCCCGATGCCTTCTGCGGCGGCGGGTTGAGGCCGAGGACTTGAGTCTTGGAACCGGACTCTCCGACCTTGCCGGCGTCGATTCCGACGTCACCGGCGGACTTGGTCTCAAGCGGCTTCTTCTTCGCGCCCATGATCGCCTTGAGCGACGGGTAACGCGGTTCGTTGATCGCGTCACCGACGCTGATCACGGCGGGCAAGGTGACCTTGACCGTGTCGTAGCCGTACTCGGCCTGACGCTCGCAGGTGAGCGTGTCGCCGCTGGCCTCCAGCTTGACAACCTGCGTCAGCGACGGCATCTTGAGATGGTCGGCCACGACCGCGCCGACGGCGTAGCACTCGCCGTCGTCCGACTGCTGGCCCAGCAGGACCAGATCGGGGCTCTCGCTCTCCAGCACCTTCGCCAGGGCGTAGCCGGTGGCGTTGACGTCCGAACCGGCAAGGCCGTCGTCGGTCAGCTGCACTGAGCGGTCCGCACCAAGCGAGACTGCCTTGGTGAGGGCGGACTTGGATGATTCGGGACCCATCGTGACGGCGACGATCTCGTCGACCTGCACAGCGCCGCCTTCACGGAGCTGCATCGCGGCCTCGATCGCGTGCGTGTCAAATGGGTTGAGGTTCTTCTCGCCTGAGCGGTCGAGGCGCTTCGTACCAGAGTCGATGCGCTTCTCGACGGCGGCGTCCGGAACCTCCTTGACAAGGACGGCAATCTTCAACTTGTCCTCCTATAGCTTGGGGGTTCGGCCGGGCAGGTGCCGGGTCGAATGTTCGGTGTAACGGATGATGAGAGAGCTCTCGCTGAAAAAGTCTTTGAAAGCACAAGTCGCGTTCCCGGTGTGGCTGGATGCCACGAGATACGCGCGGTCGGAAAAGTTAGCGGGTTACGAACGGTCATTCGGGTCGGATCGGGCAATTACCTGAAATTGCCTGCAAGTGGTGGGTTTGTCTGGCGGCGGGCTAAGTGACTGGTCGGACACTTAGGTAGATGATCGCCGGACGGCGGCGAAAGCCGTGTGCGGATCGTCACATACCGTGGCGGGCGCGCCGCTGGGGCGTCTGGTGCGGGCGGAAATGTTCGCGCCGCGCAGCGATCACGCCTTGCGACGCTCCGGCGTTCGGAACCCGGTGGCCGCTTACGCCGCGACCGCGCCGTTGATGAACTCGATGATGTCCTGCGTCGGCGCGCCGGGGGTGAAAACCGCGGCAACGCCCTCGGCCTTGAGCGGCTCGATGTCGTCGGCCGGAATCGTGCCGCCGACCGTGACGACGATGTCGCCGGCGTCCTGTTCCTTGAGCAGCTTCATGACTTTGGGCACCAGCGTCATGTGTGCGCCCGAGAGGATTGAGAGACCGATCGCGTCAGCGTCCTCCTGCAACGCGGTTTCGACGATCTGCTCCGGTGTCTGGTGGAGACCGGTGTAGATCACCTCCATGCCGGCGTCGCGCAGCGCGCGGGCGATGATCTTTGCGCCGCGGTCGTGCCCGTCCAGGCCGGGCTTGGCCACGAC
Source organism: Actinomycetota bacterium (assembly GCA_016213645.1). Lineage (GTDB taxonomy): Bacteria > Actinomycetota > Thermoleophilia > Solirubrobacterales > JACPNS01 > JACPNS01. Next base: position 88,647 of record JACQZY010000027.1, read on the forward strand.
AACGCGGATTTTCTTGCTGGTTGCTTCGCTCATGCGCCGGGAAGGTTAGCTTCCGGTGCCGTTCGGCTTAGCGCCAGCGACTTGGCGCGGTGCTTTGCGGGTTGCTACCGCCGCTTGACCTTGACCGTCATGCGCATCTGACTCGGATGCCGCGTGCAGAGCAGCGAATAGGTGCCGGTTTTGCGGAACTTGTGTACGTAGCGATACGTATCGCTGCTCGTTGTCTCGGAGTGAAACTTCGCCGGGCCGGAGTCGGCGGTGACGTTGTGCTCGTTCTTCGGGGCGCCCCAGTCGAACACGACCGAGTCGTTCTTATGGATTGTCAGCGCAGCGCGCGAGTACGTGTTGTCATCGACAATCACGGTACGGGACGCCGCATGCCGCGCCGGTTCGTTTCCTCGGGATGCATAAGAAGCGGCGGCCACCGGCACGAGAAACACGACCAAGGTGGTCGCAAGCACTGGACGAATGCGAAAGCCGGGAAATCCTGGAAAACGTTTCATCGCCGACAGGATCTCACATGCAGCCCTCGGACGCTTTGCGCGCGCGAGACAGCTTCGACCATCGGTGCTGTTCAGAAGACCGGCGTCTCGCGGTACGTGCCGAAAACGTCCTGAAGCGCTTGGACGATCTCGCCCTCGGTGGCGTAGACGCGAGCGCACTCGAGGATCGGATAGAGCAGATTTTGATCGGTTGCGGCTGCGGCGCGCAGGGCGGTGAGCGTTTGCTCGACGGCTAGAGCATCTCGCCGCGCGCGCACGGCTTGAAGGCGGCCGACCTGTTTTCGTTCAAGGGCCGCATCGATCTTCAAGGTCGGCGTCTGCTGCTCGTCATCAAGCTGGAAGCTGTTGACGCCCACGACGATGCGCTCGCCGGCGTCGACCTCCTGCTGATAGCGGAATGCGGCGTCCGCGATCTCGTGCTGCGGAAAGCCCTGCTTGATCGCCTCGACGATGCCGCCGAGCGCTTCAATGCGCTTGAAATAGTCGTAGGCGGCGGATTCCATCTGGTTGGTCAGCGTCTCCACGTGGTAACTGCCGCCAAGCGGGTCTGCCGTGCGCGTGACGCCGGTCTCGTGGGCGATCACCTGCTGCGTGCGCAGCGCGATCCGCACGGCCTCTTCGGTGGGCAGAGCCAGTGCTTCGTCAAAGCTGTTGGTGTGCAGCGATTGCGTGCCGCCCAGCACTCCGGCCAGCGCCTCGATCGCGGTGCGCACGATGTTGACCTGCGGCTGCTGGGCGGTCAGCGAGACCCCGGCGGTCTGCGTGTGAAAGCGCATCAGCAGCGAACGGTCGTTCTTGGCGCCGTATTTGTCGCGCAACTCGCGCGCCCAGATGCGCCGGGCGGCGCGGTATTTGGCGATCTCCTCGAAGAACTCAATGTGCGCGTTGAAGAAAAAGCTCAGGCGCGGGGCGAAATCGTCTACGTCGAGTCCGCGTTCGATCCCCGCCTCGACGTAGGCGAAGCCGTCGGCGAGCGTGAATGCGAGCTCCTGCTGTGCGGTACTCCCGGCCTCGCGAATGTGGTAGCCGGAGATGCTGACCGGATGCATCAGCGGCATCTCCTTCGTGCAGTACTCGATCAGGTCGGTGACCAGCCGCATCGCCGGGTCGATCGGGAAGCACCATTCCTTCTGGGCGATGTACTCCTTGAGGATGTCGGTCTGGAAGGTGCCGGCGAGCTTGCCGGGCGGCACGCCCTGAAGCTCGGCGTTGGCGACGTAGAAGGCGAGCATGATCGCGGCGGGAGCGTTGATCGTCATCGAGGTGGAGATCTTGTCCAGCGGAATACCTTGGAACAGCGTCTGCATGTCGTCGAGCGTGTCGACCGCCACGCCTTCGCGGCCGACCTCTCCGAGACTGCGCGGATCGTCGCTGTCGTGACCCATCAGACTGGGCATGTCGTATGCGGTGGACAGACCCGTCTGGCCGTGTTCGAGCAAGTAGTGGAAACGCTCGTTGGTCTCCTCGGCGGTGCCAAAGCCGGCAAACTGGCGCATCGTCCAGAGACGGCCGCGGTGCATCGTTTCGTAAGGGCCGCGCGTAAACGGGTAGGTGCCGGGATCCCCAAGATCGCGGTCGTAATCGGTGTTCGCGTCGGCCGGGCGGTAGAGCGGCTGGACGGGTTCGCCAGAGATCGTTGTGGGGAGATCGCCTGCGGAGGCGTGGGCGGGGGTCGCGACACCGGGGGTCGCGACACCGGGGGTCGCGACACCGGGGGTCGCTGAATTGCCGGTTTCTCGTCCCTCGGGTTCGCGCAGGCCGTCGGGCGCCGCGGAGGCGGAGGTCTGCGGTGGGCGGCCGGTCCCTGCTTGCGCGCCGGGTTCCATCTACCGAAGAATACGGATGCGGGGCGGCGGGCGTTACGCGGGACGCCCGGATTTCAGCCCAACAACTCCAGAATCCGCTCTGGTGGACGGCAAAGCACCGCGCGCGGACCAAGTTCCGCGATCGGGCGCTGCACGAGGTCCGGGTGCTCCGCCATCAGCTCAATCAGCTCGATGTCGGAGTGTGCGGAGTCGCGCAGATTGAGGTCCTTGTAAATCTGCCCTTTGGTCCGCATCAGGTCTCGTGGCGTGATCCCCGCCTTGTCCAACAACTCGGCGATCTTGGCGGCCGAGAGCGGCTCGAGGTAGTAGTTGATGTCCTCAAACTCGATGCCGCGCTCCCGCAGCAACTTGACCGTATTGCGGCAAGTGGTGCAGGTGGGCTTTTCGTAAATCGTGAGCCGGTCGTCCGTCATCTCCGGCCCCAGCCTACCGACCCATCTCCCACAACCAAGCCATTCCCCGCGCAGGCACCGGTGATCTGCGCACTTTTTCCCGCACAGGCGCCGACCGTTCCGCGCAGGCATGTGCGGGCATGCGCAGGCTTGCGCAGGCACCGGTGGTCTGCGCAAGAAACGGCTTGACGAAAGGGTGGCGCCGGGTGGGACTGGGTGTTGGGGTGGGCGGGGGTCAGGCGCCGTTTACTTCGACTACGACGGCGTCGCCTTGGCCGCCGCCGGAGCAGATCGCCGCCACGCCCAGGCCGCCGCCGCGGCGGCGCAGCTCGTTCACGAGGGTTCCGATGATGCGAGCGCCGGAGGCGCCGATCGGATGGCCGATCGCCACGGCGCCGCCGTTGACGTTGACCTTGTCCTCGTCGATCTCGAGCATGCGCATCGAGTTCAGCGTGACGCTCGCGAAGGCTTCGTTGATCTCCCAAAGGTCCACATCGGCCGGGGTCTTGCCGATCTTCTCCAACGCGGCGATCGACGCCTTGGCCGGGGTGCGCGCAAGGTACGGAAAGTCATCGGCGATCGAGGCCTGCGCGAGAATCGTCGCGATCGGCGTCTTGCCGTTGGCCGCCGCCCACTCGTCGGACGCCACGACGATCGCACCCGCGCCGTCGTTCACTCCGGGCGCGTTGCCCGCGGTGTGCGTGCCGTCCTCCATGAAGATCGGCGAAAGCTTTGACAGCCCTTCAAGCGTGGTGCCCGGGCGCGGCGACTCGTCGAGCTCTACGACCGTGTCGCCCTTCTTGCCCTTGATCGTGACCGGCACGATCTCCTCGGGCAGCTTGCCTTCGTCGTTGGCCTTCAGCGTCAGTTCGTGCGAGCGCACAGACCAGCGGTCCATGTCGGCACGCGTCATCTCGATCTCCGCGGCGACCTCGCTGGCCTCGTGAGCCATGTGCTTGCCACTGAACGGGTTTGTGAGACCGTCATTGATCATCGCGTCGATCATCTTGGCGTCGCCCATGCGGTAACCGAAACGCGCCTTCGTCAGCATGTATGGAGCATTGCTCATGCTCTCCATGCCGCCGCCTACGCCGACCTCGATGTCGCCGGCACGGATCGCGCTGTCGAGCATTCCAACCGCGCGCATGCCGGAGGCGCAGACTTTGTTGATCGTCTCGCTGCTGACTTCCTTGGGAATGCCGCCCTTGATCTGAGCCTGCCGCGAAGGAATCTGGCCGACGCCGGCTTGCAGAACGTTGCCCATCACGACGTGCTGGACCTGATCGGGAGCGACGTCGGCACGCTGTAGCGCCGCCTCGATCGCGATGCCGCCGAGCTCGACCGCCTTGAGCGACGACAGGCCGCCGCCGAGTTTGCCGACGGGCGTGCGGGCCGAACCGAGAATGACTGTCTTGGGCATGGGGTCTGCTGCTCCCTCTGGTCTTGGAAAGGTCTTGGTTTCTGTGTCGGTGATCGACGAGTCGCGCCTGCTCCCCGCCGCAAGAGCCGAGATTAGTGCGGTCTGCGTGAACCGGTGCAATTGTAGTACGAATCACGTACGAACGTTCGTACCGGTTGAAGTCCGTATGCGCGGAAGAACGACCGTCGGCCAAGCGCCCCTCGCCGCCCCGCCGTGCAATAGGCTTCGCGCCGATGGCCTCCAAAATTTCCGTGACCACTCGAAGCGGCGACCCCGCCGAGACCGCCGCCGACACCCGCGTGATCGGTCTGGCCGAAGGCATCGACTGCGCCGTCGAACCGGTCGCGAAGCTCGTCCAGAGCGGCGAGTTGAAGGCGACCTTCAAGCGTGTCGGCGTCGCCCACGCACACGGCGTCCGCTACATCGCCGTCGGACTTGGAAAGCCTGAAGACTTCACCGCCGAACGAGCCCGTGTGGCGGCCGCCATCGCCTGCGGCCGGGCGTCCGAGCTTGGCGCCAAATCACTGAGCTGGCAGTTACCGGAGATCGGCGACGGCGCGACGACGGCCGGCGCGATCGTGGAAGGCACCCTGCTGAAGGCCTACAAGTTCGACCGCTTCAAAAGCAAGAGCGGCGAGACTGACGACGAAGGCGACGACAAGAACGGCGTCGAATCGCTGGAGATCGCATGCGGCGAGGCAGACGTGGCCGAATCCACCGCTGCCGCCGCCATCGCCGCCGTCGCCGTCAACCGCGCCCGCGACCTCCAGAACCTTCCTTCCAACGTCGCAACCCCTTCGTACCTCGCGGACCGCGCCGCCGAGATCGCGGCCACTCACGAAAACGTCGAGTTCGACATTCACGACCGCGCGTGGATCGAGAACAAGAAGATGGGCGCCTTCAGCGCAGTCGCCAAAGGCACCGCCGAAGAGCCGCGCCTGATCGTGATCCGCTACAGCCACCCCGACGCCACCGGCCCCACGCTCGGCTTCGTCGGCAAGGCCGTCACCTTCGACACCGGCGGCATCTCGTTGAAGCCCTCAGCCAAGATGGAGGAAATGAAGTTCGACATGTCCGGCGGCGCGGCCGTCCTGGAGGCCACCGCGGCGATTGCCGAACTCGGCCTGCCGATCAACCTGATCAGCGTGGTGCCGTCCACCGAGAACATGCCAAGCGGAACCGCCACCAAGCCGGGAGACATCGTCACCGCTTACAACGGAAAGACGATCGAGATCGACAACACCGACGCCGAGGGCCGCCTAATTCTGGCCGACGCGCTCTCGTACTGCGTCGAGCTCGGCGCCGAACGCGTGATCAACCTCGCCACACTGACAGGCGCGATCGTGATCGCCCTGGGCTCCACTTACGCCGGACACTTCAGCAACGACGACGACTGGTACGCACAGGTGCTTGCGGCTTCCGACACCACCGGCGAGCTTGGTCACCGCCTACCGCTCCACCAGGAGTTCGCGGACCTGATCAAGGGTAAATACGCCGACATCACCAACGCGCCGGCCGCGCGCAAGGGATCGTCGATCACCGCGGCCGAGTTCCTCAAGCACTTCGTTGGCGACACCCCGTGGGTACACGTCGACATCGCAGGCACCGCATGGGACATGAACCGGCCCTACGTGGGCAACGGCGCCAGCGGCTTCGGCGTACGCATGCTGATCGAGCTTGCGCGAGCGCACGGCGCTTAAATCAGCGAAACCCCAGTCAACTCAACGCTCAGTTTCCGGAAGCTCCGCGCCGGAGTCCGCGCCGTCGGCATGTGGCTCGGCGCCGTGTCCGTCGCCGCCAGATTCCGGTGCGTCTTCGGAATCGCCGCCAGACGGCGAATCTCCGCCCGCTTCGGGGCTGCTCGATTCGACGCCATCGTCGCTACCGCGATCCTGCTGGTCAGCGACGTCTCCGCTCGTGTCCTCGCCATTCGACGAATCGCGTTTTCGGCCAGATCGATCGGATCCGTTTCCACCTGACTCGGACCGCCGGTCGCTGCTTCCATCGGACCCGTCGGATCGGCTGTCTCCACGAGACGCGCGTCGCTCGCCCCTGCCGCCACCGGACTCCGACGACCCGCCAGGATCCGTCGAAGCATCCGAATCTCCGCGCACCGGCGAAGTGGCACTCGAAGTGGGATCGCCGATCGTGTCCGGCCTCGCGGACGCGGCCGATCGCGTGGCATTCGCTTTGCCATCGTTGGTCACGTGATCGATGCCTGCTGCGCCACCACCAACAGCGGCCGCAGCGAGCACCGTGGCGGCAATCTTCGTGACCGCCGAAAACCCTCCGGCCCCGGCGACCGTCGCCGCTCCGCCGGCCCCGATCACCGACGCTGCGGAGCCACCGGCCGCCAGCGGCAGCGCCGGCACCAGGGCGTTCAGTGGCTTGGCGAGCTTCCGCGGCGGGCGAAGTTCCTCACCTTCGGCCGCAGACGCAAGCGTGCCACGCGCGCGGTTTATCAACTGCTTGACGCTGGGAACAGTGGTGTCCAAACCGTTTGCGATCTCGCCGTATGAAAAACCGCCCAGTTCGCGCATCACAAGCGCTTCGCGCTGGCGCTCCGGCAGCTCGCCCATCGCGACCACCAGCCACGCCATCTCGGCCCGGCGTTCGGCGTCGCCCTCCGCCCCTGTGCCACTGACGGGCGGAAACTCGGCCACGTCTTCGGAAAGCGGCTTACGTGCGCGGATTTGGTCGTAGGCGCGGTTGCGCGCAATCGTGTACAGCCACGATCTGAACGAGGCCTCGGGACGATGTTCGGACATGCGGTTGAATGCCGTCGAAAACGCTTCCTGCGCGATGTCCTCGGCGTCCTCCGCGGTAGCGCCGCGCCCAAGTAAGTGAAAGACAAAGCCATAAACGCCTCGATGGTGACGGCCGTACAGCGCCTCGAAGGCGCCGGCGTTGCCACGTCTGGCCAGACGACAGAGCACCGCATCCGGCTGCGTTTGCAGCAGTCGGCTCGGCAGAGACGTCCGCTGCCCGGAACCGCCTTGAGGATTCAATTGTGGCGAAGCTTCCATGTGTCCGCTAATCAGACGAAATTCACCGCGAAAAGTTCCGCGGATCTGGGGAAAATCGTCGTTTGTTCGAATTTCATCGTACGTCGCGGGACTTTTGCCCGCTTGCACCGTCAAAACAAACATCGATTCAAAGCCACTCGATCTTGAGGAGACGGAAGCATGATCCACAAATTCACTATCCCCCGCCTTTCGCGGATCGCTCCGGTCGCGATCACAGTGGTGGTTGCCGCGCTGGCGCTGGTGGCCACCGCCCAGGCATCGCCGAAGGACCGCAATCACGACGGCATCTCTGATCGCTGGGAAAAACACCACCACCTCTCGCTTAAGGTCAATCAGTCGCGCAAGGACCAAGATCACGACGGTGTGGTGAACATCTGCGAAGTTCAAGCTGGTGACAACCCGCGTCGGAGCGACAGCGACCGCGACGGACGCCGCGACGGCACGGAGGACGCCGACGGTGACGGCCTCTCAAATCGTCAGGAGTCCGCCGGGCGCAGCGACTGCGGAGCGGAAGACAGCGACGGTGACGGCCTCGGCGACGACGACGAAAACTCCGGACGGATCGTCTCCTTCGACGGCGGCATTCTGACGATCCAGACCTTTGCCGGCGAAACGCTCACGGGTACGGTCGGCCCCGATACGAAGATCGAGTGTGACGGAGACGACAACGACGCCACACCTTCTGCGCCGCCGGTGGTCGGTGCGACCGTCGCTTCTGACCGCGGAGCGACCAAGGGCGACGACGACGAAAACGCGGGCGATGGCACGGACAAGGGCGAGAGCTGCGACGGCAACAACCATCGTGGCAGCGAGTCTGAATCAAATCAAAATGACGACCACCGCGACGGCGACCAAGGCGGCAATTGCGGCCTGGCCGCCCTGGTGGCAGGAGCTGTTGTCCACGAATCCAGCCTGGTGGATGGTGCGTTCGTGAAGATCGAACTGGCAGGCTAAGGCTTCGGACCGGCGCCGCGTTTTCGTCCCCTCCGCGCCGAAGCCTCCGGGCTCACCCGCTGGCCATCGTTTCAGACGACGGCCGGCGCGGTCGTGTCATACGCGGGTCCCTCCCCACCCCGCGTTAGCCAACCGCTCTCGGCAACCGTGAGCAGCGCCCAAACGTTCACTCAATAGAGCACAAACTCGTAGAACAGCATGTAGCCGATCATCCCCGTGCGAAAGCTGGTGCGTTCGTTGAGCAGCCGAAAGTCTCCGGTGGTGGTGGCCACGCGGTCGTGCTTGAACGGTCGCACAAGGTTCACGATCGCGTCGCCGTCAAGCGCGGTGTCGCTGTCGACGGTCAGTGTGCGCCGGGCCGTCGGCGCAGTATCTCGCGGGCGGCGCTTGCCGGATCGAGCTTGCGCGCCACGACCTGATCGAGCATTTCACGTACGTGCTCGTCGCCGGCAAGCACGGCCTCGATCTCGCGTCGCAGATTGATCGTGGCGATCTCCAGCACTTCGTTTTCGAGATTGCGGCGGCGGCGCTGCTCCAGCGTGCCGCGCTCGATGATGTGCGCGCGATGAGCGTCGATCGCGGACACCAGCTCGTCGATGCCGATCCCGTGCGCGGCCTGCGTGCAGACCACCGGCGGCGTCCAGCCGTCGTCGGGCATACCCAGTGCCAGCACACCCCTGATCTCGCGCACCAGCGTGTCCGTCATCGGGTGGTCGGCTTTGTTGACCACGATCACGTCGGGGATCTCCATCACTCCGGCCTTCAGCGCCTGCACGCTGTCGCCGCTGCCCGGCATCAGCGCCAGCACGATCGTGTCGGCGTGATCGATCACGTCCACCTCCGCCTGCCCCACGCCGACGGTCTCGATCAGCACGTTGTCGCGTCCGGCCGCGTCCATCAGCAGGACCGCCTGCAACGTGGCCTCCGACAGCCCGCCCAGCGCGCCGCGATTGGCCATCGAGCGGATGAACACGCCGGGATCGAGGAAATGCTCGGTCAGGCGAATGCGGTCGCCAAGCAGCGCACCGTGGGTGAACGGGCTGGATGGGTCGATCGAGAGCGCAGCGACCGTCTCGTCACGCGCGCGCAGCGCTGTGATGATCGCGCCGATTAGCGTGCTCTTGCCCACGCCGGGCGGACCGGTGAGTCCCATCACTTTGGCGTGGCCGGTGTGCGGATACGCGGCCCGCACCAGATCCCAGCCCGCTGGATCGTCGTTCTCGACCAGCGTGATCGCACGCGCCAACGCGCGCTTGTCACCGGCCAGCAGACGCTTGGCGAGATCGTCGGAATTCATCGGGGCGAATACTAAGCGGCCGCCACAGCGAAACAACCGCGCCACCGAACACCACAAACGCTCCACAAAGCCAAAAACTGCGCAGGCACCGGTGATCTGCGCAGTGGTTGCGCGGTGATTTGCGTGGTGAGGCGGCTTTACGGGTGGGGACGGGCTGCGCAGGCACCGGTGATCTGCGCAAGGGGGAACCGGGGGGAGATGCGGACCTGTGGGGGGCGTATCGTTAGCGGCCGAGAATGAGCGCCACTTCGCAGCAGCCGCCCGACGTGCCGGAACTCGCCGATCCCGAGGGCGAGCCGATCATCATGCGTGGTCCCGCTCCACTTGCGGGCGGGCCGCTGACGCTGTTTCGCTTCATGTTGCGCAACCGCATGTTCCGCCTTCGCTATCTGCGCATCTATGGACGACTTTTCTGGCACAAGGTGATCCGCCACCGCGCATACGGGAAGAAGATCCACATGAACGGGATCGCCTTCATCGGCAAGAAAGTGAAAATCGAGATCGGACCGCTGGCGCATTTCCATCTCGACCGCTGGGCCTGGGTCGGCAACGGCACGAAGGTGCGCGTACACGGCGGCGAGGTGCGCATCGGCAGCAAGAGCGTGCTCGGCGAGGAGATCACTTTCAGCGCCTACGAGCACATTTCGATCGGCCGCGAGTGCGTGATCGCGGACCGCGTGATGTTCATCGACTTCGACCACATCATCGAAGACGTCGAGCAGGCAATTCGCAAGCAGGGCGTTTACAGCAAGCCCGTGCGCGTGGGCAACGATGTCTGGATCGGCTACGGCGCCAGCATCCTGCGCGGCGTGACGGTGGGCGACGGAGCGGTGATCGGCACCAACTCGGTGGTCACCAAAGACGTTCCGCCCGGCGCGATCGTGGGCGGTGTGCCGGCGCGGGTGCTGCGCATGCGCGAAGCGCCGAAGCGGCTGCGCTGGCACGACTGACCGGCGCACGGAACCACAAGCCCGCTGTACGATCGCGAAATGGCGGACAAGGTCTATGTCGACAACGCCGAGGCCACCGAAGCTTGGAACGGAGTTTTGTTCGACCGCTTCGTCGAATACCGCGACGTATTGGTGACGGCGTTGACCAGCTTTGGCGACGATGCAATCAGAAACGATCCGCCGGAGACCGGCGACCGCGTGCTCGACCTGGGCTGCGGTTTCGGTGACACAACGCGGCAGCTCGCGCAACTGATCGGCCCCGAGGGATCGGCACTCGGAGTTGACGTAGCCGAGCGGTTCATCGAGACAGCGCGCGCGGAAGCGGCGGCCGAAGGCGTCGCCAACGTCGAGTACGAAGTCGCCGACGTCCAGGAGGGCGTCCCCGAGGGACCGTTCGACTACGCCTTCGCGCGCATGGGCACGATGTTCTTTGCCAATCCAGGCGCCGCGATGCGCAAGGTGCGCGGGGCACTGCGGACCGGCGGAAAACTGTGCAACGTAGTTTGGCGCCAGAAGGCCGAAAACGAGTGGTTCTACCGCTCGGAACTGATCGTAGACCGATACGTCGAGCGCCCCGACGCGGACGACACCGACGAGCCCACCTGCGGACCGGGTCCGTTTTCGATGGCCAACGCCGACACGACAAGCGGAATCCTGCACGGCGCCGGTTTCGAGCAGATCACCCTGCGGCGGCTTGACCTCGACGTCAACATGGGCTCAACCGTGGACCGAGCGGTCGGCATGGCGCTGGCGATCGGTCCCGCGGCAGAGACCGTACGCCTGGCCGGCGACGGCGCGGAACACGTGCGAGGTGAGATCGAACGCGATCTCAAGGCGCTTGCCGAAGAGCTGCTGACGCCTGACGGCGTGATTGTGCCCGCGTCGGTATGGGTTGTCACCGCGCGAGCCGGCGCGGACTGACGGCGGGTACGACGCGCTCGTACAGCGCCTTCGTCTGACGCGCCACGTCCATCCAGTCAAACGTAAGCACGTGGTCGCTGGCCTCGGTCACCAGTCGGTCGCGCAAATCGGCGTCGGTGAGCACGCGCTCGGCCATCTGCGCCAGCGACTGCGGATCGCGCGAACGAAAGCGCAGTCCCACGTCTTCGTTGGGCACAACCTCGCGCAGGCCACCGGTGTCCGCGACCAGGCACGGGCAGCCGCTGGCCATCGCCTCAAGCGCGACCAGGCCGAAAGGCTCGTAGATCGACGGCACGACGGTCAGGTCGGCAATGCGGTAAAGCGAGTGCAGCACGTCGTCGCCGATCCAGCCGACGAAAGTGCCGTGCTCCATCAATCCCAGCTGCTCGGCTTGAGCCTTTAATTCGGCCTCGTGCGTGCCGGATCCGGCGATGATGTAACGCAGTTTGCCGACACGCTCGATCAAGCCCGGCAACGCCTCAAGCGCGACTTGAAATCCCTTTTCGTACACAAGGCGGCCCACCAGCAGCACGAGACGCTCGTCGGGCGCGGCGAAACTGGCGCGCATCTCGTCGAGGTCGCCAACTGGCTGTAGGTCGTCCGGGTCGATCCCGTTGGGGATCACTTCCACGTCGGACTCGTCGACGGCGTAGATGTCGGCGATGTGCTCGCGCATGTAGGCCGAGCACGCGATCACGGCGTCGGCGCGATTGACGATCCACTTCTCTACGCCGTGAATATGCGACTGCGGGTGCTTGTTCACCCAGCCCTGATGACGGCCGTACTCGGTGGCGTGGATCGTCATCACCAGCGGACTGACGAGGTGTTTGGCCAGGTGATCGCAGGCGCTGGCCACCAGCCAGTCGTGACCGTGCACGAGGTCGAAGTCAAAACGCTCGCCCAGCGCAACTCCGGCGCTGAGCATGTCGGTGTTCATGTGTTCGATCCAGGTGACGAACTCGCCGAGGTCGCGCGGTCGGCCCGGCTCGCGAACGCGGTGAACTTCCACGCCGTTGATCACCTGTTCGTCGGCCGCACTCTCGTCACCGCGCGTCAGCACGTGAACATCCACGCCAAGCGCGACGAGGTTCTCCGCGAGCTTGCGTACGTGGCGGGCGAGGCCGCCTTCGATCAACGGCGGGTACTCCCAAGAGAGAATCAGTATGCGCATCGAATCTTCGCGAGCTTCTGGGGGGTGAGTCCGGGTGCCGGCCCGGCTTCGTCGGCTGTCGTTCCTTCGCCGGCCGGCCGGCCGCGCGCGGCGGTGGCGTCCGAGTCCGGGGATTGTGACACAGCCGTGATCGCTCGTTCGAATGCTGCCAGGTGGCCGGCGTAGCGGTTGCGCGGGTATTCGCCGGCGGTTTCGCGCTTGGCCATGAAGGCCCAATCGCTGGACTGCAGTGCCATAAGCTCGCGGGCAGCTCGAGCGGCTGACGCGCTCTCGGCGACCTCGGGCACGTGCCCGAGCGCGTCGAACAGCTCCAACTCCGCCGCACGCGTCTGCCAGGCGATGTCCGCCACCTCGGGGCAATCCCAGGTGGAGAGATCCTTGTGCTCGCCCCAGCTGGAGGTGCGGAGTTCGCGATCGACCGCCGGAATGCGCGCGACCGCTTCACCCAGCGTGGCCAGCTCCACTCCGGCGCCGGCGGCGCCTTCACAGACCGCCTCCAGCCACCAGGGACCCTCGTACCACCAGTGTCCGAGCAGCTCCGTGTCGATCGCAAAGACGCAAAGTCCGTCGCCGTTTCGCTGATCGGCATAGGCGTCCAGCCGCTCGCGTACGCGGACCAGAAATTCCCTCGCGTGCTCGCGTGCTTGAGACCGCGCCGCCTCGGGGTCCCAAGCGGCGCCGTGATTGGCCCGTGGCATCAGGCTGTGGATCGTGCGGTCGAAGCTTGAGCGGTAAGCGGCCGCCGACGGATAACCACGTTCGTGCCAGACCAGATCGACCGTCCGCCAGTCGACGGGTGCCGCGACAAGACCACCGTCCAGCGCGACCGGCTCCAGGTTGTCCAGCGAGCCGGCGTCGTTGACCGCGGATTGATCCACACAGAAATGGGTCACGCCCGATCGCCGAAGATGACGCGTGACGACCGGCGACCAGGCACACTCGGGCAGCCAGATCCCGGACCCACCACCAAATCGCGTCGCGTGCGACTCCAAGCCGACGCTGAGCTGAAGATTCGCGCCAAAATCCGTCGCCAGCAACGGCATCACCGGATGCGTAGCCGGACCCCCAAGCAGTTCCGCCCGTCCGTCTCGCGAGAACGACGAAAAAAGCGCGTTGAAATCGCGATCGGCGTGCAAGAAGCGCTCGGCCGCACTGCGGTAGTCGGCAAGCTGGGGCTCCAGGGCAGCCGCTTGGTCTGGCTTGCCCACGGCCTTGAACGCCGCGATGTCCTCGCCAAATACGTACTCGCGCGAGTCGGCGAAGAACGCGAGCATGCGGTCGCCGGCGGCGTGGCGCATGCGCTCGAACTGGTCGGCCAGCACCGGCGTGACGCCAACGGTCACGGGCGCGCGCGACAGCACCGGCGCCAGCCGCAGATAGCTTTCGGCCACGCTCAGCCACAGCCACTCTTCACCGAACGGCCACGTGCCGAAGCTCTCCACGTACGGCATGTGCGTGTGCAGAACGATCGCCAGCTGGCCGCGCGGTCGGCTCATCGGGGTGATGCTACGTCGTGGGGCCGGGACGATGGGACTGCCGCCACGCGTTCGGGCACGCACCCCTGCTCAACGCGGCCGACGACGGACTGCCCGGACGCAGGCGCCTGTTGCTCAGCGCGGCCGCCGGCAGACCGCCAGAAAATCCAACGCGGCGTCAAGCCTCTGTTCCCCGGGCTCGCGCTCAAGCTTGAAATCACGCTCGCTGATCGCCGGGGTGAAGCGGTCGTAGAAGAGTTTGCTGATGCGCAGCTTCTTGTGGATCGCGTCCCAACCGGCGTGGCGGATGACCAGCTCGTGAAGGCGCAGCTTGCGCGTGTGGAACAGGCCGTAGATCGTCACATCGGCGAAAACCTCCTCGCAGAGCTCGCGAAACTCGCCGGCGCGGTACTCCTTGACGTGCCACGGATTGTCCGACTTGTCGGCGCCGGGGCCGGCCAAGGTGAGCAGGTTGGGAGTCGAGACGTAGACCTCTCCGCCCGGTTCGAGCATCGAAGCGAAGTGGCGCAGCATCCCAGCAGGATCTTCGACGTGCTCGATCGTCTGTAGAAAGACGACGGCGTCGGCGGGTTCGCGATACATCTGAACAAGTTCGCGCACGATCGCGACCTTCTCCCCCGCGTACTTCGCCTTCGCATGCTCAAAGGCCTCGGGATTTGCGTCGACACCGGTGACATGCGCGGCGCGGGTGGCCAGCACGGCGCTGCCGTATCCCTCGCCGCAGGCCATGTCCACGACGCGTTTGCCCGCGAGCCGCTCGGCAATCCACTTGTAGACGACCAAGTGCCGCCGGTACCAGTAGTTCTCTTCAGGCAGATCTGGCAGCGTTCGTTCGCCGGTGAGTTCGAGTGGCGGAACGCCCTCGGGCTGGTCGAGCTGGACGTATACGGGAGTGTCTGACGTGTTTGTCATCGGTCGGCCACTATAGTTGCGCGGCCATGAGCCTAAGCACGGAAGACATCAAGGACGCGAACATCAAGTACCACGACGCGGCGGCCGACGAGTACGACGCGAAGTGGGGAATTGACTACGGCCCGATCGGCAAAACCCAGGTCGCGCTGAAGACGCGCAAGGTGCTGGGCCGCGAGCCGTCCTTTGCGCGCGCGCTCGAAATCGGCTCTGGCACTGGCTACTTCTCGCTGAACATGATGCAGAACGGTGTGATCGACGAGGTCGTTTGCAGCGATATCTCCGACGGGATGCTGAAGGTGGTCGATCGCTCGGCCGAAATGCTTGGGTTTTCAGACCGTGTGACGACGCTGCACACCGAGGCAGAGGAATTCCCGTTTGAGGACGAGTCTTTCGACCTGGTGTTCGGCCACGCGGTGCTGCATCACCTGCCGGACCTTCAGGCTTCTTTTGACGAATTCTTCCGCCTGCTCAAGCCCGGCGGGATGATCTTTTTTGCCGGTGAACCATCGGCCACCGGCGACCGCCTCGCGCGCCACCCAAAGACCGCCGGCCACCGGCTCTCTCCGCTCTGGCGCCGTGCGCTGCGGGTGCGCCGCGCTTCCGAGCACGCCGCGAGCAACGGCAACGGCGCCGCGCGCGACGCCGCCTACGAAGAGGGCCACGCAATGGAGCACCTTGTGGATGTTCACGCCTTCAAGCCCGGCGATCTGACCGACTTTGCGAAGACCGCCGGATTCGATGAGGTTCGCGTTGTCGGCGAAGAACTGTCCGCGAACTGGTTCGGCTGGTTCAATCGCGCACTCGAAGCCGATGGACTGCCCGAGGACATCCCCAACGTCTGGCGTCAGTACGCCTACCGCGGCTATCTGGGCTTCCAGTGGTTCGACCGCGTCGCCCTGGAAGGGCGCCTGCCGGCGAGCATCTTCTACAACCTGATGATCGGCGCGCGCAAGCCGTAGTGCTCGCGCGACCGGCGGCTACTCGCCGGGACCGATCTTCACCGGCAGCCCGTTGGCCGCCCACATGCCGATGCCGCCCTTGAGGTTGAGTGCCTTCGCCCCCGGGTGTGTCTGGGCGTAAATGTCGCCTGCGGTCTGCGAGCGCACGCCCGAAGCACACTGGAAGATCGTCAGCGGGGCGTCGCCGACGAGGTGCGGATCGGTCTCGTACTCGGAAAGCGGCACCAGCTCGGCGCCGGGAATCCGCATCTCGTCCCATTCGTACGCCTCGCGCACGTCGATCAGGCGAGCGCCTTCTTCTTCGATCAGGCGCTGGGCCTCTTGAGCGGTCACCTCGTCCACGGCGCGAACGATATCGCGAGGATCGCCGCGAGCGGGCGGTCATGCCGAGACTCGCGCGCCGGCCGGCAGCCGCGCCACGAGCGGGCGGTCATGCCAGGCCTCTGCGCCGGCCGGAGTGCGCGCCGCGAGTAGGCAGCCTGCCTACTCGAAGCCGTTGGCCAGCCGGTCGATCGCGGCGGCGAAGTACTGGTTTTCCTCGTCGTTGCCGCAGGTGACGCGGAAGGCTTCCGGCGCGCCGAACCCGTCCAGCGCCCGCACGGCCACGCCCAACTTGAGCAGACTCTGCTCAACCCCCGCCCCGCTGCCGCCTGACGCCTCCGCGAACACGAAATTGGCGCGAGAAGCGATCGGCTTGTGGCCGGCCAGTGCCAGCCACTTGAAGATCTGCATGCGAGCGCCCTTTACATGAGCCACTCGGCGCGCGATCTGATCAGCGGAATCCGACGCCGACAGCGAGGCCAGCGCCGCAACCTGCGCCAAGCTGTTGACGTTGAAGATGCCGCGCACGCGGTCGATCGCGGCGGCGGCGGCCGGAGCAGCCAGCGCATACCCAATGCGCAATCCCGCCAGCCCGTAGACCTTGCTGAAGGTTCTGAGCACGACCACGTTCGGCAGTCCCTCGCGCACCAGCTGCGGACCCTCCGGCTCGTCGTCTCCCTCGGCGTACTCGGCGTATGCCTCGTCAAGCACGCAGAGCACGTGTGGCGGCAGCCCTTCCACAAACGCGCGCAGATCCGCACGCGGCGCCAGCAGGCCCGTTGGATTGTTCGGATTCGCGACGTAGACAATCCTCGTGCTGGCGTAGACCGCGGCGCGCAGCGCGTCAAGGTCTACGCTGCGATCCGCCGACAGGGGAACCGGCCTGGCCTCGGCCCCGGTGCTTGCGCATGCCGCCACGTAGGTGGGAAACGATGGCCACGGATACACGCCGTTGTCGCCGTTTTCAAGCACCGTCAGCGCCGCCAGGCGGATCAGCTCGTCTGCGCCGTTGCCGAGCACGACGTTCTCGGCCGTCAGCCCATAACGCACCGCGATTGCGGCACGAAGTTCCGGCGCCGCGCTGTCCGGGTAGCGGCGCAACTCGTCCGGATCGGCGCCGAAGACGGCCAGCCGCGCCGCTTCGAGGGGGCCAAACGCTCCCTCATTGGACGCCAGCTTGTAGATCCGCTCCAGACCCAGCTCCGCGCGCAGACGTTCCACGGGTGCCTGGGCCACGTACGGCTTGAGATCTTTGATGTGCGGCCTAAAAGGCATGCGCGCAGCCTAAAGGCGGCGGCGGCGCGGCGCGTCTCAGCGTGTGCCCATGCGCCGAAAAACGGCGGCGGCCAGCGGTATGGATACGACGAGAATCGCGATCGACCACACGACAGAAGCGGTCACGGTATTGCCGACGGGTTGGTCAAGCGTGAGCGCGCGAACCGCGTCCACGACCTGTGTGACCGGTTGGTTTTCGGCGAACGCACGTAGCGCGCCCGGCATCGTGTCGGTCTTCACGAACGCGCTGCTGACGAACGTCAGCGGGAGGATCACCACAAACGAAAGCTGCTGCAACGCCTCGACCTTCGGCACGGCCAGCGCCATCAGCGCACCCACCCACGAGATCGCGAAGCTGAACACCAACATCAGCGCCAGCGCGGCCGACCAATCCGCCACCGAGCCTCCGGGGCGGTAACCGACAAGCAATCCGACGAGGATCATCACCACGATCGTGAAGGCATTGCGCAGCAGGTCCGCCAGCGTGCGCCCCGTTAGTACCGCCGATCGCGCCATCGGCAAAGAGAAGAACCTATCCACGATCCCCTTTTCCAGATCATTCGCCAACGTCATCGCCGTGGTCAGCGCGCCGAAGGCGATCGTCTGCACGAAGATGCCGGCCATCAGGTAGTTCACGTAGGTGGTTTCTCCCACGTCGATCGCGCCGCCGAAGACGTAGCGGAACATCAACACGAACATGACCGGCGAAATCGTGATTCCGGCCAGAATCTCGGGACTGCGAAAACTGTGCGTCAGCGACCTGCGAAAGAGTACGGCCGTGTCGTTGTACATCGCCGATATTCCGCTCATTCGCGGCCCTCCCGCAAAGCGTCGCCGGCGTCTTCGGCGTGCTGCCCGGTCAGCGTGAGAAAGACATCATCGAGCGTGGGCCGGTGCACGGTGACCTCGTCCAGCGTGAAACCGTCGCGATCAAGCGTCTGGATCAGTTCGGCGATTTCCACCGGTCCGCGCGTCAGCGCCACGCTGATCGTGCCTTCCGCCTCACCGGCGCCCGCCACCTCCACGCCCGCAGCTGTGAGCCGAGCTGAGGCATGCGCGGTTCGCGCCGGGTCAACCAGACGCAGCTCCAGACGTTCGCCGCCGATCTCGTCCTTCAACGTGTCGCTGGTGCCGCGCGCGATCACGCGGCCGTGGTCGATCACGATGATTTCGTCGGCGAGCGCGTCTGCCTCGTCGAGGTATTGAGTCGTGAGCAGCACGGTGGTGCCCTGGGCCACCAATTCCTCGATCAACTCCCACATGCCCAGCCGGCTGCGGGGGTCGAGCCCGGTGGTCGGCTCATCCAGGAAGAGCACTTCCGGATTGGCGATCAGGCTGGCCGCCAGATCAAGGCGGCGACGCATACCGCCGGAATAGGTGCCGGCGCGACGGTCCGCGTCATCGGCCAGTTCGAAGCGCGCGAGCAGCTCGACGGCGCGATCCGCGGCGGCGGCTTTTTGCATGCGCGCGAGCCGACCGATCATGATCAGATTCTCGCGGCCGGTCAGCAGTTCGTCGATCGCCGTGAACTGTCCGGTCAGTCCGATCCTGGCACGCACCGCGCCGGGACTGCGGGCGATGTCGTGGCCCGCCACCGTCGCGCTGCCACCGTCCGGCTTCAACAGCGTGGTAAGAATGCGCACCGTCGTCGTTTTGCCGGCGCCGTTGGGTCCCAGCAGGGCTGTCACGGTTCCGCGTTCGACGGTCAGATCCACACCGGCCACCGCGCACGTCTCGCCAAAGTTCTTCGTCAGGCCGGTGGCGAGAATCGCGGCCTCGGCGTCTTCGACGACCGTTTGGGCAGTGAATGGCGCAGTACTCACGAAGTCGTCAGGCTAACCGGCCGCATCGCCGCGCAAGCCGGTTCGGCCCGATCATCCCAGATTCCGGCCACACCACGACATCCGCGGCGGCGCGCGAGCCGACACTTCCCGCGCATCCCGGAATGCGGATCAAACCACGATCGCCGCGCCGCCCCGGCGCGGGTCGCCGGCGGCTTCCATCGCGCCGGTCACGGGGTCGCGGCCGACGGCCTGGCAGCCACCGAAGAAGAGGTTCGTGCGATCCCAATGTACGACCGGCGTGCCGCTCTGCTCGATGCGAGTGAGCGCCTCGACATCGGCGCCCGGCTCGGCCTGCACCCTGCCGTCCTCGTAGTGCACGCGGGCGGCGTGAATCGCGCGTTCCACACTCATACCGTGGTCGATCATGTTGACGATCGTCTGCAACACGGCAGATCGAATGCGGTTTGATCCGGCCGATCCGACCACCACGACCGGCCGGCCGTCTTCGATCACGATCGTCGGCGCCATCATCGAGGTCACGCGCTGACCGCCCGGTGTGTTTTCCACTCCGAGCGGATTGAGGTCCATCTCTCCGAGCATGTTGTTCAGCGACAGCCCGGTGCCGGGCACGATCACTCCCGATCCGGAACCGTTTGAACACGTACAGCTGACGGCCATACCATCGGCGTCGAGCACGGAGATGTGCGTGGTGGAGCCCACGGCGTCCTCACCGCTGGAGAGGAAACGATCCCAGAAGCCTTCGGTGGAAAGGCCGCGCACGAAGTCCTCGTCGCGACCGCGGTTGGCAAAGTCCATCGCCGCTACAAGCTCGGCCACGCCGACGCCCTCCCTGCGAGACAGGTGCATCAGGCTGTCGGCGATCAACAGTCCACCGGAAGACGGCGGCGGGTTTGTGACCACGCGCCGTCCGCGATAAACGGTTTCGCCCGGCGCGCGGTCGATCACGCTGTAAGCGGCAAGGTCGTCAGACGTGATCGTGCCGCCGTTTTCCCCCATGAACTCCGCCACGCGTTGCGCGATATCGCCTGTGTAAAACGGATCCGGACCCTCCTCCGCGAGCCGCTCGATCGCCTCGCCGAAATCGACGAACTTGAGAACCTCGCCGGCCAGCGGCACCTGCCCGTGCGGCGCGTAGATCGCCCGGCCCTCCGGCCAATGCGTGAGGATCGGCGTGAGGATGCGGTATAGAAACTCGTGCACGTCACTGGTCGGCACGCCTTCCCGCGAGAGCCGCACCGCCGGGGCCGCCAGCTCGCGCATCGGCATCGTGCCAAACCGCCGCAGCGCCTCCCAAACTCCCGCCGGTGTGCCGTACACGCCGCAGCTTGCGGCACCGCCGTTGAACTGCTGCAACGCCCCGGAAAAATCCACCATGAACTCCACCTGGTCGGCCTGTGGCGCCACGACCGCCGGGGCCGAGACGAAGAAGTCCAGCAAGCGCACCTCGCCGCCCGGCAGGTGCACCAGCATGAAGCCGCCCGCGCCCATTCCCGTAAGCGGCGACTCGGCGATAAACGACGTAAGGATCGCCGCCACCGCCGCGTCCACGGCGTTGCCGCCCTCGCGCAGAACGTCGGCACCGGCTTTCGCCGTCAGCGGATGGCCCGCCGCAATCGCCCCGCGTACGGTCGTCATCGCCGCGAATCCAATCCCGGGGCCAACACCGGAAGCGCATTTCGCCGTGCAGCATCCAACAGGCGATCGTCGTAGGAGACAAACAGGTCGGCATCGACCATCGCCGCGGAAGCGCAGTGAATCGCGTCGAGGCTTCGCATCTCGTCGGGCCCGATGCGACGAGCCAGCGACACGATCTCATGTGAAACCGGACAGGCACTGATGCCCGATAGGGCATCGACCTCGCGCGGCACCGCGTCTGCATAGCCACACACCGCAGCCACTCGCCTTAGCGCACGCGTCACCTCTACCCAAGCGAGCGTGGAGGTGACCAACTCACTGCGCGTTGA
Organism: Actinomycetota bacterium; assembly: GCA_016213645.1. Lineage (GTDB taxonomy): Bacteria > Actinomycetota > Thermoleophilia > Solirubrobacterales > JACPNS01 > JACPNS01. The sequence continues at coordinate 109,839 of JACQZY010000027.1, forward strand.
TTGCTCTGCTATCCATTGCCGAAACGGTCTGGAATGCCGCTCATCGAGCACTCGCTTCAGGATCGCACTTGAGTCCAGATATACGACCATCGCTCACACAAATCAGATGCGATCTTCGCGGTCGAGCAAGTCGAGTGAATTAAGCCCGTCGGGCAACTGGATCGTCTCGATGTCGTGCTTGAACGGAGTGCGAGGCGGGATCACCGTTTCGCGAAGTGATGCTCGATTCGGAGCGCCCGCGGTACCGCGTTCCGGTTCGGCCAGATAGCGGTCCACGGCCTGGCGAATGATGTCCTGCTGAGAACGGCCGGTACGAACGGACTCGGCCTTCACGGCCGCCGTCGCCGACTCACTCAGTCGAAGGTTCATTGCCATAAACTCATGGTACCGTTTTGGTACCGATTCTGCACCGTCGCTATGACGACCTGCCGCGTGCGGTCACACGCGCGGCATGAACTCCGGCACGTCCACATCGGACAGCGAAGTCGATTCGCCGCCGCGACGATCGTCGCGGTCACGGCGCGAACCGCCTGCCATACGCGACACGCGCGGCTCGCGATCCACACGCGACGCCTCCAGCAGGGCCGACGTACGCCGTCCCGCGGTCTCGCCACTGCTGCGCGCGGAGCGCGGGCGCTGCTCGCCGTAGCGCGTGGCGATCACCGTCACCCACACCTGGTCGGTGAGGTTTGGGTCCACCATCGCGCCGAAGATGATGTTGGCCTCCGGATGGGCGGCCTCCTGCACGATCTGCGCGGCTTCGTTGACCTCCCAAAGCGACAGGTCCGGTCCACCGGTGATCGACAGCAAAATCGCGCGAGCTCCCTCGATGCTGGTCTCCAGCAACGGTGAGCTGACGGCCTGGTTGGCGGCCGTGATCGCACGCTCCTCTCCACCTGCGCCCATGCCGATGCCCAGCAGCGCCTGACCGGCGTCGCTCATGATCGTCCGCACGTCGGCGAAGTCGATGTTGATCAGCCCCGCAAGCGTGACGAGATCGCTGATGCCCTGCACGCCCTGGCGCAGCACGTCATCGGCCACACCAAACGCGTCCATCATCGAAGTGTTCTTGTCGAGGATCGCCAACAGGCGGTCGTTCGGCACCACGATCAGCGTGTCCACCTCATCCGCAAGCGCCTCCACGCCCTGCTGAGCGGTGCCCTTGCGACGAGTGCCCTCGAAGCCGAACGGCGTTGTCACGATGCCGACGGTCAGCGCCTCGACCTCGCGCGCGATCCGCGCGACGATTGGGGCCGCACCTGTGCCGGTGCCACCGCCCGCACCGGCGGTGATGAAGATCATGTCGCTGCCCTTGAGCACACGCTTGATCGCGTCGTAGTCCGTGTTCGCGGCACGCGCACCCATCTCCGGGTCGGCGCCGGCGCCGAGGCCACGCGTGATCTCGCCGCCGATGTGCAGCTTCACGTCGGCGCTCGAACCCTGTAACGATTGCATGTCGGTGTTGATCGCGACAAACTCCACGCCGGTCACGCCTGCCTCAATCATGCGGTCGACGGCGTTCACACCTGCACCACCGACGCCTACGACGCGCAGTACCGGAGTGACCACTGCCGACGCGCTCGCGAACGGCGCGGGCGCGTGGGGGTTCGGAATCTCGCGACCGTAACGCGGTGGCGGCGGCTCCTCCAGCGAAGGTTCAAGAATGTTGTCGGGCACGTCCGCGGAGTCCATCGAAAAGACCTTCGCCAGCCGGTCCTTCGGCGCGACGTCACTGGAGGCCGGCTCACCGGCCGGGGTACGCGGCGCCGACACGACCGGCTCGTGGGTGGACGGATGCTGTTGCTGCTGACCACCGAAAGCCGGCGGGGTCGCCGGCTGTTGTTCATGTTCAAAGCTCTGTGGTGCGGCGCTTGGCGACGCGGGCGCGCTTTGCGGTGCCTGGGCCTCGGATTGCGGCTGCTCGGGACCCTGAAGCCCCTGCTGGGCGCCGCTCTGGGCGGCTGCCGTGCGCGGTTCGGGCTGACCGGACACGGTCGTGTCGGCCGGGCGCTGCGCTCCGGGCTGGTCACCGCCGCCTACCGGCGGGCCGGAGCCTTCGCCACCGGCGTTCGGCGGAGCGGTGTCCTCGGTGGTGCGGCGGAAGAGCGCCGCCAGCGGACCTTCGCGCATGCTGGCGCGCTTGTCGTTGCGCTTTTCGCGCTTGTCGTCCCCGTTACCGCCCATGCGCAATGACCTCCTTCGCCAGATCTCTGTAGGACTGAGCGGCGATCCCGTCGGGGTCGTACTTGAGTACCGACATGCCCTTCACGGGTGCCTCCGCGAAGCGAATGGTCTTTTTGATTCGTGATGCGAACACGCGGTCCCCAAAGTTCTCCTCCAACAACTCGATCGCCTCCTTGGCGTGAAGCGTGCGAGAGTCGACAAGCGTCGGCAGAATGCCTTCGATGTCGACATCCGGATTTAGGTTCTCGCGGATCATCGCCAGGGTGTTTTGCAGCTGGATGAGCCCCCTCATCGAGAGGTACTCACACTGTACGGGAACAATAACTTTGTCGGCGGCCGTCAAAGCGTTGATCGTCAGCAGTCCCAGCGACGGCGGCGTGTCGATGCAGATGAAGTCGTATTTGTCGCGGACCTCGTCAAGCGCCTTGTCGAGCGCGCGCTCACGCCCGATCTGCTGCGACAGCGCCATCTCGGCGCCGGCCAGATCGATCGAGCTGACGGCGACGTCGATCTCGCGGTGAGCGATGATCTCGCTGATCGGCTTTTTGTGCACGAGCACGTCGTAGATCGACTCTTCAACGGTGTCGGGGTCCACGCCCTGGCTCATCGTCAGGTTGCCCTGCGGGTCCATGTCGATGCACAGCACCCTGTGGCCCTCTTCGGCGAAGGCGCAGGCAAGGTTCAACGTGGTCGTGGTCTTGGCCACGCCGCCCTTCTGGTTGGCGAAGGCGATGACTTTTGCGCGTTTCGTGGTGTCGGACATTTTGGGGTGCTCCAGATCGTTCGAGGAGTGATCCGCCGGGCACGGCGCCGACGGGTGGGGAAGTTGGGGATGGGAGGTCTTTACGCGGCTGTATTCGCACGGCCGGGTGTGTTTCCTGCACGTTTCCGGCACCGCAATCTCGCTTGGGAAGCGGCTTTCAGCCATCACCCCAAAATCCCGCATCGCAGGCCGGATAGCCTGCACATGTGACCAGCAAGGCCGCCGGTAACACCAAAGCCCGTAAACCCCCTCTGGATCTGTTTCAGCATCATCTGCTGTTCGTGACCGGCAAGGGCGGCGTGGGCAAGACCACGGTGGCCGCCGCGCTCGGTTTGATGGCCTCGCAGGCCGGCCTGCGCACGATCATCTGCGAGCTGGACTCGCGCGAACGCGTGGGCCAAGTCTTCAACGTGCAGATGCGCGGTTTTGAAGAGGTCGAGCTGGCGCCGGATCTCTATGCGATCACGATCGACCCGCAGCACGCGATCGAGGAGTACCTGATGATTCAGATCAGAGTGCGCCCGGTCTACGACCTGCTCTTCAAGAACCGCATCTTCGACTACTTCACCGCCGCCACTCCGGGACTGGCGGAACTCGTGACGATCGGCAAGGTCTGGGAACTTGCGCAGGAGAACCGTCTCACCAAGGGCGCGGGCGAATACGACCTCGTGATCGTGGACGCGCCGGCCACCGGTCACGCGATCGCGATGCTCGAGGCGCCGGAGACGTTTCGCCGAATCGCGCGCGTCGGACCGATCCACCGCCAAGCCGGTCACATCCAGGCTTTCATGCACGACCCCGACAAAACCGCCGTACTGGCGGTGGCCACGGCCGAGGAAATGCCGGTCAACGAGACGATCGACCTACGCGCGTCACTACGCGAGCGCGTAAATCTGGACCTTGACCTCGCGATCGTCAACGCGCTCGAACCGGAAACCTTCAGCGAAGGCGAGGTCAAGCAGATTCGCGCCGCCGGCGACACCGCGCCCGTGGAGGCCGCCGCGTTGCAGTGGGAACGCGCGCACCGCCAGCACGAACAGCTCGGGAGGCTGATCCGATCGCTCAAGCGCCCGGTTGTGACGCTGCCGTTCGTCTACGAGCGATCGATCGGACGAACGGAACTTCAGCTCCTTGCCGACGAGCTCGCCGACCATTTGGCCGCACCGCTCGCGGAGGCCATCGAGTATGTGGACGTCGAAGACGAGGAGTACGCCGCGGACGAGTACGAAGGCGAGCATGGCGAAGACGAACACGCAGACGACGAGGCGGACGAGTAATGGACCTGGCAAAGCTGCTTGAGGACAAGCAGATCTGCGTTTGCGCCGGCTCCGGCGGCGTGGGCAAGACCACGACCTCCGCGTCGATCGCGATCGGCATGGCCGCGCGCGGGCTAAATGTCGCGGTGCTGACGATCGACCCGGCGAAGCGGCTGGCCGACTCACTTGGCCTGAGCGAACTGGGCACCGATCTCAAACGTGTCGACCCGAAGCTTTTCAAACAACACGGCCTGAAACTGACCGGCGAACTGCACGCCGCGATGCTCGACCCGAAGCGCACGTTTGACGAACTGATCGAGCGTTACGCGCCCGACGAGGACACCTACGAACGCATCCTCGACAACCGCATTTACAAGGAACTCTCAAACGCCGTCGCCGGTTCGCAGGAGTACATGGCGATGGAGAAACTGCTGGAGCTGCACGAGTTGGAGGAGTTCGACCTGCTGGTGCTGGACACTCCGCCGTCGCGCAACGCGCTGGACTTTCTTGACGCACCGATGCGGCTGGCGCGCTTCATCGAGGGCCGCTCGCTACGGGTGTTCCTCGCGCCCGGTCGATTTGGACTGAAGATCGCGGGTCGCGGCGGCAGTGTGTTGTTCTCCGCGCTCAAGCGCATCACCGGCGTGGACCTACTTAAAGACCTCTCCGAGTTCTTCGGCAACTTCGCCGAAATGGCGAGTGGATTCAGCGAGCGGGCGCAGCGCGTGGACGCACTGCTGCGCGGCTCCGAATCCACGTTTCTGCTGGTCTGTTCACCCGAGCACGAGCCGGCGGATGAAGCGATCTTCCTGCGGCGCAAACTCAAGGAGCAGACGCTGCCGTTCGGCGGCGCGATCGTGAACAAGGTGCGTCCGGACTACTACCGCGCACGCAAGCAACTCGACGGCTCGCTGAGTGACGAACTCCTCGCGCGAGTGATGGACAACTACGAACGCCAGCGGGTGCTGGGCAAGCGCGACGCCGAAAACATCGCCCGGCTCGAGAAGTCACTCTCGGCCGACAAGGTCATCCAGGTACCGCTGTTCTCCGACGACATTCATGGCGTCGAAGGCCTCGTGAAGATGGTTGACCGCTTGTTCGACTGAAGCCCGCGTCCTCGCGGTTCGCGGCCGGACGACCGCGGCCGGTCAGCAGGCGCCGGCGAAATCGTCGGGGTCGTCGTCGTCAGATTCAACAAGCGGGCGAAACTCGATCGTCGCGGGGCCGATTCTGTAGGTGCGCGCGGACTCGGACGTGGCCGGTCGTTGCTCGTGCGCGGCAGGCGGATCGGCCTGGGGCTCGGTCTTTGTCACGACGGGCGGTGCCGGACTCGATTCCGCGGCCACTTCAGTCGGAGGCGCGGCCACGACCGGCGAATCGCTGTGAATAAACGCCTCGGTCCACACCGGTTCGACGAGTGACTCCGGGTCGTCTGATTCGTCGAAGTCCGAAAGAACGTCGAATTCAATGGTTTGGTCCGGGTCGTCGGCCGCACGGACACGCGCAATCTGCGCCACTTCGGCAAGCGGCTCGATGCGGTCGGCACCGGCGTCGGTCTCGAACGATTGCTCCGGATGCGGCTCACGCGCCGACGCGCCGTCGATCGCCACCAGGTGCGGCCTGCCGTTGCGTGCCACCGGCGTGGACGGTCGCTCGTTCAGGTCGCGCGGGGGCGGCGTGAAGTTCTCGTCCATGATCTGCTTGAAGCTGCGGCTCTGACCGCGAGCGTCCACGGCGGCATCGCTGTCGGCCGTCGCGGCGCCGCGCTCGCCGGGAAGCTCAAACTCCGGCACGGCGAACTCCGCGTCCGGCTTCGGCGCGATCGGCGGTGCGTCGGGATTGCGGGCGGGAGTCGGTGGCGACGGGGCGACGCTGCGCTCCGGCGGCGGCGCGACCGGCTCCACGACCTTGAAGTCGAAGGTGAATCCGGCCTCGGCGGCAGCCTCGTCCGGAAGCACAATGCGCCGGGCGTTCTCGGGCAGCGGATCTGCGTCACGGCTGCCGTCCCGTCGCGGTTGAAGTTCAAAGGAGGGCGGGCGTTCGAACATGCCTTCGATCGGCGGCGCGGCGGAGGGCGAACGTTCGAACATCCCTTCGATCGGCGGCGCGGCGGAGGGCGCGGATTCGACCGCACGGACCGGTTCGGGGGTGATGGGTTCTGGCGCGGCCGCGAACGGTCGCGCGTCATCACCGGCGGCCGGCGGCCGGTCGTCCAGCGCATCGGCTTCCATCGTCCGGCTGAAGGCGTCGTCGAAGTCGCTGACCAACTCTTCCGCGAGCTGGCGCATGCGCGCGTCCGTCTCGCGTTCGGCGTAGGTGGGGATCGTCCCAGGCCCGTGCGAATCCTCTTCTTCGCGCCACTCGGAATCCACGTCATTGGACGGTCCGTCAAGATCGGGAATCACGAATTCGGCTGCGGATTCCTGCACCGCCGATTCAAACGGGCCGTCCGACTCCAACTCGGGCGCCGGCTTGATCTCCGACGCCGGCCGCAGCGTCCAACCGTCGATCTCGGCCGAGGCGCCGGGGAAGTCCAACAGCTCGCCGACCGCCGGGGCATCGGCCCGCGTGTCCACCGCCATGATCTCGGCGGTGTCGTCGAACACGGCCTCAAATTCCTGTGTGGCCGTGGGGTCGGGACGCGGCGGCGCGCCGGGATCCGGGACCGGCTCCAGATAGACCGGGTCGTGCGACGCGGTCTGGTCGCCGGTCGGTTCGCCGTCGGCCAGCAGAATCTCGTCGGCGAGCTTCTTCAGGTCGGTGGCCAGATAGCCGCAGACGAGGTCGTGCAACAGCGCGCGCAGGTAACGCTCGGTCTCGGCGATCACCTCCAGCGGCGGCTGCTTGGTCAGCCGTTTGCGGTCGGCGCGGCCGATGTGACCGTCCAGCGCCAAGCGTTCGAGCGCGAACGCCGCCTCGACGGTGGCGCGCACGTGCACGCGCTCGGAGTCCCGTGCGCAAAGCGCGGAAACGCGTGCGGGCAGCGCGGACTTGCCGGTGTCGTCGTGTGCCTCCAGAAGCGCGCGCAGGGCAGCGAGAAAGTCGGTCAGGCCCTCGGCCGGAACACTGCGCTCCAGCCCCATTTCGAATCGCTTCAGCGCCCAGGCCACGCGCGTGCGGCGATCGACGCGGCGCACCGCGCCGATGAACTGTCGGAGCTCCTCGTCCTCTCCGGGAAGCAGCCGCCAAGCCTCTTCGCGCGAACGTCCGGTGAACGGCAGCGCGACCTGTTGCCACGCACCGCCGATGTTGGCCTGCGCCGCCATGCCCAGCGAAACACTGCCCGGCTTGAACATACGCAGCGCCGTCAACAGACTGCGCGCCTGTTGTCGCACGGCGGCCATCGGCGCCGGAGCATCGCTGGGGGCGTCAACAGACACGGCGCAATAGCAATCGGCGCCTTCGGCGGCATCAGAGAACCTGTCCAAGCACTCGGCGTCCAGATCTTCGGTGGCCATCAATTCCACGCCGGCACCCAGGTTTACCACGTCGCAATCAAGCACGACGCCGTGCACCGGAATGAACACCGTCGTCACCAGCCGCTCGGCCAGCACCGCGGATTCAAGTTCGCTGAAGGCTGCGGCGAAACGCTCTTGCCACGGATCGAAGTGCTCGGCGTCGCTCCAAACCGCCGCCAAAAAGGCCAGCGCGCCAAGCCGCGCGTGAGTGAGCTCCCCGACATCCAGCACCGGCTCTTCACGCAGGCGCAGATACGCAACGGTGCCACGAGTGCGCGCCAGATGGTTGGCCGCGCTTTCGAACGACGGCAGCGTGCGCAATTGATCTGCATGAGACGAGACAAACTCGGCGGTCATCGGCTTGTAGGCAAAAAGCGCAGTGCCCTGAGCCTGCTGCGGCGAAACGGTCTCGCCGACCTCGAAGGGAATCTCCTCTCCCCCGCGCAACCTGCTCTCAAGCAGCCGCGCCGCGTCCTCGGTCAACTGGCGAAGTGCGTCGTGCAGCATTTGGTCGCGCATGCCGGATGGTTTCGGCACGCGTGCCGGGCTTTCCTGCGCGACGGCCTTATCGGGCAGGCGAAACCTTAAGCTGCGCTCGCGACCTTGCGGCCGCCGGAGACCGATTTCTTGCCGGCGGCCGGCACGGATTCACCGCACGTGCCGCCAAGCCACCGCTCGCCGTAACTGCGCATCGCCGCAATGATCGGCGTTAGCGCGCGACCCTTTTCTGTAAGGGCGTATTCCACCCGCGGCGGAACTTCCGCGTACGTACGCCGCTCAACGATGTCGTTCTCCTCAAGCTCGCGAAGGCGCAGCGAGAGCGTGCGCGGGCTGATCCCGCCCAACGACCGTTCAAGCTCGCAAAATCGGCTGTCACAGGCGGCAAGATCGCGGATGATGATCGCCGTCCACTTGCTGCAAAGGATCTCAGCCGTCGCACAGACTCCACACTCGGTGCTGTCTCTGTAGGCCATATAAAAAGGATAGCGTCAATACTTCACTAAATGAAGCACTGGCGGGTGACTGCCGTGGCGCACCCTGTAAAGCAGAGTCGTCCAGCAATTGATGCGTTGCTCGAGTGATCAGGGCGATGGATAAAAGCAACGGCGAGCCGACCGAAGAGCCGCGACGCCTGCGCGTACTTTACGCCCGCTGTACTGCGTGCTGCGGCGGCGGGGGCGCGGCTCCGGGCGCCCCGGGCGGGGGCGGCGGTCCCGGCTGGGCGGCCGCTTGCTGTGCCGCGATGCGCGCGGCCAGATCGGCCGGGTCGGTCTGCGGCAAAGACGGTGGCTGGTCCGGCGGCGGACCGAAGGGGTCCGGCGGCTGCGCCCCGGGCTGGGTCGCCTGCTGCGCGCCGTGCTGGGCGCCCTGCTGGGCCGCTTGACGCTCGGCCTCCTCGGCCGCGGCGGCGGCTTCTTGCGCGGCCACGTGATCGGCCTTCGCCGTTTCCATGACCTTGCTGAGGTTGTCGTCGCCTCCGGCCGCCACGGAAAGCTTGAAGTCGTTGGGCGACGTGGCTGCCTTCATCGCCTCTTCCATCGTGATGTTGCCGGCCTTCAGATGGGTCAGCAACGCCTGGTCGAAGGTCTGCATGCCGTAGTACTGGCCCTCGGAAATCGCCTCCTCGATCTTGCTCGTCTGCTCCGGGTCCACGATCATGTCCTTGATGCGGTTGGTGGCGATCATCACCTCGCAGATCGGCACACGGCCCTTGCCGTCAACCGTTCGCACAAGGCGCTGAGAAACAATGCCCTTGAGCGTGCCTGCGAGCATCGCGCGCACCTGCTTGTTCTGGTGCAGCGGGAAAAAGTCGATGATGCGGTTGATCGTTTCTGTCGCGTTCAAGGTGTGCAGCGTGCTGAAGACGAGGTGGCCGGTTTCGGCCGACGACAGCGCGGTGCTGACGGTTTCTTCGTCGCGCATTTCTCCGATCAGGATCACGTCCGGGTCCTGGCGCAGGATGCGCCGCAGCGCGCGGGTGAAGCTCTCGGTGTCCTCGCCCACCTCGCGCTGCTGGATGATCGAACTGCTGTCCTTGTGCAGAAACTCGATCGGATCCTCGAGCGTGATGATGTGCTTGGGCATCGTGTCGTTGATGTGGCGGATCATCGCCGCAAGCGTCGTGGACTTGCCGGAACCGGTTGTGCCGGTGACCAGGATCACCCCGCGCTCTTCCTCGGCGAGATTCTTGATCGACGGCGGTAAAAGCAGTTCGTCCGTGGTCTTGATGTCGAAGCCGATCGCGCGCATCACGATCGAAACGGACCCGCGCTGGCGGAACGCGTTTACACGAAAGCGCGCCACCCCAGGCAGCGCATAGGCGAAGTCGACCTCGCCGACGGACTTGAACTCGTTGAACTTCTCCGGGTGGTCGCGCGAGATGTATTCGAGCACGCCCATGGCGTCTTCCGGCATAACCCTGTCGGTGCCGGGAATTGGCTCGAGCACGCCGTTTAGACGATGTGTGGGAGGCGCGGGTACCTTGATGTGAAGGTCCGACCCGCCCGACTCGACCATGTGTTTCAGAGCTGCGTCGACGTCGACCATCAAAGCCGGTATCGGCAGTTACGGAGTGACCTTTAACGCAGTCGACCCGTGACGGCTCGCCATCCGGCTCGGTAAATGGGATCGGCGCGACGCGGCTCCGATTCAGGGGGTGTCTCGGAACCGCGTGCACACCGTGCGGCAAGCCGATCAACGGCTGGTACTGCCCGATAAAGACGCGATCCGCGGCAGCTCGCGTGAGATTCCGCATGAAACGGCAAAGCGAACGGCCGGCGAGTCTTCAATCATCCAAAACATACCATATAAACTAGATGCATGTCGCGCAACATCAAGCTCACCGTGCCGTCCTACGTGGTGCTTGGAATGGTCGAGGCGATGGGCGAGGCGACGCCATACATGATGAAACGGCTTGCCGGGATCAGCCTGGATAACTTTCGCGCCGTTCGCCACGCGCAGTTCTACAGCGAACCAGACCGGTTGGCCGAGGCCGGATATCTGACCGTCAAGCAAGAGGCCGAAGGCAGGCGCCGCAAGCACTACCGCATCACGCCCGCCGGTTCGCAGGCGTTGGCGCGGTGGCTGACCGAGCCGGCCGAACGCACGTCGGAGCTGCGCGACGAAGCCGTGTTGAAAATCTTCTTCGGCGCAAACCCGATCGAAGCCGCCGAACAGCGCGTCTGTCTACACGAGAACAAGCTGTCCGAGTACAAACAGCTACTCAACGACATGGGAACTTTGATGACAGAGGGACAACGGCTCTCCCTGCGGGCCGGCATCGAAGTCGAGCGGCATTGGATTGAGATCTGGCGCAAGATCTCCATCGGCGAACTCAACGGCGCGCGATGATCGCCGAACGCGAAATCCAGCACGCCGACCGACCTCGGTCAGACGGCGCAGTCCGGCGCCGTTAAGCGACTTCGCGCAACCCCTGCGACCAGCTGAGCTTGCGCAACTTGCGCAATGAGTGCGTCTCGATGTGACGCACGCGCTCACGCGTGATGTTGAAGACCTTGCCGACTTCGTCCAGCGTCTTCGGCTGTTCGCCGCCGATGCCAAAGCGCAACTCAAGCACTCGACGCTCGCGGTATGAGAGGTTGGCCAGTGCCTTGTGCAGGTTCTCACTGCGCAATGAGTCGCTCGCGGAGTCAAACGGGTCCGGTGCGTTTTCGTCTGCCACGAACTGGCCGAACTCGGACTCGTCTTCGTCGCCGACAGGTTTTTCCAGCGAGATCGGCGTCTGCGCAAGTCGGCGAATCTGCTCCACCTCGTCGCGGCTGATTTCGGTGACCTTCGCAAGCTCATCCAGAGTCGGCTCGCGGCCAAGCTCGCTGATCATCTGCCGCTCGGCCCGCGTGATCTTGTTGAGTCGTTCAACGACATGCACGGGGATACGCACGGTACGTCCCTTGTCCGCCAGCGCGCGGGCAATCGCCTGGCGGATCCACCAAGTCGCGTACGTGCTGAACTTGAAGCCTTTGCGATAGTCGAACTTCTCGGCGGCGCGCACAAGACCGAGCGTGCCCTCCTGAATCAGGTCGAGGAACGAAAGGCCCTGATTGCGGTAGTTCTTCGCGATGCTGACCACAAGGCGCAGGTTCGCTTCGACCATCTTGTGCTTGGCGTCCATGTCGCCACGCTCGATGCGGCGGGCCAGCTGGACCTCCTCGGCGGCGGTCAGCAGATCGACGCGGCCGATTTCCTTGAGAAACAGCTGAAGCGAGTCGGTCGAGCCGTCAAGTGCCGGGCTCTCGGCGAGCTTGCTCTTGCGTTCCACGGCGGCGCTCCACGAGGACTCGGCGCTGTGATCGCCGTCCATCTCGTCGAGTACGTCGATCTCCGCTGCTTCAAGCCAGCCACGCAGCGCGTCGGGTTCAACTCCCTCCAGCCCACATTCGGCCGCGATCGCCATCGCCTCACCGAGCGTCGAGACGCCAACCTGGCGACATCGCTCGATCAGTACCCGCACTTCGTCCTGGTTTTCCCCTGAATCAACGTGTACTTCGATCGCAGACATATCGCACTTCCAGTTTCTTAGTCCCTTGAACGAACGGCGGGAACGTCCGCGGCTGACGGAAGCTGACCGCTTGGTTCCGTGTTAATGGCCCGGTGCAGTACCGAATTTCGGTTAGCGACAGAACCGCGGGAATTTCAGTTCGCGACTCCCCATTTAAATCGCTGCCGAGACACCCGTAAGCGCAGAGCCGAAAAACTCGCGCTCATCCATTCTAAGCAGTTCTGGACGCGTCGTGGGGAACCAATGCGAAATTTGGACGATGGTTCCTGGGTGGAGCGCCCCAGAAAAGAACCGCGAGGCCTCCGTAGGAGCGCCTCGCGGTAAGGGACAACTGAGAAGAAGACTTGTGCGCGGCGGGACCGGAAGCCGTAGGATGATCCCGCGGGAGTCGTTGGGGCATGTCCCTCGACAACCGCCGCGCACAAGGGTTAGTTAGGAACCAGTGAGTATCCTACCACATAATCAACCATCTTGCAAGAGCAAACGGAGGATTTGAAGATGACGGCAGGCAGCGCCACCGGCGACACGCAGACAGTTCTTGAGCACGGCGGCAAGTTGCTCGCCAGACGCCTCAGCGCCGCCGGCGTGAGCAAACTCTTCACGCTCTCCGGCGGACACATCTTTCCGCTGTACGACGGTTGCCTGGAGCAGAACATCGAAATCGTCGACGTGCGCCACGAGCAGACCGCCGCATTCGCGGCCGAGGGTTGGGCCAAGATCACGCGCGAACCGGGAGTCTGCGCGCTGACCGCCGGACCCGGCGTGACCAACGGCATGAGCGCAATCACGGGCGCCTGCGAGAACGAGTCGCCGATGGTGGTCTTTGGCGGTCGCGCGCCGGCTTTTCGCTGGGGACAGGGCTCGCTTCAGGAGATCGACCACGTGCCGTTTATGAAGCCGGTCACGCGGCTGGCCGAGACCGCACAGAGCACCGACGGCATCCCCGGGCTGGTGGACAAAGCCTTTGCCGCCGCCTGTGGGCAGCCCGGCGGTCCCGCGTTCGTGGACCTGCCGATGGACCTCGTGTTCATGGAGGGCGAGGTATCTCAGGAACCGTTTGCCGAATGCGACCCCGCGCTGCTCGACCCGGCGGACGCCGCGCTGGTCGATCAAGCCGCCGCGCTGCTGGCCGGCGCCGAGCGGCCGGTCGTGATGGCAGGCACCGGCCTGTATTGGGCACGTGCCGAAAACGAACTGCGCAAACTCAGCGAGCGGCTTCAGGTGCCGGTGTTCCTGAACGGCTTGGGCCGCGGCTGCCTGCCTGCCGACCACGAAAACTTTTACTCGCGCGCCCGCTCCACGGCGCTGAAGGGCGCCGACGTGGCGCTCGTGATCGGATCGCCCTTGGACTTCCGCCTCGGCTTCGGCGGCTCGTTCGGCGAAGACACCAAGCTGATCGTGATTAACGGCTCGCCGCCGGCCAAGCGCACAGAGCGCGAGATCGCCGTAGAGCTGATCGGCGGGATCGCTCGCACGCTCGCGGGGATGCGCGAAGCGGCCGGTGAGCCTTCTGGGACGATCGCCGATGGGCGCGCCGCGTGGCTGATGAAGCTGCGCGACGTGGAAACGGAAAAACGCGCCGCTGAAGAGGCGGAACTGAACGACGCACGCTCACCGTTGCATCCGGTGCGCATCTACAAGGAACTCGCACCGATGTTGGATCGCAACGCCACGATCGTTTGCGACGGCGGCGATTTCGTGAGCTACGCGGGCAAGTTCGTGGAGGTTTACGAGCCGGGTTGCTGGCTGGACCCCGGGCCGTTTGGCTGCCTGGGAACCGGACCCGGCTACGCATTGGCGGCAGGCAAGGCCAAGCCGGGCGGCCAGACCGTGATGATGATGGGCGACGGCGCGTTCGGGTTCGCCGGGATGGACTTCGATTCGCTGGTTCGCCACGACGTACCGGCCGTGGCGATCATCGGCAACAACGGCATCTGGGGACTGGAGAAGCACCCGATGGAGTTCCTGTACGGCTATTCGGTGGCGGCGGAGCTGACGCCGGGCATGCGTTACGACCAGATCGTGCAGACGCTTGGCGGCCACGGCGAGCTCGTCGAGCGGCCCGAAGATCTGCGCCCGGCACTTGAGCGAGCGTTTGCCAGCGGCAAGCCGTCGGTGGTCAACGTGCTGACCGACCCAAGCGTGGTCTATCCGCGTAGCGCGAACTTGGCGTAGGGCCGAATCAGCCGCGCGCCAGGCCAAGCGCGATGCCGTACAGAATGTCGTGCTCGCTGACGGTCACCTCGTCCAGCGCGAACTCGCGCATCGTCGCAAGCAGGATCGCGGCGCCCGCGACGATCGTCGGCGCGCGGTCAGGGTGCAGACCGGTGACCTCGCGCCGGTCCGCGAGCTTGAGCGCGGCCAGCTCGTGCAAAAGGCGCTCGCAGGCGTCGCGCGTGATCGCGTAACCGTGCACTTTCCAGGGATCGAAATGCTCCAGCTGCTGGTCCACCGAGGCCAGCACCGTGGGCGTTCCGGCCACGCCGACGCCACGGCGCACCCGCTCGCGCTCGTCGGCCGGTACGACTTCGCGGATTTCCGCCGTGACCGAGTCGATCAGCACTTCCAACTGCTCCGCTGTCGGCGGGTCGGTGGTCAGAAAACGCTCGCTGTGGCGCACCGCGCCGATGTTGGTGGAGACGTGATGGTCTAGACGACCGGCGACGCCGGTGATGAACTCGGTGCTTCCGCCGCCGATGTCGACCACCACGGTGGGCGTGCCGCCGACGGCGTCGCCACTGCAGGCGCCGGTGAAGGTCAGTTGAGCTTCGCGGTCGCCGTCGATCAAATCGATCGCGATGCCGTAACGCCGGTCGATTTCGGCCACGAACTCAGCGCCGTTGGCGGAGTCACGCACCGCGGAAGTGGCCACACCGCCAACGCGCTCGGCTCCGGCTTTTACGTATTCGTCGCGATAACCGGCCAATACGTCAAAGACACGCTGCCGGGCGTCGTCGGCCAGGCGGCCCATCTGATCTACGCGATCGCCGAGCCGCGTAACGATCGAATGGCGAAAAAGCTCGGAGATGCGCTCGCCGTCAACATCCGCCACAAGCACTCGCGTGGAGTTGGTCCCGATGTCGATCGCCGCCACGCGCATGAGCGCCGATCCTAACGGCCGCGCCAGGGACGAATGTCGCTCGGGCCCATCCAAACGCCTCCACGCGGAGCGCAAAGCATCAAAGTCCCAAGCCATGCAAAGCTCGAGGATCGTACAACTACACAGTTGTGCAGTTGTGCTATGCTGATCCGCATGCCATCCAAACTCAAAGTTCAGCAGCCATTTCCCGAGCCACTTGTAGAGTTGATCGCGCAGCGCTTTCGCGTGTTCGGCGAGCCGATGCGCATCAAATTGCTTTGTGCGCTGTCGGATCAGCCGGCCACCGTCGGCGAGCTTCAAGAGATCACCGGCGGATCGCAGCAAAACGTCTCCAAGCACCTGGGCGTACTGGCCCAAGCCGGCATGGTCGATCGCAGCAAGCGCGGCAATTGCGTGGTCTACGCGATCACCGACGACTCGCTGTTCGCACTCTGCGAAACGGTCTGCGGCGGTCTGCGCGATCAATTGGACGAGCTCGGCTCGCTGCTGGAAGGAGCAACTAAATGAGCCAAATCAACACCGCGACGGCCACCACGGGCGACGCACTCCCCCACAAATCCACGGCTTCGGTGTGGTCGCTGGAGCGCGTGCTCTTCGCGATGGCCGGCACGTTTGTGCTCGCCGGCACGCTGCTTGCCGCGTTTGTATCACCGTGGTTTCTGCTGATGACGGCGTTTGTGGCCGTCAATCAGTTGCTTTACGTGTCCGCCCACAGCTGCGGCGCCTCGATGATGCTGAAGCGCTTCACGAACCTGAAGTCGGTCGTCTACCCCGAGCGCTGAGGCGCATCGCCAGAACAGAAACAGAAAAGGACCCCCCGCATGAATAAGTACGGACCCTTCGGCCGGCTGGGCAAATGGACGGCGGCACACATCAGAACGGTCGCGGTGATCTGGACGGTGATCGCGGTCGGTCTCGGCGCGTTCGCGCCTAAAGTCGAGCACGCGCTGTCGGGCGCCGGCTGGGAAGCGGCCGGCTCGCAGTCGCTGGAAGCGCGCGAACTGATCGACCGCGAGTTTGACGGCATGAGCAGCAGCGCGCTGATGGTGGTCGTGCACTCGCAAGACCTGACCGTCGCCGACTCCGACTTCAAGCATGCGCTCGCCACCGCACAGAAGTACCTCATGGTAAACGACGCCGTCACGAGGGTGGTCGCGCCGCGCGCCGGCACGTCGATCTCGGCCGACGGCCACACCGCCGTGGTGCAGGCGGGCGCGGCGAAGAACTCCAACGACATGGTGCGCGCCGCCGACGCGCTTAAAGAATTACTGGCAAAGAACCAGCCCGCCGGCGTCAGCATCAGTCTGACCGGCGCCTCGGGCATGTGGTCGGATTTCAACGAAGCCAACCGCGAGGCGATGATGAAGTCCGAGCTGATCAGCTGGCCGCTGACGCTGGGCATTTTGGTTCTGGCGTTCGGCTCGTTGGTGGCCGCCGGGCTGCCGCTGATGCTGACGATCCTCGGCCTGGTGGCGGCCGCCGGTTCGCTCTATCTGGGCACGCGGCTGATGAACATCTCGATCTGGGCGATGAACTTTGCGCTGATGTTCGCACTAGCGCTGGGCATCGACTACGCGCTGTTTGTGGTGATGCGCTTTCGCGGCGCGCTGTTTGGTTCCAAGCTACCCGTGCAAGACGCCGTCGCCGAGACGATGGACACCGCCGGAAAGGCCGTGTTCTTCAGCGGCGTGACGGTGCTGATCTCGCTTTCGGCGGTGATGCTGGTGCCCAGTCCGGCGTTTCGCTCGATGGCGCTGGGGATCATGCTCTCTGTGGCCTTCGTGCTGGCGGCCACGCTGACGCTACTGCCGGCGATGCTTGCCAAGCTCGGTCCGCGGATCGACACGTTCTCGCTGCCGTGGGCGCACAGCGGCGAACATCGCTCGCCGAAGTTCGCCGCCTGGGCGGAACGCCTGTGGCGCAGGCCGCTGGCATACGGCGCCGTCGCGCTGGTGGCGCTGCTCGCGCTGGCCGCGCCGGTGCTGAACCTCGACACCGGCATGCCGTCGATCAAAGTCGTGCCGACCGGCGATGGTTCTCGCGTCGGCTACAACCAAGTGCAGGCGGCATTTGGACCCGGCGCTCCGGGCGCCGTGCAGCTCGTCGGTCCGGCTGCCGACGCACGGCAGATCGCCGACGCTGCTAAAGGCGACCCCGGCATCGCCCGGGTGATGCCTGCGATGACCTCACCGGACGGCCGCTACGCGCTGGTGCAGGCCATACCAAAGACCGACCCGTCGGACCCTGCCGCCGGAGAGACCTTCGACCGCCTGCGCGAGACTGTGCCGACCGGCACGCTAGTGGGCGGAGCAGCCGTCGAGAACCACGACCTTGAGACGGCGCTCGCCGCCAAGACCCCGCTCGCGATCGGTGTGGTGCTTGCCCTTGGATTCTTACTGCTGTTGATCGCACTTCAGGCGCCGGCGATCGCCGCCGTCGGCGTGATCACGAACCTGCTGGCCACCGGCGCCGCGTTCGGCGCGGCCAAGCTGATCTTCCAGGACGGACACCTCGCGGGCCTGCTGGGCTTTGAACCGCAGGGCTTTCTCAACGCATGGGGCCCGATCTTCTTCTTCGCGATGATCTTTGCGATCTCGATGGACTACACGGTGTTCTTGCTCTCCAGCGCAAAGGAGCACTGGGACCGCACACACGACGCAAAGGAAGCGGCGATCGGCGGCGTGGCGCACAGCGGACGCGTGATCTTCGCCGCCGCCGCGGTGATGGTGGTGGTGTTCTTCACCTTCGCGCTGTCAGGGCCGTTGCCGCCAAAGGAGATGGGCGTGATCCTCGGCATCGCCGTGCTGCTTGACGCGGCACTGATCCGTTTGCTGCTGCTGCCGGTGGCGCTGCGCCTGCTGGGCACGAAGGCGTGGTATTTGCCCGGCTGGGTAGACCGCGTGCTGCCGGACGTGCGCTTTGGGCACGGTTGATCGATTCGCCGTCGATCGTGGCTGCGCAGCAAGTCTGGAGAGTAAGAAAGGCCCGGCAAACGCCGGGCCTTTCTCAATTCACTATCGCGTCGAGCGGTTTTACTTGCCCGCGACCGACGAGACGTACTCCGCGACCTGGTCGGCCTTGTCGCCGGTAAGCAGACCCTTCGGCATCGCGCCGCTTCCGGTGCCGCCCTTTTCGATGGCGGCGGCGACCTTGGCCTTGTCCGGCTTGAGGTCGTCGAAGTTCGGGCCGGCTGCGCCCTTCGTTCCGGCGTCCTTGAGCGTGTGGCATCCACCGCAGGTACTGGCGAAAGATGCCTTGCCCTCGCCGGCCGACGCCGCCATGTCCGCGGGCTCAGCCTTGGCGCCCGTGTCGGCCGTAGCCTCGGTGCCGCTGGTCGAGCTGCCGGTGTCGGAGCTGCTGCCACAGCCCGCGGCAAATAGTGCGACGGACACAAGTCCGATCAAAAACAGAAATCCGATCCCCGTGCGGGAGATCCGGGCGCGCAGGTCGTTACGGCTGTCGTTGGACGTCATTCAACCCTCTCCTATTGGACACTCTAAGTCCGCGCCAGCATACTGAATAAGCTGCATATGTATTGCCTATGCAGTATTGTTACACTGACGCTGTGACAAATCATGCCATGACGATCGGCGAAGCGGCACAGGCGATCGGCGTCAGCGCCGACACTCTGCGCCGCTGGGATCGCGCCGGAAAGCTCAAAACAAAGCGTGACGACCGCGGTCGCCGGATGGTGCCGGTCGCGGAGGTTGAACGCCTGACCAAGCGCCCGCACCGCGCGCCAACCGGCGAGTCGCTCTCCGCTCGCAATCGCTTCACCGGCACGGTCAGGTCTGTCGAGGCCGACGGCGTGATGGCGCTCGTGGAGCTGGAAGCCGGCCCGTTTCGCGTGGTCGCGGCGATCACGCGCGACGCCGTTGAAGAGCTGGGACTGCGCGAGGGTGTTCAGGCCACGGCGACCGTGAAGGCAACCTCGGTGATGATCGAACGCGACGGCCGCGCTCAATGACGGCGTCGTCGCGCATGCAGACCGCGTTCAAGCAAATGCGCGGTGAGATGCGCTTCGGTCGCCATGAACTGGCCGGCGCCTTTGCCGACATCGGCGTGCTTGTGCCGATCGCAACGGCGCTGATCATCAAGAACGGTCTCAGCGCCACGGCCGTACTTCTGCCGGCCGCGCTGCTTTACCTGATCGGCGCGGCGGTCTATCGCCTGCCGATGCCGGTTCAACCGCTAAAGGCCTTCGGCGCGATCGCGATCGCCAAGGGTCTTGGTTCGGACGAAATCGCCGCCGGGGCGATGATCATGGGCGTCGTCTTTCTGGTGCTCGGGCGGGCCGGCTTGATCGACGCGGCCGCAAGGCTCTTTCCTCGGCCGTTGATCCGCGGAGTTCAGCTGACCGTGGGACTTTTGTTCCTGAAGATCGCGTGGGGCCTGGTGGCGGACGCACCGAAATCGTTCGTGGATCACACGGCCGAACCGACCACGCTTGTCGTGCTCGCACTGGTTGTACTGGCCGCGGCATTCGCGCTGCGCAAGCGTTCGGTGTCGCTTGTGCTGGTGAGCGTGGCGATCGTCGTGGCACTTGTCCGCGCCGGCGACGAGCTGGCGTTTGGCCCGTCGGCGATCGCGTTGCCGGGCTTTGACGCCGCCACCTTCTGGACCGCCTTCACCGTGCTTGCCCTACCGCAGATCCCGCTGACGTTCGCAAACTCCACCGTGGCCACCAGCGACGCCGCGCGCACGTACTTCGGCGCGCGCGCCGCGAACGTGCGGCCGGGACGCTTGGCGACCACGCTGGGCGTGGCCAACATCTTTTCCGGAGCGATCGGCGGCATGCCGGTCTGCCACGGCGCGGGTGGGCTGACCGCGCACTACTCATTTGGCGCCCGCACCGCGGGCGCGCCGGTGGCGATCGGCATGACGCTGCTCGTGCTGGCGGTCGGACTTGGCGCGAGCCTGGCGGCTGTGCTCGCCGCGTTTCCGCTGGCGATCCTCGCCGGCATGCTCGGGGCCGCCGGCGTGTTACACATCGGCCTGCTGCGAGATCTGCGCGGCGTGCGTGAATGGTCGCTGGCGCTGATCGTGGGCGCGATCGGCTTTGCGTTCAATCTTGCGCCGGCGCTGGCAGTCGGCCTGATGCTCTGGTGGCTGCCGACGGTGGCGCGGCGGGTGCGCGGAGCAACGTTCGGACGCCTCAGTCCACAACGATCGGCGTGACGAACTGCAACTGCCGTGCCTGCGCCAGCAGGCGGCCGTCGGCGGAGAAGATGCGCGAGTCGGAGTCTGCCGTCGCGCCTTTGTGCGAGATCGCGGTGTTGTACGCCAGCAACGGCTGGTCGGGCAGTCCCTCGGGCGGCAGCTGCTCGCGAAAGTGAATTGTCAGATCGAGCGTGGGTGCCATCGCGGCCACGCGCAGCGGTTGAAAGACCGTGGGCCAAAACGCGTCCACGAACAACGTCAACAACGCCGGGTCGACCGGGCGTGGCTGTGGCAACGTCAGCCATCCGCCGTTTTCCGTGCCCTCGCCGGGTTCCGGCCGCGGCCCCATCATGCCGAAGGTGCCAAAGCGCGGCGCCACCTTCATGCGGTGAAAGAACCGCGGCGCCTGCGACGGCAGTTCGATCCAGCAGTCGCCGGGATCGTCGTAGTACTCAAAGACATTGCGCGTGGCGGCGCCGCGCGCGGGAGCGGGCGCCACGTCGGGGATCGCCGGATCCCAGTGGTCGGCCTCCGGCAGGTCGCGCACCGAATGGATCGCCAGCGCAGATACACAGAGTCTGCCGTTTTGCTCGATCCGCGCCGCGGTGTTGGCGAAGCGCTTGCCGTTGCGAAGCGGCGTAACGATGATCTCGATCTCACCGTGTGCGGGCGGCCTCATGTAGTGGCAGGTGAGCGTGCGCCACTGCAAATCGCTTGCCGGGTTGACGCGCAAGTCAATCGCGCGCAGCAGGCATGCGGCAAGGACCCCGCCATGCGTGGTCAACGGGCCGTCCCAGCTGGGGTGCACGTCGGCCGTGTAGACGCCTTCCTCGCGCTCACATACCGTGATCGCGTCGTCGAAGGGCACAGCGTCGGCCGCTCCCGGCTCGACCACCGCATCCGGACCCTTCGATCCAAACGGTTCAACGGATCGGGCGGGCTGAGTCCGTTCAGTCATGCCGGGGAAGGTACACCGACCGCGCGGCGACAGAACGCTTGAAGCTCCGCGACGGTGCGCGCGGGATCGGCGTGACTTTGTCCCGTTGACGAGAGCGGTCCGATCAGCGCGTCGCCGATCGCTCCCACCAGCGCCGCCGCCGAAGCGTCGGCGTCCTGCTCAACGAATTCGCCACTTTCCACGCCACCGCGCACGACCTCGGCGATCAGCTCACGGTCTTTGCGCCGGTAGGTGAGCCGCTCGGCATCAACCAGTGGGTCGGCCGGTTCGGAGAGCAGCGCCCAGGCCAGACGTGGACGCTGCAGTGCGCGCGACGCAAAGGACTCGACGATCGCGTCGAGCGCGGAGGTGGCGGTGGTCTGGGCCTCGGCGGCCTCGCGCATCACCTCCAGTTCGCGTCCGCAGATCCTGCGAAACACCTCCACAAACAGCGCGGCCTTGGAGGGAAAGTGCCGGTACAGCGTGCCAGTCGCAACGCCGCTGCGTTCGGCCACCGCCGCTACACATGCCGCCGCATAGCCGTCTTGCATGATCAATTCCGTCGCGGCGGCGACCAGCCGGTCTCGTGTATGCACGGGCACGGCACGGGCGGTCGGCGAATCGGGCATGGCTAATCCTTGCGCGTCGAAAGGCCCGCGTCGCCGAACGGCTCGTCGCGCTCGCTGACTGCCGTGCGAAATCCGGCCTCGGCGGCGCGCATCTGAAACGCGTGACCTTCCGGCGTGTGGCGGGCTGCCCCGTCCAGAAGCGTGCCGAGCATCTGCGTGGCGCGCAGACCCTGTTGTTCGAGCGAGTGATTGACGAGCAGCTTCATCATCCGCAGCTGGTTCACCGGCATCCGCGCGATGCGCCGCAGAAGAATTTCGGTTCTTTCGTCAAGCTGATCGGCCGGAGGCGCCTCGATCGCAAGCCCCCACTCCACCGCCTCGGCGCCGCTCAGCGAGTCGCCCGTAAACAGCAGCCGTTTGGCCCGTTGCGCGCCGACGCGCTGCGTCCATAGCGCTGTCGTGGGCGATCCCCACACGCGCGCCGGCGGATAGCCGATCTTCGCGTCGTCGGCGATCACCAGCAGATCGGCGCAAAGCGCCATGTCGGTGCCGCCGGCCACGCAGAAGCCGTGCACCTTGCAGACCACCGGCTTGCCGCACTCGAAGATGCGCATGAAGGCGCGCACGTTGCGGCTCATGAAGGCGTAGTCCAACAGTGGGTCCCAGGTCTGGCCGGGAACGTGATTGAGCGCGATCACCATGGGGTCCAACGGCGTGCCCGAGAGGTCACCGGCCTCGGCGGCCGCGCCCTTGCCCTCGGCGCTGTCGACGAGGTCGTAGCCACCGCAGAACCCGCCCCCGGCGCCGGAAAGCAGGATCACATGGACGTTGGGATCAAGATCGGCTCGCTCGATGCACTCGACCAGCTCGGCCAGCAGTTGCGGCACGATGCCGTTGCCGCGCTCGGGCCGGTTGAGCGTGATCCGGGCGATGCGGTCATCGGTTTCGTAGAGCACCGTCCTGTCGGGTGCGGTGTCGCCAGGCGGCGTCGCGCCGCTCATACCGGCAGCACACGCTCAACGATCGACTTGGCATCCACGCCCACCGGGAGCGTGCCGTACGCGCGGCCCGCGGCGCCGTCGCTAAGACGAGACGCGCAATAGGCGTCGGCCACGGCGGGCGGCGCGTTGCGCACCAGCAGCGAACCCTGTAGCGCGACCGCCAAATCCTCGGTGATGCGACGCGCGCGAAACTGCGCGTCTACGGCGCCGTCGCCAGAAGGGTGAAGCAGCGCTGCGAGGTCGTCCCTTAGATCGTCCATGTGCGCGTCAAGGCGGCGATCCGCGCCGCGCGCCAGCTCGCACTCGGTGATGAACGCCATCAGGCTTTCCGGCTGCTTGACCATCGCGCGCAAGATATCGAGCGCCGCAACATTGCCCGAGCCTTCCCAGATCGTCGAGACCGGACTGTCACGATAAATCAGCGGCATCGCACAGTCCTCCACGTAGCCGTTTCCACCCAGGCACTCCAACGCCTCGGCGGCGTGACCCGGCGCGCGCTTACAAACCCAGTACTTCATCACGGCGGTGCCCAGGCGCTTGAAGTTCTCGTCGCCATCGTCGTAGGCGCGCGCCACACGCAGCGCCGCGGCGGTGGCGGCCTCGGACTCGACGGCGAGGTCGGCGAGCACGTTCTGCATCGCCGGTTGGTCGATCAACAGCGCGCCGAACGCTCTGCGGTTGCGGGCGTGATGGACGGCCTCGACGACGCCGCGGCGTATACCGGTGGCGGAGGTAAGCAGGCAGTCAAGTCGCGTGTGGTTGACCATGCGAATGATCGCCTTTACACCTCGGCCCTCTTCGCCCACCAAACGGCCGGGAAGGTTGCAGTACTCCACCTCGGCAGAGGGCAGTGAGCGCGTGCCGAGCTTGTCTTTGAGCGCCTGAAACTCCATCCCCGGTCCGCGCTCGACAAGAAAGCAGGACAGACCGCCCGGCGCCTGGGCGAGGATCAGAAACACGTCACACGGCGGGTACGAACAGAACCACTTGTGACCGGTGATCAGGTACTCGTCGCCACCGATCGGCTCGGCGATCGTGGTGTTGGCCTGCACGTCGCTGCCGCCCTGCTTCTCGGTCATCGCCATGCCACCGATCGCGCCGTTTTCGTAGTCGGCGCTTGTCAGCCGTGGCTCCCACTGCGCCGCCAGCGACGGTGCGCTTTCTCGCAACGCCGGCACGATCGCGTGCGTCATCGAGACCGGGCACATCACGCCGGCGTTCGCGTGCGTCCACAGGTACATCAGCGCGCCGCGTACGACGTGCGCGCCGGAACGCTCGTCGCGCCATGGCAGCGACGGAATCTCGCGGTTGATCGCGGTGCCGAAGAGATGGTGCCAAGAGGGATCGAGCTCAATCTCGTCGATGCGGTTGCCAAATCGATCGTGCGTGCGCAGCACCGGGGAGTTGCGTTCGGCACGTCGCGAGTGCTCGCGCGTCTCGGGACTTCCGGCGAGCGCGCCAAGATCCGTCAGGCGCTGCGTGCCCCAATCGCCACCCTCGCGCGCGACGGCCTCGCGCAGCGGAAGGTCGGCTACGAAGTGGTTGATCGGCTCAAGCGGCGAGGCCTGGTTGATGACCTCATGCGTAGCGTCGGCCGGACGCTCGGTGGTGTGCATGCGCGTCTGCTTTCTGAAGTTTGTGTTTTTGACCCTGCTGCAACCGCACAGCCCCTGCCGGCGGCCTGAATGCTGAATGAAGCTGAACGAAAACGAAGACGCGGAAGATGAATACGCGTGGCTTGCCGCGGCCGAAGGGGGGTCGTCACCGCGGCAAGAGCCCACGCGAGTCGATCCGTGTGAATCCGGATTCACATTGACTATACCGGAGGGTAGGTCTGGATGCGGTGCGGTGTGGACAGGGGTTGGAGCAGCGCGAGGCATTCGGCCCCCCATGTTTGAACCCGTCACTGCAACAGTGGACATCACGTCGCGCATTTGGTACGTTTAATACACCGCCGCGGGGTGGAGCAGTCTGGTAGCTCGTCGGGCTCATAACCCGAAGGTCGCAGGTTCGAATCCTGCCCCCGCTATAAACGCTGGAGATGCGAAAGGCTGCTTCGGCGCGCCCAACGCGCATCTAGGATCATGCGATGCACGAGGGTTCGTACTCCAAGACTCAGGTGACTAAAGCTGGCGACATCGTTCGCGAGGTTGGGCCGGAGATCGACGAAGAAGCCAACCGTCTCGTCGGCTTCTCGTTTCAAATCACTAACCGATTCTCTCCAGAAGAAGTCTTGGATGCCGTGACGACCGTTCAACGCTATCGCGACGGCCACTCCGACGCACAGCGCCTGGTGCATCGCGAGCTTGCAGTCGCCTTCGCGGCCGCTGGTTTTGCCATCTCGTCGCGTCAGAAACGTCTGCAAGCGATTGCCGACAAGCTTCAAAGGATTAGCTCCCGGCTCCCCCAAATGGCAGATATCGCCGGATGCCGGGTGGTGGTCGAGCAAATCGACGCGATTCACGAAGTCGCCGCTCACGTGCGTGAGGGGTTCGACGTGATCGACGTTGACGACTACTTGGAGAACGGGAAACCGGTCGGCTATCGAGCCCTGCATCTGATTGTGGAAATCCCGGATTCAAATCCGTTCATGGCCGAAGACTCAAGGGGTGCGAAGGTTGAGATCCAGGTGCGGACCAAGCGACAGAACGAATGGGCTGACCAGATCGAACGAGTCACGGGGACAACCGGCTACGACCTCAAGACAGGCGATGTCAGCGAGCTCCCGGCCGAACTGGTTGAATATGTGAAGGTCGCATCAGATATCCGCTGGCTCGCGGACAACGTCCGACCGGTCGATATGAAACTTGAGTCGCGGCTGAAAGAACTTCGCGAATCAGTTCGAAAGTACTTCTGAACCATGGCCCTTGTCTACTTTCTTATCGCGTACAACACAACGACTGAGAGACGCCAGTCGATGGAGGAGTACCTGCACGCGGACGCCGCAATGAGAGACTTCGCGGCGATGGAGTCCGAGTACCGCGACTCCGAAGACATTCAAGTGCTCCTTCTTACTGCGGATTCGTTGGACACGCTCAAGTCAACTCATCCGCATTACTTCGCGGATTCGAACTCTGAGGGAGCGTTCGAGGTGCTTTCCAGGTCGTGATCGACGGGAAGGTTCGAGTCCTGCCCCCGCTTCATGTGGAAACGCCCTCTATTTGGGGCGTTTTTTTTGGTTGAACGTACGCCTGGCAATAACGGCCTCATTTGGCCCACCCTGCCGGTCTCATTTGGCCCACCCTCCGCGCAATAGTTGATCCACTTCGTCAAGCCAATTCCGGCTTGCGCAGGGGGTCACGGAAACGTTGAGGTCAAGAGTGGAACTGTTC
>JACQZY010000003.1 GCA_016213645.1 Actinomycetota bacterium
ATACCGGTGCTCCGCCCCACGGGCCGAGGGAGGGCCGATAGCTCATCTAATTACTTAGACGAGCGCGTACTCGTGAGAGTCCGCATTTATGGTTTTGCCAGGTGTTTTACGAGGCCTCCCGGCAACCTCGGCTCGCAACTCAACCCACGAAACCGACCACGTCGAAACCTGTCGTCCCCAGGTGGTTGACCGATGGATGATCCATCGATGGGATGGGTGCTATTCAATTGTCTTTTCAGTGTAGGCGGCCGCCGACGGAGCGGACTCGATCCGCGCGACGCCGCGAACTACACCAATTACGCGATATTCGTCAAGTTACGAACCGCACCTTCCGATACCCGCGAGGTGTTCAAGAGGAGTAATCGCACAATGCCCGGATAAGTGACCGGTGAGGCACTTTGCAACTGTGCAACATTCGTCAGATAGTCCAGATATTGTGCATGAAAAGGCGAACTTTTCGCGAATCAGCCGATAGCGAGAAGCACATATAACCCGCCTGCCGAGATTGGGGGATCACGGCCGGTTTCAATGGGAGGAAAGAAACAAGATGATTCATCCAGGGGCAGCTCTCCACGGGGGAGACACCGGCGTACGAGTAGGCAGCCGATTGCGGCTAGCAATGCTCGTCGTCGCGATTGCCGCATTTGCGGCGTTTTTACCTGCTAGCGCCAGTGCGGCTATTTCGTCGACGTTGACGCAAACGTTCGCAAACCCTGCTGCGGGGGCAAACAGCACTTACACAAACATTCAGGACTTCAGCCTGTCCGAAGCTCCTCCGCACGTCGACGACGACGATCTCCGCAAATGGATACTTGATGGCCCCCCGGGCCAGGTGGGCAACGTAAACGCGATCCCGTACGACCAGAGGTGCACGCTTGACCAATTCAACACGACGGTCGGCGGCTCCCCGCCGTACACCACGGCGTGTCCAAGCTCCAGCATCGTCGGAATCGCGGCGGTGGTGTTCGGACACGACGGCGCCGGCATCGACGTTGACGGCAACGGCGGTTCATTCACGGGCGTGAACAACTTCGGCACGCTCACCGGGATGACACGGTTCTCCGGCGTTCCAACGGCGAACAGCCTGGACACCAACGGCTCGCCGGGCACGATTTACTTGCTGCAGACCACGCCAGAAGTACCCACAACGCTGGCGACATTCTTTCATCTCAGCGGCGCGCGTACGAAAAGCGTGCTTCAGCCAGTCACCAGTGGGGCTGACGGAGACTTCCGCATTCGCGTAATCCCCGCTGACGACTCCGTACACCCGGTCACGATTGGACCGACTCCGCTGTTCATCAGCCAAATCATGCAGCGTCTGCACGCCAAGAGCGGTGCGGGAATGGACGAAAACGCCTGGCTGTACAACCCGACCCGTTGTGACGGTTGGACGGGCTACTCCTATGCCCGCGAATACGACGCAACCGGCAACGAAAATGCCGATTCGAATCCCGACGTCGAGAATCCGGCCGACGGTTACAAGAAGTCGGCCGCCAGCACAGTCACGCCAGACTGCTCGGCATTGCCGAGCTTCGCACCGTCGACCTCGGTGACCATGAGTACAACCGAGCGCGACTCGCACCCGCAGGTTGACTTCACCGTCAACGGCATTGGTTCAATGGGTAACGACTACCCGAAGAAGACCGTCAACACGCTGCCGGCGTCGATGAACATCGACGTATTGACACTGCCGGCCCCGTGCGAGACGGCCAACCGTGACAGCAACACCTGCCCGGCGTCAAGCAAGATCGGCACCGCGAAGGTAACGACACCGCTGCTGACGGCCGGTATGACCGGAGACGTTTACATGATTCGCGGAACGGGCAAGGCCCTTCCCGACCTGTCGATCTTCTTCAACAACCCGCCGAACTCGGTCCGGCCGTTCCGGATGGACGGTACGACCACGTACGTCGGAGCCAGGGGCAACCAGATCGAGACGACGTTTGACAACGGTCCACAGAACCCGTTCTCGTCTTTCACGATGACGATCACCGGTGGCGACGGCGGCCTGCTGAAGATCAACAAATGCCCGACCGGCACCTCCTCCCCCGAGGACGGACCGATCACCTTCGCGATGACCGGCTTCAGCGGTCAGAGCGCGTCTACGACCACGACTCCCGCACTGAAGGACTGCTTCGGCGTCGACAAGCTGAAGAAGATCAAGAAGTGTGTCAAGAGCAAGCTGAAGGTCTCGCCGGGCTACGACTCGCGCGACCAGATCAGCAAGGCCGAGCTCTGGATCAAGGCGAAGGGCACGAAGAAGTACAAGAAGGTGAAGACCTCGAAGAAGTCTCCCTTCCGCTTCAGCTACAAGCTCTCGAGCAAGTACAAGACGGGCAAGCACGCATACAAGATCCGTGCGGTCTACAAGGCCTCACCGGCCAGTCCGTCAGGCACGGTGAAGACCCGTACGTCGTCCTTCAAGCGCTGCTGACGCGCTGAGTCAGTAACCCCTGGATAGAGAAACCGGGTCCGCGAGAGCGGGCCCGGTTTTTTCTTGGTCGATATCCGTGTCTAGATCTGTGCGTAGCGGTCGACCGCGCGGTCTTGCGGACGGGCAATTCGGTCGCTTTCTAGTAGGTCGTTCGGCGGTGTCGCGTCTTCACGACAGGGGCCGACGAAAGTGCGCCCTGCCGAGTTACATTCTGGCGGCGCCTGGCGCTTCAGCGCCCACGCCGCCAGTCGGCGCCGGCGCGGTCCATCTCGCGCTTCATCTCCCGCTCCTTGATCGTCTGGCGCTTGTCTCCGGCGTCCTTACCGCGACCTAGGGCCAGCTCCACCTTTGCACGACCGTCCTTGAAGTAAACGCGCGTCGGCACCAGCGAGTAGCCGCGCTCGTTTAGCTTGCCCACCAATTTGTCGATCTCGCGGCGGTTCAGCAGCAGCTTGCGCGGGCGTTCCGGTTCGTGATTGTCGTTTCCGGCGTGTTTGTAGGGCGCGATGTGCATGTTGCGCAGCCAGACCTCGCCGTTATCGATCGAGGCGTAGGCATCCTTCATTTGCCCGCCGCCGTCGCGCAGCGACTTGACCTCGCTTCCGCGAAGAACGATCCCGGCCTCCAAATGGTCACTCAGCTCAAAGCGAAACCGCGCTTCGCGGTTGGTTGCCACGTCGCCTAGATCGACCTTCTTTTTGCCCTGTTTCTTGGCCATCAGACACTTACGGGTAGCAAATCCACGCGCCCACGCGCGGGTTCGACGCTTATAACGGCCACTTTGATCGACGCACCGATCGCGATTTCAGAGCCGGAATTCTCGTCCACGAGTTTGACCTCAAGATCGTCGAGGTTCCAGTATCCGCCGCGGGCCTCCTTCAACTCGCGCAGCGGGACCATGCCCTCAAACTCCAGGTCCGGCCCAAACGCCACGAACAGGCCACCACCGATCACACCGCTGACTTCACCGGCAAAAAACGGTCCGCCCTGAGCATGCTCGCGCATCGCCCCGCGATCCGGGCGGCGTGAGCGCTGCGAGTCGGCGTCGGGCGGTTTCCAGCCCTGTTCGCGCAGCAGGCGGTCCAGCACGAATGCTCGGCTGACGTCGTCGGCCTTGCGCTCGATCGCCGCCGCGTTGCGCTCGCCGGCGCTGGTCCACTCGGCCGCCTCCCAAAGATCCTTCGCCTTGGGTGCGACGTCGTCCAAGCCCAGGCCCGCAAGCAGAGCGCGATGAGCGACGACGTCCGGATATCGCCTGATCGGCGACGTGAAATGGCAGTAATGAGTGCTGCGCAGACCAGAATGCCCCAGGTTTTCCGGCGAGTAGACGGCCTGCTTGAGTGCCCTCAGCACCAGGGGAGACAGCGATGCGCGGCCCGTGCCGGTGCGCCGCACGTGATCGGCCACAAACGCGCTGATTTCGCCCACGAAGACCTCCGCCTGCTGCGGAGTGAAATGCTCCGGCAGCGGCGGCGTGGCCACGCCCAGCGCGACAAGTTGATCGACCAGCGCGTTCACTCGCTCCGGCTCGGGACGCTCGTGAACACGGTAGAGCGTGGGCAGATGGTGGTCGGACAGATATCGCGCCACAGCCTCGTTGGCGGCAATCATCAGGTGCTCGATCACCTTGTGCGACTCGGTCTGAGTCTCCGCGTGGACCTCGGTCGCCTCGCCGGCGCGGTCGAAATCGAAAACCGGTTCACTGGACTCCACCTCCAGCGCCTGACGGCGTTCGCGCAGTTCCTGCAACGAGCGGCCGATTTTGCGGGCGAGGTCCAGCGGTCCCGCCCAGGGATCCTGCGCTCGGGCGGCGCCGGCGAAGATCTCGTCGACCTGCCCGTAGGTGAGCCTCGCGTCGGAACGGATGGTCGTGCGGTGAAACGCGGCGGATTCCATCCCGTCCGCGCCGAAGAGCATCTCCACACTGACGGCGCGGCGCGGCTCGCCCGGCACAAGCGAGCACGCTTGATTGCTGAGTGCCTCCGGCAGCATCGGCTCCACCGCGCCCGGCACGTACACGCTGGTGGCCCTGCGGTATGCCTCTTTGTCCACGGGATCGCCCGGACGCACGAACGACGTGACATCGGCGATGTGCACCCACACGCGGATGCGGTCGCCATCGGCTTCGGCCGAGATCGCGTCGTCGTAATCCTTTGCGCCTTCGGGGTCCATCGTGAACGTGGCGAGGTCGGTGAGGTCGCGCCTGGTGAAGAGGTCTTCGCCGGTTGCCGCGGCCTGCGCATGGTGCTCCACGGTGCCGGGAAAGGTACGCCGCAAACCGCGCTCGATCATCAGCGCCTCGAGCACGTCACGCGTGACGTCGGGGCTGCCCAGCCGCCGCACGACCTTGCCGACCGGTTGCGTGACCATTCGCCCGTGCTGTTTGGCCCGCTGGATTCCGGCCGGTTCCACAATCACCAGCTCACCTGGGCGCAGTTCGTTGCCGGCCCCACGCTTGCGGTCCTGTTTTAGCTGGATCGACGCGCCGCGGTCGAAAATGCGGCGAGCGACAAGCGCACGGCCTTTCGGGATGAGCACGGCGGCCGTGGGGCCGTCGAAGACGGCGCCGAAGCCGCTCGCGACGTGCGGGGCACGCGGAGAGCGATTCACTTCTTGAAGGCCGCAAGAGCGGCGAGAGCGGCGTCCAGCGCCTCGTCCGCGCGCGTCTTGCGCCGATCGAGCGCCTTCAAATCAGGTTGGATGCCGCGCCTTGTCACGTAGTGCTTACCCGGCAGTTCGTATCGGCCCACAGTCAACGAAAGCGCCCCGCCGTCTTTGAACTCCGTGACCTCCTGAAACACACCCTTGCCAAACGTGCGAGCACCCACGACCAGCGCACGGTCGTGGTATTTGAGCGCGCCGGTAACGATCTCGGAAGCACTGGCTGAGCCACCATCCACTAGCACGACCAGCGGATCGGCGGTGCGGAGTCCACCCTTGACCACGTCGTACTGCCGGCGCAGACGGCCGCGGCCGTCTGTCGCCACCACCATCCCCTTGGAGAGAAAGATGCTCGCCACGGCGACCGCCTGGTCGATGCTTCCGCCACCGTTGCCGCGTAGGTCCAACACGTAGCTGTCTGCACCTTTCTTCTCCAGTTTCTCCACCTCTTTTGTGACTGCGGCACCGGCCGTGTCCACAAACTGCGCCAATTGGACCACGCCGGTCTTACGCCCGTTGCGTTTGACCATGTGCCCGGTGGTGACCGGCACGTCGATCTTCTTGCGTCGCATGCGCTCTTTCCGAGACGGGCCAAGTTTCGCTCCTTCGTCATCGAGCGCGGCGCGCACCGTAAGCGTGACGAACGTGCCTTCCGGACCCGTGATCTTCGCCACGGCAATCTTGGAGTTGACGCCCGCGAGCGACTTGCCGTTGACCTCTGTGATCAAGTCCCCAGGCCGTATCCCGGCCCCCTTGGCCGGAGAACCGCCATAGACGTCCGTCACCCGTAGGCCCCGTTTTTGCTTGTCCTCACGCACGCCCATGCCGACGCCGGAGTACTGACCGCTCAGGCTCTCCTCGAAAATCTTCCTCTGCTTCGCGTCGAAGTAATGTGAATACGGGTCCTTGAGCGCTCGAACCATACCGCCGATCTCTCCGTCAGTCAGTGTCTGCTCGGGCACTTCGCGGATGTATTCGTTGCGAATCAGGTCGCGCGCCTGGTCGGAGGAGATCTCGGCCTTGTCTGGGGCGACCACGTCCTTCAGCACACCGATGACGGGCGTGCTGGGGTTGGCGCCGACGTAGATGCCGGCGACCAAGGCCGTGAGGATCGCGAGGGTGATCGTGAAAACGCGCATGTCTTAGGGGGAAGGCTAGATGGCCACCGTGTCGCTGAATCCGGGGTGACGGCGCGACGGGTTCGGCCCGGCTGAGCCGGTGCACGTCACCGGGCTTCCTACAGCTTCAGAAAACGGCGCAACGTGAATCCCGAGCCGGCGGCGGATATGCCCATCGCCGACACAAGCAGGAGGATCGCCAACGGCACGAAGCCGATCGTTTCGGGGGCGGCAAACAGCGCAAAACTCTCCGACAGCGGATCGACGATCGTCTGCTTGGCCACCAGTAAAAGAAGGATCGCGATCACGCCTCCGGCTGCCCCCACAAACACACCCTCGATCACGAACGGCCAACGGATGAACCAGCCGGTCGCGCCGACCATGCGCATTACCTCGACCTCGCGCCGGCGCGCGTAGATCGACAGGCGGATCGTGTTGCCCACAAGCAGCGTGGAGGTAAGCACCAGCAGGATCGCCAGGCCCCACATCGCGTACTTCACTCCGCCGGTGATCGAAAGGATCTTGTCGGTCTCGTCTTCGCGGTTCTTGATGTCGTCGATCGCCGTGCTCGCGTATGTGGTCTTGCCGGACTGAGCGTTCTCCAGCGAGTCGACGATCCGGCCCACGTGCGCCGGATCGCGTGGCGTCACGCGAAAGCTGGCCGGCAGCGGATTCTCGTCCAGCAGTTCCGCGGCGTCCTTTAGCGATCCCTTGAATGACGCCTTGGCCTCGGCCTTCGAGATGTATTCGACGCTCTTGACCTCGGCGCTCTGCTCCAGTCGCTTGCGCAGTGCTGAAACTTCAGACTGAGTCGCTTCGTCCTTCAGGTAAACATCCACCAGCAGCCGGCCGCGAATCTCGTTGGCGGCGCCGGTCGTGGCGTCGGTGACGGGAATGAACACCCCCAGCACAATCGTCGTGATCATCACCGTCATCAGCGCGGCGAAGCTCGGTGCGGAGTTGCGCCGCAGCGTGCGGATCGCCTCGCTCATGAAGAAACGGAAATTCACGCGGGGGCCTCGGGTCCGTTGGCCAGCGGTTCAGGGTCCGGCTCGAAATCCGGCCCATTGGTCGGTGGTTCGGAGTCCGGCTCGGGACCCAGCCCGAACTCGGCATCCTCCTCCGCAAATCCGAGGTCCGTCGCCGGAACGGCCGAAAACTCGCTGGTGTAACCGGCCGACTGTTCGTCGCGCACGATGTGCCCGTCGCGAAGCTCGATCACGCGGCGGCGCATGCGATCTACCATGCCCTGGTCGTGCGTGGCCACGATCACCGTGGTGCCGGTCCGGTTGATTCGGTAGATCAACTGCATGATGCCCAGCGACGTGACCGGGTCCAGGTTGCCGGTCGGCTCGTCGCAGATCAGCAGCGGGGGATGGTTCACGAACGCGCGCGCGATCGACACGCGCTGCTGTTCGCCGCCGGAAAGCTGGTCCGGGAAGTTGTGAAGCTTGGTGCTGAGGCCGACCAAGCGCAGAATGTGCGGCACCTTTTCGCGAACTTCCGCCCGCGAAGCGCCGGTCACCAGCAGCGAGTATGCGACGTTGTCGTAGACCGTGCGATTGGACAGCAGCTTGAAATCCTGAAATACGGCGCCGATGTTGCGCCGTAGATACGGCACACGGTCGGGCTTGAGCCGCGTGATGTCACGCCCGGCGATGAAGATATGGCCGCGCGTCGCCTCGAACTCCTTCATCAACATGCGAATGAACGTGGACTTTCCGCAGCCGGTCGGTCCGACCAGAAAGACGAACTCGCCACGCCGGATGCTGGTGGTGGCGTTTTCAAGTCCAACGGTGCCATCGTCGTACACCTTCGTGACGTCGTCAAACTCCACGACGGCCGAGCCGTAATCGCGATCCTGTTGCGCTTCCGCGTGCCGTGCCTGCATCAAAACGCCTTTCTTCAGCCTAGAGACGATTCCTGCCGCAAGCGCCAGCCCCACCCGCGCCCAGGCACCCCACGCGCAGATCACCGGTGTCTGCGCAAGATTTCCCTTGCCAAAGCGAATTGCGATACGCAACCGCCGTGATTCCAATGCGGAATCCTGCGCAGGCACCGGTGATCTGCGCAAAAATCCCTGCGCAGGTATGGGCGCCCGTGCGGGGGCGCGCCAGAGCGCGGGTACGCCAGTGCGCAGGCACCGGTGATCTGCGCAGGATTTGGCTTTCTAGTGGGGCCGAGTGGGCGAGATGTGCCCGTTCCGCCGGTTTACGACTCTGGCTCGACCTGCACGGCGGCGGGTGCGCCGATCGCGTGGAATCCGCCGTCTACGTGGATGATTTCGCCGCTGATGCCGCGGGCGAGGTCCGAAAGTAGGAAGCAGACGGTGTTGGCGACGGGCCGGGGGTCCTCGATACTCCAGCCAAGCGGGGCCTGGGCGGGCCACATCGCGGCTAGTTCCTTGAATCCGGGAATGCCCTTCGCCGCCATCGTGCGCAGTGGTCCGGCCGAAACCAGGTTCGAGCGTATGCCGTACGGACCGAGATCGCGTGCCAGGTAGCGATTGACCGACTCCAGTGCTGCCTTTGACACTCCCATCCAGTCGTAGATCGGCCAGGCGACGGTGGCGTCGAAGTCCAAGCCGACGATCGCGGATTCCGGCGGCGGCGGGCTCTCGCCGTCGCCGGGGCCCGCGGAACGGTCGCGCTCCAGCAACGGCAGCAGGGCCGTGGCCATCGCCTTGTATGAGTACGCGCTGGTGCGGAAAGCCAGCTCCGCGCTCTCACGCGGCGCGCTCAGGAACTTGCCGCCAAGCGCGTCCTCCGGGGCGAAGGCAATCGCGTGCAACGCGCCGTCCAGTCCGCCCAGCGAATTCTTCACTGCGTCGGCCAGCGCCGCCAGGTTGTCCTCGTCGTTGACGTCCAGCTCGACCACTTCAACATTCTTTTCCAGGCGATTGGCGGTGCGCTCAGTCAGCGAACGCATTCGGCCGAAGCTCGACAGCACGACCTCCGCACCCTCGGCCTGCGCGGTCGAAGCGACGTGGTACGCCAGGCTCGCCGGTGTCAGTACGCCGGTGATCAGCAGTCTCTTGCCTTCAAGCATTCCCATCAGCGGCTCACTTCGCCTGGAAGACGAGACACGCGTTGTGTCCGCCGAAACCGAATGAGTTCGACAGCACCGTGTTGATCTCGATCTCTCGCGCGCCGTCGGCGATGTAGTCGAGGTCGCACTCGGGGTCCGGCTCGTCGAGATTGACGGTCGGGTGCGCCTTGTTGTCGCGCATCGAGAGCACGCAGATCACGGCCTCGACGGAACCGGCCGCGCCCATCATGTGGCCGAGCAGCGACTTCGTGGACGAAATCGGCGGCGGCGAATCGAAGATCTCCTTCACGGCCTTCGTCTCGGAGAGATCGTTGTACGGGGTGCTGGTGCCGTGGGCGTTGATGTAGTCGACCTCGCCCGGCGCCACACCGGCTTCGGCGAGCGCCTTACGCATCGCCGCCATTGCACCGGTCGCCTCGGGATCGGGCTGAACCAGGTGAAAAGCGTCGTTGGACGCTCCGTAGCCCGCGAGCGTCGCATACGCGCGAGCTCCGCGCGCGGCGGCATGCTCGGCAGACTCCAGGATCACGATGCCGGCGCCCTCGCCCATCACAAAGCCGTCACGCCGCGAGTCGAACGGACAGCTCATGCCCTTTGACGTCATCGCGCCCATCGCGCGAAATGCCGCGGTGGCCAGCGGCCGGTTGGCCGCCTCGGCGCTGCCGGCAACGACCAAGTCGGCGAAGCCGTACTCGATCATGCGCTTGGCCTCGCCCAGCGAGTGATTACCCGTCGCACAGGCGGTCACCACGCAGTGACCCGGCCCATGTAGGCCGAAGTCCTTCGTGATCGCGGCCAGCGCGGCGTTCGGCATCAGCATCGGCACGGTGGTCGCCGGCACCTGCCGGTCGCCCTTCTCGCGCATGATCTCGATGTTGGTGTCGATCGTCTCAAATCCGCCGATGCCGGTGCCGACGACCGCGCCGCAGCGCGTGGAATCGAGCGCCGCGAAGTCCAGCCCGGCGTCTTCAACGGCCTCGCGGGCCGCGACCAGCGCATACCGCGCAAAGCGGTCCAACCGGCGAGACTCCTTGATCGTCAGTTTTTCAGTCGGGTCCGGCCCGACGGCCACGTCGCCGTGTGGCAGCGACTCGCCGGCGAGCGCACGCGCCCACAGCGCGTCCACGCCAAAACCGGCGGGCGTCACCGCGCCAATACCGGTGATCACGACTTCTCTGCGTTGGTCAGTCATCCATTGCGCTCCCCTGGGTCGATTGCGTTAACGGTCGCCGATCAGCCGTTTTTGACGACGGCGGCAATTGTGTCGCCCATCGTCGCAAGGCCTTCGAGGTCCTCGTCGGGCACACGGACGCCGAGGTCATCCTCGATCGCCTGCATGATCTCAACCACGTCGAGTGAGTCCATGTCGAGGTCTTCAAGCGTGGCCTCAAGCGTGACGTCGGTGGGGTCAACACCAAACTTGGGGACGATTTCCTTGATTTTGTCAAGCACTGCTTCCTGAGTAACTGCCATTTGAATAGCCCTTTCTGTCCGGCCCTTTTCTATCGGGTCCGGGATTCACTTGTCATGCGGTCATGCCGCCATCCACCGGCAGCACGGCGCCGGTGATGTAGGCGGCCTCCTCGGAGGCCAGAAATCCAACGGCCGCGGCCACTTCTTCAGGCGTGCCGGCGCGGCCGGCCGGCACGTCTTCGATCAGCTTGTCGACCAGGCCCTCGGTCATCGCCGTGGCCACCGGCCCGGGCGCGACACAGTTGACCGTGATCTTCTTGCGCGCGTATTCCTTCGCGAGCGTACGGGCCAGGCCGATGAGCCCGGCCTTTGACGCGCCGTAGGCGGCCTGACCGGGGTTGCCGTGCATCCCGCTGACGGACGAAACCATCACGATCCGGCCCCAACGCTCGCGCATCATGCCGCGAAGCGCGGCCCGCGAGCAGTTGAAGGCGCCGGTTAGGTTCGCGTCGATCGTCGCGTTCCAATCCTCATCGCTCATCCGCACCGCCAGATTGTCGTGGCGTACACCGGCGTTGTTGACGAGCACGGCGACCGGCCCAAGCTTTTCCGCGATCTCAGTGAACGCACCGTCAACGGCCTCAACATTGCAGACGTCGGCCTGCAATGCCAGTGACCGGGCACCCGATCGCGAAGCCTCGATCAGTTTGGCCGTTTCGGCCGCACCGTCGGCGTCCGACGAATACGTGACGGCCACGTCGTAACCGTCGTGAGCAAGTTGTTGCGCAATCGCCCGGCCGATGCCGCGCGATGCGCCGGTCACCAGCGCCACGCGCGCGATGTCCGAGCCGTTCTGGGCGGCGTTTTGTGTGGTGTCGTCGCTCACGGCGCAATCCCCTCCATTTCACAGGTGATCGCGGAGTACACAAAACCTCCGCCAAATCCGGCCATCACGACAAGGCCGCCCTCGGCCAGCCGCCCGGCCGCATACTCGCGACTCAGCGCAACCGGCACCGACGCGGCAGAGGTGTTGCCGACATCCGCGATCTGCACCGACACCTGGTCCTCGCGCAGCCCCAGCTTCTCGCCGAGCGCGTCGATGATCCGGACGTTTGCCTGGTGAGCCACGATCAGCTTCATGTCGTCCAAGGTCTTGCCGACCGCGGCCAGCGCCTCAAGCGTGATTTCGCTCATTCGCGCCACGGCGTTTGTGTAGGTCTCGCGGCCGCGCATGCGAATCAGGTTGTCCTCGTCGCGCACCGAGTACAGAATCCGGTGCTGATGATCGAAGCCGCCGATCAGCGGGCCGAACCCGCCGTTCTCGACCGGACCCACGACGACCGCTCCGGCCGCGTCGCCAAACAGCGGCGCGCTCTTTGGGTCGTCCCACGGGATGATCCGCGACAACGCGTCGGCGCCGACGACCACTGCAAGCTTCGCGCGGCCGCTCTCGACTGCCGCGGCAGCCTGGCCCAGCGCCGTCACAAATCCCGTGCAGGCCGCCGAAAGGTCGTACACAACGGCCCGCTCGGGCACGCCGAGCTCGTCCGCCAGGGCCACCGCCTGCGCAGGAAAGAGGCTGTCGGGCGTGATCGTGGCGACGATCACCATGTCGACTTCGGAGGCTTCTCGCCCGGCGGTCCGCAATGCGTCACGGGCGGCCACGGCCGCGATGTCCAGTAGTTGCTCGCCTTTTTCCGTGTCTAGCACGCGTCGCGACTTCACACCGGTGCGGTCGATGATCCAGTCCGCGGTAAGACCCAAACGTTCACCGATCTCTTCGCTGGTGAGCACCTTGCCAGGCTGCGCCGAACCAAAACCCAACAGCCCCGCCGGTTGCAGTCGGCGCTGCTGGCTGGCCACCGCCGACGCCGTGGTCTCGGTGGCGCTCACAGTCACGCCCCGCCCGAGGTTGAGATCAGGTCGGAGACCTTCAGCGCGCGGGCCTCGGGCAACGTGCGCTTGACCAACCCGATCAACACACCGGCGGGCTCAAACTCGACAAACTCGCGTACGCCCATCTTCCACATGTATAGGAGCGACTCGCGAAAACGCACCGGAGCAAGAAGTTCGCTGGCAAGTTCATGTTGCGGATCCACATACGGCTGTGCCGTGCCATTCGCGATCACGTGTGATGCGTCGCCGAATCGCGCCTTCGACAGCGCATCCGAGAGCCTCGCGGCGGCGGACTTCACGAGCGGCGAATGGAAGGCTCCGCTGACGGGCAACCGCTTGAGCCGCAACCGGCGCTCGTTGCCCGCCTCGTCGTGGGTGACCGGCTGCGCCTCTTCGAGCGCCTCTACTCCGGCGATCTCGCCGGTCAGCACCACTTGGCCCGGAGCGTTGTCGTTCGCGACGGTCAAACCGAACTCGTCGGCCACCTCGCTCGCGCGCTCGATCGTGGCGCCTAAAAGAGCGATCATTGCGCCGGGGTGCTCACGCGCGGCATCGGCCATCGCGAGACCGCGTTGCCTGACGATTTCGGCGGCTGCGTCGGCATCCACGGAGCCGGCTGCGACGAGCGCGGCGTACGAGCCGAGCGAGTGACCCGCGAACACGTCGCACTCAATCTGCGCGGCCTGCCAGCTCTCGACCGACATGCCAAAGATCGCCGGCTGTTGACCGGCCGTGTCCAGCGGCATGTCGGGCGTCTGGCTGCCCTGGCCCGGGAACAGCCCGGCCCTCATGTTTTGACCCCCGTCATCACGTCGGGGAGGTTAGTCAACGGAAATTGGGAAAACGGTCTGGCCCACTCCGAATGTGACTCGAATCACTGATGTGCGGATAAAAAGCGGCGCCGCGGGCGCCTGGTGGGTCTACTTTCCGCGCGACTTTGAAGCAGTCGACTTCGATGAAGCGCCGCCCTTGGCCGACGCTCCGCCGCGATCACCGATCGCCTCGACCACGCGGTTTTCCAAGTTCGTCATCCGCCGCTCGATGCGATCGATGTCGTCTTCCAACTCCTCGATACGGTGGAAAAGTGTGCGCACACGCAGTGTCAGGCTCTCGAACTGCGAACCGGACGGCAGGCCGATCGCCGAAAAGGCAGACTGTTGCGCGTGCATCACGCGCTCGCCTGCGTCGACCAGGCGACTGAGCGCGTCGCCAAACAGCCAGCTACTCGTGATCTCGTCCACGACGCCGCCCAGGCCCTCGCCCGGTTCGGCGTCTCGATCGCGGTCCCGTTTCGGCTTCGCGCGCTTTTCAGAGTCGTCCCTGGCCATCGGCTTCGATCATAGGACGTTTTGCGCCGAAACGGCGACGAGAATCGAAAAGTGAAAGGAATATTGGCTAGTCTAAGCCTATAGTTGAGGTTTAGCATATGCCTGAAATGAGATATTTGAGCTGGTCTTCAAGCGTCGGAGCGCCGACAGGCGGGTGAACGACCCATTCCGTCCATTTCTATCCCGAATTTTCCGCTGCGGTCGCGCAAAAACCATCTCTTCCCCGAATCTTCACACGCAGTAAAAGAACCGGCGATTAAGGTCGAAGAGGCAAGTGTCGATGAAGCGACCAGGTAGGCCTCCGCATGGAAGCTCTTTTCCGCGTTTCCGGCATGTAAAGATCAGGAGTCGCGGTTACGTCGCACCTGCGACGAGCGCGGCCGAGAAGCCGCTTTCCAATCAAGCACACCGAAACAACATGACAACCCAGCTCACAACGTCACGGATGACCGTCGCCATGCCTCTTGCAGGTATTTGGGCTTCGGCCGGATATCCGCTATTCAACGGCTATCTTTGTGATGACCGATCGTCGCGTGGGGAGGAAATCGCGGCGGCTCTCGAATGCGCGAGCCGAATCGACGGTATGAACCAACAGAATGTGAACAAGGGATCGTGAGGGGAAGAACTTCAAGGAGCGCCTCAA
Source organism: Actinomycetota bacterium (assembly GCA_016213645.1). Classification (GTDB taxonomy): domain Bacteria; phylum Actinomycetota; class Thermoleophilia; order Solirubrobacterales; family JACPNS01; genus JACPNS01. The sequence continues at coordinate 14,542 of JACQZY010000003.1, forward strand.
TCGCCATCATGGCGTTTGTTTTCGCGATCGTGTTCGCCTTCACCGGCGCGCTCACGGCTTCGGCCGATGACACCGGTCAGTCCGGTGAGGGCCCCGGCATGGTGCCCAATGGCGCCGAGCCCACCGGTCCGGTCTCCCCGGCGGTGCCCGAGCCTCCCCCGGCCAAGAAGCCGGCGTCGTCGAAGCCGAAGACCGATTCCGGCAACGGCGACTCAAACCGCAACAACTCTTCCGACGGCACCGGCGACGCCAAGCAGCCCAAGAGCCACAAGCGCGACCGCGCCGGCTCAAACAAGAACGATGCCGGAGATGACACACAGACGGCCGACGACCCGTTGGCCGGCGTCAGCGACCCGACGGGCAACGGTCCGATCAGCGTTCCCAATCTTTTCCTCAAGCAGTTCCAGATCCCACCGTTCCTGTTGCCGATCTATCAGGCAGCCGGCATTCAATATGGAATTCGCTGGGAGGTGCTGGCCGCGATCAACGAGATCGAGACCAACTACGGCCGCAACCTGAACGTTTCCTCGGCCGGCGCACTGGGATGGATGCAGTTCATGCCCGCGACTTGGGAGATGTACGGAGTCGACGCCAACGACGACGGCGTGAAAGACCCCTACAACCCGGTCGACGCGATCTTCGCCGCCGCCAAGTACCTGAAGGCCGCCGAGGGCGACAAGGACATTCGCCGCGCGATCTTCGCCTACAACCACGCCGACTGGTACGTGGACCAAGTAATCCTTCGCGCCCGGCTGATCTCCGGCGTGCCGGACGGATTGGTCGACTCGCTCACCGGCTTGACCCAGGGTCATTTTCCGGTTTACGCGCGCGCCACTTATAAGGGCGCCGTGCGCAAGGTTTCGCGAAAGGCCAAGGTCGGCACGAACGCTGCACGTGTGGTCGAGGGTGAGGCGCGGCGCACCGGTATCAAGATCTTCTCCAAGCGCAACGCGCCGGTCGTGGCGGTGCAGGATGCGATCGTGCAGAGCATCGGCCGCAACAAGATCGACGGCAACTACATCACGATTCAGGACAGCTTCGGCAACCGCTACCGCTACAACAACCTTGGATCGGTCAGCCGCCTCTACCCCGTGCCCCGTACCAGCGCAAACAAGTCCAAGACCGCCGCGGACGAGTCCGGATCCACCGCCAAGATCGGCGAAGGCAAGACCGGCCCGCGCCTCGGCTCGCAGGAGCGTCTGTACGCCAATCCCAACCGCGCCCGCGCCAAGTCCGGCGGTTCGTATGCACAAATGGCCGCCGGCGGTGTCGCAATGCAGGGATACGAAACCTTCGACAACTACTTCTCGCGCCCCTTCGGCCTGAAGAAGGAAGACGTCGTGCTCAAGCCGTTGCGTAAGGGATCGCATGTGATCGGCGGCACGATCCTCGGCCGCGTCGGCAACTACATCAATGGCCGCACGCCATACGTCAACTTCCAGGTTCGACCCGCGGGCCGCGGCGCACCGGTCGTGGACCCGAAGCCGATTCTCGACGGCTGGAAGCTGCTTGAGTCCACCGCGATCTACCGCGCCGTCGGCGTGAACCCGCTGGTGCCGGTGCAGAACAGCCGCTCGATCGGCCAGATCCTGCTGATGAGCAAGGAACAGCTTGAGAACTACGTCCTCAACAAGGACACGATCGACATCTACTCGTGCGGTCGCGACGACATCCGCGCCGGACAGGTCGATCGCCGCGTGCTGGCACTGCTCGCGTTCCTCGACTCCGAGGGCTACCACCCCACCATCGCGTCGCTGACCTGCGGCCACGGCTTCTACACCAGCTCGGGCAACGTCTCTGAGCACTCCACGGGCACCGCCGTGGACATCGCCGCGATCAACGGCGAGTCGATGATCGCCAACAACAAACCCGGCGGTCTAATGGACGAGACGGTGCGCAAGATCATGACCCTCCAGGGCATCCTTGAGCCGCACCAGATCATCTCGTTGTTCGATCTAGGTGGCTCGACGTTGGCGATGGGCGACCACGCTGACCACATTCACGTCGGCTTCCGCCCCGGCTACGAACTCAACGCCGATGGCAAGATCGGTAAGGGCGCAAAGGCGTCTCGCCGCTCAATCCTGCGCAAGAACGACTGGTACAAGGTCTTTGACCGCCTCGGCGAGATTGAGAACCCGGCTGTACCCACGCAGCCCTCGCCGTACGCGATCAAGGTAAAGAAGAAGCACCACACGCGCCCCGGCGCAGCCGACTGACGTCGACGTCGACGCCGTTTCGCACCGCTACTCGATTCGCTTGGTAGGCAGTCCGCCGGCGATCCACAATCCCGCAAGCACGAACAGCACGGCCGCTAGCAACGCCTGCTTCAGAGCTCGCAGCTGAGCGTCCCCGTAGTCGTTCATCAACTCAGCCGCCTCGCTCTCGGGCAGACCGGCGTCGATCGCCGCCGTTCGTACGTCCTCGCGCGGCACGAACTCAAGTCCGCTCTCGGCGACAATCGCGACTTGCTCCTTGACCGAAGCGCTGATCTGTGGGTTCTGCTGAACCGCCGACACCGTGGCACCGCTCAGTCCCGTCAACAGAACCGCGCCGATCAGCGCCGTGCCAAGCGACGCGCCAAGATTCTGCGCGGTGCCCTGTAGTCCTCCGGCTTCGCTGCCGCTGTCGGATTCGACCGCCGACATGATCACGTTGCCAAGCTGCGAAGCGAGCAGTCCGACACCCAGCCCGAAGGCCGCCAGGGCGACCGAAAAGGCGACGCCACGCATTTCATAGCCGACGCTGGCCATCAGCCCGGCGGCCGCCACGAGCATCGCTCCGAGACCGAGGCGAACCGTCATCCTCGGGCCAAGCCGCGCGCCGAGACGTGGCCCGCCGAGCGCGCCCAAAAGCATGGTGACCGAAATCGGCGTCAGCGCCAGACCCGTCTCGATCGCGTTTCTGCCGAGCACGATCTGTAGATACAACGGCAGTACGAAGAAAATGCCGTTGAGAATCAGCTGCTGTGACGCCAGCATCGAAAGGCCGCCGCGCAGCTGGGCGATGCCGAGCAGCCTTGGATGCATCAACGGTTCGCGGTCACGGCTCTCGCGCCGCCTGCAATGCGACATCAGCGCCTTCAGCACGAATAATCCGGCCGCGACCATGAATGGCACGACCGAGAATCCGAACGGCGTGATCGACTGCCCCGCGACCGTCAGCGAACCGCTCGGTTGGATCAGACCCCATTGCGGAATCCGCAGCAGCGCAAAAACGATCAGGCCCATGCCGATCATCGACAGTGCCGCCCCGCCGAAATCAAGACTAGGACGCTGCTCGACACGCGGCACGTCGCCGACGAGCTTGCGCGCGGCGAGGATTCCGCCGACCGCGACCACCTCACCGAAGAAGACGTACCGCCAGCTCGCGTATTCGGTCACCCAGCCGCCGATCAGCGGTCCGGCCGCCACTCCGACCGCCGCGATCGCGCCGACGATCCCATACGCCATCGCGCGATCACGGCTCTCCGGATAGTTGTGCGCCACCAGCGACGCGATCGCCGGAATCACCAGGGCCGCGCCGATCCCTTCAAGTAGCGACCAGCCAAACAACAGCACGTTTATGTTTCCGGCCAGGCCGGTGATCGCGGAGCCGCAGCCGTAGATCGCGATGCCCAGCGCGAAGGCGTTGCGACGTCCGAAAATGTCGCCGAGTTTTCCGCCGGTCAACATCAGCGCGGCCATCACCAGCGTGTACAAGGTGATCGCCATCTGAACCTGTGTGACGGTCGTGTTCAAGTCGGCGACCACGTTCGAGATCGCGACGTTCATCACCGTTGTGTCAAGCACCATCACGAACTGGGCGGACGCCAGCACGATGATCGTGAGCCATTTACGGTTCATCACGCGGAACTATCGCGCATTTGCCGCTTCCGTGGCTGCCACAGGCTCACCAGGCGCGCCACCAGTGTGACGAGAAAGATCTGCCCGAAAAGCATTTCGACCACCGCGATCGACATGCCGGGCTGGGCGGCGGGCACGAGGTTTCCGTATCCAGTGGTAGTCAGCGTGGTGTAGCTGAAGAAGATCAGATCGCCCCGTTCGATCGAGGCGTGGCCGATGAAGAAGTCGCCGGAACCCTGGGCGAGCACGGCCGCCAGATAAACGAACGAAAAGATCAGGCCGAGCATTGTGTAAGAAGTAATCGCCCCGAGAATCGTGCGAAAGTCGACGCTGGTCGAACGGACGACCTGACGAAGAATCGCCGCTTCGCACACCAGCAGCAAGCAGGCCGTGATTGCGGCGGCAAGCAGGAGGGTCACGTTTGAGTCAATCGCCGCCGCCAGAAACGCCAAAATGATCGCGGCCGCTCCGGTGCCCGCGGTGAGCAGAGACGAACGATGGGAAACACCTGAGCCGAGGATGCCCACCACCGCGGTGAGGATCCCAACCGAGAGGCCCGTCGCCTTCCAGACCATGCCGTCCGGAATTGATGACATCGTCACGAAGGTGACGATCGTGAGCAGCAGCACCAAGCCGTACGCGCCACTGATGCGCGCGATCAGGGCCTTTGCGGCGCGCCGCGAGCTGGGAGATGTCGGCGGCATTTATCCGACGTTCGCGCCCGTGATCGCCGATCCTGCGCGGTAGCCGCGTGAAGCCCGCCGTCGCGCGGATTCGCTGACCTCGTTCCACGACCGCAGTCATGTAGCCGCCGGTCGCTTTTGCTCAGATGAGCTCCCGCACGGCCCGCGCAAGCGCGCGTAACTCCTGCTCGACGTCGCCATCAAGCTTGACAAAGGCATCCCCGTCGTACGGCGTGGACCCGGTGGTCACGATTGCCAATTGTCCGCCACGGCGCAGCGTCACGGCCGGCAGCCCCGCCACCGGATGCACCACCAGCGAACTTCCGATCGCGATCATCAGGTCGGCTCCCGAGGCAAGCTCGAACGCCTCTTGCATCGCGCTCTCGGGAAGCATCTCGCCAAACAGCACCACATCCGGTTTCAGTGGCGGCGCGGTGTCACAGCTGGTGCAGCGCGGAATGCCGTGCTCGGCGGCCTGTTCACGCACCCAGTCCAGCTCGTAATCGGCCCCGCAGCGCAGACAGCGCGAAACCTCGATCGATCCGTGCACCTCAATCAGCCGCTCGCTGCCCGCGAGATGGTGCAGCCTGTCGATGTTCTGAGTGATCACGCCCTCGATCAGTCCGCTCCGTTCGAAATCGGCGAGAACCTCGTGCGCGCCGTTCGGCAGTTTGTCGCCGAGCGACGCAAAGCGCGCCCCGTAAAAACTCCAAAAGCGTTCGGGATCGTCGTGAAAGGTGTCGATGTGCGCCACCTCCATAGGGTCGACGTTCTCCCACATGCCTTTCTCCGGCGTGCGGAAGTCAGGAATGCCGCTGGGTACGGAAACGCCCGCGCCGGTCAGCACAACGGCGCTGCGCGCGTTTACGATCGCCTCAGCGAGTTCGCGGGTGGCAGCCGACGGCTCTTGCTGCTTCAAAGGTTGTTCGTTGCTCACGAAGCAAAGCGTAGGCGCACTGCGAGGCGTCGCCAAGCCGCGACTCAGCGGCCGTTGAACTTGGGCGCGCGTTTCTGCAAGAAGGCCGCCACGCCCTCATGGGCGTCCTCACTGGCCATCGCCGTCACAAAGGCCTCGCGCTCGACGGCGATGCCGGCGTCCAGCGAGGGATCGTCGAGCGCGCGCTTGATGTGCGCGATCGCCAGCGGAGCCTGTGCCGCCAGGCGCTCGGCCTGCGCGATCGCGGTGTCGAAAAGCTCATGGTCCGGAACGACTTGATTCACTAGTCCCAGCTCGGCGGCCCGCCAGGCGTCGATCGCGTCTCCGGCGGCGATCATCTCAAATGCCGCCCCTTTTCCGACCAGGCGCGGCAGGCGCTGCGTACCGCCGAATCCCGGCAGAATCCCAAGTGAAATCTCCGGTTGTCCGAAACTCGCCGATTCTCCCGCGATCCGGATGTCCGCGCTCATCGCAAGCTCGCACCCGCCGCCAAGCGCCGCACCGTTGACACACGCGATCACCACGGTGTCGCCCCGCTCAAATCCGCGCATCAACGCGAGCGTGTTGTCGACGTGTTGAGCCATTTCCTCGGGCGTCATCGTGGCGAACGCCTTGAGATCCGCGCCGGCCGACCAAATCAAGTTTGTCGAACTCGCGATCACGAGCGCGCGTATGGAATCGTCGGCCTCGACGCGCTGATGCACGGCGCGCAGGTCGCGCACGAGCGCGGGAGAGATCGGATTGACCGGCTTTTGCGCCAGCCACGCGATCGCCACCGGACCGCGTGTCTCAAGTTGAACTGTTTCCGGTTGTTCGCCGTCGTCCGGACGTGGATACGCGAAGAAACCCTGCCCGGCGGCTTTGCCCGTGCGGCCTTGAGCCACGAGTCGACGCAGTAGCACCGGCGGCTCGTACGCCTCACCCCACTGCGTCTTGCCGTGTTCCAGCGCCGCCAGCACGTTGTCCAGCCCCATCTCGTCCGCCCGCGCCAACGGACCGGGGATCACCGCGGCGCCGGCCATCATTCCGAGGTCGACCTCGCGGGCGTTGCCGATCGCCTCTTCGACGATCGCGCACGCCTCGACGAGCATGCGCAGGCCGGAGCGCAAAACAATTTCCCCGGCAAGCGCGGGATCAACCGGGTCTACCCCCTCCGCCGGAGCCTGCCCGGGCGGGTCAAAGAAGCCCTTGCCGGTTTTCAAACCCAGATCGCCGTCTTCCACCAGCGACTTCATCTTCGGCGGAACGTAGAAGTCATCGCCTAACTGCTCGTTTAGGTGCTCCAAAACGTGCAGCACCGTGTCCAATCCGAGCATGTCCGACAGCGCGCAAGGCCCAGTGGGAGCAACCTTGAGTCCGGTGATCGCGGCGTCCATCTGGGCAGGCGAAAGATCATGCTCGTCAGCCACGCGGTGCATCTCGCCCATGCTCGCGCAGAGCAGACGGTTGACCACGAATCCCGGGGCGTCGGCGCAGGTGATCGGCGCCTTTTTGATCGCCTGCGCGAAGTTGTAAGCCGAGAGCGTGGTCTCCGGCGACGTGGCTTCGCCCTCAATCACCTCGATCAGCTTGGCGACCGAGGCCGGGTAGAAGAAGTGAAATCCGACGACTTTGTCGGGCCGGGTGGTGGCGGCGCCGATCTCGTCGATCGAAAGCGCGGAAGTGTTGCTGGCGAGGATCGCGTGACCGGGAGTCGCCGCGTCAAGCTCGGCGAACACGGCCTGCTTGAGCTGCATCCGTTCGGGAACCGCCTCAACCACGAAGTCGACATCGCCGAAGCCGCTGTAGTCAAGCGTGCCGGTGATCAGCGCACGAGTGGCGTCGGCGGCCTCCCGCGTGAGCTTCTCCTTGGCCACGAGCTTGGCCAGCAGCTTCTCGGCCGTTTCGATGCCGTGGTCGACGAACTTCTGGTCGACGTCCTTCATCAGCACCGGAATGCCGGCGCTCGCGATCACGAAGGCGATCTCGCCGCCCATCGTGCCCGCGCCGACGACCGCGGCCTTGTTGACCTTGAGGCTCATGCGCGGGGAACGATAGATGATTCGCGACGGTACGGGACGGCGTGGCGACGCGGGGCGGCGCGACACAGTGGGATGGTGCGACACAGTGGGATGGTGCGACGCAGTGGGATGGTGCGACGCAGTGGGATGGTGCGGCACCGCGCGGCGGCGACGCAAGACGCATGTGCCCTACTCGAACAACTCGCCGCGAATATCTGTCAGCGTGCGGCCCAGCGAGTCAAGCGACTCGCGCGCGCCCGGTAACAACCGCTTGAGTTCTTTCTGCCCGGCGGGCGTGAGCGAGTAAAACCGGCGGCTGCGGCGCTCCGGGTGTTCCCACTGGCCCTCGATCAGTCCGCGCGACTCAAAACCGCGCAGCAGCGGATACATCGTGTTCGGATTTACGGTCAGCACTCCCCCGGTCAGCTCCGTGACGCGGTCGATCAACTGATTTCCGTAGCTGGGACCTTGGCTCATGAAGTGCAGCACCAGGAGGGGCAGCAGCCTGCTGCGCAGTTCGCCGGTCAGCGGATCGCCCGCTCCGCGGCGGCGTGCGGGCGGTTCCGCGACAACCGCGGCTTCCGTGATCGCGGCGCGCTGTTCACGCAGGTAAGCGCCGGCAGCCTGACCGGCGGCTTCGGCCACCGCTTCGGTCGTGCGCGTGGCCGTCCGCGCGGGCTTGCGCTTGCCCTGGACGGATTTGGCCGACGACTTTTTCGGCTTTGCGGGCACGCCGAGAGAATACGGCCCGCCGCAGAAAGTCCGCGGGCGACCCGCGATTAGCGGGTAGAGTTCGGCGCGTGAACCGCCAGGACATTCGCTCCGCCGTAATCGCCGCCGCCGTAGCGGCGCTCGTTGCCGCGCCGCTCGCCGGCGCCGACGCCGTCGAGACGATCCGTCACGCGGTATCCGGTGGCAATACCGGCCATGCATCAAAGACCCACCACCGGACACACACTGCCTCGCTTCGGCGCGGGCCACGCGGACAGTCCGGCCCAACGGGTGCGACCGGCGCAACTGGTGCGACCGGCTCGATTGTCGATCCCGCCGCTGTTCGCTGGCGTGCCGCAAGTCCGTTTCAGAAAATCACCCCGGCCGACGGCGTCAAACGTTTGGTTGCCGCGTGCCCCTCCGACAGCGTGGCAATCGACGGCGGCTACACCACCGGCGACGCTGGCGACTCGATCCGAATCTTGGGCTTTGAACGGATCACCTCCACCTACGGCGGTCAAGAAGGATACGCACTGACCGTGCGGGCGATCGGCGGTAGCGGCGGTTACCCACAGGTTCGGGCATTCTGCGCCGAGCCCTGATCGGCGGCATCGCGGCCGAGGCGAAGAACGCCGGCGCGGCGACGACTATTCGACACGCGACGCGGCGGCAATGACCGCTTCATCAAGACGGTCTTCACCCCAGAACAACTCCGTGCCCACGACAACCGTGGGCACGCCGATCACGCCCCGCTGGACCGCCTCGTCCGTCACGTCGCGAAGCTGGTCCTTCACGCTCTGATCGCGTGCCGCCGCGAGCGCCTCGCTTGAGTTGATGCCCGCACGCTCGGCGGCGGCGGCAATGTTTTCTTGCCTGCTCAGCTCGCGCCCAGCGTGAAACTGCTCGAAAAAGGCCGCCAACGCAAACTCGCGCCCCACGCCCGCCTGCTGCGCCCATGTCGCGACGCGCATCGCCGCAAGCCCGTTGTTTGGCCATTCACGCGGCCAAACGAACTCCGGCAGGCCAAGCCGCGCGCCACGCCGTTCTACATCCTCGATCCCGGCTTTTCGCGACGGCGTCTGAGCCCACGACGAGCGCCCCGTGGCACGAAAGATCCCACCCAGCAACACCGGCGTCCACTCGACCTCAACGCCCGGCCCGAACGCCTCGTCAATCCGCGTCGCCGCGAGATACGCGTACGGAGAGCCGAGGTCGTAATAGAAACGCACGGTCATGAAAACGGATCATAAGCAGCACGCGTGGCGGAATCGTCGTCGGACGCTTGGCTCGAAAAGCGAGATGACCGGTCCGGTGAACCAAATCGACGATGGCGGCCCGCTAGGGCCGCCATCGAGTTACATCGAATTGTGCGCCGGGGTCCCCCGGCCGCGCGTCGACGGCGCCACGCGGGGTGCCCCGCGTCAGCCGTCCGTTCCGCCAACCGCGTTAGGCGGTCACCGCCTGGCGCGGCATCAGCGTCTCCTTCGCGATCACCAGGCGCTGGATCTGCGAGGTGCCTTCGTAGAGCTGCATGATCTTTGCGTCACGCATCAGCTTCTCAACCGGGTAATCCTTGATGAAGCCGTAGCCACCAAAGACCTGCACGGCGTCGACGGCCGTCTCCATTGCCGAGTCGCTTGAAAAGCGCTTGGCGTGTGAAGCCACCAGCGAATTGCGCTTGCCGTTGTCCAGCAGCCATGCGGCCTTCTGGTAAAGCAGACGCGAGGCCTCGACCTTGGTCGCCATGTCGGCGATCATGAACTGGATCGCCTGGTGCATCGCGATCGGCACGCCGAACTGCACGCGCTCCTTGGCGTAGGCGACCGAGTGGTCGAGCGCAGCCTGCTGAATACCGGTGGCCATCGCGGCCACACCGGGACGCGTGGTGTCGAGCGTCCTCATCGCGAGCTTGAAGCCGTGATTCTCTTCACCCAGCAAGTTCTTGGCCGGGACCTCAACGTCGTTGAAGCTGATCGTCGCGGTGTCCGAGGCGCGCTGGCCGAGCTTGTCTTCCTTCTTGTCGACCATCACGCCGGCGTCGCGCGGGACAACGAACGCGCTAATGCCGCGATGACCGGCGTCAGGGTCGGTCTTTGCGTAGACCGTGTACCACGAGGCATGCGAGCCGTTGGTGATGAAGCACTTGGAGCCGTTGATCACGTACTTGTCGCCCTTCTTCACGGCCGTGGTCTTCATGCCGGCCACGTCCGAACCGGCGTCCGGCTCGGTAAGGCAGAACGACGCCAGAATCGGCTCTTCAACGAGCGGCGCCAAGAACTCCTTCTTGATCTCGTCCGAACCACCGATCTCGACCGGTGCCGAGGCCAATCCGTTGGCGAAGATCGAAGTGGCGATGCCCGAGCATCCCCACGAAAGCTGTTCCTCGATGATCGCTCCGGAGAGCAGGTCCAAGCCCGCTCCGCCGTATTCCTCCGCGATCGAGGTGTTCATCAGACCAACTTCCCAGGCCTTCTTGATGATCTCCATCGGGAACTTGGAGTCGCGGTCGTGCTCCTCCGCGACGGGACGGATCTCGTTTTCGGCGAAGCTGCGCGCCGTCTCTTGGAGCATCTTCTGCTCGTCGGACAGTTCAAAATTGACCACGTTCTCGTGCTCCTTGCGGTGATTCGAATCGTTTGATTAGAGCCAAAACAGTGATGGGGGCGACTGCTGCCGGGCGCACACCAAGACGTCTTGAAAGCGGGCCAGAGTGTAGCGGTTTTCGGGTCGTTACCGAACGATCGTGCGGACGCCGCACCGGCTTGCTCACGCGAAGTAGAAAGCCACGCCGAAAACGGCGTAAAGCGCAAGTAGCTGAAGCCCTTCAAACCAGTTGGATTCGCCGTCCGAGGTCACCTGATTCGCCGTCAGCACCGCGATCACCATTGCCGCCAGTTCGAATCCGTTGAACACCAGCGGCATCGGATGCGGACCGATGAAGAAGCTCAGCAGCACCAGCACCGGCGCGACCGTCAGCGCCACCTGAGCCGATGAACCGACCGCGATGTTCACGGCCAGATCCATCTTGTTTTTTACCGCCACAAGTACGGCAACCCAGTGTTCAGCGGCGTTTCCGGCAATCGCGATCACGATCACGCCGACGAAGAACTGCGATAGCCCGATCGATTCCGACGCCACCTCGATCGACCCGACGAGAATCTCACTCATCACACCGACCACGACGGCCGCACCGGCCAGTACGGCGACGGATCGGCGTACCGGCCAGGCGAAGTCGGCGTCGTCGCCTTCGACCGGGTTGAAAAGCGAACGGTGCGTGACCAGCGAAAAGACCAGCCCCGCCGCATACGCCAGCAGCAAAATCACCGCCACAATCGCGGAAAGCTTCTCCACGGCCGGTCCGTAGTCCACATGATCCGGTCCGTTCACTCGCGGCAGGCCGCCATCTCCCGCGATCAAAACGTACGCGGCCGGCATGATCAGCGCGGCAAGTGTGAGGAACAGCATTGACGATTGCACCGCGGCCGCTTTCGCGTTGAACGACTGGCCCTCGCGACCGAGGCCGCCCACGAACATCGCCGCGCCCATCACCAGCAGGATGTTGCCGATGATCGAACCGACCAGCGACGCCTTGACCACCTCGTGAAGCCCTGCGTTGAGCGCGAACACCGCCACGATCAGCTCCGGAAAATTGCCAAAGGTCACGTTCAACAGTCCGCCGATACCAGGACCGCTACGAGCCGCCAATTCCTCGGTGGCGCGCCCCATCATCGCCGCCGCCGGGATCAATCCGATCACGGCGGTGGCGAAGATCAGCGCCGACGAGGCGTGAGCCACGTCGAGCACGATCGCAAGTGGAATTGAGACGGCCAGCAAATACGGCCAGCCGTCGGCGGAGAACAGGAAGCCAAGCGGCCCGCCACGCGGGCCGCCCTCACCGTTCGACACGGCGTTCACGAAGAAAGACTCAGTTTGTGGCGCCCAGGCCGCCGAACATGCCGCCCAGCGCGTCCAAAGCACCCTTGCCCGCGACGACGTTCGCAGGCTTCTTGATCGTGACCGGCGTGTTGACCTTTGTCAGCTCCGCCTTGACCTTGAAGCCGCCCGATCCAGAGTCCGAAGCGCCCGTGGCGCCGCCCATCGCGCCCATATTGAACGAGGTCTCAAACTCGACCAAGCGCGGTAGCCCGTCGGAATCGATGCCGACCCGCACCTTCGTGTCTTTGAACATCTTCGCCAGCGACTTGATATCGCCGAAACCGGGAATGCTGCCGGGTATCTGACCCTTGGCCTGCTTCTCAACTTCGTCCGCGGCCTTCGTGACGTCCACGGTGGTGCTGTAAACGGTGACCGTCTCGCCGTTGACGGTTTGTGTGCCCGCCGGCTTGACCTCGCCAATCATGCCTTCGAGCGCTTTGAACATCTCGTCGATCTGCTTTTGGTCGATCTTTCCGGTCGAAGCGGTGGCGCCGGACGAGTCGCCCAACGACGTCGCCTGGCCGCCGAACTCCATGTAGCTCTTGCCGTCGACCATCGTGAAGCCCATTTCCTGCTTCTGGCCCGCGATGTCGAACGCCATCGTGAAATGCATCGCGGCGCCGCCCTTCGCTTTCATGTCGAACGCACCGTCACCGGTGATCTGCATAGATCCGGGCATACCGCCGCCCGAGAAGGTGGCCGAGTACTTCATTTCGCCGGACTTGACCTTGGAGGCGTTTAAAAGCGAGGTCTTGACGGCCTCTTGCGGGTTGTCGGCGTGTTTGGCGGCGCTCGTCTTTTTGTCACCGCAGCCGGTCGCCAGGAGCGCGAGCGCGGCGACGAGCATAAGGGCGGCGTAGGTGCGAAATCGATGCATGTTCGCCAGCTTACTTGCCAAGGCCGTCGTCAAGCGCCGTGCCGGCCGAGCCGCCCTGGCCAAGCGATTGGAGGGCCTTGAACGGCAGCGGGCTCGACGGCGGCTTCACATTGACCGGCTTGTTCGGACGGCTGATGCCGATCCGCAGATTTAGGCGGCCGCCGGTGATGCCGCCGGTCGTGGAGGCGAACTCGGCCGGCGTTGTGAAATCCATCGTCAGGTCAAGAAGACGCACGATGCGGTCGTAGCGGCCGACATACACGATGACCTTGGCATTGCGAAAGCTGGATTTGAGTTGCTTGATGTCGTCTTCGGTGAGCTCTGGCACCTTGGCGCCGGTCACGCCTCCGAGCGCTTTCGCCGAAGCCGACAGATCCTTCAGCGCGGCAACGACGTCGACGGCGGCGCTGGTGCGCCAAGTCGACGTGCCGTCGATCTCCGAACCGGACCCAACCCGCGGATTTTCGAGCCACCGGTCGAAGTTCAGCTTCAGGCCCGTCAATCCGTTTTGTTTCGGTTTCGACTTGCCGCTGTCACCGGAACTGAGTTGCTTTGTGGCCTTGCGCAAATCCTTCGTGGCTGACGCGGGCAACTCGTAAGCCTGTCCCTGAATGACCGTGTACGCCTTTTCTCCGGTCGTCAGCAGCACTACCTCCTGACTGCGCTCGCCGGAAGTGACGGTGTAGTTGATCTTCGCAAGCGGCAGCGGCTTACCGGGGATCAACTCGAAAGGCCCGCTAAGGCTGATCGTCGATGTTTCCGCAGTGGCGCTGCCCTTCGGCGTGATCGACATCTTGAAGTTGAACGTGCCTCGCTCAACATCGCCGAAGCTCGTCGAAGCCTGACGCATCAGATCCCCGGCGGATGGAGTGCCGGTGTTCAGGATCAGCGCGACAAGCACCGCGAAGGCGACAAGCGGCGCCAACAGCCACGCGTAATAGCCGCCGGTGCGCCGCGGCCGGGCACGACCTGGACGACGCGGCGGCGCTTCGGACCGGCGTTTTGACGAATCGTCGCGGGCGCGGGCGCGGGCGTCGCCGTCGCCATCCTTCGCGTCGGCGGACTCGCTGATCTCGTAGTCGCCGGAATCCGTGGGGGTGGAATCGTCGATGGGCACCGTGATCGCGACGGTAGCAACGAATCCGGCCGAAGCGCACCGGCAGGAGGCGAATTCAAGCAACCACAACACGCCGTCAACGGAGCCCCGGACCGACGAATAAATCCCTGCAATTCGGCTGATTGTCCGATCGAAGTGCAGGATCTGTTTCGAACCGAAACTCAGGCGCCCCGAGGGTTTTACCTTTAGTGAATGGATTCGAATCGTCTGGGCAACCGCGGTCGGCGAACGACCGCGCAAAGCATTGCTGTTCGGCACCCCGCGGCGCGGTCACTTTGTGCCTTGCTGCTGGCCGTCATCGTGACGCTGGCGGCAGGTAGCACGCCTGCCGCCGCCTCGACCGTCAGCGGGGCGATCTCGTCACTTGAGCAAAGCGGTTCGATCACCACTGAGCAGGCCGATTACGCGCGCGGCGCCTACATGGACGCGCGCACCGTGCGCCGCGCCGCCTCCGGGGCCAGTCGTCAGGCAATGCGATACCAGATCCGCCGCGTCGAAAACCTCGCGCGAGACGACCGCATCACCGCCGGTCGCATGCGGCCGCTGTTCGAGACCCTGCAACGAAACGCCGACTGGTTTCACAAGAACGGCCCACGCCCGTTTGGTACCGACGACCGCTTCGGGAACAGCCGCATCATCTACCAGTACTTCCCCGGCCAGGGTTGGGAGTTTCATCCGCTCAGCAACTTCGCCAAGCTCAACGCCGTCTGGACGGTCAAGTCCAAACCCGCGCGCCGCGCGCTCGGCAAGTACGCACACGAATTAATCGACTGGGCGGTCGATCGCGGCGGCGCGCTGACCTGGGAGTACTACTTCCCGTTCAGCGGCAGCGATGCGCCGTTCATCAGCTCGATCTCGCAGGGCACGGCGATTCAAGCCTTGGCACGTGCCGGAAACGCACTCAACGACGCCGAGATCACGGCCGCCGCACGAAAAGCGATGCTGGCCTTTGACAACGCGGCGCCGGTCGGCCTGAAGCTTCCGCGCGACGTGGGCAATCACTACCTCGGCTATTCGGGCAATTCCCGGCTGATAATCCTCAACATGTTTTTGCAGTCGCTCGACGGCCTGCACGACTTTTCGATCATCACCAACGACGAGAAAGCCTGGGACCTGTACCGCGAGGGACTAAAGGCGGCGCGCCGCGAAACCGCCGACAGCGACACCGGCGCTTGGTCGCTGTACAACGTGGGAGGGCACGAGGCCAGCCTGAATTACCACAACCTCGTGATCGGTTTTCTGCGCAAGATCTGCGATGAAACAAAGGAAGACATCTTCTGCAACACACGCGAGCACTTCAGTTCTTATCTCGGTGAGGCGCCGAAAATCACGGACGTCAAGACAAAGGTGCGGCGTAAGAAATTGATCGTCACCTTCCGGCTTTCGAAGATGTCAACCGTCAGCGTCAATTCCTCGCGCGGCGGACGGGCGGCCGCCGGAGCGCGCGCCACGATCGGCTACGGCAGCCGCCGCTTCACGCTCGCGAAACCGAAGAAGAAGGGCAAGTACAAGCTCAAGTTCGTGGCCGTCGATCTCGCGGGCAACCGCGGATCCGCCAGCGCCGTCGTGCGCGTGCGCTGAACTCGCACTTCGCACGCGCGGATTTCGCGCGCGGCGCAATCGGGCTCTTCGCGCGGATTCCTCCGGCCGTGTTCGCCCACGCCGGCGGCGCGTGCTTGCGAACCTGGAATAATCCCGCGCGTGAGTCCGCGGACGATCCTCTACACCGGCAAGGGCGGCGTCGGCAAGACCAGCGTGGCTACCGCGACCGCGCTGGCCTGCGCGCGCGCAGGCCAGCGGACGGTTGTGATGAGCACCGATCCCGCGCACAGTCTCAGTGACTCACTTGACACGCAGCTCGGCTCCACCCCGCGCGAGGTGACAAAAAACCTGTTCGCGCAGGAGGTACAAGCCAACGAAGAGATGGAGCGTCACTGGGCCTCAGTACAAAGCTGGCTGACCGATCTGCTGGCCGACCGTGGGCTGGAGCGGATCACCGCCGAGGAACTGACCGTGCCGCCGGGCTTTGACGAGCTTTTCGCGTTGCTACAGATCAAAGAGCACCACGACAGCGGCGAGTACGACGTGGTCGTTGTGGACTGTGCGCCGACCGGCGAGACGCTCCGGCTGCTGAGCTTTCCCGACGTCGCGAAGTGGTGGATCGAAAAGGTCTTCCCGTGGGAGCGCAAGCTGATGGCCGCCGCGAGGCCGTTCGCGAAGACGTTTCTGGACCTGCCGCTGCCCGACAAAGCCGTTTACGACGAGGTCGAACGGCTGGTCGGCAGCTTGGTGGCGATGAATGAGATTCTGCGCGACCGCTCGCGGACCAGCGTGCGCCTGGTGATGACGCCCGACCGCATGGTTATCAACGAGGCGATGCGCACGTTCACCTACCTCAATCTCTACGGCTATTTGACCGACGCGGTGATCGTCAACCGCCTGTTTCCGGAAGAACTCGACGGCGGCTACTTCGAAAACTGGCGCGCCACGCAGCAGAAGCACCTCAAGCTTGTGCGAAGCGCTTTCGAACCGGTACCCGTGCTGACCGCGCCCTACTTCGACGAAGAGGTGATCGGCGAGCAGATGCTCGACAAACTCGGCGACGCGATCTTCTCCGGCACTCCCGCCGAGGCGGCGCCCGGCGACATCCTCTTCGACACGCTGATCCAAGACATTTCCGTCAACAACGGCACCGCGACACTGCTGTTGTCGCTGCCGTTTGTGGAGAAGGGCGAGATCGGCCTGAACAAGATCGGCCTCGAAGTGGTGATCCGCGTAGGCGACCAAAAGCGCACGCTGATGCTTCCGTCCTCGCTGGTCGGGTATAAACCAGCAGGCGCCAAGATCGAGGACGGTAGATTGCGAGTGGATTTCAAACAGGCCGAGCGCGTCGTGCGCGGCGGCCGTGACGTCAAGGAGCCGGTGGCTTGAGCCCGACCGCGCACAACGGAGGAAACGGTTCCGGCAACGGATGGGGCGACGAATTTGACGAGCCCGTCAGCGAGCGTCCGCGCAAGCGCGATCGTCGCGGTTTCGACGATTTCGACGACTTGATTCGCGATCCCGAGTACGCACAGGACGAACCGGGTGACGACCCGTTCGAGAAATTTTCCCAGGGCTGGGACGACCCCGCCGAGCAGTACCGGCGCGCGCGTTCGCGCTCCGGCGGCGCGGCCGGAGCCGCCAGCGGAGTGACCGACGCCGTGCTGCACTTGGTCGAGATGCTCGCCGGCGCTGCCGGCGACGCACTGCCACCGGACTCACGGAGGCGCCTTGAAGGCATGCTGCTTGACCTGCTGATGGCGGTGCGAGACTCGATCGACGGGATGATCGAGCGACTTGAAGAACGCGTCGACCACGAAGTGGAGATTGAGGAGATTCAAATTGACTGAGCGTGCTCGACAATTTGGTGTGGCGGTGCTGCTTGGCGCGGCACTGCTCGCCCTTTGGGCCTGCGCCGGTGGCGCAAACGAACGTGCCGCCGGTGGCGCGGCACCCACTGGCGCAAGCTCGGGTACGCCCGACGCTGCCGCGGCAGGTGGCGAGCAGGCCGGTACAGCGGCCACGCGCTACAGCGTGCGCCGCTACGTAAGCGGCACACCGCAGGCGGTCGGCATGGCCTTCGACGACAAGGGACGCCTGCTTTACGCAGAAAAGGACAACGGCCGGATCATGCGCTTCTCGAACGGCCGCAAGACCGTGCTCGCGAAGCTGAACGTCTCCGCCGGCGGCGAGGCCGGACTGCTGGGCCTGGCCGGCGATTCCTCGGGCGGCGTGTACGCCTACTACACCGGTCCCTCCGAGAGTTGCCCAAACCCAACGACCTCAAGCAACTCCAGCGGCGTCGCCGGACACTGTGTGTGGCGCTTCAAGCCGACCGGCAACGGACGTCTGACGGCGGATCACCGGGTGTTCTCGGCGGATCACCCCAGTTCGGCGGAGAACCATGTCGGCGGCGGCCTGCACTTCGGCCCCGACGGGGCCCTATACCTCTCGCTCGGCGATCTTGGCGAGAATGACGATCCCGACAAAGGCCCCGGTCGGGCACAAAGCCTGAGCGTGCCCTTCGGCAAGATCCTGCGGCTCAACCCGGCCGGCGACAACGATCCGGCCTCCGGCAACCCGGATCAGTGCGGCAACGCCGACAACACTTCGAAGCGCAACATCTCGGACAAGCGAATCTGGGCCTGCGGCCTGCGCAACACCTACCAGTTCGCATTCGACGGAGACGGGCAGATGTGGGGTTCCGAGGCCGGCGACGGCTGCGACGAGATCAACCGCGTCTCGGCCGGCGTCAACTACGGCTGGCAACCGCCGCGCACCGACTGCTCGGGCAGCGGCGAGGGCCGGCCCGTGCTGAAGGTCACCGGCACGCCGTCGGGCATCACCGTGCCCACTTCCACCGCCGCGCGCGGCTGGCGAAACGACGTGTTCTACTGCATCTTCAACGGCAACGTGTTGATGCGCTACGACCGTTCCACCCGTAAAACCAGCCAGGTGCGAAAAGCCGACGGACACTGCTCCTACGACCTGATCTCGCGTGGCGGCCGCCTGTACATGTCGGCCGGCGACGACATTTACAGGCTCTCGATCAGGCGGTAACGGTGAACTCGCGCGCGGCCCGCCCGTTTGACGCGCGCGGAGTGCGGGCGATCGTGCTGCCGTTCACCCACTTTCGCGATCTGCCGGCGGCGCGGCGCACGGCGATGGCCGGCTCGATCACAATCGGCATCGGTGCGATCAGCGGTATTCCGGATTTCGGCTGGCTTGAAGCCAGCCAGCTGCTGGTGGCGGTAAGCGCAATGCGTGTGATCGCCCGGGCACTTGAAGACGCGCCATTCCCCTCGCCGTTTCACGACGGCACATTGCTGGCCGCGGGCGGGCTTTGGACGATCGCCGTGACCATCGCCAACTCGATCGACGGCGCGGACGTCGGCACCTGTTTAATCGTGGCTGCCGGCTGCGTGGCCCTGACGCTGGCGGGACTGCGCGTCAGGGCCCACGCCGAGCATTATTGGTTTGAGTAGCTGAGCTCGCGCGTGACTTCAGGCTCGACGGAGTCTCCCACCGATCGCGAACCTTCGGCGTTCAGTCGCCGATAGGCGACGTCTTCCAACGCGAGCATGCGATAGCCCCGGTAGAGCAGTCCGGTGCGCGACCACAGCAGGACCACGAAGATCACCGCTGCACCGGCGATCGCTCCGCCGATCCAGCCGAGCCAAAGAATCATCTGGTGGGCGACGACCGCCGCCGGCACCCCGGAGAGCAGCATCGCCACGGTCACCGCGGTCACGATCGCGGTACCGGCCGGTTTTCGGTCGGGACGGTACTCGCCGCCGATGCGATATCCGGTGGCCAGCGAACGGATCATGATCACCGCCATGATCGGAATCAAAATCGCACCCATGCCGTAAAGAGTCAGAGCTACGTCGGAGGTGAGCCATCCGGTGACCTGGTCGAGCGCCGGCTCGGAGGCCCAGGTTTTGAAGTCGGCGCGGTCCTCGGAGAAGAAGCGGTGCCAGCCGGTCTTGTCCCAACCGTTGACCAGCAGGAAGAACATGCCGAAGTATCCAACCCAAGCCTGCAAGAACCCTAGATACTGGCGACCGCTGACAATCAGCCGCTCCGTCACCCAAAAGCCGACGATCGCCTGCGTGACGTTGGTGATCGCGAAGAGAACAATCAGCCACGCGGGCATTGAGTGCGATCCGGCCTGCATCGTCTCCCAGTTGGGAAAGCCCCAAAGCAGATAGATCCCGCTCGGCGCGAAGAGCATCGCCGCGTAAAGAACGTTGGCCACCATGAAGCGGTTTTGCAGCAGGTCCTTGAAGTCGGCCCATGCGCCGACGGCGGGCGGCGCAGTTGTGGTGCGCTTAGCGGGCGCGCCGTTAGCGGCGACAGGACCGTCCTTGGCGAGCGCTCGCTCTGTTGCGCCCGACGCAAAGTCGTCGTCAGCACTCAGCGCCCGACGCTGCCCCTCGGCGCCGTCGTTCCAAGAACCGGTCTGGCCTGCCTTCGCCAGTTCCGCGGCCGGCTCACCACCACCGTCACGGTCGCGCAGTTCCTGGCGCACGCGCAACTGCCGCGCTGCCGCTATCGCGAATCCCGCACCCAACCCGTACGACCAGAAAACGTCTACCTGAACCATCCGAACACTCCCCTGTTGAAGACTTCTTTCGCCACGCGCCACGCGCCGACGGCATGGTCTGCGTGGTTGTTCACGGCCCCTAATGAGGCGAATCACCTCGCGGAATGATACGTCATTCCGCGAGTTGGCGCAGTGAAATTGTTTGTTTGCCCTATTCGGACGAGGACGACTGGCGATTCTCGGCGGTTCGCCGCGCCTACCGCGCGACAATCCCGTCAAACATCAGATGCGTCACTGTCGCGGACCAACTCTCACCCTCGGCCCGTGGATTGTCGGCCAGATGCACCCGCCGCGCACCCTCGAAGATCATGCCCACGATTGCCGCCGCGGTGCGAAACGTGTCTAGTGAGGGGTCCAGAAAGTCTTTCTTGATGCCGTTGTGCAGGTACATCTCGGTCACCTGCGCGACCGCGTCAAACGCCCCTTGAACCTGCTCGCGCATTTCGGAGTCCACCTGGCCGGCGACGAAGAAGACCACGCTGCCAAGTTCCGGCTCGGCGATCATCAGGTCGTACAGGCCACGGCCGATGCGTTCCACCTGAGCGCGGTACTCGGCGGCGTTGTTGCTGGCCTCGGGCGGCTCATCGGTGACGACCGAGGTCAGCTTCAACAACGAGCGGTTGAGTACGTACTCGGCGATCGCTCGTTTGTTCTCGAAGTAGCGGTAGATCGTGCCGTGCCCCGCCCCCATCTGCGATGCGATCTGCGCGATGCTGGCGTCGCGGTAGCCATGCAGGGCAAACACCTTGATCGCCGCGTCGGCGATCTCCTCGCGACGGCTCTCGGTCAGTTCGGCGGCGCTGAGCCTGCGCGCCGGTTTCTTTGCGGTGCTGCCGGTCAAGGCGTCAAGCCTAATCGCGGCGCTGGCGCCTGGCGTCGCATGGTGCGCGGTTACCATCCAGAGGATGGCTGCCAAGCAAGCCGACGCCGGTCCGAACCCCGCCCGCGAAACCGACTCGCCCGAGGCGAACTCGCCGGCGGAATTGAGCGCGGGCCTTGAAGCCGCCGGTTACCTGCCGAGCGACACCGTGTCGCTCGTGTCTTACCTGGCCGTACGCATGGGCAAGCCGGTACTGGTGGAAGGACCGGCCGGCGTGGGCAAGACCGAACTCGCGAAGGCGCTGGCGCGTTTCACCGGCCGCGAACTGATCCGCCTGCAGTGCTACGAAGGCCTCGACGAAGCAAAATCGCTCTACGAGTGGAACTACAAAAAGCAACTCCTGCGCATTCAAACCGGGGCCGCCGACGAAACCGTCACGGATCGCGCCGTCCCCGACGGCGATGTCCGCGACTCATGGGGCGCTGTCTCAGACAACATCTTCAGCGAGGAGTTCCTGCTGGAGCGGCCGTTGCTGCGCGCAATCGCCTCGCCGCGGCCGGTCGTGCTGCTGATCGACGAGATCGACAAAACCGATCACGAGTTTGAGGCGCTGCTGCTGGAGATTCTCTCCGACTTTCAGGTTTCGATTCCGGAGTTGGGCGTGATCGAGGCCAAAACTCATCCGATCGTGCTGCTCACCAGCAACGACTCGCGTGAGCTCACGGAAGCGCTGAAGCGGCGCTGCCTGTACCTGTGGCTGGATTACCCGGACCCGGAACGAGAGCTTGAGATCGTGCGGCTACACGTGCCCGAACTGGACGCCGGCGTGGCGCGCCGCCTGGTGGAAGTGGTGCGCATGGTGCGCGATCTAGACGTGAAGAAGCCGCCGAGCATCGCCGAATCGATCGACTGGGCGCGGACCCTGCTGCTGCTGGGCGCCAAGCAGATCGACCGCGAGACTTTCACGCAGACGCTGAGCATCATCATCAAGCACCGCTCCGACATGGACCTTGTGGCCGAACGCGTGGGGCTCAAGCTGGATGCCCAAGCTGCGTCAGGGATCGGCTGAGCGTGAACCGTCCGTCGATCACGGCGGATTCATATCGGACGCCGGCCACGCACGGCCGCGTCGCCCCCACGCTCGTGGACTTTTGCGGCGAGCTGCGCGAAGAAGGCATGAACGTGGGCACCAGTGAATTGCTTGACGCTTTTGACGCGCTTGAGCAGGTTGACTGGACGCGCCGGGAAGACTTTCGTGAGGCGCTGGCGGCGACGATCGCGAAATCGCAGGAAGACCGGCAGCTCTTTGAGCTCGTCTTTGAGCGGTTCTTCTTTCGCGCCGTCGAGGCGGAGTCGCTGGCACAACACGACCAGTCGCTCACCACGGAGTCCGGCGACGAGGACGGCGACAGCGTGCGCGGTGAAGGCGGCAAACCCGGCGACGAAGCCGGAGCAGACGCCGAAGCCCAGCAGATCGACACCGACGCCCTGCGCCAGGCGGTGCTCGACGCGATCGAGCGCGGTGATGAGAGCGCGCTGCGCGACCTCGCCCGTCTCGCGATCATGACGCTCGGCGGCGCACCCAGCAGCGGCGTGCTTGGAGTAGACGTGCAGCGGGTGCGGCGTGCCTTGCAGCTGCGCTCGCAGGACCTGCCGCCAGGCGAGGAGGGCGAGGCTCAGCGCCGGCAGTTGCGGCGCTTCGAACAACACGTGCGCCGCGAGCTGGAGGCCGCTCTGATTGCCCAGACCGGCAAGTTGCCATCTACGCGTCCGCTCAACGAACTCAACCGCGCGCTGCCCTCCGGCGGTGCCCAGGACCTTGCTGCGGTGCACCGCAGCGTGAAGATGCTCAAGCGCGCGATGGCCACGCAGGGCCTGGAACGGCGCGGTCACCGACGCACGGGAGTGGTTGACGTGCGCCACACGATGCGCGCCTCGCTGGAGACCGGCGGCGTGCCGATTAACCTGCGCTACCGCCCCCGACGACCGCGACGCCCCGACCTTTACGTGCTCTGCGACGTGAGCACCAGCGTGACCAGCGCCAGCGTGTTCTTCCTCTCGATCCTGCACGCGCTGCACGACTCGTTCAAACAGCTGCGTTCGTTCGTGTTCATCGAGCGCGTTGCGGAGGTCAGCGACGTGTTCGCAAAGGAGCGCGCGTTCCGCGATGTTTCAGAGGCGATTTCCAAAACGGCCGGCGTGGCCGACATCTCCGGCTATACCGACTACGGCCGCGTCTGGGTGGACTTTCGAGAACAGGTCGGCGACGATCTCGATCCGCGTTCAACTTTGATCGTGCTTGGCGACGCGCGCACCAACGGCCGTGACCCGCGCGCCGACCTCTTTGGCGCCGTCGCGCAGAAGGCCGGTCGCACCTTTTGGCTCAATCCGGAGCCGCGGCTGTACTGGAATTACGGCGATTCCGTGATCGGCGTCTACGAAGAGCGCTGCGACGGCGTCTACGAGTGCTGGACCAGCAAGCAGCTGGAGACGTTCGTGCGCGATTTGACCGCGGTCAATCGGCGCTGAGCGGGATCGCCACCACCTGCCGGACGGCTGGCTAGACTGCATTTCAGATTGACCACCAGGGGAGCTCGCGGGTAAGCGGGCTGAGATCGTGGACTGAGCATTCCCTTCCGCGGACCCTTTGAACCTGTCGGGATAATGCCCGCGAAGGAAGACATGCAGTACGACGAGCAGTCTCAAACTGAGACGCCGGTATCGCCGTTCGGAGACGGGAATTCGCCCTCGGCCGAACTGAATCCGTCACCCACGGCAGCCGACGCCACCACGTCGGTGAGCGTTTCGCGCGATGGCGAGCGTGGCGCCGGCGCCGTCGCGGACACCGGCACTCCGGCCGTGCGGCTCCAAGACGTGAGCGTCAGCTTCCGCACCCGCTCCGGCGAGGTGACCGCACTCGACGGCTTCAACCTCACGATCGGCGACGGCGAGCGCGTGGCGATTGTGGGCCCGTCCGGTTGCGGCAAGTCGACACTGCTTTCGCTGGTGGCCGGACTGCTGCCGCCCGACGGAGGCATCGTTGACGTGCGCCGCGAGGTTGCACTGATGCCGCAGCGCGACCTCTTGGTGCCGTGGCGCAGCGCGCTGCGCAACGCCGCGCTTGCCCTGGAGGCCCAGGGCAAGCCACGCGCCCAAGCCGCCGAGCGCGCGCGGCCGTTGTTTGAACGATTCGGTCTGGCGGGATTTGAGCACGCGCGCACATGGGAACTTTCCGGCGGCATGCGCCAGCGTGTGGCATTTCTGCGCACGATCTTGACCGGCCGCCCGCTGCTGGCGCTCGATGAGCCATTCGGCGCGCTCGACGCGATCACGCGCGGCGAGATGCATGAATGGCTAGAACAGGCGCTCGCGGCAGAGCCGCGCACGATGCTGCTGGTGACCCATGACGTTGAAGAGGCGCTGACACTGGCCGGGCGCGTCGTGCTGATGACGCGGCGGCCGGGCAAGGTGGCCGGAGAAATCGCTGTAGACCGGCCGACAGGACTTTCACGTGCGCAATGGACCACCTCGCGTGAGTTTTCGATCCTCAAGTCCCAGGCCCTGGCGGCGCTGCGATGATCGCGCCGCGTGAGAGCCTTTCACGCCCGCCGGCCGGGCGACGCATGCGCAAATGGCTGGCCCCGGCGGCCGCCACCCTGCTGCTGCTGGCCGCATGGGAGGCGTTCGTGCGCGCCGGACTGGTGGACTCACTACTTGTGGCCGGGCCGGGCGACGTGGCGCAGACGCTCATTGACGAGTTCTCGATGCTCGCTCGGCACACGCTCGCCACCGGCCGGGAGGCGCTGCTTGGCCTTTTGCTGGCCTTTGTATTAGGCATCGGCGCGGGACTGACGCTGCACGTTTCCCCGTTGTTGCGCGACGCCACGCTGCCGCTGTTGGTCGGCACGCAGGCCGTACCGCTGGTGGTGCTCGCGCCGCTGCTTGTGATCGCGTTCGGTTACGGCATCACGGCCAAGCTCGTGATCGTGGCGATTGCGTGCTTCTTTCCGATCGCCGTCGGCACCTTTGACGGCCTGCGCTCGTGCGACCCTGAGCTGCTGCGCCTGATGCGCTCGCTGGGCGCGGGGCGTATGCGCACGCTTCGGCTGGTCGAGCTTCCCGGCGCGTTGCCGCGCGTACTCGGCGGCGTGCGCATCGCGGCCACGTGGGCATTCATCAGCGCGGTGTTCGCGGAGTACGCCGGTTCTACAGAGGGCCTTGGCTATCTGATCGCGCGTGGCACGCCGCTGCTTGAGACGCCGCGCGTTTACGCGGCGATCTTGATTTTGACGGCCGCCTCGCTGGCGCTGTGGAGTGCCGTGGCCGTGGTCGAGCGACGCCTGATCCCCTGGGAGCGGCGCGATTCGGCGCACTGAACAGTTCAACGATTTTTTCTAGAACCACAAAATGCACAATCACAAGGAGCATCAATTGATCACCCCCGCTCGGCCCTTCTCCGATCGACCCCATTCTCTTCGCGGACACGCGCTCGCGTCGCGTGCCGCGGCGCTCTGTCTGGCGCTGGTTTTAGCCCTCGCGGTCTTTGGCTGCGGCGAGAAGAACGAGTCGACAGCCGGCAAGAAGCTGAAGAAGAACCGCATCACGCTGCTACTTGACTGGTCGCCAAATGCCGATCACGCCGGCATCTACACCGGTTTGGCCAAGGGCACCTTCGACCGTCAGGGCATCGCGCTTGAACCGCAGGTGCCGTCTGATCCGTCGGCGGTGATCAAGCAGGTCGCGGCCGGACGCGCCGATCTGGGCGTCTCTTACCAGAACGAAGTCATGGAGGCTCGCGACGAGGGCGTCAAGGTCAAGGCGATTGCGACGATCGTCAATCGCCCGCTGAACTCGCTGATCTGGCTGAACAAATCCGGAATCAAATCGATCAAGGACCTGAAGGGCAAAAAGGTCGGCACCTCCGGCGCCTACCCGTCAACGTTTCTGCATGTGATCCTGGACAAGGCCGGGCTCAAGCCCGGCGACGTCGATGAAGTCGACGTGGGCTGGGATCTGCTGCCACACCTACTCGCGGGTAAGGTAGACGCGATCATCGGCGCGTACTACAACGTCGAGGGTGTGCAGCTGAAGATCAAGGACCGGCCGGCCACGATTACGCCGGTTGACAAAGCCGGCGCTCCCACGTACGACGAACTCGTCGTGATCGCATCCGAGGAATTCCTCAAAGACGGTGGCCGGGCGGAGTCGTTCCGCCGTTTCCTCGCGGGTCTGCGCGACGGCACGCAGGCCGCGATCGCCGATCCGAAACTCGCGGGAGATTCGCTCGCCGCTAAGGTCGACGACCTTGCAAAGGACCGAGACACGCTCGACGCATCTCTGAAGATGACTTTGCCCGTACTGAAGTCCGCGGAGGGCAAGCCCTACGGCTGGATGGACCCGTTGACCTGGACCAACTTCGCCAATTTCATGCGCGACCAGGAACTCCTGAAGCACGCACCGAGCCCGGTGGACGCCTACAGCAACGACTACCTGCCCGGCAACGGTCCGGCGAAGTAAGCAGGCCGCGCGAAAGATCGGGTGAATTGCCAAATCCGGACTCGCGGAATTTAAAGGAGCAAGTTCAAACTATGAGACTCTGAGCGGTGCGAGGTTCGTCACGCGCAGGGCGCCGGTGGTGAGGGAGCGATCTTCCGATCGTGACCGATCCACCAAGCCCGAGCATGGCGAAGATCGTGCCGATCAGAGACTCATGGCGACCGCGGGTTCGGATTCAGCGCTGTTTGAGCATGTGTACGTCGACCATGAAGGAGCGCGAGGCCACCACGTCCTTACGGCGGCGGCGCGCCAGACCGGGAGCGGGTTTGGCGAGTTTCTGCGCGGCACGCGCGATCACCACGGTCGCGGCTCCCGCGACCACTCCCCCGGCCGTCGCCACCGCAACGTTGCGCACGGCTACATCGGATTCTTTGCGCACCTCAAGCGCCCGCAGTTCGGTGGCCTCGGGCAACGCGCGCCGCGTCGCCGGCAGTGAGTTTCGAGAGGCATCGCCCGTATCCGCCGGTAGTTCGGCGATTTCGGCGTCGATCACGATCTCGCCGGAGTCGTCCGACTTGTCTTTGCCACGCCCAAAAGCCATGCGCGCAGTCTAACGCCGCGGGCGACGGGCGCCGCCGCGCCCAAGTCGGCGACCCCGCTCAGACGGCCGCGATCGCCTCAGAGCATCCGCTCGTAGATCCTGAAGACTTTGATGACCTCGCCGCCCATGCCCACGATCACCTTGTTTATTGCCTTGTTGTCCTCCAGAATCCAGCCCATCGTGCCGCCGGTCACGCCGGTCTTTTCGGCGGCGGTGAAGTGTTCGGCGTACAGTCGTGCGCCCAGTCCCGTTGTGCGGTACTTGGGCTTGGCTCCCAGCACGAACACGCGCACGCGGTCGATCTTGCGCTTGTACCACAGGGCCTTCAGCCAGCCGAACGGCAAGAGGCGGCCGTTCAGGTGCTTGAGCACGATGTTGAAGTCCGGCAGCGTCAGCGCGGCGGCGGCGTTGTCGCCGTCTTTCGCGACCATCACAAACGCCCAGTTGCCGTCCAGAATCGGCTTTAGGTCCTTCGCGTAATGGCGCACCTCGTGCTCGGTCAGCGGCACAAACGCCCAGTTCTTCTCCCACGAGGCGTTGTAGATGTCCAAAAAGCGATCCACGTCCTCGTTGATCGTGCGGCGCGAAAACGGCTTCAGCGTGAAGCTCGATTCGTCCACGCGGCGAGCGGCGCCCCAGATCGCCGGATGCACCTTTTCTTTGTCGGTGACCTCAAGCGAATACATCAGCAGGTCCTTTGCCTTCGCGAAGCCGGCGGCGTCGAACAGCGGCGGGTAGTAACGCGGCGTGTGCATTTCCAGGATCGAGGGCGGCACGTCGAAGCCGTCCACCACCACGCCAAGTTCATCGTTGGTCGTGTAGCTCATCGGCCCGACCATGCGGTCGCGGCCTCGCTCGCGCAGCCAGCCGGCGGCCGTGTCAAACAGCGCTGCGGCGGCGTCCGGATCGTCCTCGCATTCGAACCAGCCGAAGAGTCCCCAGTCGTTGCCCTGAAACTCGTTGAAGTTGTGGTCAATGTGCGCGCTGATGCGGCCAATGGCCCGACCGTCGCGCCATGCGATGAAGAACTCGGCCTCGGAATGCTCAAACCACGGATTCTTCTTCGGGTTGAGCCGGCTCTTCACATCCATCAGCAGCGGAGCGACCCAAAGCGGATCGTCCTTGTACAGACGGAAAGGCAGCTTGATGAAGGTGTTCCATTCGCGCCTGCCGCGGACGGGGCGCACGTCGATAGGATCGCTCACGGAGATGGACTCTAACCAGCAGCTCACCGGAAACAAGTCGGCGTCGGCTGACGACAACGGTGGCGCGCCGGACGATCCGGCCGCGACCGCCTCCATTCGCGCGCCCGCGCTTGACCTCTTCGAACGCGCCCGCCACCACGACCGCGCCGAGATCATCGCCGCCGCCCGCGAGCACGACATGCTGCCGTTCTTCCGCCTGCTCGAAGGCCCGGCCGGGCCGGTCGTGCAGATGGAGGGACGCGAGCGCGTGATGCTGGGCAGCAACAACTACCTCGGGCTGACCGGCGACCCGCGCGTGATCGCCGGCGCGCGCGACGCGCTTGACAAGTACGGCACCGCGCTGACCGGATCGCGCCTGCTCAACGGAACGATCGAGCCGCACGTGGAGCTTGAGCGCGAGATCGCCGACTGGATGGGCGTGGCCGACGCGTTGGTCTTCACCACCGGCTACCAGGCCAATCTCGGCACGCTCAGCGCCCTGCTGGAGGCGCGAGACACCGTAATCTGCGACGCCGGCGATCACGCGTCGCTGCTTGACGGCATCAAACTCTCCGGGGCGAAGGTGCGCCCCTTCAGACACGGTCGCCTGGACAAACTTGAAACGATGCTCGATCGCGCCTGCGGCGACGGCGGCGGCGTGCTTGTGGTGGTGGACGGCGTCTACTCCATGGAGGGCGACATTTGCGACCTGCCCCGCGTCGCCGAACTTGCCAAGACTTATGGCGCGCGACTGATGGTGGACGAGGCCCACGGCTGCGGCGTGCTGGGCACGCGCGGCGCGGGAGCATGCGAACTGCTGGGCGTCGAAGACCGCGTAGACCTGCGCATGGGCACTTTCAGCAAGTCGCTTGCCAGCTGCGGCGGCTTCATCGCGGCAGAGGCCGAGATCATCGATTTCCTGCGCCTTTACGCACGCTCGTTCCTGTTCACGGCCTCGGCCGTACCGGCGGCGATCGGGGCGGCGCTCGCGGCGGTGAAGATCGCGAAATCCGGCGAAGGACGCGATCTGCTCGCGCGCGTACTGACCAACGCGGAGTATCTGTGGACGTCACTTCAGGAGCGCGGAGTACGCGTGATCGACCCAGGCAGCGAACTCGGCAGCCGCTACGGCGTGAAACCGTTTACGCCGATCGTGCCGATCCTGATCGGCGAAGACTGGGAGGCCGGGCTGGTCTGGAAGAAGCTTTATGACGCCGGCGTCTACTGCAACGTGGCGATGCACCCGGCCGTACCTCACGGAGGCGCGCTGCTGCGCACAAGCGTGATGGCCACCCACGAACGCGAGCACCTTGATCGTGCGATCGAGGCGATCATGGCCGTGTCCGTTGAGCATCCGGCGATGTTGCTCAACGCGGAGTAACCGGTCCTTTTCACCCGTCTCGGGCGATCCGGCCGATTTTGGCCGGTTGGCCAGTTTTCCCAGTGTTCATGCGGGATTTGTGACGATCAGCACGCCATCGGGTGTGTGAAAGATTGTCCAGCTTTTCACAAAGTCACCGTCCTACGAAAAACCCGCTCTAAGCGAGTTTTTCGAACGGCCAAGTTACAAATCGGCAACAAAAATCCCTATGGTTGGTCGCCTGGACACGGACACTCGGCCGTGCCGCTGGAGAGTTTTTCGGAGATTTTGGGGAGCAAAATCGGCGCCGACCTGACAAGCGTGGCGATTCCGAAAACTCGAGATCTTCCAGCGGCGACAGCGAGGTCCGATGTCGGTCTCTGCGAAGGAACCTGGCAACAGGATGTTGATTCGAACAAGCGATTTAGTGAGGGGATTACGCGATGCACTCAGCGGTTAGTGAGAAATCCATCAACGAGAGGCGCCCGGAAAAGGACCGGAATCCGGCGGACGGCACGAAATCGGCAATTGGCGGAGGACGCCAGAACATGCGCGCGCTGGAGCACGCGAACCGAATCCGGCTCGCGCGCGCCGAACTGAAGCGGCGGATCGCGAAGGGCGACGTGTCCGTGGCCGAGATCCTGCTTGAGCCCGGCGACGAGGTCGCAGGCATGGCGATCACTGAGCTGCTGGCCAGCCAGAAGCGCTGGGGCGCCACCCGCTGCAGCAAGTTCATGGACTCGATCGGTCTTCACGAGACCAAGACGGTGCGCTCGCTGACCGAACGCCAGCGAACCGCCGTCGCGGCCGTACTGCAGGCCGGGCGCCTGGCGCCGGACCTGACGGCCTCCGTCGTGTTCAGAGCCGCTGCCTGAGCCCGATGTCGGTTCCCTTCGTGACCCGGTGACCAAATCCTGACCGCCCCCGCCGGAGCCCGGAGAGAGGCTCCGGCGATCCGGCCGTAACGGGGCGCGTTAGGGTCTGCGGCATGCACGACGACGACACCTCCGCCAAATCCGCCGAGCCGGCGCCTCCGCCGCCCGCCGTTACGGACGGGTCCCCGGCCTCGAGCGATTCGGACCAGTCCACGCGAGACGCCGTGGCGCCTCGCGACCTGCGCCTGCGCGGTATTCACCACCTGACGGCGATCTGCTCCAACCTCGAGCGCACGGTGTCGTTTTATCGTGACCTCTTGGGCCTCTCGCTGATTAAACGCACACACAACGACGACGACCCCGGCGCGAGACACTTTTACTTCGGCGACCCGGAGGGAACGCCGGGAACGATGGTGACGTTCCTGGAATACCCAAGCATGGATCCGGGACAGATCGGCGTCGGCGTCGTACACCACTTCGCGCTGCGCGCCGGCACGATCGAAGAGCTCGAAGCCTGGTACCGGCATCTCCGCGATCACGGCATTCAATGCACGCAGCCGCTTGACCGCACGTACTTCAGCTCGATTTACTTTCGCGATCCAGACGGCAACATCATCGAAATCGCGACCGATGGGCCAGGGCTCGTGATCGAATGACCAGTGGTCGAGTGGCCCGGTCGGGTGACCTTCTCGATCGCGACTATGCGGACACGATCCACAAACCACTCGGCCGGCAGACGAATTCGCCTAAGTCGGCGCGAGAGTTGAGCCTCCGCCTCCGGCAAAGAACATAAACCAGAAGCCGAATGCCGCGAATGCCAGCATCGCGCTGATCACGAGCACTGGCTCTAACGGCGTCTTTTGCGGATCATGCCCGTTGTGCGAGGCGAATTCCTGCTGGTACGTGCGGTTCAGCACGCCAAGCGTCTTGACCAGCCCTACGATCGTCGCCAGCGCGCCGATGCCCATGACGACTACGGCGATGTTGAGCGAATCGGTGGAGGATTTCACCATCGACCCTACGTACAGCCATCCGACCGGCACTCCGACCCACATCGTCAGTCCGATTACGAACATTGCGGCGGTGCTCATTCGCATCCGCGGCGAGCGGT
Source organism: Actinomycetota bacterium (assembly GCA_016213645.1). Classification (GTDB taxonomy): domain Bacteria; phylum Actinomycetota; class Thermoleophilia; order Solirubrobacterales; family JACPNS01; genus JACPNS01. The sequence continues at coordinate 46,240 of JACQZY010000003.1, forward strand.
TGATGCTTTCAGCTTCCATTTGAACAATTCCCCTGGTAGACAGCATGACGCAAACTCCCCCGCAAACATCCAGCTGCCAAATACCCGAATGTCTGAGCCTAAGTTGGCAAAAAATAGCGCAGCCTGCGCTTGGCGGTCGGCATCCTAAGCACGGCGTCCGCCTGATCGGCGAATGAAATCGCGACGCAGCATCGGATAACTGAGCGCAAACACGCCGATCGCGACGGCAGCGCGCGGTGCGATGCCGATCTTCACCAACGCGGTCGAACCGATCAGTGCAAGAAGCGCGAGCATTCCCGCGAGCAGGCCGGCATGCGTGCGGTAGCCGTTGAAATGCTCGCGCAGCACGGTGTCCAGTCCGCCAAGCACACCGAGTGTGAAGCCGGCGGCAAACGTCGCCTTTTGCAGGTCGCCCGAGCTGAAGAAGCCTATTCCGATGCAGATCAGTCCGAGCAGGATCCCCAGCTCGGTCAGCGGAAACGGATCCCAGGGGGCCGGCGGGCGAGCTTTGATGTTGCGCTCGGCCGCGGCTGCCGAGGCAGAAGCGCGTCGGCGGAGCTGTTCGCCGCGCCTCGGCTCACCTGGTCCGCTGCGACTGTCCGGACGCATATGTCGGCGTGATCGCTTACCCACCGGTTTTCGCTTTCGGATCGGGCTTGGCCGCCACCGCGCGCCGCAGTGCGGCGGTGTCCAGCAACCCAAGCTTGACGCCCGTGATCCGCCCGTCGCGGGCGAAATACGTGGAGGGGCAACCGCTCACCAGGAACAGCTCGGCCGCCGCAGCGTCGCGGTCGACAACCACGGGAATCGTCCAGCCGTGTTCGCGGGCGGTCTGGGCTACCGACTTCACCGGCTCCTTGAAGGCAAGCGCGGCGACATGAACGCTCTTGTCGGTCGCGAAGGCACGCTGCATCTCATCGACCTGGCGCACGCAAACCGGTTTGTCGCGACGCCAGAACGTGATCACGGCATTGCCGGTCAGATCGCGACACGACACAAACGCACCCTTCACTCTGACTTCACATGCCGCATTCGCGTTCCCACGCACGGCGGCCTCACGACTGACGACGTTGGCGTCCAAGTCCAACCCACTGCTTGCCAGTGGCGCGGCGAACTGCGGCAACTCGTACCCGATCAGCTTTTCGGAACCGGCGGGACCGTTGCCGTTCAACATCTTGATGAGCGTAAACCCAATCCCGGCAACCGCGACGATCGCCACCACCATGCCGATCCGGCCGACGATTCGCTGACTCGGGTACATCAGCGCGAAGCCGCGGACTCGGCCGATTCGACGTCGTCGTCAATTCCGATGTCGCGGTCGGGTTCCGACGGCGGCGTACCGCCGACCGGCGCGCGGTCGCGCCCAAACCGGCCGCCCCCGCGATCGCGTTCAAACCAAAGGGTTGCCGCGGGCAGGAGCAACACGGCACCCACCAGGGCCACCGCGAGGTCTACGACCGCGACGAGCGCGAAACCGCGAAGCATCCGAATGTCGGCCAGCGCCAGCACGGCAAATCCGGATATCGCGGTCACACCGGAGGCAAACACCGCCGGTCCGATCGCACGATAAGCGCGTCGAAACGCCGCCTCCACGCCGAGCGAGTCGTCCCGTCGGCGTTCGCTCAGGTACTGCATGTAAATCAGAAGCGTGAACTCCCCGGCGATCGCAATCACGAAGACCGCGAGAGCCGCCGACATCGGGTTCAGGTCCACGCGGGCGACAAAAAGCAGCAACGACGACACCCCGGCAGCGAGCGCCACGGTCAACGCCGGTGGCGCCGCCCGCCGTGCGGATCGCGTGACGGCGATGACGATCAGAAGAAACAGCAGTAGCGCGACTCCCGCGATCAATGCTCGGCGTAGCGGATTGGAGAGTGCGCCACCCGCATCGGCCGCCAACGCCGTAAGACCCACGATTTCCGCGGTCGTCCCTTTTGGCGGGTGTAGTTGCTCGCGCATCATGTCGATCACCCGCTTCTGATCGCTCAGTGAATTGAGCCGCACACCAAAAGCCATCGTCGCCGTCCTGCGGTCCTTGCTGACCAGGCCCTTCGAAAAATCACCGACCGAACGCAGCAGCTTACGGATACCCGAGGTGCTCAGCTGCTGCTGATTCTCGAAAAGCGACGCCAACGATGCGGCAGGACACAGATCTGATTTTTCGCACGTCGGATGCTTGCCTTTGTATCCGGCACGCGCCAGCACGTCGGACTGGTAGCTCCGCATCCAGCCAATGACCTCTGGATCAGTGACGTCGGCCGACTTGACGAATACGTCCACCTCTCCGGCGGTGCCGGTCGCCTTCTGGAGGGCCGCCAGATCCTTGCCTGCGGATGAGCCGTCAGGCACCAGTTGGCGCACCTCTGTGCCGACAGGCGAAAACAGTGCGGCGCCCCAGCCAAACGCCGCCAATACACAAGCCACAGCAAGCACGCGACCGGGCCGGGCAATTACCGCGCCGAACGCTCTGCGCAGACGTATCCAACCTGCCACTCGCTCGGCGGGTTCGCGGCGCGGACGTCCGCGCGTCGCGCCTCCGGCCCAGCCAAGCACGGCGAATCCGGATGTCATCACCACGACAACCGCGATACACACACCGGCCACCAGCAACAGTCCGAAACCGCGCACCAATGGTACCGGCGAAAGCCCCATCGCCACCAGTGCCGCGACCGTCGCGAATGCGGCCGTCAGCACCGGAGGCCCGCCTGACCCGGCGGCATGGCGCACCGCCGCAGCGGGTTCGGCGCCGTTGGCCATCGCACGATCGGCGCGCGCGTGAAACTGAATCGCGTAATCCACCGCTAGGCCGATCAATACGGGCAGCACCGCCACCGCGCCTACGCCGATGTTAGAACCGGTCAACGCCAGCAGTCCGTAGGTGAACGCCGCCGCCATCAAAGCAAGTACCAGCGGCAACAGGCGCATCTCGGCGGGAAAAACGAAGAACAACACCAGCGCCATCACGATCAACGCGCCGATCAACAACGTGACGACTGCCGTCTCGATCGCGTCCTGCGCCCCGGTCATCACGACCGGTGCGCCGGTCACCGTGAAGTTGCCGTGATCGAGTTGGTAACGATCCTGCGCGACCGCGCGCTTGACCAGATCGACGGCCTCCGCGCGCTGCCCCGGCGTGAGATCCGGACGCAGGCGAATCTGAATCACTGCGCTCCTGGTATTTGGAAAGATGTACTGAAAGCGCGATTTCGGCGTCTTTGAGCCTCGCGACGGGTCGAAGACCAACTGTGCCACGAACGCCGGGTTGTCAACCGACGGCAGGCTGCCGACCGAAAGACCGTACTCCTGGCCCATCTGCAACGCATCGCGGGCAGCTCGAAACTTCGCGAGCTCGCGCGCGGCCTCGGCAACCTGCTGCTGCGTCAGCGGCGGCTTTCCTTCGCGACGGGCGATCTCGGCAGCGGCCGCGGCGGCGCGCTCACCCTCGGCTTCCGCCCGCGCAAGCATGCGCTTGATGCCCTGTGTAACCGTGCGCGCGGCGGTGCTGACGAATGTCCCCGGACCGTAAACCGCTACGGCCGGCTTGAAGTCCCCAAAGCGTTTGCAGATTTGTGGCACGTCAGGCCTCGTACGTGCAGAGTTGGGGATTTTGCCCGAGATACAGCCCTCAAGGCCCAGCATCCGCCCGAGATCCGGCCCCAGCACCATCGCCGCCAGATCCCCGCGAACGAGGATCACAATCGGGTCGCCACCGAATCGCTCTGCCCATTGCTGCGTGGCCGCGTAGGTTTTGGAATCGTTGCCGGTGATTGACTCCACGCCGGTGTCCGGCTGCAACTGCAGCGCGGCGAAGGCCGCGATCAGGGCCAGCAGGCCGACCGCCACAATCATCGGCAGCGGACGCCGCAAAGCTACACGAGCCGCGGCGGTCGAAATCCGACGAAATATTGAAGTCAGGTCCACGGCGGAGTGCCGGCCGGTCGTCGCACGCTAGGGCGTCGCGCGCTTCGTGACGTGCGGGAACTTGGAGCCGGAGCCGTAGTTGAGCGTCGGCTGTTCGCTACAGGCCGGTGCGGGGTAGCTGGGCGGCGTATTTCCGAAGACGATGTTGTTGATGCTCGCGATGAGGGGGTCGAGCTTCGCGTCGTCGGCGTATCCGGCGGCGACGTAGTCGGCGCGCGTGGCGTTGAGCGTGGGCATCGTGATACCGGCACACTGCGCACTGTCGAAGACCTGCAAACCGGCGGCCAAGCGGTCCGGAGAAATCGCCCCCGGTACCGGATAGGCGTTTGCGCGGCTGCCGGTGGTGCGATTACCCAAGTAGGCAAGCGAGTCCGGCGTGAGCGTTGGCATAGCGCGCAGGTAGTGGCCGGGTTGGCGCTTGCCGGTTTTGTCGGTGTACTGCGCCTGCGTCGCCGCTGCATCGTTGGCAAGGAAGCTCGTGAGTTCCTGCTTGTACATACCAATGAACTCAAGTACGGGATTGAGCTGGCGCAGGAACGGGTCAACCTGTGCGACGGTCGGACGCGCCAACTGGAAGAACTCCGTGGCGGCCGGCGCGCCGGCGTCGGCCTTATCGAGCATCGTTTCGAGATTGCTGACAATCGCGCGGGTGTCGGCCGTGACCTTGTAAGACTTGCGGATCGTCGCCGATGATTCCGTGCCGAATTTCGTGATGTTGTCGATCAGCGGCTGCGAGTTCTCGGTGAACTCGGTGAATCGCTTGATCGTCGCACGCGTCTCGCGCAAGAATCCGGGGAACTCGTTGAACGAATCCGTCAGCTGCTGTCCGCGGTTCGACGTTACGCGCAGCAATCGGTTGGACGCAATAATCAGGTCCGTCAACTGGCCCGGCCGGCTGTCGAAGGCCTCGAAGATGTCGGCGGTGTTCGCGAACACGCGGCTGAGCGCGCGATCCTGGCGATGTAGCACCGCCATCAGTTCATTGGCGTCGGAGAAGAACATCGGCAATACGCCGAACGCCTGGTTGAGTTCGTCCCCGCGCCCCTGCATAGCGTCGGACTGCCCCACCAGCCAGTCACCGAAGGCCGCGCGCGTGGGTGCGTCGAAAGTGCGGATTACTTCGTCGAGCTCCACCATCGGACTGACCGAGGAGACCGGCAGGTAGCCGTTCTCGGGGATTGTCGGTTTGCCCTTGGTGCCGGGCGTCAACTCTACGTAGGTCTCGCCCAGCAGCGTCTTTATTCGCAGCATCGCCTTCACGTCTTGCGGCAGCGGCGCATATCGCTCGTCTATCTCCAGTATGGCGTCGGTGCGCCCGGTCGACGGCGAAACGTTTTTTACTTTGCCGATCGTTACGCCGGACATGCGCACATCGCCCTCCTTGGCCAGCTGCACGGCTTCGTCGAAGGAGGCGTGAATGCGGTAACCCTGTGGCCTCAGCGGCACCGGACCACCGAAAGAAACCCACAGAAACAGCACCAGCGAGAAACACGAAAGCGCAAACACCACCATCGCCAGAAGCTGGCCGAAACTCGGCGTGCGCTTGATCATGCCATACCGCCCTTCGGGCGGTATGCGCAGACAAACCTGTCACGAGCCTCGATCAGCATTTCGTACCAGTCGGCAGGCCGCTCAACGTGTAAAGCAGCGTCAGATATGGGTCGGCACCGCTGGTGGCGATGCCTCCGGCGGCGAAGTCGCAGTCCGTACCGAGTATCCCGCCGGACTGCAGCGGGCCGCTGGCATCAGCACGCGTGAAGGCCGAGGCGCCGATGTGGTTGAACCACGAAAGCCAGTACAGATAGCCCTCTTCCGCGCCGTTCGGGTTGTAAGCAATTACACCAAGCCACTTATTGAACGACTTGATGCCGCGCGTAGCGTCTGGTGCGAGCTTCTTGAAGTTGGCCGCGGCCGGCGTCAGATCGTTTAGCAGCGGCTGCGAGTCGCGCGTGACGGGGCGGAACTGATCGCGCGTCACGATCGTCTGGTCGCGGAAAAATGGCTTCAAGCTCCTCAGCGACACACCCAGGTCGCGTGCAAGCGCTTCGAAGTCTCTAAAGGCGATCACGCTGTCTGCCACAACCTGCTGCGAGAGCTTCGCCGCGTCGGCCGTCTCTCCAAAGGCGCCGGGCACCTTCTGAATTATTTGGCGGATCGCCTCCTGCTGACCGGCCCACGTCTGCAACGTCGTGCTGGAAGAATCGATCAGCGAGGCGAACTGGTCGCTGTTGTCACCCAGCTCGCGCGAGACGAGCGCGAGATTGGTGATCGCCCGGCGGATGTTTTTGCGGCGAAGCTGTAATTCTTTGACGATGCGCACGCCGTACTTACCGGTGGACGGAAATCGCTTGAACCCCTGGCGCAGGTCGCCACCTCGTCCTCGCAGGCCTTCGCCCGCGCCCGCGAACAGAAGTTGCAGATAATCACGCGTGTCGGCATCCATCACGGAGAGAAATTCGTCGAAGTTGATTGTGGACTTGGTGTTGGACAGCGGGATTATGCCGCCCTCTCGGAGGGCGCCGGCAGACCTGGAACCCGGCTTCATGTCGATGTACATGTCGTTTAGCGGCGTCTTCGGGCGAATCCAGAGTTGCGCGTTGCGATAGATCGGCGACTGGGCACGGCGGATCTTCATCTCCACCAGTGCCTTGCCGTTGCGAAGGCGCACGCTGCCGATCTCGCCCACCGGAACGCCGGCAATGTTGACCGTCTGTCCCTGGCCCGGCATTACACCCTGCGCGGTGTCGAACTCACCGTTGACGACGTAGAAATCCGTACCGATCACCGGCACCCAGGCAGGCAAATAGAGCCTCTGATGCGAAAGGATGTAGCCGCCCACGCCAAGCGCGACGATGATCATCACGATCACCGCTGTGAGATGCACCGCGTAGCGCTTAGACCATTTTCGCAACGAATCCATTACGGCGTACTCCCTGCTGCCGCGGCCAGATCCGGCACGGCGTTTTTGTAGCACGCGACATCATCGCGAAGCGGCGGGGTCTGACTCTGACGCGCCGGGCGGCGGCCGGATTCGGGTTGGGCGGAAATCAGCCATTTGTTCCCGGGCAGCCGCGCTTGAGAAGCTGACCCGGAAGCCATCCGCAGATAGTTGCCGTTTCCTGTGAAGTTCTGGGTGGCGCCCGCCCAACCAACCAGCGCGTACCAAAATTCCTTGTAGTTCTCCACGCCCGAGCTGAGACTGCCGTCAGGCACCTGCTTCATCAGCGTTGGCTGCCAGACGTTGGTCCAGCAGAGCGCCAGGCGGTTCATCTCCGGCAGCGTCTTCAGGCCTTCGTGCGACACTGCCGCAAAGTCGCGTATCGACCGGCGTGCCAGCGGCGCAGTAGTACCCAACTCGGACCTTGAGAGCAACTGCGTGGTTTGATCGATCCACGGTTCGGCGGCCGCCACCATCGATGGGATCTCGTCCAGTTGCGGCGCAATGTCGTTGGCGAATTTCGTCAGATGCGGCAGCATTTCGTTGAGCTTGCGAAGCGTCGGCTCGGACTCGTAGTTGATGCGCGAGAACTGCTTCGTCGCCTCTGTCAGCATGCGCTCGTCGTCGGCAAATGCCCCAAGCGTGGTGGCGAAATCGGCGATCAGCGGCACGATCTGCGTTTCGCGATCGTTGATCGCCTGATTGAAGTCACGGAAGCCACGCAGAATGTCCTGCTCGTCGGTGTCGTTTTCGCCGATCAGAGCGTCGAACACGCGTGCCCCACCCTTGAATCCTTCCGGTCCGTAGCGCATTGCCCGGTTCAGCGCCTCGCCGCCCGTGAGAACGCGCACTTCGGGGTCTTGGTTAGCATTCTGCTCCGGCGTGCCAACCGTGTCGAGCGCGATGCCGATCTCGGTAAAAATCGAGGTCAAGCCGCGGCGGGCGTCGCGGTTCACGGACGTCAACAGTTCGTCCAACTGGTTGGCGGCGGCAGTCTGTTCCGCCGGGATCGAGTCGCCGTCTTCGAGCAACGGCGCGCTGGGCGAACCGGGATTGAGATCGACGAACTGGTTTCCCTCAAGGAAGATGCGTGGGCGGACCTTGACCGTGGCGTCGGCGTGGATCGGCAGTGCCGATTTCTTCAACTCGAACGTTACGCGCACCTTCGACGACGAGTTCGGCTTGTCAATTGCCACGACCTTGCCCACATTGACGCCCGCGATGCGCACCGGCGCACGCTGTTTGACGTCGTTCGCATTTGAGAAATAGGCGCTGATGCGATAGCCGTGCGTAAACGGTATGTCTTTGGAGAATGCCAGGTAGACCAGAACCGCGATCAAAACGACGGCGATCGCGCCGACGCGGCGGCGGCTCATTCCCGGCTCTTTGCCCGTGTGCACCGTCATCGCTTCGTCGCTCCCTCGTCGACAACATCTGTGTCCTCGGTGCGAGCGCCGTTCTGAATGTCCGTGGGGTTACCAGTCAACGGCGCTGTGCCGAGTCGCGAGTTCGGGTCTGCCGCTATCGGCGTGGTGCTCTTGCCCTTCGTGATTTCGTTGCCCGCGGCGCAGATGTCGGGCTGGCCGGGGGCGGCCGTGTACGGGTATGGATTCGCGTGCAGATAGTTGGCGGAAGACACAGAGGATGTCCTGGCCTGATTTGCCATACCCGCAGCCGCGCCGGCCTCAGAATTCACTCCGCCTTCCGAGTTCGCCGTACCTGCCACAAGTCCGAATCGCAACCAACCCATCGTGCCGTCGCCGTTACTTACGGCCGAAGCGAGGTTGCGCGCGAACAATCCCGCATAGTTGCACTTGGTCTGCGCGGGTGTGATGTATGCCAGCGGGTCGTTGAGAACCTGGACAAAGGTCACCAGTCCCTTGATGCCCATCTGCACCTGTGCGTCACCGGCGAACTCGCCGAGCGTCCGGAAGAACGTCGTGAACTTAGGCGTCGTGCGCGCGAGGTGCCTGAAGGCCGGCGTTCCACGCACGGCAATCACGGCCATGTCCTCGGAGACGCTTGGCAGATACGGAGCGCCGGGCTTGAACGAGCGGATCATCGTTCGCAGGTCTCGCAGGTACGGACGCTGCTTCGGCAACTCCTCCGTCAGTACGGCGAGCGTGGACGGGGCCTCCTTAAGGCTGTCCTGAATGCCCTGCGAAGCGGCGGTAAAGGCCGCGAAGGTGCGGTCCGCGTTGGCCCACACCTCGCCTGCGTCGTGTCCGGCTGCGGCGGTGTCCACTGCCGCTTGTGAGATCGCGGCGATGAAGTCGCTAAGACGAGTGGCCGGGTCTGAAATCGTGCGCGCGACCGGCTGAAGGTTTTCGAACAACATCGGCAGTTCACCAAACGCGACGTTGAGATCCTGGCCGCGACCGGCGAACGCGTTTCCGAACTCACGCAACGAACGCCTGTTGCCCTCGCGAACACGCTTGTTGAAGGTGTCGATCAAGTCCTCGAACTCGGTCGCGCGCGTGGCCTGCGTCAACGGCAAGACGCCGCCGGCCTTCAGGCCCTTGTCCGATTCGCCAAGCGACAGCTGAATGTATTTAAGTCCGATCGTGGAGCGCGGGCGCACCAGAATGCGCGAGTCGACCGGGATTTCCGCGATTTTCTGGTCCAGCTTCAGCGTGAGCAACGCGTAGTACTTGCCCTCGCGCTTGCGCGCCTCGATGTTCGTCACCAGGCCGACGCGCGCACCACCGATGCGTACGTCGTTGCCCTTCACCAGGTTGGCGCCGCTGGACACCTCGGCCTTGATGTCGTAGGTGGGAACGAACGGCAGGCCCTGGTTGGCGTTGTAGGAGAGCATCACCATCACCAGGATCACGAGGATCGTGCCGGCTCCCACGAGCACGGGGTTGTCGGCCACGCCCTGACGGCGAATCATCGCTCGCCTCCCAGCAGATAGTCAAGCGCGGCGGCCTCGCTCGAATCGCTGCTCTTTCCGGCGGCAGACTTCTTCTGCGAGCTGGATGCGCTGCTGGATGAAGAACTCGCCGGGAGTGGAAAAACAGGCCAATTCGCGCTGCCCTTACGATTGTCGGAGTAGTTGGCACTGCAGTCGACAGCGGCGGGACCGGCCGAGTAGAACATACATGCTCCCAGGATCACCATTCCCGACCTCACGAAGTGCCCAAACGTATCGAAACCGTTCGCCGCGGTCGTAATCCCGTACGCAACCGAAGTCAAGTTCATAAACCCGCCCTGCTCGTCAAAACTCTCCAGCAGCTTGCGAATGTTCGTGATTGTGGAGCGGTAACTGCCGAAGCGGTTGAGATCGGTAGCGATTGGTTGGAGCACCGGGATCTGCGCGCGAAAGACGTCCAGCGTGTCGCCGAACTTCTTGAAGGCCGGATTGGCTTCGGCCACCAGTTCGTCGGTGTTGCTGACAAATGTGCTGAGGTTCTTCGCCGACAGTCTCGCGGAGCGCGCCACGGGCGCCGCGTCTTTGGCGATCCTCTTGAATTCGCGGGCAGTCGGCTCCAACTCATCCAGGAAGGCGGGGATGCGCGCGAGCGTCTGGTCCAGCTCGGCGCGTTTCACGTTGACCGCGCGGTTGGTCTTGTCGGCCTCGCGGAAAAGCCCTGTGATGTGTTTGCGGTTGGCGGAAAATTCCCGCATCACCTGATCGCCCTTGACGGCCATCTTCACCAGCTCGTCATTTTGTTTGGCGAGGATTTTGAGAATGTCGTTGATCTCTTTGAAGGTGGGGTCAAATCGGCGGATGATGTCCTGCAGGTCCTGACCACGCCCGGTCAGAGTGATGCCGAGTTCGTTCATGATCACGCGGAATCGCTCGCGCTGCGGCTCGCGCATCGCGTCGAGTAGTTCGTCCAAGTCCACGGGAGAGCGAGTCTTCGCCACAGTCATCAGACGGCGGCCATCTTTTGTGGGGTCGGCCTGTAGCTCTGGCTTGCTCGGCGAGCCGGGATCGCAGTCAACGAACTTCTCGCCAATCAAGGACTGAAGCCGAATACGACAGGTGGCGTTGCTGTGAAACTTCTGGAACGCCGGATCCGTGATGCTGAGCACTACAGACGACTGATTGAGGTCGTTGACGAAGATCTTCTTGGTCGAGCCCACGTTCGCGCCACCAATGCGTACGTCTGCGCCGATCGTGATACCCGATGAGTTGACGAAGTTGGCACGCACGTCGTATTCATTCGCATCGCCGCCGGCGCCGACGGCAGACGAGACGCCGGCCACCGCGAGTGCGGCAAGCAGCGCAAGCAGCGCCAGTCGCGCGGCACGCGAAACACGAACTTCTGAAATAAGTCGTTTCATTCCGTCATCACCCGGGCGGTACCAGCGACGAGTCACAGTCGAGTCCGTCGTCCAGGAAGGGGTTTGAAAGGTCCGTGCCGGTCTGCGTGCCGGCGCCGGGGCAACGCTTGGTGCCGGTTTTCGGATACGCCGACAGCGACTTATCGCTATTCGGGTCGAGCTCCTGTGTGCCGCCGTCGTAGTCGAAGCGACCGCTCACCGTCTGCACGCGGATGTAGTGACCGTTGGCGTCGTAGTTCGCTGCGATCGAGCCGAAGTGCGTGATCCACGCCGTCAGGTCCGGCACGTAGGGCCGCAGGAAGTCGAGAATCTCGTCCGACATCTGCATGCCGCGAGTGGAATTTGGAAATGCCGTGCGGGCCTTCTTGACCAGGCTCGGCTGCACCGCGAGCAGGTCGGTGAGGTCGTTGTAACTTCCCTTCTTTCGGACCATCAGACGAAGATCGTGCATCACCGGTTCGGCGTTCTCAAGCAACGGACGCAGCTCTCTGAACATGCGCGCCAGGTCATCACCGATCGGCTCGGAATTGTCGGAAAGCTTCTGCAACGCGTCCATCGCGGGGCGCAGACGCGCGAACGCCGAGCGCCCTTCTCGCAGCGTTTTGGGCATCGCCACCAGCGCGCGGTCCAGTTCGTCGGATTCGGCCGAAACAGCCTGCATGAAAGAGGTCATGTTTCGAAACAGCGCCGTCAGCTGCTCTTTTTGCTGGGCGACGGTGGTAGTGGCGCGCTCGGAGACCACCAGAAACTGCGCCAGCACCTCGTCGTCACGCGAAACCGCCGCCGCGATACGCGCGGCGGCGTCGAAGAACGGCGCCACCCAGCGAAGCCCCTCGTTGCCGTAAGCGGGCTCGTAAAGCGGGGTGGATGGATCGTCCGCGTATTGCTTGGCCCCGCCCTTCAGGAAGCGGCGCAGGCCCTGGCGAGCCTTTGGGGTGAATGCGTTAAAGAGTTGGTCAAGGTCGACTACCGGGATCGTCTCATCGGCCTTGATCACACCGCCGTCCGGGATCTCGGGCGCACTGTTTGGTCCCGGGGCCAGCGACACGTAGCGGTTGGCCACGCCGGAGAGCGACCGCAACCTGATCGTCGCGGTAGTACCGCGATGGAGTGGCGCAAGGTCTTCATCGATCCGCATGCGTACGTTCGCCTGGTTGTCATCGGTAAGCACAATTGATTCGATCTTGCCAATCGGCTTGCCGCCAACGGTCACGTTGCCTCCCTTGACCAGTTGTCCGCCCGTCTCAAATTCGGCGTTCACCACGTAACCGCCGCCGTGCATCACAAGCCACAAAACCACCGCGAGCGCGACGGCAATCGCGCCAACGACGACAGTTCTCTGCTGCTTCGTGATCATCGACGGCTACCTGCCCGCAGACGCGCCGAACGCGCCGGCTTCGGCGCGCCGTATGCGGCGTCCGCGCCGCGTCGACTGAATTGCAATACAAGCGTTCAAGGGCTATTCCATACCCAGCGGCCCGGCTGCCTCGCCGGACAAGAACTGTTTGACGAAAGGATTTTCGGAAGCGAACAGCTCCGTGGCCGGTCCCGCATCAACGATCCGGCCTTTCCAGAGCAGGGAGATGTGCTCGGCCACGCGACGCGCGCTGAGGATGTCGTGGGTGATCACCACGTACGAACCACCGTTTTCTTCGTGAATCTCGCGGATCAGTTCACACAACAGCGCGGTGCGGACCGGGTCGAGACCACTGTCGGGTTCGTCGAAGAGCACGATGTCCGGGTCCAACACCAGCGCACGGGCAAAACCGGCGCGTTTGCGCATGCCACCCGAAAGCTCATTGGGCATCTTCTCGCCGTCGCTCGCGAGTCCAACCTCACCCAAGCGGCGGTTGACGATCTCGGCGATATCGCCTTCGCCCATGTCTGTGTGCTGTCGCAACGGAAAGGCGACGTTGTCGTAAAGATTCATCGAGCCGAACAGCGCGCCGTCCTGAAACAACACGCCGAACTTCTTGCGCACTTCAAAGAGCCGGTCGTCCACCATGCCCGGAACCGACTCGCCCTGTACGAGCACGTCGCCCTGGTCGGGATAAAGCAGCCCCACCATGTGCTTGATGCAGACCGACTTGCCGGTTCCCGACGGGCCGAGAATCATCGAAATCTGGCCCTCCGGGATCTCCAGGTCCAGACCGTTCAGCACCTTGTTGCGGCCGAAGGCCTTGTGTACGTTGATGAACTCGATCGCGGAACGCTCGGCGCCGTGCGCGCGCGGCGTATCGCTATGCCACGCGTAGGGGTCGTCCGGCTGTTCGGCCGCGTGCTTGGCCAGGCGTTCGGCGCTGGTCATTCGCGAAGCGTCACGGTCCGCCACCGGTGGCAGTACGAATTCCGCTTTGCCGGACGTCGTGTCCTCGGCCGACTCAGGCTCGCCCGCATCCTGGTCGTCGCCGGCCGGAACGTCGTTGTTGCTCTTGTCGTCACTCATGATCGCTCCAATCGAAAACTGTTTGCCGCCCCGAAATATGAACACTCTGCACACGCGGCGCCTGAAGTCGCCCGCCGTTTCGCGCCATGACCATCCGCGATCCACTGCGCGTTCGGCGAAAAAACGCGCACTTGTCCCTTTGCTTTGACTGACATATTCATCCTCCGATCGGCGCCCGCGGGTTGGTGCCCCAGAAAACGACCGTTCCCATCATCGCCACAAGGTGGACGATCGCGATGTTGGCGACCATCGACTTCGCAGTCGCAACGCCAACTCCGACCGGTCCGCCGGTGACGTGATACCCGTAATAACACGCGACGAGCACAACCCCTGTGGCCATGAACATCGCCTTAATAAGACTGAATAAAAGGTCCGGCGGGTTCTGGAACAGCCAGAAGATCAATGCGTAGCCTCCGCTGGACACATCCGCGACCTGCTGAACAACGGCGAAGTACGAGGCGAAGAACGACCCGCCGATACCCGCGATGTAGACAAACGGAAGCACCATCCAAGCGGCGAGCAACCGCGTCGCGCCGAGAAACAGCACGGAGTCGATGCCCATCACCTCAAGCGCGTCGATCTCGTCGTTGATGCGCATCGATCCGAGCTCGGCCACGATGCCGGTGCCAACCTTCGCGCTCATCATCCAACCGAATGCGTAAGGCGCGACCTCGCGCAGGTCGCACCATGCGGTGAAAAGACCGGCATACGCGGGCGAACCGAGCGCGCGATTCAGGTAGGCGCCCTCGATGCCACATTGCAGGCCAATGAAAAACATCATCGTCCAGAGCACGACGGCCGAGCCGATGATTAGCACTCCAGACTGGCGCAGTGCTTCACCAAAGAACGTGATCACACGTCCGAAATAGACGCCACGCACAATCTCACCGCTGAACTTGACAAGACGGCCGAACGCATCCAGCCATTCCTCAAACTTGAAGCGAATTCGCGCGATTCCCATGACCTGTTCCCGCTCTCCCCGCTATCGGAACTGCGTGATCTCGGGGTGGGTTGCCAACAACGTTTGCGTGAACACGTAGTTGAACGCGAATACGGTGATCAGCGCCATCACAACTGCTTCATTGACGGCCCGCCCGACACCCTCCGCGCCGCCCTTCGCGCTCATGCCCTTGTAACAGCAGATGATCGAGATGATCGCGCCGAAGATCGTGGTCTTGATTAGCGAGCCCCATAGGTCCGCAACCGATGCATTGTTGAAAAACGTGGCCCAAAACGGACCCAGTGGCTCATGAAACACGACCGTCGCGACCACACCTCCAGAAACGCCCAGCATAAGCGCGTAGACATTGAACAATCCCGTGATCAATATCAGCGCCAGAAACCGCGGTACGACGAGGTTCTTGATCGCGTCCACGCCAAGAACCGCGAGCGCGTCGAGTTCGTCGCGAATCTTGCGAGCCCCGAGGTCGGCGGTGATCGCCGTGCCTGCCACACCGGCAGTAACGATCGCTGTCACGAAGGGTGCGAACTCACGAATCGAGGCCAGCACAAAGAATCCGCCGAGTCGATCGACCGTGCCGAACAAACTGGTGACCTGCGCTGCCTGCAAGCCTGGCGCTCCGTAGCCGAAGGCAACCGTCGCCACCATCAACGGAAACCAGCAGAGCTTCAGAGCAAACAGAAATTGCTGCACAAATTCGCCTCCGTATGGATACGGAGGCTTAAGGGCAGACAAAATCGTCTTGCCGGTCAGTATCACCATCTCGCCTGTCTCGGCGAGAAACTCCCTCACGCCCTCATAGGCGCGAGACCCGAAATTCACAGCCCCAACCCTTTCGTCATCCTAAACGCAGAAAGTTCCCCCGGGTTTCCGTGGCAAAGCATACCTTGCGCCCTTTCCCTTCCGGCGGGTGAATCCTGCCGATCGCTTCGAACCGGTCCCATCGGCATTCGGTCGTTCGAACGACCGAGCACTCGTGGGAGAACCCTATCGAAAGGTACGAGCGCGATCGGCGCGAAACCCGACTGGTATCGTCACGCCGGTCCAGACGGTGGAGGAGACCCTTGGAAACACACGTCGCCATAGCGGCACGGATTAAGCGATTCACGTTGGCGGCCGCTCTGGCGATCGCTCTCGGCATGCTTGCGGGCGGATGCGGCGGAGCGCCGCAGGATAAGAACGAGGCCACGGGCACGTGGAAGGTCGCCATCGAGAAGTGGGTGTTCCCCAAGCGCCAACCGCTCGGCACGCCGGTCACGATGAAGCTGGTCGTGCGCAATGTCGACACGCGTGAGATGCCGCGCCTGGCAATCACGATCGGTGGCCTGACGATACCGGTGGACCAGCAGCGCGCCCAAAGCCGCGCTCGTCCGATCTGGGTTCTCAACAACCTTCGCAAGGGCGATCAGACCGCCTATAACGCGCTCAGCAAGCGAACCTTCCTGCTCGGCAGCCTGGCACCCGGTGAAGCTCGCACATTCGAGTTGCCGCTGACGCCGATCCGGCGCGGCGAGCACGCCGTCAACTACAGCATCGCTCCTGATCTCTACGGCAAAGGCAAGGCCGAAACCGCCGACGGCAAGGCCGCAACCGGCGTGCGCAGCATCGCGATTGATCCAACGCCGAACTTCGACGAATCGGTCTTCGACTGATTTCGGCCGACCGCGGCCGAGCGGCCGCGGTTTGATGAATCCCGGTTGATGAACCCCGGCGTCCGGTCTTGACCGGCCCGCCGGCGCCCGCCCGCTACGCCGCGGCTTTGATGTTCAGCGCGTAACCATCGAGCAGGCCGTCGACCGTCTGCGGCTCGGCGGCCTTCTTCAACGCGTCGTGCTGATCCACCATCGACGGACGCGCGTTCTCGTAGTACACGCCCAGCGTCAGCGGATCCTCAAGCGCCCGCGCAAACGCCGCCGCGCGGTCGGTCGAGTCGTGATCCTCCGGCAGGTACTTGACCCCGTCCTTCCAGATCTGCGTCGTGTTGTTGAAAGATGTGCATGGCGAGTACGCGTCGATGAAGCTGAAGCCCTTGTTCTGGATGCCGGCCTTGATCAACTCGGTCAGCTCCTTCGCGCGAAAAGAAGCCCCGCGCGCCACAAACGAGGCGTCGGCGGCGATCGCCGTGGCCATCGTGTTGAGTGGATACTCGGTGTTGCCAAAAGGCGAGCTGGGCGACTTCTGGTCGTGCAGCGAGGTCGGCGAAACCTGGCCCTTGGTGAGGCCGTAGATCTGGTTGTCCATCACAACGTAGGTGATGTCGACATTGCGGCGCGCGGCGTGCGGAAAGTGCCCTCCGCCGATCGCGAAGCCGTCGCCGTCGCCGCCGACCGCAATCACCTCAAGGTCGGGGTTGGCCATCTTCACGCCCATCGCCGTGGGCAGCGCGCGGCCGTGAACGCTGTGGTAGCCGTAGCTGTTGACGAATCCCGGGAAACGGCCGGAGCAGCCGATGCCCGACACGATCACGGTGTTGTCCGGGTCCAGGCCAAGCTCGGCGAAGGCGCGGTAGGTCGCTGCCAGCACGCCGTAATCGCCGCAGCCGGGGCACCAGATCGGCTTGAGGTCGCTCTTGAAGTCCTTGGCGTCTCTTTGAATTGTCTCGGGCATGATTGTGTGCACTCTCCTAGTCGCGCGTCGGCGCGTGAGTTCGTTGCTAGACGGCCGCGCCGGCGGCCGTCTTGACGTTTGCTGTGATGAAGTCTGCGATCTGCCTGGCCGTGAACGGGTGCCCGGTGATCTGGTTGAACTGGATCAACGGGATCTCGCAGTCGGCGCGCACCATCCGCGCGAACTGACCCGTGTAGTTGACCTCCGGCACGACGATTGCATCCATGCCGGCGGCCCAGGCCTTGATGCGCTCGACCGGCAACGGCGCGAGCACTCGCGGGTAGAACGTGGCGGCGCTGACACCCTGAGCCGTGAGAATTTCCGCCGCCTCGACCGCCGCGCCCTCGGTGGAACCCCAGCCGAGAATGCCGATCGTGGCCTTCTCCGGCCCGGTCGTGGTGACGCGTGCGTTCGCCGCAAGCGGATCGAGTTTCTTGAATCGTTTGTCCTGCATCGCCTGGTGCACCTCGGCGGTGTATGACGGGTGGCCCTGTTCGTCGTGCTCGATGCCGGTCGAGACATAGGCGCCCGGCGTGCCGGGGATCGGCATCGGTGAGATGCCGCTGGGTTCAAGCTTGTAACGCGGAAAGGCACTGGCCGGGGATCCGTTCTGCGATCCGGGGTCGGCGACCGTCAGGCGGTCCTCCACTTCGATCCGCGAGAGGTCCGGCCGGTCCACCGTCTCCAGGCGGTGTGAGAGCGACTGATCCGACAGCAGGATCACCGGGGTCTGGTAGGTCTCGGCGATGTTGAAGGCGTCCACGGCGCATTGCAGGCAGTCGTCAACGGTCGTCGGGGCGATCACCACGCGGGGGGCCTCGCCGTGGGACCCGTAGGCGGCCTGATTGAGGTCTGACTGTTCCGTCTTGGTCGGCATGCCGGTGGACGGTCCGGCGCGCATCGCGTCAATGATCACCGACGGGATTTCAGCCGTGCCGCCCAGTCCGATCAGTTCGCTCATCAGCGAGAGCCCGGGACCCGACGTGGCCGTCATCGCCTTGGCGCCCGCATATCCGGCGCCCAGCACGCTGGCCATCGCGGAGATTTCGTCTTCTGTCTGGATCGCGACGCCGCCGAAGCGCGAGATGCGCGCGGCCAAGCTCTCCAGAATGTCCGAGGCCGGAGTGATCGGGTAACCGGCGAAGTAGTTGAGACCGGCATGCAGCGCGCCGGCGACGATCGCCTGGTTGCCGGAAAGCAGAATGCGCTCACGCTCGGCCGGCCCGGGCTTGTCGACGTTGCAGACGTTCGGCAGGTTTTCGCGGGCGTTTTTTTCACCGGCCTTGAGCGAAGCGATGTTGGCCTCGCCGACGTCGCCCTTGTGCGCGTAGCGCTGCAGGATCAGCTGCTCGATCTCGGCGGTGTCGATGTCCAGCAGACCGCAGACGGTGCCGACGACCACCATGTTCTTGCCACGGCGGCTGCCGCTGACTTCTTCGGCGATCTGGCTGAAGGCGACCTCGAACGATCGACCGGCGAACTCTTCGGAGACCTTGCACGACTCGGCGTCGGCAATCACGATGCCCTCGTCGCCGACTGTCGCGTGCTGTAGCTCGAAGCCTTCTTGGTTAAAGCAGATCAGGAGGTCCGTCTGGTTGCCGATCGACTTAATGCGTTCGGCGCCGATGCGCACCTGAAACATGCAGGGACCGCCCTTGATCTCGGCGGGGTAGGTGCGGAAGGTCAGCGCCCAGTAGCCGGCGCGCCCGGCTCCAGAGGTGAGAATGTCACCTCCTGAAATAACACCTTCGCCGGACTCTCCGGCGAGCTGAAGGGTGATGTCAGGAAGTGCCATCCGGACTCCTTAATTATTGGTCGCCTAGCGCCCTTCCAAGGGCTGAGCGAAAGAGGTTTACGTGGGGAAGTGTGTGGGGAGAAGTTTTTTCCATCAACACTGTGTCTGCAAATGAATATAGCGTCCGCCAAATCGCGCTTTTCCGCTGTTTGATCGGCATTGCGAAGCTTTGCGTGAGCGGCTGAACGGGGGTTTACCGAGAAGTGAGGAACCAACCGGTTGAATCGTGTGGAGCGTGCGCCGTCGCGAGACGACCACGCAAGGCGAGCCCCGGACCGGGATGGCATCTGCTGCCGGGCGGTCCAGGACTCGCGTGAGATGACTCTCGGCGCGGGTGGCGTCAGACTCCGGTCGGGATCTCCTCGGCCTCATGCGACTGCAACACCGTTTCGCCGCGCTCGCCGGTGCGAATGCGAATCGCATCCGCCACGTCGATCACGAAGATCTTTCCGTCGCCGACCTCACCGGTGCGCGCGTACTTGAGGATCGCGTCGGTAACCGTGTCGGCGTCGGCGTCGTCCACGACGCATTCGATCTTCAGCTTCGGCCGCAGATGGATCACCAGTTCGGCGCCGCGGTAGGACTCCGTGATGCCCTTTTGGCGGCCCGAGCCTTTGACGTCGGTGATCGACAGGCTCGGGATGCCGGCATCCAGCAATTCCTTGCGGATTCCGTCGAACGCCTCGTGGCGAATATATGCCTCGATTTTTTTCATCGGTGGCTCGCTTTCTTAGGCCGGTGAGCCGACGGGCGTGCCGCCGGGTTTGCGGTTGACACTTGCGCCCGACAACGCCACCGAGGCGTGAGACGGCGAACCGGGAAGGCCGCTGCCGACAAGCTCGGAGGACGGGATGAACTGCTCGGGGTAGCCGTACATGCCGTGCTCGACGATGTCGAGACCGGCGTCTTCCTCGGCGGCAGACACGCGCATTCCGTAGGTGGCCTTGATCGCGGCGAAAGTGATCAGCGAGCTGACCAGCACGAAGCCGAACACCACGACCACGCCAAGCGCCTGCACGCCGAGCTGGTGAAAACTGCCCGTGTAGACCAGGCCCGCCTTGCCGAACGCGTTGTACGCGGCCAGATCCGGATGCGTGAAGATGCCACAGGAGAGCGTGCCCCAGATACCTGCCAGGCCGTGCGCCGAGAGCGCACCGACCGGGTCGTCGATCTTTTTGTCGATCATGATCACGCCGACGACCACGACGATCCCGGCCACGAGACCGATCGGCAGCGCGGCCCACGGCTCCACGTAACCCGAAGGCGCCGTGATCGCGACCAGTCCGGCGATCAGGCCGTTGCCGACCATGCCGATGTCGATCGTCTTCTGCACGACGCGGCTTGTGATCGCCGCGCCCAGGACGCCGGCCGCCGCGCCAAGAAGCGTGACAAGCGCGACTTCCGGAAAGCGGCCGTCAAGCGCGCCGAGCGTGGAGCCCGGGTTGAATCCGAACCAGCCGACCAGCAGAATCAAACAGGCCAGGCCAAACAGCGGCATGTTGTGACCGGGGATCGCCTGCGGCTTGCCATTGACGTACTTGCCGCGCCTGGCCCCCAGCATCAGCACCGCGGCCAGGCCGCCGGTCGCGCCGATCAGGTGCACGGCCGTGGAACCGGCGAAGTCCTGCATGCCGAGATTGGCCTGCAGCCAGCCGCCGCCGAAGACCCAGTGCGAGCCGATCGGGTAGATGAAAGCGGCGAAAATGATGCCGTAGATGATGTAGACGCCGAACTTGATGCGCTCGATCGTTGTGCCCCAGACGATCGCCAGCGAAACCGCGCAGAAGGCGAACTGGAACAGCCACTTCGCCTCGATCGTGGCGTCGGACAGGCCCATCACTGAAAAGGCCTTCAGCGGATCGCCGAAGCCGCGCAGCATGAACCCGGTGTCGCCGATGATCTCGCCCGGGCCAAATGCAAACGCGAATCCGACCGCCCAGTAGGCAATCGCCGCGATCGAGAAGTTCGTCAGGATCTTGGCGACGATCGTGCCGGCGTTCTTGCCACGCGAAAAGCCGATTTCCAGAAACGCGAAACCAGCCTGCATAAAGATGACCAGCACGGCCGCGACCACCACCCACAGGCTGTTGATGCCCACGCTCAGCTGGTCGCTTTCTGAAACTGAAGGCACAAGATGCTCGGTGCCGGCAAAACTCGTCGCCGGCAGCATCAGCGCCAACAGTGCGGCCAAGCCGAGGCCGCCCAGTAAGGACTTTGATCTCATGATGTGCAGATGCCCCTTTCGTAGTTGAACTTGGCCGCCGAGGGCTTCGGCGTGCGGCGTATGCGCGTTGCTGATTCGCCGCAAGTCCAAAGTACGTATGTAGGGGTGCCGGTCTCTTGTACGTATGGCGAAAGATCGTTTGTACGTTTTGGACAGACGGTTTTCAGCAGGCGAAAACCGGCTGATTTACACGAGAGACTGCTCTACGGGGCGCCGCGGCGGAGACTGGCCGCCGTGACGGCGCGCCGCCTATCCGCCGATCTCGGCCTCGATGGCTGCCGTACGCGGCTCGTCCGCGAGGCCGGCGCCGCGCACTGCCGGGTCGCGTTCGGTGCCGGCGATCAACTGGTCGGGCATCGACACGCCGGGCTTGGGCAGGAAGCCACTGCGCATGCCGTAGTAGACGGCCTGTGGGTGGTAGGCAACCACCGCCAACGTGGACTGCTCGGGCGCGACCGCGAAGCCGCCGCTCAGCGCAAGCCCGATCGACGGCGCGTCGAGCAGTCGGAAAACCTTCTCGTGCTCGCTTTGCTCGGGTACGGCGGGGTACCCCCATGAGTAGCGGCGGCCCTGAGCCGCGCCCACGCCAAGATCCGAACGCACCCGCGCGTGCAGCCATTCGGCCATCGCCTCGGCGGTCTGCACGCCGATGCCGTGCACATAGAGCTGCTCGGCAAACTCGCCCTCCACCTCCAGCTGCTCCATCAGTTGCGTCACTTCGTCGCCGGCAGTCACGGCCTGCAGCGCCACGACGTCCAGTTTGCCCGGGTCGATCTCGCCGTCGTCGCTGCCGTCCACGGTAACCGCGGAACGCGGGCGGTAGAAGTCCGCCAGCGAGATGCGGTCGTGTCGCGGCTGGCGCGGGCAGTAAAGCCGTTCAAGCTCTGTCCGGCGATCGTCGGGGTCGAGCACAACGATCTGGTTGCCCTCCGAATAACACGGGAAAAACCCGAGCACCGCGCGAGGCCGCAGATATCCGTCGTCGGCCGTGCCTTCGCGCCACATCCGCTCCAGCCGCGGCTGAAAATCGTCGCGCAGCAGGCGATCGAATTCCGCCTTTTCCATACCGCGCGCGGCCCAGTGAAGTTTGTATAGAACATGCGTGTCGATGTGGTGGTACACCTCGTCCATCGGCACCTCGATCTCGCGTGCGCCCCAAAACGGCGGCTGCGGCACATCGCCGTCAAAAACCACCGCCGAACGCACGGAGTCGTCGGTCACGAGCGGCGCGTCGTCCACCACCTCGACGACCTCGCGCAGCGCGGCGGCTTCGGTCAGTACATGTTCCACCAGCGCGCCCCGCTGGTCGGCCTCGACCAGCTTGTCCATCACGGCCAGGCCCTCAAAGGCGTCCTTACAGTAAAAGACTCCGGGCTCGTAGACGGTGTCGTCCTCTTTGCCGTTGACGTACATCGCGCGATAGCCGAACTTGCGGTTGATCGCCGCGCCGCCCAGCAGGACCGGAAACTTCAAACCCTTGCCGTGCAGCTCCTGCACCGCCAGCGGCATCTGCTTCGAGGTGGACACAAGCAGCGCCGAGAGTCCGATCGCGGTCGCGACGTGTTCGACCGCGGCGTCGACGATCTCGCCGACCGGAACCTGCTTGCCCAAGTCCACGACGGTGTAGCCGTTGTTCGTGAGGATCGTCTTGACCAGCGATTTGCCGATGTCGTGCACGTCGCCGAAGACCGTGGCCAGCACGACCACGCCTTTCGTGTATCCCTCGATCCGGTCCAGGTAGTTCTCCAGCCGTGCGACGGCCTTTTTCATGACTTCCGCACTCTGCAACACGAAGGGCAGAATCAGCTCGCCGGCGCCGAATTTGTCGCCCACCTCCTTCATCGCCGGAAGCAGCACATCGTTGAGCGTGGGAACGGCGCCGATCTTTTCGACCGCACGGTCCACCCACTCCTCCACCCCTTCCTTGCGGCGGCGCAGGACGTGGAAGTGCAGCGCCTCTTCAGGCCCCATGCCCTCGGTGGGATCGGCCGCGGTGGCGAGATCCTCTTCGCCCTTGCCCTCGAAGTGCTCGATGAACTTCTGCAATGCGTCCTCGGAGCGATTGAACACAAGGTCATCGGCAAGCTCGCGCTCGTCAGCCGGGATTTCGCCGTACGGCGTGATGTGGTTGGGATTGACCATCGCCAGGTCCAACCCGGCTTCGACGCAGTGGTGCAGAAAAACGCTGTTGAGCACAGCGCGCGCGCCCGGCGACACGCCGAAGGACACGTTCGATACGCCAAGCGAGGTCTTGACACCCGGCAGCGCGGCCTTGACCACGCGAATGGCCTCGATCGTCTCGACGGCGCTGGAACGCCATTCTTCCTCGCCGGTCGTCAGCGTGAACGTGAGCAGGTCGAAAATCAGCAGCTGGTCGTCCAATCCATGCAGACCGCAGGCGATGTCGTGAATGCGCTTGGCGACCTCCAGCTTGCGCTCGGCCGTCTTGGCCATGCCTTCTTCGTCGATCGTCAACGCGATCAGCGCGGCGCCGTGCATCATCGCCAGCGGCATCACGGTTTCGAGCTTTTCCGGCCCGGCTTCGAGGTTGACGGAGTTGATGATCGCGCGGCCCGGGGTCTGCTCCAGCGCCAGCCTGATCACCTCCGGCTCGGTGGAGTCGATCTGCAACGGCGCGGGCTGCGTCAACGAGACGCGGCGCACGACCTCGCGCATCTGGTCGGCTTCGTCGTCGGGCCGCTCGGTCAGCGCCACGCAGAGGTCCAGCACATGGGCGCCGCCTTCCACCTGGTCTTCGGCCACGCGCACAAGGCCGTCGTAGTCATCCGCGAGCAGCATTTCCTTGGCGGCGCGCGAACCCTGGGCGTTGACGCGCTCGCCGACCAGCGTCGGCGCGGGCTGCTGCACCAGCGGCGTCGCGGCGATCATCGAACTCAGGTGCGGCTCGCGCGGCGCGGGTCGGTGCTTGATCCGCAGACCGGCGCAGCGGTTCGCGATCGCGCGGATGTGCTCGGTGGTGGTGCCGCAGCAGCCACCCACGATCGACACGCCGTAGCGCTCGATGAACTCGCCAAGCACCTCCGCGAGCTGCTCCGGTTGCTCGGGAAAGATCGTTTCGCCGTCCGCGCCCTGCTGCGGCAGACCGGCGTTGGGAATGCAGTGAACCGGCACCTGACAGTGCTCGCCGAGGAAGCGGATCGCGTCGCGCATGTCTTCCGGGCCGGTCGAGCAGTTGAGTCCGATCACGTCCACGTTGAGCGCCTCAAGTGTGGTCAGCACGCTGTTGATGTCGGTGCCAAGCAGCATCTTGCCGCCGTTCGGCAACAGCGAGACGCTGCACTGCACCGGCACCGCGCGGCCCGCCGCCGTGAACGCGTCGCGGATTCCGAAGACCGCTGCCTTGACTTCCAGGATGTCCTGCGCGGTTTCCACGATCATCAGATCGACGCCGCCTTCCAGCAGACCGGCGGCCTGCTCCGCGAAGACCTCGCGCAGCTCACCGAAGCCGACCTCGCAAAGCCCGGGTTCCATCGAGGCCGGCAACATGCCGGTGGGGCCGATCGAACCGGCGACGAAGACCTCTTCGCCGACGGCACGGCGCGCGATCTGCGCTGCCGTGACGTTGATCTCGCGCGTGTGGTCGGCCAGCGTGCCGCCGTCGTCAAGCTTCCATTCGCTGAGCTTCAGACGAGACGCTTGAAAGGTGTCGGTCTCCACGACCATCGCGCCCGCCTCCGCCATCGAGCGATGCACACCCTCGATCACGTCCGGCCGGTTGAGCACCAGCGCCTCGTGGGCGCGGCCGGGCAGCTTGTAGTCGTCCTCCAGCGAAAGG
Source organism: Actinomycetota bacterium (assembly GCA_016213645.1). Lineage (GTDB taxonomy): Bacteria > Actinomycetota > Thermoleophilia > Solirubrobacterales > JACPNS01 > JACPNS01. Next base: position 71,218 of record JACQZY010000003.1, read on the forward strand.
TCGAAGTTTTCAAGCGTCGCGCCCATGCCGCCGTCAAAAATGACGACGCCGTCGTAGATCGCGAATGTGTAATCCCGTCCGCTCATGGGACCGATCCTACAAGCGTGCGGATTATTCCTAGCTGTCTGGTCGGTATTGAAATAGGTGGTCCAACCAAACAACCGCACGACGATCCGGCCGCCGGATGCGATAAATCACTCCTATAACTCGACAGTCAGGAGCCGAAACAGCCATGGAACGCAACATTGACCAGACAATCCGCCGCAGCGCGCTCGGCGCGCTCGCGGGCATCGCCACGGCGCTCGCGCTCATGCTGGCGATTTCCGGTTGCGGCAACTCGGTCAACGCCACGCTCGTCAAAGAGGCGGGGGTGCATGGCGAATCGCTTGAGAAGGTTTACGTCCTCTACAACAAGGATGTTCTGAAGAAAGTTTCAAGCCGCGATCTCAAGGACATCAACGCGGCGTTGAAGGCGGGCGATCTTAAGCAGGCCACCCCCGGTGACGTGCGCCGCGCGCAAAGCGAAATCCAGTCGCGCATCAGGACGCTTGAACGTTTCGTGTCGCAGATCAAGGCGGCGAACCGAAAGCTCAAAAACACTCCGGAGCCGAATTTCAGCGGGGGCCTGGAAAAGAACTTTGCCAACGACGAATTCGCCAAGGCCTATGCGGACACGACCTCCGCGGTTGAGCGATACACCACGTCTGACCTCGGCGTGGTGAACCTCGCCTTTGGTTCCCTGGAGAAATATCTCGACTTCCTTGAACAGTGGGAGGAGTTCTTGACCGACAGCGACACCGATGACCTGGTCAGCTCGGGTAAGGCCAGTGACAAAGCTCTCGCACGTCTGAAGAAGGCCAGCGACCGCGTAGACCGCCGAGGCTCGCTGAGCAGCAAGATCAGCCCGCTCGTGGACCGCATGGCTTCCGCGGCGACGAACTCATCGCAGCTGACGGAACTGATCGCCCAGCTGAAGAAGGACTACCCGAAGAGCTTCCTGTCCGTCCACGTAGTCGAGAAGAAGTCGAAATGATCGCCGGACGCACGCGGGACCGGATCGGTTTTCGATCCATCCCGCGTGCGTCCGTGAAAACCTAAAACTCGTAGGCCGCCTTCAGCTCCGTGTCCTTTTCCGCGAGCATCTGCGCAAGATCAACCATCACCTTGCACTGCTTCCAGGTGGCGTCGTCCTGCATCTTGCCGTCGATCATGTGCACGCCCTTGCCGTCGGGGATCGCCTCGATCACCTTCTTCGCGAAGAGCACCTCGTCGACCGGCGGGCTGAAGACCTTGCGCGCGACGTCGATCTGCGCCGGATGCAGCGACCACGCGCCCACACAACCCAGCAAGAACGCTGCGCGGAACTGCACCTCGCAGGCAACGAGATCCTTGATGTCGCCGAACGGCCCGTAAAACGGCAGCAACCCGTTTGAGGTGCAGGCGTCAACCATGCGGGCGATCGAGTAGTGCCACGGATCCTGCTGCACGTACACGCGGCCCTTCTCAAGATCCTCCGGATCAACCGGGTCGTTGATCGTCTGATAGCCCGGGTGACCACCACCCACGCGGGTCGTCTTCATGCGGCGGCTCGCGGCCAAATCGGCCGGACCGAAGCTCATGCCCTGCATACGCGGACTGGCCGCGGCGATCTCGTCGACGTGGGCAACCCCCTGCGCGGTCTCCAGGATCGCGTGAATCAGCAGCGGCTTCTTGACTCCTGCCTTGCTTTCGAGTTGCGCCAGCAGGCGGTCCACGTAGTGAATGTCCCAAGGGCCTTCGACCTTCGGAATCATCACGACGTCGAGCTTGTCGCCGATCTCGGTGACGAGGGCGATCAAGTCGTCGAGCACCCACGGGCTATCGAGCGAGTTGACACGAGTCCAGAAACCGGTCGCGCCAAAGTCCGTGCTCTTGCCAACCTCGACCAGCCCGTCACGCGCCGCTTCCTTTTTGTCGACCGGTATCGCGTCTTCCAGGTTGCCGAGCACGATGTCGCTCTTCGCGGCGAGGTCGGGCACCTTGGCGCGCATCTTTTCGTTCGACGGATCGAAGAAGTGGATCATCCGCGAAGGCGGAAACGGAATCTCGGTGACGGGATCCGGCGCTCCGGCGCAGAGCGGCTTGTAGAAGTCTCTGGGGGCTCGCATGCTTTTGGGTGCTCCTGGAGGTGTCGATTGCGCGCGGGCCGTGTGCCCGAGCTGGTTTGAAATCTGCGGCGCAAACGGTAGCCGGGCGGCGTTCGCGTGATTCGCGTCGAGTTCGGCGGATGTCGCTGAACGCCGAGGTGAGCGCCGTCTCTCTCGATCGCAGATGGCGGGGGATCGGACGTCCTGTTTGGACGGTGGGGATTTTTATGCCCCGACGGCATAAAAATCCCCACCGTCCAAAACACCCACTTAAGCCCTCCACCGGCACTGCGAGAATCTACCCACCAGCAGCCCGCCCGGAATCACGGTTCCGATCTCGAATCCCAATGACCAGCCCGCCCATCAAACTTCTGTTCGTCTGTCTCGGCAACATCTGCCGGTCGCCCACCGCCGAGGGCGTGATGTGCCATATCGTCGCCGAGGCGGACCTGTCGGATCAGTTCGAACTCGACAGCGCGGGCACCGGCTCTTGGCACCTTGGCGACGCGCCGGACCGGCGCAGCACCGCCGCGGCGGCCGCGAGAGGGATCGTGCTTGAGGGGCAGGCGCGCGGCGTCGACGGAGCCGACTTCGAGCACTACGACCTGATCCTCGCGATGGACCGGTACAACTTCCGCGACCTCCAGGCAATCGCGCCCACGGACGAAACCGAATCAAAAGTGAAGATGTTGCGCGAGTTCGATCCAATGAGCACGCCAGATGATTACGACGTGCCGGACCCGTATTACGGAGGCCCCGACGGTTTCAATCACGTGATCGACCTGGTCGAGGCGGCCTGCCGCGGCCTGCTTGAGGATCTGCTTGCCGGCAAAGCCCCGTGAACGACCCGATCCACACAAAGGCGCCCCACACCGAGGCTGCCCGCGTCGAGACTGCCCTGCGCGAGCGACTCGGGCTGGACGTGACGCGGCTTTCGCTTACGACCGGCGGCGACATCAACAACGCCTACCGAGCCGAGATCTCCGGCGGACCAGATGTTTTCGTGAAGACGAGCAAGCGGGCGCTTCCAGGCATGTTCACCGACGAAGCCGCGGGACTACGGTGGCTCAACGAACCGGAGAGCGGGATCGCCACACCGCGAGTAGTCGGCGTGATCGACGATGCCCCCGATGGCGATTCACTCGACGTCAGCGAACCGCCGACGGTGCGCCTACTGGCACTTGAGTGGATCAACGCCGGCCGACTGGATCATGTTGGCGAAGAACTGCTCGGCCGTGGTCTTGCCGCGATCCACCGCACCGGCGCTCCGGCCTTCGGCGCGACGCCGGTACTGGACACAAACGGCGTGATCGATCACACACGCCACGCCCACGCGCAGATGCGTTTCAACGAACTCGCGCTGCCGAACCAGCCGTGCGCCACCTGGGCCGAGTTCTACGCCGAACGTCGAATCAGACCACTGGCGGCGGCCTGCCGGGACAAAGGCGAACTAACGACCGACGACTGCGCGACCTTCGAGAGGTTGTGCGCCAGGTTGCCGGCGCTCGGCGGACCACCCGAACCACCCGCTCGCCTACACGGTGACCTCTGGTCTGGAAATGTGCTACCCGCCGCCGACGGCCGCATATTTCTGATCGACCCGGTCGCTCACGGCGGCCACCGCGAGTTGGATCTGGCGCTGCTGAAGGTCTTTGGCGGACCAAGCGAGCGCTGTTTCGCGGCTTATCGCGAGATCCACCCCCTCAGCTCCGGCCACGAAGAACGCGAACGCCTGTGGCAGCTTGGGATGATCCTGCTGCACGTGTACCTCTTCGGCGGCGGATATCGCGCGCAGGCGTTGTCGATCGCGAACGACTACCTGTAGCCGCGCCACAAGCGCAGCGCTTCTACGCCCAAGGTCTGCGTCAGCCGTTGATGTCCAGGCCCAGCGCCATCAGCGCCAGAACCACGAACACGAATGCCAGCGGCACCATCGCGAACGAGATCGCGACCCAGCGAAGGCCCCAGCGCGAATTCAGCCGGTCGTCTTCGCGAGTACGCGCCATCATCGGCGCCACGCGGTCGGACACCCAGATAACTCCGCCCATCACGACCACGGCAACCGCCAAAGTGATGCCGACGGCCGCGAGCGTCTGCATTGCGGTATGCGAACCCGCGGTGGATTCGAAACCGCCCAATCCGAGCGTTCCGATCAACGCCAGGTCGGCAGATGCGGCCGCCGCGCCGACGGCTACGCCGACGATCGCCATCACGCACAGCAACGCCCACCCGCGAATGCGGATCAGCGAGTAGTTCGCGTAATGGACTGAGCGGCGAAGCATGCCATGCATATCGACTCCGGCTCACTTGCGGATTAATCGCTGCACGCGATCTGGACGAAACCTGGACGCATGTTCGAGCGGATCGCCCGCCACTACGAGCGGAAAAAGGGCCCGGCCTAAAAGACCGGACCCTTTTGACATTGTCCCGAGGACATTGCCCTTTCGATACTTCGGAGCCTCTCGCGGGACACGCTCCGGAAAACGTGAGCCTCTTACTTGATGAAGAGGATCTCGCTGTACTTCGGCAGCGGCCAGAGGTCATCGGCGACGACGCGCTCGAGTTTGTCGGCAAGCGCACGCACGTTTTCAATCGCCGGCAGCACGCTGTCGCGCATGTACTCGGCTTCGGCGACGATCTCCGTCGGATGGTTCTCGTCGAGGTTGGCCTTTTCAAGCGCGCCGATCGCCTCGCTGAACTGCGTCACCAGCGACTCGATCTCGCCCGCGAGCGCCGGCGCCGCGTTTTTCACTTCGCCGAGGTGGCGTACGGCCGCCGGAAGCAGCTGCGTGATCGCAATGTCGTACGCAGTCTCGGCCTCGATGTTGACCTTGATTACGTATTGCTCGACGTAGACGTCGAAGCGCGAGTGCAGTTCGCGGTCGGTGAGCACGCTGTACTTGCTCAGTGTTTCGACCGTTGCCGGGGCAAGCCACTCGTTGAGCGCCTCGGGCGAAGTGCGAAGGTTTTTAAGCCCACGCCGTTCGGCCTCGGCGTGCCACTCCTCCGAGTAGTTGTCGCCGTTGAAAACGATCAGCTTGTTGGCGTTGTAGGCCTCTGTCAGGATCGGACCAAGCGCGTCCTCCAACGACTTTCCTCCGTTGATCTCGGCCTCCAACTTGCCGGCCAGCGCGTCGATCGCCTCGGCGACGATCGTGTTCAGCGCCATGTTCGGGTCGCTGATCGACTGGTTGGAACCGAGCGCACGGAACTCGAACTTGTTGCCGGTGAAGGCGAACGGGCTGGTGCGGTTGCGGTCGCCGGCGTGCAACGGCAACGGCGGCAGCACGGACGAACCGAGGTTGAGCATGCCGCCTTCCTTGCTGCTGGTGGGCGCGCCCTTTTCGATCTGGTCGAAGACGTCCTGCAACTGCTCGCCCAGATAGATCGAGAGAATCGCGGGCGGGGCTTCGTTGGCGCCGAGACGGTGGTCGTTGCCGGCGCTGGCGATCGTCGCGCGCAGCAGACCCTGATGCTTGTTTACCGCCGCGAGTACCGCGGTGCAGAAGAACAGGAACTGAAGGTTGTCGTGCGGCGTGTCACCGGGCTCAAGCAGGTTGTGACCGGTGTCTGTGCCCATCGACCAGTTGTTGTGCTTGCCTGAGCCGTTGACGCCCGCGAACGGCTTCTCGTGCAGCAGGCAGACCAGGCCGTAGTTGCGGGCTACGTTCTGCATCACTTGCATGATCAGCTGCTGGTGGTCGGCCGAGAGGTTGCTGTTCTCGAAGATCGGAGCGACCTCGTACTGCGCCGGCGCGACCTCGTTGTGCCGGGTCTTGATCGGTACGCCGACCTTCGCCAGCTCGTACTCGAACTCCATCATGCAGGCCAGCACGCGCTGCGGGATCGAGCCGAAGTAGTGGTCATCGAGCTCGTGGCCCTTCGGCGGCTTGGCGCCGAACAGCGTGCGACCGGTGGTGACAAGGTCGGGACGCTCGTAGTAGTAATGCTCCGGGATCAGGAAGTACTCCTGCTCGGCACCGGCCGTCGTGAACACATGCTGCGACTCGCTGTCGCCGAACAGTCGCAAAGCGCGCACGGCGGCGTCGCTCAGCGCGGCCATCGAGCGCAGCAATGGGATCTTGGTGTCCAGCGCCTCGCCGGTCCATGACACGAACGCCGTCGGAATGCAAAGCGTGGCGCCGTTCGGGTTCTCGAGAATGAAGGCCGGTGAGGTTGGGTCCCAGGCGGTGTATCCACGAGCTTCGAAGGTGGCGCGAATGCCGCCGGAGGGGAATGAAGAGGCGTCCGGTTCGGCCTGAATCAGATCCTTGCCCTTGAATTTGGCGATTGCCTTGCCGCCGGACGGCTCGTAGAACGAGTCGTGCTTCTCCGCGGTCTTGCCGGTGAGCGGCTGAAACCAGTGCGTGTAGTGCGTGGCGCCCTTGCCGATCGCCCAGTCCATCATCGCCGCGGCGACCGCGTTGGCGGTGTCCAGGTTGATCGGCTCGCCGCTGGCGAGCGCGGCCTTGAACTGGTCGTAAGCGGCCGAATCCATCAACTGCTTGGCGACTTCGTCGGTGAAGACGTTCGCGTTGAAGGCCGTGGTGGCGTCCAACTCCATCGCCGGAGCGCCACCGTTGGTGGCCGGCTTCCACTGAGCGCCCAAGACGTTGTGCTGGCGTACCCGTGACATCTGAAAAACCTCTCCTCTTGCTGGCTTTCTGTTTCCGCTGCGGCCTGATCGCATGCGTACTCGGCCGCGGGCGCCGACCATTCGGCCGGACTGTGTTGATCAAAGTAAATCCGAAGCAGCGCTCCGGGTTTTTATCCATTTGTCCAAAAAACGGCTAAAACGCCGCCGATTCGCGCGGAATCGCCACGCGGTAGGTGAGAATCTACCGCGTAACGGTCGTTGCGGGTAAATCGTGCGGCCGCAATACGCCGACGGCCGGCCGAAATCACCACTTGTTGGAAGTAGGACAACCGCCACGTTTCGCGCCCGCGGGCACGTAACAGTTTCGTGTGACCACTCCGTTTGCGGCGCGAACCAGGTTGTAACGCACGGTCGAAGCCGAAATGATGCGGAAACAGAAATTCGTGGCGTTGACCGCGGTACCGCAGCCGGCGTTCGCGGCGGCATTGCGCAGAACTGCAAACGAGGTTGAGCCCCAACAGCCCTTGCGGTCGGCGGCAACCGGCGCCGCACGCGTTTGAATCGTGTTTTCAATCCGGTTCAATTGCGTCAAGTTCATACCGGTGAACGAGTTGTTATTTCCGATCATGTAAATCATCGACGCGGACTGGGCCGCGCGAAGCACCTGCTTCACGCAGGCGTCTTGCGCTTTAGCGCGCTGGCTCAAGAACGACGGAAGCGCAATCGCGGCCAGAATGCCGATCACGACGATCACGACCATCAACTCGATCAGCGTGAAGCCGCGCTGGTCGGAAGCCGTGGATCGCGTGGGGTTCAGGTATCTATTCGCGTCGATACGCATAAATAAGTAAAGGCGATTTCACGCCGTGCCTTGGACGACGTGTAATTAATCGGTCACTAAGCGTAAAACCGTTAGTCGTGAAACGTCAATTCCCAATATCGCGGCTTCAGGCGTTCGTGAAGAAGCATCAGCGCCTCGAGCGATTGGTCCGGCCGGTCAGGCGCCCAGGCGCTCGCCGCCGCCGCAGGAAGCGAAGATCAGCAACACAAGCAACTTGACCGGCGTACCAACGCAATAAACCGTCATCGATCCCCAAACAAACCGGCGGCGGATCATCTCGCTCCAACGCTCGGCCCCGGGCTCCGGCCGGTCCCCGATCCAACGCCGCAAGCCGTAGAGCCAACGACCGACTACAAAAGATGAAATCAATCCAAATCCCATGACCAGACCGATAGTGAGATCGTTGAAGCCGTCCATGCATACGTCGCTCCCCAGAACCCGCTGACCAACGACGATCGCTAAAGCGTCGATCATCGCGCTGATCGTCAGCGACTGCACGCCGAAGATCCCGCCGGCGGCGAGATAGAACGTGCCGCCGGCGAAATGCTCCCTACGGGATGTGTGAGCGGCCCTAATCGTGAGGGCGTTCAATCTGACTCCTCTTATTTCAGCCGGATCCTTCTACCAACTTATCGGAATCCGGCCTTCCTCGCAAATAGAGCACGCCGGTTCCTAGATAGATCGTTCCGATGATCATGATCGCGGGTCCGGAGTCGTTGGCCAGCGCACCGATCACGGTCGCCGCGACCCCTCCGGACAGCGCGGCACGGTAGGGACGGCGAGCGGCCGCGTCCTCGCCGGGCCCAACCAGCGGCGCGAGCAATCGTTCTCGCTTCACCCAGCCCCAAATCAGCATGCCGAAGGCCACCAGCACGATCGCCCACACACCGCCGGCCTGAGCGCCCTGCACGCTGGAGCGGAAACGGCGAAAAACCACGGTGAGGATGTCGCCCGGTCCGTTTGCGTCCTGGAACGTTCTGGTGAGATGCGATTCACCGCCGGTCACGGCGTCCAGCAAAGCGATCAGCGCCAACGCGGCCACCGGCAGCGCCGCCAGCAGCGCCAGCCGGCCGACGGTCAGTTTGACGCGCGCCACGTAGAGCGCGGCGGTGCCAAAGCCGGCCGCGACCATAACCACGCCACCGACGTCGGCGCCGAGTCTGCCGGAGCCTAGAAAGATCGCCATCGCCGCGCCGACCGCGGCGAACGCCCGCGCCGGGCGCACACCGGCGCGATCGCACATGAACGCGCCGCAGGCGAGTAACGCGCTGAGCGTCAGCACCGTTTCGATTTCATTGCCAGCGCCGAAGAAGCGCGCGCCGTAAAGCGGATTGGAGCCGAGCAATGACTGGCCGGTGAACCGCGAACCCAACAGCGCGAAGTCGATCGCCTGTAACGTCATCACCGAGCAGACCGGCAACCACGGCGCACGCGGCCAGCGCACGAAACGGTCGGTAGCAAGGGCCAGGCCGAGCGATCCGAAGACGGCAATATCAACCTCCGTCTGGCGCGACGGCCGCAACGCCGCCGCGACCAGCAGCATCGCCGGCAGCCAAAGCAGCGAAAGCCCCACAAGACGCTGCACGCGCGCGGTCATCTCGCGTCTTCGACCGGTCAGCCGGCCCAGCAGAGTGACGGCCAGTAGCACCAGTAGGAAAAGCACAAGTACGTCCTTGCCGAAGGGTGCGCGACGCGCGGCGATCAGTTCGAACCGCGCCGACATCGCCCGTAGCTGCTTTGCGTCAAGCCGGTGCGCGGGCTCGATCGGGCGCCCCTGCATGGATCTTGGACGACGCGTGCCGACGCGTTGCAGGATCGTCGCGGCGATATCGGTGGAGGCGACCAGACCGTCACGGCGAGTCGATGCCGATTTGATCCCGCCGTCTCCACCAAGACCGCGCACGCCGATGCTGAGCAAACGCGTTCGCGCAGGGTTCGGCGGTGCCTGCACCACGATCAGCATGCGTTGCGGCTGGTGCGCCGCGATCCTGCGGATCGCGCCCAGCCCGAAGCCCCCCGGAGGCAGCTCCGCCACCACAACGCCGAAATTCTCTTGCACACGCTCGATCGAGGCAGCCAGCCGATCCGGCGATACGACCTTCGCCCGGCGCACCGAGTCGCCGCCGGCCATCGCCGCGATCGCGGTGGTCACCGGCGCGCCTCGCGCGCCGACCCAGGCGGTGAACACGTCGGTGCCTTCCAGCGAACAGCCGAGCAGACCCGGTTGCAGGTTCGCCGGCGCCGCCTCTGCTCGGTCGATCAGCCGGCTCCAGCCCTTCACGCGCGCGACCTCGGCGTGGCCGTCAACGATCAGACCGGGGGCCGGTGGCGCGACCGGGCGATACAGACTGCTGGCCGCACGCGAACCCTGTGAGATGTCGAGCATCATCTGGACCGGGCTGTACTTGCCGATCGTCGGGCTGAAAAGTCCGACCGAGAACCCCGGCAGTCCCAGTAGATCCTCGGTGAGCACCGGCGTAGGCGTGTGGATCGGACCGGGCAGAAACAACAGAGTCACCGCACGGCGCTGGTCGACCGGTGAGGCCGGTGTGAACGGCAGCCCGTGCGTGGCCGCTTCGCGCGCGCCGGAAGAAGCGGGACAGGTGGCGTGATCGGAGCCGACAAATGCCGATACGGCATCGGGGCCGCTCGCGGATACGGCGGAGCCGGGCACTTTTGCCTGCGTTCGGCCCGCCAGAAATGCCATCGCTGCGACCGCAAGCAATAAACAAGCCGCCGTGCGACAGCACAGATCCCGGCCGGCGGCCGGCCTCGAACCGCGCAGTCGAGCCTCTGGCCGGGACATTCCGGCGACTATACCGGCGGCCGGGACCGCAACCGCCGCCGCCGGGCGCGTTCGCCGTTAGGCTTAACCGCCGATGGCCGACCAATCGTTCGTCAAGTTCACGTTCTTCCGCGTTGACCCGCAGTGGCGGCGACGCCTGCCCGAGGAACGCAGCCGCGACAAGAGCGAATTCGCGGCGGCCTGCCACAACTTCGCGCAGAACCGCTTTTTGCGTGCTTACTCGACCATCGGCACCAAGGGCACCGACGACCTGATGCTGTGGACCGCCTCGCCGAACCTGGACGACATCCACGAACTTCACGTCGTGCTCAACCAAAGCGGCATCATGCGATACGCCGAAGTCAGCCATTCGTTTTTGGCGCTGACAAAGAATTCTCCGTACAGCAACGAAGACCGCACGCAAGTTCGGCCCGGCGACGGCAAGTACCTGTTCGTCTATCCGTTCGTGAAGACGCGCGAGTGGTACATGCTGCCGATGGAGGAACGCATGCGCGTGATGAAAGAACACATTGAGGTCGGTCGCGAGTATCCAGAAATCGACCTCAACACCACATACTCCTTTGGACTGGACGACCAGGAGTTCGTGGTCGCGTTCGAAGCCGACAAACCCGGCGAATTTCTGGAGCTGGTGCAGCGCCTGCGCGAGACCGAGTCCAGCCTCTACACCAAGCGCGACACACCGATGTTCGCCTGCATCGCGATGTCGATCGAAAAGGCGCTGAACGCGCTCGACGGCACCGCGCCGGTGCCTGACGCCCAGTCGCTGAACTAGCTGATTGGACCCGCTGCCGGGCCGGCCGTGGTCGCTTAGGCGCGTTCGGCTGCGCCCGACGCGATCCGCGTCATCTCGTCCACGTTGACGAGCTTCACGCGCGGGCGGCCTTGAGCCTCGCCTTCGCTCTGCTCGTGCTCGTCGATCAAGCCCCATCCCCGCCAGCTTGTGAACGCGGGAACGCGTTCGCGCAGCCAATCGCTCGGGTCGCCGTCAGCCGTTGGGTTGCCCAGCAGACCCGCGTCGCGGTCCTCGATGATCTTGGCGACGGTGCCGGTGGCGCACTTCTTGTTGGTGCCGATCACACCCGACGGCCCGCGCTTGACCCATCCCGCGCAGTACTCACCCGGTAACGCGTTACCGGACTCGTCGCAGACCCTGCCTTCCTGGTTGCGGATCAACCCTCGCTTGGGCTCGAACGGCACGTCGTCCAGCGGGTTGCCGCGGTATCCGATCGAACGCAGCACAATGCCGCAATCGAGCGTCTCGCTCTCCCCCGTGTCGACCGCTCGCAGCGCGCCGTCGGCGCCGGCCTCGATCTTGTTTACGCCGATACGCAGGCCTTCAACCTTTTCGTCCCCGAGAATCTCAAGCGGCGAACGCAAGAACTTCAGCACCACACGGTGGCTCTTGCCAGTCGGCTCGCGCCGGGCGTACTCGCGCAGGATCTCCACGTTCTTGCGCGCCGTCGCATCAGCGGCGTCGCTCTCCAGCCAGTCCGCGCTGGCCTCGTCAAGCTCCAGATCCGCAGGATCGACGACAACGTCGGCGCGTTTAAGCTCGCCCAATTCGAGCAGTTCCGGGTTGGTGAACGCCGCCTGCGCCGGACCGCGCCGGCCCAACAGCACGACCTCTTTGACGTTGGACTTCGCCAGCGCCGCGATCGCGTGATCGGCCGTGTCGGTGGGCGCAAGCTCATCGGGGCCCAGCACCAGCATGCGCGCAACGTCAATCGCGACGTTGCCGTTGCCGATCACGACCGCACGCTCCGCCGACAGGTCGAACTGCCGATCCGCATAGTCCGGGTGCCCGTTGTACCAAGCCACAAACTCGGTGGCGGCGTATGAGCCGGGAAGGTCCTCGCCGTCCACTCCCAGCCTGTTGTCGGCGCTTGTGCCGGTGGAATAGACAACGACGTCGTACCGCTGCAGAAGCTCCGCCCGTGTGATGTCGCGACCGAGCTTGACGCCGCCGAAGAAGCGGAAGTTCTCATGACTCGCGGTCTTTTCGTAGACGCGAGTCACGTTTTTGATCTTCGGGTGATCCGGCGCCACGCCAAAGCGCACCAGTCCGAATGGCACCGGCAGCACGTCGATCAGATCGACGGCGAAGCCTTCGGCGAGCAACTGGCCGGTTGTGTAGAAACCCGACGGGCCCGCGCCGACCACAACGGCGCGCTTGATGTCTGCGCTCATCGCTCAGCCTTTCGCACCGCGCCAAACCTGCGGCGGCCGAGCCTTGAACGGATTGAGACGGCCATGTAGACGTTCATCGAAAACCCCCTCGTTAGCTGCACGGGCACCGACCGGATCGACGTCGGCGGAGCCGGTGATGTTATCCGTGTCCAAGCCACGGGGGCCCCGATATATAGTCAGAATCCGCATGGCGATTCGACGCATAGCCGCCACAATGGCGATCGCTCTACTGACGGTGGCGACGGTCGGCTGCGGCGAGCAGGCAAAGAAACCCACTCCCGCATGGCTGATGCAGATCGAGGCCGCTGAGCCGGTCGACCTTGACTCCTATCCAAAGTCCGACGGCGTGAAAACGCTCGACCAGCTACGGCGCGAAGCTCAAGGCGGCGCCGTCGACGACACGGTGTTCATGCCGGCCGCCAACGATTTTGTCGCCGGACGCGTAAACCGATTGCCGTTCGGCATCTTCAGCCTCGACAACACGCCGCTTTGGGGACCGACAGTGATCTATTTGGCCGACCGTCCCGCGGGCGTCGCCAGCGGGCCGTTCCCGGTGCGCGCGATGGCCCTCGACGTGCCGAAGCAGCACCGCAGCAAAACTTCAGCGAGCGACTACGAAACGATCGGAAGCGGGTTTTACAGATTTGATGTCAAGGCCAAGCCCAAAGCCCGCTCGATCAGTCTGCTCGCGCTGACGCGCGTAGACGACGCGGTACACGCCGCGCTCGGCGAGATCGACCTGGCGAAAGACGACCCCGCACCCGCGCCGGGTGAACGCGCGCCCGCGATCAAAACAGACACACTCAAGAGCGCGGACGGTGACGTCACCAAGATCGACACGCGCGTACCGCCGTCCGACATGCACGACATCAGCCTGGACGCCGCGCTCAAACTGCACAAACCGATCGTGTTGCTGTTTGCGACGCCGTCGTTCTGCAAATCTCGCGTTTGCGCCCCGGTCGTGGACGTCGCCGGACAGGTGATGTCGCGCACCGGCGACGACGCGATCTTCATCCACCAGGAGATCTATCGCGACAACGACCCGAACAAGGGTTTCCGCCGGCCGGTTTTACGATTTGGCATCACCAGCGAGCCGTTCACCTTCGTGATCGGCGCCGACGGCCGCGTTTCCGACCAGCTACAAGGGCCGTTCGTCGCCGAAGAACTGGAAGCCGCGATCAAACGAGCGGCCGCACAGCGCGACTAGAACGCCGCGCCGCTCGGGCAGTTGACGTCTTCCGGGTTTTCGTCCTTGACGCGGAACGACGAACCGCAGCCACAGGCGGCAACGACGTTCGGGTTGTTCACCTGAAAACCCGCGCCGGTGAGACCTTCGATGTAATCGACCTCGGACTGATCCACATAGCGCAGCGACGTTTCGTCGACGAGGATCTTGATGCCCTGAGTTTCAAACACATGGTCGTCGTCGCGCTTTTCGTCAAGCGCGAGCGAGTACGTGAAACCTGAGCAACCGCCGCCCTTCACGCCGACGCGCAAACCGGCGTCCTCGGTGCTCTTGTTCTGGCCCGTCAGATATTCCTTGACCTTCTCGGCCGCAAGATCCGTAAGCGTCAACATCGTTCTCTCAATCCTCGTTTCGGCGGCGGCCCCGGCGGCCGCACATATCCTGACTGCAGTCCATTTTACAGCGCCCGCAGCGTAAATCGCCGATTCTCATCGGTTTTCACATTCCGGCTGTGTTATCGACAGTCAACGGATTCTCGATACCCTCTGGTCTGATGACGATGATTGCGGAGATCAAGCAGCGCATCGAAGAAGCCCTTCCCGGGGCCGTAGCCGATGTCACGGACACCGTCGGCGACGGCAATCACTTCCGGGCAGAGGTCACCGCGCCGCAGTTTGAGGGTCTGTCCCGCATCGAACAGCATCAACTGATCAATCGAATCTTCACCGGGGAGCTTGGCGGACGCATCCACGCGCTCGCGATCAAGACCCAGGTGCCGGCGGTCGTCGAGTAGACGCGCCGGCCACGCCACTGGAGGCCATGATGGAAAACGAACTGCGCGCCCATATTCAGAAGCTGATCGACGAGAACGAGGTGATCCTCTTCATGAAGGGCAACCCGGAGGCGCCTGCGTGCGGCTTTTCGGCCCGCGCGGTGGCGATCATGAACTCGATCGGTAAGGCGTACTCCGCGGTCGACATCCTGCCCGACCCACGCATCCGCGAGGAACTTTCCTCGATCAGCGACTGGCCGACGATCCCACAGCTGTTCGTCAACGGCAAGCTGGTCGGCGGTAGTGACATCATGGTCGAGATGTACGACGACGGCGAACTGGCAAAGGTGATGGGTGTTGAGCAGCCGTCCGATGAGAACCGCCCCGCGGCAGTTGACGCGAAGCCCCAAGCGCCTGCGCTGCAGCTTGAGAACAAACTCGACTGACCAAATTGCGTAAGCGCCGTCGGCCCGTGGTCGGCGGCGACCGTGCAACCGATTAGGCTCGCAGCCCATGGCCGTTCGCATCGTCTGTGACAGCACCACCTACCTGACGAGCGAGCAGATCACTTCGTGGGACATCGAAGAGGTCAGCCTGTCCGTGGTGTGGGGCGAGACCAGCCGGCTGGAGACCGAGATCACCGACCTCACGTCGTTCTACGACGAGCTGCGCGAGATGAAAAACCTGCCGACGACGTCGCAACCGTCGGTGGGACAGTTTCTGGAGACGTACTACCCGATCATCGACGCAGGCGACGACATCGTCTCGCTGCATTTCTCCAGTGGCATCTCGGGCACTTACAACTCTGCGGTACAGGCGCGAGAGCAGCTTTTGCGCGAAGGCATCGACGAAGATCGCGTGATTGTGATCGACACCGGTTCGGCCTGCGGCGGTTATGGCCTACTGGCGCTGGCGGCAGCCTCGAAAGCCCGCGCCGGCGGCACGCTCGAAGAGGTTCTGGAGGCCTATCGCCAGATGGACGAAGGACTCAGTTTCTGGTTCGCGATCGACACGCTGGAATACCTGCGGCGCGGCGGCCGTATCGGCGCCGTCGCTTCGTTCGTGGGTACTGCGATCAAGATCAAGCCGATTCTGACGGTCACCCGCGAGGGCATTGTCCCGGTTGAGCGGGTGCGCACCGAAAACCGCGTGCTGGCGCGCATCGTCGCGCTGGCGATGGAGTACATCCCCGAAGGCGGCGACTTCTTGGTGCAGCATGTGCAGGCTCCGGACCGCGCACAGATCGTGATCGACGGCATTACCGGCCTGCTTGGCAAAGTTCCGATGATCACACCCGCCGAGATCGGCCCGGTGATCGGCGCACACGTTGGTCCCGGACTAATCGGCGTCGGCGTACACCCGGCCGGACTGATCTACTGACCGCGACCGGACCGCCGCTTGACGGTCGCGCAGGGCGGGTCGGTTTTGCTCAGCTCGTGGCGGGAGCCGGATTCGCAGGGCGTTTACGCGTTCGCGCCCCCCGCCAGAGGTCTTTGCCCACAATCTGCACCATCGCCGCCACCGGAATCGCCAACAACACGCCGAGCACGCCCAGCAGGCTGGCACCGATCAGCACCGCGATGATCGTCAGCAGCGGGTGCACGCTGATCGTGCGCCGGTAGATCACGGGCTGCAGCAGGTTGTTCTCCACGCCCTGGTATGCCGTCAGCACGATCAGCCAGATCACCGGATCCCAGGGGAAGTCTCCCAGCGCGGCCGCCGCGATCGTGATCAGTCCGCCCGCGATCGACGCTCCGACCATCGGGATCAGGTCCAGAAACGCCATCAGCACGGCCAGAGGCGCCGCAAACGGCACGCCCAGCAAGCTCAAGGTCAGATAGGTGACCGACCCGGCCGCAACGCTGATGAGCAGATTCCCCAACACATAGCCTGAGATCACGCGATAGATCTCCTCGGCGATGCGTCGCGCGCGAAGCTGCCGCTCGCCGCCCAACTGATCGAGCGCCCAGGTCACCAGGCGAGGTCCGTCGAGCAGCATCAGAAAGACAAGCGTCAACACCGTGATCAGCTGCACGAACGCCGAAAACGCGCCGAAAGTGATCGACTGCAGCGTCCCGGCGGCGCTGCCGAGCTGCGTCGGAAGTTCCTTGGCGGACTGTTTGAGGCTGTCTACGACGTCGTAACGGTCGTTCAGGTCGCGGATCCAGCCGGTCCGCTGCAACCGGCTCAGCTGGTCGGGGACGTCCACCGCCAGCTCGCGCACCCCGGTTGCGATCGGCGGCACGACAAGTAGGCCGACCAACACCACCAGCAGGGCCACGATCACGTAAACCACCAAGATCGCCACCCAGCGCGGAATGCGCCCACGTCCCTCGAAGAAGTCCACCGCGGGCCCGAGCGCGACCGCGAGAAACGCGGCGATCAGCACCAGCCCAAGCGCGGTGCGCGCAAGGTAGACGAGATAGCAGAGAGCCGCCAGGCCCACCACCACGAAGAAGATCTTCGCGATCAGGCGCACGCTGACCGATGTCGCGGTCACACTGGCAAGCTAACGCAGTGGGTGGATGCGAAGGCGTTGAGGGGTCGGCGGCGTGTTCAGACAGGGCGGGCGACGGCGTCAGCCTAGGCAGCCGGGGGCAGCCGTAACGGCCGGCATCGGCCTTGACGGCAGGCGTCAGCCGTGACGGCGGCGCAGCCGCCGCACCATCATCGTGCCGACGACAAACCCGGCCACGCCAGCGGCGACAGTGAGCTGCTGTTTGTGCTCCGCCACGAAGCCACGCCAGTCGGTCAGGCGGGCAACTTCGGTGCGCGCGTTTTCGACCGAGGTGATCAGCGCCATGCGGTTCTCCTCGATCGCGGCGCGAATCTGTTCTGGACTGCGTTCAAGCGTCAATCAACTCACCGGACCCTTTTGATCGGACGGCCCGCTCGGCTCGATCGGCTCGCGCGGTTCAGAAGGCTCGCGCGGTTCGGAAGGTCCGCGTGGTTCGGAAGGTACAGTCGGCTCCGATGGGCCGCGCGGCGCGGGCCGCACGCTCGGCACGATCGGGCCGGTGTCGCCGGTCGATTCCTCGACGGCGACGGCGTCGAACTGTTGAATGCCCGGTGCCTCGCCCTCAGGCTGAAGCGCATCGCGCATCTTGCGCGCCTCGTCAAGCGCGGTTTCGGGCACGAGCTTGGAGCCCTTCTGGATCTTCTTCAGCGCAAACAGCGCCGCGATCGTGGCAATCACGAACAGGAACACCGCGACGATAAAAAAGCCAAGCCATATGTACTGGTCGGCGATCAGGTCCGTCAGGAAGAACGAAACTCCTATCAGCAGGATGATCAGCCCAAAGAACGCAAAAACCCCGCCGAGAATCGACGCCACCGACCCGCGCAGCAGGTTCTTGAGCGCGATCGTGATCTCGGTGCGCGCGAGTTCGATCTCGTCGTGCACCAGCATCGTCGCGAGATCGATGATCTCGCTGACCGACTTGCCGAGCGGTTGCTTGTCTCGCGGTTCCGGCACAGCGGGGTATTGCTCAGTCGATCGGCGGCTCTTCGTCGAAGACGACGCGCCAGATCTGTTCGGCAGCTTTGCGCGAGGCGATCGCGGCGAGCGCGCCGAGGCCCGCGAGCAGTCCAGAGAACATCAATCGCCTGACCAATTCGTTTTCCATGCTTGCGCTGCCTCCGGGGGTGCGGGTGACGGAACGTTCGCTACCAGTCGTATGCGTCAGGTACGCGGTTGGCGAGGCTCGGTAGCTTATCGCGGATCGCCGTCTGTTCGGCAGTGTCGAGCGTCGCCAAAATCGGGGTTTCGCCGTCATCCCCCGCGCGGGCTAGAACATCTCCCCAAGGGTTGATGATCATCGAGTTGCCGTAGGAACGGCGGTCGCCGTCGTGGAAGCCGCACTGATTGGCGGCGACCACAAAACACTGGTTTTCGACCGCGCGGGCGCGCAGAAGCAATTCCCAGTGAGCCTCACCGGTGACGTAGGTGAAGGCGGCCGGCACAAACAGCACCAGTGCGCCGCGCACCGCGAGGATGCGGTAGAGCTCCGGAAACCGCAGGTCGTAACAGATCGTCAGGCCGGCGGGTACGCCGACCGGGTGCGCGTACGCCGAAACCCGGTCCGCCGCTGCTGCGTCCGCCGCGGCACCGCCCGCCGTCAACAACGTCGTCACGATCTCTTCCCCTCGCTGTTCGTGATCGCTCTCGCGATAGACCTGGCCGCCCACCTCTACGTCGAACATATGAATCTTGCGGTAGACGGCCTTGATCTCGCCGTCGGGACCGGCATGCACGCAGGTGTTGGCCAGCTTCTCGCGTCCCGGCACACGCTCCACAAACGATCCGGCGACCAGGTCGATCGACAACTCACGCGCGAGATCGCGCAGTCGCGTCACCGTGGGGCCGTCCAACGGCTCGGCGCCGTCGAAGTAGTCGCGCGAATTACCGAGCAGGTCGAACTTTTCCGGCAACAGCACCACATTCGCGCCGCGTTCGGCGGCGTCTCGCACGAGCCGTTCGGCAGTGGCCACGTTGGTTGCCTTGTCGGCCTGCGAGTTCATCTGAATCGCCGCAACGATAATTTGGGATCCGCTCATCCGCATCAGGCTATCTATCCGTAGTAAGCACGGATTTTTGGGCGGGCGGTGCAAGTCACCGACTTTTGAGGATTGCCATCCGGGCGGGATGGGTCCAATATGTTCTTACATCGAATTGCTCTGGGGACACACCCGAACAATTCGCCCTTGAATCACCGCTAAGGCACGGATGCACTCGCGATGGTGTTGTGGCAGACAACTACCGGCACTCAGTGCGTCCGTGCCCCGGCGGACTCCTCTTCGGACTTCGCGCGCGGCGGTCAGCCTGACCGGTGACGACGGCGCAGTTCGGCCACCAGCAGTTTGATGTGCATCGCCGAGAGCAAGTCGCGCATCGGTTCGTGTCCGCGTTCGATCAGATCGGCCGCGTCTTCGGCGTCCAT
This sequence comes from Actinomycetota bacterium, assembly GCA_016213645.1. Taxonomy (GTDB): domain Bacteria; phylum Actinomycetota; class Thermoleophilia; order Solirubrobacterales; family JACPNS01; genus JACPNS01. The sequence goes on from JACQZY010000003.1 coordinate 90,673, forward strand.
GCGTCCCGGCAGGCGGTCCGTGATCACGTCCACCTCGTCGCGCGCCAGCGCCTCAAGGTGACGCATGTAGATCAACGCGTCGTAGACGGTGAAGCCGAGCGCCTCGCCATAGCCGCCCTCGCGAAAACGCGAGATCGCCTGTAGAAAGTCGGCGTCGGCGGCGCCGTAGCGCTTGCCGCCCTTGCCCTGCACCGGATCGAGCGCGCCGATGCGCTCGAAACCGTCGAGCACGTCTTCCGGCAGCCCGAGTTTGTCGACCGCCTGTTTGCGCGTAATACCGCGGCCGCTGAGCATCTGCTGCGAACGCGCCAGCAGCGTGTCCTCCAGCTTGAGACGCGCCTCGACCTGATCGGGCTCGCTCTTGAGTATGCGCTTGATCACCTTGAGCGGCATGTAACGCTCTTCCTGCAGACGCTTGATCAGCTTGATCCTCTCCACGTAGTCAGGCGAATACCAGGCCATGTTGCGACTGGTCTTGACCGGCTTGGGCAGTAACCCCTCGCGCAGGTAGTGCTTGATCGTGGCCGACGGAACGCCACTGGCCTCGGCAAGCTCGCCCATGCGCAGCAGTCGCTCGCCTTCGACGTCGTTCTTCTCGGGCAGAGGCAAAGCGGTCACTCCCCCGTCACCGCACCGCTTTCACGCAGCGCCGCAATTTCATCCTCGGCGTAGCCGAGCGCCGTCAGCACTTCCACCGTGTGTTCGCCGAAGGCAGGCGCCGCTTCGGCGCGGGCGGGCCGCACCCCGTCAAACTTAAACGGCGGCGCGAGCTGGCGCACCGGCCCCACGCCGGGCTGTTGAATCGTGGTCACCATGCCGCGCTGCGTCACGAGCTCGGAATCGAGCGCCTCTTCGATCTCCAGAACCGGTTCTATGCAGCAGTCGTGCTCGTCGTTGAATCGCGCCCACTGCGCGCGGGTGCGCGATTTGAAGACCTCGGCCACCGCGGCGTGCGCCTCCGATCCGGCACGTTCGAACTGCTTCTCGATCAGGTCCTCGCGGCCGGTGCCTTCACAGAAGGCGCGCCAGAACTTCGGCTCAAGTGCGCCGCAGCTGATCCAACCATCGGCCGCTTCGTAGGGCATGTAACACAGCCACGCGCCCGCCAACTCCACGTCGCCGCGCCGCAGCGGCGCCTCGCCCGCAAGCGCCCGCGCGGCCGGCATCGCCAGCCAACTGATTGCGCCGTCGGTCATCGAGATGTCGACCAGCGAACCCTCGCCGGTAGCGTCGCGACGGCGTAGCGCGGCGAGGATCGCGATCGTGGCCATTTGCGCACCACCGCCGACGTCTGCCACTTGTCCCGCGTTCTGCACGGGCGGACCGCCCGCCGCTCCGGTCAGCGCGAGCATCCCGCCGAGGCCCAGGTAATTCATGTCATGGCCGGCGCGGTCGCGATAGGGGCCGTCTTGTCCGTAGCCCGTGATCGCGCAGTAGATCAGGTTGGGACGCGCCTGCTTCATCGTCTCGTAGCCAACGCCGAGCTTGTCCAGCACGCCGGGCCGGAAGCTTTCAAGCACGATGTCGTGCTCGGCAACAAGCTTGAGCAGCACGTCGCGCGCGGCGGCGTCTTTGAGGTTCAACCGGATCGATCGCTTGTTGCGGTTGAGCGCGTTGAACTGCGCCCCGGCGACGCCACGCTTCTGTTGTTTTTCGTCGCCCAAATACGGAGGCGCCCAGCGCGCGTAATCGCCCAGGCCGGTGTCTTCCACCTTCAGCACCTCAGCGCCGAGGTCCGCGAACAGCAGGCTGCAGAAAGGCCCGGGCAGCAGGCGCGACAGATCGAGCAGCTTGAGCCCGGCCAGGGGTTGCTGCGGGCTGAGATCAGGCACGGTCGGCTCCGGAATCGCCGTCGCCGTCAGCGCCACGGCCGCCGTCGCCGTCGCCAGTGGTCGCGTTCGCGACGATCGCGGCCGGTTTCGCCGCCCGCGGGACACCCAACAGCTCGCGCGCCTCGGCGATACTCGCCACGCGCCGTCCGCTCTGCTCAACGAATCCGCGCGCGGCTGCCACCAGATCGCCGTTACTAGACGCCATCTCGCCGTCCGGCAGGTAGAAGTTGTCCTCAAAGCCCACGCGGACGTTGCCGCCCTCCTCAAGCGCGCGCGGAATCAACTCCCACTGCTCACGCGACACGCCCACCAACCCCCAGTTGTTGACGCCGTCGTACTCGGGCACCTGCTTGGCCATGTGGGCCAGATTGTCCGGCGTGGCCGGAGCCCCGCCCAGCACGCCCATCACGCAGCTCACCTGCAACGGCTGTTCCAAGATGCCCATGTCGATCAGCGGGATCAGCGAGCCGATGTGACCCAGCTCGAAGCACTCGTGTTCGGGCCGGATGCCGTACTCGTTCATCGCCGTCAGAAACTGGATGATTACGTCAAAGCTGTTTTCGAAAACGAAGCTGAAGACAAACTGCTTGCGCCGTTTCGAGTACTTGGCGTAGTTCATCGAGCCCATGTTCAGCGCCGCGACATCCGGCCGCAGCTCGCGCAGGTACTCAAGCCGCTTCTCCACGCTCAGCCCGACGGCGCCGGTCGAGTAGTTGATCACCACGTCAGGGCATTCGGCCTTGATCGCGTCGGTGATGTTGCGGTAATCCTCGATCTCGAAGCTGGGCGCGCCGTCGGGCGTGCGTGCGTGAATGTGGATCATCGACGCGCCCTCTTCAACGGCGCGCCTTGCCTCGGACGCGTATTCCTCGGGCGTGTAGGGGATGCCCGGGCACTGCTCTTTGCTGGCGACGATGCCGCTGATCGAGTTGGTGATGATCACCGGCTTGTCAAATCCGCTCATTGCTGAATCTCGCTTTCGCTAGGCCGGCCGTCAGACCGGCATCACACCGTGCTTCTTGCGCGGCCGGTCGACGTGCTTGTTCTGCGCCATCTCCAACGCACGCACGATCGCGTGGCGCGTCTCGCGGGGATCGATCACGTCGTCGATCATGCCGTTGCCGGCCGCGAGGTAGACGTCGATCAGCTTGCGAAAGTTCTCGACCAGCTCGGCGCGCTTGGCGTCCGGATCCTCGGCCGCCTCGATCACGCCGCGCATGATGATGTTGACCGCGCCCTCCGCTCCCATCACGCTGATCTCGGCGGTCGGCCAGGCGACGATCGTGTCCGGCTCATAACCGCTGCCGTTCATCACGTAGTAGCCGGCGCCGTAACACTTGCGGATCAGCACGGTGACCTTGGGCACCGTGGCGCGCGAAGTGGCGTAGAGCATCTTCGCGCCGTGACGAATGATGCCCTCTTGCTCGACCTTGCTGCCGACCATGAAACCGGGCACGTCTTGCAAATAGACCAGCGGGATGTTGTACGCGTCGCAGAGATTGATGAAACGCGCGGACTTGTCCGCGGAGTCGTTGTCGAGGATGCCACCAAGGTGCTTTGGCTGGCTGGCGACGATGCCGGCCGGGCGGCCGCCGAAGCGCGCAAAGCAGGTGATGATCGACTTTGCCCACTTGCCCTTCATGTCGAAGTACTCGCCGTCGTCCACGATCAGCTTGATCAGGTCGTACATGTCATACGGCTGGCGGCTGCTCTCAGGCAGGATCGAAAGCAGCTCGTCGGGCTTGCGATCGACCGGGTCCTCGGTGGCCTTCTGCGGCGGCGGTTCATCGCAGTGCGAAGGCATGTAGGAGAGATAATCCTTGATCGCCTGAATGCACTCGGCGTCGTCCTTGCACTCCATGTCGGCCACGCCGCTCTTGCGACTGTGAACCTTGCTGCCACCGAGGTCTTCGTTGCTGATCTCCTCGCCGGTCACGGCCTTCACCAGCGGCGAACCGGCCAGCGCCATCGAGCCCTGGCCTTTGACCATCGGCAAAAAGTCGGCCAGCGCCGGCACGTACGCGGTACCGGCCGCGCACGGACCCATCACAGCGGCGATCTGCGGGATCACGCCGCTCATCGTCACCTGCTCGCGAAACAGGTGTCCGCTGCCGGCGAACAGCGACCCGACCGCCTCCTGAATGCGAGCGCCCGCGCTGTCGAGCAGCCAGATCATCGGCATGCGCTTGTTCAGCGCCAGCGCGCGCAGGCGGGCCAGTTTGACTTCGCCGGTGTAGCCCATGCTTCCGGCAAGCACCGTGAAGTCATAGGCCGCCACACAGACCGGGCGGCCGTCGACCTTGCCGTAACCGGCGACCACGCCGTCGGCCGGCGCGTCGATGCCCTCCATCGACTTCTGGCTGAAGTGCGGCCTGCCATGCAGGCCGAGTTCCACCCACGAGCCCTCGTCAACGAGCAGCGTCAGACGCTCACGCGCCGTCAGCTTGCCACGCTCGTGCTGCTTGGCGATCTTCTCGTCACCGCCGCCCATCATGTTGTGGGCGCGCTTGTCGTTTAGTTCGTCGATCAGCTTGAGCATCGTGCTCTGCAGTTCGGTTTCGGTCTTGCTTTTGTCGTCGTTCATCGGCCCTTCCAGACGGGATCGCGTTTTTCGAAGAAGGCCATCGCGCCCTCAAGGGCGTCCTCGGTGCCCAGCGTGACGGTCAGCTGTGTGTGCAGGTACTCAAGTGCGGCGAAGTACGGCAGGTCCTGCTGGTTGACCATTGAGTCGTGGCCCAGGCGCATCACTACGGGCGCCTTTGCGGCGAGCTTGCCGGCCCATTCGGCGACGGCGGCGTCCAGTTCGGCCGCCGGCACGGCCTTGTTGATCAGTCCGTGCTCAACTGCCTCCGCGGCGGTTATGCGATCGCCCAGCAAGAGCAGTTCGTTGGCTTTTTTGCGGGGCACGTTGCGGTAAATGATCGCCATGATCATGAACGGGAAAAGGCCGATGTTGATCTCCGGCGTGGAAAACTTGGCCTCGTCAGAGGCGATCACCAGATCGCAGGACAGTGCCACACCCAGGCCACCCGCGATCACGTGACCGTTGGCCTTGCAGATCGTCGGCTTGCCGAGCTCGGCGATTGCTCGGAAGAGCTGCACGAAGCGCAGACTGCCGTAGTGCTTGTGCGCCAGCGGCACATCGGCCGCGAAGCCGCTGATGTCGCCTCCGGCGCTGAAGACCTTCCCGGCGCCGGTCAGCACCACGCAGCGCACATCGTTGTCGATGGCCGCGGCTTCGAAGGCGCTGACGAGTTCGTCGAGCATCGGGTACGAGAGCGCGTTGCGCTTGTCCGGCTGATTTAGCGTGACCGTCGCGACGCCGTCGGCCACCTCGTAGAGAATGTTTTCGTATTTCGCTGTGCTTACGGATGAGTCGTTCACTGGCTGTGCTCCCGTAGATGATCGTCCGGCCTCCGTGAAGGCGATCGCCGGAGTCGGAAGTAGGAAGTGCGACTTCCTACTCTATCGGGTGCGCAGACGATGCTCTCACCGGCGCCGGCATCTGCTCCGGTCCAGAAGGCGCGAGGAGGTACTTCTTGTTCAGCCGGTCGCGACGACCGAGAGTGACGCGCCGTCGGTGATTACCGACATCAGGTTGCCGCTTGAACACGAAACCAGCGACAGCGTATGACTACTGCCTGCCGCGATTCCCGACTGCGTGATCGTGGTCGAGGCGTTGACGTACTCGGTGGTGTTTGTGGTGAAGCTGCCGCGGGTTGAGCCGGTGACGACGTTGCCGTCGAGCACCACCGCGATCACCGAAATGCGGTCCGATGCGGTGCCGGAGTCGATCATCGCCGTGCCGTTGACGACGATTTTGTAGGCGCTGGAGATGCCGCCCGGATTGACCGGGATCGTCACGGTCGTGCCGGTGATCACGTCTGCCGCGTTGCACGCCGGCGGCGTGCCCACGCGAGTCACCGGCGTAAAAGCCGCCGTATTGACCGCGCCGCCGGACCAGGATGGCCCGGTCGAGCCGGTGGAACCGGTTGCACCGGTCGGACCTTGCGATCCGTTTGTGCCGCTGGGGCCGGTCGGGCCTTGTGGACCGATCGCCCCGCTGGCGCCGGTCGCACCCGTTGCGCCTGTCGCGCCCGTTGCGCCCGTCGGTCCCATCGCGCCGTCCACACCGTCTACGCCGTCGACACCGTCGACACCGTCGACGCCGTCAATTCCGTCTGCTCCGGCCGCGCCCGGGGCACCGGCCGGACCCATCGCACCGTCTACGCCGTCCACGCCATTGGCACCATTCGCACCGGCAGCGCCGTCCACTCCATTGGCGCCGGTCGCCCCGGTGGCACCCACCGTTCCGGTCGGACCCATCGCCCCCTGCACGCCCTGTGGCCCCGTACCCGTCTGACAAGCCAGGCGCATTGTCAGCTGGCGAGCATTGCGAGCGGCCACGAGGCGCCAAAGTTCACGTCTCGCCGAACGCTTGGCGACTCGCGACTTCGCGGCGCGCATCGTCGCGCGCTGCTGGACCACCTTGACCGCCTGGGCGGAATAATCCTGCGCCGCCTGAGAACAGCTCGCGGCGCTGGCCGTGCCTGCGCCCATCAGTGCGAACGCCGCCGTCGCCATTGCAGCCATGGCAAACAGCGACGTCCGCCCGATGCGGCTGCCGCGGAAACTGAAAGTCCTCGTGATATGTGGTCGGTAAGTGTCCATATTGAGCGGTCTACCGTCGCAAAGCGACGCAACTCAACCATCCGTCCTATACAAAGGATCGACCGCACGGTCGTGCGCCTTTAGCCTTGATTTCCCGTAAACGCAGGAACTTTTTCGTTCCTCGCGGCGCCTTTTTTGGACAAGGTACAGACGGCCGAAGCGCAGGCGAAACGCGTCGCTACGGCCTGGGATCCCCGGCCGGGAAGTGCGGCCGCTCACCCGCGCTAACCGCCTCGACCGCTCCACCGAAGTCTGGACTTGACTGCGCCACCGCCATCAGTGATGAGATGTGGTCGAAATGCGTTCCGCGAGTCATCGTCTCGCTTCCGTACACGGCTTTTTTGATCAGGCGCTGGGCGAGCTGCGGTCCGGCCGCCAACCGCTCGGCCAGGGCGTAGGTTTCTTCCGATAGCCGGTCGCGTGAAACGGCCGAATTAACCAAACCCCAGTCTGCCGCCTCCGCACCGGTCAGCACGCGCCCGGTCCAAAGTAACTCAAGCGCGCGAGCCGGACCGATCAGGCGCGGCAGCAGCCACGCCCCGCCGTCACCGGGCACCAGGCCGAGCCGGGCGTAGGCCTCCCCCAGCTTCGCGTCTTCGGCGGCGATTCGCAGGTCGCAGAGCAGCGCCATGTCCAGTCCGGCGCCCATCGCCGCACCGTTGATCATCGCGATCACCGGTTGCTCGACGGCGCGCATCGCGCGTTCGACGCGGTGAACGTGATCGGTCAGGAAGCGCTTACGTTCAATCGGCGCGGCGTCTTCGGCAAGCGTCGCAAGATCGCCGCCGGCACAAAACGCCTTGCCCGCGCCGGTTATGACGATTGCATGAACCTCGCGGTCGGCCGCCAGCAGAGCCAATCCTTCGGCCCAGGCGTCAACCAGCTCGCGGTCAAATGCGTTGAGCTTGTCGGGGTTGTTTAGCGTGAGCGTGGCGACGTGGGTATCGCGGTTCACTTCGGTCAGAACGTTGTCCGGCATGCGTGGCGACTCTATCGCCGTCGCACGCGGCGCGATGGAAACAGAAGAGCCGCGGATCAAAAAAACGGGGCCGGAGAATTCTCCGGCCCCACCTTCGAATCGCTCGTTCCGAAGTCTGCTGTCTAGCTGGTCGCGATTACGGAAAGTGTGCCGGTGTTGGCGGCGACGTTCGTGGTGTTACTGCTGGTGCAGCCGACGAGGTTGACGACGTTGCTACTCGCGGCGCTGAGTCCGGCGACCACCATGCTCGTGGATGGAGTTGAGTAGCTCGTCGTTCCGGTCGATGTGCCGTACGCCTTTGCGCTCTGAATCGTCCCGTTCACCGTCACGGCGATCCCGCCCGTGCGAGTGCCGGTGGTCGTCACAATCGTGGCGGCCGCGTTGACATGAAGGTTGTACGTGCCGCTGATGCCGCCCGGCGAGGCCGGCACGGTGAGCGTGGCGATCACGGCGTCGCCCGCGACGCAGACGGGCGGAGTGACGCCCTTGCTTGTCATCGTCACAGTGGCGGCGTTGCTTGCGGAAGCGCTGTATGAGGGTCCGGCGGATCCTGTGGCTCCGGTCGCTCCGTCGGTGCCCGCGGGACCGGCGGGACCGGTGGCCCCGTTCGCTCCGTCAGCCCCGTTCGCTCCGTCGGTGCCGTTCTCGCCCGCGGGGCCGGTGGCCCCGGTGGCCCCGGTCGCGCCGGTCGCGCCTGTCGGACCCATCTCGCCCTGGACGCCCTGGATGCCCTGAACACCCTGCGAGCCGGTTTCCCCGGTGTCGCCCTTGACTCCAGCGTCCCCTTTGGCACCGGTGGCCCCGGTCGGACCCATCGCGCCTTGAACGCCCTGGGCGCCCTGGGCGCCGGTGTCGCCTTTGTCCCCGGTGTCGCCTTTGTCGCCCTTTGTGCCGGCTTCGCCGGTGTCGCCTTTCAAGCCCTGAGCGCCGGTATCCCCAACGTCGCCCGTGTCGCCTTTGGCGCCGTTGGCGCCGGTGTCCCCAGCGTCGCCATTTTCGCCTTTGGCGCCGGTGTCCCCGGCGTTGCCGGTGTCGCCTTTGTCGCCTTTGGCGCCCTGGATTCCCTGAGCGCCGGTGTCCCCGGCGGCGCCCGTCGCACCAGTGGCCCCGGTGTTGCCTGTGTCACCTTTGTCCCCTTGGATGCCCTGTGTCCCAGTTGGGCCCATCGCGCCCTGCACTCCGGCGGCGCCTTGCGAGCCGGAAAGCACAGCGCAAGCCACCTCCATTGAGAGCTTTCGCGCGTTGTTGGCTGCGACGGCCTGCTTCAGCGATGCGTTCGCCTGCGCTTTGGCCTTCGCCGACTTGGCGGCCTTTACGGCGACCTGCCTCTGCGCCACGACGCTCGACTGCTTTGCGTAATCGTTGGCCGCGGAGATGCAGTCGGCGGCAAACGCGGAACCCGCGCCGGCCGCGACGGCAGTCAACACCGCCACCAGCGTGACAGTCAGCCGGAGGCCCGTCCGCTGCCTCCGACTGCCCATCGATGTGACCACCGGCGTCGTGCCGCGCGATCCGTCCTCGATCGCGATCTGAGCCGCCTCGAGCACTCCGTCCTCGTGCCCGTCCTCGGATTCGGCATCGCGGTTCGTACGTGTCGCCATAAACTCACCGGCGCCGCGAAAATCGCGTTGCGCCGGCGAGTCGGCGAGTCCCATCGTCACGTTCAGGGGAAGATCGACAGCCGATGTCCCGTCGGCCGCCGTGACAGCGCGCACGTCCTCTTTGCGCGCAACGTCAATCGCATATACGGCAGCCTTGTTTGGCTTCAGTCTGATCATTTCCCTTGAACCCTTCTGCCCAACGAGCGATCCGTCCGTGGATCGTTTTGAATCGGTCGAGCAAACTCAACGTAGACCCGTTCACGCGGCTAGTCAATCCACGGTTTCCGGTAATACGCCATAAATCCGCTCAGGCGCGAATCACGTCACCGGCATCGATTCGCGAGACAGGGATAGTTCGCCCGGCGGTCGAACATTGTCCGCAGGATCGCCGATTTCCGGGCGACGTCGTGCCATTCATACCCGGCCAAAAGAGCAACTGGAGCGCCGCATGCCGAGGTCACCCCAATCAAGCACGTCAAAGACAAACTCCATCGTCGCCATGGTCGTCGCGATTGTCCTCGTCCTCGTCGCGTTGAGCGGATGTGGCGGCGACGGTGAAAAGCGATTCTCCACGCCGACCTATCCATTCACGTTCAGTTACCCGTCGGACTGGAAGGTCACGCGCAACGCGTCATTCAACTATGGATCGAGCTCCGGTAAACGGTCGTTGTCGGTGGCCCTGAAGGAACCGTACGATCAGGTCACGATCACGCAGTACAAACTCAAGCGCACGCTCAAGTCCGGCGAAAACGGTAATCAGCGCGAGGTCGACCGCGTCGTCGCAAAACTGACCGCACAGGCAAAGGGCACGGCAAGCGACGCGACCACGGTGAAATACGGCGGCATCCCCGGCTTCCAGTATGTCGTTGAGTATCCGGCGGCGGACGGAACCGAGTTGCGCAACACGCTCACCTTTCTGTTCGAGGGCGACGACGAATTTCAGGTCAACTGCCAGTCCTCGCCGAAGTACCGCACCGAGCTTGAGCAGGGCTGCGAGAAGGTGCTCGACACGCTCAAGTTCACTTAGCGCGCGAGGCGCGGCCGCTCAGCGAATCGAAGTCCACTGCCCGCCGGCCTCGCGCAACTGCATATCGAGCACCTTGCCGACTTCGGGAACTCCCGACTGCGATTTCAGCCGAACCGTGGTAATGCGCTTTCCGGCTCGCACCGGAAACTCGACGACCCGCACTTCACCGGCAGGCACAACAAAGCGGCGCCCTCCGTCAGCGCTGACCGCCAGGCTTCGATCTGATTCTGCGAACCGCATCCTCAGCGCGCCCGGATGGTCGAGAAACGACCGAACATTGACCACGTTCTGCACTTCTCCGGTGATCACGTTGCGTCCGTCGACAAGCGAAAACATGCGCGCGGGCGGTCGGGCCACCATTAGCGTGATGTCGGAATATTCCGGCGTTGGATGCACGCGCTTCACCTCGTCGCGAAGGTGCATCGCGATTGTGTCGTTGCGCAGATAAAACGCGGAAGGCACCTTGTCGCAGCCGGTACCGAGGATTTGCCCCGTATCGCTCCAGTCGAACGTGCAGCGCGGCGAATACATGATCGGCGTCTTGATCGGCACGGCGTCGGTGGCAAACATCCTGGTCACGCGATCGTTCCAGAACTCGGTCGTGAAATACATCTCGGGCGAGTCTGTGTACGTGATGACCATGCCGACGTCTTCGTCGGCGTTGCGATCGATGAAATTGGCCGGTTTAGGCACGCCGCGGAACGCGTCGTGCGAGTACATCCTCGCGAGGTGCCAGGTCCACCCCTGGCCGACCAAGAGCACGCTGAACACGATCGTGATCGTGACGATGCCGAAAAGACGCGCGAGGTAGGAACGCTCAATCCTGGAAATGCAATACAGCGCTGTCAACAGCGCGGTGATTCCGGCTAGAAAGCGACCGATATTGGGAATGACGTTTGCGTGACCGTCCATGTACCAGCCGATCAGCGTCATCCCGAACGCGTCGTACGAGAAAGGAATCAGCACCGAGTCCGTTTGAAAGCCCTTCATCGCGATCACCGCCAATACCGACGAGAACAGAGCCGCCATCACGGACACCCGCTTCCACGCCACAAACAACGCCGTGAAATACAGCGGTCCGAGGTAGAACATGTACCGCTCGTAGAAGATGTTGCGAATTCGCCAGTTGTACGGATTGATCGCCGAAAACCAAGTGACCTCGGCGATGAACGCGATCGTGGCGATCAGCGTGACGGCAAGCAGCGCGCCGACGAACGGATCACGCCGGTTTTCGCCTCGCATGAACATCGCGAGCAACGCGACCGCCGGTATCACCGCGGTGAACACGTAGACGTCGGCGGTTAGTCCCTTCACCCAGTACCAAACGTCGTCGAACGTCGGCGAGACACCCTCGAACACTCCCGCGTAGAGCCCCACGACGCCGTGGCCTTTGATCAGAAACAGCACGCCGACCATCGCGAAGCCGGCGATCAGCACCGCCAACGGCTCGCGCTGAACGCGTATGTAATCGGATCGTTCGGCCCGCTCTCGCATCAAGCCGGCGAAGATCAGCGCCGCAAAGTAGACCGGCGCCAGCACCGCAAACTGCGCCCGCGTAAACACAGCCATCACAATCAGACCAAGCGCGAGCAGCCAGTTTCGCCGCCGAGGCCGGGCGATCGACAAAATCATCCCACCGAACGCCGCGACACAGACCGGATACGCCAGGCTCTCCGTGCCGATCACCCCGGCGTAATTCATCGCCGGCACAGATACCGCCATCACGGCTGCCAGTGCCGCCGGCCCCTTGCCGAGCATTTGGCGCGCCATGAAATACGCGGGAAAGACCACCCCGGCCATCATCAGCGAGTTGATCAGGTGAACGATCGTGTAACTGGCGGCGACCGACGAGCCGATCCAGAACGCCGGAGCGAGCAGCACCGGATACATGAAGTAGTACAACCCGATGCCCTCGCCCCTCCACGTCAGGCCGTCGCCACCCGCAAACGACTTGGCGACTCCCCAGAAGAGAAACTCGTCCTGATATCGGCGGGGCGACTCGTGCCCGCTTGCCAGCACGAAGGTGATCAGCGATACAAGCATCCAGAGGCCGACAAGCACCCAGATTTCAAGCCCGTGGCGGCGCAGCCAGTCGCGTGCGTCGCGCTTGAGATGCCACAGACGGATCTGCAACCAGTTTTCGCCGTGAAACCTCGGCGCCGGGACGGCGTGACCGGGGGATTCCGGCGCGGGCCCGGCGGCGGGTGGCGGGGGCTGGGACTCCATGCCCGCGAGCCTATTAACGCTACGGGACGGGACGATCAGATCCGATACATGTCAAAGTAGGAACTAGAACTTCCTACTATTCACTTTGACCGCCTTCATCAACGGGTGCCTCGCCGACGCGGCGCGGCACCCGGCCCACACAAGGAGCACCGCCTTGTCTTCCGCCGACTCGACGATCAAGCCAGACTTTCAGACCAAGACCCGCCACTTCATCTTCACCGAGGAGCACGAACAGCTACGCCAGACGATCGAGCAGTTCTGCGACAAAGAGCTAGCCCCCCCCGCCGACGAGTGGGAAGAGACCACGTTTCCCGACTCCGTGTTCCAGCGGATGGGAGAACTCGGTTTTCTCGGATTGACGATGCCCGAGGAGTACGGCGGACAGGGCGGCGACTACTTCACCAGCGTCGTGCGCGCCGAAGCGATGGCGCACAGTCTCTCCGGCGGTCTGAACATGGGCGTTGCGGTGCAGACCGATATGACGATGCCGCCGATCCTCAAGTTCGGCAGTGAGGATGTCAAGCAGAAGTATCTGGTGCCCGCGATCAAGGGTGAGAAGATTCTTTGTCTGGGGATCACCGAGCCTGACGCCGGCAGCGATGTTGCCGCGATCAAGACCCGCGCCGTGCGCGACGGCGACGAGTACGTGATCAACGGCTCGAAGGTCTTCATCACCAACGGCCTGCGCGCCGACGCGATCGTGCTGGTGACCAAGACCGACGACTCCACCGGCTACGACGGCTTCAGCCTCTTCATGGTTGACACCGACACCCCCGGCTTCAGCGTTTCGCGCAAGCTGGAAAAGCTGGGCATGAAGGCCTCGGACACCGCCGAGCTTGCGTTCACCGACATGCGCGTGCCGGCCGGCAACATGCTGGGCGAAGAAGGCAAGGGCTTTTACAACATTATGTGGGAGTTGCAGGGCGAGCGGCTGGTGGCGGCCTGCGGCGCGGTGGCCGGAGCGCAGCGCACGATGGAGAAGACGATGGAGTACGCGCGCGAGCGCCAGGCCTTCGGTCGACCGATCGGCAAGTTCCAGTCGATCCGTCACAAGTTTGCGGCGATGAGTACAAAGATCGAAGCCGCGCGGCAGTTCAACTACTACGTGGCGTGGCTGGTGAACAACGGTGAGTACCCGGTGCGCGAAATCTCCCAGGCCAAGCTGTTTGCCTCGCAGATTGCCTGCGAAGTGGTGGACGAATGCCTACAGATCCACGGCGGCTGGGGCTACATGAAGGAATACGGCATCGAGCGCGTGTGGCGCGACATGCGGCTCAACCGCATCGGCGCCGGCACCGACGAGGTGATGTTGGACGTAATCGGGCGGTCATACGGGTTCTAGACGATCGGCCGCATAGACCAGGGGGTACACCGCCGACTTTGCTCGGATCGCCGCAGCCTCGGCCAGTCGCACGCGACCGCCCGGTCGCGCGGTCGGACCCAACCGAACGAACGTACGTAAGCCGGATAAGCTCCGGCGCGGATTTATACCCACCCAGTTCAATCAAACCCCCGCGGCCGTACGCCATGCGACGGCACGCAGACACACGAGGAAAGCGAAACACACACATCATGAGTGAGCTTGTGATTCCCAAGGTTCTCGAGGGCAAGTCGGCGATCGTCACCGGCTCGGCCCGCGGTATCGGCCGCGCAACGGCCGAGATGCTGGCGGCCGCCGGCGCCAACGTGCTGATCAACGACCTCGACGGCGACGTCGCGGAGCAGGCCAGCAGCGAGATCGACGGCAACACCGTCGCCTTCGGTGGCGACCTGACCGCCGGCGGCACGCCCGACGCCCTGGTCAAGAAGGCGGTCGACGAGTTCGGCCAGCTCGACATCCTGATCAACAACGCCGGTTACACGTGGGACGGCCCGGTGCACAAGATCACCGACGACCAGTGGAACGCGATGATCGCAATCCACCTGACCGCACCGTTCGAGATGATTCGCGCCGCCGCGCCGCACTTCCGCGAGCCGGCCAAGGCCGAGCGCGCCGAAGGCAAAGAGGTATTCCGCAAGATCGTCAACGTGTCGTCGACCTCGGGCATGTTCGGCAACGCCGGACAGGCCAACTACGCCGCCGGCAAGCTCGGCGTCGTCGGTCTGACCAAGACGATCGCCAAGGAGTGGGGCCAGTTCAAGGTCAACGTCAACTCCGTGGCGTTCGGCTTTGTGGAGACGCGTCTGACGGCCGCCAAGGAGACCGCCGAGACGATCGAGAAGGACGGCGAGCAGATTCAGTTGGGCATCCCCGAGCAGATGCGCCAGATGGCCGCGATGCTGATCCCGCTGGGCCGCGCCGCCACCCCGGAAGAGGCCGCCGCACCGGTCTTCTTCCTGGCGAGCCCGTTCTCCAACTACGTGCACGGCCAGGTGCTCAACGTCACCGGCGGCATGTTCGGCGGTATGGCCTTCTAGGAAGTCCTAGAAGGCCATTGATCGATTCCCGGCCGGAGCGCAAGTGCGCCGGTCCGGGCAAAGATGCGTGAAAACCCGGTCGCCCTTTGCGGCCGGGTTTTTGCTTTTTCAGGGAGTCGAGCCGGCAAAACCCGCACCTCGAACAGGCAGGCGAGCGCTCCCAGCAGGCGCTTGTCGCGTGTGGTGTTGATTGGTTGATCCGTTCGGGCCAGGGGCTAGATGATCCATCGCTTCTGATCTGGCGACCAGAAATTCAGGCTTGAGTTCTCGTCCTCGATCAAAGGGTCGAGAAAGCTTGTGACATCTTGCAGTAGTTCATTCCAGATTTCCGGGGGCGGTGCGAGGTACGACATGCGCTCCAGCATCGCTGCGTACGACGCCTGCCTGTCTGGCATTCCGTCTAACGCTTGGCGCAGCGGTACGAGAGGTTGTCCACGATTCTTGGCAACCGCCACGATGTCGTCGCGAAGCAGCTCCGCCTTGATCGAATGAAGTCGACCAGCGACCCAAAGGTCGGCGAAATCACGGTCCCGAGTATTCGCCGCACCTCTCTGCATTACGGTCACGACCTTTTCCGCAAGGTTGAGCGAGAGCGGATACGCCATGACATCGACGCCCGCGCGATCTACCACCGAATTGATTGTGATGACCTCGGAGCCTCCAGTGTCGCCGAACGATAAATCCAGGGACAGAGGGATAACCGCCTTTCCCAAATGTCCCGTTGTTTTGCATCTGACTCCGTGATATTCACGGTCCTCCCTCATGATCTCGGTGTGAAGAGAGTCCGCGTCGAAAACAATTCCGTCGTGCGGATCTGGTTCCAGACGCAAGATGCGGGCAACTGTGCTGGTCACGAGTTCCAAATCGTTGTCTAGCCCGCGGGCAGAGAAATCCCCATCCCTGGTCATTTGGCGAATGCCGTTGGCTGCCATAAGCATTCCGCCCTTCAGCACCAGACGATTCGCGTAGGGCGAGATGGCGAGTCTGCGAAGAAAAGATTCCGTGCCGTAGACCACCAGTAGACCCTGCGTGTTGCCGCCGTACTCGGCCTTCGCCCTCGATCTAAGGGATTGAAATGCCTCGGCCGCGATCGCATCGAGTGGCTTGCTCAACTGAGAATCGCCTCAATAGCGGGAGCAAGCGGGCGAGTTCCGCCGATCTGACGCGCGAGGTCCATCAGGTAACCAGGCTTGGCGCTTGGCCTGTCCATGTAGCGCCGAAGTGCATGCAGTCCCACGTCGCGTCCAACCCACCTGGCCATGCGAAGGGAGTCGATCACGGACCGTTCCGCCGAGTAAATCCAGAACGGCTCACCGACATCAGTTGTTACCCGCACGCGATCGATGTCGAATGTCTTTGCGTTGAAGACGTGTACCTTGGTCGCTGGGGCGGATATCCGCGGCTTCCACGCTCCGCGAGGAATCGCAATGTGGATCGAGCTGGGAATCTCGTCTGTCAGGTCCCAATACGACAGGGCTGAATTCAGGCAGACCGTCGCCCCTGGTGCCCTTGCTGAAACCAAGGCGAGCTCTGACAGCATCCCCAGTCCTCCCCCCGGAAGCTGAAGTATGCCCCTCGACGGCGATTCAAGCATTCCGTCGGTGAGCAGACGATGCAGTGTGGTTCGGGAAAAACCGGCGGTAATCGCTTCCGACACGCCAAATGGGCGGTCGCCGAACTTTTGATTCAGCGTTTCAATTGCAGAAGTTGGGCCTTTTTCGCGCATGGTATAAATCATACACAAGTTTGATACTTATGTGTAGTTTTTATTCCGTCTTCCTATGTGTCCGAGATCCGGAAAGGAAAGCCATCCGAATCCGCTGACTGCAAGGTGCGTCCAAATGCCCGATCGCCCACACACACCCCCCATGCGAGCGAGCTGATCGAGCATCCGCGTCCGCGTCCGCGCGTACCGTGTAGCGACCGTGCGCGACGAGATCGTCACTCAGACAATCAGTGAACCGCTGTCCGGCGGTTCGCCGGGGGCGACCGTCACGCTGCGGCCGCTGCGCTGCGGAGAAATACTGGCTCCACCGGGGTTTTTGCGCCTTGATGACGGCGTGGCCGGCAAGGCGCGGGCCGTCGGGCTGGGCATAGGTGAGCGCCAGAAGGTCTGGATTCCGTTGCCGACGTTTCTGGTGGAACACCCCACCGCCGGGCACGTGCTGATCGACACCGGTCCCCCGGCCTCGGCCGCGCACGACATCAAGGCGGCGTTCGGTCGCCTGGGAGCGGCGATTTACACGCTGCGCATGAAGCCGGAAGATGCAGTCGCGACACAACTGCGGGCGCATGGGGTTGACCCGCGCAGCATTAAGACAGTCGTGCTCACGCATCTTCACCTTGACCACGCCGGTTCGATCAGCGAATTTCCCCACGCGCGTTTCATCACCACAACGCGCGAATGGGCAAGTGCGCACGGCCCGCGAGGGTTTCAACGCGGTTACATCAAACGCCAGTTCGACCACGCGTTCGACTACAAGCTGATCAACTACGACGCGCCTGAGATCAACTCGTTCGCCAGTTTCGGACGTGCCTTTGATCTCTTCGGCGACGGATCGATCACGCTTGTGTCCACCCCGGGCCATAGTGCCGGGCATCAGTCGGTGGTGCTTCGCATGGGCGGACGCGAAGCGCTGCTCTGCGGCGACGCCGCCTACCTAAAGCAAACAATCAGCGACGGTCGACGTCCGTTGATTCTGCACGACGAACACAACTTCAAGCGCTCGCTGCGCGAGATTCGCGGCTATATGCAGATCACGCCAAGCGCGTTGGTCGTACCGGGCCACGACCCCGAGGCCTGGTCGCGGCTGGACGCGTTTTACGATTGATCGTCTTCGTCGTCCGGCGATTCGACGACCGCGCGCGCCGCGACGTTCCCAGGTAGCTCGCCGGTGCGTTCACGTTCGCGGCGACGCCAAGCCGGTTCCAGTTTCGCGTCCAGCTCGTAAAACATCTCGGTCACGCGAGAAAAGATCGTGCGAGCCGCCTCGATCTGCTGCTCGCGAGTGGGTTCTTCGATCTTGTCGAAGATCAACGGACGCCCGTACTGCACGGTGACCTTGGGGAAGCCGTGCCGTTTGTAGTCGCGCAGGAACTGCGAGCCGTAGATCGCGATCGGTACAACCGGCACGCCGGTCGTGAGCGCGAGTATGCCCGGGCCGCGCTTAGCGGTCTTCGGGTAGTAATTGCGCGATCGGCCGCCCTCGGCGTATAGCTGCACCACGCCGCCGCGCTGCACGATCGCGCGGGCAGACGCAAACGCTTCGTCATCGCCCTTGCCGCGCATCACCGGAAACACGCCGCCGTGCGAGAACACAAAGTCCATCGGCGGTTTGAAAAGCTGCGACTTGCCCATGAACTGGATTTTGCGGCGCAGGCAGATGCCGCAGTAGAAGTGATCGATGAAGCTGAAGTGGTTGGGTACCAGGATCACGCCGCCCGAGGCGGGCACGTTTTGCGGGTCGATCGAGGTAACGCGATCCAGCGCCCCGTAAATACCCGTCGTCGTGAAACGGACGGCGTCGTACATCACGCTGGGTTTGTTCTCGCGCACACGCCTGTGGTACTTGGCCATCGCCTGCGTGCCACGCGGGTCGATGTACACCTGTTTTTTCATCGCCATCGTCTGGTTACTCGCTTTCGCCTTCTCCGCCGGTCGGCGTACCGCGACCGCGCGCGGCATGCACCGTGGCGGCCCATTCGTCCAGCAGGGCCGCCCGGCGTGATTCTGGCATCCCGGGTTCGTATCGCACGTCCTCGCGCCAGAGTCGCGAGACCTCGTCAGCGCTCCACGCGCCCGTCGCCACCCCGGCCAGCAGGCCCGCGCCGTACGCAGTCGTTTCAGTGACCTCCGGCACCACCACCGGCACTCCCAGAACGTCGGCCTGAAACTGCATCAGCCAAGTGTTCGCCACGGCGCCGCCGTCGGCGTGCAACTCCGTCAGATCGGGGCCGCCCGCGCCGCGCATCGCGGTCACGGCGTCGGCGGTTTGGTAAGCGATCGCCTCAAGCGCGGCGCGGGCCAGATGCGCCCGCGTGGTGCCGCGCGTCAATCCCATGATCGCGCCGTGCGCGTGGGGGTCCCAGTGGGGTGAGCCCAGGCCGGTCAGCGCCGGTACGAAGTAAACGCCGTCGTTGGACTTCAGCGACGCCGCCAGGCGCTCGCTCTCCCCCGCCGCGCCGATGATGCCCAAACCGTCGCGCAGCCACTGCACGGCCGCGCCGGCCACGAAAACGCTGGCCTCCAGCGCGTAGGAAACCGCTTCGCCGTCGCCCCAGGCAACGGTCGTAAGCAACCCTTCGGTCGGCGGCGGAGGTTTGGATCCAACATTCAGCAGTACGAAGCTGCCGGTGCCGTAGGTGTTCTTCGCCAGCCCGGGGCGCGTGCACGCCTGTCCAAAAAGCGCGGCCTGCTGATCGCCGGCGATACCCGCCAGCGGCACGCTCGCGCCGCCAAAGATCGACGGGTCGGTTTGCCCGAACACGCCCTGCGACGGCAGCACCTCCGGCAGCGAGGCGCGGTCCACGCCAAAGCGCGCGCAGAGTTCTTCGTCCCAGTCCAGCCGCGCGATGTCAAAAAGCATCGTGCGCGAGGCGTTCGTGTAATCGGTTACGTGCCGGCCGGTCAGCTTGAAGGCCAACCATGAGTCGATCGTGCCGAAACAGATCTCCCGGGGCGGCCGCTCGCGCAGGCCGGGCACGTTTTCCAGCAGCCACTCAATCTTGGTGGCAGAGAAGTACGGGTCCAGCGTCAGGCCGGTGCGGGCGCGCACCAATTGCTGCAAACCTTCGGCGGCAAGCTGTTCGCAACGCGCCGTTGTGCGGCGGTCCTGCCAGACGATCGCCGGAGCCAGCGGTTCGCCGGTTGCGCGATCCCATACCACGACAGTCTCGCGCTGATTGGTGATGCCTACGCCGCGCAGATCCGGCCCGCGCGCGCCGGCGGCCTCCAACGCTTCGTGCGCCACCGCCGCGGTGACTTCCCAGATTTCGGCGGCGTCGTGCTCCACCCATCCTGGCCGCGGAAAGTGCTGCGTGAACTCGCGGCTTCGACGGGCCGACACCCGCCCTTCGTCGTCGATCAGCAATGCCGTACTGCCCGTCGTGCCCTGGTCGAGCGACAGAATCACGGGGCGGCCTCCGCCGGCGAAGCCGCCGCCCGCGGCTTTGCCGTCGCCCGGTAAACGCGCAGAAAGTCGCGAAGCTGTCGACCGCGGTGGATAAAACCGCGCAGCGTCTTGCCGGTGGCGCGATGCGCGAGGTCGAGCTCGATCTCACGCACGCGCAGGCCTGACCGCACGGCGTCGACGGTCATTCCGATCTCCATTCCGAAGCCGTCGCGAAACGGCGCAACGGCCTCCAGCGCTTCGTACGAAAGCGCGCGCTGACCGCTGATCGGCGCTGAGGTGTCCAGACCGCAGCGGCGTTCGATCGCCCAGTGGGCAAAGCCCAGGGCCAGGCCGAATCCACCACCCACGCGTCGCGCGAAAGCGGCCACGGCCACATCGGCCTCGCCGGCGGCGACTGCCTCGGCCAGCGGCGCGAGCCGCGCCGCGCTGTCGGCCAGGTCGGCATCCGCCAGCAGAACGACCGGCAGACCCGTCGGCGGCCCGTCGGCCAGCGCCCGCGCCGCGGCAAGCGACGCGGCCTGACCTTTGCCCTGGTGATGACCCGCACCGACCACCACCGCACCGGCTTCACGCGCCACGGCGGCGGTGTCGTCTTCCGAACCGTCATCGGCCACGACGACGGTCGCACCGGTGAACACCTCGTGCAAGGCCGCGACGGTTCCGGCGATGCGGTCGGCTTCGTTGCGCGCCGCCACGATCACGTGGCCCACCATCGGGCTGGACGTTTTGCGAGATTCCGTCATCAGACCGGATATGGTGCCATCTGTCCGGGACGCCCGTGAGCGATTCGGCCACCAAGCGAACATGAGCGAGATCGAAGCGCACATAACAGGCACCGTCTGGAAGATCGAGGTCAAGCCGGGTGACGAGATCGCCGAGGGCGACACCGTCGTGATTCTCGAATCGATGAAGATGGAGATGCCGGTCGAGTCCGAAGACGATGGCGTCGTTAAAGAAGTGCTCTGCGCCGAGGGCCAGGCGGTTGCCGAGGGCGACCCGCTTGTAGTGCTCGAGTAGCGAGCGGCGCCGGAACGGAACAACATGCCCGACGGCAAAGGATCTGCCGGCGAACGCCCACTGGCCGACGGCAAACTGCTCTACGACGAGCCGGCCGAACAGGTCGCCCGGTTGCGCATCGCCAACCCCGAGAAGCGCGGCGCGCTGGACCATCAGATTCTCGACGCGATCTCGCACGAAGTACCGCTGATCCAGGCCCGGTGCCTGATCATCACCGGCACCGGACCGGTCTTCAGCGCCGGGTACGACATCGGCGGACTGCCTGAGGACGGCTTTTCCGAGGCGGCCGAGAAGCTCGTCGCCCACCCTTTCACCGAGGCGATCACCGCGATCGAGAATTTCCCGTACCCAACGATCGCGGCGCTCAACGGCCACACGATCGGCGGCGGACTGGAGCTGGCGCTTTCGTGCGATTTGCGCGTCTGCGCCGACGGCGCGAAGCTGGGAATGCCGCCGGCCAAGCTGGGCCTGGTCTACAGCCACGCGGGACTGGACAAGTTCATCCAGACGATCGGACCCGCACGCACCAGCGAGTTGTTCTACAGCGCGATCAACATCGACGCCGCGAAGGCGCTCTCCTGGGGATTGGTGAATGACGTCCGCGAACCGGATGCGGTCGGCGAAGCCACGCTCACGTTGGCCGCGACGATCGCCGCCAACGCGCCGCTGAGCCTGGCAGGCAACAAGCGCGTGATCCGCACGCTGATGGCACACGCGCCGATCAACCCCGAGATCGAGGCGGAGCTTGTGGAACTGCGCCGCGAGTGCTTTCTCAGCGAGGACTTTCGCGAGGGCGTGCGAGCGTTTGCGGAGAAGCGGTCGCCCCAATGGCGCGGCCGTTGAGCCGCCGACCGGACGATTGCGCATGAATGCAGCGATTTCCCGGCCACTCCGTCCGCTGAATGGCGTAGGTTTCCCATTGATCTGACCTGCCGTGGGGACGGGCGATGACTGATATCGAACAGCACTTAGCCGATCTGGAAGACCGGGGTCTGTACCGCCGGATGCGGCTTGTATCCGGTCCGCAGGGCGCACGCGTGCTGTTGGACGGCAAGCCCGTGCTGGTGATGTGCTCGAACAACTACCTCGGCCTCGCCGACCACCCGCGCGTGCGCGAGGCCGCCGCGGACGCGGCGCGGCGCTGGGGCGTGGGTTCCAGCGGCTCGCGGCTGATCAGTGGCAATATGACCGTGCACCGCCGCTTGGAGAAACGGCTGGCCGAGTTCAAGGGCACCGAGGCAGCTCTGCTCTTTGGCAGTGGCTACCTGGCCAACACCGGCATTATTCCGGCGCTCACGCAACCTGGCGACGTTGTCTTCAGCGACGAGCTGAACCACGCTTCAATCGTCGACGGCTGCCGCCTCTCGCGCGCCGAAGTCTTTGTCTACGACCACGGCGACCTGGAACACTTGGCCTGGGGCCTGCGCCAGGCGCGCGGCACCGGCAGCCTGATCGTTACCGACAGCATGTTCAGCATGGACGGAGACTTTGCGCCGCTTGAGGGCATTGTGGAGCTGGCCCACCAGCACGATGCCCGCGTGATGGTGGACGAGGCCCACGCCACCGGCACCACCGGACCCGGCGGTCGTGGCGCCGTCGCGGCCGCGGGCCTGACGAACGAAGTTGACGTAATCGTCGGCACGCTCGGCAAGTCGCTCGGCGCGTACGGCGCGTACGTGGCCTGCGACACGCAGATGGCGCGCTACCTGGTAAACGTCGCGCGCCCGTTCATATTCTCAACCGCACCCGCACCGCCGGTGGCAGCCGCGGCCGCCGAGGCACTGGAAATCTTGATCGAAGAGCCTCGCCGTGTACAGCGGTTGCGTCAAAACAGCGAGCTTTTTCGCCGCGAGCTGAACCGTCACGGATTCGAAGTTGACCCAACCGGCGCGCACATCGTTCCGCTGATCACCGGCAACGCCGAGTCGGCGATGAAGATGACCGAAACCGCGCTCGAGCGCGGCGTTTTTGCGCAGGGCATTCGCCCGCCGACGGTGGCGCCGGGGCTCTGCCGCCTGCGGCTTTCCGTGATGGCGTCGCACAAGCAGGATGAACTCCGCGCCGCCGCACGTGTGCTGGCGGCGGCGGCAAAGGGCGTCGGCTTTACGCCGGACACCGGCATGCCGGGAGAGTTCGCCCCGCCGGCCCGCTTCATCGAAGACACGGACGACCAGGACGGTCTCGCAAGCGTTGCCTGAGACGCCGGCTCCGCCGCGGGGGGTCTTTGTGACCGGCACCGGCACCGGAGTGGGCAAGTCGGTGGTGGCGGCGGCGTTCGTTGCCACACTCGCCGCCGCCGGACACCGGATCTGTGCGTTCAAACCCGCGGTCAGCGGACTGGACGAGCCAGACCCAGTCTGGCCGCCGGACCACGAGCTGCTGGCAACGGCAACCGGCCATCAGCCGCCGGAGGACGTCTCGCCTTATCTGTTCGGCCCGGCGGTCTCGCCGCATCTCGCGGCCGAAATGGCGGGTGTGAAGATTGAGCGGTCCGTGATCGACGCCGCCTTCAGCGAACTAGCTAACGCCGGTTGCGACGCGATCGTCTGCGAGGGCGTCGGTGGACTGCTGGTGCCGCTCTCGACCGACCCGCCGCTGTCGGTCTTGGACCTGGCGACCGGTTGGCGTCTCCCCGTTGTCGTCGTCACTCACCCCGGCCTGGGCACGATCAGCGACACGCGGTTGACGGTCGATCGCCTGAGGGCGGAGGGGATCACGGTGGCCGGCGTGGTGTTGACGCCATGGCCGACCGAGCCGGATTCCGTCGCGCTGTCCAACCGCGAAACGATCGAGCGACTGTGCGAAATAGAGGTCTCCACGCTGCCGCCGACAGTGCCGGGCGAACTGGCGCGGGCTGCCGCCGGCCTACCGGCATTGCGCTGGACGGGCCTGGACTAAAGCGACCGAAACTCGATCGCCGCCTGAATGGGGAGACGCACAACTAATGGGTAGACTGGAACTCCGGTTTCCGTAACGCCGTACTGTGTCGCGCCAACAATGCAGCGCCGACTACCTAGCGCGGGTTGTGCCGAAAGCTCCCGTGCGCAGGGGGACAACTTGAAAGACCACTGCTTTTTTCGCACTAGCCGTGCAGGCGCCGCCTGCACGTTGTTGTCCGCAGTTTCGCTTCTGCTGCTGATCGGCGCCACGCTCGCGCTGGCCGCGGCAAGTGACCTCGACACGTCGTTCGGCACCGGCGGCAAGGTCGTCACCGCGGTCAGCAGCGGGCAGGAGCACCTGTCGGCCGTCGCGGTCCAGCCGGACGGCAAGATCATCGTCGCCGGAAACTCGGAAACCGGCTCCGGATACCAATTCGCGCTCACGCGTTACAACCCGAACGGAACGCCGGATACTTCGTTTGACACAGACGGCACGCTGTTGAAGACCGTCGGCGCGACGAATGACACGATCGCCGCGATCGCGCTTCAACCAGACGGCAAGATCGTCGTCGTGGGATCGCGCCACAACGGCAGTGACCCGGACTTCGTCGTCGCCCGCTTCAATCCCGACGGCTCCTCGGACACCGGATTCAGCGGCGACGGCGTTCAATTCACGCCGATCGGCTCCAGCACCGACATCGCCTTTGACGTGGCGCTTCAGCCGGATGGCAAGATCGTCGTGGCCGGTCAGCGTTACAACGCCGGTTTCAACGACATGGCAGTCGCGCGCTACAACACCGACGGCTCCCTGGACACGAGCTTCGACACCGACGGCAAGGTCGTCGTGCCGGTCGTCGCCGACAACGACCTGGCGCTGGCGCTTGCGCTCCAGCCGGATGGCAAGATCGTGCTGACGGGTCCGGCGACGGTGGGCGGTTTCAGGGATTTCGCCTTCGTACGCCTGAACTCGAACGGCTCGCTTGACACCGGTTTCGACGGAGACGGGATATTGGTCATGTCGATCGGTGCGGGAGACGATTATCCGCGCGGGTTGATCGCCCAGCCTGATGGCAAGTTGCTGACGGTCGGCGAGGCATACATTGGCTCAACCTACGACCTCGCGCTCGCGCGCCTAAACCCCGACGGCACGCTCGACACCGGCTTCGACGGCGACGGCAAGGTGACGACAGCGATCGGGTCCGCGGGGGATTTCGGCCAAGACGTCCGGCTTCAGTGGAACGGACAGATCGTGGCGCTCGGTGCAACCTACGACGGCGGCTACTACGACACCGCCGTCACGCGGTACAACTCGGACGGATCGCTGGACTCAACCTTTGACGGAGACGGAAAGCTCGTCTCATCAATCAGTTCCGGCAGTGACTTCGGCTATGCGCTTGCGATCCAGCCGGATGGCAAATTTGTCGCCGCCGGTGACGCTCTGGCGGGTCCCGGCAATTATGACTTTGCCGTTCAGCGTTTTGTCGGCGACCCACCGCCGGTGACCGCGCCGCCACCTACGCCGACGGCGTCGATCACCTCGCCGTCAAAGTCAATACTCCGGCGTAAAAAACTCAAGAGCTTCGCCGGAACCGCCGGTCCGGCGGGTCAGGTGGCGAAGGTGGAGATCGGCCTGCTTCAGGTGAACAGAAGACTTCGCAAGCGTGGATACTGCCGCTGGCTCAAGAGCAACAAAGCCATCTTCAAGAAGGTTCGCGACCGAGCCAAGAAGTGCAATGAACCGCGCCTCTTGACGGCGGCGGGCTCAGATGCGTGGTCGTTCAAGCTCAAACGTCTACTCGCCAAGGGCTCATACAAGCTGTACGTGCGCGTGACGCTCACGAATGGCGCCGTGCACTCAACCTATTCGTCCAGACAAGGGAACTTCAAATCCTTTACCGTGAAATGAGTGCCGGTTTTTCGAGCTCATCACGATCGGTCCAGCGCTTTTCGCACGGCAACCACGTTTCTCGCGGCGCTGATGCTCTTGGCGGCGGGAGCCACGCTCGCGCTCGCGGCCGCGTCTGACCTGGACCCGGCGTTCGGTACGGGAGGCAAGACGACTCTTTCGATCGGCGGCTTGGGCGATCAGGCGGAAGATCTGGCACTTCAACCTGACGGCAAAATCGTCGTCGCGGGCAGTAGCAACGCGCCCGGCAATTCTGATTTCGGAGTTGCGCGATTCAATCCCGACGGTTCCCTTGACCCCACGTTCAGCCTTGACGGCAAGGCGCAGACTCCGATCGGCGCGGGACACGACTTCGCAAACACCGTCGCGCTTCAATCGGACGGCAAGTTCGTAGTGGCCGGTGAGACCGCGAACGGCGCCAACTTCGACTTCGGAATCGTCCGTTACAACGCCGACGGCACGCTGGATGCGAGCTTCGACGGTGACGGGATCGCAACCACGGCGATCGGGCTTGGAAACGACAGCATCGTCGGGGAAGCCATTCAAGCTGACGGCAAAATCGTCGTGGCCGGCTATGCCGCGGGTTTCGGCGGCACCAATTTCGCACTCGCCCGTTTCAATCCGAATGGTTCGCTCGACGCGACGTTTGACGGAGACGGACGGTTGACCACGGTGTTCGGGCCGGGTGACGACTTGATCTACGACGTCGCGCTGCAACCGGACGGCAAGATCGTGGTGGCCGGTGCCACTGACAACGGTTCCGATTCCGACTTCGCGTTCGCACGCTACAACTCCGATGGGAGCCTGGACGCGACTTTCGATTCCGACGGTAAATCGACAGCGTCGTTTGGCGCTAACAGTGAAACCGCCCGCGGAGTGGTTTTGCAGCCCGACGGAAAGATCGTCGCCGCCGGAGAAAGGTTCAACGGCGTCGACTATGACTTTTGTCTAACCCGGCTCAACCCGAACGGCTCGCTCGATGCCGGATTTGACGGAGACGGGAAAGTGACGACCTCGATCGGGGTGGACGGCGAATACGCGCACGACGTCGCGCTTCAGCCGAACGGAAAGATCGTTGCGGCCGGCAAGGCGTACTCTGGCGCGACGGGCGACTTCGCTTTGATCCGTTACAACTCGGACGGTTCGCTTGACAACTCGTTTGACGGCGATGGAAAGCTCACCACTTCGTTCGGCGTGGACAACGACAGCGCTCACGCGGTCGCGATTCAACCTGACGGCAAAATCGTGGCGGCGGGCTACAGCGTCGGCGGCGCCACCTTTGACTTCGCACTGTCCCGCTACATCGGTGACCCGCCCGCGGCCGCTCCCGCCGATGCGCCGACTTCCACCATCAGCTCGCCTGCTCGCAAGAAGGTCCGGAGACAAAAACTCAAAGCCTTCAGAGGCACCGCCGGCCCTGCCGGACAGGTGGCAATGGTTGAGATCTCGCTGCGGCGCATCGACAAGAGGCTGCTCAAACGAAAGGGTCGCTGTCTGTGGCTGAAAAACGCGCGCGGCGCATTCTCCAAGTCAAAGTCCAAGTCCGGCAAGTGCTCCGAGCATCGCTTTCTGCCGGCTTCGGGAACGGCCGAATGGTCGTACAAACTAAAACGGCGTCTACGCCGCGGTTCCTATGAACTGCGCGTACGCGTGACGCTCACCAGCGGCGTCCGCAATGAAACGTTCTCGACCGCAAAGGGCAGCCTGAAGCGTTTTCGTGTTTACTGAACATGGTCTCGGTCTGAAAGTTCGGTCGGTCGACGGTCGATTCGCGATCCCGCGCGGCAGCCCGCTGGACCTACACTTTCGCGGATGGAAGACCTCGCCACACTCGATCGCAGATACCTCTGGCACCCGTTCACTCAACAGCGTGGCTGGATCGGCGAAGACGCGCCGATCATCACGCGGGCCGAGGGCTTCACGCTTTACGACACCGAGGGACGAGCCTACATCGACGGCGTCTCGTCGCTTTGGTGCAACGTGCACGGTCACCGGCATCCAGGGATCGACGCCGCGATCCGCGAACAGCTCGACCGCGTGGCCCACACAACGATGCTTGGACTCACGCACGAACCGGCGATTCGCCTGGCGCAGCGTCTGATCGAGATCGCGCCGCCGGGGTTGTCCCGCGTGTTCTACAGCGACAGCGGCTCCACCGCCACGGAGATCGCCGTCAAGATCGCCTACCAGCACTGGCAGCAGGCCGGGCAGCCGCGACGAACCCGCTTTGTCAGTCTGCGCGAGGCCTACCACGGTGACACGATCGGCTCCGTGTCCGTGGGTGGGATCGACCTCTTTCACGCCACCTACCGTCCCCTGCTGTTCGAAACTCTGAAGGCCGAACCCGGCGACGCCGACGACCTGCGCCGAGTGCTTGAAGCGCACGGCGAGGAAGTCGCGGCGGTGATCATGGAACCGCTTGTGCAGGGTGCGGCGGGCATGATCGTGCACCCGCCCGGATACCTGCGCGCGGTACGCGAGCTCTGTGACGAGTTCGGCACGTTGCTGATCTGCGACGAGGTGGCGACCGGCTTCGGTCGCACCGGGCGCATGTTCGCATGCGAACACGAGGGCGTGACCCCGGACCTGCTGTGCCTGGCAAAAGGCATCAGCGGCGGCTACCTGCCGCTCGCGGCAACGCTGACCAGCGAATCGCTCTACGCGAGCTTCCTTGGTCGGCACGACGAGTTCAAGACCTTCTTCCACGGCCACACGTTCACCGGCAACCCGTTGGCCTGCGCCGCCGCCATCGCGTCGCTTGACGCCTTCGATCAAGACGACGTGCTGGCGAACGTCACCGAATTGGACAGGCTTCTTGAAAGCTTGCTCGAACCGCTCACGGCGATGCCACGCGTGCGCGAAATACGCCGGCGGGGATTGATGGTGGGCATCGAGCTTTCCGGATTCGAGCCGTCAGATCGGTCGGGGCACCAGGTCACGCTCGCCGCGCGACGGCGCGGCGCGATAATCCGTCCACTGGGCGACGTGGTCGTATTGATGCCGGCGCCGGCGATGGACGCGGACACGCTGCGTGAACTCGTGCGAATCACGGTGGATTCGATCGCCGAAGTGACCGGCGCCACCAGCCACATTGAACCGGCCGTCGAAGCCCCGGCCGCGCTCGGCGCAAACACCGAGGAGACAGCGCGATGACGGTTGAACCGCGTCACGCCGCGTCGGTGATCGTGCTGCGCGATTCCGAGGAGGGAATGCAGATCCTCTTCGTCAGACGCTCTCCGGATCTCAAGTTCATGGGTGGAGCGTGGGTGTTCCCCGGCGGCGCCGTCGCCGAGGAGGATGGAGAGCGGATCAGCGACGATCTCAGGTTCCGCAAATGCGGCGTGCGCGAGACGCAGGAGGAGTCCGGCATCGTGCTTCCCGACCCGCTCGCGCTGGTGCCGTTCTCGCGATGGATCACGCCGGAGCCGGCGCCGATCCGCTTCGACACGCGCTTCTATCTGGTTCGCAGTCCCAATGGCGCCGAGCCGGCGCCCGACCGCCGCGAGGTGGATCGCGCCGAATGGTGGACACCCGCCGAGGCGCTGGACAAGTACGTCAGGGAGACCGCCGAGCTGCACTTCCCCACGATCAAGCAGGTCGAACGTCTGGCTCCGCATGCCGAGGTTGACACCGCGCTCGACGAGGCGAGCAAGTCATCGGTTGAGCCGATCCTGCCGCGCGTGGCGGCCACCGACGACGGCTTCGAGATCCTGCTGCCCGGCGACCCGGGCTACGACAAGGCGATCTGACCGGCGGCGGGCGCGGCGAGGGTCAGCGCGAACCGTGAATCCTCGTCGGTGTACCAGCCGTATGGTTCCAGCCCGGCGATGCGTAGTTCGCGTTCAATTTCCTCGCGACTGAACTTGCGACTGATTTCCGTCCGGATCTCGTCGCCGGCCTCGAACTCCAACCGCATGTCCAGCGCCCCTATGCGCACGGACTGTGCGGCGTTTGCGCGTAACCGCATCTCGATCCAAGAGTTCTCCGGATCGAAGAAGGCGATGTGATCAAAGCCGTCGAGGTCGAAATCGCCGGAGAGGTTGTCGTTGATGGTGGCAAGCACGTTCTTGTTGAACTCCGCGGTCACGCCCTGCGCGTCGTTGTAAGCCGCTTCCAGCTCACCGGATTCCTTGACAAGATCGACGCCGACCAGCAGGCTGTCGGCCGGCCCAAGCAGACGCCCCAGGCGCTTGAGAAAAAACGCCATGTGATCCGATTTCATGTTGCCGATCGTGCCGCCGAGAAAGGCGAACAACCGCGCCGGCGCCGGCGGCAATCCGCCGAGATGTTTTTCGAAATCGCCGATCACGCCGTGTACGCGTAGGCCGGTGTACTTCTCGATCAACCTCACGGAAGCCTCTCGCACGGCGGATTCAGAAAAGTCGATCGGTACGTACAGCGGATTCGCCGCTCGCTCGATCAACGGTTCGAGCAGCAACTCAGTCTTGTGGGAAGATCCGGAACCGAGTTCGACAAGGGTCTCTGCACCGGCGATTCCGACGATCTGTCCCGCGCATCGCTCAAGAATCGCGCGCTCGGTACGAGTCGGGTAATACTCGGGCAACTCAGTGATGCGATCAAACAGCCGTGATCCGCGAGCGTCGTAAAAGTATTTCGGCGGAAGTTCGCGCGGTTCAGAGCCGAGGCCGTAATTTACGTCGTTCGCGAATGCGGTGATCCATTCGTCGCCGCGAAAGACATCGAGGCGCAGACTCGGAATCACCGGCGCGAAAGAAAGCTCGCCAACCGGTTCCATCAGGCGACAATACAGAGTTTTCGTTTCGCGTGAGCCGTCCAGCCGATCGTTCGGCGAGTGCCGGTGCAAGGAGCGCCCGGACGCTTTCGCCGGTTAGGCGTCGCGGGCGAGCCGGAGGCCTGAGAAGATCTGGCGCCGTTGGGGAAGGTCCCAGTTGCGGAAGCGGTTGTCCACGCTCCGCGCGCGAGTGGCCCATGATCCTCCGCGCAGCACGCGGTATCCCTGATCGAAGAACGGGGCCGAGTATTGCTCGTAGCAAAACGGCGAGAACCCGGGATACGCGGCGAACTCACTGGAGGTCCACTCCCACACCTGACCGGCCATGTCGGAGGGCGCCCCCGTGGGAGCACACACGCCCACCGGAACGGTGCCAAACGCCCGCTGGTCCAGATTCGCGAGGCCGGACCGCCATTGGCCGTCGCCCCAGGGATGGCGGCGGCGCGCGGCGCCGGGACCGGTCGCGGGATCATAAGACGCCGCCACTTCCCACTCGAATTCGCTCGGCAGCCGCGCGCCGTGCGCACGTGCAAAGGCGTCGGCCTCGAACCAACTGACGTGGATCACCGGCGCGTCGTCAAGCAACGGTCTGGGCTCGCCGAATCCGCGTTCAAAAGCTTGGCCACCCTCGATCAGCCAGTGCAGCGGTGCGGTCGCGCCCTCGGACTTCAGCCACTCGCGACCGGCGGGCGACCAGTCCGAAAGATTCCGATAACCGCCGCCCTCGACCCACTGCCGGTACTCGCGATTGAGCACGGGCCGCGAAGCGATCGCGAACGCCGCCGGCATGACCGTGTGCGCGGACTGCTCGTTGTCGTAGGCGAAGGCGCCGGGCTCGGCGGTGGCGCCGATCAGGTAGCCACCGGCCGGGTATTCGATCCATTCAGGCGAGGCGGCGGCCGCGACGGCGGTCTCGGTGGCGAACTGATCAGTCTCGCTCGCGGCACCCATCACACCGGTCTCGCCCGCGACTTGCCATAGACCTTTCGGCGGCGCGTAGTCATCCATCATCCTCAGCATTTGAAGCATCGTCTCGTTGTGTTGCTGTTCGTGCTGAATAACCAGCTCCGCGCGGTACGGGTCGATCGCCGACTCCAGCGCGGCCACGCGATCGCGCACCGCGGTCATATACGCAAAGCACTCGTCGCGCGTCGGCAGCGGCAGCTTTCCTCGCACCGCGCGCGGTTGCTTGAATGGGTTGAACATTGCGTCCAGTTCGGCGTCGTCCGAGCCAAGCAGCCAGCGCTGCTCAAAATTGGCGATGTGTCCCAAATCCCAGATCAGCGGCGAAAGCAACGGCGTCACCACGCGCGAGAGCTGTTCTTCGGTCATGTCGCGCACAAGAGCCAGCGTGCGCTCGCGCGTTTCGCCCATCACGGCTAACACGCCGTCAACTCTCGAACGCACCGGCGGCATCTTCAGCACATTACGCCTACGCGGCGGGAAACGTCGCCAGGACCCGGCGGGCGTGAGTGGCCGGGCCGACCGGGCCATACGGACAAGCGAACCGGCGCCGCACGCGACCAACCTGCATTCCGGCCCGACAAGACACCGCACGCCGCATTTCACAGACACCCGGAACGGTTTACCGGAACCTCCGCGCCGGTTAGTGTGTTGGGTCAAGTGGTGGCCCTCGGACCCGCACACACTCACACACCGCGCCGCGCGGCGCGTCTCTTCACGTTTTCGGCGGCCGTAGCCGCGGCCCTGGCCTGCCTCGCGATGATCGCCTCCGCACGGGCGCAGGCCGCCTATTCCCCCACACCCGGCGCTCCGTACACCAATGGACCGCGCGGCCGCTATCAACTTGACGGCGACTGGTTTCTGCGCCGCGACCCCGGAAACGACGGCTTACGCGCCGGCTGGCAGCGAGCCAAAGCTTTTGACACCGGTGCCGGTTGGCAGCCGATCCACGTGCCAAACGCCTTCAACGCCGGCGACTTCTCGGAGTCCAGCTACACGGGCGCCACCGCTTGGTACGCCACCGAGTTCATCAGACCCCGTTCACCGCGCGGATCTGTCTGGATTCTGCACTTCGATTCCGTCAACTTCAAGGCCCGCGCATGGCTAAACGGCAAGGAAATCGGATCGCACACCGGTGGCTTTCTGCCGTTCGAGCTACGAGCCGGCTCGATCAAGGGCGGGATCAATCGGCTGGTCGTGCGCGTCGACAGCCGGCTCAGCGAAACCTCCGTCCCCTCCCAGGAATCCCGCAACGACCAGCTCACCGGCGGCTGGTGGAACTACGGCGGAATCCTGCGCGAGGTCGGCCTACGGCGAAGTGGCCGGATTGACGTCTCATCCCTGGCCACCCGCACGCGCTTCAAGAGCAGGCGCGGCCCGGCAAAGATCACCGTGCTTGCGCGCGTCACCAATTACGGGCGGCGCAAGGCTCGCCTCAAACTGTCCGGCCGCTTCGGCGGGTCCGCGGTGCGGTTTCGCGCGGCGACGCTGAAGCGCGGCGCGAGCACCGAGCTGGTTGGCACAACGACGATCCGCAGACCGCGGCTCTGGCAACCCGGCTCGCCGAATCTCTATCCGGTCAGCGTCAGCGGAGGCGGCGCGGGCTACAGGCTCAACGCAGGCATCCGCCGCTTCAGCGTCAGCCGCCAGGGAGCGCTTTCGCTAAATGGACAGAAAGTGCGTCTGCGCGGAATCAGCTTCCACGAAGCCGACGATCAGGTCGGCGGCGCGTGGACCCCGGCGGTGCGTGACGCCAACCTCGCGCTGATCGTCCAACTTGGCGCGAACATGATCCGCACGCACTACCCGCTGGGTCCGTCGATCATGGAGTGGGCGGATCGCAACGGCATTTTGGTTTGGAGTCAGGTCCCCGCGTTTCGGCCGCGTGAAACTCAGTTGAAGTCGGTGCGCTATCGGGAGAGCGCCGTGCGCTTCGCGCGCGAGATGGTTCTGGCCAATAGAGCGCACCCGAGCGTGCTGGTTTGGAGCCTGATGAACGAACCCGTACCCGCAAGCACGTTCTGGCTGAACAAGGCGATTGCCGCGCAGAAGAACGCCGTAACCAAGCTCGATCCCGGCGGGTTGACCGGTGCGGACTACGCCGCCGCGCCCGAAGACGAGCTACAGCACCCGGCGTACCGCAAGCTCGACATTCTCGGCGTCAACGAGTATTTCGGCTGGTACCCGGGCCTGCTCGGCTCCACGATGGATCTCAACAAATTGGTGCCATACCTTGACTATCTGCACGACGCCTACGCGCGTCAGGCGTTGTTTGTGACCGAGTTCGGTGCGGAGGCCAACCGCAACGGTTCGGCGGACGAAATGGGCACCTACGAGTTTCAGACCAATTACATGCTCACGCAGATGCGCCTGCTGCGCGACGTCCAATATCTGAACGGCTACTTCGCCTGGGCGCTGAAGGACTACCCCGTCCGCCCCGACTGGTCCGGCGGCAACCCGGACCCTTCGCCGCCATACAGCAAGAAAGGCCTGTGGGACCAGTTCGGCAACGCAAAACCCGCCGAAGCCGAGGTGGAGCGGGAGTTCAAGGCAACTTCGCCGTACCGCTAGTAATCCGTTCGACTACGCGACCGGAATCGCGTTGTTCCGGCGGAGCCGCGACGCCGTCGCGCTCAGCCGGTATCCGCCGAAAGGTGCCCCCAGTGCCGCCGGCCCTCCGGCTCGAAGTCCTCAACGAGCCGTCCTTCTAGATCGAGTTTCTCCAAATGTGACTGCATCGTGACGTGAGCGGCAAGTCGCAGGGCGGGCGGAACGTCGGCCCACACGCGGTCAAGCAGCACCTCGCGCTCGCGCAGACCGTCGGACAGCGCGGCCAGCAGCCCCGCTTCACGGGCCGCGCGATGCTCTAGCTGCCGCGCCACGGCGTTCGCGGCGTCTTCGATCGGCTCGCCGTGGCCGGGCAAGATCAGGCGAGGCTCCAGCGCCTCGACCACGCGCAGCGATTCGAGATACGCGATCAACGTGCCGCCACCGGGCGGAACGATCGTGGATGAACCGCCGAGAATCAGATCGCCACTGAAAAGCACGTCGCCAAGCGTGAAGACAAGGTGGTCGGCGGCGTGGCCGGGCGTGTGCACGGCGGTCAGGGGCGAATCCACGAGCAGTGCGCCAAACCGCAGCAGCGGCGGCTCGCCCAACTCCTCCCGCAGCGGCTCCACGCCCTCGCTGTGGTCGCCGTGATCGTGCGTCAAAGCCACGCCCGCCGGTTCGCCAAGCCGCCGGACGGCGGCGGCCAATGCGTGAATATGCCGGATGTCGGCCGGTCCGGGATCAACCACCCACACCTCGCCGCGGTCAACCACGAGATAGCTGTTGGTACCCGACAGCGTCATCGGACCGGGGTTTTCGGCCCGCATCAGGTAGACACCGGCCTCGCCGGCACGCGCAACAAGACGCTCGGTCAACACATCCTCAACATTCCTCGGTTACCCTGCGCGTCCGTCCGGTGTAAATAGGGTGTCCGATCAATTCACCGGTCTTCTTCATGAAAGGAATGGGGTCACGGTGGAAGCACATGGAATGAAACCTCACCTACCTCGGCCGCATCTGTCGTTACGCGCCTACAGCGACGCGTTGACGCACGGATCGGTCGCGCAGATATTCGCAGTAGCGGCGGGCGTCGTACTCAGCGTGCTGGGCGTCGCATCGTTGATCGTCAACGCGGACTTCTCCACGGGGTCCTCGCTGGCGGCAAAGGACCTGGTGTTCTTTGACGTCAACGGCTGGAGCGGCGTGCTGTACCTGGTCACCGGCCTGATGATGCTCTTGGCAGCAGTAGACGCGGCTCGCGCACGCACAATCGCGATGCTCGGCGGCGGCCTGTACCTGGTGCTGACTGTCTGGAGCATGCTCGACGACTCGATCCTGGGCCTACTGCCGGTCAACGATCCGATGGCGATGGTCTATGCCGCAATCGCGGTGATCGGCCTTGCCGCGGCGCTGCGACCGGAAGACGCGGAACGCGCTGGATGACGACGCCGATCGCGGCATAGCCGCGGCGCGAGCCGCCCGGCACCACACGCTCACAAAGCTCGGCCGCCGCCCGCGGCCGCAAGCGGCCCCGAAAATCTCGGGGCCGCCGTTTGCCGGGGAACGACGTCGGCAGCGACCTGAAACCGCTTGCGCCACGACCGGCGGCTTGACCGCGCTCGACCGGCGCGACGGTTCAAGGCGTTTCATGCGCGGCCTGCCCGACGGACCGATCCTTTAGGATCGAACCGATGACCGCTTCGGCCCCATCCGACCGCGAACGCATGGTCGTCGAGCGCGCCCCGAAGGGCGCATTGGTCGGCGGAGAGTGGATACAGACCGGTTCCACGCTGGCCATTGAAGATCCGTCGACCGGCGAGCAACTATGCGAAATCGCCGACGCCGGCGAAAATGAGGCGCTCGCGGCGCTCGACGCCGCCGCGCGGGCACAGGAGGACTGGGCCGCCACCGCGCCTCGCGAACGCGGCGAGATCCTGCGCGCGGTCTACGAGCGCATGTCGGAGGACGTGGACGACCTGGCGTTGCTGATGACGCTGGAAATGGGCAAACCGCTGGCCGAGTCGCGCGCGGAGATCATGTACTCGGCGGACTTTTTCCGCTGGTTCGGCGAGGAGGCGGTACGCATCAGCGGCCAGTACTCAATGATGACCGGCGGCGGCGGACGCGTACTGACGATGAAGCAGCCGGTCGGACCCTGCGTGCTGGTGACGCCGTGGAACTTCCCGTCCGCAATGGCCACGCGCAAGCTTGGCCCGGCGCTCGCCGCCGGCTGCACGGCAGTGTTAAAGCCCGCCAAGGAAACACCGCTCAGCGCGTTCATGGTCGCCCAGATGCTGATCGACGCCGGTCTTCCGGCGGGCGTACTGAACGTGGTTTGCGGCTCACGCGCGTCGCAGATCGTCGGCCCGCTGCTGAAAGATCCGCGCACGCGCAAGCTTTCTTTCACCGGATCCACAGAGGTCGGTCGGCTGCTGATCGAGCAATCCGCCGAACAGGTCCTGCGGGTGTCGATGGAACTCGGTGGAAACGCGCCGTTCATCGTCTTCGACGACGCCGACCTGGACGCGGCGGTCGAAGGAGCGTTGCTTGCGAAGATGCGCAACAACGGCGAGGCCTGCACAGCGGCGAATCGCTTTCACGTGCAGTCCGGAGTGGCCGACGCATTTGCCGAACGCCTCGCGGAACGCATGAGCGCGATGCGCGTGGCGCGTGGCACCGAAGACGGCGCGCAGGTCGGCCCGCTGATCAACGAGTCCCAGCGCGACATTGTTGAAGAACTGGTGGCCGACGCCACCGCCAAAGGCGCCCGCCTGCTCACCGGTGGAGAGCGCCCGGAAGGGCGCGGGCACTTCTACCCGCCCACGGTGCTCACGGAGATTCCGGCCGAGGCCCGCGTGCTCAGCGAGGAGATTTTCGGCCCGGTCGCGCCGATCGCCGCGTTCAACACAGAGGACGAGGCCGTTGCCGCCGCCAACGCCACCGAGTTCGGCCTCGTCGCCTACGTCTACACCCGCAATCTCGGCCGCGCCTTTCGCACGATCGAACGCCTGCAAACCGGCATGGTCGGCCTCAACCGCGGTGTGATCTCCAACCCCGCCAGCCCCTTCGGCGGCGTTAAGCAGTCCGGCTTCGGCCGCGAAGGCGGCGCCGAGGGCATTGATGAATACTTGGAAACGAAGTACGTGGGAATGGATTTTTGAGCACCCGCGGCACCGCGTGAAGAAATTCACGGAGATGTGAGCCCGCCACCGGGCGCATTTCCGTTCACAGACCCGTGAAATAGCGCGAAATCGGCCGCAAACCCGCATCGTAAAGCCATTCTAAAAACCGAATCGTTTTTCACTTTCGAGGCAAATCGCCGTTTGACTGTGGTATGTTGCGGAGCGCCGAATTCTGCGGTTAACTAGTTCTCGGCGATTCAGATCCCAATTTTTCAGTTCGAGCCGTGGCAAGGGGGGAGCACGGCTCTACGAATGAGTTCGACTCGCTGTCGTGCGCGTCGGCACACGCGGCAGCGTCCCCCGCCATGAAAGTGCGGAACCATGAACACTCCACTTGTAGATCTCGGCTCGTTGATGCTGTACGCCACGCAGCGCACGCCGATGCTGCCCAATATGGGCGTTTTTCAGTACTTCGCGAGTCCGCTAAGTCAGGATGAACTCAATGCCGAGGCCGCGCGCATCGCACGGAATCCGTACGGTCTTGGTCGCAAGCTCGAAAAACCGATCGTTCTTGGCGCGCGGCCGCTATGGCGCGCACACGCAGAGCCGCCCGAGGTAAAAATCGGCGCGCCGATCGAGACGGCCGCGGAGGTCGCGGCATGGGTGGCCGACGTCGTCAGCCGCCGTCTCGATCCAATGCACGGAGACGGCTGGCAGATCGCGGCGGCGCCCTCGAACGGTGGCATGTACGTGATCATCACGATGAACCACCTCTACGGCACCGGCCGGGACATCGTCTACGCCGTTTGGGGGCCGGACGCGTACGGCCCGATCGAGCACGTCAACGGTTTCGATGATGACTTTCGCCATGACGTACGCGCGGAGTCCGCGGACCTGGCAGGCCGCGTGTGGCTTGGCGTGCGCGGGATCGGCAGTCTCGGAGCCAAAGTCGTCAACAGAAACGGCGCCAACGGATCCGGCTCCAAGCCGAAAGATCTGCGCGCAAGGTTTGAGACCTTCTTCGACAAGGATTCGAGCCGAGGCAATCCTTCCGCGCGTCGCGTCGCGACAAGCGCAGTCGTCGAAGCCGAAGACTGGGATGCCGCGGCGGCCCAATGCAGGGGTTCACGCGTCGCATTGCTCACGGCGGTGACCGCGAACCTGGTTCGCGAAGCGCGCCGTGCCCGCGGCGGCGACATGCATCGGCCGCTGCGCATCATCATCCCGGTTGACCTCGCCGACCGCAGTTCGGGCGAGCGCGCCGACTCAACGCTTGGCGAAATCGAACTTACGAGCGCGAACGTGATGCTCCCCGGTGGCGTGGCCCACCACAAAGATCTCAAGCTGGAGCGTGACGTATGCCGCCAAGCGTTCGCCGAGGCGCGCGCCGAAGTCGCCCGGACCGGACACATCCCCGTGGCTCCGGGCATGGTGGACGCGATGCGGTTGCTGCCGGACGCGGTCACCACTCGGGCCGTGATGAAGGTGCACGCGCGATTCGACGGAGGCGCGTCGAGCATGGGGCAGGTGTTTCCGGAGATGGGCCGGATCGGCGACAAGAACGCCGCGGAGTTCTCGCTGCTCGCGTTCCCGATGGGGGCGGATATCAGCGTCACGATGTCCGAATGCGAGGGCAACCTCGGTCTGGGCGTCGTTGCCGATCCGAGCAGGCTCGGCGCGGGTCCCCGGCTGAGCGATCGCCTCGCATCCGAGCTTGAGGCCTGGGGCCTGAAGGCGAGCGTGCGATGAGCGCCGTTCCCTCGGTTGCGACGCTTCTGCGCGGCGCCGGTTCGGACGCCGGGTTCGACCCGAACGTCGAAATCGGCGTGATCGAATGGGGCTCGCTCGCGCTGCGCGCCGGACGCGTGGGCCCGAACCTGCCGCACATGGGAATCTTCCTGCGATTCCCGGACCGCATTTCACGCGAGGAAATCGTTGCGGAGATCGACCGCATCGCGGAGATTCCCTACGGTGTGGGCCGCAAGATTCTGCCACCGCGGTTTCGAGGTGGGCGTCACCGCTGGAAGGCCGTCGTTGAGCGTCCGCCGTATGAGATTTCGCCAGAATCGGTCGCCGACGGCGAGGCGCTGACACGTTGGATGAACTCTCATCTTGGCGTGCGCCTCGACCCCGAGTTTGACGCCGGTTGGGCCGCCTTCAGCACCTACATCGACGACGGTGGCACTGCCTTGCTGATCGTGCTTCACCACCTGTTCGGCATCGCCGGCGGAGTGCTTGGCGCGCTTTACGGGGACGAAGACACCGATCCGACCGTGAACACGACCGGGCTGCGATTTGTGCCCGAAAATCACTTCTCGCGCGCCGACGAGACGCGCGCTCTGCGCGACCGCTTCGCCCTCGGGACGGTCGGCCTGCTCAAATTGCTCGCGTCACTGCCACAACTCGTACTCGGCCGTCTGCGCAAACAGGCGCCGGATCCGTCGGCGCCGAAGCCGATCAAGGGGCCGCGCCGGCTCGATCCCACGCGCGGCGAGTTGAGCGCCGATCGCGAATGCGCGCTCGCGTTTGTGCCGGCCGACGAGTGGGACGGTCGCGCCCGCGAACTTGGCGGCAGCGGCAACACGTTGCTGGCGGCGGTAGACGCCAATCTCCTGCGCCGCGCCCGCATCGCGCGCGGCGGCGACGCCCGGCGACCGATCCAGATTCTTGTTCCCGTCGACCTGAGTGATCGCGACGATCTCGATCGGCTCGGTCTGCGTTCGAGCGCGCCGTCGGGCGACAACGCGATGACTACGGCCGCCGTAGTCGTTGAAGGCGGCGCGCCGCGTCACGGCGAGCTGCGCGATCTGCGCGCGCGCATGAAGGCGGCATACGAGGCGGACGCCGACGACACGCCGGTGATTCGTGGCGCGGGCGACGCGATGCGGCTGGTACCCGAGGCGATCACCTACCGCGCCGCCGAGCGCGCGGCGAAGTCCTTCGACGGCTGCGCATCCAATGTGGGACAGCTCCCAGAAGGAATGTTGCGGCTCGGCGATCACCACGCCACACACGCGCTGATGCTTGGTTTTCCGATCGGCAACGAGACGATCGCCGTGCTGCACCGCTACGAAGACATGGTCGCGATCAGCGTCAACACAGACCCCGCGCGAATGGGCATCGGCGCTCCAACGATGCGCGAATGGCTGATCGAAGAGTTGACGGAATGGGGATTTGAAGATGTCGTCATGTGAAACCGGGAGGACACGACAGATATGAAACTTGATCAGCATGCCGAGATGTACGTCGCCGCGGCGCGCGGCGGAATTCACACGCCTTGCCTGGGGCTGGTGCAGCGGTTTGACACAGCGCTGACCAGAGAGGAGCTTGAGGCGTATGGGCAGCGGATGACGGCAAATCCCTACGGCGTCGGCCGCAGGGTGGTGCGTCCGCGGGTTCCGGGCGCCAAGCTGCGCTGGGAACCCCTCGCCGCGATGCCGCCGCTCTATATCTATGAGGATCCGCACGACCCTGAAGCGCTGCACGACCTGATCTGTCAAGAGGTCAGCGCCAGCATTGACCCACTGAACGGAGTCGGCTGGCGCATCGCCGCGGCTCCCGACGGGAACGGCGGAACGCTTGTCGTCAACTGGGCGAGCCACGCGTTCGGCGACGCGCGACACATGCTTGAGCAGGTGTTCTGCGCCGCCGGCAGTCAGTCGCAGCCGGACGTGAAGATCAAGCTGACCACACCGCCGCGACGAGGCGCGGTCAACGAGATCGGCGACATCGTGAATCGAGTAAGGCGTGGTTTGACCGGCACCGTTCGCCTCGGTCGTGAAGCGATCGTCGCTCCTTGGTCGCAGGAAAACAAAACCGAGCTACTGCGCATGTCTCCGACGATCGCGGCTTACCGCCGCCGCACCAGGCAGGTCGGCGCGCTTTCGAGCAAGCGCACGGTCGCGATGGTCAGCGTGGAGCACGCGGCGTGGAAGAGCGCCGCGAACGCGCGTGGCGGATCGAGCAACAGCCTGTTTCTCGCGGTGCTCGCCAATCTGCTGCGCGGCGCGCGGATCGCTCGCGGAGACCATTTCGATCGCGACGTGCGGATCTTGCTTCCGGTCGATATCGGCGACCACATCATGAGCATGCCCGACGCGCCCGCAATGCGGCCGGAGAACACGGTGATCGGTTCAATCGTGCGAGTGCCCGGCGACGATAATCACTACGCCGACCTCACTGAGATCCGTGACGCCACGCGTGACGGCATCGTCACCGCTGTCGAAGAACTGACCGCCACCGGGGGCTCGAACGGCCCGCTCGGGCTGGTTGACGCGATGCAGCTTCTGCCCGCTGGAATCACGCATCGAATCGGCATGCGCGTGCAGGGCGACGTTGACGGCGTAGCTTCCAACGTTGGCCCGATTCCGCGCGAAGCGGGAATGATCGAAGGACACGTTGCCGACGAGACCTATCTGCTCGCGGCCCCGACGCGAACCGATCTGACCGGCTGCTTCGGCCGCCTGGGCGAGATCTCAACGCTGAGCTTTATGGCGGACCCCGCTCGCCTCGGTCCGGGCGGCGATCTGCGGCAGCGCGTAAGCGAAGAGCTTGAAACCTGGGGCGTCGCCGCCGAGGTCTGGTAGCCGCGCTCCGGCGTCACCCCACATTCAACGCCCGACGAAACTTCGAAAGGAACACCAACCAAATGAGCTCGGCAGAAGTCAGCGTGATCGGTACCGGTTCGGACCACGCAAACATGGACATAGTGAAGAGCGAGCTGCAGCGCCGCCTCTCACAACAGTCGCGCGTGCGATTCACGATCACGTCGATGGGCGCCTCACTGGAGGGCTCGACCGGCGACATCTTCGCGGTCGCCGAGACGCTCCACCGCATGCCGCTTGAAATCGGCCTGCCGCACGTACACACGACCATCCAAGTTGATGAGCGACTGAGCGAGAGCCGGTGGCAGCCGGCGACGCTCCCGTCGGCGTTCGAGTCCGAAACGGATACACGGCGTGTGCTGACGTACGACCAGATGCCGGGCGATGCCTCCGCCGGTTCGATGTTTCGCCCGCCGTCTCAGGTTGCCACCGCCGTCGCGCGGCCGGTCAATTCAGTGCGTCCCGTGCCGATCGCCGATCCGGTGCCGTTCTCGGCGGACGTGGCCGTCAGCGTTCAAAACATCAGCAAGACCTACGAGACCGACGGCATGCGCGTCGAGGCGCTGCGGGGCGTCAACCTCGAGATTCACCGCTCGGAGTTCGTCGCGATCATGGGTCCCTCGGGCTCCGGCAAGAGCACGCTGATGCACATTCTCGGAGCGCTCGAACAACCGACCAGCGGAACGCTGATGATCGGCAACACAAACCTCGCGGGCCTCAACGACACGCAACTCACAAAACTTCGCCGCGACAGCATCGGCTTTGTCTTTCAGTTCTTCAATCTTTTCAAGACGCTGACGGCCGAGGAGAACGTGATGCTGCCGTCGATGCTGGCGGGCGAACACCGCGACGAGCTGCGTGATCGCGCCGGCCAACTGCTCAACCTTGTGGGGCTGGGCGACCGCGCCGGCCACCTGCCGTCGCAGATGTCCGGCGGTCAGCAACAGCGCGTCTCGATCGCGCGCGCGCTGATGCGCGAACCGGACCTGCTGCTGGCCGACGAGCCAACCGGAAACCTCGATTCCAAGAACAGCGCCGCGGTGCTGGACATGCTCGGCGAACTGCGGGCCACCACCGGGCGCACGATTTTGATGGTCACCCACGATCCCGTCTCTGCCAGCCGTGCCTCGCGCATCGTGTTCCTGCGCGACGGCCGCATCGCCGGAGAGGTCGCGGGCGGCGATCCCGACCGCATCGTCGAGTACTTCTCCCTGCTCGGCTCGAATGAACTGCGAGAGGCGGCGCTGCGGTGATCTGGGCGCTCGCCTGGCGCGACGTGATCTCGCACAAGTCGCGCACGGCACTGAACGCGCTCGGCATCGTGCTCGGCGTGGGGCTGATCTTTTCGGTCGTCGCGCTCTCGGTGACCCTGGTCGGGAGTTTCGAGTCGCTGTACGGCTCGATCTACGGCAAGACGGACCTGGTCATCTCCGGTCCGAACGGCAACGGCACCGTGAAGCGCAAAATGCTCGCCAAAGTGCAGGCCCAACCCGGCGTCAAAGTGGCAACCGCCAACGTATCCGCGTTGCTGTCGATCGTGCGCGACGGAACCGCGGGTTCACGCCAAACCGATCAGATCAACGCGCTCGGCGTCGACCCGGCCGCGCCGGATCTAAGCGGCGCGACGATCCTGCAAGGCCGCCGCATCCGCAGCGGCGACGAGTTGAACATCGACAGCGATTTCGCCGAGCGCCACAAGCTTTCGCCGGGCGACAAGCTGCGCGTCGCGACACCGGATGGCAAGCGCCGCCTGCGAGTCGTCGGAATCACCCGTTACGGCAGCAGCATTCAGTTTGGCGGCCAGGGCTTCGCGACGATCCCGATCGCGAAGGCGCGCAAGCTCTTTCAGATTGAACGCGACTACAGCGAGATCAACGTGCGGCTCGACAAAGACGCGCAGGTTTCGATTGTCAAACCGCGGCTGAGGCATCGGCTCGGACGTCGGTTAGACATCAAGACCCCGGGCGAAAAAAGCACCGACGCCGATGCGCAGCTGCGCGCTTTCAATGTGATCCTCTACTTCTTCGCCGCGATGTCGCTGTTCGTCGGCGCCTACCTGATCCTCAACTCCTTCAACATGACCGTCGCTCAGCGACTGCGCGACATCGGCATGCTGCGCACGGTCGGCGGCACCGCCAAGCAAGTCGTGCGCATGATCCTGCTCGAAGCTTCGGTACTCGGAGCCTTTGGCGCGCTCGCCGGGCTGCTGGCGGGCTTGCTGCTGACGCGAGTCATGGTTGAGGTCGTTCAGACGTTCAGTTTCCCGATCGGGGCGGTGAAATATCCAGCGATGGCGTTCGTGATCGCGCCGTTGGCAGGCTTCACCGCCGCAGTAGTTGGGGCACTGCGACCTGCGCTGCGAGCCGGAAGGATCCCCGCGATCCGCGCGGTGCTGGCAGAGCATCGCGCCGCGCCCTTGAAGATCGGCCGTCGCATGGCCGCTGCCGTCGTGATGATCCCGCTC
This sequence comes from Actinomycetota bacterium, assembly GCA_016213645.1. Taxonomy (GTDB): domain Bacteria; phylum Actinomycetota; class Thermoleophilia; order Solirubrobacterales; family JACPNS01; genus JACPNS01. Next base: position 134,817 of record JACQZY010000003.1, read on the forward strand.
GGACTCGCCGGCGTGTTTAAGCTCGCCTCGTCCTCGGTGATTCCGCCGATCACCGCCTTCGAGGGCATCGCCGGAATCATCTGCCTACTGGTCGGTGTGGTGCTGATCGCCCCTGCGGCGATTCCGGCGATCGTGCGCGTGCTCGCGTTGCCGCTGGGCCTTGCGTCGGAAGTCGACGCCCGATTCTCGGCCGACAACACCCGCGCGAACCCGCTGCGAACCGCCGCGACGGCTTCCGGCCTGATGATCGGAGTGGCGCTTGTTGCGGCGATCGGCAGTCTTGGATCAAGTCTGATCGGCAGCATTTCGGACCAGCTCGACAAGCACATCAAAAGCGATTTCGTGGTTCAACCAAACGACTTCCGACAGGGCGGGATCGGCTCCAAGGTCACGATCAGTTCCAAAACCGTGAACCAGATCAGCGATCTGCCCGACGTGAAGCTGGCCACGGGCACGAAGCTGCTCTACGTTCCGCGCGGGTTCCGCGGTTCGGACTACCAGGCGATGGGCTTTGACACGGCGAAACGAGCGAGAGTCGTGAACCTCAGCTACGTCGGTCAACGAAGTCGAGCCGTGCTCAAGAAGGTCGCTCACGGCCAGGTGACGATCGGCGGCCAGCTCAAGCGCGGACGCAAACTGAAAGCGGGCCAGACGATCAAGCTGCGCGGAGCTGACGGCGTGAAGAGGGTGAAAATCGCGGGCGTCGTCCACGGCTCTTCCGTTGAGGACCAGGCGATCGGCATGTCTTACAAGACGTTTCGCGAGATCTACGGCAGCGCCGCGTACACACAGGTTCAGGTGATCGCCGATTCAAAGGAGGCGCGTGACGCCGTCGGCCGCCGTCTGCAACGACTGCTGCGCGACGACCATCCCAATCTGACCTCGCTCTCGAGCGCGGCGGTCAAACGACAGGTCGAAGACCAGACCAACCAGATCTTCTCGATCTTCTACGTGATCATGCTGGTCGCGATCATCGTCAGCCTGCTCGGCGTCGCGAACACACTGCTGATCAGTGTGCTCGAGCGCACGCGCGAGATCGGCGTGATGCGCGCGATCGGGTCGGACCGTTCGCAGGTTCGTCGCGTGATCACCGGCGAAGGCGTTCTGCTGACGATCGCGGGAGCGCTGCTCGGCCTCGCGGTGGGGCTGGCGATCGGATACGCCTTTGTGCGTGGCATCGCGTCCGACCTACAGGGAGTGACGTTCCGCCCTCCCACGGCGACGATCCTCGTCGTGGCCCTGGCCAGCGTTCTCTTTGGACTCCTGGCGGCGATCATGCCGGCATACCGGGCTTCAAAGATGAACGTGATCGAGGCCATCGGCTACGAGTGATGCAACCGCTCGCCGCTGAAGCTCTGCACAAGCGATTTGGCGACCGCGAAGTCGTGCGCGAAGTCACTTTCGCGATCGACCCGGGAGAGGTCGTCGCGCTGGTCGGCCCAAACGGCGCCGGCAAGACGACGATGCTCTCGATGCTCGCGGGCGTACTGCGTCCGGACTCGGGCCGGCTGACGGTCGGCCCCGGTGGCCTCGGTTGGGTGCCTCAACGCGCGGCCGTCTACCCCAAGCTGACGATTCGCGAGAACCTCAATCTATTCGCTCGCATGGAACGCGTCAAAGACCGCCCGCAGGCGGTTGAGCGAACGGCCGATCGCGTGGGCCTGGCCGATCGTCTCGACGACCGGGTGGGACAGCTTTCCGGCGGCATGCGGCAGCGGGTCAGCATCGGCATCGGGTTGATCGCTGAGCCGGAAGTATTGCTGCTCGACGAGCCGAGCGCGGCGCTCGATCCGCTGCAACGCACGCGGTTGTGGGATCTGCTGAACGGCCTCGCGGCCCAGGGCGTGGCGATCGTCTACTCCAGTCACCTCGAAGCGGAAGTGGAGAATCACGCCGATCGCGTAGTCGTGCTCGACAGCGGCGCGATGCTCTACAACGGACCGCCCTCGGAGCTTGGCGAAGGCGACTTTGAGGCGGCGTTCATCGAGATCCTGCTCGCGAACCGCGACGACGCGCCGGTGGTGGACTGATGCGCTCAATGCCGGCACTGCTCTTGAAGGACTTCCAGATGCTGCGGCGCACACCGTCAATCGCGGTCTTGCTTGTCGTTTACCCGGCGATCGTTGCTCTGTTGATGGGCCTGGCGATCGGCCGGCCCGCCGCCAAGCCCCAAATCGCCGTCGTCAACGAACTGTCCGCCGGCAATCGTGTGGTCGATCTCGGCGGAAGCAAATTCGACATGAACAAGTTGCTGACGTCGCTGGACAGCAGCGTCGACGCCAAACCGTTCACAACGCGCGCGCAGGCACTCGAATCGGTGCGCGCGGGTGATTCGATCGCCGCCGTTGTGATTCCGAAGGACATCCTCGACCAGCTCGCGTCCGGCACCGCGCAGGGGTCGATCGACATCTTCTACGACGCGTCCAACGCCGTGCGCAAGAACCTCGTCGAGACGACGGTGAAGGGCGTCTTGGTCGACACCAACCGTTCGTTGACAAAGCGCTTTCGCGATCAGACGCTGAAGCTGTTGCAAATGATGGTCAACGGCGGTGAAATCACTGCAGGCCAGGGCGGCCGGCTGATGGGCATAAAGGAAGGGCAGAAGTTGTTTCCAACGCTTCAGCGCCATCTGCCGCCGAACAAACAGGAGAAGCTGCGCGACTGGGAACGCACCACGCAGATCATGCGGATCGGCATCGGATACTCCGGCGACCTGCTCAATCGCGTCGGCGAGCCGATCAAGATCCGGCGCCACGCGATCGGCGTCTCTTCGAGCCTGCCCGCGCTGGCGATCTCGATCGCCGCGCTGGTTTCGATGATGTTCGTGGCACTGCTGTTGGGCGCCGGAATGCTCGCCTACGAGCAGGAGGACCAAATGCTCTCGCGGTTGCTGCGCGGGTTGATCTCGGAGCAGGGACTCGTTGCCGGAAAGACGCTGCTGGCCGCGATCTGCGCGGCCGCGGTGGGCGTGCTGATGCTTGCGGGATTCGCGGCATTCGTTGACATTCGCGCCGCGCGAATCTACGCGTGGCTGCCGGCGGTCTTTGCCGCGGCGGCCGGGCTGGCGGTCGCCGGTGTGGCGATCGGCGCAATCGTGCGCGACGTGCGCGCCGCCTCGCTTGTGTCGTTCATGATCGGCCTGCCGCTCGCCGCGGCGGCGCTGGTGCCGGCGGAATCCGTCGGTCCCGTGCTGAACGCCGCGATTCAAACGGTTTCAGCGATGTTCCCGTTCAAACCGGGACTGCAACTGGTACAGGCCGGGATGACTCCGGGCATGGGCTTCGCGTTGCCGGCCGTCCACATGACCGCGCTTGTCCTTGTGTACTTCAGCATCGCCGTATTTGGAATGAAGCGTGCGCGGTACCGCTGAGCGCATGGCTTCAACGCCGACCGGAGGTCCTCGATGATCAGCCGGCGAGTCGTCTGGGCAATGCGCGACGCCCGCCGCCGGCTCGGCCAGGCGGAGGAACTATTTTTCACGCGACCGCTTGAGCGTTCGCCGGCGACGCATAAAGCAACGCATTCGGAGTCTCGTCCTGAGTTTCATCCGGGCGATCGGCCACAGCGCCGGCAACCGGACGGCCCGGTTGGTTTGCTCGGTGACCGGACCCTCGAAGAGCTCGCGCCTCAGACAACCATCGAACGCGGAATCTGAGGACGCGAGTGACTTCCGAAAAACCGCTCAAGTGCCGCCGCCGCCGCGGCCTCGCCGTCTTCCTGCCGCATCGCTTCGGCCAGTGCGCGAGCGCGTTCCGCGTAGCGCGTCGTCGTTGTCAGAGCGGTCAACCGCTCAGCGAGCGCGGCACGGCTCAGTCGTTTTACGGGCAGCGGGGCCGGGCCTGCTTCAAGGCTCTTCACCCGATGCCCCCAGAAGAACTGATCGGCCAGCGCGGGCAACGCGAGCGTTGGTTTTCCGTGCCGCAGACCGAGCGCCATGGTGCCGGCTCCGCCGTGATGAACGACCGCCGCCACGTGATCAAAAAGGGCCGTGTATGGCAGATCACCGACAACGTGGACGGTTTCGGACTCGGCCCCCGCGCCCAGCCCGGCCCAGCCACGCTGAAGCACGAGCCGCACCCCGGCGTCCCGCGCCGCGCCGGTCACGATTTCGGTGACTGCCGCTGGATCGTCGAGCGGCGTAGACCCGAGGCCAAGGAACACCGGGGCCGGTCCGGCGTCCAAGAAACGAAGCGTCTCCGCGTCGAGCGGCGGCGCTTGATCGTTCACCCCACCAGGCCACCAGAAGCCGCAGGTCACCACGTCGCCGGGCCAATCAGATGGACGCGGCAGAACGCTCGGGCTGACGCCGACCAGCGCGCCGACACGTCGGCGCCACTGAGTCAACGTCTGCCTGGCCGTGCGCGGCGCGCGCCCAAGCACGCGGCGACGCACGCCGTCAACCGCGTCGCGAGTCAGGCGCCACGTCATCAAAACGTCGGCCGTGTAAGACAATCGATTACCCAGTGGTCCGAGCGTCCGCGCACCGACATACGAAACCGGTGCGGGCGCGGTTGCGGTGGGCACGGCGGGAACATGATGCACCTGAACCACCGGCAGGCCGAGCGCCGTCGCGACGTCGAGCGCCGGAAAGGTGGCCGGAAAACACAGCATCGCGTCGGCGCCCTCGGCGGCCGCGAGCGTGGTCTCGTAATAATGCTCGAGGTCTGGGGCGATCAGCGCGTTCAGGCGTCTGCCGATCGCAAGCGGATTGCGTACGTGACGCAGCAGCGCCTGCCCCTCCTCGCTCTCGACCAAGTCCCGGACACTGCGCCCGGGCGTCCCCTCGAACTCCTGGCCTGTCCCCTCGGCAAGGCCGGCGAACATTTCGTGAGTGACGAGCCGAACTTCATGGCCGGCGACACAGAGGCCGCGCCCAAGCGTTGCGAAAGGCTCAACATCACCACGCGATCCAAAGGTGACGGAAGTGAGTCTCAACGTCCGCACCGCCGGGGCGGAGAGTTTCGGCGCGGCGCTGGATGTACCAATAGAGAAAGCGACAAAGAAAACAGTCTGCGGGTTTCGAACCAGGCGACGACCGGGTTTAACCCGCGAAATACCCAGTTTTCATTGACCCGCAACCCTAACAAACCCGTTCGGCGCCCATGAACGTCACCGCACCCGCCGTCGCGACGGCGCAAACCACCGAACCGGAACGCATCGATCGCAAGCTGGCGCTGATCGCGTCGGTAGTCGTGCTGGGATCGTTGATGTCGATTCTCGACACCACCGTCGTAAACGTTGCGATCAACTCGATCGCAAGCGGATTCCACACTTCGCTTTCGACGATCCAATGGATCTCGACCGGATACACGCTGGCGCTGGCCACGGTGATTCCGCTGACCGGCTGGGCGGCCGACCGGTTTGGCACAAAGCGGCTCTACTTTTGGTCGATCGCTGTGTTTCTGGCAGGATCGATGCTGTCGGGAATCGCCTGGAATGCAGAGTCGCTGATCGTCTTTCGCGTCGTTCAGGGTCTCGGAGGCGGAATGCTGATGCCGGCCGGGATGACGATCCTGACCCACGCCGCGGGTCCGCACCGCGTAGGTCGCGTGATGTCGTTTCTTGGCATCCCGATGCTGCTGGGGCCGATCTTCGGCCCTGTGCTCGGCGGCTGGCTGGTGGACGCATTCTCTTGGCGCTGGGTCTTTTACATCAACCTGCCGATCGGCCTGATCGCGATGGAGATGTGCCGGCGATTCATGGAGCGAGATGTCCCCCAGCCTCACTTCCGACTGGACTGGCTTGGGTTCGCGTTGCTGATGCCCGGCTTTACCGCCGTGATCTTTGGACTCGCCTCGACCAACGCGGCCGGCGGCTTGATGCACTTCCGGGTGCTCGGCCCGGCTCTGGCCGGCGTCGTCGCGCTTACCATATTTGTGCGGCACTCGCTGCGCGTGCCCTATGCGTTGATCGACTTACGACTGTTCATGAACCGCACTTTCGCCGCATGTTCAGGCACGCTTTTCCTCGGCATCGTCGCCGTCTTCGGCGGCCTGTTGCTGCTGCCGCTGTATCTACAGGTCGTGCGCGGCGAATCCGCGATGACCGCGGGACTGCTGCTCGCCCCGCAGGGCCTTGGGGCCGTCGTCGGCATGCCCGTCGCCGGGTGGCTGGCGGATCAGACCGGTATCGGGCGAATCGTTCCAGTCGGGCTGGCCACCATTGGGCTGGCTTTTCTTGGACTCACTCAATTGCAGGTGGATACGTCATATGTGTTGTTCGGCGTTGATCTTTTTGTCATGGGCATCGGCATGGGCGTGACGATGGTGCCGATGTTCTCGGGCGCCATGCAGACCCTGCGCAAGGCAGAGGTCGCGCGCGCCAGCACAAGCGTGAACATCACTCAGCAGGTCGGAGCGGCCGTTGGCACCGCCGTGCTGAGCATCCTGCTCGCGCACGAACTGAGTGGTCACCTGCTCGGCCGAGGCGGAATCGGTGTGTCCGTGACCGCGGCGGAGCGAGAAAACGCCGCGCCGGTGATTGCCCAGGCGTTCGCGACAACCTTCTGGTGGGCGCTCGGACTGATCGCGCTCTCGTTCTTTGTCGCGATCGTCTTCCTGCCGAAGAGCAAACCGGCGCCGATTGATCACGAAGAGCCGGAACTCGGAATTGACGGCGTCTTGGTCGCCCCGCAGACGTCATGACCGGCCGAGCCGGAGTTAGTCACCCGCCGCGGCCTTCGGCCGCATGTCCTCCGGCAGCGTGAATCGCCCGGCGAGTTCCGCCAGGTTCGCCGCCGTCTGGGCAACGCGCTGAGCCGACGCGCTGACTTCTTCAGCGGCGGCCGAGGTCTCTTCAGTCGATGCCGAAACCTGCTGCGTGGACGCGCTCGACTGCTCGGCGACCGACGCCACCTCCTCGATCTGACCGCGAACCTGTCCGGCTCCGATCGCGATGCCGTCGGCGAGCTCGCTGATCTCCGTCGAACTCTGATGCAGCTCCCGCACGGCGCCGCTGATATCGCCGAAGGTCTCGCGGTTGCGGTTGATCGTGTCGAATCCCTCTTCCACCCGCACCACACCGTCTTCCATGGCGCTCACGGCCTGCGCGGTCTGTGACTGAATCTCCCTGACCAGCGCCGCGATCTCCTCGGCGGAGTTTTGCGCGTCTTCCGCGAGGATTCTGACCTCTTCGGCGACGTTGGCGAAGCCCTTGCCTTGCTCCCCTGCACGCGCGGCTTCGATCGAAGCGTTCAACGCAAGCATGTTGGTCTGCGCTGCGATGTCGGTGATCGCCCGAACGATGATGTCAATGTCGGAAGATTTCTCGCCCAGCCCACGGATCACGCCGGCGGTGTTTAGCGAACTCTCACGCACTGCACGCATCGCGTCCTGAACCTCGGCCGCGCGCTGCACGCCCTCTTCGCTCAGCCGTTCGGTGTCCGCGCTCTGACGCTGCGCCTCACGGGCGTGCTCGGAGGTGTCGCGAATCGAACCTTCGATCTCGGCGACCACGTCGGATGCACGCGAAACCAGCGAAACCTGGTGGCTTGCGCCTTCACTAATCGAGCTGATCGCTTGGGCGACCTCGCCGATCGCGTGGCCGGCCTCGTCGGAGGTGTGGGCCATTTCGCCGGCTGACTGCTTGAGTTCCGCTGCGGCAGACTCAATCTGCGCAATCGTCTCACGGAAGCTACCGACCATCTGGCCGAATGCCTCCTGGAGGTCGCCGTACTCGTTGTTGAACCAGCGGCCGGGCTGCACGCTGAGGTCTCCGCCGGCCGCGGCTCGAGCCTCGGCCACAAGTTGTTCGGCGGCAAGCATCGTGCCCTTGCCAAGCACGATACGAACGTAGACACCGCCGAGCACGGTCATAAAGAGCTGCAGGATTATCCACTCGTTCACCAGGTCGCCTTCATTGAAGCGAGTTGCCACCGCCCCCTTAGGCACCGCTTCATCCGACTTGATCGACAGCGCGTTGACCTGAGTTTCGACCTTGTTCACATCGCCATTGAAACTGTTCACGTAGAAAGCCATCAGCAGCCCCAGGATGCCGATCGGTATCACGCTCACCAGCGTGGCCAAGGGATACGCCCGCACGATCGGTTTGTTGAGCGCGCGCATCGCCAGTTTGATCAGCAACTTCTTCATTGCGCCGCCCCCTCGCGCCTGGCGTCCTCGCCGGCGGTCTGCGCCGCGACGCTACTGGGCGGAAGCGCGGCGTCCAAATCGCCTTCGGCTCGAGTGACCTTGAAACGCTTCGCCAGTTCGGCGAGATTGACCGCGGTCTGAGCGACGCTCTGAGCGGATGCGGTGACTTCCTCGGCGGCGGCCGAGGTCTGCTGCGTGGAGGCCGAGACCTGCTCGGTAGAAGCGCTTGACTCCTCCGCCACGGAGGCGACCTCCTCGATTTGTTCGCGCACGTCGCCGGCGTCGTCGGCAATCGCGTTTGCCAGCCGCGCGATCTCAACGGAATTCTGATGCAGAGCGCGCACCGCATTGCTGATGTCAAAAAAGATCTGCCGATTCTGATTGACGGTTTCAAAGCCGCTCTCTACGGTGTCTACGCCGCTCTCCATCGCCGCCACCGCCTGCGTTGTCTGTTCGCGAATCTCCAAAATCAGTCCGGCGATATCTCCGGCGGACCCCTGCGCGTCCTCGGCCAGCTTGCGAACCTCTTCGGCGACGACCGCAAAACCACGGCCCTGCTCGCCGGCACGCGCTGCCTCGATCGCTGCGTTCAGCGCCAGCAGGTTGGTCTGCGAGGCGATGTCCGTGATTGACTGCACGATCTGGTCGATGTTGGTTGACTTGTCGCCGAGCGAACGCACCACATCGGAGGTGGCTTTGGAAGTTTCGCGCACAACCTGCATGGCCTCCTGCACCTCTGTGGCGCGCTGCACGCCTTCCTCGGTGAGAATCTCCGTCTCGGCGCTCTGGCGTTGCGCGGCATTGGCGTACTCCGCGGCGCCGCGCACGGCTCCTTCAATCTCGGCGACCACCGATGACGTGCGTGTCACAAGGTCAACCTGATGGGCCGCGCCTTCGCTGATCGCGCTGATCGCGCCGGCGACCTCGCCGATCGCGCGGCCGGCTTCGTCGGAGGTCTGAGCCATATCGTCGGCCGCGACTCGCAGCTCGTCAGAAGCCATCTCGATGCGGTTGATCGTCGCGCGGAAACTAGCGAGCATCTTGCCCATCGCCTCTTGTATGTCGCCGATCTGGCTCTTGTTGTCACGGTTGATCTCGCCCGTGAGATCGCCGGAGGCGGCGCGCTTCGCGGCAACCGTGAGAAACCCCAGCCAGTCGGCGGTCAAGCCCGGCGTGACAAGCGAGTTGCCCATCGCGCAGAAGGCACCCCACAGCGGCGCGATCATCAGCGGTATGAACGCGCTGCGGATGGCGTGGTGCATTTCACTCGTCTTGGCGAGAATCTGCGCCTTCGTAGCGGTACCACCGGCGAGCATTGCGTTCAGCTCATGCTTCAGTTCGTGAACACGACCGATCTGGTGCCAAGCGATGATCATCGCCGGGATCACCACCGCCAGCACCGCGCCGGCGCCAACCAGTGGTTTGACGTTCGCGTCTAAATCCGTGTACCAGCGCGGCAAATACGACTTCGCGCGAAAGCCTCGGCGTTTTGGCGCATTCGACATGGCTACGCCACAGCGACTTCGCCCGCTTCGCCCCCGGCAAGACCGGTCAGAGCGGCGGGATCAAGCAGGATGATCAGCCGTTCGCCGGACTTAACGACCCCTTCGACGATCGGATTACCCGATGCCGGCAAATCCTCAAACTCGGAGGTGTTGACGGTGAGTACTTCGGATACATCGTCCACAACCACGCCGGCCATCGTGTTACCGACATTGATCAGGACGATCTTCTCTCCGTCACCCTCGCCCGTCGATTTCACCCCGAGCACCGCGCGTACGTCGTGCACCGGCACGATTCGGCCTCGAAGATTGATAACTCCCAAGAGCGTGGTGTCGCTACTGGCGACCGCGCGCGGTTGCTGATAGCGAATCACTTCCTGGACCGATCGAATCGGCAGACCGTACTCCTCGTTACCGAGAGAGAACACGACCAGCTGGCGCGAGGCGTCATCGTTCTTTTGGGTGAGTTCCGACATTTAAGTATGGGTTCTATGAAGCAGAGCCTTCACCTACCGCGTTCGGCATATCGCGGCGGAAACTCAAGCGTTGTTGCATGGCGCAAAATCGGTATCTTTCAGTTCGATTGGCAAACGATTTGCTACTCATGCCTGAACCGTCCGGCCGCCTGCGCCAGTTTTTCCGCGGTTTCAGCCACCCTTTGAGCCGAAGCGCTCACCTGCTGGGCCGCCGCCGAAGTCTGCTGCGTGGAGGCCGAAACCTCTTCCGTGGACGCGCTCGACTGCTCGGCGACTGTGGCCACCTGTTCGATCTGTTCACGCACTTTCGCGGTGTCGCCAGCGATTTCCTCGGTCAGTTCGTGGACCAGCGTCGCGGCCTTGGCAAGCGCGTGAACCTCTTCGCCGATCTCCGCAAACGATGAACGGTCGCGATTGATCGCCTCAAAGCCGGATTCCACGCGTACCACGCCGGCCTCCATCTCCACGACGGCGCGATTGGTCTGCGACTGGATGTCGTCGATCAGCGCGGCGATCTGCTCGGCGGAGTTGTGGGCCTCTTCGGCCAGCAGGCGAACCTCTTCGGCGACGTTGGCGAACCCGCGGCCCTGTTCGCCGGCGCGCGCGGCCTCGATCGAGGCATTTAGCGCGAGCATGTTCGTCTGCGCGGAGATTCCTGAGATCGCCTGCACGATTTGGTCGATGTCGCCACTCTTGAAGCCCAATGTGCGCACCGCCTCCGCGGTGCGCTCGGCCCCGTCGCGTACGTCGGACATCGCCTGCTGCGCCCGTCCGACCAGCTCCACCCCACGCTCGCTCAGCTGTTCCGTGTCGGCAATCTGAAGTTGCGCCTCGCGAGAATGTTCGGAGGCGTCGCGGATCGAAACCTCGATCTCCGCCAGCACGTCCGAAGCCTCATGGATCAATCTCGCTTGGTGACCGGCGCCTTCGCTGATCGAACTCATCGCCTGAGCCACCTCGCCAACGGCGTGGCCGGATTCATCGGCCGTCAGCGCCATCTCGGAGGCGGCCGCGGAAAGCTCTTTCGCGGCGCCGTCGATGCGAGAGACGATGTTGCGGAATGATTCGATCATCCCGCGCAGAGCTTCTTGTGTTTCGCCGTACTCGTTGCCCAGCATCGGCTTGGAACCTGCTGTCAGATCTCCCGCCGCGGCGGCCTTGGCGTCGGCCACCATCTGTTCCGTCGATTCGATCGTGCGCTTGCCAAGCGTGACGCGGCTGATCGTCCCGCCACCCACAATCACCACGAGCATCCCGATCAGCAGGTACTGGGTGTACGGCGCGTAATCGATGTCGTCGCGCAGCTCGGCGGTGTGAACCCGTCCGTCTCGCGCCGACGCCGCCGCCTGGTCCGCCATTCGCGCGACCCGGTCGTCCGCGGACTTTATGTAGGCAACCGCAAAGACGCCCAGCGTTACCGAGATCGCGATATACGAGAAAATCAGGCCCATGTAGGCACGAACCAGCGGCGTGTTGTAAAGCCGGTGCTTCAAACCGTCTCTGCCCCCGTTTGTTCACCGGCGCGCTGGAAGGTCCGGGCCATTTCGTGCAGTTCCTTAGCCGTTCGCGACACGCGGCCCGCGGCGGTCATGACCTCGTCGGCGGCCGCCGCCGTCTCTTCGGTGGAAGCCGAAATTTGCTGCGTCGAAGCCGCGGACTGCTCGGCTACAGACGCCACATCCTCCACGCGCTCTCGAACACGCCTGGCGTTCAAAGTAATGCGACCGGCCAGATCGGCGATTTCCGCCGTGCTTTGGTGAAAGGACCGTACGGCTTCGCTGATCTCGGTGAAGGCCTCGTAACTGGCACTGGCGGTCTCGTAACTCTCGTCCACGTGACTGATGCCGGCCTCCGTGGCGCGAACCGCCTCGGCGGTCTGCTCTTGAATCTCGTCAATCAAGGCGGCAATGTCTCCAGCCGAGTTCTGAGCGTCTTCGGCGAGTTTTCTCACCTCCTCGGCAACGACCGCAAAACCACGACCCTGCTCGCCCGCGCGGGCGGCCTCGATCGCGGCGTTGAGCGCAAGCAGGTTTGTCTGAGCCGCGATGTCGGTGATCGCCCTCACGATCTCGTCAATGTCGCCAGACTTCTGCTCAAGCGCGGCGATCGTGTGTGAGGTCTCCACCGACGACTCACGCACTTCGTTCATCACCTCGCGCAGTTCGGCCGCGCGCTGCGCGCCCTCTCCGGTCATCTGCTCGGCCGAGGCGCTGCGCTGTTGCGCGCTTGTCGCTCCATCCGAGGCGGTGCGAATCGCATCCTCGATCTCCTGCATCAGATCCGACGTTCGCGTGACAAGCTGAACCTGGTGAGCGGCTCCTTCGCTGATCGAACTCACGGAACCGGCAACGTCACCGATCGCGCGTCCGGCGCCTTCGGTGTTCTGAGACATTTCACTCACCGCCTGGCGCAGGTCCAGTGCTGCCTCGTCGATCTGGGCGATGATCCCCTCAAACGAGTCGGCCAGCTCCGCAATCGCCTCTTGAATGTCCCCGATCTGCGACTTGTTGTCGCGCGGGATGCGACGCGAGAGATTTCCGGATGAGTATTCGTTCATCAACGCTTTCAGCTCGGTGAGCAGTCCGCGACTTGAACTGCTGGAGAAATACGAGGTGAATATCGAGCTGGAAGCGGCGTTGACGATGGCGATGATCATCACGATCAGCGTCTTGCTCGACGCATCGTGAAATTCTTTCGCGGCGGTCGCGACCGCCGACTGATCCGCCGTTTCGGAGGCGAGCAACCGTTCGAGTTCATCGTGCTCAACGCCCATCTTGTGAAGGAAGTAAAACGCCACCGCCATCAACGGCAGCGTTCCCACCATCACAATCGCGACCACGATCAACGGCCGCTTCTTCGCGTCCGCATCCTTGTAAAAGCGCGCGAGTATGCGATTGCTGAACGCGTCGACGCGTTTCATGGCCTGGGGTGAGCTCAAGGCGAGTGGTTCCTCTGATGAATTCCGCAATACCGATACACACTCACCACGAGCGCGAATTCGGTCTCATCCCTATTTCGGCGTTTTAGGCCCGCAACCTATAGCCCGGACTGCACTTATCTACGAGGGGGGGGTTTGGTGGCGGTCGGGGTCGGAGTCTGGCCCCACGCTCAGGTGGGACGGATTTCAGGGGGTCATGCCAAAGTCGCTTGTGCCGTCTGAATCGGTTATCCGCGCCAAACGACCCGCGGAGTCATAGGTGGCGTTTATCTGGCCGCCGTCGGGGCGGGTGGCTGAGGTTGGGCGTGGTCCGAGCGTCGTTGACATCCTCCCACGACTGAAGTCGCGGGATTCCTAAGCCGCGCGTCGCGCCGCCTCGGTGATTGACGCTTCGCCGGGTCCGCCGCTTGGCACAACTGGCCCAAACGGTCTTACGATCCCTCCACGTCCAGTGGCCTCGTGTCCCGTGGCCAGTAATCCGTCGGCCAAGATGTTCTTGGCCGCATTAACGTCCGCGTGATCTTCGTGACCACACGCCTTGCAAACAAACGCTTGGTTCTTGCGATTGCCTTCTTCGGTGTGACTGCAGTTGTTACAGCAGCGACTCGTGTCTCTGGCTGTAACGCGGACAAGCTCTACGCCCGCGGCGGCCGCCTTTTGCTCCAGGCGGCGGCTGAAGGTGCTCCATCCTTGACGCGCGATTTCCCGGTTGAGACCACTCTTGGCGCGTACGTTCTTGCCCGGCGCCGCGATGCTGCCTTTGGCGCTCGCCATCATGTTCTTCACTCTGAGGTCTTCGATCGAAATCAGATCGTTTTCGACAACCAGCTGAGTCGTGACTTTCTCGCGCCAGTCGTTTAAGCGATCGGCCTGGCGGGCGGCAAGCTTCGCGAGCGCGAGCTTGGTTCGCGCTCGCCTATTTGAGCCCTTGCTCTGCCGTGCCAGCTTGCGTTCTAGCCGCAGTTTGCGCTTCAACTCCGCGGCGCCTGGTTGCGGAGCGCTTTTCAGCACGCCGTCACTGGTTGCGACGCTTACCGTGATGCCAAGGTCAAGGCCGATCGCTTTGCCAGTTGCGCTGCGCTCGATTGGCGGTTGCGGCGCCGCGAAGGAGACATGCCAGCGTCCGGCGGCGTCCTTGGTGACGCGGCCCATGCCAAAGTCGGGCGGCAGAGGCCGCGATAGCCGAAAGCGCACGGCGCCACACTTGGGTACTTGCACCGTGGCCCACCGGCCGCTTAACTTGCGGATCGTGTCCCTCCCCTCAAACCGTGGAGACATTGACTTAAGCGACGGCCGGTGAATCTGACCGTTCGTTGGTGACAGAAATAGCAGCCATCCGGGCCTCAAAGAGGACCGGCGGCAGCATCCCGCAGTAGCTGTGACGGCGAGTG
>JACQZY010000004.1 GCA_016213645.1 Actinomycetota bacterium
GCGTGCGACCTCGGCGACCGGGCGACCGGTTTCTTCAACGATCCTGATGGCGCCGGCCTTGAAGTCGTCGTCGAATTTGCGGCGTGGTTGTGGCATGGAGTTCTCCTTTGAGGATTACTCCACGATATGAGGGGAGGGACAGTTTGGTCCCGCCGAAGGCAGGGCCGGTCGACTTCCACAGGGCGAGGCGCGCGCCGTCACGGCGGTGAACGGCAGCGAATCCGGTTATCCCACGGACTACGAGTACGAGGCGGGGAAGAAGACGCTGCGCGTCGGTGACGGCACGTTCGCCCCTGTCGAAACGGCCGTGTGGGAGTTTGAAGTCTCGGGCATGCACGTGCTGCGATCGTGGCTCGACTACCGCATGAAAAACGGTGCCGGTCGGAAGTCGTCTCCGCTCGACGACATTCGCCCCCGCGTCTGGAGCGCGGAGTTCACCGAGGAGCTATTGCGCGTGATTTGGATCCTCGAACGCACCACTGAACTCGGCGCGCAACTCGACAAATTGCTTGATGAAGTGATCGACGGCGATACGTTCGATGCATCGAGTCTGCCGGCGCCGGACGACTCGCAACGCCAGGCGCCCAAATAAGCCGGACGCGGCTTTCGTCGTCCGAGCTGGTCAAGCGTCGAGCGAAAGCTGAACTTCCGGCGGCGCGATCTTCTTGCCGCGACCGCGGTAGTAAGCCGCGTCCATCACCCGGTTGTACATCGCGTGAAGTTCGCGCTCAATCTGATCGAACTCCTCAATCGCCACCTGAGGCACGTTCGCTCCTCGCCATTCGGCGCTGGCCGATTCCGCTCGCTCGCGGGCTTCGGACAGCACTAGCAACAACTGGTCGATTCTTTCGTAGGCGACCGCGCTCATCGAAGACACAATTTACACGCAAGTCCGGATGGGCGATGACGCTTCGGCACGACGAGACGACCGGCAGCCGTCATCCGACCGCCGCGCCCGCCCGCGCCGCCACCAAATCCACGATGTCGCCCATGATGCGGTTGATCTCGAAGTCCTTCGGCGTGTAGACCTTCGCCACGCCAGCGTCCAGCAGTGGCTGCACGTCGGCCTCGGGGATGATTCCTCCGCAGACCACCGGCACGTTCACTCCGGCCGCGCGAAGTTCCTCGATCACGCTGGGAATCAGCTCCATGTGCGATCCGGACAGGATCGACAGCCCCACCACGTGAACGCCCTCCTGAACGGCGCTGTTGGCGATCTGGGCGGGCGTAAGGCGGATGCCGTCGTAGACCACGTCCATGCCGCAGTCGCGCGCGCGCACGGAGATCTGTTCGGAGCCGTTGGAATGGCCGTCCAGGCCGGGCTTGCCGATCAGGATCTTCAGACGGCGGCCAAGCTGCTCGCTGACGGTCTCCACGCGCTCGCGCAGGCCTGCCAGCACCACGTCGTCCACCGTCACGGCGGCGTCACCGATGCCGGTCGGGGCGCGGTACTCGCCGAAGACTTCGCGCAGCGTGGCCGACCACTCGCCGGTGGTGGCGCCGGCCTTGGCGGCGGCGATGCTGAACGGCATCAGGTTGACTGAATCGTCGCGCGCGGCCTCTGCCAACGCCGAAAGCGCCTCGTCCACGGCCGCCTGGTCGCGCGCCGAGCGCCACTTGGCGACCTCGTCGATCAGTTCTTGCTCGACGGCCGGGTCCACGGTCATGATGCCGCCCTCGGCGTCCGCGGTCAGCGGCGAAACGGCCGTTTCAGCGAACTTGTTCTGGCCGACGACGATCTGCTCGCCGGCCTCGATGCGGTTTAACCGACGACTGTTGCTCTCAACAAGCGCTGCCTTCATGTAGGGCACCGCGTTGACTGCGCCGCCGTGTTCTTCCACGACGGACATCTCGGCACGCGCGCCGTCGATCAACTCGGCCACGAGGCCGTCCATCACCTTCGAGCCCTCGAAGATGTCGGGGTACTCCAGCAGGTCGGTCTCAAACGCCATCACCTGCTGGATGCGCAGCGCCCACTGCTGGTCCCACGGACGCGGCAGGCCGAGCGCTTCGTTCCAAGCGGGCAGTTGCAGCGCGCGGGCGCGCGCGTCGCGGCCGATCGTCACGGCGAGCGCCTCAAGCACGATGCGCTGAAGGTTGTTCTCGGGCTGGGACTCGGTCAAGCCGAGCGAGTTGACCTGCACGCCGTAGCGGAAACGGCGCTGCTTGGGGTCTTCCACGCCGTAGCGCTCGCGGCCGAGCTGATCCCAGATCAAGCCCATCGCGCGCAGCTTTGCGTGTTCCTCGACGAAGCGAATACCGGCGTTGACAAAGAAACTGATCCGTCCGAAGACCTTGCCGAACTCGCTCTCGGGCACCTGGCCGCGCTCGCGTACGGCGTCCAGTACGGCGATCGCGTTGCTCATCGAGTAGGCGATCTCCTGCACGGGCGTTGCGCCGGCCTCTTGCAGGTGGTAGCTGCAGATGTTGATCGGGTTCCACTTGGGCACGTTGTTCACGGTGTAGGCCACCATGTCGGCGATCAGCCGCATCGACGGGCCGGGCGGGAAGGCGTAGGTGCCGCGCGACAAGTACTCCTTGAGGATGTCGTTCTGCGTGGTGCCCGAAAGCGCCGTCTGATCGACGTCGTTTTCCTCGGCCGTGGCCACGTACAGCGAGAGCATCCACATCGCCGTCGCGTTGATCGTCATCGACGTGTTCATTTCGCCCAGCGGAATGCCGTCCAGCAACGCGTGCATGTCGCCCTTGTGCGCCACCGACACACCCACCTTGCCGACCTCGCCGCGCGCCAGCTCGTGATCGGCGTCGTAACCGGTCTGCGTCGGCAGGTCGAAGGCGATCGAAAGGCCGGTCTGACCCTTCGCGAGGTTGGTGCGGTAAAGCTCGTTCGATTTCTTGGCGTTGGAGTGGCCGGAGTAGGTGCGCATCACCCACGGGCGGTCGCGCTCTTCAAGACGGTGGGACGGCCGATCGCCGCCGGACGAAGTTGAGTTCATGTCCAAAGTGTATGGCCGTCGGCCTGCGACATAGGTCCTTGCGACTACGGATTACCGACCGCTTCGCACGCGGAATGCTGTATGTTTCGCAACCCTCGCTAATGAGCGTCGTCGCGCAAGCCGAAACACGCGTGCGACGCACTACATGGTTAGGAGGCGTTGTGACCGCTAAAAAGGTGACAACGGGACCGTTGAAGGTCTTGTCGGCAATTCTTATTCTCGTACTGGGGTCGCTGACCGGCGTGGCCGTTGACCGGCTTGCGTTGGTCGATCCGCCAGGCCTGGGGCTTGTGCTCACAGGGGTGCTGTTCGCGGGATGTCTGCTGCTCGTGCGGCGGCCGCGTCGGCGTGAATCGATGCTGCTGGGCGCCGCCGCGGCAGCGATCGGTGTTTGGGTGATCATCCGCGACGCGGATTTCCTGGTCACGATCGACATCGCAGCCGCAGCGTTGCTGGCCGGCGCGGCGCTCTCGGCCGAGGTGTATGACGCGCGTATTTGGTTATGGCGCCTTCGCGAGCACGTGGGCTCCTGGATCGACCAGCTTTTGGCGATCGTCAACGGGCCGTCGCACGCGCTTACGACCGCGCTTCGCGGGCGCGATCAGCTCAGGTTTGAACCGGCGATGCCGTATCTGCGCGGCGCCGTGATCGCGGTGCCGGTGCTGATCGTGTTCGGGTTGCTGCTTTCGGGCGCCGACGCGGTGTTTGGCGACTTTCTTGATGGACTGGTGCCGGACATCGAAATCGACTGGGACGACGAAACCGTCTGGCATCTGATCGCGGTGTGCTTTTTCGGTTGGGCCGCCGCGGGCATGTTGACGTTTGCGGTTCAACCGAGTCCCGTTGGATCCGCCCGGCGATCGGCTCAGCAAACCGCGAGGCCGTCCGCGCCGCAATCCAGCGACGACGCGGCAAACACCGCACAGACGACCGCCCCGGCCACCACCCCGGTCACCTGGCCCGCGACGCCTGCCAACAAGAGCGAAACCGGGCACGTCGAAGCGATTGTGGTGCTCGGGTCGGTCTGCGCCTTGTTGGCGTTGTTCGTCGGTTTTCAGTTCGCGTTTCTGTTTCGAGGCGAGGCGCAGATCGACATCCCCGGAGTCACCTACGCCGAATACGCCCGAAGCGGCTTCTTTCAGTTGCTTTGGGTGAGCGTGCTGGTCGTCGGTTTGATTTGGCTTGCGCTGGGTAAGGTCGGCGAGTCGCCGCCGGACCGCGCGCGGATGGCGTTGCGTGCAATCGCCACGACGATGATCCTGCTGACAGGCGTGATTCTCATTTCGGCGTTGATGCGGCTAGGGCTGTACATCGACGCGTACGGTCTTACGCGACTGCGGCTGAGCAGCCGACTGTTCACGTATCTGGTGGCTGTCGTGCTTGTGATCTTGCTTGTGCAGGTTTACTGGCGCCGACGGCACATCTTCATCGGCGGCGTGGCGATCGCCGGATTCGTGTTTCTGTTCGCGCTCAATGCGATCAATCCGGACGCCCGGATCGCCGAGCACAATCTGGCGCGTGCCGCCGGAGAGTCGAAGCCGAACACCGATTTCACGTGGGACCTCGGCGCCGACGCGGCACCGGCGTATATGCGTTATTGGAGCGCCTTGAGTGCCGAGCAGCGTGTCGCAACGATTGATCCCGTTTGTGCGTTTTTCGATAGCGAAAAGTCTTGGAGATCTTGGAATCTCGGGCGACAACAAGCTCGCTCGGCGATTGAGAACGCGATCCCGGATGCTCGCCGACAATCGCGGGATTGCCCTCGTGGCTTTTGGGGCGGATTGGATTGACCTGCCTTGCCGGAGAGGCCAGCACGCCTCAACTTACGCCCGCTCGGCGGATAGGGTGCGAACGAGATGCTTAAGAGCTGCCTTACATCAATCTGGCTGGTCGTCGTAGCGATCACATTGATCGTGCTCAATCAGTTCGTCTTCAATCTGCCCGACGAGCCGAAGCCGCAGGGCGAGTTCTTTGACGCAGGTGGCGGTGTGCGCATGCACTACGTGGAGCGCACCGGCAAGGAACCGGCGATCGTGCTGGTCCACGGCTTGCCGGGTACGCACCACGATTTCGACCGGGTCGTGGCGCGGCTGCGCGGGCGCCACACGATCGCGATCGACCGGCCCGGCTTCGGAGACTCGGACGGCGGTACGCAGAGCATGTTTGGGCAGGCCGAAAGCATTCATAAATTGCTGGTCAATCGCGGCGTCCGGCGAGCGACGCTTGTAGGACACTCATACGGCGCGCCGGTCGTTCTGGCGCTGGCCCACGAACATCCGGCCGACGTCGCGCACATCGTCACGGTGGGCGGATCGGCCGGTGGTAGCGGGCCGGATGCGATGGACAAGTTCAACGCGAAGATGATCGACGTCACCCACCTCCCCGTCGTGGAGCAGCTGAACGAGCTGTTCATCAGCAATCTGTTGCTGCGCGGCCTGGCGAAAGCCCAGGTGGCCGCCGCGTTCTCGCCCGAAGACGTCGCGCCCGGTTACGAAGACCGCGTGCTCACGTACACGCTCAAAGACAGCGACCTACAGGCGCTCAGCGACAACGTCAAATCCGGCGAGAAGGACCACAGACGCATCGACCGCGCGCTCGACGAGATCCGTCAGCCGACGATCGTCCTTCAGGGTTATGGCGACCAACTCGTCGATCCAAAGTACGCCAAAGTGATCGCGCGTGAAATGCCCAACGCCAAGCTCGTGATGATCCAGGCCGGTCACATGATTCCCTACACCCAGCCCGCGCGGGTCGTGAAGCAGATCCGCGCGGTGGAGGCGCGATGAGGTTCGGCGGCGGACGGCCGGGACCTGTGTAACGCCGAGCGCTGCGGCATGAAGCAATGATCGACCGAGCGAACGATAGGTCCACGCCATGCTGATCGTCGCGCTCTATTTGATCGGCGCTCTGCTGCTGGTGACGATTGCGGTAAATCTCGCGCTAGGTCGCCTGCCCAAACAACCGCCCATGCCCGGCGAGAGAATTCACGCCGGCGGCCGTCATCTGCACTACATCGAACGACCGGGGGAAGGGATGCCGGTCGTTTTGATCCACGGAATGCCAAGCCTGGCGCTGGACTACGTGAAGGTGATGGACGAACTCTCCGGCGCGCGTTTGATCGCCTTTGATCGCCCCGGCTATGGCTGGTCGAAGGGCGGACCGCTGCCGTTTGACCGTCAGATTGAAGCGGTGCGAGAGGCCTTGCTGGAACTCGGCGCCGTGCGCGCGATATTCGTGGGCCACTCCTATGGCGCCGTGTTCTCACTGGCGATGGCCGAGCGGCACCCCGAGATGGTCGAAGCGCTTGTGTTGGCCTCTCCGGCGGCCGGCGGCACACGCGTCTCGCCTTCATTGATGCGCCAGGCGCGCTGGATCCAGCGGCTTCAGCTACCGGTGATTCGTCACCTCGCCGACCTGCTGTTTCTTCGCACGCTGCGGCGCTTTGCCGCCGAACGCGGCGCGCTGGCGTCCTACGGCCCCGACGACGATCACGCCGAAGCGCGAACGCGAGCCGTCTCCGTGCTGGCTCATCACGACAGCATCGCAGCGCTGATGAACGATCGACTTGAGTTCAATCAGGTCAACCGTGAGCTCCACGCGAAGATCGACCAAGTGCGCGCTCCGGCCACGATCATCCACGGCACCGGCGACCGCACCGTGCCGTTGCGCAACGCTCGCCGCCTCGACGAAGCGCTAAAACGGTCCAAGCTGCGAGAAGTCGAGGGCACGCACATTCTGCTCGACACCCATCCCGAGATCGTTGCCGGCGCGGTGCGCGAGTATTTGCGCGAAAATCGGAAACACGAACCGGACGCCTGACCGCCGCCGATTTCAAGTCCGCGGCGAATGAAAGACTGACCGGCATGATTGAACAGATCGACACGCACTTCAAGGGGATTCCGAACGCGATCTGCTGTCATCGCGCCGGAGACACATTGATCGACTGCGGGCCCGCCTCGTCTATCGGCAACGTGATCGAGTCGCTCGGCGACATCGTGCCCACCACGCTGTTACTGACGCACATTCATCTCGACCACGCCGGCGGTGCCGGCAAGCTTGTCGAGCACTATCCGGAGTTGCAGGTCCATATTCACGAGGACGCCGTCGGACACCTGATCGATCCTGCTCGGTTGCTGGCCAGCGCGGGACGCACCTTCGGCGACGCGCTTGCGGATTTCGGGGAGACACTTCCGGTGCCCGCCGCCAACGTGCACGCGTTGCGCGACGGTGACGTGGTGGAGGGTTTCGAGGCGATCCTCGCGCCCGGGCATTCGGGACACCACATGGTCTTTTGGCACGACGTGAGCAAGACGGCGCTTGTCGGCGATCTCGTGGGCCAGATGCTTGCGCCGCATCACCTCACGCTGCTTTCCACCGCGCCTCCCGAGGTGGACGTGGACCTTTGGCTTCAATCGATCGACAGGGTCGCGGAGCGCTATCCCTCCACGCTCGGGCTCACGCACTACGGCCGCGTGACCGACGTCGCCGGGCAGTTCGAGCGTGCCAAACGGGAGCTGCGGCGTGGCGCGGAACATGCGCGCGAAGAGGATCAAGAACAGTTCGTGATGTGGATCGAGCGGCAGCTGGAGTCCGTTCCGCCCGAAGTGGCGGAATCGCTCGTGGCCGCGCTTCCGCCTCTGGAGCAGCTTTACCTCGGTTACGACCGCTATTGGTCCAAGCGCGATCGGCCCTGAAGACGCCATCGCGAGCCGACAACGCTTAGAATTTCATCCATGAGTATTTTCGGCGGCGGCACCGAGACGATCGAACGCCCGGTCACGCGTGGACCAGGGTCAAGCTGGGGCGAGCCCTGGCACGTGATCGTTCGTAATGACGACCACAACACGTTCAACGGCGTTGCCCATGCGCTCTCGCGCACCCTGCCGGGAGTCACGCTCGACGACGGCTTTCGCTTCGCCGACAAGATTCACAACACAGGCAGCGCGATCGTCTGGTCCGGTCAGCTTGAACCCGCGGAGCTCTACTGGGAGCAGCTCTGCGACTTCGGCCTGACGATGGCGCCGCTGGCGCAGAGTTAGTTGACCGGCTCCGCGGCCCTTCGAGCCAGCTGATTGACAGGCGGGCGACTCGGTTGACGCCGCACTGCAGCCGGTCAGAACTCGATGTCGGCGGCGCCGGTCTCGGTGCGCGTGGTCGCGCTCATCGGGTTGCCCGCCAGATCGGTCACGGCAGTCGACGGGGTCCAGACCATCGTCACGTTTGTGCCGACGGTACTGACCGGACCTCCCGCGCGCGTGCCCAGGGTAATCGTGACCGTGTTTCCGCTCATCACCATCGTTGAACCGGTGAAGCGGCGGTTGCCGCCGATGTAGCCGGTCCCGATCGTCGTCGAGCCCAGAGCCAGTTGAGTGGTGTTGGCGGCGTCGAAAATCGTCATCGTGTCGGTGGCCGCCTGGTTCAAGCGAACCGTCACGGTCGTGCCGCTGCCGTCCCAACCGGACAGGATCGTCGCGGGATCGACAGGCTCGGAGAACGTGTACGTCACGGTGTCGCCCGTCGTCGGCCGGTGCAGTGTTCCGCCGCCGTTGGCGGTCTGCACGTCCGCCGCCGTGGGAGCCGTGTTGTCGACGATCGATGTGGCCGTGGATGAAATCGCCTGATTGCCCGCGTTGTCGGTGGCGATAGCGCGGAAGTCGTACGAACCGTCGGACAGCGAGGTCGTGTCGAAATTGCATGAGTACGGCGACGTAGTGTCGCTGCACCCGGTCGACCACGACGATCCCGACGACAGCTTGTATTCGAAGA
This sequence comes from Actinomycetota bacterium, assembly GCA_016213645.1. Taxonomy (GTDB): domain Bacteria; phylum Actinomycetota; class Thermoleophilia; order Solirubrobacterales; family JACPNS01; genus JACPNS01. The sequence goes on from JACQZY010000004.1 coordinate 8,724, forward strand.
CCACGTTGGCGACTCCGGAGCCGGCGTCGGAGGCGGTCGCCGATAGCGCGATCGTTTGACGCACATAAGCGCTCGGAGCCGTAAACGACACACTCGGCACCGTGTTGTCGATCTCGCTCGTCGTCACCGTCGAGGCGTCCTGATTGCCCGCGTTGTCCGTTGCGACGAGGCGGAAGTCGTACAGACCGTCCGGTGCCGAAGTGGTGTCAAACGAGCAGGAAAACGGACCGGACGTGAATGAGCACGCCGTGGCCCAGCTTGAGCCGGAGTTCGGTTTGTATTCGATCACCACGGTGGCAATGCCCGAGATCGCGTCGGAAGCCGTGCCGGTCAGAGCGATCGTTCCGCGGACGTAGGTTGAAAGCCCGCTAAGCGTCAGGCCGGTCGGCAGGCCGCCGTCGGCGGTTGCGCCTGCTTCGGTGCTGTTCACGCTCTCGATCTGCTGGCCTGAGCCGCCGAGCACCACTGCCCGTACGGTGTAGAAGTAAGACGTGCCGCTGACCGCCGTGCTGTCTGTCATCGAAGTGGCAGCCAGCGGTGTGGCGCCGTTTAGCGGAGCGCTGTAGTTGTAGCTGCCGGACGAGATTCGGCGGTAAATGTTGTATCCGACCGTTCCTGAAACGGCGCTCCAGCCCAGCGAGATGTTCGCCCCGGCCACCGCGGTCGCGGTCAGCGATGAGGGCGCGGCGGGACTGACGGAAACCGATGCGCTGTTCGTGCTCTCCGAGTCGGACCATCCAAGCAGCGTTGGAGTCACGGTGTAAGTCCACTCGCCCGGCGGAGTTGTTGTTTCCGTGCAACTGAGCGTTGCCGCGGAACCGGAGATGTCGACGCCGCAGTCGCCGCCCGGAGTCACCGCCGCACCGCCGCCGGCCGGGTAGCGAAGCACCGTGTAGTGCCCGCCGATCGCGCCGATCCGGACGCCTTCCACCAGCACTTGGCTGAAACTCACGGTCACGGAATCGCCTGTCGCCGAGGCCGAAGGCGGGGTGGGGGCCGGCAGTGTCGAGGTGCTGGCCGTGCCGGTGCCGCTTCCGCCGGCGGACCAATACGCGTACGCGTCCGCACTTCCGAACGCAAGCGCGCAGACGATCAAGACCATCAGATACGACGAGCGCTTCACTTTGAAACACCCTTGCTTCGCGGACGCTTCTTCACGGCCTGACCGTTGAAAATCAGGTTCAGCGTCGCACCCTTGCAGGCGTCCTGATTGACGCCCGACAGGTTTCGCATCGTGATCGTGGGTAGCCCCCGCGTGCGTTGCTGCGACACCGCCCGCCACTTCACGGCGGCGGCGCGCTTTCGCTTGCTGCTGCTGAGCTTGCCTGCGCGCCGGGTCTTCCGTTTTGGAGAAAGCTTGATCGGAAACGCGCTCTTCGGCAATTGTTCGATCGCAAAGTCACGATCGGCGGAACAACCGGCCGCTGTATGGGTCGCGTCGATCTTGAGCGACATGCGCATTCCGGTAATCCAGAGCGTCTGACTGCGCTTCGTCGCCACGTACATTTTGACCGACGACGTGGTCCCCGGTCGCAAGGGTTCAGCGACCTTGCCGAGGATCAGGAACCCCACCGGGCGCTTGCTCGCTTCGGTGCGGTGGGTTGCGGTGGCCGCATGAACCACAAACGCGCCAATCGCAAGCGCGATCAGCGACGAGGCGATCGACATGGTCAGTCGCCGGGCACTTCGTTTGGTTCGGCCGTCAACCATTGGTCGCGATCTACTCCTTGGGTGAGTGACGGTCGAACCTCGGCCGGAACATGCCCGGCCGAGGTTCGCGCCTCAAACCCCTGGGAGTGGCGCGGTTCCTATGAAACGCTGTACGCCAGAGTGACGGTCGCGCCCTTGCAGCCATCCTGGTTGGTCGCCGGCTTGTCGTTGAAGCGAATCGTCGCTCCCGTGAACGAGCCCACGCCGCTGCCCGCGGACACTTCGGCTCCGACCGCCATCGTCGTGCCGGAGAGTGTGAAGTCGCTCGCGTCACACGTGCCTGGAGCGCTCACCGAAGCGATGCTCACGGACACCGACGTCACGTAAACCGGTCCGCTGTTCGGGTTGTCGAAGTTGCCGGAAATGGTCTGCGCGCTGTCGCCCGGGTACATCGGGCTGAGCACGGTTGTCTGGTTTGCCGTCAGCGCGGTCGTGCTTGCCTGCGTGCTGGCCGAACCACTGCCTGAACCGCCGGCGGTCCAGTACGCGTATGCGGTTACTGCAAAGGCGAGTGAGAGAAATACGCCGAGCGCGATGCTCCGACGTCGAGTCAGCTTGAACATGGTGTCCTCCATGGGGGTTTGGAAATCTGCCTCTGAGGGATCGTCCTGATCCCGCAGTACTGATTGTGTCGGCGATTTACCGTGCTGTCTTGAGCAATATTGAGGTTCCTGAACGGGTCTACCCAAGACTGCGCGTCAGGCGAGAGAACGAGTCGGTATCCCGGTCCGGTGACGCAACGGTTAGTTGCGAAAACGCCGGCGTGGCTTTGATAGAAAGCCGTCTCCGGTGCGGTTTAGTTGGCGCCGTTGGCGCCGTTCGAAGTCACTTCCAGGATCGTTTTGGCCACGAGTTCCGGATCGTCGCTCATCGGTACGTGGCCCAGTCCCGGAAGCATCACCCACTCCGCGTCGGCCAAGGCCGGGCGCCAGCCCTTCGATGTGCGCTCGAACGGCAGCAATCGGTCCTTCGTGCCCCAGGCCACGCGGATCGGACCCGTGGCGCCCGGCAGCGCCTTTGGAGCGCCGATATGCGGCGACTGTTTGAGCACGGTGTTGAGAATCGGCGTGTCGGCGGCTGCGGCCAGCCATTGCTGTGCCAGTGGCCCAGGGAGCCGTGCCGGATAGGCGACCGTGTCCCAGAACAACAGCCGCCGGCTGCGAGGACGGGCAGCGAGTTCGTTTAACAGCCCGTAGATCGTGCCGAGAGCAAGCTGAGTGCGCCGGAAGATCAAAAGCGTGCGGAGGTTGATGAACAGGCCTGGCGACCATCCACCGGCAGGTGCGATCGCCACGGTGGAGATCGCCCGGCCACGGTCGGTCAGCAGCAGCGACAACCAGCCGCCCAGCGAGTTGCCGGCAATGTGCGCACGATCCAGGCCCAGCTCGTCCATCTGCCGCTCGACGGCGTCGGCCATCGTCTCCACGACGTGCTCGTCCGCACCCACGTGTAGCGGCGGTCCGCCGTGGTGGCCCGGCAGCGCGATCGCGTGAACCTCGTGGTGCGGTGTCAGGTACGGCAGCAGCGGCTCCCACATCACCGGCGTACCGGGGAAACCGTGGAGCAAGAGCAACGGCGGTTTGGCACCGGTCGCGCTGCCGTTTGCCCCGTTCACGGCGGGTAGGACGCTCCCGCCGGACTCTTCGGAATCAGACGTCGGCACTGGCCGCGACCGCAGCCTCTGCGCTGGAATCGGTCACGTGGCCGTGCGCGTGGACCTCTTGCCAGGTGTAGAGCAGCGGCACTACGTAATGGCCCAGCAGCTTCGCGCGGCCCTCCTGAAGCTGTTCGCTGTTCCAGTAACGGTCCCAGTCTGCCTTCTTGTCGAAGAACGCGTACTGCTTGACGACCAATTCGTCGTCGGCCTGGCGCACCAACAGGTAACCCTTGGCCCCGAAGTTGATCGCCAGCGCCGCGTACGGCGCCCACTGGTCCACGAACTCGTCGCTGCGAAACGGCGTCAAGCTCCAGATGATTTCGACTGCCTTGCCAGATACCTCGCTCATCGTCAACCTCCGACTTCGGCGCGAATCGCTCCGGGACCGTCAGCCGTCTTGCCCTGGCCTGTTTCGGTCGCGCCGACGAGAATCGCGATCTTTCCTAGATGTTTGTTGTCGCGCAGCATTTGATGCGCGTCGGGAACTTTGTCAAAACCCATCGTCTGCCACAGCACCGGGCGGATCAGACTTTGTTCGATCAGCTCGTTCGCCTTTGTTGCCTCCCAGGCGTTGGCGAAGTGGCTGCCAAGGATCTCCTTCTGGCGCATCCACAGGTAGCGCACGTCGAAATCCAGCTGAAAGCCGCTCGTGGCGCCGCAGATCACGACCTTGCCGAACGGCTTGACCGCCAGCACGCTGGTGGGGAAGGTGGCCTTGCCTACGTGCTCAAACACGATGTCCGGCTCGCCGCCGAGGATCTCGGCGACGTCCTGGCTGAAGCGGCGGCTCTCCTTGAAGCGCGCCTTCTCCTCTTCAGGAGTTTCGCCGCCCTTGCGCTGCAGGGCATAGTCGCCACGGTTGATGTAGTCAACCGCGCCGAGTCGCTTGACCAGCTCGCCCTTGTCGTCGGAGCTGACCACGCCCACGCTCTGCGCGCCGGCCATCTTCACGAGCTGCGTGGCAAACACGCCCAACCCGCCGGCGGCGCCCCAGATCAGTACGCGGTGACCCGCCTGCAGCTTGCAGCGGTCCAACAGCATGCGGTAAGCGGTGAAGTACGTCAACCCGTAGCTGGCGGCTTCTTCCCAAGTGAGGTTCGCCGGTTTTGACAGCAGCTGCTGGGCCTGCACCTTGCAGAACTGCGCGAAGCTGCCCCAGCTGGTCTCGTAGCCCCAAATCTGCTGCGACGGGGCGGCCAGCGGGTCAAGACCGTGTACTTCGACGTCTTCGTACGAGGCCTGGTTGCAGTGCATCACGACTTCGTCGCCGGGCTTCCAGCGCGTCACGCCCTCGCCGACCTTCCAGACGATTCCGGAAGCGTCCGAGCCGCCGATGTGGTGGTCTTCGGGGTGATAGCGAAACACGGAGACCGGCTCGCCGAGCGCCGCCCAGACATTGTTGAAGTTGACGCCCGCGGCCATCACCTTGACCACGACTTCGAAGGGTCCGGGCTCGGGGCAGTCCATCTCCTCAAGCTTGATCGCGGCTTCGGGCTCGCCGAAGCGCTCTTCGCGGATCACCCAAGCGAGCATTGAGCTGGGCAGTTCGCCGGGCTGAAGGCTTTCGTCTGTGAGCCGCGTGAGGTCGGCTTCGTTCAGTTCCAGTACTGGCAAGGGTCGATCTCCAAACGCTGTTTAACCGGGATCGCGCCGCGGCGCGAAGCTCCCCGGAGCTGCTTTGCGAAACCGCGCAATCGTATCGCTCCTGCGGCGCGGGTAATCTGTTGCGCGATGAATCGGCCGGCAATCACCCCACGCGTGTCGTTCGCCGGTGCGCTCGCATTCGTTGCGCTGCTCGCCGTGTCCGCGATTGCGACCGGTTGCGGCAACGAAAGCTACCCGAACAAGCCTCGTCCGCCGGTCACGCTCACCGTCAGCGTGTTTGTCGGCGAAGATCAGATCGCGTACTCACCGCGGCCGTTCGGCGCGGGACCGGTGCGATTTGTGACCACCAATCAGACCGGCGTCACACAGAAAGTCACGTACTCGACCGATCGTGACGAGCGCTATCTCACGATCGCGCCGCACCAGACGGCCATGCGCGAGATGGTGCTGGAGCCCGGATACCTCTCGATCGACGCCGACAAATCCGCCGCCGATTCATTGGAAATCACGGTTGGCGAAACGCGCCCCAGCGCGCAGCACGAACTCGACCAGCCTTAGCTAACCGGCCCACGTCGTTAACCACGACGGCCGTTGGACCGGCGCGTCGGCTGCTACCTGGACCGAGGCCGCTTAGGCCGGCTGGTCCGCGCCGAGCTCACTGCGGCGCGTGGCGATCTGATCCAGCTTGCGCTGAAGACGATCCCACGAACGGTCTTCGGCCTCGATGTAGGCGTCGCCGGCGAGTCCCTCAAGGCTCTTGGAGTAGACGCGCCATGCCTTGGCCTCGGACTCCTCGAGACGGGCAAGCTCCGAACTGACTGGCTGTTGGCTGATCGTTGCCATATGCGTACTCCAATCCTCGAGCTTTGGCCGCCGCCCTCGGCGACCCGTACCGTTTCAAGAAGGTTACCGTCCGACAAGACGGACCGGTCTCGTTCAATTTGCGGTTACGTATAGAACATTTCGGCTCGCACGGTGTTTCGGTTGAGCGCCGAGCGAATGTTTGATTGATGTCCAGCCGAGACGATCAGACGTTTTCGCCCGGCTCCGTGACGCGGCCGGCTACTCCGTCGGCGCTGACGATGTCGCCGGGGGAGGCTTCTTTTCGAAGAATCGCAAGCGCGATCACGCCGCGAGCGGGCGATACGGCAACTCCGCCGACACGGCCGAGATCGCGGCCGTCCGCCGCCGTCACGGGCACGCCCGGCGCGACCGGAGCCTCCAGCACGAGCCCCCGCAGTTGCCGGTTGGGCTTGCCCTTGTAGTGCAGTCGCGCAACGGTTTCCTGACCGACGTAACAGCCTTTCGTGAAGCTGACGGCGCGATCGTTGAGTCCGGCCTCCTGCGGAATCGTGCGCTCGTCGATCTCCGCGCCGATACGCGGCACCCCGCGTTCTATGCGGGCCAACTCGTACGCCTCGGGACCGGCCGTCACCGCGCCGGCGGTCGTAAGCGCCGCGGTGGCGGTGACCAGTGTCTTAGGTGGGCCGAGCAGATCCACGCCAAGCAGGGTGGTTACCGCGAGCAGTCCGTGATCGGCGGTGACGTTGTCGTTTTCGCGCTCGCCGGGCGCCGCCAAATCGCCGAGCACCGCCGCGAGCAAATCGCGCGAACCAGGGCCGACCAGTGACAACAACGCAGACTCCGCACCGCGATCGACGACTTCGAAGCGAAAGCCGATGCGGAAGCTTTCGATCATCTGGCGAATCGGTGGAAGTTGGTTCTCCACGCAGAGCAACAGCAGCGATTCGCCGGTGTTGAGCACGCGCATGTCGGCGCGCATCTGGCCCTTCGGCGAGAGCAACGCGGCGTAAACGCCGCTGCCCGCCGCGATCTGTTCGACGTCGTTGCTGACCTGTCCCTGAAGAAAATCCGGGGCGTCGTCGCCGCGCAGTTCAAGCGCCCCGGCTCCGCGAGGGCCGATCAGTGCGGCGCCGGCGGTGAGTGCCGTGTATACGCGATCGTCAACGGTTGCGGCATGGCCGGTCATCGACAGTCGAGCCTAGTCGCCACGCCTGCCTGCCGCGTTGATAACTCGCGTCCGCATCGGCGATACCTCGCGCCGCCGCCGCGCTGCGGGGATAATGGCCCCATGCACCTGCACGCGCACGACCACGCGCACGTTCATTCGCACGATCACGCCTCGCATGCCGGACGCACCGGCAACGCGCGGCGCATGTTGCTCGCGCTGATCGCGAACATCGCGATGGTTGGCATTGGCCTGGCCGGGGCGTTGCTGACCGGTTCGCTGGCGCTGCTCGCCGACGCCGGCCACGTGCTTTCGGACGTGCTCTCGATCGCGCTCGGACTGGCGGCCGCGAAGGTCGCGCTGCGGCCCGCCACAGGTCGCGGCACGTTCGGAATGGGCAGGGTGGAGATCTTTGCGGCACTCGTGAACGGGCTGGCGCTCGTGGCGGTGTCGGCGTATGTCGCGATCACCGCGGTCGGTAGGTTTTCCGACGGCCATCATGTCGATGGCGCCGGTGTGCTGATCTTCGGCGCAGTGGGGTTGCTGGGCAACGTGATCGCCACGGTCATTCTTGCCGGTGGCGATCGACGTGACATCAACCTCGAAGGTGTTTTGCGCCATTCGTTCGCTGACGCGCTTGGTTCGCTGGGGGTGATCGGAGCCGGGGCGGGCATCATGCTGACCGGCTGGCAACCGCTGGATCCGATCGTGGGACTTGTGCTCGCGATCGTGATTCTGATGTCTTCGTGGCGGTTGATCCGCGAGCCGGTCGAGGTGCTGCTTGAACGCGCACCCGCCGGGATCGACACGGCGGCAGTAGGCAGCTCGATCGCGCGCGTTCCGGGCGTGCGGGAGGTCCACGACCTTCACGTCTGGTCGATCACGTCGGGATTTCCGGCGCTCGCGGCGCACGTGACCGTGCAAGCCACGCATCGGCCGGACGACGTGCGACGCGAGATTGAACGCATGCTCGAAGGCGAGTTCGAACTCAGCCACACCACTCTGCAAGTGACCAGCGAGCCGCTGCTTCAGATTGAGCCGAAGAGCGATCGCTGAACCGAGCGGAGCGACCGGCCGGGTACGATCTAAGCGATGTCACTGGCCGAAGAGTTTCAGCAGATCACCGAGGCGTTGCCTGAGGACTGGACGGACCTCGAGTTCGACCTTCGCCTCGCCGACGAAAACGCGTACATCGAGGCCGCGACCCTGCTGACGCAGTGCAACGCACAGCCTTATAGCCGCAGCGACTGGCACTGGCGCGTGCTTGTGGCGAACGGTTTCGGGCACGGCGCCGCGCCGCAGGCGGTTCACGCCACGCTCGGGCTGCTGGACGCGAACATGATCGGCGCGGAGATCGCTGTGCGTCAGGTGCGCTGCGGCCGCACCGAGACGGTGCAGATGTGGGGGCGGCCGGAAGCCGTTCGCCGCGAGTTCCGCCACCGTCACGGGCTCTGACCGCAGGGACCGATGGCGGCACCGATCGAGGACCGCTCAAGCGAGGATGCGACCGGGGCCGGTCCACCCGGCGTCGTGCTGCTGACCGACGACCTGCTGTTCGGATCCAAGGTCGAATCGATGATCCGCGGCGCCGGCGCCGTGCCGCTGTTGGTGTCAGCACCGGCAGACGCCACGCGGGTCAGTCGCGAATCGTCCGCGGTTCTGTTGATCGTGGATTTGGTGAGCGACGGGTTTGACGGCATCGGCGTGGCCGCGCGGGCGGACGGGGTTCCGCTGCTCGGTTACTACGCGCACACCGACGACGACGTGAGGCGGCGAGCGATCGCTAGCGGCTTTACCCAGGTCGTACCGCGATCACGGATGGCGCGCGAAGGCCAGTCACTGATCAAATCGCTGATTTCCCCATAGAGGAAAACCTCGCGATTGTGAGAAATCCGCTCTCGAACGTCTTAATCCGGCGTCGCCGCGGGCTGCCCGCGGTTTCGGATGTATTCAGATTGGAGAGCCCGACGTGGAAAACCGAAGTATTTCAAAGGCCCTGTTTGCCGAATTCTTCGGCACTTTCTCGCTTGTGTTCACGATCATCGTCGTCGTGTCGATGTACGCGCTGCAAGCCGACTTCGCGCGGGGGCTTGTATATCCGTTTGTCGCGCTTGCCCACGGATTTGTGCTCTTCATCTTGATTCAGACGGTCGGTCGGGTGTCGGGTGGGCATTTCAATCCGGCGGTCACGCTCGGTCTGTTGTCGATTCGCCGCATCTCGTTTGCCGGTGCCGCCGGTTATTGGGCGGTGCAGTTCGTCGGCTCGATCGCCGCCGCTTTGCTTGCCAAGGCGTTGATTCCGGATCTGGCTCACACCGTCAATTACGCTGCCACCGCCGTCAATGACGAAATCAGCACGGGCAGCGCACTCGTGTTGGAGGCGATCTTCACATTCTTCCTGGTTTGGACGATCATCGGCACGGCTGTGGACCCAGACGGCCCAGCCGACTGGGCCCCGCTTGCGATTTCAAGTGCGCTGACGCTTGGCGTGCTGCTGATCGCGCCGATCACCGGTGCGAGTCTCAACCCGGCGCGCAGCCTCGGCCCGGCGCTGATCTCCGGCCATTGGGGAAGCGTCTCCGACTTCGTATTGCCGTATGTCGTGGGGCCGCTTGTCGGAGGACTGCTGGCCGCGATGCTTTACAGCGGCCTCTTTTTCACGGCGCGCAGCGCAGGGTCGGTCCAGTCTGCTCCGGCGTCCGTGCCGGATCCGCCGGCACCGTCCGCAGGCTGACGCCAGACCGCCACGGCGTTCGGAACGGAACTTTCAACGGCGGACAACGCCACCGGTTTTGATCCCGCTGACCCGCCGTTGTGGAGGAGCGGCGCACGGCCGGAGCCTCTGCGGGACAATGAAATAGTGCACGCACGATTGTTTGTGCGCGCAGATTCAATACAGGTTTCTCCAGGCGCCGTTTCGATCGGCGGAAGCGCCGCGGATGTGGACTTCAGGAGAGAGTTTTTCAGGGCGGAGCGCGGCACACCGGTTCGTCGCCCCGCCGCCCCGATTCGGAGGTGAACCGATGGGCAAGTACTCGCGAATCCTTGTGATCGCCAATGAAACCGCCGCGGGCCGCCGCCTGCACGGCGAGATCAGCGACCTAGCCACGCCTGGCGCGGTGGTGAAGGTTGTCGTTCCCGCGCTCAGCTCGCGGCTGGAGTACCTGCTCTCGGACGTGGACCGGCCGCGCGTGAGGGCACAGCGGCAGCTCCGCCTTTCCATCAAGTTGCTGGCCAACAGCGGCATCCGGGCGATCGGGGAGATCGGCGACGCCAATCCGGTGCGCGCGTTCAGGGACCAGCTCGCGATTTTCGAGCCGGACGTAGTTGTTGTCTCCACGCACGCGAAGGGCAAATCGCACTGGCTCGAGCGCAACGTCGTGAAGAAGATCGAGGGGATCACCGATCTTCCGGTCGTACACGTAGTCGTGGACGCGTCCGCGGAAATCGCGGCGGCGAGCCTGCACGCGGCGTAGGCGAGACGATGTCCGTCGTGCGCGCGGATAACTTTTGCGCATGCGGCGGGTCACCTATTCGCGCAATTTCACGATCTCGCTTTCGCGCACCTGCCGCTGCTACTGCAAGTACTGCGCGTTCGCGACGCATCAACCACACCTTCGCTCACCCGACGAGGTGGAACGGCTTCTCGATCGCGCCGTGCGCAAGCGTGCGAAAGAACTGCTGATCCTCACCGGCGAAGCGCCACACGAAAACACTCGCGTCGCCGAGCGACTGAAATCGCTCGGTCACGGCGATTTTGTTGACTATGTGGTGTGGGTCTGCGAACGGGCGCTGGAGCGCGGTCTGCTGCCGCACACGAACGTGGGCGTGCTCGATCGCGAGGAGATGCTGCGCCTGCGCGAAGTGACGGCGTCGCAGGGTCTGATGCTGGAGTCCGTGTCCGAAGGTCTGATGGACACGGTTCACGCCGGTTCGCCGAGCAAACATCCCCGAGTGCGGCTGGAGATGATCGAATTGGCCGGCGAGTTGAAGATTCCGTTCACTACGGGGCTGCTGCTGGGGATCGGCGAGACCGCCGCGCAGCGGTCCGAAGCCCTGCGTGCGATCTCGGACCTGAGCCGAAGGTTCGGCCATGTGCAAGAAGTGATCGTGCAGAACTTTGTGCCGCACCCGCGCTATCACGGCGAGGACGTTGGCGAAATCGCAGGCGATGCCGCGGAGGCCCTGTGGCGTACGGGTCTGGCGCCCGGCGGCGGCCGGGCAGATGCGCGGGGGTTGCCGGAGTGGGCCTCGCCGGTGTCGCTTGAGGAAATGGCCGAGGTGATCGCTGAAGCTCGAGAGCTGATGCCCGGCGTCGGCGTACAGGTGCCTCCGAATCTTGCGGATTGGTGGCCACACCTGGTCGCCGCCGGGGCCACCGACCTTGGTGGACTCTCGGCCAACGGCGACCACGTCTCGCCGGAACTGCCGTTTCCCTCGCCCAAGCAGGTGCGCAGTCGGCTTGCCGAAGACGGCGTCTCGCTCGGTGAGCGGCTCTGTGTCTATCCGCGGTACCTGAATCGCGAGTGGATCTCGGCGCCGGTGTTGGACACAATCACGGAGCGCTATTGGAGTTTCATTCCACGAGGAGAGCGCCACCGCGCGACGGACACCGGGCAGGCCGACCCCGACTTTTTGATCGAAGCGATCGAGACGTGTCGCTCGGGAGCAATGCCGGCGCCAGAACAACTGACGGCGATGTTCGCGGAGACTCGCCCCGAACTGGTCGAGCAGATTCGCGCGGCGGCCGACGAACTGCGGTCGGGTCTGGTCGGCGACGAAGTCAGCTTCGTCGTGAACCGCAACGTCAACTTCACGAACATCTGCACCGTCGGCTGCGCCTTCTGTGGTTTTGGCCAGAGCCGCCGCGCGGCCGGAGCGTTTGAGGTGGACGAAAATCACTTTCGCGCCAAAGTTGCTGAAGCCGTTGAGTTTGGCGCCACCGAAATCTGCATGCAGGGCGGAATCCACCCGCACTATGAACTTGCCGATTACGGTCGCTGGTTGAGCGTTGCCAAGGACGTGGCGCCGGATCTGCACCTTCACGCCTTTTCGCCGATGGAGGTCGCCTGCATGTGTGATCGCTCCGACAAGACGCCCCGCGAGGTGTTCGGGTATCTGAGGGAATGCGGACTCGGTTCCACGCCCGGCACGGCGGCGGAGATTCTGGAAGACGGCGTGCGCACGCGGATCTCACCGAACAAACTGCCGGTCTCGCGGTGGGTCGAGATCGTCGAGGCTGCACACGCGGCGGGGCTGCCGACGACCGCGACCGTGATGTTCGGCCACATTGAGGAACCGTGGGAACTGGCCGAACACATGCGCGTCGTGCGGGAATTGCAGGAGCGTTCGTTGGAGGGCGGGGCGGGTTCGATCACCGAGTTTGTGCCGCTTTCGTTCATCCCGTACCAAACACTGCTCGGCCGCACTCATGGTCTTGTCGAAATATCTCGCGAAGAGAACCTGAAGCACACAGCCGTTTTTCGACTGGCGCTTGGCCCGACCGTGCGCAATCTTCAGGCAAGCTGGGTGAAGATGGGGCTTGAAACCGCCACCGAGGCGCTGCGCTGGGGCGTAAACGATCTTGGCGGCACGCTGATGGAAGAGTCGATCTCGCGCGCCGCGGGATCGCAGCACGGCTCGCGCCTTGATCCCGAGGATCTGATCCAGGCCGCGCACAACGCCGGCAGACCGGCGTTTCAGCGTGACACCAGGTACGGCACCCGGCTTGCCTCGCACCCGTTAGCCGGGGGCCCGGCGCGGCAGGCGGCGGCCGAGGCCGCCTAGCCGCGCGGGTTCCGGATCGGCGCCGGCTTTCGCGAGGCCGCGTCGATCAGTGCATCATCACCGACCGGCGGCTGCGCGCGCGCGACCGAATTATCGGCTGGGGAATCCGAGCTCGAGTTGATTCCGGTTGCCGAGCCGTCTCGCCTGGCGGCGGCCATCGCCTTGGCGGGAATTCGTGCCGGGGCGCGGTTTGGGGCGGCTTGTCGCGGTGCTTTCGCGCCACCCTTGATCTTGCTCGCGAGTGCGGTGCCTCGTGGCGAGCCTCCATTGCGGTTTCGCTTGTGCCAGTACATCGCCTGGTCGGCAAGCTCCATCGCGCGGAGTGGTGAGGGGGAGTCTGCAAGGCCCTGGCTTCCGGCCGAGAAGGTGACCTTGGCCTCGGATTCGTGCAGCAGCTCCTCAAGGTGTTCGCTTGCGCGGGTGGCAAATATCTGCGCCTCCTCCGCCGTCGTGCAGCCCACGAGAATTGCCGCGAATTCGTCGCCGCCGATGCGGCCGATCACATCCGTCTCGCGGCCCGCGGCCTTCAGCGCCTGGGCGCAAAGGCGCAGCATCTCGTCTCCGGCCGCGTGACCGTACCGGTCGTTGACGGCTTTAAATTCGTCGAGGTCGACCAGCGTGAGAAACGACGGCACGGTGCCGCGCCGGCTGAGCTTCCACTCGCGCGCGAGCGCGCGTTCAAAACCGCGCCGATTGGCTACGCCCGTCAAGGCGTCGGTGAACGCGTCTACGCGCAGGCGGCGATTGTGTCTGACCAGATCGTCGTGGCGCTGCTGCATCTGCTGCTGCATGACTTCGCGGTCCAGCTCGTTCACGATCACGCGGCCGAGCACGGTGAGCAGCTCAACGTCGTTGCGGGCGAAGCGGTCGCCGACATTCGAGATCGCGCAGAGCGTGCCGAAGTGCTCGCCGTCGTTGAGCAGCAGCGGGATTCCGATGAAGCTGCGAACGTCGCGCACGATCGGATTGGCAAGAATTGCCGGCGCGGGGTCGACGGGCGCGCCGCTGACGACCGTTCCGGGGAGCAGCGGCATCGTCTGGCCGTTTGAAATTCCGAATTGTGGCTCGCCGCGGAAGTCGACTATGCGCAGCAGCTCGGCATCGGAGTCGTGGTACGCCACGAAAACCGCGCAGTCTGGAAGCTGCTTCTCGAGCAGGTCGAGTACCGATGCCGTGGCATCGGTGAAGTCAAAAAAACTTCGAGCGGCTGAATTTGTCGATTCGTTCATCTCTCTTGAATCATTTTTCCGGCTCGCCAACTGCCATCCCGGCTCGAATTTGCGGCCAGAAAACCGCGAGGGCTTCGCGGAAGAGGTGGGGGGGGGGATGACGATTGTTCGTGCTTGCCGATTTTTTCGAAGGCCTGCCGAGCACGCAGCGGGGCGGACCTATCGTGGCGCCGGACGGGCCGATGAAAATCTCAGATCGCGACAATCATTGCGCGTGGGACGCCATATCTCTATACATAATAGTGATGATTCTGGCTAGATGCAAGCCCCTCGATCGAACAAAAGTCCACATTAATAAGTAAAACGATCATCGAAAAAGATCTCGTGATCGGTCGCGCAGTATCGACGCCGCCCCTTCGCCTTCATTTTCGACGACCAGATCGCCCCTTCCGCGCACGAGGACGACCGGTTCCCGGGAGGATTTTTGACGGGCCAGGTTTGCGGCACCGGCCAGTTCGTCGGCGACCGCGTCGATCGTGGCTGATAATTCCCGGCCCTGCACGTCCGTTTCACCACGCAGATCAAGCAGGGGGCGAATTCCCGCGCAGCCGATCGCCACGTCGGACTGCCCGGTGCGCCAGGCGCGCCCAAAACTGTCGGTGACGATTACGCCGACGCCGACGCTAAATCGCGCGGTCAGCTTTTGTCGCAGATCACGCGCCGAGGCGTCCGGGTCCGCCGGCAAAAGCAAAAGCGAATCTCCGTCTGGCACGTTTGAACGGTCGATTCCGGCATTCGCGCAAACAAATCCGTGAATCGTCTCCACGATCAACACTCCGGGTTCCGCGCGCAGCACGGCGCTGCTCTCGCCGAGTATCGCCTGTATCTCGCGCGGGTCCTTGCCGGTGACTTGAGCTAATTCCAGTGCCTGCTCGCTCGGTTCGATTTCAGCGGGACGGACTGTGCGGCCCTCCGCCTTGGAGACGATCTTCTGCGCAATCACAACGATGTCCCCGTCGCACGGCGCGTCAAGCGGCGTAGATCTCGCGGCGAGTGCGTTGCCGATGATCTCGGCCAGATCGTCGCCGCCGCGAATCTCAGGGATCCCCGGCAGGGCCACGAGCTGCACGTTCACGTGTTCACCGTCCGAAACCTCCCGGCAGTTTGAAGCGATCGGTGAGCAACGTGGCGATTGCCTCTTCGGTGTTGAACGCGTGGTGACCCCCGTGGCCAAGCCGTTCCGCCAGCTCAAGCAGGTCGTCCGCCGTGTCCAAGTCAAGCGCCAGGCAGGCAACTTCGAGCGCGCGTGTGCTGCGACCGGCTTCGCGCCCGAGCAGAAGATGCCGCTCGCGGCTGCCGGGGCCGAACGCCGGGATGATCGCGTCCACTGGGCGCAACAGTAGGGCGTTGGTGCCGGTGCCCATGCGATCGGGAATCACGGCGACCTCGATTCCCTCCTGACCGCATTCCTCGATCAAGCGGTCAATTTCCGGCGCGTCGATCAGCGGGCAGTCTCCGGGCACCATCAGCACCGCGTCGCAATTGTGTTGCCGTGCCCAGGCCACACCGTCGAGCGCCGCGTCGCTGTGACCGGAGCGCGCGTCGGGCAGAATCGCCGAAACGCGATCGCCCGCAAGTTCGGCGATTGACGGCTCGGCACTGACTACGACGATCTCGTCGACCCGCTCGCAATCGGCAAGCTCCGTCAGCACGTCGGAGGCCATCGCGCGGGCGATTGTGCGGCGCTGCACCGGATCCAGTCCGGTGGCCAGTCGCTCCTTGGCGTCATCGAACGGCTTAAGCGGCAAAATCGCACAGGTGCGGGTGCGGTCGTTCATACGGAGCGCCATCGCCTAGGCGGAACGCGGCCGAGACTATTCACGCCGCGCTGCCGATCAATCTCGCCACGGCGCTCAGCGTGGTTTGCGCCACCCTCATTTGTGCCGCGGCGCCGTCCATATCTACGTCGGCGATCAGCGATTCAGCGCCATCCAGTGGCTCGTCGGCGATCCAGAGGTCAACGAGATCTCCGTAGAAATCGACCACACCGTTTGAGCCCGGACGAGCACCGGCCGCGGCCATGAATTTTGCGGTGGGCCCTTTGAGCACCTTTCCGTTCACGTAGGGGCTGACCGCGACGATCGGCGCCCCCGAGCTGCGCAGCACGTCCGTCAGGCCGGGCAGGGAGAGAATCGGTCCGATACTGATCACTGGATTTGACGGACCGATCACGATCGCGTCGGCCCGCGCGATCGCCTGAACAACCGGCGCGCTCGGGCGCGCGTCGTCGGCGCCGGTGAACGTCACTCTTTGAATGGCCGGTTCGCAGCGGTCTCGAATCATGTATTCCTGAAGCGACCGCGGTCCACGCGGCGTGTCGATCACCGTGCGCACGGGCTGGTCGCTCATCGGCAAAACCCGCGCGAGTCCGGTGGGATACGCGGCGGTGGCGATGGCGTGGGCCTGCGATTGCGTAGCGCCGGACGCGATTGCGGCCGCGCGCATGCGGCAGACCGCCAGGTCGCTGTCTCCGAGCTCGAACCACACGTCTTCTCCGGCCGCGCGTCGGCGGTTCATCTCGTCATGCGACTCGCCGGCGATGCCAAAGCCACGCTCGTCAATCACACCGGCAAGTCGAAACGTGATCAAGTCCGGGTCTGGCGAGACGTGTACGTCGTAGATCTCGATGTCGTCGCCGGTATTTGCGACCACTTCGAGCTCGGCCGCCGGTTCCTCATCGGTCCCGTGATCGCCGGAGCGCGCGGACGCCTGAAGCGCGTCGCGCAGTCCCACCGCCAGCGTGGCGCCCCCGGTGCCGCCGGCAAGGAGCGCGATCACCATTCGCGTTCAGGCAATCCCATGAAGCGGATTCCCGCGTGCGTCTTGTAGCGGATGTTGACGCCGATCAGCAGCGCGGTGATCTGCTCCGCAATGCGCGCGGCCTCCAGAGGGCCGCCGTCCACGACGCGCAGGCCGTTGATCTTTTCGATCAACCTCGCAACCTTCGCCTTCGCAATCTTGTCGTCACCGCAGATCAAAACGTCTTCGTCGGGGTCGCGATCGAGATCGTCGAGAGTCACCGCGCTCACGCTGTGCAACGCCGAAACGACCGAAACTCCGTCGGGCACCATCTCCGCCGCCTGCTGCGCGGCCGATCCCTGCCACACGCCGATCGTGCGCGTGGCCTTGCCGCTGATCGCTGCCGCCAGCGGCACCGTGGCGTCGACCAGGATCTGACCGTCGGCCAGCGCTCCGCGCAGGTTGTTCAAGTTCTCGGACTGCGCGCGAAACGGCACAGTGAGAAAAACGATTTCGCATCCCCGAACCGCGTCGTCGTTGAGATGTCCGCTGACCGGCGCCTGCTCGTCCTCGAGTCTGCGGCGTACCTTGCCTGCCGCCTCGCCGGCCGATTCGACCTTGCGCGAGCCGATTCGCACGGGCACGCCGGCGCGCGTCAGGCGCAGCGCGAGCGCGGAACCGAGCGCACCCGTACCGCCGACGATCGCCACCGGGTTTTCGGTCGATCCGCTTTGCGCCTCCATCAGGCGGCGATCCTATCGCTAGGCCGGGAGCCCGCGCATTAGTCTTCGTCCATGGCGCTTGCACCCGGCCTGCGGGCGGAATATGAATTCGTCGTTGATGAGTCGGTTGCGACCGACGTTGCCGGGAGCCTGGACAACGGTGTTCTGGCCACGCCTCGCATGATCGGTTTGATGGAACGTACGTCGATGCGCGCCGTGTGGGACGAGCTTCCCGCTGGGGCGACCTGCGTGGGTTATGAAGTCTGCGTCAAACACGTGGCGTCGGCGCCGTTCGGTTCGACTTGCCGGGCCTTTGCCGAGCTGACCGAGGTGAAGGACGGGCGCAAATTGCGTTTCGACGTGCGGGTGGAATGCGACGGCCGCACGATCGGTGTCGGCACTCACGAGCGCCGCATCATCAGCGCGAGCAAGTTTGACCGTGTCAACGCAGCCGCTACCGCGAAGGATTGAAGATGAACCTGCCGGATCACGTGCAGATCCGCGAGGTCGGTCCGCGTGACGGGCTTCAGAACGAACCCGAGGTGATCGCCACCGCGGACAAGATCGCGTTGATCGACTGCCTCTCCGCCAGCGGGCTGAGTCGGATTGAGGTCACGTCGTTCGTGCGCGCGGATGTGATCCCCCAGCTGGCCGACGCGGCGGAGGTGCTGGGCGGCGTGACGCGACGCAACGGCGTGGACTTCGGCGTGTTGATCCCAAACCGGCGAGGACTGGAGGATGCGCTGCGGCTGCGCGATCGCTTCGACGAGGTGAGTGTGTTTCTGAGCGCATCTCAGACGCACAACCAGAAGAACGTAAACCGCACGATCGAACAGTCGCTCGACGACCTCACCGACGTTGTTGCTGACGCCGGTGCCGAAGGGTTGCGTTGCGTGGCGGTGATCGCAACATCCTTTGGTTGTCCGTATGAGGGCCGCGTCGCGCCGGAGGCTGTGTTTTCGGTCGCCGAGCGTCTCGCGCAGGCAGGCTGCGTGGAGATCGGCTTCGGTGACACCACGGGTATGGCCAATCCCGCTCAGGTGGCCGAGTTCTTTCGCGCCGCGCCGGACCGGCTGCCGAACGTGCAACTGACCGCGCACTTTCACAACACTCGTGGCCAAGGCCCGGCCAACGTACTGGCCGCGCTCCAGGCGGGTTGCCGCTCGTTCGAATCCTCGTTTGGCGAACTTGGCGGCTGTCCGGTGCCGCCGGGATCGACCGGCAACGTCGCCACAGAAGACGTCGTCTCGATGCTGCACGAGATGGGCGTGGACACGGGCATCGACCTCGACGCGCTTGTGGCCTGCTCGCGCAAGGCGCAGGAGACCCTGGGCCGTCCGCTTGGCAGCCACGTACTGCGGGCCGGGCCGGTCGTCTGGAACGGTTGATCGGGCCGGCTGCTCGTGCGGGCGGCCGGGCTTGTCGATAAAATTGACGTCACCAGCGCGAGAATCAACGCTGTCTCCATGCCGCCTCCTTTCTGATCCCTTCGGGCCTGACCGCCCGAAGATGTCGATCGCCACCTTGGCGGCCGGCACGAAACCAGTGGAGTTGCCGTGGCGCTATTAGACCAAGTGCCGCGGACGAACACGTGTTCGTATGAATGGATTTCTAAAGATACCCCGAACTAGGTATCAAGTCGCCTTATGGAAAGGCCGAAAACATTGGCACCGACGGACCTTCGGGTCCTAGTCCAGATCGAGAGCGTCTTGAGGGCCGAGCTTAAGACGTTTTCCGAAAGCGCCTCGGGGGCCGAGCCCGAGGCGTTTTCAAAAATTCTCTCCCCCGAGAATTCGAAGACCGGGCAAGCGCCCGGTCTTCGCTTGTTGTGCACCGGATTACGCTACGCCGGTCGGCTCGCGATGCAAAACCGACCGTCGAGACGCGCCCGGAACGGCACCGCCGCGGCCTGCCCCTACACTGCACGTTCGTGAGCGCTTCCGCGGAGATCGCATGGACGCCGCCGGCCGAGTACTTGGAGCACGCCAACGTCTCGCGGCTGATGCGCCGCGCGGGAGTTGGCTCGATCGACGAGCTGCGCCGCTGGTCCACTGAGGACATCGCGCGACTCTGGGGGACCGTCGTAGACGATCTCGGGATCGCCTTCATCGAACCGTTCACGAACGTGCTCGATGACTCTGGCGGTATGGCATGGTCGCGCTGGTTCGCGGATGGAAAGATCAACATGACGGCGGTTTGCGTGGACCGGTGGGCCGACGATCCCGCCGTGCAGGGCGTTCCGGCGATCATCTGCCAGCGCGAGGACGGGCGCGTCGAGCGGCTCGACTATGGCGAACTACGCGAACAAGTTGACGCGCTTGCTCTGGGCCTGCGCGATCTCGGCGTGGAGCCGGGCGATCATGTGGGTGTGTTTATGCCGATGACCCCGCGCGCGGTGGTCGCCTCCTACGCGGTGGCCAAACTCGGTGCGGTCTACCTGCCGCTGTTCTCGGGCTTTGCCGCCAGCGCGGTGGCAGCCCGCCTGAACGACGCCGACGCCAAGGTTCTTATCACCGCCGACGGCGCGGCCAGGCGTGGCGGCGACGTGTCCATCAAGCCCGTCGCCGACGAGGTCGCGGAGCTGACGCCAAGCCTGCGGCACATGGTTGTCGCCCGCGAACAGGGCAACGAAATCGAAATGCGCGACGGGCGCGACGTTGAATGGAACGAGCTCGCGGGACGCTTCGCCGAACAGAGCTTGAAAGCTTTTCCCACCGGCGCGGAAGATCCGGTGATGGTGGCCTACACCTCCGGCACCACTGGAAAGCCAAAGGGCGCCGTGCACGTTCACGGCGGCTTCACAGTGAAGATGATTTCCGAGGTCGCCTACCAGATGGACCTGCACGCCGGAGAGCGGTTTCTGTGGGTCACGGACATGGGCTGGATCATGGGTCCGTTCAACATGCTTGGCGCCCACGGGCTGGGCGCCACGATGGTGATGCTTGAAGGCGCGCCCGACTGGCCCGACCCGTCCCGTCTGTGGCGCCTTGTGCAGGACGAGAAAATCAACGTGCTTGGCGTTTCGCCGACGCTGATTCGCGCACTGAAGTCGCAAGGGGACGAGTGGACCGCGGGCATTGACCTGTCGTCGCTGCGGATCATCGGTTCGTCGGGGGAGCCGTTCAACGAGGACCCGTACCGCTGGACCATGAAACTGACCGGCGGCCGCGCGCCGATCATCAACCTTTCCGGCGGTACGGAGGTGGGCGCGTGTTTTCTCTCGCCGTTTCCGGTCGAGCCGATCAAGCTCGGTTCGCTGGGTGGTGCGGCGCTCGGGATGGACGTGGACGTCTTCGACGCCGAGGGCCGTTCGATTCGCGGCAGGGTGGGCGAATTGGTCTGCAAGCAGCCGTGGCCCAGTATGACGCGTGGTGTTTTGGGCGACCCGGAGCGATACCGCCGGAGCTACTGGAGCACGTACCCCGAAGTCTGGCGCCACGGCGACTGGGCGATGATCGACGACGAGGGCGACTGGTTTTTGTTCGGACGCTCTGACGAGGCGATCAATATCGCCGGCAAACGACTTGGTCCGGCCGAGGTGGAGAGTGTGCTGGTGGCCGACCCGCGCGTGGCGGAGGCCGCCGCGATCGGCGTGCCGGACGAAACGAAGGGCGAGGCGGTTTGGTGCTTTGTGGTCGGCGCGCCCGGCGCCGATATGTCGGACGCGCTTCCCGGCGAACTTGCGGCCGCGGTCGCCGAAGAGCTGGGACGGCCGTTCAAACCGTCGAAGGTGGTGGTCGTTCCCGCGCTGCCGAAGACGCGCTCCGCGAAGATCCTGCGACGAGCCGTACGCGCGACCGCGTTGGGAGAGGATCCCGGCGATCTTTCAAGTGCGGAAAACCCGGAATCGCTCGACGCGATTCGCACCGCGCTGGGCTGAACCGGCCGGGCTAAATCACCCCGTCATAAAGCCCTGCTCGCCGACGGGCTCGGACCATTCGATCCGGACATCCGCCACAACGGACGCCGGCGGTCCGGTGCGAGCGATCTCGATCGCCGCGAAGACCGCTGCGGCCGGACCTTCGAAGACAACGCGAACGTTCCCGTCGGGAAGATTCACGGCCGAGCCCGACAACCCGCCCTGCTCGGCCGCGCGGGCGATCGTCTGGCGGTAAAAGACCCCCTGCACGCGGCCGCTCACAATCAGTTCGGCGCGCGCCGGTTCGCTGGGATCGAGGTCGTGTTCGAACTGCATCAAGAATGCCCGGGGTGAGACTCGAACTCACACGCCCAAAGGACACGGCATTTTGAGTGCCGCGCGTCTACCGATTCCGCCACCCGGGCTTGCGTGGCTTGCAGAAGAGAAGTTAGCCAGCCGGCGCCGGTGAGGGCGGAGTTGACGACGGGGCCTGCGACAACGGGGGCCCTCCTGGCTCGCCGGGCTTGATCTCCTCTTCGATATTCCATTGCTGCGAGAAGCCCCACATCGAGACCACGATCAGCAGCATTTGCAGCGGAATCAGTCCCAGTGTGATCAAACCAAGTACAGACTCCGGCAGTGCCGAATCCGCGTAACCGGTCTTGTCGCGGGCGAACCACGCTGGACCGGCGACAAGTGCGAATACGGCGAGAATTGTGGCCATAGCGGCGATCACAGGTAGGACGCCACGATTCCATCTCACCACGTAGCCAATGAAAATGCAGACCGCGAGCATGAAGCCGATGTGAAGGCCTTTCGCGCCGACCAACGTGCTCCAACCGCCCACGGCGACAGTCAGCAACGCGATGTTGGTGATGAGCAGCAGCGCGAGCGTGGCCAACCGCGCGGTCTGCGACTCCGGCAGATCACGGTTCGGGTGTCGCACCGGCGGTTTTTGCTCGGCTAGTTTGACGTCCTCCCAGACCATCACGCTGAGTCTAGACTCTCGTGCGGGCGGCGACGAGTTCGCTGCAAGCGCGGATGTGGCGGAATTGGTAGACGCGCTGGCCTTAGGAGCCAGTGGGCGAAAGCTCGTGGGGGTTCAAGTCCCTCCATCCGCATAGATTTCGCCCGGCGCCGGCTCGAGTAGATATGGCCGCGCACCGGCACTTCGGCGAAAAAAACAAATACGCTGGTGCAAGAAGTTTCGTCTCCAGTGATCGCGCGGACAAAAGGGGGAGTTCGCTGATGAGGCAGGAGTCCGAGAAATCGGTCGACGGCACGACGCGTCCTGTTAACGCGCTTCGTCGCAAACCAACGAAATTGAGGCGGCCGCGTCATGCTCGATCCGGCCCCGCCGATGGCGTGGTCGAACGGCTCGTGAACACAAGTGGCACTGAAATGCTCCGCGTGGCGCGACGGCACAGTGTTTCGGCGGCCGACGCCGAGGACGCCTTTCAGCGTGCGCTGGAAAAGCTTCTTACGCGTGCCCCGCACGCCGACGAAGATCGACTGCGCGCATGGCTGCTGACCGTCGTGCGCAACGAAGCGCTGACGATCGTTCGCACTTACAAACGCAGCAGTCACGAACCCTTCGACGAAGCATTGGCGGGCCAGGTGGCACCCGATGCCGATCTCGCCGACGGAGCAGTCGCCGTTGAACGTCTCGCGCACGGAAGCGAAGCGCTCAAACGCATCACCGCGGATCAAATGCGCTGCCTGCTGCTGCGCGCCGACGGTCTCAACTATTACGAGATCTGCGATCGAACCGGGTTTTCGTATCCGAAGGTCAACCGTTGCCTGACCGAAGGCCGCAAAGCGTTTCGCGGCCACGTCTCGATGATCGCCGACGGCGGAGAGTGTCGCCGGCTGGAGCCGGCGCTCTCACAAATCGCGGATGGTGTCGCGACCGCGGAACTTGTCGAGGACGCGCAGATTCATCTGCGTAACTGCCTTGCATGTCGTCAGACGCTGGTTGAGTTTCGCCTGGCGCCATCTGATGTGGCCGCATTGTTTCCGGTTGGGCTTTCTTTGTCGCACGGCGGTTCGGCGCTTGCTCGGGTTGGTGAATTGGCCCAAAACATGATCTCGGCTTTTCACGAGCGATTCGTGCAGTTCGCTCCGATGCAACAGGGGGCTGAAGCGGTGTTTGCGAAAAAAGCCGTTGCGACCGCCGCTGTCGCGGCGGCGCTCGCCGGTGGCGGCGTCGCGGTGGAGCGGGCCGGCCTGTTGCCCGGTGGCGGCGTGGACTCCGGGGACACCTCCTTGAATCAGCTTCCTGGATCGTCCGGTGCTGTGTCTGGCGGTAGCGAAGAGGCGCAGGTGGCGGTCGAGCCGGATGCCGACGTGCGCACGGCCCGGCACGCCAAGCCTCGTGCGGTGCAGCAATCCGACATTGTCGATGGAACACGGAATCGTGACGCTGCGGACTCCGCCGCACCAAACGACTTGGCAGACAGGTCGGGGGCCTCTGCCGGCGATCCGGATCAAGTCGTCGCTCCGCCTCCTGATGTTGATGGAGTCGATGCGCCGGAAATGGCACCTGGCGATGGATACGACGGCGGGCAGGCGCCCTGATGAAAGCGATGTCCGTTTGTTCATTCCTGCCGTTACGGTTTTCCGGTAGTCGCCTGCGATTGTGGCCCGCGATCGTTTTGGTCGTTGTTGCTTGGGCGGTAGTTTTCTTTGCTTCATCGCCTGCCCGTGCCGCGACGTTCGAACTAGATCCGTGCGGTGCGCTCAGCGGCGTTGTTTGGGCGCCGGGAGACGGAGCAGCTTCGGATTGGCCGGTTACGGGAGAGTGCCCTTATCGACTGCGTTATCGCCCGGTCCACGGCATCAATTATCAGCGCACGACATGGTGGTCATTCCCGGCGATGTCGCGCGAGGAGTTGACGATCAAATCAGCGACGTTCGTGATCCACGGTACGGACGGCAGCGAATACGGGGTCAGCCAAGGTGTTCGCATCTGCGGTCCGAGCGGATGCAGCAGACTCTTCAGCGCGTCGCCCGGCACGGCAGCGGCGACTGCCTTTGACGTGTCGGCCGCGACTGGGGACTTCGGCGCAGACGCGACCAGCTTTCGACTCGAAGGCACATGCAACGATCCTTCGCACTGCCATGACCCTGGGCCAGGAATCGAGTTGACGGGAGTACGAGTTCGGTTCCAGGATGATGTGCCTCCGACCCTCCAGCTTGTTCCACCCGATCCGGATCGCTTGCTCAATCCGCCGACCAATCCGCCGCCCAGCGCCTTTAATTTCGGCGGCTGGAACAGCGGCGTGCGGAGTGTGTGGCTTGAGGCGGCCGATTCGGCGTCTGGCGTGTTTTACGTGGAAGGTGAGCTGAGCGGTCCGTTTGACGGAACACGCTTCGATTGCGGAGATCCGTTCGACACTTACCCTTCGGCGGTGACGGTTTTTCTGGGTTTTTGCCTGGCCTGGGACTTCAACTACTTCACCGTCAACACCCGCGATCAGCAAATGGGTAAGAGCACGATGCGCCTTCGTCTCCACGACGCGGCCGGCAACGTGACCACGGTCGAGCGGCCGGTGTGGATCGACAATATTCCACCGTTGCAGCCGGTTGGCGTCCGAGTCATGCCCGACGGATTCACGTCCTGGCGAAACGAATCGTTGATTGGCATGGAATGGACCAATCCGGGCGAAACCGTTGAGACGAGCACGCAGTCGGGAATCGTGCGTGCGGTGTACGACGTCTCTCCGACCGCCCCGGGTCAGACCGACCCGGGACCGGTGTCGGTCTCAGGCGCGGCAATCAGCGCGATACCCGCGATTCCGCTTCCGGGAGATGGGGAGTGGCGCGTCCAACTGTGGGTCCAGGACGGAGCTTCGTTTTCCAGCGGCAAGTTCGAAACGATCGTACGCGTGGACAGGGTTGTGCCGAATGCGCCGGTGCTTGAGCCGCTCGGAATCGTCTCGGGTGTCGGCGGCGACGCTCAATTCGGATGGTTGAGACCTGCAAACGTGGCGGACCTGCGTTCGGGCATTTGCGGTTACGCGTTGTCGGCCGACAGGTTCGAGCACGCCGACCCGGGAAGTTCAATCCGCGTTTACGGTGACGTCACGAAGGCATTTCTGCCGAATCTGCCAGACGGACGGTCGTATCTACATATGCGTGCGGTGAGCTGTTCCGGTGTGGCCGGGGCGAGCGTGGATTTGCCGGTTGACGTCGATCGCACTCCGCCGAAGGCGTTTCTGCTCGGTTCGGCGCCAGATGCTTGGCTTGACGAAAACACTCCGCTATTGCTTGGCGCCGCTGATGACGGTTCCGGAGTGGCCGACATTTCGTTCAGCGTTGACGGCGGACCATGGAGGTCTGCGAATGGCGACGTGGCGAGTGTCTCACTTGGCGGCGGTGACCATGTCGTCGCGTACCGCGCGAGAGACGTTGCCGGAAACGAATCGGCGGTGATGAGGGCTGAAGTACGCGTCGACGCGGCTGGGCCGACGGGTTTCTTCGAACTGGTCGATCCTGGGCGTCCAACGCTGGTGGCGGCGACAGTCGCCGATCCGGAATCGGGCGTGGCCCGCGCGTGGTTTGAATACAGGGCCATCGGCGCCGACGGACCGGGAGCCTGGCATTCGTTCGGCGCTCAGGCGACCCCCGTGCCGGCCGAAGGGAAGTCCGTGAAGCTTGAAGCCGGAT
Organism: Actinomycetota bacterium; assembly: GCA_016213645.1. Classification (GTDB taxonomy): domain Bacteria; phylum Actinomycetota; class Thermoleophilia; order Solirubrobacterales; family JACPNS01; genus JACPNS01. The sequence goes on from JACQZY010000004.1 coordinate 34,669, forward strand.
TCCCCGATGCCGCGCTGCCGATCGGCGTTTACGGACTTCGGCTGATCGCTCTGGACAGACTCGGCCACGTACTTATCGCCGAAACGAGGATCGACGGATCGCCGGCGTCGTTGACGACGCCCCTTCGCGGCACGCCTGGCTTGGCGGCCGGCTTTCCGGTGTCATCGCGCGCAAAAAGCGCGTGTACACCGCCTCGCCGGGCACGTCACACAAAACTTTGCCTCCGCCGAACCGGAGACGTCTCGAATCTCGCGGCCCGCCGGTTCGCGTCGCTCGGATCTTCGTCGCGACTTGCGGGACGGCTGACCGACGCAGGCGGCGACCCTGTTTCGGGCGCGCAGATCGATCTGTCCTCCATTGCCGGCGACGGCCTGCGCCGACGGCTCGGTCAAGTTGAGACCGACGGCGATGGAGTGTTCGGTTTCCTGGTGCCACCCGGCCCGTCGCGCCGAATCGTGACTCGGTTCAGCGGCAGCGCCACGCTTTCCGCTCGGGAAGTGGTCGTTCGGTTGGCCACGATCGGCAAGGCCACACTGCACGCTCCGCGCTTCGCCAACGGCGGCTCTGCGACGGTCTTCACGGGACGTCTGCTGACCGGTGACGATTCGGTCGTCACACTCGGAAAATCCGTTGACCTCGAGTACAAGGCGGGTCGAGCGTGGTTTCCGCTGTGCAATGGTTCGGCGAGGGATGGCGGTCGATTCACGATCAGATGTACGTTGCCGAAAGTCAAGCTTGCCCTGCTGCTCAAACTTCGCGCCAAGGTTGCCGGTGCTCCGGGATGGCCGTTTGAGACCGGATACTCGGTTACGCGCGAACTTGTCATCCGGCCCGGCCGTCCGGGCCGATGAGACGCCTCGTAAAGTCGAGTCGCGTCGTCGCCGTTTTAGCCGCGGTGGCGGCTGGGCTGACATGCACAACGGGTGACTCCGCACTTGCCGCCATTTCAACCACGACGCCGGCAGACTCGTTCGAATACGAGATTCGTTCTTGCGACGGGTCGGTGACGGGAGAGGGCCGAAGCTCGATCGGCTGGGAACGCTGGATGGGGGCAAGCGGTGAAACTCACGTAGAGGCCTGTCCGGATGAAGGAATCGGGTTCGATCTCACTTCGGATCTGAAGCTCGGCGATAGCTTCGGTTGGGTGTTTTGGCCCTACGGTCAACTGAAGGTTTCCAGCACGACGATGCTGGTCACCAAAGGCGACTCGGACACCGGCATCATCTACTCGGTCTCCACTTGCGCGGGGTGCGCGTCTCAAGGAACGATCGATGTTCCAGGGACCGGTCAGCCCGGTGCGCCGCAGCGGTTCGACTTCACTCCGGCGACCGGATTTGTGGTGACCGGCATCTGTATGCGTCCAGTGTGCGCCCGAACCGACGGTCTGCGTTTCAAAGACGTGAAAATGACGATGTACGACAACGATCCGCCGCTGCTCGAACTGCTCTCGCCGATGATTTGGCTGTCGCAGAATGGCGATGTGCTCGCTAGATCGCGCTTTGGTGACTGGAACAGGCCCGATCAGTTCGGAGTCGACGCGATCGCCGCTGACCGCGGTGTGGGCTTCGGAGGCGGCGAACTGCTTGTCGACGGGATCCGCGTGGCGGCGATGTCCGGCGCGTGCTGGTTGATCCCGCAACGTATTCCGGGGCGGACCTCGCCATGTCCAACTTATTCGACGCGATTCGCCGACTCGCTCGAAAATGCCGGTATCCCCGACGGCTGGCACCTGCTCGCGTTTAAGCTGGAGGATGCGCTCGGAAATTCGAATGTCGTGGGCCA
>JACQZY010000005.1 GCA_016213645.1 Actinomycetota bacterium
GATCACCGGTGCCTGCGCAGCATTTGGCTTTGGAATGGGAATAGCCAGAAACCGCCACGATGATTCCGAAGCCATTTTCTGCGCAGGCACCGGTGATCTGCGCAGGGACGGTGATCTGCGCAGGGAGTGGTGGGGTTGGGGTTTTGGAGTTTGGGGGATGGGAAATATTTTTTGGCGACTACCGCGTTTGGGGGAGTAGCTGGGTGGGTGCTCGATCGTTAATTAAGTAGGAGGCTTTGAATTGGCACGCGGCAGATACCTGGAACGCAATCCGACACCAAACGGTGTGTTTCACGTGACCGCCCACAGCGTCCCGTTGACGAGGCTGTTCGGCGCGCCATGTGACATGAGCGAGTATCTGGCGAAATTGGCGAACTACCTAAGCCCAAGCGACCGGCGCAACTCGTCGCGTCACCAATACGAGAAACTGATCGGCGAAGTTTCAGTCCTCGCCTACTGCCTAATGGACAACCACGTCCATCTGATCGTCCGCGACATCACGGGAGCGGGGATGACCCGACTCATGCGTCGCGTGCAGGGGGCCTACGCGCTCTACTTCAACCAGAAATACAACCGGCGCGGCCCCCTATTTGACGCCCGTTTCGCCGCCAAGCCGATCCTCGACGAGGATCACGCTCGATTTGCGATCGCCTACACGCACCTGAATCACCTTTCCGAACAGCTGGACTACCGCTTCGGAAGTCACATCGTGTATCGCGGCGATGAGACACGGAACTGGCTGGACGTCGAAGACGGCCTGAGATTCTTCGGCGGCTACAACAACTACGTTGATTTCGTCAACACCGCGGGCCCGTCGATCTTGCTGCGGAAAATCGAAGAAGAGGGCGTTCCTCCAGACCGGTACCGGTTTCGAGCAGAACCGCGAACAGACGAGGCTCCGGCATTCACGCGCATCGGAAGTCTGATTGACCTCCGCAGCACACGGCCGTGAACGCCGGTCCTGCCCATCTCATAGGATCACCCCGTGATCGAGCGCTACACACGTGAGCAGATCGGCGCCGTCTGGAGTGAGCAGGCGAAGTTCGATAGTTGGCTGCAAGTTGAGCTTGCCGTCTGCGATGCACTGTTCGAGGCCGATGTGATCCCGGCGGCCGACCTCACGCAGATCAAGGATCGCGCCGCCTTCACCGTGAAGGCCGTCAAGGACCGTGAGAAGATCACCAACCACGACGTCGCCGCCTTCGTCGACATCATCAGCGAGCCGGTCGGCGACGCCGGTCGCTGGATTCACTACGGCCTCACAAGCAGCGACGTGCTTGACACGGCGCTGGGCGTGCAGATCAAGAAGGCGGGCGAGATCGTGTGTGCTGGGGCCAGCGAGTACGCGGACGCGCTCGCCGACCGGGCGCGCGAGTTTGAACATGCGATTTGCCCCGGCCGCACGCACGGCGTACATGCCGAGCCCACGACCTTTGGCGTCAAGCTCGCCGGCTTCGCGTTCGAGGCGCGGCGAAACGTCGATCGGCTTGAGCGGGCGTTCGAGCAGGCCTCGGTGGGTGCGCTTTCCGGTGCCGTCGGCACATACAGCGCCAACGGCCCGCAAATCGAAGCGTCCGTGCTTCAAAGACTTGGACTCGCGCGCGAACCCGTCAGCACGCAGGTCGTGGCGCGTGACCGTCATGCAGAACTGATGACCGCGATCTCGCTGGCGGGCGCCGGGCTGGAGCGCTTCGCAACCGAGATTCGCGCGCTGCAAAAGACCGAGGTTCGTGAGGTCGAGGAACCCTTCGCCTCGGGCAAGCAGAAGGGCAGCAGCGCGATGCCCCACAAACGCAACCCGATCATCTGCGAGCGCATCACCGGCCTGGCCCGCGTGCTGCGCGGCAATGCTCAGGCCGCGGTTGAGAACGTGGCACTCTGGCACGAGCGCGACATCAGCCACAGCGGTGCCGAACGCATCATCCTGCCCGACAGCACGATCCTGCTCGACTACATGCAGTCGCTGGCCGTCAAGGTGGTGACCGGCATGACCGTCCACACCGAACGCATGCTTTCGAACCTGGAGGTCACGCACGGCGCGCTCTTCAGTCAGCGCGCGCTGCTGGCGCTGGTCGACGCCGGGCTAACACGCGACGACGCATACCGCATCGTCCAACGCAATGCCCAGGAGGCGTGGGACACCGGCACGCACTTCCGCGATCTGCTCGCGGCGGACGCGAAGGAGCAGAATCTGAAGATCGATGTCGAAGCGATCTTCGACCCCTCTGCGTACACGCGCCACGCCGGTGAGATCGTGGCGCGGCTGGACGGCTGACGCCGCGCCGTTCGTCCACCCCACACCGGCCTACCAAATCGTTAGCATCCGGACATGGCCGGAGGATCGACCAGGTCCGCGCGCCGAACTGGCCGCGCGGCCGTGATCATCCTCGCCGACGGGGCGAGGGCGGACATCTTTGAGCGCCTGCTGGCGGCCGGTGAGTTGCCCGAGATCGCCCGCCACGTGGTCGATCGCGGTTCGTATCGCCGCGCCTGCAGCACCTTCACCAGCACCACGATCCCGGCCCATTTGCCGATTCTGACCGGACGGTTCGCGGGCACAGCGGGCCTGCCCGGCTATCGCTGGTTTGAGCGGACGGCGTGGCGGCGCGGGTTACCTCTTGGGCCTTGGTGCCTGCGCAGTTACAACGGCCCGGAGAGCGGATTGATCTCTCGCGATCTCGACTCCGGCGCGCCGACGTTATTCGAGCTGGCGCATAGCGCCGTGAACGTCTTTGGTCCGATCACGCGCGGACTCGCGCGCGGCTGCAACCTTGCCGTCGGCAGACGTAATCGACTGTGGCTGAAGGCCCACTATCTCGGCGATTACACGAGCGCCGACGACGCCGCGCGCAAGGAGCTCGTCCGCTCGCTTTCCACGACCGGCAATACCGGCGGCCCCGAGCTGCATTTCGCGATGATGCCCGGCATCGACTGGAACAGCCACTACGACTCGCCATTCTCCTCCGGCGCGCTGGCCGCGTACCGGCGCGTTGACCGCACCGTCGGCGCCGTCGCGCGACAGCTTCAGCGCACCGGTGACTACGAGCGGACGCTGATCGTGGTCTGCTCCGACCACGGCCACTGCCCGGTGGACCAGCACTTCGACCTGCCGGTGCGGATCGAGCGCGACCACGGCCTACGCGTGGCCTACCACAGCCGCCGCGCCTGGCGGCGCAAGGCGGAGGCGATCGTCTGCGTGAGCGGAAACGCGATGGCGCACGTATATCTGCGCGCGCAGCGACCGTGGAACGCGGGGCCGCTCGATCGCGCCGAGATCGACTCGGCCGCGCCTGGACTGGTTCAGCGGCTTCTCGCTGAGCCGGCCATCGACCTTGTGATCTCGCGTGCGGACGCGGGCCCACCGACAAATCTAGACCCGGCAATCACGACGAGCGATGTCTCGGTCAGGGGGTCCGCCGCGAATGCCGGATCGTCCACCGTGGCTCGGCGTACCGTCCTCGCACAGCAGGCCTCGCCGCTGCTGGTCGAGAGCCGCCGCGGGCGAGCGCTGCTTCGGGAGGAGGCGGGCGGACTGCGGTATGAGCCACTCGACGACCGCGCGGATCCATTCGGCTACGGCCCACTTCCGTCCTGGATACCGCTTGACGATGCGCTCACAAGAACGTTTGACACCGGCCATCCCGACGGCCTTCTACAGGCGGCGCAGATCTTTCGCGCCTTGCGCACGGGCGACATGGTGATCAGCGCGTCGCCCGGCTACGACCTACGTGAACGCTACGAGCATCCCGAGCATCGAAGCAGCCACGGCGCGCTTCACGCCGAGCACATGAGCGTGCCGCTGGCGGCCAGCTCGCCGTTGTCAGAGGGGCCGATGCGAACGGCCGACATTTTCGCGACGGTGCTGTCATGGCTCGGGCGCGACGCGTCGGTCGGAATCGACGGGCGGTCACGTCTGTGCCCGGCCGAGGAACGGCCGCTCACCGCCGTTTGACCGATCGCGACCGGCGGGCCCGCAGCGTTCGTCGCGGGAAGAAGTCGTGGCAACACCCACCGTCATTCCACGCACCGGCAGACGACGCGCAACACCCACCGTCACGCCGCGCACCAGCAGCCACCACTATCCCCCGCCCAGCTCCGGTCGATCGGCTTCAAAAACCGACCCGCGCAGCAGCACGGCCCCGCCCCAGACCGAATAGACCGCCGCCGCGACAATCGCCGTAGCCACCAGCACCATCCCCGACGAGCCGACCTGCGCGATCGTCACGGCCCCGCCGAACAGCGTGGCCGTCGCCGCGACGACTGACGGCCCGGGGCCGATCGGCAGCGCGCCGTAAAGCGAAGTCAGCAGAAACGCAACCAGCGCGTCCGACGCCGACGGCTCCAGACCCAGCGCGTTGAAGGCGATGTAAAAGCGGATCGGCTGCACCGTCAGCACAACCGCCAGCAGCCCGGCCAGCGCCACGCGGCGGCGCGGCGAACGCAGCACCTCGATCGTCTTCACGAACTCGCGGTCGCGATGGCGCCGGTACAGATATCGCACCAGGACCGATGCCGCCACAACGATCGCGCCGAAGGTGACGATCGCCCACCACTCGATCGGACTCACAAACACGGCGATCACCACCAACCCGATCGTGATGAAGCCCTCGACCAGTAGCAGCAGCCCGTCGGCCGTGAACATCTGACCGATCGTGGGAGCGTGCGGCGGGCGACCGGCATAACGGCGGATCAACGCGATCCGCACCCATGCGCCCACGTAGGTCGGCACGACCGTGTCGGCCAGGAAGCGCAGCGAACTTGTGCCGTGCAGCAGCTTGCGCCGAACCGGCGCGCCTGCAGCGTTCAGGCACATGCTCCATGCCTCGGCACGCAGAACCAACGCCAGCAGGTGCAACAAGACCAGCCCCACGGCCGCCTTCACCGAGAGCAATTTGATCGTGTCGAAGATCTCGTCGAAGTGCCGCCAGAGCACGACCGTCAGAACGATCGTTGCAACGGACGGCACGGCCATCGCGCGCAGAATCGAAGGGCGTCTCAGCGCCTCCGGATCGTCGCCCGACGCGGCCGTTTGGCCAAACAAGGAAAGGCCTGGCATGGACGGACCGTAACCGCCGGCGGGGATGGTGGGAGTTCCGCGGCGACGGCACGCAGGCGCTCGAACGGCCGTTCAGAAAACACCCGGCGAAGCCGATAACAAACAAATAACCGCGGATTCGGCTCCCCCTATCTGCCATGCCGATCGATCCCCAGGCCAAGTGAACCTGCATCCATCCGCCAGCGGCGAATCAACCGAACCAACCTCGCCCGAAACCGCGGCGCGGCCGGCTCCGCCATACCCGGCCAAAGATCGCACCGACGGCGCCACGCTGTCGATCCCGGTGGTCGTCGGCACCCGGCCCGAAGCGATCAAACTGCTTCCCGTGATCCTCGCGCTGAGGGCTGCGGCGTCGTTCACCCCGGTGGTCGTGAGTACCGGCCAGCACCACAAAATGGTGAAGGGTCTTTATGACCGTGCCGGCATCGAGATCGAGACCAACCTCTGGGCCGGAGGCGACCGCGCCGAACTCAACGAACGCGTACCCACGGTGATGCAGCGTTTCAACGACTTCATCCACGACTTCTACGGTGGGCGACCCGACGATCGCGATTTTGAAGACGCGATTCTCAACGGTCACTATCCCGCGGCGGTGCTTGTGCACGGCGACACGAGTTCGGCGATGGCCGCCGCGCTGGCGTCATTTCACAAGCACATACCCGTCATGCACGTTGAAGCGGGCCTACGCACCGGCGGCACAATTCTCAGTCCCTTTCCGGAGGAACTAAACCGCCAGGTCATCACCTGCGTGGCGGCAATGCACTTCGCGCCGACGTTCCCAAACCTTCAGGCGCTCGTACGCGAAAACGTACCGATCGGCCAGATCTTCGTGACCGGCAACACCGGCATTGACGCTCTGCGCTGGGCCGCCGAACTACAAACACCTTACGCCGACCGCGCGCTGCAATCGCTTCACGACTCGGAAGCGCGCATCGTCGTTGCCACCGCGCACCGCCGGGAGAACTGGGGCGACGGCCTTGGTCGCATCGCCGCCGGGCTTCGGCGGCTGGCGGAACGCAATCCCTCGATCAACATCGTCGTGCCACTGCACCCGAACCCGCGCGTGCGGGACGAGCTCGGCGAGCCGCTTCGGGATCTTGCCAACGTGTTGCTGACCGAGGCCCTGGAGTACACGGCATTCGCGCGTCTGCTGGCGCGCAGCGAGCTTGTGATCACCGATTCCGGCGGCATCCAGGAAGAGGCGCCGAGTCTGGACAAACCCGTGCTGGTAATGCGCGAAACGACGGAGCGAAATGAAGGCCTTTCCGCCGGCACGTTGCAGCTGGTCGGCACCGACCCGGCACGCATCGCAAGCGCGGCCGAAAGGCTTCTGGGAGATCCCGTCGCCTACCTGCAGATGGCGTCGGCGGACAACCCGTACGGCGACGGCCACGCCGCCGCGCGGATCGTGGCCGCGATGGAGCATCTGCTTCACGGCGGTACCGAACCGGCTCCGTTCGGAGCCGGTTACGACCGCGCCGAGGTCGCGGCGATGGCTGGATTCAAACTTGCCGGACACACGTCCGGAAACGCGCTCGAACTCGCGCAGTACGACGATTCAAGGAAACCGGACCGAGCGGAGGTATGGCCCACATGAACCCGATCTCATTCGCATTAAGTATGCCGTTTGACGGCCTGGCCTGGCAGTGGCAGACGATTCTGTACGTGGTGTTGATCACCGCGATATCGATGCTGCTTTGGACGACCGACCTCTTTCTGCGCGGCCGCCGTGCCCGCCGGCACGCGCCGGAGCCGGACGAGCTCGGCGCAAATCGATTCAGCTGGGTGTTTCTCGTCCCGGCTTTAAACGAAGAAATGACGATCGCCGACACCGTTCATCACCTACTGGCGCTGCCGCTCGAACGCCGCACCGTGGTGGTTATCGACGACGCGTCCGACGACAACACCGCGCGTCTGCTCGCAGAGATCGAACACGATGACCTCACCGTGCTGCGCCGCGAGAAGCCAGAGGCACGCACCGGCAAAGCGGCCACGCTAAACCTCGCGTACTCAAAGATGGACGATTACATCGGCGACGCCGATCGCGCGGAGGTGATCACCGTGGTCGTCGATGCCGACGGACGCATCAACGAGCATGCGCCGCGCTACGTCGCCGCGCACTTCGCCGACGACGAGCGCGTAGGCGGCGTGCAGTCACAGGTGCGGATCTACAACCGCAAGCACCTGCTGACTTGGTTTCAGGACATCGAATTCGGCTCGGTCGGCAACCTCTTCCAACTCGGCCGCACCGGCTGGGGCACCGCCGCGATGGGCGGGAACGGCCAGTACAACCGGCTCAGCGCTCTCGACGACGTGTCCGACGAAAACGGTCCTTGGCGCAACTCGCTGGCCGAGGACCAGGACCTCGGGCTGCGCTTGATCATCGCCGGCTGGGACGGCCGCCAGGAGGTACGCGCGACCGTTGAACAGCAAGGCCTGCCGAAACTTCGCCCGCTGCTGCGTCAACGTACGCGGTGGTCGCAGGGCAATCTGCAGTCGCTCGCACTACTTGACGACCTGATGCACGCCCGCCACCCGTTACTCGCGCGGTTTGAAACCTGCGCGTATCTGCTGATCCCGCTGTGGCAGTCGATCATTGGCGTCGGCATGCTCGTTGCGCTCTACCTGCTCGTGACCGGAGTCGCGCCGGTCTGGGCATACGGCGGCTGGTGGCAGATCGTGTTCTTCTACATCCTTGGATTCGGCGGCACCGTGATGGGTTCGATCGCCAGCCGCGCCAACCGCGGCCCGAAGGGTTATTTGGCGGGCTTCTTCATCGGCCACGTCTACGCCTATTACAGCTGGATGATCTGGCCGGTTCTGATCCGGTCGGTGTTCCGCCAGCTGACCGAGCGCCGGGACTGGATTAAGACCGAGCGCGTCCCCGTTGAGGATGAGCTGAAGGATGAGTTCGACGGCGTGGAAGAACACAAGGCCGCGTAGACCAAATTCCGAGTCTCCGCCGAGCCGGTTCAGATCGGCGGATCACGCGATCGCCCAAAGCACGTTGGGCGATCGGCCCTAGGACTGGGGCTGCGGCTCGCCGACCGGCGAGCAAATCCCCGCGATCAACTCCGGCGTCAGCTCGTCGATCGTGTCGAGGCACTGATCAAGCGCCTCGGCGGGAAGCCCGGCCCGCCCGGCCATGAAGCGAGTGAAGTGCTTAAGCACGACCGGCACATTCTCGGCTTGATCGGGATCGACCAGCTTCGGCTCGGCCAGCACGTGCTCGATCAGCACCGTCAGCAGGTCGGGACTCCAGCGCAACGCCGAACCGCCCGACGTGGTGGTGAAATCAACCACCAGGCCCAGCACACCTTCCAGCCACGGCAGATCACGCAATTCGTCGGCGGCGTGCTCGGAGCTATAGAACTCGTCAAGCAGCACGCTCTGTTCCAGGTCGCCGAGCTCCTCGTGAACTTTAAAATCGGGATTGGCGTCGATCCGGGCCACGCGCGAATCGAACAGACGGAAGATCTCGGCCATCGGCGCGTACGCCTCGAAGTCCTCGACGGTGAGGTCCTCCGGAGTGAGGAATCTGCTGAATCCGTCGCGCATGCGGGCGGCGGCTTCGTCCAGCCCGATCTCGGTGGACTCGTATGGCGAGGCCGGCACGTCACCGGTCGGCGGCTTGGTCATCTCGGTGACGACCTGATCCAGCGACGGTCCGATCGCCATTTCCACCGGCACGCCGCCGATGTTGTTGTCCACCACCATCAGTAGAGAGTGCGTGCTCTCGGCGCCGACATGCGTGAACTCGATCACGATGATCGTGAAGTCGTCCCACCAGACCGGCTCGATCTTCGCAGCGGTTACCGGCTTCATGCCCTCGCCGACGTGGGCGGCCCAGGCCGGCATTTCCAGGTCGCGCTTCTTCAGCTTTTCGACGGCGTCGGTCAGTGTGGTCTCCAGACCCGCGGGGGCTACCGACTGCATCGCGATCAACGCCGCCAGCGCGGCGGCGTCGCGGCGTTCGCCCAGTTGGCGGATGATCTCGCGACCTAGCGCGTAGTTGTCGGCGGAGCCGCTCTCCGCAGCGATCGGCAACATCACCTTGGAGGCCGCCGCCTCTACTTCCAGCGGATCGCCACGATCGGCGAACGTAGGGGCGATCAGGCCGACCAGCTTGGCGGCTTCCTCCGGCAGGCCCTCGCGCTGAGGCGTCGCCCGCCTGGCCGGCGACCCGCTGCGCGCAGCGGCCCGCTCGGCGGCGTTGCCCTTGGCCCGGTCGCGCTTCCCGCGCGACGAGCGGTTTGACTTCTTAGCCATGCGCTGAGGGTATTGGACCGGCGAACAAAGCTGTCAGGTGGGACGGGCGCGATGTATCAGCACACCCGCGGGACGGTCCCTCAACCGGAGGTTCGAACTGGATCATTCAGTTCTGCACGCCCCTCACCCGGTCGCTGCCGGTAATCGCCATTGCAATCACTTCGATGCCGCGACGGCGCACGGTTATCGCCTTCTTACGAGCGGCCGGATCGTCTGCGTAGAGCTGCGAAACCCTATGCGCGAGCAGTGAAATGATCGGGATGTCGGTGCGAGCGTTCATTGAGGGATTGTCGCGTGCCAAGTGGTGATCCGGAGGTCCTCCGGGAATCCGGCGAACACGACGCAAGCGGCTAGGCTGCGCGGCGCATGACCCTCCTGATCGAACCTCGCGCGCTCAACGGAGCGCTTGCGTCGCTGGAGGCCGATAGGCCCGGCGACGCCGAGCACGCAATGAGTGCGCTGTGGTCCCTGGGAATGCAGGACGAAACCGAGCCTTTCACCGTCAGCCGCCATGAGACTCAGCTGTTCCTGTGGTCAACGCTGCCACGAAAGTACTTGACCGGCGTCGAGGGTCAATTGGCCGTGGCCGAGGCGATCGGTGAATTTTTTGACCGGCTGGGCGATCGGGCGAAGGACCTTTCCACGCTTTGCCGATTGCCGGTCACGCGACAGATCATCGATTCGTTCGATCGCTCGTGGGATCTCGGCTTTCGTCTGATGTGCAAGGAGCTGAAGCGCGCCGGCCTGGGGGCGCCCAACCTACCTGACTTCGAGTGGGGCATGACGACGGGAGTTCTCGAAGCGATCGCAAGAGAGTCGATCGAGGACCTGATCGACGACGCGATCGACGCCGGAATGCTGATCGCTGGTTCGACGACGTTCAATAAAGGCTGCAGACAGATCGCCGCTGGCTTTCTTGACTCGGATCAGATTCCGCTCGAGCTGCGGCAAGCCGTCGAATCGCGTACTTGGCGCAAACTGATCGAAGATGAACGGCTCGACCGGCGAATCGCAACGGCCGACGAACCGCTTCGCCGCCTGCTCGAACCCGCGATACGACGAGCACAGGCGTACGAGAGTCCCATCGTCGCCATCGAAGCGCCGCTCTTACGCTGGCTGCTGCAATACGACAACGGAACCGTACCGCTCACGGCGACCGGAAACCTCGCACGCGCGGTCGTACGTGCCGCGGCATCCGAACACTCGGAGCTGACACGCCACAACCCTTACGGGGCGGAACCTCGCGGCGTGGATGACCTGTACCAACTTCAGGAACTCGCGGATTTCGCGCTCAACGCGAAACTTCTGCGCCGAAGCCGCAAAATGCTCGTAGCGACACCGCTCGCTCGAACGGCTTGTACCGATCGGACGGTCTTGGCCGGCGCCATCGAGCGGACGTTATTGAAAGGCGAGGATTTCACCTCGGCCGTATACGAATCCGCCTGCGCAGTGCTCGCGACCGCCGCACCAGTGACACGCGAAGCGCTGCTCGATCAGGTACTCGACATGGTCAGCACACGGTGGCACACACTCGACGGATCGCCGCCTACCCATTACGAAATTTATAGTCCGATCGCCGAACTGAATCGCCTGCTCGAAACCCTCGGCGCGATGGAGCGACGGTCCTATGACGAGCCCTACCAGTTGACCACGGCCGGTACGCGGCTGATCGAACGCGCGCTGCTGACGCGCATGCAACGGGCGATGGCGCAGTAGGCGACGGCGTCGTAGGGCGATCGCAGGCGAGATAATGCAGGGTGAGTCACAATCTCCAGAACCCCCGCATAAACGAGTCGATCAGGCTTCTTGATCACGACCGCGGTTTCGGTTCAATTCTTCAAACTTCGAACATCGTCGGCGGACCGGTCTTGTCTTCGACAGCGAGAAAATCTTCAAACTGAGCAGGCGTCTCGACCAACTTCGCGCCCTCCGCAATCAACGACCGGTTTCCCGGCGGCGTGTCATCGGAAAGACCGATCGCCGCCACGCGTCGGCCGATCGCCAGGCCCTGCCTTCCCGCATTTAGCGTGCCGCCTCGTTCACGAGCCTCCACCACGAGTACCGCGTCGGAAAGCGCGACAATCGTCCCGTTTCTCGCCATCGCGTTTCCGGCCGACCACTTCTGTCGCGGGGCGAACTGCGAAACGACGAGCACTCGACCCCAGTCGAAGACCTCGCTAAGCGATCGCTTTATGCGAAAGCCCGAAATCCCCTCGGGCAAAACAATGACAGTGCCGCCGCCTGCCGCGAGCGCGCCGCAATGACCCTCGGTATCGACGCCGCGCGCATAGCCGGAGATCACGCTCCGCCCGGCGTCGACGGCCCGCTGCGCGCATGCCTTCGTCGCCGTCAGACCACGCACCGACGCATCGCGCGATCCACAAACGCCGAGTCCCGGCGTGTCAAGCATCTCGCGGTTTCCCCGCGTAAATAAATACGGCGGTGGCGCGCCGAGATCTCGCAGCGACGCCGGGTATTCGCGGTCGAAGATCGTGACGAGCGAGATGCCGTCAGCCGTGAGCATGTCCGCGAATTCCGTGTCTTCGCGGCGTTCACTCGTGTCGATGCGATCCCAAGCGGCACGGAATACGGACGGACCATCGGCCTCCAATGCTTTGCGCGCACGCACGCCACTGCCAAGCCAATCGATCGTGGCCAGCTGCGACGGGAGAGTTCCCACGCCGTTCACTTCACGAGGCCTTCATCGTGCGTGCCGCAACCAGGCCAAGCACCAGGCGCGCGCCTGAATCGGATAAAGCAGCGGCGGCGTTTTTCATGGTTCGTCCGGTCATATAAACGTCGTCGATCAGTATCACGACCTTACCGGCCACTTCGCCATCGACGACGAACTGATGAGAGAGGTCCATTTCGGCTCGCGAGGCCGATTTGGCCTCGGGGCGAACGCGGGTCACCGCACTGATTGGCAGTAACGGCCGATCGATCGCCAGGGCCACCGCGGCGGCGATTCGCTCGCCGAAACTGCGGACGTCTGCTCGATGGCCCGGCACCGAAACGACCATTTCCCCAAAGAACGCATACCACGGATGCCGCCGGATCACACGTGTGAGTGCGTCCACGAGCTCCGAGAACGCCGCGTCGTCCCGCTGATATTTGGCGCGGTTCACGAGAGCGCCGGCGGGAGCGTTTTCCCATTCCATAGCCGGCTGTCCGGGCCTCGGAGCCTTATAGAAACCAAGCGCGATCAACGACTTCAATGGCGGTTCGCTCGGGATGATGAGAATCTCGGAAAAGAATGACATCGCGCGTTCTACTCCGTCGACGATCACTTCAGGAACGACGAAACTGTGAGTCCAGCGCGGATGCTCGCCCTCGGTCAGCCGGCGTTCTCGAAGGCCACGCCGGCGGTATACCGACTCGAGATGCGCGGCTATCGCTTGAGGACCGCGCATATATGCAACGGCGACCCCGTTCCGCTTCAAGAAGTCGAAACTCTCGATCGACGACCCCCGGCCGTTCTCCTGAAATACGTCGAGATCAAGCATGGCGAACATATGTTCGCTGGTTGTTCGGACGGCAAACTGGCGAGACGGCAAGAACAGACAGCGTTTCAGCGAGCCGATTTCGCCGGCAGGATGGTTAGCCGCTCAAGTCGGCCCGTCGCCCTCAACTAAACCGGAAGTAGATCACCTGGTCGGCGTGGTCCACCGAGTTGCTGCTTTGCGAGACGGCGGAGATCGCGAGGTGGAAGCTAGAGCCGGCGGTCACCGTGCCGCCGTGAGCCGAGATGCAGGATCCCAGGTCGAGTGAGAATGTGAGGGTTTGGGCTGCGTCGGCCGGTGCGTCGCCGCGTGAGTCGCGCATCGCGCCCAGCGCGCCGCCGGTGGCGGTGAGGTTTGAATCCGTCGTGGCAAACGCCGACTGTGGACACTGCGGCGCGGTGGCCGAGCCGGGTGTGGGCATCGGCGCGCCGGGAGCGTTCGGTAGTTGCACCTGGTAGTCGAGCAGGCCGATGTCGATCGGCGTGCGGCCCTCGCCGGCGCCCTTGATCGGCCGACGTTGCGGTCGCCAAACCGTGAATGTCATCGGGCCGGACGACGCGGTCGGCAACACGATCGGGTTGGTTTTGGTGCCGACCGCGCTGGCGGCGACCGGATATCCGAACGCGACGGTGGCGCCGCCGCTGTCGGTGAGTTGCTTAACCGCGGGAACGGTCTTGAAGACGAACCCGAGCGAACCGAGGAACGCGTCGCCGCCGGTGATCTCCGTCATCAAATCGCCGGAGTGGATCTGTTCTCCGGTCGCGTGCGGCGCCAGCCTGAACTCGGCGCCGGACGGTCCCTGGGAGCCGCCGGAGATCGTGCCCATGCCGTCGCCGTCGGTGTCACAACAAGAAGGAAACGCCTCGCCGCCTCCGCCCTCCTCCGGCGGCTTCTGAATTCCACCGGTGCCGCCGGTCGAGCAATAGGTGAGGCTTTGGCAGTCCAACTCCGTGCCGGACTGCACATTGGTGAAGACGATCGTGAGATTGTCGGCCATCGCCTGGTCGATCTTGTCCGGCGTGATGCCGGCGGCACTGGCGTTGACGCTCTGGTCGAGGTCCAGCACAAGCTGCGAGAAAACGCCGAACCCGGACGGTCGCGGCGCGGCGGGATCGACCGCGTCGATCACTCCGTTGGCGTTGGCGTCGATGTCCAGCGCCGTCGGCACGCCGTCGCCGTCCGGGTCGGCGCCGGCTTCTCCGGCGTCGAACCCGCGCACCGAGCCGCGAACGGTCGGTCGGTCTCCGGCCGCTGCAGCGCGCGCGCCGCTGACCAGGCCGTATCCGCGCGCGCCGACGGGCACGCCACGCTTCGCCTTGGCGGTACGTGATCGCGCGACAAACCGGCCGGCGGGCCGCGTCACGAGCTTGGCGTAGCCGTCGCGTACCCGCACTTTGCCCAGTTTCGCGCCGGCCTTCACGCCGACTTCGGCCTTGGCCCCGCTGCCGCCCACGACGATCGGTCCGGCGTAATGGCCGCTCTTGTCAAGTAGGTGCAGCGTGACGATTTTGCCCGGCGATTTGAGCTTGAACGCGCCACGCTTCGCCTTCACCGAAGCCGACTTGCCGCCGGTGGAGATCGCAACGACCGTGTAATCGAATTTGGAGAGCTTCCCAGTGATCGTGGCCGCGCCGGCGGGAGCGGCGGCCATGAGCAGGGCGGCGGCGATCAATCCGGCGAAGATGCAGATACTGGACCACGTGAGCGGCTGGAACAAGGACCGGCTGCGGTCGCCAAATCGATGGCATCGGCGATCGAGAATCAAACCCGCAAAGCTGAATTCACTCACACCCGAACCATAAATGGCCGGTGTCGATCCGTGTCGGCACGTCGGACGTCTCGCCTCGCATGGTGGAACGAAACGCAAGGTGAAATCACGTCCGGGCGGCGGCGCTTTCCGATGCCGCCGCCCGGGTTCCTTCCCTTCCCTATTGCCGCATCCCCAGAAACTCGTGTGTCTTGGGTCCACACCACTTGGCGCCGCGCTTGATCGGCTTCACGCGCACGGTGGTCTTCACGTACACCTGGTCATTGGTCTGGCCCTCCATCACCGCGTAGGTGCCGAAGTAGCCCCGGTTTACGGCTCGCACTCGGTACTTGCGACCGCTCTGGCGATAGGTGAAAACGAACGACTCGCTGAAGTGCCCTGTGGCGTCAACGGGAATTTCGTCCGACGGACTGAGCGTGGAAAACCAGATCGAAAAGTTGCGGATGCCGCATATTTTGCGCTGCCACTCGGTCTCGTAGTAAGACACGTCGCCGGTTCCGCTCGTCAGCAGTTTGATGTAGCCGTAGTCGTTGATCGCGCCGCCAATGTAAGTGGCGTCGGTCGGACCGGCGGCGACCGCCGGCGCTGCAAGCGAGAGCATCGCCGCCACGCTTAGTCCTACAAACAGGTTGCGGGTCCGACAGCCGGGGAGCTTCATTCAAGGCCTTTCGGTTTTCGGGGGGATTGGGGGATGCCGAGAAGGCGACTTGGGCATCTGGCCTCGCGCAGGATGAGACCGTTTCTACTGGGGGTTCCGTCCGTTAGCTCCAACTTTACGGCTTTGCGGGCATTTTTATAAGCGTGCAAATTACGGATAATCACCGATTCCATTTTCCCGGCGGTTTCGCTCTTCGATTTACCTCCGCGGACCCGTGCGAAGAGACTTGACCCGTTTCTAGTCGGAACAAGCAAGGCGACAATTCGTACGGCCGCCTACGATGTGGGAATCTATGAACGCATTCGATCAAACCGCCCCCACGACTACCGGACCCGCCGCCGGCGAGGCGGTTCCCTCGGCGCCAGTATCCGCCGCGGACACTTCCGGCGGCCCCGGCCTGCCGTTGCTGCACAGCGGCAAGGTGCGCGACACGTACGAGCTTCCCGACGGCAACCTGCTGATGGTCGCCAGCGATCGCATCAGCACCTTCGACGCCGTACACCCCACGACGATCCATTGCAAAGGCAAGCTGCTGACGGGGCTCTCGGTCTTCTGGTTTGAGCAGACGTCCGAGATCGTGCCCAATCACTTGATCTCGTTTGCCGAGGACGTGCCCGACGAGATGCGCGGACGCGGGCTAAAGGTGAAGCGCCTGAAGATGCTGCCGATCGAGTGTGTGGTGCGCGGATACCTGGCCGGTAGCGGCTGGGCTGATTATCAGGCCACCGGCGCCGTCTGTGGCATCGAGTTGCCGCCGGGACTTACCGAGTCGGCGGAGCTGCCGGAACCGATCTTTACACCCGCCACAAAAGCCGACGTGGGCGAACACGACGAAAACATCGACGCCGCCACCGCGGCCGAGCTTGTTGGTGGACAAGAGACCTTCGACCGCCTGCGCGAACTGTCGATTGAGCTTTACGAGTTTGGGCGAAATCATGCGCGCGAGCGCGGCATCATCCTCGCCGACACCAAGTTCGAGTTCGGGATCGACTCTGACACCGGCGAAATCACGCTGGGCGACGAGGTGCTGACACCGGACTCGTCGCGCTTCTGGCCGGCCGATGAATACGAACCGGGCGGCCCGCAGCCGTCGTTTGACAAACAGTTCGTGCGCGACTGGGCTGCTGGAACCGGTTGGGACAAGTCTTCCCCGGCCCCGGCGATCCCACAGGACGTGGAAATGCAGACGCGTCAGCGCTACATGGAGGCGTTTGTCCGGCTTACCGGCGAGCCGCCGCCATCGTGGATGGCGCGCGCAAGTGCGGGCGCGGGTCCAGCGGCAGGTTGCTGAAACCGCCGGTCGAGCAGACCGAGCGACTAAAAATCACGAATATTTGCGGTGATTCAGCGGCATCGCGGCTAAAGCAGGCACCCTGGTAAAGCCGATGAACATTTTTGTGTGTCCAGGCAGGCATTGGCCGCATCCACGTAGAACTCCTACGCTCAACAGACACGCTTGAACGAAGAGAGATAAAGAGATTCGCCGGCGTGGCAGACGTCGGCGCGCAGGAGGGGACAACGGCAAGATGCCGCTCACGAGAACCAATTCGCGACCAGTACGGATGGTGCTGCTTGCGTTCGCACTTACATTGACGTGCCTACCGGCCGCGGCCACCAACGCCCGCGCGGCCGCAGGCGTGGCGATCAGCGCTCCGGCCTCCGGCGCGACGATCACGAGCATTCCCTTCGACATCGACTTCGCCGCCGTCGAGCCAACCAGCGACTCTTTCTGCCGGATCGACGGCGGAGCCTGGAGCGCGTGCTTTGAACCCTCTTGGACCGTGGACCGCCTCGCCAACGGAGCGCATACCGCGCAGATCCTCAATCGCGACACGACCGGCTCCACCGCAACTTCGAGTGTGAGCTTCACGCTCGCCGACGTGACCGCGCCGACGGCGACCGTTGACGCGCCCACCGACGGCTCAACGCTCACAGACTCTGGCGCCGTGCCACCGATCGTGACAACCATCAGCGGCGGCTACCTGAGCGCGCTTTGCGCCTACGACGATGAACGTGCGGTTGACTGCGACATGATGTCGGCGTACGACCCAACCCCGCTGGCGAACGGCTCCCACACCGCACGCGTGACGGTCTACGACGGAGCAGGCAACGCGAGCACGGCAACGTCGAGCATCACGATGGCCGACGTATCGCCACCGTCACTTACCGTGAACTCGCCGGACGAAGCGGCAACGCTGACGGACCAGCCGGAATTTGACGTAACCGTCGACGACCCGATGACCAAGGTCTACGTGGGAGGTACCGGCGGCAGGATTCACCAGCTCAGCGTCGCGTCCGGCGGAAACCTGATTGTGCGCCCGCCGACGTTTCCGAACGGCATCCATGACGTAACGTTTTTCGCCGTCGACGCAGCCGGGAACCAGTCCACGGCCACGCGCAACTTCACGCTCTCCGACTCCACGGCGCCGGTGCTTTCGAATCTTCAGCCCGCCGACTCTTCAACCGTCGACGGTGATCGCGTGCTCGTGGGCTTCGATTCTGATGATCCGGCGGTGACGGGAACGTGCGAAATCGACGGCTACGCGTCGTTCGACTGTTATCCCGGCGCGATGTTCACCGTCAACAACCTGACCGCCGGAGCGCACCAGCTCACCGTCGCCGTCACCGACCAAAGCGGAAACGCGACAAGTGAAATCAGCAACTTCAGCATCAGCGTGACCTCGGAGGGCTCACTGACGATCGCCTCGCCCGCCAATGGTTCCACTTACAGCGCCGAGCCACGTCTGATGCTGAGCGGCATTGGCTCGATCGAATACGTCCGCTGCCGTCTGGGTGGCAGCGGCCCATGGTTTGACTGCGATGACGCTGGACGACTCAAGGGGATCACGAAGGACGCCGACTCAGTTCAGGTTCGTGCGCTGGATTCCAACGGAGACCTGCGGACCGCAAGCTCCAGCTTCACGATCGCCGACAATGCGCCGCCCACATTGCAGGTCGATTTTCCCGCCTCGGGCGAGAGCGTCACCAGGCTTTCTGCATTCGCGCCGCAGATTCGTGCCAAAGAGCAATACGCGGACGGCGGCGACAGCGAGGGCGTGACGGTCCGCTGCAAGCTCGATTCGGCTTCGTTCGTTGCCTGCGACCGGTTGCTCGACCCGGATGACGCGCTTGTGGCCGGCTCGCACACGCTCAAGGTCCGTGCGACCGATTGGGCCGGAAACCTCGCCACGCAGACCGTCAACTTCAGCGCAGGCGACACTGTGGCCCCGTCGATCCGGATTCTCACACCGCAAGACGGCGCGAGCTTTGCGACCGAGCGGCCGTCGCTGCTGTTCTGGAGTGACGATCCGACCGCCCACTTCACTTGTCGCGTCGACTCCGGGTCCGAGCAGGACTGCGTGGAAGGCTGGACTTGGATACCGAACGAATTCAACGGTGACGCGATCGGCGCAGGTGCGCACACACTGCACGTGACGGGAGTCGATCACGCCGGCAATACCGCGACCGCGAGCATCAGCCTCACTGTGACCGACGTCACTGCCCCTGTCCTCACGATCGTCGCCCCGGGTGACGGAGACACTCTGACCGACCACGTCTCCACCACGTGGATTGCGAGCGAGAGGATTGTGCGCGTCCGCTGCCGGATCGACAGCGGACCGTGGATCAGCGATTCCGCTGCGTGCCGCGTCGGCGACGAGTACGGCGCGACGAGCGGTGAATTTGTTCCGACGACGCTGACCAACGATTCCCACACGCTCACCGTCGAGGGATACGACTCGGCGGGCAATTCCGGCGCCGCCACCGTGTCCGTGACCGTTGACGACACCACAGCGCCCAGCGTTCGCGTGCTCGGATTCACGCAGTCGATCGTTCGCGATTTCGGCGATGCGCCGACCGGCGTGGATTATCAGTCGGACGACGAATCCGCGAGCTTCCAGTGCAAGCTCGACAGCGACGACTTCGTGGCCTGCAACGGAGAATCCGGCCACGGCAGCTGGAGCTTTGCGCCTCCGACCCCGGGTCCTCACGCGGTGATCGTCCGTGCCACCGACGCGTCCGGCCTGAGCGCGGACGCGAGCGTCGGCTTCACGGTCGCCGACTCGACGCCACCGGCGATCGGCGTGCGCATCGGCGAGACCCCGCTGTTTGACGGCGCAATGACGCCGATCTCGTTCACGGCGCTGATCGACCTTGACGGCGCGGTCACCGCAAGCTGCTCAATTGACAGCGCGGCGGCAATCGACTGCTCGGGCGGGTCGCTGGCGGTCAACTTCGGCACGGGCGGCGCTCACACGCTTGCCGTCACCGCCGATGACTCGGCCTCCAACCAGACAGTCAAAACGCTGCATCTGACCGTTGACCCGGCGACCGTTCCTCCGCCTCCGGTCACGCCTCCGGTCACGCCTCCGGTCACGCCGCCCGACAACCCGCCCGCGACGCCGCCGGCCACGCCTGCGCCGCCGGCCACGCCGACGATCGCGATCGCGGCGATCAAACCCAAGCTCGGCGGCTCCACGGTCAGCGTGCTGCTGAATGTCCGCGTTTCGCCGACGGCCCGCGTTTTCAGCTGTAGCGGACCGGTGTCGATCAACGCCGCCGTCGGCAGCAAATCGATCAAGCAAGCATCATCATCACTCAGGCCGGCCAGCCCGGGTTGCTCGATCACGGCCAAACTCAGCCTGAAGAAGAAACTCGCTTCAGGCAAGCGCGTGACCTTCGCGGTCAAATTCGCGGGCAGCGCCACAATCGGGGCCTTCTCCGCGTCGCGATCCGTGCTGATCAAAAAGCGCTGAATCCATTTCTTCGAGGCCGCAGGGAACGCGCCGGTCGGCGCTCGCCTCCCGCCCCGCGAAAGCACCGCGCCCACACTCGGTACGCTCCATATCCGCACGCAAACGTTCGACACGGAGAGTCCGATGCCCGTCACCGCACAAGTCCTGATCCGCCCCAAGGTCGGCATTCTCGACCCTCAGGGCCAGGCGGTCGAAGAGGCGCTTCCAGCGCTGGGTTTTGAAGGGGTTTCAAACGTCCACGTCGGCCGGTTGGTCGAACTTCAGGTCGAAGACCAGTCTCAGCTTGACGCGATGTGTCAAAAACTTCTCGCGAACCCGCTGATCGAGGACTACGAGATCGTGTTCGAGGCCGGCTCCGGCACCGAGGGCTGAGCGCGTGGCGACGCGCTTCGGCATCGTTCAATTTCCCGGGTCGTGCGACGAGGTTGACACCCTGCTGGCGTGCTCGCGCGTGGGCGACGCGGAGTTGCTCTGGCACAAGGACCCGGACATTTCGGGCGTGGACGTGGTGGTGCTGCCCGGCGGATTCAGCTATGGCGACTACCTGCGCGTGGGCGCGATCGTTCGCTTCGCACCGATCATGGAGGCCGTGGCCGCGCACGCCGCGGACGGCGGACTGGTGCTGGGGATATGCAACGGCTTTCAGGTGTTGACCGAGGCGGGGCTGCTGCCGGGCGCGCTCTTGCCGAATCAGAACCTGCGCTTCACGTGCAGACAGGTGGATGTGAGCGTTGTCAACGCGGACACGCCGTTCACTCGTGAGTGCAACGAGGGCGACGTGCTCTCGATCCCCGCCAAGCACACGACCGGCCGGTACTTCGCGCCACCGGAGATGCTGGACGAGATCGAGAGCGCGGGTCAAGTGATCCTGCGTTACGCGCCGGGTGAAAATTTCAATGGCTCGGTCAACGACATCGCGGGCGTTTGCAACACCGAGCGCAACGTCTTCGGCTTGATGCCCCACCCCGAGCACGCGGTAGACCCATTGACGGGCTCGGCTGATGCGCTGAAGCTGTTTGAGTCGCTGGCCGCCGCACCGGTGACGGGAGGCGCGGCATGACCACTGCCCAGGCGCCCCACCGCGCGCTCGGACTGACCGACGCCGAGTTCGATCTGATCTGCGAAAAGCTCGGTCGCGAGCCCAACGCCACCGAGCTGGCGATGTTCTCGCTGATGTGGAGCGAACATTGCTCCTACAAGCACTCGAAGAAGCTGCTTGGCAAGCTGCCGGTAGAAGGTCCGCACCTGCTGATGGGACCCGGCGAGAACGCCGGAGCCGTACGCGTGGGCGGTGGTCTTGCAATCGCCTTCAAGGTGGAGTCGCACAACCACCCCTCGGCGGTCGAGCCGTTCCAAGGCGCCGCGACCGGCGTGGGCGGCATCCTGCGCGACATTTTCGCGGTCGGCGCGCGGCCGATCGCCGTGCTCGACTCTTTGCGTTTTGGCGAGCTGGACAGCGCGCGGTCGCGATTCTTGGCCGCGCGCGCGGTGGCCGGGATCGGCCATTACGGCAACTCGATCGGCGTGCCCACGGTCGGCGGCGAGATCTATTTCGAAGGCCCGTATGAGCAGAACTGCCTTGTCAACGCGATGTGTCTGGGTCTTGCGCGCGAAGACCGGTTGATCCGCAGCGCGGCGGCAGGCGTGGGCAACCATCTGGTGCTGTTTGGCGCATCGACCGGACGAGACGGCATCGGTGGGGCGTCCGTGTTGGCATCAGCCGAACTTGGTGAAGATGACGACTCGAAGCGGCCGACCGTGCAGGTCGGCGATCCGTTCGAGGAGTCCAAGCTGGTTGAGGCTTCGCTGGAACTGCTTGAAGCCGAGCTGCTGGCTTCTCTGCAAGATCTCGGCGCCGCCGGATTGACCAGTGCCTCCAGTGAAATGGCCTCGAAGGGCGAGGTCGGGTTGGACATTCACGTCGACCGCGTGCCGCTGCGCGAACAGGACATGGAGCCGTTCGAAATCATGGTCAGCGAGTCGCAGGAGCGAATGCTCTGCGTGGTCGAGCCGGAGCGCCTGGAAGCGGTGCTGGCGGTCTGCGACAAGTGGGATCTACACCACGCCGTGATCGGTGAGGTCACCGACACCCGCCACATGCGCATTTACGACGGCGGCGAGCTGGTCGGCGACATTCCCGTGCCGGCGCTGGTTGACGACTGCCCGATGTACGACTTGGCACCGGCCGAGCCGGACGGCCAGATCTACCCTGCGCCGCCGCGCCGCCTGGCAGAGGGCCTGGACGCCGGTGAGACGCTGCTGGCGCTATTGGGCAGCGACAACGTGGCCTCGCGCCGCGACTACTTTGAGCAGTACGACTGCGTGGTCGGTTCACGCACAATCAAGCGGCCGGAGCAGGCCGAGGCCGCTGTGCTGCGGCTCGGCGCCAACGACGGTGGCACGGGACGCAGCCCGGCCGGTCCACCCGCCGGTGATGCCGGTCCCACGATCGCCGTGTCGATCGACGGCAGCGGCCGCCGCGTGGCCGCGGATCCGTACCGCGGCACGATCGGCGTGGTGCTCGAATGCGCGGCGAACCTGGCTTGCGTCGGGGCCGAGCCGCTCGGCTTGACCAACTGCCTGAACTTTGGAAACCCGGAAAAGCCCCATATCGCATGGCAGCTCGAACGCTCCGTCAGCGGCATGGCCGACGCGCTACGCGCGCTTGGCGTGCCGGTGGTGGGCGGCAACGTCTCGCTCTACAACCAGAGCGGCGACGGACCGATCTACCCGACGCCGGTCGTCGGCATGGTCGGTTCGCTGCCCGACCCCACGGTTGTAGCGGGTAACACTTTCAACGCCGAGAAGATGGCCGTGGCGCTGATGGGTCCGTTCGAACCATCGCTCGCCGCCGGCGAACTGGCGAAGCTGCGCGGCGAGGAACTGCCCACGCGACTGCCGGATCTTGATCTTTCGCTGCACGCCGAGGCGCTGCGCCTGCTGCGCGACGCCGTACGAGACGGCACCGTGCGCGTGGCGCGCGACGTGTCCGAGGGTGGACTTGCGACGACGCTGGCAGAGTGCTGCCTTGGCGGCGTGGGCGCGAAGATCGATGTCGCCCCTCTGGTGGAACGCCTGGCACGCGACACGGACCCTGGCGCGAACGCGGACGCCGCGGCGCCGGCCGCCACGCTGACCGAACAGGCGCTCTTTGGCGAAGGCCCCGGCGGCTTTGTGATCGCCGGTGAACGTGACGCTCTACTGGAACTCTCTAGCCGCGCCCGCCGAGTGGGCTTCTTGGCGATCGGCGTGACTGGCGGAGATACCCTGCAAATCAACGGTTTTAATGACGGTGATTCGTCTAGCGAAGTCGCTACTGCGGCTGGCGCCGCTGGTATTCTGAAAGAGATCTCGACAGCTGTTTCCACCATCCAGCGCATCCATGCGGGGGCGCTGGCGGAGCGAGCCTCTTCTTGAACGATTTTCAGCGGAAGACCCGAGGACCGGGCCGTTCCGCAGCCGCCGGGGCGGCTGCCGCGTCTCCGGCAACCGTGAAACAGCAGCGCGACTCAGCCGAATTCGATCAGGCCGCCGACCGCGACGGACCACGCGACGAATGCGGCGTCTTCGGAATCTACGCGCCGGAGCTGGACGTCTCGCGTCTCACCTACTTCGCGCTTTACGCGCTGCAGCACCGCGGACAGGAGTCGGCGGGCATCGCCACCAGCGACGGCACGCACATCATCACGCTGCGCGACACGGGACTTGTGAACCAGGTCTTCGACGAGGACAACCTGCGCGGCCTGACAGGCGATATGGCGGTCGGCCACGTTCGCTACAGCACCACCGGCAGTAGCGGCTGGGAGAACACGCAGCCGATCTACCGCGCCGACAACCACATGATCGCCCTCGCTCACAACGGCAACCTGATCAACGCCGTCGAACTGCACGCCGAGCTGAGCGACCAAAACGTCGGCTTTCGCTCAACCAGCGATAGTGAGATCATCGCGGCTCTGGTCAGCAACTCCTCCGCGGAGACTCTGCAAGAGGCCGTGGCCGAGGTAATGCCCAGGCTCAAGGGCGCCTTCAGCACGGTGATCGTGAACAAGCAGATGGTCGTGGGATTTCGCGATCCGGCCGGGCTGCGGCCACTTGCTCTCGGCCAGATCGGTGACCGCTACTGCCTGGCGTCGGAGAGCAGCGCGTTCGACATCATCGGCGCGAAGTTCCTTCGCGAGGTCGAGCCCGGTGAGCTGATCGCACTGACCGAAGGGGGAATTGAGACGCAGATGGTCTGCCCCGGCCAGCGGCGCGCCTTCTGTGTCTTCGAGCACATCTACTTCGCGCGGCCCGACACCAAGCTCGAGGGCGAGCTGGTGCAGCAGTCACGCGGCCGCATGGGCGAGATCCTCTGGCGCGAGGCGCCGGTCGAGGCCGACATGGTCGTTGCCGTGCCCGACAGCGGCAACCCGTCGGCCAAAGGCGTGTCGCGGGCAAGCGGCATACCGATGGACGACGGTCTGATCAAGAACCGTTACGTGCAGCGCACGTTCATTCAGCCCGGCCAAGAGCTGCGCAAACTCGGTCTGCGCATGAAGTTCACGCCGCTGCCGGAGATCGTCGAAGGCAAGCGCCTGATCGTGGTGGACGATTCGATCGTGCGCGGCAACACCACAATGCAAATCGTCGGCATGCTTCGCGACGCCGGCGCGGCCGAGGTGCACCTGCGCATCAGCGCTCCGCCGATCCGCCACACCTGCCACTACGGCATCGACATGTCCTCGCACGAGCAGATGATCGCCTACGGCCGCTCGGTCGAAGAAGTCGCGCATGAACTGGGCGCGGATTCGCTTGCTTACATCTCGCTCGAAGGCATCTACGAGGCGATCCGCGGCGAACGCGGTACGCACTGCGACGCCTGCTTCACCGGCGAATATCCGCTCGCCGACACAGACCTAGCCCAGGGCAAATTCGCGCTGGAGCAGCTAGCCGGCTAGCTCGGCCGTGTAGTCTCGCCTCCGATGGCGAAGGCGCTCAAACTCGGGCTCAACACCGGCTACTGGGGCGGCGGACCGCCGCCCGGCGTAGAGCAGTCGATCGCCGAGGCGGAAAAGCTCGGCTACGACTCGATCTGGGTGGCGGAGGCCTACGGATCTGATTGCGTTTCACCGCTGGCGTGGTGGGGCTCGAAGACGCAGACGCTGAGGCTCGGCACCTCGATCCTGCAGATGTCGGCACGCCAGCCGGCTGCCACGGCGATGGCGGCGATGACGCTGGACCACCTTTCCGGCGGGCGCTTCATTCTTGGGCTCGGAGTTAGCGGTCCGCAGGTCGTGGAGGGTTGGTATGGCATGCCGTTCGCCAAGCCGCTGGCCCGCACGCGCGAGTACGTCGGCATTCTGCGCGACATCTGGGCGCGGGGCGGGCCGGTCACAAGCGATGGCCCGTTCTACCCATTGCCGCTGCCCGACGGCACCGGATTGGGCAAGCCCTTGAAGTCGTCGATCCATCCGCTGCGCGAAGACATTCCGATCTACCTGGCGGCTGAAGGACCGAAGAACATCGCTCTGTCGGCGGAGTTGTGCGACGGCTGGATGGGGCTGTTCTTCTCTCCCGGCTTTCAGGACTTTTACGTGAAGTGCCTGGATGAGGGTTTCGCCCGCGAGGGCGCGCGGCGCTCGTTTGACGACTTCGACGTAACGGCGACCGTGCCGTTCATCGTCTGCGACGACGCGGCGGCGGGCGCGGACATGCTGCGTCCCTACTACGCGCTGTACTTCGGCGGCATGGGCGCGAAGGGCAAGAACTTCCACGCCGACGTCGCGATCCGCTTGGGTTACGAGCGCGAAATCGAAGAGATTCAGGACCTGTATCTGTCGGGCAAAAAGGACGAGGCCGCCGCGCGGCTGCCGTTTGAGCTGATCGACGAACTCTCGCTGGTCGGCCCGGCCGAGAAGATCCGCCACGACCTCGAAAAGTGGCACGACTCGATCGTCACCACACTGCTGGTGGCCGGCGACACCGCGACGGTCCGCACGGCGGCCGAGCTGGTGCTCGGCTGACGCCTGCTTGCGGGGTGGCCGGGGAGATGACTCAGAACCGCGGAGGAGACCGGATAGCGTCTGCGCCGTGGGAGACGTGTTAGACGACCGATCTGAACTTGGACCCGACGCGGACCCGGCGGCCGTTGGCCCGATGCGGATCGCGGTGCTTGCATCTGGCAACGGCTCCAACCTACAGGCGATCATCGACGCGATCGGCGAAGGCGCACTGACGGGCGTGGTTCTTGCGCTGGTGCTGAGCGACAAGCCGGGCTGCCGGGCGCTGGAGCGCGCGGTGGAGGCAGGCGTCGCGACCGGTGTGTTTGAGCTTTTGACGACGCCCACGAGCGGCGTGCGAGCGGAGCGCGATCGCGCCATGATCGAGCGGCTGCGCGCCGAACAGATCGACCTCGTCGTGCTCGCCGGTTACATGCAGATTCTGAGCGCCGAATTTGTTCAGGCGTTCGCCGGACGGCTGATCAACGTGCACCCCTCGCTGCTGCCGCGATTTCCCGGTCTCGACGCGATCGGACAGGCGCTCGACGCCGGCGTCGCCGAGACCGGTGTGACGGTGCATTACGTGGACGAGGGCGTCGACACCGGTCCGGTGATCGCACAAGAGAGTCTGCCGATTGAACCCGGTGATACTGCGGACACGCTCGCCGAGCGCGTTCACGCGATCGAGCACAGGTTGCTGCCTTCTGTGATCGTCGAGATCGCCGCCGGGCGGCTTACCGGCCACTGACCGGCGCCGTTTTCGCGGACCCGATCGCCTATGCTGCCTGAGTCCCGGCGCAGTGCGGGATCGCACGCTTTCGCGCCGCCGGATCGCCTTCAAATAGGGACCACCGATACCAGGGGAGCATGCCCGTGCCGGAGAGCCAGAACCCGAAATCCGCAAACGCCAACGGCAAGGCCGTTGAGGTCACCGCACCCGGAGCCGTAAGGATCCGCCGGGCGCTGATCAGCGTGTCCGACAAACGCGGCTTGGTGGACTTCGCCAGAGGGCTCGAAGATCTCGGCATCAAGATCGTCAGCACCGGCGGCACCGCCAAGGAGCTGTCCGAAAACGGTGTGAAGGTTACGCCGATCGGCGACTACACGGGATCTCCGGAAATCCTCGACGGACGTGTGAAGACACTTCACCCCACCGTCCACGCCGGTTTGCTGGCGGTGCGCGACGACGAAGAGCACGTCGCGCAGCTGAACGCCAACGGCATCGAACCGATCGACCTTGTTTGCGTGAACCTCTACCCCTTCCAGCGCTACGCGAATCGCCGCGGTGTCAGCGACGAGGAGATCCTCGAACAGATCGACATCGGCGGCCCCACGATGGTGCGCGCAAGCGCGAAGAACTTCAAGTTCACCGGCATCGTCGTCAGTCCCGAAAGCTACGACGCGGTGCTAGAAGAACTAGGCGAAGAGGACTGCACACTCAGCCTGGAGACACGCGAGTCGCTGGCGGTGGACGCCTTCAACTACACCGCTCAGTACGAAGCGGCGATCAGCCAGTGGTTCAACGAGCGCACCGGCAACGTTCCCGACCAGTTCGTGCGCGTGTACGAAAAGTCGATCGACCTGCCTTATGGCGAGAACCCGCATCAGCGCGCGGCTTACTACGCGGAGGTCGGCAGCCGAACCGATTTGCTGAGCATGGTCGGCCAGGAGCAGGGCAAGGATCTTTCCTTCAACAACCTGCTGGACCTCGACAGTGGCCGCCGCTTGATCGAGGAGTTCGAGCTGCCCTGCTGCGCGATTCTCAAGCACAACAACCCGTGCGGTATCGCAGTCAGCAATAGCGTGGCCGACGCCTACGGCAAGGCCATGGCCACCGACCCGCTGAGCGCGTTCGGCGGCATTTACGTCTTCAACCGCGAAGTTGACGGGGCGCTCGCGGAGCAGCTGATCGAGCATTTCATCGAGCTTGTCTTCGCGCCGTCGTACACGCCGGACGCGCTGCGCATCTTCGGCCAAAAGGAAAACCTGCGGGTGATGACCAACAACGAACGCCGCATCTGGCCGGTCACGGACCCGGATCTGCGTGGCGTCCGCGGCGGGCTGCTGTTGCAGGATCGCGATGTGGACATCGATCCGCGCGACGCGATGCAGGTGGTCACGCAAGCGCACCCCACGGAAAAGCAGTGGGGCGATCTGCTGTTTGCCTGGCGCGTCTGCAAACACGTACGCAGCACCGCGATCGTGCTCGCCCGCGACCTCACCACGCTGGGCATCGGCGCCGGGCAGATGAGCCGCGTAGACAGCGTCAAGCTCTCCGTCAAGAAGGCCAGGACCTCACTGGAGAGCGCGGTGATGGCCAGCGACGCGTTCTTCCCGTTCGCCGACGGTCCCGACTACGCGATCAAGGCGGGCGTGACCGCCGTGATTCAGCCCGGCGGCTCGAAGCGCGATCCCGAAGTCGTGAAGGCCTGCGACGACGCCGGTGTGGCGATGGTGTTCACCGGCCGGCGGCACTTCCGGCACTGAGCCCGCCTGGGGCGATCGGGCTTCCGGCGGTCCGGTTTCGACCGGGCGAGCTTCGCCCGGTCGAGCGTCAGGTGATCAGACTTCAGGCGGTCCCGCTTTGGTCGGTCCGGCTTTGGTCGGGCGAGTTCGGATCGGCGACTAGCCGCGGCCCGAGGACACTCGCCCGCGACGGCGTCCGGCCGAGCCGCGCTTGGGCTTGGCGCCGGCCTTCTCTGAACTCTTGGCGTCGGCCTTTGCGTCCTTGGTCGCGGCGCGCGGCGCAACTTTCGCCGCGCTCTTGACCGCTCCGGCGGCGCCCTTCGCCGCACCGGTGA
Source organism: Actinomycetota bacterium (assembly GCA_016213645.1). Taxonomy (GTDB): domain Bacteria; phylum Actinomycetota; class Thermoleophilia; order Solirubrobacterales; family JACPNS01; genus JACPNS01. The sequence goes on from JACQZY010000005.1 coordinate 28,785, forward strand.
CGGTTCCACGCACCTTGCCGCCCTCGGTCTTGGCCAGGGCTTCCTCCGGCAGGCGCAGATCTTCCTTCGCGATGCGACGCAGGATCTTGCCGAACGCGTCCTCCGCGGCGTTATCCATGTTCACGTGGAATCCAGCCATCGCAACCTCCGCGGCAAGCGGACGCAGCGACTCGATCGCGGCCATCACGATCGGAAAGGATTCCGGCGGCAAACCATCACGCTCAACCGGGCGGATGATGCCCTCGTCGACCATCTTCGTGAAAGCGTCGGCGATCGCACGCGAATGAATGTTGACGGCCTTCAGCACGCCAAGCAGCATGTCGAGCGGCACGCCGAGCTGAATGCACTGCACGGCGGCACGCATGATCGTCGGGCTGATCACTTCGAAACGGCTGTTGTCAAGAGGCAGCACAAAGCCGAGCTCGATGCCCTTCTTGATCAGACGGGCGTCGATCTCCGCCCCCAACTGCTGAGCCAGTTCTTCAAGCGTCATCACCTCTGACTGCTCATGGGCGAACGGCATCAACACGAGACTGCGCAGATTGCCGATCGCGTCGCCTGTCTGCTCGGCGCGCTCGACCAAACGCTGAATCGCCGTGAGGTTGAAACCGCCTGACTGCAGCTGCTGGATCAACTCCAGCCGAGCGACGTGGCGGTCGTCGTAGTAACCAATCCGTCCCTTTACATTGGGTGCCGGCAGTAGGCCGCGCGACTGGTGCGCGCGGATGTTGCGCACGGTCATGCCGGATCGCTGCGCCAGTTGGTCGATCGTAAGTTCGTTGGTTGCCGCACCATTGTTGGCGGCCGCGGCGACGCCCTTGGCGGCCGTCTTGGTCTTGGATTTCGGTGTGACTGCGTTCATCTGTATACCCCCATCGTAATTCAACACCCCCCCACGGGTTCCTATGTATCATAGAATGGTGTAACATGAACTTGTGTAATACGCGTTTTTGGACGTTTGATCGAGTGGCCCGGCGGTGACCCGGCACCTGAATCAAATTGCCGAAGATCCGCCACCGAGTTCGACTCAGCCCGCCCCACCGACGATGACTCTTTCCCACGATTTCAATGACTGCGCCGGCGACGCCGGCCGCAAGACCTGGGTAATCCGGCGCGTGGGGCAGCCGGCCAACCTGGGCGTCGGCACGCGATTCGTGCGTGGAGCATGCTCCACGTTCGGTCGCGACGATCACCGCGTAAGCACGGGCACCGGCGGGGCGCCGGTTTTTCCCCGCGCGGCGTAGCCGACGCGTGAACGACCGGAGCGGTGCGGTAAACACCCGCCGCTCCGGTCGTTCTCTTTTTCTCCGGAAGACTGACGAACTTTCTTGTTCGCCCGCCGGATCGCCTGATCGGCGGCGCCTACAAATTTCGCCTCCTAAGATCTCCCCCGGGTCCTTAGCTCAACTGGTAGAGCACCGGGCTTTTAACCCGGCGGACAGGGTTCGAGTCCCTGAGGACCCATTCGAGAGCAAGACTGCGAGCGGTCGCCACATGAGTTGCGCCACCCGCAGTCCCCCCTCTCGACCGCAGCTCTATGTTTCACTCTACGCGCGATTCACCGTTTCACAGCCTGTCACGGTCGAGTCATTTGGAAGAAGATCCGCCGTAACAGTGTCGGTACCGGTGCTGCAGTTGGTGGTGTCGTTCTGGCCGTCACGAATCAGCACGGAGTCATTTCCGGCGCCGCCGTTCACGGTGTCGGTGCCTGCTCCGCCAGTGAGCGTGTCGTTGCCGTCGTTCCCGTTGAGCGTGTCGTTTCCGCCGGCGCCGTCGAACGAGTTCGCGATCGATCCGGATGACTGCGCGGTAATCGAGTCGTTGGCGGAACCACCAGTCACGTTCTCCACGTCCGTCTTAACGTTGTCGGCCTCACCCGACACACCGTCGTTCGCTGTGCCGTTGATGGTTACGGTGACAGTGGCGGCCTTGTCCGTGTAAAGCACGCGGTCGGTTCCGGTGTTTCCGTTGTAGATGTCGCCTCCGGCATATCCGAGCATCGTGTCGTTGCCGTTACCACCGTTGAACGTGTCCACGTTCGCGCCGCCTTGCATACTGTCGTCACCGTCGCCACCGTTCAAGGTGTTCGTTCCGTCGAAGCCCTGAATCGAATCGGCGCCGGCGCCGCCGCTGAGCGTGTCGTTGCCGCCGTAGCCGATGATCGAGTTTGCGTTCGCGTCCCCGGTGATCGTGTCGTTGCCGCTGCCGCCTGTAACAATCATGCCTGAGGGCACGTTGTCGAGCTCGCCGGCTTCGCCGTCGTTTGCCGCTCCATCGAGCGTAATCGTGACCGGTGCCGAACGACTGACGTAGGAAACCCAGTCATTTCCACCGGTGGCATCGACAACGAACGTATCAGCGCCCGTTCCATTCGAGTTGAAGTCGCTGCCAACAGCGAAATGAATCGTGTCGTTTCCGGCGCCGTCGTAGAACGCATCATCGTCGTTCACGTCGGTTGAGCCGGAGCGCAGAATGTCGTTACCCGCACCGCCATCCAGTTGGTCGTCGCCGTTTCCCGCCGTGATGTCGTCGGTCCCGTCATCTCCGTAGATCATGTCGAGGCTCCCGCCGGTCCTGATTGTGTCGTTACCGGCGCCGCCGTAAACCGCGTTGACTTTGCCGACATAGTCGCCTACGTCAATCGTGTCGTCGCCGTCCCCGCCAAAAATGTTCGCGTCAAACTGAGCGTACGAGCCGACATAGTCGTTACCGTCGCCTGCGTCCACCGACACCGCGATTGGAGGCGTCGTGACGGGACAATTCACCTTGGTTGCACTTGACTGAGTGCAACCGACGCCGGCCGTGACTCCAGCGGAGTCGTCGATTGTGACCGATGTGCCACTGGAGCTGGTGAAGATGTTGCTTGAGTCACCTATTCCGGCCACCAGATTGACGGTGCTGCCATCCGAGGTGGCGGTGCTTGACGCCGACGCGGTGGCTGCAAAACATAGGGCCGCCATCATCGCGCACGAAAGCGTTACGATGGCTTTCTTGAACTTCGGATTCATCAGTTATCCCCCTTCGGGATGCGGTTTCTGAAGTCGCTCGTTCCAACGCCCAAACGCCGATTCGCAGATAAATAGTGCGAAACGACGGAGTTCGACGGTCGTCGAATCCGAGCCGATCACGACTTAGACGCTCGAGCGCGACGAAACTAATCGGAATTTCTCTTCAGGGGGTTACGATTCGCCAGATGGCGTCGGTCATGGCTTCGGCGGTGCGGCGGGCGTCGTTTTCGTCTGAGCCGATTCCGGTCATCTGGTGGCAGACGCGCTCGCCCATCCATGCGACGACCTCGGCCAGCGACTGGGCCTGCTCGTCAGAAAGCTCCGGCCGGCGCTTGTGCAGCGCTCCGGCGAGCATCTCGGCGACGCCCATCACGACCGACCGCCAGGCTTCGCGCGCGGCTTCGTCGTACTCCGCCAACTCAACCAGCCCGGCCAGCACACCGGCTCGAAGCTGCCAGCTTGCCACGAGCTGGCGCATCACCTCCGCCAGCTCTTCGCGGCCGGCGTCACGTTTCTCCAAGAATGGGTCCGTGATCTCTCCAAACTCGCTCAGTCGTTCTTGCGCCAGGCGGGCCACCAGTTCACGCTTGTCGGGGAAGTGCAGATAGAACGTTGCGCGAGACACGCCCGCGGCCTCGACGATGCGACCGATGCTCAGCCCCGCAAGCGAGGCGCCGCTCTGCAACAGCTCGGCGGTGGCGTCGAGAATGCGCAGCTCGGTGGCGTCGCGCCCTTGATTACGGGCTTCGGGCAATGTGAAGGTGCGCGTCGGGGAAGAGTTCATCCGAAAGAGATTATGCGGGGCAAGGCGGCCGGTGAGTGTCCAGGGGTTGTTCGCTAACCGGCCGCCCGTGCCCCGCTCCGTCACGCCCCGGGGGGAGGCGTGAAGCTCACAGGTATCGATTTGTGCTGATTCAGAAACAGCGAATGCGCGCGTACGGCGGGACCGGCAGGGCGCATGTCCGGCAGTCGTTCAATCGTGCGCAGGAGCATCGTTTTGAGCTCCAGCCGCGCCAGCGCGGCGCCCAGGCAGAAGTGCCTGCCGCCGGCGCCGAAGGACTGGTGTTGTACTCGGCCGCGCGTGATGTCGAAGCGCTCGGGCTCGTCGTAGATGGTCTCGTCGCGATTGCCCGAGACGTACCAGAGGGCCAGCTTGTCGCCCTCGTGGATCGTCTGCCCGTGCAGTTCCACGTCGCGTGTGGCGGTGCGTCGCATGTAGGCGAACGCAGGGCTGAAGCGCAGGCACTCCTCGACCGCGTCGTCGATCAGGTCCGGGTTGTCGATCAGCATCTGGCGCTGCTCGGGGTGGCGCATCAGCGCAAGCATGCTGCTGCCGTAAACGGCGCGTGTGCTGTCGTTGCCGGCCGCCATCAGCAGGCCGAATGTGAGCACCATTTCGTCGTCGGTCAGACGCTCGCCGTCGATCTCCGCGTGGGCGAGCGCGCTGACGAGATCGCCGGTGGGGTTCTCGCGGCGCTCGAGAACCTTCGGCAATACGTATTCGAACGCCCGCTGCAATTCCGGCATCAGCATTTCGAACTCCGGGCGCATGTCCGGGTCCTCGAAGCCGACGATCATGTTCGACCAATCGACCAGTTGCGGATCGTCGTCCTCCGGCGTGCCGAGCAGCGATCCGATCACGCGCGAAGTGACGTGCGCCCCGATGTCGTTGACCAGACAGCACTCACCCCGCGCCGCGACACCGTCAATCGCACGGTCGACGATCTGCCGGATCGCCTCGGCGTGGGCCGCTATGCGCTTGGGCGTGAACGCCTGCTGGAAAAGCTGCTTCATGCGGTCGTGGCGCGGCGGGTCCTGGGCGATCGGCTGCATCCGCACCATGTCCAGCGGAACGCCGATGTCGTCCACCAGCACAACGCCGCCGCGCTCGGAGGAATAAGTCTCGAAATCCAGGCTGATTTCGCGGATGTCGGCATGACGCACGATCGACCAGAAGCCGGCCTCGTGCGGAAACTGCGAGATCGGACTCCAGTGAACGGGACGCTCGGCCCGCAGCCGGGCGAAGATTTCAAACGGCGGATCGTCGCGCCAGAGCGCGTGATCGCTGAGGTTGACCTGTTCCAGGCCGGAATGTACGGCAGTGGCTGTCATCGGTAAGTCCTAACGGTGCGCAGGTATAAGGCGCAGACCACTATACACCGGATCTAGACAGTGTGTCTAGTCTGAAAGGCCGTCCGCGTCGCGGCGCCGAAAATCAGCCGGCGTTGTCCAGCCAATGGCCGCGTGCGGCGTGCGAGCGAACTTTGCCCGCGTGCAGTGCCACGTCGGCACGAAACATCAGCGCGGAAGCATCGTCGCCCGGTTCGGACGAGACGATCATCACAGTCGCGGTCGGATCAATCCTCGGGCAAAGCGCAATCCGTGCGCGCTCGATCGCCTCTTCGATGCGGTGACCGGCAAGCTCCGCAGTGTCGCGGCTGGCGTCGTCACAGACGATGTAGAACTCATCGCCTCCGCGGCGCGCCACGAGGTCTTCTGGCCGAGTGGAAGCGCGGATCGCCTCGGCAACATCGCAGAGCAGCCGGTCACCCATCGTGTGACTGTGGTCGTCGTTTACGCGTTTGAAGTCGTTGAGGTCGACCGCGATCACCACAACCTCTTCACCGTGATCGTGCGCCGTTTCGAGCCGGTCGGCGAGCCGCGCCTGCAACAGGCGGCGATTGGCCAGCCCGGTCAGCGGGTCGATCTGGGCAAGTTCCACGTGACGCTCCATGTACTTGACCGTCAGTTTGCGAAGCTTCGCGAACATCGAGGCCAGCACCGCCGACGCGGCCAAGGCCGCGCCCAGGCGAGTGGCTGTATTGGCGAAACCTCCGTGAACCGCGGCGGCGGCCATGCCACCAAACCCCAGCACAAACCAGATTGCGGCGACGCGTGGAGTGAAGACAAAGAAGCCCATCACCGCAACCAACATGAACATGTCGAGCAACGCGGCACCGGCGGCTCCGGCCAACAGCACACTTGCGGCGATCAACAGTCCCATCGCCAGGAACGCCGCATGCAGCGACCAAATGCCAAGACGCAGGCGCGACGATTGCGTCATGATCGCGGCGAGCGTCAGGAAGCCGAGTCCAACAAGTCCGGCTTCGACGAGGCCAAGCGAACCGGTGTCACCGATGACAGACACCAGCGGTACCAGTATCGCGAGCTCCAGCGAAACGGCTGCGACGATAAACCAGCGCTGGCCGATCGCGCGAAGTATGCCGCTCGTGGCCTGTTGTTTCTCCGGCTCCGGTTTGCCGGCTATCTGACGGCGCTGGGCGATGTCGGCGACGTTGCCGCTCTCCGCTCGGCGCCCGTGATCCGGCCGCCCGGCGTGAAACTGAACCTTGTGAGCGTGCAACGCCCGGTCGGCGCGCTCGATGATGCCTTCCGGGTCGTCGCCCGGCTCCGAAAGCACGTACCCCACCGAGCCGCTTGGCGTGATCGACGGGCAGATCCGGCGACGGGCGCCAACGATCGCGGCACGAAATTCCTGTGAAAGTGCTTCGAGGTCGTGGCGATCGGCGGCGGGAAGCAGCACCGAAAACTCGTCTCCGCCGCGCCGGGCCACCAGCACGCCTTCGGGCGACGCGCTGCCGAGCACGCGTCCCACCGCTACCAGCACATCATCTCCGGTGCGGTGGTTGATCTCGTCGTTGACGCGCTTGAAATTGTCGAGGTCGATCGCGAAAAGCGCCAGTGCTTCACCGATCTGTTCCGCGCGACCCAGTTCGGCCGCCAGTCGCTCGTTGAGGTGACGAGTGTTCGCCAGACCGGTGAGCGGATCGGCGAGCGAGCGTTCGAGATGATGCTTGATCAGCCTGCGCAGCCGTGCCTGCGAGAGAATCACGGCACACACGAGCGTGCAGATGACGGCCGGCGTCACGATCGACTGCGCCACGTACCACGAACCAAATCGGCCAAGTATCAAGATCAAAAACAGCAACAACGTACCGATCACCATGTAGGGCACCGACCGGCGGGTCGCGTACAAAAACGCGGCCGAAATCTGCGGGAAGATCAATATCGTTCCGAGCGACGCACTGATCGAACCACTACTTAGGCCGCCGGCGGTGATGATCGCCATTCCCGTAAGCACGCGTACCGGCGTCGCCCACCCGATGTATCGCTTTTGCCGGTAGCCCCACGCGGAAAACGCCGCCATCAGCAGCGCCGCGCCGGCCAAACCCTGAACGAAACCCGTGACCGACTCGGGCGAGATCAGCGACAGTGCAAGCACGATCACTCCGCCGGACCCGTAAAGCACCATCGACGAGACCCACGGAGCGTCCTCCGTAAGACCGATCTCGGCCAGCTCATTGCCGATCCGTACGGTCAGGTCCTCGCCCACAAGCGCTTCGCCACCGGTGCGTGAATCAGGCGCTCCGGTGGCGGGACTACCAGGTTTTCCTTCTCCCATGTGGCGTATATCGGACGTCTCGCGAGAGATCTGCGCGATCCGTCCAGTTCTACAACGGTCGTCCATGGGGTGGTCACCCCACTACCCGATAGGTAGGCGATGGTTAAGCGATTTTTCGCGGTAAAGCCGCGGTCAGGCGCGCTGCTGAGTGGCGCGCCATACCCAGCGCATGACCACAAACTGAAGCGGCAAACGCGCCCAAAGACCCCACACCGGGAACTGTTTGAAGCGGTCGGAGTTGACGGCCATGTTGATGTTGGCCGGGAACACCGCAATCAGCAAAGCGAGCAAACCCTTGCCCGCGAGCCGCCGCGTGCGTGGAATCAGCACGCCGATCGCGCCCATCAGTTCGGCCACGCCGGAGATGTAGACGATCTGCTTGGGATTGGGTAACGCATCCGGCACGGTGGGCGTGTAAAACGATTCGTGCGTGAAGTGCATCACACCGGCACCGCCGAAGATCGCGACGATCAGCGCGCGCAGGCGCGCGTCAGCGCGTGATCCACGCGGTTTGGCAGCGTTCGCCGTGGCGGCAGTGGGTACTGACTGGATATCTGATTCGGAGTTCATGGCCCGCAGCCTAGCCGCACTGCCCACTGGTACCCTCGGCATCAGCCACGGCCCCATCGTCTAATGGTTAGGACGTCGGCTTTTCAAGCCGAAAACCGGGGTTCGACTCCCCGTGGGGCTACTTGCACCGGCACTCGCTCACTCGCGTGGCAGGCCGGTTCCAGCAGGTAATCCGACATGCAAAAAGGGCGCCCCGGCTTCGGGACGCCCTTCTCGTGGACCTGCGAGTTCCGGTAGCGATTCGTCAGGCGGGTGTTGGATCGGCCGCCACGCCGTCGCCGCCGGATATCGCGTCGGTGGAGAAGGCGCGCGCGCCTTCGCCGCCCGGACTCGGCAGCCATTCCAGCCACCGCGGCAGGTACCAGTTCCACTCACCCAGCAGCTTCATCGCCGCGGGCAGCAACACCGCGCGGATCACCGTGGCGTCGATCAACACGGCAACCGAGAGCCCTACACCCATCTGCTTGAGTGGCAGCATCGACAGCGAACCGAAGATCGCGAACACCGCCACCATCACCGCCGCGGCGCTGGTGACCACACCGGCGGTCTGCCGGATGCCGCCGGCCACCGCCGACTCTGTGTCGAGACCGCGGTCAACCAGCTCACGAACGCGGCTCAGGATGAACACGTGGTAATCCATCGAGAGTCCGAAGAGAATTACGAACAGGAACAGCGGCAGCCACGGCGCGATCGCTCCGCTGGGCTCGAAGTTCAGCAGGTCCGCGCCCCAGCCGTGCTGGAACATCAGCACGAGTACGCCGTAAGCGGCGCCCACCGAAAGCAGGTTCAGCACGATCGCCTTCAGCGGGATCACGATCGAACGGAAAGTCACGAGCATCAGCAGGAAGGCCAGTCCCAGCACGAAGCCGAAAACCACCGGCAGGCGCGACTGCATCTGCTGGTTGAAATCGACCGACTGCGCGGTCATGCCGGTCACCGACGCGCGTGCGCCGGGCACAGCGCCAAGCGTTTCCGGCAGGATCGTCTCGCGCAGGTGTTTGACAGTGTTTTCCGCGGCGTCCTGGTTGCGCGCGTTCGCGAGCGGCACGCTGATTCTCGCTAGACGACCGTCTTTGCTGTAGACGACTTCGTTCGGCGCATGCAGACCCGGATCGGCCGCTGCGCGCGCGGAGAACGCCGCAATCGCGGCTTTCGCGCGATCGTTACGCACGTCAGCGTTTTGGTAAACCACGACGGCCGGCAGATTCTCGCTTGGGAACGCGCGTTCCACATCACGGTAGGCCTGAATTGAAGAGAGCCCCTGCGGAAAATCGTCCACGCTCGCCTGTTGCGTTTTCAGCTCCAGAGCCGGCGCGGAAAGTGCCAAAAGCAGCACGATGGCAGCAGCCGCGAACACCGCCGGCCTACGCAGTACGCGCGTCACGACCGCGGTCCACACTCCGCCGCCGCCGGCCGCCTCGCGGCGGACGCGCAGCCGGCCGAGCAACGGCACGCGGCCCTTCTCCACACGGTCGCCGAGCAGGCTCAGCATCGCCGGCAGCACGGTGAGCGAACCGATCATCGCGACCGCCACCACCATCATCGTGCCCACGCCGAAGGAGATGAACGTCTTGTCGCCCGCCATCAGCATGCCGGCCATCGCCGCGATCACGGTCAAACCGCTCACCAGCACGGCCCGTCCAGACGTTGCCGCGGCCGCCTCCAGCGCGGCGCGCGCGCCACGGCCGGCGGCGCGCTCCTCGCGCTCGCGCTTTAAATAGAACAGCGAGTAGTCCACGCCCACCGCCATGCCGATCAGCAGAATCACCTCGGCGATTGCGTCATCTACCGGGCTGAGCTGACTGGGCAGACTGACCAAACCGATCGTCGCGATCACGCCGGTGATCGCGAGCAGCACCGGAATCCCCGCTGCCACAAGCGCGCCGAATGCCAGCAACAGAATCGCCAGCGTGATCGGCAACGAGAGGTTGCGCGCGCGTACGAGGTCATCGTTGAACGCGCCTTCGAGTTCGTGCTCGATGCTGGCGTCGCCGGTCTGGCCGATCTTCACGGCCGGGTTGGCCGCGCGCGCCGCGTCCAGCCGCTTGCTCACCGGCACAATACGGTCTGCGGCCGAGTCCTTGTCGCCCGCGATCGCGAAGCTCACGAGTGCCGCGTGGCCATCACGTGAGATCGTGCCCTCCTGCGTGCTCGGCGCACGCACGCCAGTCACGCTTGGCGCGGACGCCATCCGCCGGCGCACGTCGTCGACCGCGCGGTCGAAGGCGGCGTCGCCCGCGCGCAAGCTACGGCTCGACACGATCACGTTTTCCTGCGCCAACGGCTTGGGCAGGTGCTTCGCCAGCGCCTGCTCGGCCACCCGACTTTCACCGTTGAAGTAGTCGATGTCCTTGATGCTCTTGCGTTCGACCTGGCCGCCGACCACGATCGACATCGCCACGAACGCAAACCAAAGCGCAATCGCGGTCTTTCGGTGCGTGGCGCTCCAGCGACCGGCGCGTGCGGCGAGCCCGCGCGGCGTTGCCGTAACTTCGCGCTTCGGCGGCACGTCTCCGCCACGGCGCGCTGGAGTCTGACCGGGGGACTGTCTTGATTTTCTGTGAGGGAATTGCATGGGAACGAGCCTTTCAGAGCGAGTTGTGCATTCACCGGCAAGTCTTCACGTGTGCGGCTTCGATTCCAATGCGGCTCACCCTGATCTTGCGCGGTGGCGGTCCCCACGCGGCCCGGCGGCGTGCCGCACCCTTCGGGTGGGGTTTTCCACACCCATTCCGAGCGGTGAAACGGTCACAATCGGGCTATGAAAGATCGCTGCACTTTGCTGATCGTCGATGACCACGACGCCTTCCGCGCCAGCGCCGCCAGATTGCTGGCCGCCGACGGCTTTACGGTGATCGGCGAGGCCGCCGACGGCGAGAGCGCTGTCAGCGCGGCTCGCTCGCTTTCTCCGGACGTAATCCTGCTCGACGTGCAACTTCCCGACATCGACGGCTTCGCAGTGGCTGACCGTGTGCTCGCCGCCGCGCGCGACAACGGACACGTACCGGCGATCGTGCTGACGTCCAGCCGCGACGCGTCGGACTACGGACCCTCGGTGGCACGCAGCGGCGCGCGAGGGTTCATCGGCAAGGCCGATCTGTCTGGCGCGGCCCTTCGCGCACTTACGGGAGAGCCGGCGGCGTGAGATCGCTGCGCGCGGCACTCATCTTTGTCGGCACCGCCGGGCTCGCGGCCGGCCTTTTCGTGGCGTCGGTGCGGCTGACCAGCAGCCGCGAAACGGCGCCCGGTCCAGACGTCATAGTCGCTTTGCTCGTGGGTTGGTCGTTCATCGGCACCGGACTCTTCGCGTGGTGGCGCCGACCGCTCAACCGCACAGGCATGCTGATGACGGCCGTGGGCTTCACCTGGTTCATCAGTTCGCTGACGATCTCCGACGTTCCGGGCGTATTCATTTTCGGCGTCGCGCTGAACAACCTTGTGCTGATCGTGCTGGCGTATTTGGTGTTCGCGTTTCCCTCGGGACGGCTGGACTCGAAATACGCGCGCTGGCTGATCTGGTTCGGATTTTTTGACGGCGTCGTGTTGCAGTTTCTCGGGCTGCTTGTGCTGAGGCACCCGACACCACAGATGAACTGTGCCGACTGCCCGAGCAATCCGCTGGCGCTGACCCACAACGCAGACCTCTTCACCGTGCTCAATCACATCTCCGCGATCGGCGGTGTGATTCTGCTTTCGGCGATGGTCGCGTTGTTGGTCAGGCGTCGGCGCACGCTCGGCTCGGCCGCACGCAGGGCGATCGCGCCGGTGATGTTCGCCGGCGGTTTCACGCTGGCGATGTTCGCGGCGATGATCGGGATTTCGCTCTTCGCGGACGAGAGCATCGTCGGAGACATCACGCATCTGGGTGGCGTGCTCGGGCTCGTGCTCGTGCCCTACGCCTTTTTGTTCGGATTGATGCGCGCCCGGTTTGGCGGGGCAGAAGCCGTCGGCGAGCTGATCGAGTCGCTGACCGACGCGGATCGGCGCGAAGGCAACATCCGCGACGCGCTGTCGGAGGCGCTCGGCGATCCAAGCCTGCAGTTCGCATACTGGCTGCCGGATCTTGAGATCTACGTGGACGACCTCGGCGAGCCGGTCACGCTTCCGGACGAGGGTGCCGGGCGCGCATGGAGCGCCGTCGAGCACGACGGCGAGCTGATCGCCGCGATCATTTTCGACGCCACCGTGGAAGACCACCGGAGGCTTGTGCGCTCGGCGGGGGCAGCGGCGGCTCTAGCCCTGCGAAACCGCCGGCTCGAAGCGGAACTACGCGCAAAGGTTGCCGAACTTCGCGCCTCGCGCGCACGCATCGTGCAGGCCGCCGACGAGACTCGCCGCCGTCTGGAGAGAAATCTCCACGACGGCGCCCAGCAGCAGCTGATCTCGATCGCTTTGAACCTGCGGCTCGCGAAGTCCAAACTGGAGGAAAACCCCACAGCCGCGGGCGAGTTGATCGATCAGGCCGCCAATGAACTTGCCACCGCCACCGATGAACTGCGTGAACTGGCGCGGGGGATCCACCCCGCCGTGCTGTCGGACCACGGTCTCGCGGCCGCTGTTGAGGCACTCGCTTCGCGCTCGACGGTGCCGGTTGAGCTTGGCGAGCTGCCCGAGCGGAGGCTGCCCGAGGCCATCGAGAGCGCGATCTATTTCGTCGTCGCCGAAGCTCTGACGAACGTTGCACGCTACGCGGGCGAGGTCAGCGGCGCACGCGTCGCGATCACTGCGAACAACGGGCTCGCTCAAGTGATCATCAGCGACGACGGGGCCGGCGGCGCCGACCCGCGCAACGGCACCGGTCTGCGCGGCTTGACCGATCGCGTCGCCGCGCTTGACGGCAAACTCAAGGTGTTCAGTCCACCCGGGGAGGGCACCAGGATCGAAGCAGAAATCCCATGCGCGTCGTAATCGCCGAAGATCAGATCCTGCTGCGCGAAGGCGTAGTGCGGCTGCTCGAAGATGCCGGCGTGGAGGTCGTCGGTCAGGCAGGCGACGCCGAAGAGCTGCTGCGCAAGGTTCACGCGTACAAACCAGACGTGGCGGTGACCGATATCCGCATGCCGCCGACCAACTCCGACGAGGGGCTGCGCGCGGCACGCAAGATTCGTGACGAGCTGCCGGAGATCGGCGTGCTGGTGCTCTCACAGTACGTCGAGGAACGCTACGTGCTGGACCTGATCGCGGACGACGCGAGCGGCGTCGGCTACCTGCTGAAAGACCGTGTGGTGGAAGTTGACGCATTCGTAGACGCGATACGCCGCGTCGCCGACGGCGGTTCGGCGCTGGACCCTGAGGTCGTATCGCACATGCTCGGCAGACGCCGCCGCAACGACCCACTTGAAGAACTCAGCGAACGCGAGCGCGAGGTACTCGGTCTGATGGCCGAGGGTCGTAGCAACGCGGCAATCGCGGAGACGCTGTTTGTCACCGGCAGCACGGTCGAGAAACACGTCACCAACATCTTCGACAAGCTCGATCTCGACAGCACACCGCAGGATCACCGGCGCGTGCTGGCGGTACTTCGCTACCTAAACGGCTGAGCCGGCATCGGCGCAGCTCGAGCCGTCGGCGCAATTCGACTGATCGAAACGTCGCCAAGCCGCGCGCCGTCAGCGCCGGGCCCGAACGCTCACCGAACGCGTCGCGTGCCACGAGCCGGACGCGGCGTTGCCGTCAAAGTCGAGGTTGAGCACCAAACGGTGGCCGATCGCCGCGCGAGGGAGCAACAGCTTGACCGGCGCCACACACGAGCCGCCCTTCACGCCGACGCGCGCGACTGCGGCGAATTTGCCAGTTGCGCGAGAACGTCCACTCACGAGCACCCGCCCGGTGCACGCTTCGCGCGGTGCCACTCCGGCCGGTGCGCGGTAGTTGAGCGACGTGGTCACGCTGACTCGTGTGCTCGCATATCCGGAGGCGACGCGAGCCGACGAAAGTGAAATCGACGACGGCGCCGACGCGATCACCGGTGCGCCGCCCCCGCCCGGATACGGCGGAGGCGGCGGCACCACGTGAAGCGCGGTTGAAGTGCTGTTTTGGCGACCGTAATCGTTCGTTACGGTGAGCGTGACTACGTAGTCGCCGGTCGCCGCGAAGGAGTGCGACGATGCGGTTCCGGCTCCGGCGCCCTGATCGCCGAAGTCCCAGACGTAAGAGACGATCGCGCCGGTCACGTCGCCGGAGGGATCGTTGCTGACGCCGCCGGTGGAGCTTGAGCCGTCGAACTGCACGACCCTGCCCGCAACGGGAGCGCCGGGGGTGTAAGTGAACGCAGCCACCGGCACCGGGGCCGCCACGACATGAACCGTGTGGCTGACGCCGGTGGTTTTGCCGTAATCGTTGGTGACAGTGAGGGCGACGGTGAAGTCTCCACCGTCCGCGAACGCATGCGCGGGGCCGACGCCGGTACTCGTGGACTGGTCGCCAAAGTCCCAGGAGTAGGAAACGATCGTGCCGGTGACGTCGCCGGAGGGATCGCTGCTGATGCCGCCGGTGGAGCCGGAAGCGTTGAACTGAACATCGCGGCCGGCCACCTGCGCGGTAGGCGTGAAGCTGAACTCTGCGGTCGGCACCGGGGCCGACGCCACATGGACGGAGTGGCTGACACTGGCGGACTTGCCGTAGTCATTCGTGACCGTGAGGCCGACGGTGAAGTCTCCTCCCGTGGCATAAGCGTGCGCCACGCTTGCGCCGTCGCCGGTGGACTGGTCGCCAAAGTCCCAGGTGTACGAGGTGATCGTGCCGGTCGTCGTGCCGTCCACCCCGCCGGTCGAAGTGGCCGCGTCAAACTGGATGTCGCGACCCGCCACCGGCGCGGCAGGGGAGAAGGCGAACTCGGCCGTCGGCACCGGAGCCGGCGCGGGCGGACCGCCTCCGCAACCATCGTGATGATGGCGGTGACAGTGGTGGTTGTGATGATGGGGGTGGCAGTGACGACGGTGCCCGTAGCCGCGACCGCGCCCGTGACGGTGATGCCCACGACCGTGCTTACAACGGTCGGGGTCGGCATCGTCGCCCTGATCCACCTCATTGTTTTCGCCGCCTGTCTCAACTCCGCTGACGGTGTCACATTCGTCATCGGCGCCGTGTCCGTTTTCGGCGTGGTCGTTTCCGTCGTTGCCGCCTACCGCGTCGTTGCCGTGCCCGTCTGTTTGATGGCGGTTGTCGCCGTTCTCGTCCGCGGCGCAAACGTCCCAGCTTCCGTGCGTCCACGCATCAAGCCAGCCGTTTCCGGCGGAAGAACCTTCTGCAACGGCGTCAACCGTGTCCGTTGTGTTGTGTGCGAGAGCGGAAGAACCGCCGATCGCCAGCGACACAAGCAGGACTGCGGAGACGACCACCGCGCGAACAATCCATGTCCGTGCGCGTGAGCTGGTCGGATAAATCATTCTGCTCTTCAATCTACTTGCGGTGAGCTGGACGCAGCGGCCGGATCGGCGCATGTACTGGACTAAAAGCCGACCCGATAATTCGACCTGGCGACGTCTGCGGGACGCCTAATACCGGCCTGAGCGGCTGCCGGTTCGCCTATTCTTCTGCCCATGAACGGCATGACCCTCTGGCTGATTTGCGCGGGTATTCCCCTGATCTTCGGGCTGCTCGCGCAAGCGTCCGTCAAGCGCACATTCGCGAAGTACTCCGACGTGCGGCCGGCCAATGGCATGACAGGCGCCGAGGCCGCGGCAGCGGTACTGAAATCGTCCGGCCTGGACGGACTCACGATCAATCCGATCGAGGGCCACCTGACCGACCACTACGACCCGCGCAACCGTACTCTGAATCTCTCGGCCCAGGTTGGCCAGGCCAGCTCGGTGGCGGCGATCGGCGTCGCGGCCCACGAGGCCGGCCACGCAATCCAAGGCTCCGCCGGCTACTGGCCGATGAAGTTCCGCCAAACCCTCGTGCCCGCGGCGACGGTAGGCCAGTCACTGTGGTTCATGCCGGTGATGATTGGTCTGATTCTGAACATGACCGGGCTCGTGACGATCGGCCTGGTGTTCTTCGCTGCGGTCGTGCTGTTTCAACTGATCACGCTGCCCGTGGAGTTCGACGCCTCGCACCGCGCGCTTGTGTCGCTGGAGAACCAGGGACTGCTCGCCGCCGAGGAGATGGACGGCGCCCGCGCGGTGCTGCGAGCCGCGGCACTCACCTACGTGGCAGGATTCGTGGCCGCGCTCGGCCAGCTGATCTACTTCTTCCTCGTTTCGCGCGACTGACCCGGCGGCACGGGCCGCGCTCGTCGCGACGGCCTTCCTGTAGAGTGCGGCCGATGGCTACCGAGCAGTCAAGTAGCGGCGTCTTCACGGGCAAAGTGATCGCCGTCACCGGCGGCGCACGGGGAATCGGGCTGGAGACCGTGAAGCTTTTGGCCGGCGGCGGCGCCAAAGTGGGCGTCGGCGACCTGGACCCTGCGCTGGTCGAACGCTCGCTGGCGACGGTGCGCGGCGAGACGGTCGGATTTAGGCTCGACGTGACCGACCGTGATTCGTTCGAGAAGTTCCTGGACGGCGTGGAAGATCGCTTCGGCCCGATCGACGTGCTGATCAACAACGCCGGTGTGATGTCGTTGAGTCCGTTCACCGACGAGTCCGACGCAGTCGCCGAGCAGCAACTCCGCGTGAACGTGCTGGGTCCGATGAACGGCATGAAGATCATGATTCCGCGCATGCTCGGACGCGGTCGGGGCCACATCATCAACGTCGTCTCGTCCGCCGGGCGCTTCAGCCTGCCCGGCGCGGTGATGTATTCGGCGTCAAAGTTCGGCGCGTTCGGCCTAACCGAAGGCGCCGCCTCCGAGTACTCGCGCACGCCGCTGAAGTTCAGTGCGATCTGCCCGGCAATCGTGCAGTCGGACCTTACGCGCGGCGTAAACCTCTCCACGCGTGGCGCGCGCACTCTAACCACCGATGACGTGGCCCGCGCGATCGCGCGCACGATCGAGAAACCGAAACTCGTCGTCTACGTGCCCTCCCACGTGAGCCAGATCTACCTGCTCACACTGCTGATGCCGATGCGGCTACGCCGTGCGATCGAGCGGTTCACGCGGGCCGACCGAGTGCTCACGCAGATCGACACCGAGCACCGGCGCGCGTACGACGAACGCGCCTTCGGCGAAGCCGAGCGCCCGGCGGTGCCGGACCGCGATTGACCAGCGACCGGCGGCGCTACAGAATCTCGACCGGCGTGCCCGGGGGCATCAGCTTGAAGAGCTTGCGGATCTTGCGATTGGGTACCCGGACGCAACCGTGCGAGATCCGGCCTGGAATCAGCCCCGGTTGGTTGGTGCCGTGAATGCCGACGATGCCGCCGCCCGGCCAGTCCGAAAGCGTGCTCGAGTATGCCGACAGGCCCATCGCATACGGGCCGTAAGCGCCGCCCGGATCTGTGGACTTCAGCTTATTGCGGATGTAGAAATGCCCTGACGGCGTGGCGGTGCCCTTCTTACCGACGCCGACCCGCGATTCCCAGATCTTCGTACCGTTCTTATAGAGCCTCGCGCGGAAATGGCTGCGGCTGATCTCCAGCCGCGTGTGCACCTCGTTGTAGACGCTCAGAACGTGGCGGTTAACCCAACCGGTGCGGCCGGTGCCACGCATCGGCAACCGCACCTCCACCCACGTTCCCTGGCCGGGATACGTGCGTTCGCGAAGCGCAAGCACAAGTTCATTTGTGCGGTCGGGCGTACGTGTGGTCAGACGCCGTACCTTGCCGCCCTTCTTGAGCGGCTCGCTGTAGGCAACCGTACCCCGCACCACAAACGCCCACTGCGACAGCAGGTTTTCGTCGGAAAGCACCGTCTCGGTGTACTCGCTTCCGGCCGCGGGCGGGTCTGCCGACGCTTCGGCGTCGGTTGCGGCGGTGGCGCTTGAGGGCACGGCGATCGCTGCAATGCACACGAGTAACGCGACCGGCCACGCGCGGAGCTGCTTGCGTGCGCGTTCCATCACTTCCAAGTGTAGATCAGTAGCGCTCGAATGCACAGAGGTACCGATATGGAACCAACCTTCATACGAACATGCGTTTGGGATGAATAAGTTCGACAGGATTTTTGCATAGTTATGCAGAACTTAACTATTCGTAATTTCAAAAAGATAAGTATGTCATAATTATCAGATGCAGAAACACCGCCGAGCAATATGACCTATCCACCATTCCATCCGATGCGTCCTGGAAAGCCGCCGAAATCGATGACTCAGGCTGAGTTCGAAGCGGCGTTCCCAACGGAGAGTGACTTCGTCGAGCGCAAAACCGGCGTAGGCCACCAGCCGTTAGGTGAAAGTATCGCCGCTTTTTCAAACACTGACGGCGGAGTCATATTGATCGGAGTAACAGACCAAGGCGAAGTGAAGGGGAAAGACCCAACCCAAGGCTTGCAGGACAAGATTCATCGAATTGTCGGCACGATTCACGATCCGGGCAAGTATGCGATTTACCCATTTCGAGTTTGTGGCACGCCAGTGACGGTAATTTCAGTCGCAAAGCGAAGCGGCGGGTTTGCGCAGACTTCAAGCGGTCGCATACTTGTCAGACGCGGAACAATGGAGATTCCGCTATTTGGAGCCGAGCTTCGACAGTTCATCAGTACGAGAAGTCTCGAGAAGGCTGACTCAACCGATACAGGGATCCCGTTTGAAAACGCGGACCCCGAACTTGTTGCGGCAGTGATTGAAGCATTCGACTGGACTGAGTCGTCAGCGTCAACCCGCTTTGAAGAAATAGGTCTGGTAGGTCGCGACGGGGAAGGAAGTCGCCTGACAATGGCTGGAGCGCTGCACCTTCTAAAACGGCCCGGCGACAAGCTCGGTAAGACGTACATAGAGGTGCTGCGTTATCGCGACGAGAGCAGCAATTACGACCGTCGCGTGGAGTTCGCCGGGCCACTTCGCGAGCAAGTTGAACGCGCCACTGAATTCGTCTCCGATGAGATTGGCGAAGAAGTTGTCGTACTGGGTGTCCACCGACATGAACTGTCACGCATCCCGCAGCGCGTAATCAGGGAAGCCGTCGCAAACGCCGTTGCCCACCGTGACTATCAACAACACGGCAGGTGCGTCCGAATTGAGATTCGCCCGGACACGGTGCAGGTGATCTCACCCGGAGGTTTGCCAGAACCAGTAACGGTCGAGAACATGCGCGATCAAACAGCCTCACGCAATCCATCCGTGATCCGAGTGCTTCGTAAGTTCAATCTCGCGGAGGACACTGGCGCAGGAATCGACATCATGGAAGATCTAATGCGCGAACAACTGCTCGACCCCCCGGTCTTCGAAGACACCGGATCAGAAGTCCGTGTGACATTGCCGATCCGGAGCGCAGTCGCACCAGACGAACGCGCGTGGGTCATAGAGGTCGAACAGCGTGGGATCATCGAGCCTGCCGATCGCATTTTGCTGGTTCACGCGGCCCGCAAGGAGTCGCTTACCAATTCCAGAGCGCGAGAATTGCTGAGAGTCGATGCGGATCAGGCACGCATCGCCCTCCAGCGACTTCGTGACGCCGGCTTCCTCGTACAACAAGGCACTCGCGGCGGTGCTACCTACTCGCTTGACCACTCGTTAGCCCCGCCGGCAGGCCTTCGCCTCGAAGCACCCGAGCTAGAAGACTTGGTTGTGGCGATGGCTGAGGATGGGCCAATCACCAATGCTCTCGTTCGGTCGAGCACCGGGCTTGACCGAAGTAAAACGATGGGGCTTCTGCACAAGCTCGTTCAGGAAGGGCGACTCGTTCGCGTTGGCGAACGCCGCGGCACTCGCTATCTATCCGTTGCGAGCGAACAGGACGAAGCTCTTTTCTAGCCGCCCTGGCGCGTTTGCGCCCCACCGTCCCGCCGCCAGACGTCGCGCAAGCCTCGCGACTACTACTCTCGATCTACCCGGGCGCGTAGCTCAGTTGGTTAGAGCGCCTGCCTTACAAGCAGGAAGTCCCCCGTTCGAGTCGGGGCGTGCCCATGATCGATTCGCGGCGAGCATGGCGGTGTAGCGAAAGACCTGCCACAATTAGCCGCGCCCGGGGGCGTAGCTCAGTTGGTTAGAGTGCCGGCCTGTCAAGCCGGAGGTCGCGGGTTCGAGTCCCGTCGCTCCCGTCTTTCCCCCGTTTCGCCGCCCGCAACATCGACGGCAGCGAGCGGCATCCGTGCCATTTCGCGCCGACTTACCGGGTCTATCGAAGAATCTCGCCCGGTTTTGCGTATTCGGTGATATCGCCGAAATCGATCAGCTCGCACGGCTCGTCGCCAAGTACCTCGGCGTCGTGTCCCGGTGGGATCTCGAACACGTCGCCCTCCGTTACTTCAAGCGTGCGGCCGTCGTCCATCGTTATTCGCATCGAACCCGACACGATCATGCCCAGGTGCAGCGTCTCGCAGCTGTCGGTGCCGGCGATCGGCTTCACGTGCTGAGACCAGCGCCAGCCAGGCTCACACCGGCTGCGGCCGACCATGCGACCGCCAATCTCAAGCATGGTTGCCTGGCCCATGCCATTTGCAAACGGACGCACCTCGTCGGGTGAGCCGAACTGCTTCTTCGTCAATGCCGCTTCAACGGTGAGAGCCATCGCAGAGGCCTCCATTCATTGGTTGATTGCGGGTCTTTTGTCAAACGTACCGCGATCGGCACGAACGTGCGGCGCGCCCCGGAGCGATTGTTCAGGCGGCTTCGCCCGTATTTCGCGCCAGCCCGTGGCGCAACAGGAATTCAGAAAGGTGCACACCACCGATCTTGCCGCGATCGGCCCACAGTGGATCGCCGGAGACATCGAAGCTGTCGCCGGCGGCGCCGCTGATGTCTGCTCGCATGAAGGTCGGTTCGCTGCCGCCGATCAGCAATCCGCGCAACACCGGGCGAAACGGTCGTGGTTCGACGTCTGCACCAAGGCGCTCGGCGATCGCGCGTACGACGGCATCGGCTTGTTGCGCGGCGATTCCGCCTTGTTTGACGGGAAAACTGGTTATATCGCCTGCCGCGTACACATCCAGCGCGCCGCTGACCAGACCATGCCCATCGGTGCGCAGGAAACCGTTCTCGTCCTGTTCGAGCCCGTTGATCAGATGGCCGTGAAGTCGCGGAACGGCGACGACGTGATCGGCGGCGATGCGCTTTTCCGGCACCAGCGAAAGCATGTGACCATCAAAGCGGTTCGCGTATTCGCTCGCATAGAGCGCGATGCCGCGTTCGTGCAGCATCGCGGCCACCTGGTCGCTTGCGGCCGTCCCAAACAACCGCAACGGGGACTGCTCGGGCGTCACGAAGCTCAGCGAAACACCACTCACGCCGTGCTCCTCGATCCACGAAGCCGTGAGCAAGGCCAGCTCATAAAGCGGCAACGCCCAGACCACTCCCGGAGGCACGACGAAACTGAGATTTTTCACCGCTCCGGCGGCGAGTTGATCGAGCAGCTCGCTCATCCCCTCCACGCCGCCGCGCCCCACAAAGTTCACCGCTCCTTCGATTACCGGCTCGGCATGAGCGCCAATCGCGACGACCGCGGCGTCAAACGGCAGTTCGCGGCCAGATTCGGTCAGCACGTACCGATCGGACTGGTCGATCCCGGCCAGCGAATCGTGAACATGCGTCATCACCTCGTCGCTCAACAAATCAGTCAAGTCGTACACCGGCGCAGGCACACCGCCGAACGGTTCGGTGACGGCAAGAGGCCGGTAGACGAAGTCGTCACGCGGGCACAGCAACGCCACGCGTACGTGCTCGCCCAGCAATCTGTTGAGCCCGAGCAATACTTCGAGAGCGGCCACTCCGCCGCCCGCGACGACCACCCTCGCAGGCTTTCGCTTCATGTCTGAGACGCTAGATCGCCGGCCGCGCATATTCGTCCGCCGGAGCTACGGCACTTATGACCGTAGGATCTACGGATTACGGTGCATTCTGAACACTTGAACGAGACGCGACTGCGGCGTCTGATCGAACTCGGCGGCAACCTCGTGGCCAACCTCGACCTCGACTCGCTGTTGAGTCAGATCCTTGAAGCCTCTCGCGAATTGACGGGCGCGCGCTATGCGGCGCTTGGCGTGCTGAACGAAGGGCGGAACGGGCTGGCGCAGTTCATCACCGCGGGAATCGACGACCGCACTCGCGAGGAGATTGACGGCCCGCCGCACGAGCGAGGCGTACTCGGCAAGCTGATCGAAGATCCCGAACCACTGCGCCTGAGCGACGTTTCACTGCATCCCGAGGCGCACGGGTTTCCACCCGGCCACCCGCACATGACCACGTTCGTAGGTGTGCCGATCATGATCCACGGCCGCTCGTACGGCAACCTTTACCTTGCCGACAAGCTCAACTCCGCGGGAGCGATAGCGGAGTTCGACGACGCCGACGAAGCATCGCTCTCGGTTCTGGCCAACTGGGCCGCGATCGCGATCGACAACGCGCACTCGATGCAGCAGGACCGTCGCCGCGTGACCG
Source organism: Actinomycetota bacterium (assembly GCA_016213645.1). Lineage (GTDB taxonomy): Bacteria > Actinomycetota > Thermoleophilia > Solirubrobacterales > JACPNS01 > JACPNS01. The sequence continues at coordinate 51,203 of JACQZY010000005.1, forward strand.
TCGCCGCGGCCGAGCGCGAGCGCGGCCGCTGGGCACGAGAGCTGCACGACGAGACCCTGCAAAGTCTCGCCGGACTCAACATGCTGTTGTCATCTGCCCTGCGCCGGGGCGGCGAAGAGTTGCTGGAACGCGCCGCGCGGGAGGCGGTCGAGCAAATCACCGTTGACATCAGCAACCTGCGCTCTCTGATCGCGGAGCTACGGCCCGCCGCATTGGACGCGCTCGGACTGCACGAAGCTCTTGAGAGTCTTGCCGAACACACCGCTGCCACCGGCGAGGTGGAGGTGGAAGCGGACATCGTGGTGCGCCCGCCCGGCACGCGCCGTTTGGAAATGGACCTCGCGGTGGCCGCCTACCGGCTTGTTCAGGAGGCACTAAACAACGCGATCAAACATTCAGGCGCCTCGCATGTCTGGCTGAGCGCGATACGGGCGGACGGACAACTTGAGATCGACGTCCGCGACGACGGCCGCGGCTTCGACCCGGAGACCACCGAAGGGGGATTCGGCATCATCGGCATGCGCGAGCGTGTCGAGTTGGTGGGCGGCGAGTTCGACGTGCTCTCGGCGCCGGGTGCCGGTACGTCAATTCACGCTTCGCTGCCGATCATTTGGCCCGATGCGACGGACTCCGGCACTGCGAATCCCGGTGCTACGCGTCACCGCGCTAGGGACGATCGATAATCCCGTTGTCGAGCGCGTAACGAACCAACTCGGCGCGTGAGACCAGATCGAGTTTTTGCTGGATGTGCGCGCGATGCGACTCGACGGTGCGAACGCTGAGTACGAACTCATCGGCAATCTCGCGGTTGGTGTAACCGAGCGCGATCATCTTCAGCACCTCACGTTCACGGTCTGTGAGCACGCTTTGCCGACCGGCGTCGTCCGCCTGCGCCGCAAGTTTGGCGCCAAGGCGCGGGTGCATGTAGGTCTTGCCCTCGGCGGCCAGTCGCACGGCGCTGATCAGCTCGTCGTCCGCGGCTTCTTTGAGTACGTAGCCAAGCGCGCCGGCCCGCATCGCCTCGCGCGCGAAGGCAGGATCGTCCTGCATCGTCAGTACGACGATGCTCGTTCGCGGCGAGCTTTCGAGAATGTCGGGGATCGCCTCCAGCGTGGGCCGCCCCGGCATGTTGAGGTCGAGCATCAGAATGTCCGGCTTGTGCCCACGCACCGAACGCTCAGCGGCGTCGGTGTCGCCGACTTCGGCCACCACCTCGAAGTCCGGTTCGGATTCCAGCAACATACGCAGGCCGCTGCGCACGACGGCGTGGTCGTCGGCCAGGAGGATCGTCGTGACCGCGCCGTCGCGGTCTTGTATTACGTCGCTATGCGCTGATTCGCCCATCTTTTGTGCGTTCGTCCTTCGGCCGGTTTCTCGCGTCAGCCTACGCCACGGCGTCCCGGCAATTCCAGCGAACGCGCAACATCGGTGATCGACAGCAGGCCGGCAAGCCCGCCTCGACCGTCTGGCACGAGCGCGCGGCCCGGCTCAGTCTGCATCAGTTCGATTGCCGCATCGCCGAGGTCTTTGTCCGCCGGCAGTACGAGCGCGTGATCGAGTTGCACCATCGCGTCGCCCACGGTTGCGGCACCGGCTGACGCGCCGCCCGTTCCGCGTGGCGGGGCCAACGCCGCGCGCGCGGTCAGCAGACCAAGCAGACGGCCCGATTCGACCACCGGATAGGCGCGGAAGCGGCTTTCCGGCAACACGGCCTCCGTGAACGCCGCCAGCGGAAGGCTCGGCTCCACCGTAAGAGGCTCCGTAACCATCAGATCAGCCACGGTCTTACCTTCGAAGGCGTCGCGCAATCGCGCCATTCGCACCTCCGCCTGACCGGCCCCGATCACAAACCATCCGATCAGCGCGATCCAGGCGCCGCCGAACACGCCGGTGAGAAAGAACAGCAGCAGCCCGCCGACAATGAAGAATTGCCCGAACGCGCGGCCAATGCCCCCAGCGACGGCGGTTGCGTGGGCGAAGTCTCCGTTCGCCCGCCAAATCAGCGACCGCAGCACGCGACCGCCGTCCATTGGAAACGCCGGCAGCATGTTGAAAACCAGCAAAGCGAAGTTGACGATCGCGAGCCACTCCACCACGCCGTCGACCGCCGCCGGCGAACCGGGGATCGCGCTCGCGCCGAGCATCACCGCGCCGATCAGCAGGGTGACCAGCGGACCGGCGACAGCGACACGAAACTCGGCCATCGCCGAAGGAAACATGCCGCTGAACTTCGCCACCCCACCGAAGATCCACAGCGTGATCCCCTCGATCCTCATGCCCTCGCGCAACGCCTGGGTGGCATGACCAAGCTCGTGGAGGATCAAGGACGTAAAAAACAACACCGTCGCCACGACTGCCATCACCACGTAGACGGTTGTGTCCAAACCCGGCTTGATGCCGGGGAACACGGCGTCCGCGAGCGACCAGACAATCAGGCCGGCGATCACGAACCAGCTCCAGTTGACGCCGATGTCGATGCCGCGCACGCGCGCGATCGTGATGCTTGAGCGCATCATCACCCCAGGATATTTGGCGCCTCGGCGAGGTTCGTCAGCCGGCCGTGTGCTGAACGCCGGCGGCCAACGTCGTCAAGGCCAGTCCGAGCCCGGAATCGTCGCGCTCGCCGGTGCCGAGATAGCGCATCGCCACGCCGTTGATCAGCGCCACCACGGCTCGAGCGTGCATCTCCGTGGCCGGCAATTCCAGCGCCTTAAGCACAGCCATCGCGACGGCGTCGTAGGCCTCAAAACAACGGCGCGACGCGTCGCGCAATTCCTCGTCGCGAGCGGCTTGAAGGTGGAGTTCGAATTCAGCGATCTGCTCCGGTCCGTAGGTGTAACTGACAAAGATCTTCTCCGTCTCGGCAATCACCTGCTCCAGCGTGGGCTCGGCGTCGCCGATCGCTTTGGCAATCGCGTTGAGCCGCGTGACCTCTTCGCTGACATAGAGCAGGAGACTTTCGCGCAGCAGTTCGACCTGGCTGGGAAAGTGGTATGTGAGCGAACCCAGCGCCACACCGGCCTCGCGGGCCAGACGCCGGTTGCTGACCGCCTCGACACCGTGTTCTCCAATCACGCGCAGCGTCGCGCGCAAAATACGTTCACGCGTGTTGATCGCCTCACCCGCGGGTCCAGTAGTCGGACTGGTGATGACAGAAGGCTTCGCCGCCGGGCGCGTCTTTGACTGTGCCTTCGCCGATGCATTCTCCGGCGCCTTCGCCGGATTCTTCGCCGGAGCACCCGTCGGTGATTTTGCTGGTTTCTTCGCCATCGAATTCGCACCGGTTCGCGGTGCTTTCCCCTTCAGCGCGATCTTATCGGTCAGGTTAATCGCTCGGTCGTTCGAACGAATATGAGCGAATACGACACGTCAACGCAGTCGGGGGCGCCTCGCGCCTCATCGCCCGTGTAAGAAGATCGGACCACTGGGCGTCCGGCTTTCCATCAGGTCGTCTCGGCACAAAAAGACCGGACCGACTCTCCGTCGGGTCCGGTCTTATCGCTGCGGCGCGTCGTACGCCCCGTTTCGACGGCACGAGGCACGGTCACGCCGGCTCCCCCCCAGAACGGCCGGTGGTACATGCCGGCCGCCGGTGCGAAAACGGTGCCAGGGGCCCCGTTTCACTTACTCACGAACGCGTGAGTAACGGCAACACTACCTATTCGCGCGGTGGATTTCAACTGTTTCGCGAAGTCGAGCCGGTGTTCGTTCCATTTCGTGTTGCGGCTTGACGCGGCCGACCGCCTGGCCTACGGCAACGAGAGCCTGATGATCTTCTTGACGACGCTGCCGAACTGCTTGTGCAGCGGACCGGCGTTGTACGGAATGCCATATCGCGCGCAGGCCTCGCGCACCTCTACCGCGATGTCCGCATAACGGTGTGCCGGTAGATCCGGAAACAGGTGATGCTCGATCTGATGGCTGAGATTGCCGGTGAGAATGTGGAACAGCTTGCCGCCGGTGAGGTTCGCGGAGCCGAGAATCTGCCTGTGGTACCACTGCCCGCGCGTCTCGTTTTCGATCTGTTCGCGGGTGAACTCCTCGGTGCCCTCCGGAAAGTGACCGCAAAAGATGATCATGAACGCCCAGACGTTTCTAGCGATGTTGGCCGTGAAATTGCCCGCGAACACGAGCGGGAACATCGGACCAGACAGCGCCGGAAACAGGAGGTAGTCCTTCAGCGCCTGTTTGCGCACCTTCTTCCAAATACGATCGAGCTTCTCGCGGTTGTCGGCGAATGTCGTTTCGCCCGCGACGATCTTCTCGACTTCCAGATCGTGCAGCGCGACGCCGTATTCGAAAAACGTCATCAACAAGAACGCGTAAAGCGCGTTTCCAAGGTAATACGGATGCCACGGCTGGTCTTCGGACATGCGCAGGATGCCATAGCCGATGTCGCGGTCCTCGCCAAGAACGTTTGTGAGCGTGTGGTGGCGGTAATTGTGTGAGTAGCGCCAGTGCTCGGCAGGACACGTGTTGTCCCACTCAAACCGCTCGCTGCTGAGGGAAGGCTCGTGGGTCCAGTCGTACTGACCGTGCATCACGTTGTGACCGATCTCCATGTTGTCGAGGATCTTCGAGAGCGACAGAGCGATCGTGCCGGCGATCCAGGCGGGCGGGATGAAACTCAGGAAAAGCAACCCACGGCCGCCGATCTCCAGTCCGCGCTGAGCGTCCATCACCTTGCGTATGTAGTCGACGTCCTGCTTGCCGAGATCGTCGAGTACGCGCTCCCGCAAAGCGTCCATTTCCTTGCCGAAGGCCTCAATCTGGGCAGGCGTGAGTTTGAGCTGTTTCGGATCGGTGGCGGCGGTCTTGGCTTTCGCACCCGTCTTTACTTTCGCTCCCGCCTTTGTCGTGGTCTTGGTTTTTGCTGTCTGGGCCATGATCAGCTGCTCGCTTTCATAGTTCGATCGCAACGTCGCCGACGGGCGCGTTCACGCATATCTGGACGGTCTCACCGGCCACGTCCTTGACCTCGCCGGTGTGGAGATGACGGACACTTCCCGCGTCAACGCGGACGATGCAGGTGTGGCAGATTCCCATCCGGCAACCACTCGTGGGCCGCAGGCCCGCGGCTTCCGCCTGCGTCAGGATCGACTCGCCACTGTTTTTCACCGCCAGCCCGCTGCGCGCGAAAAGCAGCTTGCCCCTCGGTTTGGCCGTGATTTTGACGGGCGGCGGAGGCGTGAAACGCTCGACGTGTAAAGGTGTCTTGATCGCGTGCTTGGACCACACGCTTTCCACCGCCTCCACCAGCGAACCTGGTCCACAGGCGAAGGTCTCGCAGCCGGGACCAACCCCCGCCGCCTTCAGATGACGCATCGAAAACCGGCCGTTCACGTTCCCTCCCGGCGCACGTGTGAACGCGGTCAGCACGCGAAGATTGCCGTGGTTTTCCGCAAGCTCATCCAGCACTTCGGCGTAAAGCTGGTCGGCGGGCGTGCGCGCGTAGTGAAGAAACGTGATCGGACGCTGATCGTTCTCGTCACAAAGCGTACGCAGCATCGACATCACCGGAGTGATCCCGCTGCCGCCGCTGATCAACAGAACGCTCCCGGGGCGCGGCGATGGCAGCACAAACTCGCCCTCGGCCTGGGTGAGCGGCACGACCATGCCGCGGCGCGCGTTTTGAATCAAGTGCCGAGAGACGGTCCCGCCGGAGTGCTCGCTGACGGTCAACTCAATCAGCCCATCGTCGCGAAGCGCCGACGACGCCGGTGAGTACATCCGCGTGTGCAGCACTCCGTCGACCCGCACGCCCACGCCGACGTGCTGCCCGGCGGAAAAGCCGCGCCAATTAGCGTTCGGCCGCAGCGTCAGCGTGACGCTGCGCGACGTCTGATGCACTACGGCGACGATCTCGGCGCGCACGTCGTCGCGTGCCCAGCCTGGATCGAAAAGCTCAACGTAACGCTCGATCGGATTGGGCGTCACGAGCGACTCCACCAAGCGCGAAGTTGCAACCCGCTTACCCAGCTTCAATGGCGCCGAGGCGACCGAAAATACGCCCATCATCAACCTTTTCACGATTTGATGTAAAGATCTCAACCTCCAGTACACCAGCTTCGTGAATTTCTTACGTGCGAACGCTTACATAACTTGCCAGCTGGCCGAACCGGCCAGTAAGTTGTACGCGATGGACGCCGGGATCAGCGAGTTTCGACAAACTCCGCCGAAAGGCCGGATGCGGCGCGAGCAGCGCGAGCGCCAGTTGATCGAGACTGCCGAGCGCGTATTCGCGTGCCACGGATTTGAAGCCGCCTCGATGGAGGAGATCGCACGCGAGGCCGGCGTGGACCGTGCGCTGGTGTATCAATACTTCGGCAGCAAGCGCGGCATCTACGAGGCGTGTGTAAAAGCCGCGCTTGAGGAACTGCGCGAGCGCGTGACGCAGGCGATTTCGGGAATCGAAAACGCCAGCGGCGCGGAAGCCGAGCGCGCTGTGTCGATAGCCGGAGTGCGTGTGTTCTTCGAGTTCGTGCAGGAGCACTCGGCCGGCTGGGACGTGCTCTTCGGGGCGGGCTGGTCGGTCAATCCCGGTGACGGACCCAGGCCGGACTTCGATCTGCTGAGTTTTGTCGAAAGCATCATGACCGTTCATTACGGAGATGCGCCCACGGAAAGACTGCGGGCCACCGCGGCGTCGCTGATCGGCGCCAGTTGGGCGGTTAGCTTGTGGTGGCGCAGTCAAGACGAAATGTCGATCGACGAGATCACCGAGCACCACGTGGATTTCTGCCTGTCGGTGTTGGAGTTGTTGCGCGCGCCGTGACGAACGCTGTGCGTCCGTGTCGAAGCCGCCGCGCGCAACACGAACCGGCACCGGCCGCGCGCGGTCAATGCGCGCGGCCTACCGGAATCACTCGCTGGATACCAGCGGCCGGTGCGCCGAAGCGCAGCCGGCGTTAGCTCTGCGTGAACGCACCTACGTAATCGTTACCGGCGCCGTCCAGGCCGCCACGCTCGAAGGTCTTGAGCCGCTCGTAGCGAGCGTCGCGCTGCACCGGCGTGAAGCCGGCGTCGGAGATGCAACCGAGCACACCGGCGAGAATCGGCTCCGACGGACGCGGCACGACCTTGCCGGCCGTTTCCATTACGGAGTTGACGGCGTTGATCGATCCGGTGCCAAGGATCTCGTTGGCGCCACCGCGCAAGGCCTCGGTAGCGGTCTCAAAGCCCATCGTGCGCCAGACGCAGCCGTGGTTGGCCACGTTGTCGAGCGCGAGCCGGTGGATCGCAACCTGCTGGAGGTATTGGTCGATGATCGACTGATCTTCGTCGATCGGAATTACGCCGTTCAGACGTGTGTCCTGCAAGCGCATCGGCCAGACCTTGTACATCCACGCGCCCGGACCGCCGCGTTCAAGGTCGGCGTCCTGCAACTCACGCAGCTTCACTAGGTGCTGCGCGCGGTGCTCAAGCGTCTCGCCCAGGCCGAAGACCAGGCCGATCGACGGCAGGTGCACGCCCGCGCGCAGCGCGGAGTCCACGATGCGCAGCCAGTCGGCGGTCTTCACACGCGCCGGTGACACCTGCGCACGCACGTCGTCGGAGAGAATCTCCGCCGACGCACCGGGCATGCCGTCCATGCCGGCTTCGCGCAGCTCGGAGAGAATGTCGTACGCGTCGCGTCCCGTGAGCTTCTCCAGTCCGTGAATCTCTTCCGGGCTGAGAAAGTCGATGTGTACCGACGGGAAGTCGCTCTTCAACGCCTTCAGCAGATCCACATACCAAGAGAACGGGATCTCCGGGTTGATGCCGCCCTGGATGATCACGTCGGTGACGCCCTCGATCACCTGCGCGGCGAGCTGGTCGAGCACCTCGTCCACGCTCATCGAGTAAGCGCCCTCTTGGCGAGGCGTGCGGTAGAAGGTGCAGAACTTACAGGCGACGTTGCAGACGGTCGTGTAGTCGATGTTGCCGCCGACGCTGAAGGTGACTGCCTCCGGGTCGGCCAACCGCAGCCTCCGCTGATGCGCGACCGCGCGCACTTCGTCGACCGGTGCGTCGTACAGAGCCACGATCTCCTCGGCGCAGAGACGCTCGCCTCCCGCCGCGCGCGTGAGCGCGGCTTCTCCGGCGGCACGCTTGGCTGTGTCTGTTGCTGGATTCATTTGAACGAAAACCTCCTTAGTGCTGCCGGAATTACCAGATTCCACCATTGGCCATGAACACCGCGGCGAGTAGCGCGACCACGGCGGCGACGCCGTTGTAACGCGCCATCCAGCGCATGTACTTCGAGTAGTTCATCGTCTCTTCACGCTTGGACTCGATCTCTTCGCGGCTGGCGTCGTAGGGCAGCTTCACGATCACGCGGGGACGTAGATAGAACGTCATCGCGGCCCCGGTGAATATCAGCGTCGTCCAGATGATCTCCTTGATCACCAACGCCACGCCATAACTCGTCTGGATGAAGTCGATGTCGAAGACGCTGTGATGCATTCCCTTGCGCCAGAGCACCAGCCAGCCGGTGACCATGATGCCGATCAGACAGATCCAGTTGAAGATCGCGAAGTCGTTGCCGAGCTTCTCGCCCAGGCGGGCGGCCTGCCCCGGCGGGATCAAGTCCAACCGCGGCGAGAGCAGAAAGTCCATGAACACGTTGCCGCCCACGAAGAGCGCGGCAAACGCGACATGCAGAGAAAGAAAAACCTTCAGAATCAACGGATCCATCTATACCTCCAGTGACCGAGTCCAGTAGCTGCCGGTGCGAATGCGCTCGAGGCTGGAACCGACTTGGTCCAGGTACGAGTGGGCGTCGCCGTGCACCGAGACGGCCTTTCGCGCCCACGCGTCGCAATACGTGCACTCCTCACAGTCCATGTCGCAGTGGCCCTGTTCGAAGTAACGCATGAAGCCGTCGAGCTTGCGGCTGTCAATGCGTAGCTCGGGCGGCTCTGGGCCGACCTCGCCGGTAAGTGACTGAATGCCCTCCAGGCCCACGAGCAGCTTCGCGACGTTTTCGCTGCGGCCCTCGTGGTAAGCCTTGGTGACCATCGTGATCCAATCGCTGTGGCTGCTGGGGCCGTCGCCCATCTTTTCGCGTCCCGCGATCTTGAAGTGGTCGATCCCCTCATCCAGATACATCAAGATGTCCTCGGGACGAATCCACGGCATCCGCAGCAGCTCCGAAGGATTGGCGATCTTCTGGCCCGCGCAGTTGTAGTAGCAGTAGTCCACGTGGTACTGACCCTCGATGCTCTCGTGCGAGTGCGAGATCACGTTCATGTGGTAATTGCGCAGCGGGCACTGCACCACGCAGCCTTCGTTGACCACCAGCGACAGCTTCATGTCGACCGCGTTGCGGATCGCGCGCAGCAGCTTGAAGTCTCGCGCGACGATCGGGTCGAGGTGGATCAGCTTGGCGCCCATCTCCTCGTAGAAACGCGCGGAACGCACGTCCTTCACGCCGGTCAGCAGCGATACGTGTACTTCCAGCTCCGGGAAATTGCGCCGGACGATCTCCATTGTGAATGGGTTGGCCAGCGTGACACCCACAAAGCCGCTCTCCAGAATCCACTGGCAACGCTGCAACAGCTCCCAGCGACCGTCCTCGGACATCTCACGGTTGCCACCACAAGTGGCGTTCATCACGTAGAGAAACTTGATTCCGCGCTTGGCGGCCTCGTCGACGTAGTTGACGATCTCGTCCTCAACTACATCGGGCAGCTGGTCCACTGTCCGCATGCTGCGCTCCGTCGGCAGCGATCCGTACATGTAGGCCGGCTCGTACGGCGCCACCTTGTCCAGCAGCGCCGGATCCCAGTTCGTCGGGACGAACAGCTTGCGGTCGAGCGCACCATCCGGACGCGCTCCGTTTGCGGCAGTCATCGTTGTACCTCCGATATGTCGATGACCTGGCGAAATCCCCAGGCCATTCGCGCGTTTCCTAACCAATAAAAAGCAACCTTCTCTACGCCCAGGTCCTCGCCCAGGCGCTTTTCAAGTTCATCGGCGTTGTGCGCGTCGCCTTCGATCGCCACGCTCAATACGCCCGGTCCGGCGTCGGTATCGCGTACGAGCAGCACCATGCGGCCCACCAGCTCTGGGTCGGCGTCCACGCACATGCGCACGTCGTAGGCGGTGACCGCCCTGCCGCCGATCATCACACTGCTTTCGGGACGGCCGTAGATCTTCAGCCGAGGCAACTCGCGGCCGCAAGCGCACGGGTCTTCAAACAGCTCGGCGATGTCGCCGGTGTCGTAGCGCACGACCGGATCGCCGGCCGCGAAAAGCTTTGTGACAACAAGACGCCCGCGCTCGCCGGGGGCGACCGGCTCGCCGAGCGGGTCCAGCACCTCCAGATGGCAGACGTCGGCGTGAATGTGCGGTGCGGTGTGCGCCGAGCATTCGTCCGCGGCGGCGCCCTCCTGCGTGCCCGAGCGTTCAAAGACCTCCGCGCCGAAGCCCTCGCTCAAGTGTTCGCGCAACGGCGGCGTCAGCGGCAGCCCAACGGAGATCATCGAGTGCACGCTCGAAAACAGCTCGCGCGCGTCGACGCCGTCGTCGCCGAGGCGACGCAGCAACGAGACCAAGAACGGCGCCGTGGTGGTGACAAACTGCGGCCGCACGCGGCGCATGGCCTCCACGAAGTAGTCGGCGTACTGCGGATTGCCGCTGCCCCAGTAGTAGGCGGCACGGCCGCCCATCTTCAAGACGGAGTGCCCTTCCATCGCGGCCAGGCGGTGCCAGGCCGGACTCTGCATCAGCGCGGTCTCGCCGGAGCGAAAGCCGGCCCACCAGTAACCGCGCATCGTCGGCACAAAATACGTCTGCGATTCCTCGCCGTCGAGCCACACCACAAGCGGCTCGCCCGAGGTGCCGCGCGTGCTGAAAGCCACACGACCTCGGCGGGTCGTCCAGGCATCGCCCGCGGCCACCAGGTCGGGTTTGCTGACCAATGGCAGCTTCTTGAAATCATTCCAGTCGGAGAGCGCCGTCGCGTCCACCCCAGCCTGACGCCATCGTTCGGCGTAGAACTTGTTGCTCTCGGCGGCGTCGGCCACGACCTCGCGCGCCAGCTCAAACTGCCAGTCGCGAAGCTTCTGCGGCGACCAGGTCTCGATCTCGTCGTAGGTCCCGCCGTCGCAGAGTTGCTGCGGAGCCGTGGCGCTCATGCCGGCCTCCCGCCGCCGCGCGAAGCAAGTTCGACGAGTGTGTCGTTTGGTCCAAGCGAACAGGTTTCGCCGGTCACCCGCAGGCCAGGCGCTTCGCAGAGCGCGGCGTCGGGATGAAGCAGGTTGATGATGTGGCCGTCGTGCGCGCGATACACGCCCTCGCGCAGGTGATAGCTGCCGCAGAGCGTGCATTGAGGCGCGAGCAGCAGCGAAGACTCCACGTGCAACAACCGCTGCCACGGCCCCGGAGGCAGCGGCGGCGCGTCGATGCCGCAGGCGGCGACGATCGTCATGCCGCCGATCGTCGCCAGATTCACGCCGGAGCGCTTGGAGCCTTCAAGCAGCAGCCCCAGCACGTCGGCGCGCACGATCATCACGTCCGGCTTGACCTGCCGAACAACCTCGGGGGTGAGGACAATGCGCTCGGGTGAGGCGTCGAGGCAAATGATGCGCGCGCCCATGCGTTCCGCGACGCCGCGTTCCAGCGACGGCATCAGCAGGTCGGAGCCCAGATAAGCAAGCGGACTGGTGCCGAAGTCCTGTACGGCGATCGTCGAGCCCTCGGCCACGCCGAGCAGGCTGTAGCACCACACAAGGTGCTCGGCCCAGACGTCCAGATCGCCCTCGCCGAAGCGAAGTTCGCCGCCAGGTACCTCAAACGAAATCAGGTGATCCATCACCGCCGTACCGCCCGCCGCGGACTCCAATGCAGTCATCAAGCAGCGGCCTTGTGCTTGGGTGGCTTGTGAAACACGACAACGCCCACGTGATCCACGCTCGCGCTGATGTGCGTGCGCAGAATCTTGCCCGAGAGCAATTCGTTGGCCGCGCCCTCGCGCACGAAGCCGGTCATCAGCCCAGGCGACTCAACACCGATCTCGGCGCTTTCGAGCATTTCCCACGGCACAAGCGACGGCTGACCGCTGCCCGGGTCCACCGGCAGCACGCGCACGTTGACAAGCGGAATTCCGTGGGCGTCAAACGGGAACCACGTCGGATGCGCTCCGACCGCGGGCCCAAACGCCGCCGTGCCCCAGATCGGAAGCACCTCGCGTCCACGCGACGCTTCGACACCGCGGCGCCAGTTCGGCACAAAGTAAGGCGTCGACACGAATACGTAGTGCAGGTCGCGCAGCACCGCCGGCGGTTTGGAACCGCCGGCCAGCCGGTCGCCGTCCTCGCGCAGCAGCACCGTGTAGGACTTCAACGGATCGAATCCCTCCACGCTGGACAGCTCGTCCAGTCCCGCCGCCAGCAGCGGCGCACCATTGAGCAACGGGCACAGTGCGAACGTCAGTGCCTCCCAGTTCCAAAGCGGCGGCGGTGAGACCGCACTGAACGACTTTAGATCCGGAATAAACGCCGTCAGAGCCACAGACATCGCGGCCAGCGAATAATTTGAATGCACGGCGAGTTCTTCACCGGCGGGGATGATCAACGCCGGAGCCGTGGCCTTGACGGGACGCAGCTTCGGCTTCTCGCCGTCGTATGCGTCCAGCTCGTCACGCGTGAGCACGCTTAGATCCGCGGGCGGTGTCACTCCTCCCGTGGTCAGTGCGGCCGTGGCGCCGGCCTGAGACACCTGCGCGACGATCCGCTCCGTCGGTGCGTCAAGATCCGGAAGCAGCGCGCGCCGCCCGGTCTGGATAACGGCAAGCGTCAAAATCAACGCGTCGCCGGGATCGCGCTCGAAGATCGCGACCACTTCGTCATCCGGTAACAACCCGTGCACGGCCTGCGCGTACGAGGTCACCTTTTCGAGCAGTTCGCCGTAGCTCACCGCCCGGTCCTTCCATACGATTGCCGGCGCGGACGTGTCTCGTCCCGCGCGCTTGATCAACCGGTCGAGCGTCTGCTGCGGCACGGGACTGCGCCGAGGAATTCCCTCAGGCCAATACCACGCCGGCAGTGCGCCGCCTACCTTCGACATTTACGCTCCTCACCTTCTGCGCGTCGCGCGGCGGCCGAAGCCGCCGCGCATTGCGCACTGATTCATCCCTGGAATTCCGCCCGCTCGTACGAGACGTTCGTCTGGCGGTCCGACTGAGACGGCGCCCAGTTCCAGAGGCTGTACTCGAAGTGGCGGTAGCCACCCGCGAAGTGCAGACCCTTCGGCGGTCCCGGCAACAGGCGGTCCTGCGACTGCCAGTTGGGGTGCTGGTACGGCTCCCATGCGTGGTAGATAACCAGCTGGTCCGGCCGCACGCAACTCGACAGCTTCGCACGCACGATGAACTCGGAGTAGTCGTTGAACACACGCACGTAGTCGTGGTCCTCGATCCCCTTCTTGTTCGCTTCGGTCTCGTTCAGGAAGCAGAACGGCTCGCCGCGGTGCAACTTCAGCATCTGCTCGCTTGTGTGCCAGATGGCGTGGATACTCCAGCGCACGTGACCACTGGTCAGACGCACCTCGTGGCTGCGTCCGCCGATCGCCGGTGGCTCCTTGTAGCGGGCGATGTGCTCGTCCGCCTCTACGAACCACGGGTGGTCGATCAGGATCTGCATACGACGGGTGGTCGTCTTCCACGGGATCTTCTGCTCGATCTGGTCGCGGAACGGATACAGCACCTCGCCGGGGGCCATGTCGCTGTTGATCGCCGCGATCGAGTGCCACGGCGGACGCCCGGTCGCCCACGCCATACCGTCCTTGCGCATCTGGTCGAGCGTGACGTCGGGATCGTGTTCGAGCGACTCAAGCCAACCGAGCTTGGACAGCGCGCCCCAGGCGTCGTTGACCATGCGCTCTTCGTCTTCGTTGGTGGCCTGGTACTTGCCACCCATCGTGGCACGCCACTCGAATTCGTCAACGACGAGTTCGCGGTCGCCGACGACGTAGCTTTCGATACCGCGCTTCTTCAGAGCTTTCTCGGTTGCGCTGATCATCTTGACGACGATCGAGCGGTCGGAGAGCGACTCTTCGAGATACGGCACCGAGGCGTCGGTAAACGCCATGAAGCGCGTGTGCGGGGACACGTACTTGGAGTCGGCGTACTCGTAGTACGAGGCCGCCGGCAGCACGTAGTCCGACATCAGCGCGGTGGTGCTCCAACGCGTGTCAGCCGTAACAATCAGCTCCAGCTGCGGCCAGACGTTCTCGAAGTACGAGCGACCACGGTGACGGCGCAACGGGTTCGAGCCCGACACAAACAGCATCTTCGGCGGAAACTCTCGCTTCGGAACTTCCTCGGCGGTGTTCCAGCCCGCCGCTTCGGCGGCGTCTGCGTATTCGCTGATCTTGCGCGGCGCGTTCGGGTCGTCCAGTTGCTCGTCCCAAACGTCGCGGTAGCCCGCGTGGTTCATCCAGAAGAACGTCGGCGGCGCAAGCACTCCCGCCATCCGCATCAACTCGCGGAAGGCGCCAAAGACCGCTTCGGTCAACGGCATCGACGGGTCCATCTTCATGCGCTCGCGGTAGTCCTCGATCAGCATCAACAACAACTGCAGCGTCTTGCCCATCGGGTCTGGATCCTCGAGGATCTCCCTGGGCATTCCGGCCACGATCGGCATCGCCGTGAGGAACTCAAAGCCGGCGTTCCAGCCACGCGTTCCGGCTCCGGGCTTGCCGATGTTGCCGGTGAGCGCCAGCATGTAGCAGTACGAACGCTCGACGAGGTCGCCGTGGTAGAGCTTGCCGGTGTTCCAGTTGGTGAACACGAACACGGCGCGCGGCGGCTTGACCAGCTCGGCAACCTCCATCAACAGATCTGGATGCACGTTCGACATCCGGTAGACCTCTTCAGGGGTGTATGCCTGCAGCCGCTCGACCAGCAGGTTGTAGACGGTCGTGATTTCCATTTCGGTGCCGTCCACCAGCGTTACCTTCGACGTGCCCGTGAGGTCGTAGTCGAAAGCAAGCTCCAGCGTGCCGGTCGGGATCTGACCGACCTCGCCGGTGGCTGAGTCGATCGCGTAGAACTGCTCGTCGTTGCCGCCTTCGACGACATCGGACTCGCGCAGAAAGCGCTTGGTGTCGGCCCGCACGGCGATCGGCAGGTCGGTCTGCTCCCGCATGAACTCTTCGTCCACCCAACCGTTGTCGATCAGGATCTTGCAGACGCCGAGCCACAGCGCGGGGTCCGCCGACCAGTCGATCGGCACCCAGCGGTCGGCCATCATCGCCGACGGGTTCTTGTCGGGACAGATCGACACGATCTTGGCACCGCGGTAGCGCGCCTCGAGCATGTAGTGGATGTCCGGAATGTTCGCGTAGACCGGGTTCGACATCCAGATGATCGTGTCGGCGAGGAACCAGTTCTCGATACCGCAGACCGCCTGAAACACACCAAACGTCAGATACTGACCAACGTTGAAGTCTCCGATCAGGAAGTTGAGGTCGAAGCTGGTGCCACCGAGCACACCGGCCAGCGCCGGAGCACTCGCCTCGCCGGCGCCGCGCACGACTCCGGAACCCTCGGGTGCGTGGTCGTCGATCAGGGTCTCGGCGCCGTACGTCTCAATGATGTGAGCCGTCTTCTCGCCGATCTCTTCCATCGCCTGTTCCCATGAGATCCGCTCCCATTGACCGCTGCCGCGCTCGCCGGAACGCTTCATCGGCCAACGCACACGGTCAGGGCTGTACATCGCCTTGCTGTGCTGCAGACCCTTCTGGCAACCGCGGGGGTTGTAGTCGGGAACCTTGTGGTCTGGGTCCTCGAACTCCTCGTACGTGCAGGAAAGCTCCTCGCGCACGACCTTGCCGCCCTTCACGTAAACGCGAAACGGACAGCTACCCGGATAGCAGTTGACACGGTGCGTGCCCCACTTCCAGTCGTCGAAATCCCAGTAGTCCTGGTCTTTGCCCTGGACGCCCTTCTCGCGCGACGGGTCGAGTTCGGGCTGGATGTAATCCTTTTCTCCGATTTTGGTGATTTCGCCGCTCATCAGCTTCCCTCCACTTGAACCGGCTCCACAGGAGCGATAATTTCGAACGGTGTAAATGCGTCGGACAGCGCGTAGATGATCAGCATGTCCATCAGCTCTGACTCTTCGCCGTTGGCCGCGGCCTCACGATGTTCCTTCAGCGTGGCCAGAGCCTGATCGACGTCGGGACCGAAGTACTCGCGAAGAACCTCGATCGGCAGGTCCTTCTCGGGCAGGGTCACGTGGTCGTTGGTGATCTTGTTGGGCCGGATGAACGGCGGTATGTAGTACACGTTCGGTCCAACGCCGAAGTCGGGCCGCAGCGGCAGCGCGACCTTGTACTCGTTGACCAGCTTCGAGACGTAACTGTCTTCGTCGTCGAGGTAGCCGAAGTACATCGCGCGGGCCGGGCAGCTCTTGGCGCAGACCGGCGCGTAACCGTTGTCCACGCGGGACACGCAGAGGTCGCACGACTCGTAGCTCTTGGTCTCGATGTTCTCCATCGGGATCTGGTACGGGCAGGCCGCGATGCACATGTGGCAGTCGAGGCACTTGTCCGGGTCGATCGAGACGATGCCGTCGCTTTCGCGCTTGGTCATCGCTTGCGGGCTGTCGTGACGCGCGCAGTAGTCCTCGCAAGCGGTCACGCAGACCGGATCGTCGCAGTGATTGCACATGCGTGGCATGTAGAAGAAGTAACCGTTGGGCCATTCGCCGCCGCCACGGTCTTCCTCCCACACGGGTCCATACTTGACGGGTTCGCCGGTTTCTTCGGCGACCGGGTGCAGGTACGTAGAGCCGGCCGGTGAGTTGTAAACCTCGTCGAGGTTGAACTTCCAGCTTCCGCCGTAGTCCTTGACCCAGTCCGGCTTCTTGCGGCCGATATCCATCCAGCCCTTCGGCCAGCCTTCGCCGGGCTTGGTCTCACACCAGATGTTGTAAAGGTGATCCGCGCCTGGGCGGTCGACCTTCCAGTGGGTGCGGCACGAAACCGTGCAGCCCTGGCATCCGATGCACTTGTCGAGGTTGAACACCATCGCGAGCTGTCGCTGCGAGGCGCCCGAACCGTTAGTTGATTCAGACATCTTCACCTGCTCCTTGCACTGCGGGGATTGGGGGTTCTGCGGGTGTTGGGACTGCGGGTGCTGCTTCTGCGGTAGTCGGTTCCGCGGGTGCTGCATCCGCGGACGGCGCTCCAGCCTCCGCGGCTTCCGGGATTACGAACAAGCCTTCAAGGCGCGTCGCCAAGATGATGTTTCCATCGACCTTAAGTTTGCCGCCGATGTAAAGATTCATTCCGACCGCGTTGCCTGTGGCGAGCTTGAGGAAGTGAACCGCGTCGAGCGTCAGGCCGAGCTTCGGCTTATCTGTCATTTCCTTGCTGACGCTGCAAGTGTTGTCGCGAATCGTCACCTGGTACTTGTCGCTCTCGCCGCTGGGCGCGCCGGTTATTTCAAAGTGGATGACGAGGTCGAGCTTCTTCGATTTCTTGGGATCGAAATGCTCCTCCATGCGCCTAAAGATCTCGTCAAGGACCTGGCCGCGAATCTCGCTGGCCATGCCTTCGGCGAGTTCGTGGTCTGGCGTCGCCGCAATGGCCGCCGCAAAATGCGCGGGCTCCACGGCCATCAACTGGTCGGGTGTGAACATCGACACTCCTCTCTGACTATTCGCTTCTGAAAGTTCTCGGAACCGGTCTATTTCACGTTGTCGAAATCCGCACTTCATTAGGTGTCTCTAACACTTGAATAGACACCTCCAACGTGATCGCGAAGTTATGTTACATGAATCGATGCAAAGGTGCAAAAATAATTTTGCGTAACTTTCGTGGGCGCCGTTTTTCCTATTGGGATGCACTTTTCCTAGGGGTTAAGTAGGAAATAGCGGAATCCCTAATTGAATCTCGCTGATCAATTTTGAACCTTATTCAAAATGTCGTCGGCACCGCGCCGTGGTTGGCCGAACGGACGAGGTTTCCGGTGGTTTTTTGCGGATTTCCGGTCCCACGCGGCATAGGTTCGGGCGCGAGCCTGAGATACCCAGGTTTTTCGACATCCGCGCTCGGCTTCACGTGGGCGGGCGACCGGACGGTCGCGACCAATATGTGCGCGACACGCTGGACAAATTGCTGCTAGAAGTCGGTATCACCCATTCCAACCAAGGAGTTAACGATGATCTGCGCAATCACCGCTCGCCAAATCGAAGATGGCCGGACCGAGGAGTTTCTGGAGAAGTTCTCACTCGGCGCCGACCAGATGCCCGCCGAAATCCGCGACCGCTTCTCCGCCGTGTACGCCTGCCGTGACGTCCGCGACCCGAACACGATCCTCACCTTCGGCCTGTTCGACGGAACACTCGACGAACTTCGCGACATTCAGCGCACCGACACGCGCGACGAACAGCTGATCGGCATCGAGCCGCTGGTCGAAGACGTGCTCTTCGACGGCTCGTTCGAAGTGATCACGGAATTCGTGGGGGCCACGGCCGGCTGAAGGCAGCTCGCACCGCTAATCACGCAGTAGAAGAGAGCGAGGTACCGCCCCGCCAAGGGTTTCGGCGGGGCAAATAATCCTTGTAACCACACGGGCCTTCCGGTAGGATCGTCGCGCATGGGGATGCCGAGCGGGGGCTCGGCCACTCGGTTAGCTATTCAAATGCATGGATGCCCGGGACACTCCGCGGTCGCTGCTGCGGAGGTTTCTTACAAAGGAGAGCCGATGAAGGCTGCACTCGTCGTTTCACGTCCGTCAATCCCGCCGGCGAAAGCCGCACGAACACTCGCACTCGCGGCGTTCGCCGCAATCGCATTGCTCGCCAGCGTGCTCAGCGCCGGCGCCTCTGCCGCGCCATACAACTTCACTTGGTCCTCGACGTTCTCGACCACCGTTTCAGGCGCGCACCCGAACATGCGGCTTTCGTTTGCAACCAGCAGTAGCGAGACGCTGCAAACGCTTCGGGTCGACCTGCCGGCGGGGCTGATGCATGACCCAAGCGGAGCAACCGCGTGCCCCGCCGCCGCACTTGCGGCGGACACCTGCCCGAGCACCTCGGAGATCGGCTCGGCCACAACGCAGATCGCCGTCGGCAGGCCGACAATGCAGGTGCCCGGGACGATCTACCGCGTGGTGGACCCGGCTTCTGATGCGGATTTCGACGTCGCCGTACTGCTGCGTCCGCCGCTCTCCAACCTTGGCCTGCTGCCGAAGCTGGTGATGCGGGACCGTGTCACATTCACAAAGGGCGGCGCCCTGCGTCACACGATCGGCGCGATCGGCAGCATTCCAATCGCCGGCGGCACCCTCGCCTCGCGAATGACCTCGATGAACATGCAGTTCCTGGCACGTCAGCCCGTGACCGGCAACCCGTTGCTCAGCAACTCCACTCACTGCGTACTTGGCAGGCTCGTGGCTACGGCGACCACGCGCGCCGGATCGACCGGCACGATGACCTCGTCCACCACCCCCACGGCCTGCACGACGCTTCCGTTTTCCCCCACGGCCAAGGTGTCGCTCGGCAGCGACCTGGTCAACGAGTTCACGGACTACGGCGTGGAGTTTGGCGTCGGCGCCGGCACGACCGGACGCGGCCCGGCCCACATCAGCATTTTGAGTGCCGACCTCAGCGAGTTCGGCACGTTTGACCTCGATGCGTTCGACGCAATTCCGGGCTGCAGCGACGCCCAGGCCGCCTCCACCCAGGGCTGCCCCGCAGAGTCTCAGATCGGCACGTTGACCACCGAGATCGCCGGATTTGGCGCACGGACCGGCCGTGTCTTTCGCTCGACGTCGCCAGGACACAAGACGGTCGCGGAACTGAGCCTGCGGAAGAACTTGGTCGAGTGGATTAAGGGCTCGGTCGAGCACAGGACCAGCGGCGGCGGCGCCGTTCTGACCGTGACCGGACTCCCGCAGTTGCCGTTCACCTCGTTCAGGGTCATCCACTCGAACGACATGCACCACAACACGTTCCGAACGGCGTCTACCTGCGGGCCTGTCAACGCAACGATCCAACTGGGCAAATTCGACGGCGCCGCAACTCAAGTCGTCAGCGGGTCCGCGCTGCACGGCTGCCCGCCGCGGATCTCACTGGTCGATGCCTTGGACATGGACGACGATGACGACGGGTTCGCCAACGAACGCTTCCGCCCGGCGTTCTTCGACGTTTTCTTCGACGTCGCCGATGCCGGAAGCGGTGTCGAATCAATTGAATGCAACGCGGTGACCGCCGACGGTTCGCGCACACGTTTGCGTATGACACCGAGGGCCCAGACCACCGGCCGCTACGCATGCAACGCGGAAAATCTTCCCGAGGGCGATGTGACACTCGAGATCTCGGCGTCGGAGTATCGAGGCCACGTCACGGTGCTGAAGATGGGCGTGACGGTCGACACGACCGCGCCGACCGCAGCATTCGTCGACCCCGCCGACAGCGATTGCGACGACCATGACCCATCCGCCGCAATCTGTTATCGCCCGGCCTTCTTCGACATCTTCTTCACGGCGACCGACGCCGGTAGCGGCGTGGACTGGTCTTCGGCCGTGTGCCGGGGCATCACAAAAGGCAGGCCGATGGGGTCTAGCCCGCGTCTGATCGATGACGACGGGGACGGTGTGCCTGAACGCTGCGCGATCGAGGGCGCCGAAGACGGCGATTACGACATCGAGATCAGCGTCGCCGACTGGCGTGGCCATGTCACGGTGCTGAAGATGAGCGTGACCATTGACACAACGGCCCCGAGCATCGCGATCGACGAGCCGGGTGTGCACTTCATCGGCGATCCGGACTTTGACCTGCTGTTCACCGTTGACGACGGCGGCGGCAGCGGTGTGGACGAGTCGTCAGTGACGTGCCTGGCGCAGCGTTCTGGCGCTCTCCCCCTGAAGGGCACCGTCATCCTCTTCGGAGGCAGGGGAACCTGCTCGCTGCGCGGTCTGCCCGAGGGCGAGCTCGTTTTGGAGATCAGTGCCGCCGACTGGCGCGGCCACGTGACGGTGCTCAAGCATCAGGTCGTCGTGGACTTGACCGGTCCGGTCATCACTCTGGGCGACCCCGAGGATCAGAACTGCGACGGCAGCGACGGAGCATCCGCACCCGCGTGCTTCCGCCCGGCCTTCTTTGACGTGTTCTTCGACGTCTTTGATGAATACAGTGGGGTGGACGAGTCAAAAACCGAATGTGCGCTTACGGACGGCCACGGCAACCTCCGAAGTAAAGGCGTCGTTAAGAAAAAGCCGGCTGGCGGCGATTACCGCTTGGCCTGCGAAATCAGTGATGCCATCGACGGCGACGCCGTGGTCGAGATCCGCGCCGCCGACTGGCGAGGCCACGTCACGGTGCTCAAGATGAGCGTGACGATCGACACGACGGCCCCGAGCATCGCGATCGACGAGCCGGGCGCACACTTCACAAGCGACTCGTTCTTTGACGTCTTCACTGAGCTGGACTTCACAATCGACGGCATGAGCGTGGGCGACCCGGGCCTGGAGCCGTATCGCTGCGAGTTCAACCTTGACGGCGACTTCGACAGCATCAGTCGCCCGACCAGCAACTGCGCCCCGGCGGGAACGCCGAATAGCCCTCCGGCCCTGGACCTTTCACCCGGAGCACACAGCGTGGGCGTCAGGGTGATGGACGCGGCGGGCAACATGAGC
>JACQZY010000006.1 GCA_016213645.1 Actinomycetota bacterium
CACTCGCCGTCACAGCTACTGCGGGATGCTGCCGCCGGTCCTCTTTGAGGCCCGGATGGCTGCTATTTCTGTCACCAACGAACGGTCAGATTCACCGGCCGTCGCTTAAGTCAATGTCTCCACGGTTTGAGGGGAGGGACAGATGCACTGCTTAAGTTGCAGGGCGACGCTACGCGCCTATATCTCCGCACCGCATGAAATCGCCGCACTATTGCCGCTCGGCTTGGAGATCGAGCCAGCCTCGCAAGGCCTGATCGGACAGCTAAGTGATGGCTTGAACCTATTGACGACGAGCCTACAAGAGCGAATTGCCGGTTTCGCACCGGCACTCCATCTCGGAGCCGAAACTTCGCTCGCCAAGAAAGCTGTAGCTGTTTCAACGCTAGTGGCGGCCCTAGCAACGGGAGGAGTAGCAGTTGAGCGTGCAGCCTCTGGAGATGGTGCCCCCTCTCCTCCACCTGCCGCCACATCACTTCCGTCGGCACTCGCGCCGACCGCAGGAGCAGAACCGTCTGGTGTCAACGGCGCTGCGGGTGCGGCCCCTGAAAGCAAAAATCTTCAGGACGCAGAGGTCACCGACGCAATTGCCAGCGACCCTAGCGACAGGAGCGGCAAATCGACGGCAAACAAACCTGCCACAACTACAAATGACCGCCAAGAGACCGGCGTCAACGATCCCCTGTCCGAGCCCGTACAGCCGCTTGATTCTGCCCCCGCCGGAGCTGACCGAACCCATGCGGACCCGGGACTGAACCCGTGATCGCGAAATCACAGCGAGAAATTCACCGTGGCGCGTTTCGCGTAATTTGCGCGGTAGCCGCGCTCGTGGTCGCGTTAAGCCCGGTCTGGGTCGAATCCGCTCAGGCGGGCCAGTACCAAATGAAGTTTTGCGAAAGCGGCTGGTCGACATGGTCGCCTGTGGGGGATCTCGGCACCGATTCACCCTGGCAGTTGACCGGCGACTGCGTTTACGGGCTTTCCTTCGGCGCGTCGGCCTCGGCGTCTCGTCATGAATTTAGGACTCTCGCGTTTCCGCCCTCGAACAGCCTTCCGGCCACGATCGAGCGCGCCGACCTCGTTCTCGACGGCAGCAACGGGCTTCCATTCGGCAAACTACAGGGTTTTCGACTGTGCGCTCCGGTCGCAGTGGCCTGTCCAATCCTGACTACCACGAAGCCTTTTGTCGACCAAGCCGAGCCGGAGCGAATCGCTCTGACCGTCGCCGACGGCACGCTGCCGCTCGACGTCAAACAGATCGAGATCACGGCGAAATGCGAAGCCGAAGTCTGTCCAGCGAGCCCGGCACTGGTGTTTCGCAGTCTCGACCTGACTATTCGCGATGACGACGCACCGACACTCAGCTACACGCCCGCCGAACCCACAGATTTCGGAAATCCTGGTGATTACGCAAAGTTGAAGCCCGGCGGCTGGCACCCTGGCAAGAAGATTCCGTTGTATTTCGAGGCAACGGACCCGAGTCTGGCACTGGCGTCGCTCGACGTATCGTCGCCAACGCTATTCGCTAGACAGCGCCTCGTTTCTACTTGTTGGGACGACGACCATGGACGCCGCATCTCCGGCGAATGCTCATTCAGAACGCCGGACTGGTTTCTCGGGATACCGGAACATGTGGTAATCGACGCGGCGAAACTCCACAGCGGTCCTCACGACCTTGAACTGACCGTTACCGACGCCGCCGGCAACAGCTCGAAACCGATCTCGCTGCACTTCATGGTCGACAGGATGCCGCCTCCGACCCTCGCGGGTACGACCGTTAAGGGCATCAATAGCGACGGCTGGATTTACGGTGATCTCGCCGAAATCAGTTGGCGGCCCGAAGGCGAAACGATACCGACAACAACCAACTCCGGACTGGCCGGCATCAGTTGGCGGGCGCTCCCGCTTACCGGGGGCGGTAGCCCGGTTCTGACAAGCGGCGGCTTCGTGGCGGTCGATCCCGAAACGACGTCCCTACCGGGTCTGAAGCTACCCAACGGCAGATGGAAGGTAGTAATTCTGCTTCGCGATGGTGCCGGAAACATATCCGGCGCAACGAACGTGGACTTATCGGTGGACCGAACCGTTTTTTCTGCTCCGGAGGTGAGCGCACCGAGATGGACAGGCGGTCCGGCGTCCGGCCCGCTCTCGTGGAATCCGCCGGCAAATCGAAGCGTTTCGATCTCGGGGCTCTGCGGTTACCGCCAGCTAATCAACAAGGATCCGGACTCTGATCCGGGTACGGAGATCAACGCGACCTCCCAGGATCAGGCGGCTGATGCAATCTCGAAGCTTGAAGCTGGGGACTACTGGTACCACCTACGAGCCGTTACGTGCTCGGGAATGGGCGGTGTACCCGTGCATATCCCAATTCGCGTTGACCGGCAGGCGCCGGTTGCCGCCCTCTCGGTGAACGCATCGGCATCAGGCTGGGTGACCGACTCGTACGCGGTGAGACTGCTTGCTCAGGATGCCCGTTCGGGCGTTCGTCTCGTTAGGTTCGCAGTGGACGACGGTCCATGGAAAACGATCGACGACGACCACGCGGTAATCGCGGTTCCGGCCGGGACGCACCGCGTCACCTATGGGGCCGAGGACCAAGCCGGAAACCGTTCCGCACTGATCGACACGACGATTCGATCAGATACAACGCCTCCGTCTGCGGCGATAGACGCAATCGACCGGTCCGCACCTGCCCGCATATCGGCGTCCGTCGCCGACGCCGACTCGGGCATCGAGTCGACATGGCTCGAATACCGAAGGTTCGGACCGGAGACCGGAGATTGGCGTTCGCTTGGTGCTCCGGATTTTCCCGGAGGACAGATCAACAGCAGCGCCGTGCCTTTCGGCTTTTTTCCTGACGACGCACTTCAGCCTGGGAGGTTTGAGCTGAGGGTGATCGCGATCGACGTCGCCGGTCACAGAACCGTCAGCGCTCGCCGCTCCGACGGTAGTCCCGCTCTGCTAATCAGTCCACTACGCGCCAGCGTCGGTTTAGATGCAGGTTTCGCGGAACATTCGCGCTCAAATCGCTGCGCCGTGAACCGGGCCAAATGCAAACGAATCGCTCCTGGGCTGAGCACGACCGCGTTCGTCGATTACGGCAACGGTGCGCAGGTGTCAGGATCGCTCGCCGCGGCACACGGAGAGCCGGAGCGCAACGCCGAAGTTAAATTGTTCCGTGTAGATCCGTCCACCGGGATGCGGCGCCTGCAAGGAGTCTCACTCACGCAGCGGGACGGGACGTTCGGTTTCCGAGTACCGGCGGGACCGTCGCGCGCGTTAATTGTTCGCTTCGCTGGATCGGAAAGATTGCTGCCCTCCGAACGGCGTCTGACGCTGGCTACCCGATCACGCGTATCACTTGGCGTCACTGAAACCCGCATCGGCGATCGGATAGTTCTGGCATTTAGAGGCAGACTCGCAACCTCGCTCGCAGCGGTCCCGATCGGCGGTAAAGAACTGACCATCCAGTTTCGGGTTAGAGGCGCCTGGATGACATTTCCCACCCCCGAGATCAGGGCTTTCGACCGCGGCCGATTCAACGTGAGCGTCAAGCTTGCACCGAGCCGGGCGACACGCTACCGGTTTCGCGCCTTTGTCCCGGTCACAAGCGACTGGCCGTTCGCCGAAGGTCATTCCAGGTCGATCGTGACGGAGATCAGACCATGACTGCTCGTGCTTTCGAAGGCGTTTCGGCGGGTGGAAGGCTGTGGGCGCTGATCACGCTGGCGGTTGCGCTCGGATGTTCTTCAGCAGCAAGCGCAGGTGAGTACCACGTTGCCTCGTGCAACAAGCGCGCCGGCGCCGACGGTTTGGGGCAGGCAAACTGGACTTTTCAATCCAGTCTGTGGCTTGCCGACACCGACGACATCGGATGCCCCGAAGGACTGGCATTGGCCACTGGCCGCGAACTCTTTCAGGGAGATCGACTGCAATGGCGCTTTAGCCTTGAACTGCCGGAGTTGAGCATTTCGCGTGTTTCGTTCTCATCCCGCCTCGAACGATCCGCGACCGGCTTCCGTTATGAAATCGCTGCCTGCGACAACTGCGCATCGCTGACCGAGATACCTTCCGCCGCTTCGGTTGCGACGGATTCCAATCTCACCGTTTTTCTCGACGGAGCCCCGGAGCTAGTCGTGCGCGGGAAGTGCGTCGAGTCAACCTGCCCGCCCACGCCTGGCCTTTTGATCCACGATTTCGACTTCACACTCAAGGACGACACGCCGCCATCTTTAACGCTTCGGTCCCCCGATTACGACACTGATAATCCTTGGGTGGGGCGCACCGGGCTTCGCCTGAACATCGCCACGATGGACCACGGAAGCGGCGTTCTCGGAGGGTCCTTGCAGTTGGATGGAGGACAGATCGGACAATTCGCTGAGGACGCGCTTCAGCGTTTGGGCTGCGCCTCGTCCGGATTGCCATTCTACGAGATGATTCGACCATGCCCTCAGTACCCGGCGCTGTCGAGCCTTTACCTCCAGCCGAGAGAACCTGACGGTCCTCATCTCGTCAAAGCGACGGCATCGGACCTTACCGGCAACACGGTGGAGCAGTCGTTCGCATACCGAAGCGACGCTACCCCTCCAGGGGCGCCATCCAATCTGCGAGCAAATGGAGTTAACAATTTCGGCTGGTACCCCGATACGAGCATCGCACTCTCATGGGCATTCGAGGGCGAAGTCTCCGAAACCGAATTCCAGTCCGGTCTGGCGAAGATATTCTTCATCCTTCGAAATCAGGATGCATCGCTCGCCTCCGCTGCTCCCTCGCCGGTCGCGCCCGTGACCGCGAAGTCAAAGATAATCTCGATTCCGAGCGACGGGTACTGGTCCTTCGATCTCTGGGGCGTAGACGCGGCCGGAAACGTCGGTCCCTCAAAGCAGGTCGAGTTCGGTGTCGACACCACCACGCCCGACCCCCCGGACCTAGCGGCCAACGGATGGCTTAGCCGGGAGCAGCTGATTCGCGGCTACTCGCAGCGGTGGGGCCGACCCTCCAACATCGCCGAACTCGAATCCGGAATCTGTGGGTATTCGATCGGTGTCTATAACGACACACACTCCGTTCCGCCGCCTGCAATCACGGCGTATGGAGACGTGACCTCGGCGCGTCTTTGGCCCGATGCCGTCGAAGGCGCAGACAACTGGGTGCGGCTGCGGGCGATTAGCTGCTCTGGACGGATTTCCCAGGTGGCTTCGGCGAGATTACCCGTCGACGGGAGCCCGCCCGCGACACGAATCGCCGCACCCGCAAGCGGCCAGTGGTCGTCGAGTCCGGTGACCTTTTCCATTGCCGCCGAAGACCAGCACTCCGGCGTGGCCTCGATCATGTACGCGGTGAACGGCGCGCCTGCCATCACTACTCCGGACAAAGCAATTACTTCGACGCTCGGCGAGGGATCAAACAGGCTTGTCTATTCGGCGACGGACGCCGTCGGAAACACCTCCCCGGAAGAATCACTCACCGTCAACATCGACAGCACGCCTCCTGACGGACGGCTCGAGCCACACGATCCAACCAACCCCGCGCTTGTGTCGGCACGGGTTGTCGACCGCCTTTCCGGAATCGCGTCGGCAGCCCTCGAATATCGCCGCGACGCCGGAGCCGACGAAGGAGAGACGCGGTGGAATACGCTCGATTCAAAGACGGGACGGAACACGAACTCAGGCGAGTTCTTACTCTCCGCCCAGGTCCAGGACGATGAGCTACCGGCTGGCCTCTACGAGTTTCGCATTGTCGCGACGGATCGGGCGGGCAACCGCCTTTTATCCACCGCAACCGGCGGCGGCAGTCTACGAATCTCGCTTCCCGCGAGGAAAGGAACATTCACGTCAGCCCAAGTCGCACCCGCAATCAAGCGTTGTGACGGCGAATCGAGTCGATGCTCATCCGCCTTAAAGTGCAAGGCTGGGTTCAAGTGCCAATTCCGGGTCACGGCAGATCGAGTTCACGCCCTCGACACCCGCATCTCGGACTACGCACAGCCGGTCGCTCTAATCGGCGAATCGGCGGACGCGGACGGCACGCCGCTATCCGGTCGACTCATCGAGATTTTCGCCAGACCGAAAGGCGGCTCCGCCGCACGCGTGGGCTACGTAACGACCTCTGCCGACGGGACCTACACCTTCTGGATCAAGCCCGGACCGACACGAACGTATACCGTGCGCTTCGTCGGCGACACGCTGCTCAGTCCTTCCAGAGGAGTCGCAACCCTTCACGTCCGTGCCCGCCCGTCGATTCGCGCGTCGCTCTCTCGCGTTCGCAGCGGGAGCACCGTGAAGTTCAGCGGTACGCTCGCAAGCGGCAGCGACGGCATTCCCGAAGGCGGTAAAAGCTATTTGCTGCAGTACTGGAACGGAAGCCGGTGGTCGACTGTCGACTACGGCCTGTTTGGCGGCGACGGCAGATACGTCATTTCCTATCCGTTCAGCCGGCCGGTGGAACGGCCGGTGCGATTGGCGTTTCGGCTGCTGGTGCCAGGCGAATCCGCCTGGCAGTTCGCCACGGGCGTGTCGCGAACCATCAAGCTTCTCCTGCTCCCTGCGGTCGACTGAACGCCACGCCGAAACGCCGGTCGAGATGTTTTTCGACTAAAACCGGCGGCGGTCCCGTTACTTAGGCGAAGGCGCCGGTTTTGCCACCGGCCAAAAATCGCCAAATCGCTGCTCGGCCTGACCGAACGGCGCAAGGGAAAGGTATTTAAAGATCATGATGAGAAGGACAATCAAGAGCTTGCTTCTAGGAGTGATTGGAGCATCGGTATTCGCTAGTAGCGCGTTCGCAGCCGCAAGCGTCTCGGTCAGTGGAGCAACGGCCACATTTCAGGACAACAATTATGAGGTGAATTCGCTGGTCATCTCCCGAAATTCAGGCAAACTTGTATTCACCGATTCAGTTGCCGGCGTCACCGCCGGAGCCGGCTGCACCCAAGCGTCCTCCACCGTCGCGAGATGCACTGCCTCCAGCCTGCTGGTCCACCTAGGTGGAGAAAACGACACCGCAACAATTGACTCGTCCGTGCCGACGACAGGCACGCGCACGATCTACGGTGACGAGGACGACGACTCGATTACCGGCGGCGCCGGTGCAGACACTCTCTACGCTGGTCCCGACAACGACGGCGACACCGCCAACATGAATTACCTGTACGGCGGTGGCGGAAACGACACTCTCTGGGGCGACACGGTCGCGCTGACAGGCCGGACAACGATGGACGGCGCCGGCGGCGGCGATACGTTCCGCGCGAGTACAGGAGTGGACACTATCGACTACAGCAACCGCACAGCAAGCGTTTCAGTCACGGTGGATAGTCTCGCAAACGACGGAGAGTCCGGCGAAGGCGACAAGGTTCTCGGACTGTCAACTCTTAAGCTTGGATCGGGCGACGACACGTTTAACGGCGGTTCGTCCCCCGAGTACGTCTACGGCGGCGCGGGTTCGGACGAATTGAATGGCGGCGCCGGTTCAAACCAGCTGTACGGAGAGTTCGGCGACGATTACCTATACGGCGGCACAAGCGCCGATTCTCTTTACGGCGGCGCGGGCTTTGACGAGCTCAGTGGCGGCGCGGGCACGGATTATCTTGAAGGCGGCGATCAGGACGACTACCTCTATGGCGGAGCCAACAGCGACTCCCTGTGGGGCAACGCCGGCGGCGACGTAATTTCCGGCGAGGACGGCGACGATTCGATCACGGGTGGCAGCGGCGTCGACTGGACCTACGGGGACGCCGGCAACGACTCGATGTTCCTGTTCGACAGTTTCGCCGACCTCGGCGACTGCGGAGACGGCGCGGATTCGGCGGACGTTGACGGCGCGGGACTCGACACCGTGTTTGGTAATTGTGAGACGGTCACCAGCCACTAAACGGCCGGACTCGCCCCATCCGTAAAGCGCCCGTTCGCCCCGGCGTACGCCGCAATGCCGCGTACGCCGGGGCGCTTTGCCGTTGGTTGACCGCCGGTTGCGACACCGGTCAAGGTCGCCGGCTGCTTCGACATCCGCGCTCACCGCGCGTCGAAACAAGTGACGGAGCGATTCGACCCTTGACTGATCGTCAGCCGTCCTCGCCGGCCTGCCGTGAGCCGAACTGCTGGTCAAGCACGAACAGCGCCCCGCTGTCGCTTCCAGCCAGCTTGAGTTTGTCCACGGCGAGTTTCGTCGAAGCTTCCTCTTCGACCTGTTCGGTGATAAACCACTGAAGCATCACGCGCGTAGCGTGGTCGTTCTCCTTGTCGGCAAGGTCGTAGAGGTCGTCGATCATTTTGCTCACGGCTTTTTCGTTTTCGTATGCGGCCTCAAACGCCGCCAGCGGCGACGCCCACTCAAGTGGCGGCGCGTCGATCGCTTCGATCACAACCTTGCCGTCGCGGTCGAGAATGAAGTCGAAGATCTTCAGACCGTGTGTCAGCTCCTCCTGGTACTGAGCTCGCATCCAGGTGGCGAAGCCCGGCAGGCCCTGGTCCTCGAACCACGCGACCATCGCGAGGTAGACATTTGCCGAATAGAACTCGTTCTTGACCTGTTTGTTCAGGGCGTCCTGAAGTGACTGCGTGAGCATTTAGCGTCTCCATTCTGTTCGATGCGATGACTGATTATCACACCGAGCCGCCCGGGTGTAGGCCGTTTGGGAAGCCTGAATTGGACTTAGGCGCGCCTAACCGCCAGACGAAGTTCAGTCGGGTATCACAGTGCCCAAGGCCTCCACGGCCGCGGCTATCTCATTCTGCGCGGCGTCGCCGGAGGCCGTGAGTATCTCCAGCTCGGCGGCACGATCTTTCAACTCCGGAAATCCGAGCATGCCCGCGGCACCCTTCAGCTTGTGCGCCTCTTCGCGGATCGCGTCGGCGTTTTGCGCATCCCCCGCCAACTGCGTGATGCGCGCAAAGCGATCCCTTGCCTCGGCCTTGAACCGAGTTGCCAATTCGTCCATCGCTGAAGCCATCGACATCTCCTCCTGAATTGAAAATCGTCCCTGTAGCGGCGTAGTTGAACACCGCGCCGATATGATGCCGCACTCAGCCGGGGCATGACGTGCGCCTCCGGACTTTTGAGCGAAATCTTTCATTCGACTTTTATGAAATCAGCACTCGTAACCGGCGGATCAAGCGGCATCGGATACGCCATCGCCAAGACGCTCGGCGAGAACGGCTTCGCCGTGACGATCAGCGGACGCCGCGAAGAAAAACTGCGCAACGCCGCCCAGCAACTTCGCGACGACGGGCTGGAGATTCACGACGTGGCCTGCAACGCCTCGGATGAGGACTCCGTGATCGCGCTGGTTCAGGCCCACCGCGACAAATTTGGCGCGCTTGACGTGCTGGTGAACAACGCCGGTGTGGGCATCGGCGCGGCGGTCGGCGACATCCAGACAAAGCACCTCGACCTGCAGTTGGACGTCAACATCCGCTCGACGGTGATCTGCACGCGCGAAGCGCTGCCGATGCTGCGCGAGTCGGCCGAGGCCAACGAGACCGCCTACATCTTCAATCTCGCGTCGATCGCCGGACGTTACGGCCAGCCGTGGCTTTCGGTCTACGCCGCGACCAAGGCGGCCGTGGCGAACTGGAGCAACGGCATTCACAAGGAGCTTCAGAACGACGGAATCCGCGTGACAGCGCTTTCCCCGGCGTTCGTGGAAACGCCGATGACGGAATTCGCCCAGCAGGGCGGTGTGCCGGGTGAAAAGATGATCCGCCCGGAGGACCTGTCGAGCGCGGTGATGTGGCTGCTCTCTCTGTCGCCGAACGTCCGTATTCCCGAAATCATCTTCGAACGCGTCGGCGACGAACTCTTTTAGCCAGACCCCCTAGTCAAGCTCTGTCAGCGAAGGAGACCTTCTCATGAAGCTCGGAGTTCACGTCGGCTATGTCGTCAGCCGTGACCACCTTTTTGACCAGCTCCAGACCGTGAAGGCTGCCGAGGAGTTTGGTTTCGACAGCGCCTGGACCGCTGAGGCGTACGGCAGCGACGCGGCCACGCCGCTGGCTTGGTTTGCCTCGCAAACGTCAAACATCAAGCTGGGTGCCGCGATATTTCAGATCCCCGGGCGCACGCCCGGCAACTGCGCGATGACTGCCACAACGCTCGACTGCCTGAGCGATGGCCGCTTCATCCTCGGCCTTGGAAGTAGCGGACCGCAAGTGGCCGAAGGCTGGCACGGCCAGCCGTTCGCCCACCAGATCCAGCGCACCCGCGAATACATCGAGATTCTGCGCATGATGCTGGGCCGCGAACGCACCGAATACGACGGTGAGATTTACAAACTGCCGCTGCCCGACGGCCTAGGCAAACCGCTGAAGATCATGTTGCCACCGGTGCAGGAGCGGATCCCGATCTACCTGGCCGCGATCGGCCCGAACAACACCGCGCTCGCGGGCGAATTGGCCGACGGCTGGCTGCCCTACCTCTACGCGCCCGAACACGCCGCCGGGCTGAACGAAAACCTGGCTACGGGCGCGGCGCGCACCGGCCGCTCGCTGGACGAGATCGCAATTTCGCCAAGTGTCTTTGCGGCAACCGGGGACGGCGATATCGCCTCTTTGCGTGACGCGATCCGGCCGATCATGGCGCTCTACATCGGCGGCATGGGCGCGCGCGGCAAGAACTTCTACACCCGGCTCGTGAGCAGCTACGGCTACGAGGAGCAAGCCTTGAAGGTGCAGGACCTCTACCTGGACAAGAAGTACGTGGAGGCCGGCGCTGCCCTGCCGGACGAACTGATCGACCTCGTCTCGCTGGTTGGCGACCGCGATCGCGTAGCCGATCGCATCGCCGCCTACCGGGACGTCGGCGTCGACAATCTGCTGATCGTGCCAATGGCGGCAGACGAGGCCGGTCGCCGCGAAATCATGCGCACGGTCGCCGAAGCGGCGGGCTGACCTTGGCGGATCGTCCGCGCCGGTATCTGCTGGTGGCGATCGGAGAAGCGGGTCACGCATTTCCGATGATCGCGATCGGCCGCCAACTCGCCGCTCGTGGACACGAGGTGGCATTGCACACCTGGTTTCGCTGGCAAGAGCAGATCGAGGCGTCGGGCATCAGGTTCTTCCGGGCGCCGGTGTTTGTGCACGCACCGTACAAGCCGGCGCCAAACGTGCACGAGGCGGCGGCTCTGGCGGCGGACGAATTGTCCGAGGTCGTACGCGATTACGAACCCGATGTGATCGTGTCCGATGTGCTCACGCTTTCGGGCACGTTGGCGGCGGAAATATGCGACGTGCCGCTGATCACATTCGTGCCGCATTTCTGGCACGCCACGGGTGCCGACGAGGTGCCGTTCGGGAGCGGCTGGGCCCCGGCGCACAACCGTCTGGCGAAGCTGTTTTTCCGTCGCGTCGGGCGGTTGGAGCACAAGGCCCTGCTGTTTGGACGCGACGAGATGAACGTCACGCGCGAGCACGTGGGTCTGCCTCCGATCGAGCGAGTACACGGCGGACTTTCGCAAGAGCTGGTGCTGGTTGGTACGCTGCCGCAGCTCGAACCACCACGCACTTGGCCGGCTCACGTAAAAGTGGTGGGACCGGTGACCTGGGAGCCACCATCGGAACCTGTCGAACTGCCGGCCGGAGACGCGCCGCTGGTGGTGGTCGCGCCAAGTACCGCACAAGATCTGGACCACCGAATGCTCGGCGCGTCGGTCAGCGGATTGCGTGATCTGCCCGTACGGGTTCTGGCCACGAAAAACGGGCGCGAACCCGCGAAACCGCTGAAACCCGGGTCAAACACAACGATCGTGGACTGGGTTTCCTACTCACAGGTGATGCCGGCGGCCGACGTGATCGTGTGCCACGGCGGCCACGGCACGATCATGCGGGCGCTCACAAGCGGCACTGTTCCAGTGGTCTGCCCGGCCAGCGGCGACCAGTTCGAGACCGCCTCACGTCTGCGCTGGGCCGGCGTAGGCGTGGAAATCCCGGCGCGATTTTTGAGCCGGCGCACAATTGCCGCAGCCGTCGAAAAGGTTCTTGCGCGCCCGGAAATGACCGAACGAACTCGTCAACTCGCTCGTTGGGCTGCCGATAACGATGGAGCGAAACGGGCGGCAGACGAAATCGAGGCGTTCACGGGCTGACGCGGACGTCGAGGGCTCTTGCTGCTGGTACCTTTCCATTTCGCATTCCCCGGTAGCTCAGCTGGTAGAGCGTTCGGCTGTTAACCGAAATGTCGTTGGTTCGAGTCCAACCCGGGGAGTTTTCCCATTGCGACGGTGCCGCGCGACGGTGCCGCGCGACGGCACCGCGCGACGGAGCCGCTTCGCCATGACGATCGAACTCGCACAGGCGGACATCACCAAGCAACAAGTTGACGCGATCGTCAACGCCGCTAACTCTCACCTTGAACACGTTGGCGGCCTGGCGCGCGCGATCGCGCTGGCGGCCGGTCCCAAGCTTGCCGAGGAGTCGTTTGAGGCGCCGTTCGTTCCCGTCGGCGAGGCTTACGTGACCTCGGCGGGAAACCTGCCGTCGCGCCATGTAATTCACGCCGTCGGGCCGATCTGGCGAGGCGGGACCGACGGTGAACCCGTGCTGTTGTCGTCTGCTTACCGCAGCGCAATCGCGAAGGCTGCCGAGCTGGACTGCAACTCCGTCGCGCTGCCGGCGATCTCCACCGGCATCTTCGGCTATCCCGTGGTGCTGGCCGCGCCGCTGGCGTTGCGTGCGATTCGCGATGGCATGCGTGACTACGGCGTGGTACGCGTAGCGCGCATCTGCCTGTTCTCGGATTCGGACTACGCGGTGTTTCGCGACGCGGCGGACGCGGTCGGGATAGCCGTGATCGAAATCGCAGCTTGAGCCGAGCCGAGCGGCGGCCCCAAATCCGATAACAGCGTCCGATAACAGCGTCCGGTTCGGCGTCCGGTTCGGCGAGATCTTCGGCTTCCGGCTGAGAGTCGGCTCAGACCGCGCGCCGCAGGCGCTCGGTCTCGTGACCGCGCCGCAGCCTGTTGATCGCGGCGATTTCGATCTGGCGCACCCGCTCGCGGGTGACGCCGATGCACTTGCCGATCTCGACCAGCGTAAGCGGTTCGTCGCCGGTGATGCCGTAACGCAGCTCGATCACGCGGCGTTCGCGATCACCGAGTTGCCCCAGCACAACGTCGATGTCTTCGGAGAGCAGGCGTTCAGCAACGATTTCTTCAGGCGAAAGCTCGGAGTCGTTCTCAACCACGTCGCCGAGCGTGGCACTTCCTTCATCGCCGCCGATCGGCGTATCCAGCGATACCGTGTCGGCGTTCAGTTCCATCAGGTTTTTGACGTCTTTTACGTCCAGCTCCAGCGACTGCGCGATCTCCTCTTCGGTCGGCTCGCGGCCGATCTCCTGCTCCAGCCGGCGCCGAACCGCGGCAACCTTGTTGACGTTTTGCAGCAGATGCACCGGGATGCGGATCGTGCGGGCCTGATCGGCGATCGCACGGGTTATGCCCTGGCGGATCCACCAAGCGGCGTAGGTGGAAAACTTGTAACCACGGCGCCAGTCGAACTTCTCCACGGCGCGCATCAGTCCCACGTTTCCCTCCTGAATAAGGTCAAGCAAAGTGAGTCCGCGGTCGCTGTATCGCTTTGCGATGCTCACCACAAGCCGCAGGTTGGCCTCGATCATCTGATTCTTGGCCTCGTTGTCCGCACGTTCGATGCGCTTGGCGAGACGCACTTCGTCCTCGGCCGATAGAAGCTTGCGTTCGCCGATCGCCTTCAGATAGAGGCGGACCGTGTCGATCGCCTCCCGGCCTTCGCCCGGCGTGGAGGTGTGCGTCTTGTCAAAAGCGGGCAGGATGCTTTCGGCGCTCGCGCCGCTGGGCGAGGCCGCGTCGGGCGCGGTGGCCGGCAGTTCGGCCGCTGAATTTTCTTGGGGCACTCGATTCATCCTGAATGCGAGCGCTTTCCGTTTTGACCGGGTCTACGCAAACTCCGCCGACAATTCGCCCAATCGCCTGATCACGTCCTGCCGTTTGAGCTCGATCTTTGCCTTTTCGCCGGCCGGTGAACCAGTCAGCGCACGGTCAAGACCGGCCTTCTCAAGCTGCAGAAAGCCAAGCCGGATCGCCTTGTCGGAGGCGTTCTCCCTTTCGGAAAGCATCGCTACCTCTGTAACGGCATCCCGGAGCTGCGGCTTTAACGCCGCCACGCCGGCGGCAGGCTTTTCAAAGTTCTCGCGGAGGTGATCGCGCAGCTCACGCATCAGCGGTGTGGAGAGTAATTCGTCGGTCAGCAATCCGAGATGTTCGCGACCGACTGTTCCAGCACTCAGGCAACTCGCCATGAATAGTCGTTCCGACTTCTCCGTTCCAGCGGACATACCGGATTGTGCCTGACGCCTCGCGGCATCGGCCGCAAAAGGTTCGTCGCCGCGGACAGCCGACTTTGGCCGTTCGCGCATCAAACTCGTCAAAGCGCTCTCGGAAACGCTCAGCCGGTCCGCCACAAGCCGAAGCTGCTCGTCCTTCAGAGCGCCGGCCGGAATCAGCTCGAATATCGGCGCAAGCTCGGAGATCAGTGCGTCTCGCTCGCGTGCCGTTTCAAGCGCGGCACCGGCGAACGCCTGTTGAATCTCGAACTCGACCACGGTGAGGGCGTGTTTGACGCGCACTTCAAACGCCTCCGCCCCGCCCTCCGCGATCAGATCTGCCGGGTCCTTCCCCGCGGGCAGGTCGACCACGAGCAGCTCAACGTCGCGACCCTCGGCAACGCGCGCGGCGCGGATCATGGCCTGTCGGCCCGCGCGATCGGCGTCCAGCGCAAGATAAACGCGCGAGGCCAGGCGCGAAAGCTCGACAACCTGGTCGTCGGTCATCGCCGTGCCCATCACGGCCACGCTCTCCTCCACTCCGGCATCGTGCAGAGCCAGCACATCGGCGTAACCCTCGACGGCGATCACGCGGCCGCGCTTGGCCGCGGCCGAACGCGCGCGATCCGCGCCAAACAGTTGGCGGCCCTTTTGGTACACCGGGCCGTCCGCGGAGTTCAGGTATTTCGGCTTGTCGCCGTCGCGCATCGCGCG
Organism: Actinomycetota bacterium; assembly: GCA_016213645.1. GTDB lineage: Bacteria > Actinomycetota > Thermoleophilia > Solirubrobacterales > JACPNS01 > JACPNS01. Next base: position 15,004 of record JACQZY010000006.1, read on the forward strand.
CGCGCCGAAACCGCGTACGCGCCCGCGCGTGTCGGCAAGCGGAAACATCACGCGGCCACGAAACCGGTCGTAGAACTGGCCACGATCGTTGCGCTGGGCGAGCCCCGCCGCCTGTAGTTCCTGCTCGGTGAAGCCCTGACGCAACGCGGGGACCAGCAACTTGTCCCATGCCTTCGGAGAGAAACCGACGCGGAACTTTTTCAGCACCTCGGCGCTGAAGCCCCGAGCGGCAAGGTATTCACGCGCGTCGGCCGCCTCGTCGGATTCCTCAAGCGTTCGCTCGTAAAACTTCGCGGCGCGTTCAAGCAATTCATACAGCCGGTCGCGCTGCTTCTGCCGCTCGGCCTCGCGCGGATCGAGTTCCTCGTACTCCAGCTCCACGCCGTATCGGTCGGCCAGCCACTCCACCGATCCGGCGAAGTCGAGTGACTCGACCTTCTGCACGAAGCTGATCGCGTCGCCGCCCTCCTGGCAGCCGAAGCAGTAGTAGACCTTCTCCGTGGGATTGACGCTGAAACTGGGCGTTCGCTCTTCGTGAAACGGGCAAAGTCCGGTGTATTGCGATCCGGCGCGGCGCAGATCGCTGTAGCCGTTGATCAGATCGACGATGTCGATCGCGTCGCGCAGCTTGTCCAGCGACGAGTTGGTGAAACGCGCCATCAGCGCGAAACCTTCGGGATGGAGAAGTCCTCGAATACGCGAAACGCATAGCGGTCCGTCATGCCGGCAATCCAATCGGTCACGCGCGTGGCGAGTTCGTCGTCGTCTCGCGGTTCGCCGAAGGCGCCGGCGGGTATCGCTTCCGGATGCGCCACGAAGTGCTGAAACAGCGTGCGCACCAAGTTCTCGACTCGATCTGCCTCCGCTCGCACCTGTGGACCCAGGTAGACATTGTCGAACATGAACTTGCGCAGGCGCAGCATCGCACCGCCGATTTCGTCCGACTGCACGATGTCCCCGGCACGCGCCGAGGCAGCGACCATGTCCCGAACCAGACGGTCGATGCGTTCGCTGGAACTCTCACCGAGCATCTCGATCTGCTCGGCGGGCAGATCTTCCGGTGCGATCACACCGGCGCGCAACGCATCGTCGATGTCGTGGTTGATGTAGGCGATGCGATCGACGATGCGGACGATGCGGCCTTCCAGGCTCCTCGGCTTGTTGGGGCCGGTGTGGTTGAGGATGCCGTCGCGCACCTGGACGGTCAAATTCAGTCCACGTCCGTCGCGTTCAAGCGATTCGACCGTTCGCAGCGAATGATCGTTGTGGCGAAACTCACGGCCGAAGCGCTCTTGCAGGCACTCGCTGAGCACGGCCTCGCCGATGTGGCCGAACGGCGGGTGGCCGAGATCGTGGCCAAGCCCGATCGCCTCAGTGAGATCTTCGTTCAGCCGCAGGGCCCGCGCCACCGTGCGCGCCACGCCACAGGTTTCCAGCGTATGCGTAAGGCGTGTGCGGAAATGATCTCCCTCCGGGGCGATAAAAACCTGCGTCTTGTGCTTCAGTCGGCGAAAGCTCTTTGAATGCACGATGCGGTCGCGGTCGCGCTGAAATGGAGTACGAAGTGGCGAGTCTTCCTCCTGGCTCTCGCGAAGCGCCGGATACGAGCGTTCGGCCAGCGGTTGAAGGATGGTGTCCTCGCGGGCCGTGATCTGCGCTTTGAACGCGGCTTCCGGCGCGATTTCGTGAAGGGTTTCGGGCTGGTCCGGCATACGCGAAGAGTTTGACAGCCGCCGCTACCGCCGTGCGCTTTCTTCTTTTCAGATCACCGGCCGCACTCTTACCTGAGCGTGATGGCCGAGCGTTTCGCTGACCGCGCGATCCACCTGGCGCAGATCCTCGATCGCGGCGTCCGGAGCTTGTGCCAGCGGCGAACCGATCGCGACGTTTAGGAACTCGTGCGCCCGGCGCGAAAACTCAAAATCGCCCGGTTCGCGACAGTCGCCGCAGACCACGCCCCCGGCGGACGGCGAGAAGGCGACGATTCCGTCGGTCGCGCCACATTGCACGCAATTTCCGAGCTCCGGCGAGAATCCGGCCGCCAGCAGCATTTTCGCTCGAAACGCGAGCGAAACCTCGCTGCGTGAGGCCGTCGGGTCTTCGTCGAGCAGCGAGAGCATGTTCATAAGTAGGTTGAAGGCGGGTTCATTGCGTTCGCGCCCGTCCAGCAGTCGCAGCACAAAATCCGCGACCTTGCCGGCCGCGTTCAAGGACTCCGCGTGTTCTCGCAGGCGCGGATAGCCGTCGAGCGTCTCCGCGGCGGTGACGGTCACCAGTTCGCCACGGCCCTCGTGGAGCATCAATTCCAGGCGGAAGAACGGCTCAAGTCGCCCGCCGAAGCGCGAACGCGATCGGCGCACTCCCTTGGCGATCGCCCCCACTCTGCCCTGCTCGCGGGTGAACAGGTGCAGAATGCTGTCGGCCTCGCCGTAGCGCAGCTTGCGAAGCACGATCGCTTCTGTCTTGAACGTGTTTGACATCGTTTCGCGGCTCAACCTACACGGTGCCACGAGTCCGGCCGCCTGAAGCCGGCCGGCGCCTACAGTTGGCGGCGTGCCGGAACTGCCCGAAGTCGAGACGATTCGCCGTCAGCTCGCCCCGGTGATCGAAGGCCGCGCGATCGCCGCGGCGTGCGTACGTGACCCCAAGTGGGTGCAGCCGGTGCGTTCGAGCGCGTTCGAGCGCGGCCTCACCGGCCGCACGATCGTTCACGCCGGCAGGCGCGGGAAATACTTCTCGTTCAAACTCGACGACGGCGCGTTTTTGATCATGCACCTCCGGATGACCGGCAATCTGCTGTATCTGAGTGAATCCGCCGCCGTGCCGGAGAAGTATTTGCGCGGCACGCTCACGCTCGATGGCGGCGCGGCCCTGGCGTTCGTCGATCCACGTCGTTTCGGCACCGCGCTGGTGCTGGCCGATGCGGATCAAGCCGACGGTTATTTCGCCGCACGCCTGGGACCGGAGCCGTTTGACACGTCGTTCAGCGGGGACCTGCTGCACGCGGTCACGCGCGGGCGCAAGACATCGATCAAAGCGGTGCTGCTGGACCAGCGCACGGTCGCCGGCGTCGGCAACATCTATGCGGACGAGGCGCTGTACCGCGCGGGCATCTCGCCTCGGCGTCGCGCCTCACGACTGACGAAAGCGCAGTGCGAACGGCTCGGCGACGGCGTGCGGGCCGCGCTGCGAGCCGGAATCGACGCCAAGGGCGCTTCGATCGACGATTTCCGCGACGCTTACGGCGTACGCGGAAGTTTCCAGGACCAGTTCCTCGTGCATCGCCGCGAGGGCCTACCTTGCCCGTCGTGCGGCTTGCCGGTCACCAAAACGGTCGTCGCGGGGCGCGGTACGTATTTCTGCCGCGACTGTCAGCGCGATTGAGCCGCGGCTGGGCGCTGGCCGGGCGGTGGCTGGGCGGTGATTGAGCCGCGGCTGGGCGGTGACCGAGCGGTGGCCGGGCGATGTCCGGGCGGGCGCTGGGCGGGCGGATGGTGTCCGGAAGAAGTCTGGATCGCGGCCCGGCCGCCGGCGTTGAAATCTCGGTCAAAAACATCACCGATCCGCCCGGCGGTCAGCGCAGTTCGTGCAGCACCGCCCGCGGATGCGCATCGAAGTACACATCCTTCAGGCGCTCGGTGGTGAGATGCGTGTACGTCTGAGTGGTGGCCACGTCGGCGTGACCGAGCATTTCCTGCACCGAGCGCAGATCGCAACCGCCGGAAAGCAGATGCGTGGCAAAGGTGTGGCGCAGCGTGTGCGGACTCATCTGGTCGTCGAGCCCGGCGCGAACGGCATATTTGCGAACGATCTTGTACAACCCCTGCCGCGTCAGTTGCGCGCCGCGAAAGTTGACGAACAGGTGCTTCTGCGGCTGGTCCTTGGTGAGCTGCCGGCGTCCGGCGCGCAGGTAGATCCGTATCGCCAGCAACGCCGCCCGCCCGATCGGCACGATCCGCTCCTTGCTGCCCTTGCCGCGGGCGCGTAGGATCGCCTCCTCGAAATCCACGTCGCCGACCTCAAGATTGATGATCTCGCTGACGCGCAGGCCGGATGCGTACATCAGTTCCAGCAACGCGCGGTCGCGCGTGGTGATCGCGTCGACGCCCTGCGCCTGGTCGATCAGATGCGAAACCTCGGCGCGGCTAAGCACGCTCGGAAGCTTCTTCGCCTGGGCCGGAGCCTTCACGTCGGCGGTGGGGTCGTGCTCCACCGCTCCCTCGCGCCGGAGAAACACGTAGAACGAACGCAGCGACGAAAGCTTGCGGTGCAGCGTTGTTCCCGCGATGTCTCCGGCGGCCGCAAGTCCGTCGAGATAGTCAACCACGTGCCGCCGCTCCACCGCAAGCAGATCGACACCCTGATTGTTCAAGTACACGCCGAACTGAAGCAGGTCCGTGCGATAGGCGATCAGCGTGTTCGCGGCGCAGCGCGCCTCAAACTCCAGATAGGAGAGAAAGTCCAGCAGACGGTCCTCGTATCTTGCCGAGGCGACCGCCTGCCGCCCCGTGTCGTTGACCGTTTCGGACATTGCTACCGACTTTTCGGCCAGAACCCGCCGGACCTTCAATTTCATTTGCGGCCGCAAGTGGACTTGCGCGTGCTTAGGGTCGCCGAAACGACGTCAGAGGTCGCGTTTGCTCGTCACCACGCGAAATATCGTCTCCAACGGCGCCGACGGCGTGCGGGCGACGTCATAGGCGGTCGCCCGCATCGTCATGCCGGTGGCCGGAAGCAGCCGTCCAGAGACGGTCGCCGAGAACTTGACGCGGTTGCGGCCGGCATCAAGCCGCTTGACGAACGTGACCATCTGCTTTCCGCGCACGGTTCCGCGGTAGATGTTGAAGATCACGCGCGCGGGCTTGTTCAGCGAGATCAAGATCAAAGTCTTGCCGCGCTTGCATTTTGCCGTCACCCGCTGGCAGAAACGATTCGATGAAAAGCGCAGACTGCCGATCACGGGCGCATCCAGCTCTCCCGGCCCGGCGAAAACGGTCGTCGCCGGTAGGCCGATCAGTTCGTTGCCGGAAACATCGGTCACGCGGCCGGTGCCGGTGGAGGTCATATTGCCGGCCTCGCCCGTACTCCAAGGGAGATTCGTGTCCAGGAACACCGAGTTGCCTGACGCCGTCGCGGCAGTGATCGGACGGTCGAGATTGCCCATTGACAGCTTGAATTCGACCGGCGCGACCGACGCCGGCGAGATCGCCTCGCTGAAATCGAGCCGCACGCGAGAGTTCCCGACCGCAACGGCCGCAGCGAGCGCCGGGGAGCTTACGTCAGCGGGCACCGTCACCGCCGTGGCGAAGTTGGAGGCGCCGGAGACGCCGCTCGCCATCGCGGTGAGCTTCTGGCCCGGCGTCGGCTCAGTGCCGAGCGTAAAACTGAACACCCCGGCCACGGCCGTGACGGTGGTCGCGTAGTCGTCGGCTTCTGCCGTACCGGTCGTGAGGCCGTCGGCGGCGAAGAAATCGACGGTTTCGCCCCCCGGCGACGACCCGCTGATCGGCAGTGTGCCGTCGTACCGACGCGGACCAATGCTGAACGAAGGCGCCACGACCGACGACTTGACCGCCCTGTTGCAAACGGCGTAGATCGGCAGCTTGAGGACAGTGCTGCCGATCGCCCCGGGGTCGCTCAGATCAAGCGCGTAGGCGCTTCCGGCGCAGTACGTTGTCGCGTAACCAGACGTTCCGCTGACACTCGCGCCGCTCGACCCGGCGTTCAGACTGATCGTTTCGGTGACCGCGGGGAGCGGGCCGTCCAGCTTGACCGCAAGCGACGAGGCAAAATTGACCACGTCGGCCCCGAGACTCGCGTTCGCGGCCACGACCGCCTCTCGAAGCGAGCAGTCCACATCGCAGGTGCCGTCGTTTGTGTCGGCCGTTTTGGAGACGGTATACGTGGCCGCACCGGCCGTTCCGGCAGCCGCGCAGGCCGCCGCCAACAGTGCGAAAGTCAGGGCGAACAGACGAGCGATTGTTGCTGAACGTTGATTCAAAACAGGTGAGGTCACCCTATCGGTGATTCAGACTGAACAACCCGACTCGCAAGCGAAAATACCGGACCCGGGCGGACGTTGAGTCTGGATGGGCGATTCTGAGGACGACGGTGCCGCCCGATCAACATTCGGCCCTTGCGCACCGTCCGGTGGCGCGACCGATCGTCAGTCCAGCGCGTCCGCCAGCGCCATGCCCCCGGCCAGCGCCTGCTCAAAAAACAAATTGTCTTCCGCGAGTTCACGGCCCATCGTCCTCGTTGGCAAGCCGCTGGCGGCATAGGCGGCGAGATCCGGTGCAAATTCCACGACCCGATGGCCGGCCAGTTCTTTCACGCGCGGTGCGCCGGGTCCAAGGCCCACTGTGACGTCCCGCAGCGCCAGCTTTAGCACCGAGCGCGTGTGATGCGAGATTCCACGGTGCCGTTCCCGCGGATCTCCGCTGGACGCGCGAGCCACCAGTACGGTCGCGCAACCAAGCGCCAGGGCCGTGTGCAGCGTGTCAAGCGCGGCCATTCCGCCGTGGCCGAGCGCGGTGGCCGAACCAATGATCCCCGGTCCGGGCCCGGCAATCGCGCAGTCCCATCCTCGTTCCGCGAGACCCGCGTGCAGCGCCCCGGCGGTGCTCATCGCCTCGGCTTCGCCGCCGTACGATGGAGCCGCCGTGATGTGGTCGCAGAGCATGCCACGCTCGCGCAGCTCGATCACGGTCCTTGAAAAAGCACCCGGCAACGCACCGCCGGAGGTCTGGACGAATCCGACCTTCAGGCCCGGCCTAGCCTGCGCGGCGGCCCAAATCGCGGGAGCCAACTGGCCATGAAGTTGAAATACCGCCACGGCCTTGCCAAGCGGTCGCGAGTATTCGGCCGGTTCCACCGGATCGACGCCGTGTTGGAGCGGCGAATAATTGAGTTTCATGACCTGCCGGTCCGTGTCCGCCTCGGCGCTTAGGCCACGCGTGAGATTCGCAACCACAACATCGCTGCCACCCGAGCCGAGCCCTAGGTCGACCGCCTCGACGTTGACGATCACCTCATCGCCCGCAAGGCAGCCTCCAACCATCCCGACGTCGGCATACGCCGCGCGCCGCGCGCCGTCAACCTCGATCGCGAGATGCTCGACCCCGCGAACGCCGACAACTGCGCGCTCCACCTCCAACACCGTCGCGCGCCTTAGACACAACATCACGCAACCGGCGGGCGCGGCCGCTAGCCGCTGATCTCAGAAGCCTCGATGCCGGCCGCGCCGGCGTCGATCTGCTCAACCGCGAGCGTGGCGTCCGGGTTTGCCGACGCGGTGCCGTCCGGGGAACGCCGCGACGCCGCGCCGACAAACTCGCGAAACAGCGGTTGCGGCACCAGCGGCCTCGACTTGAACTCAGGGTGGTACTGCGACGCGACAAAGAACGGGTGCTCGGGCACCTCCACGCATTCGACGAGTCGCTCATCGGGCGAAGTGCCGCTGAAGACGAGGCCTTTTGCTTCCAGCCGCTTGCGGAAGTGATTATTGACCTCAAAGCGATGGCGGTGGCGTTCGTAAATCACGGCCTCGCCGTAGGCCTCGCGCGCGCGTGTGCCGTCGTGCAGCTTGACCGGGTCCGCGCCCAGACGCATCGTGCCGCCCATGTCGGCCACTTCCTTTTGGTCGGGCAGCAGGTCGATCACCGGATACTCGGTCTCGGGATCGAATTCGGTGGAGTTTGCGCCATCGAACCCCGCGACGTGACGGGCGAAGTCCACGACGGCCATCTGCATCCCCAGGCAGATGCCCAGGAAGGGAATCCCCTGCTCGCGCGCGATGCGCGACGCGAGAATCTTGCCCTCCACCCCGCGAATGCCGAACCCGCCGGGTATCAGCACGCCGTGCGCGGCGCGCAGACGCGCCTCAATCTCCTCCGGCGTGAGCTTCTCGGAGTTGAGCCAGTCAACCTCTAGACGGCGCCCGTGATGGATGGCCGCGTGGCGCAGCGCCTCGGTAACGCTCAGATACGCGTCCTGAAGCCCCATGTACTTGCCGACCAGTGCGACCCGTACCGGTTCGGCTTGTGCCGCCGCCTGTGCGCGCTCCACCAGCGACTCCCACTCCGTCAGGTTCGGCGGACCGGTCTCAACGCCGAAGTGCTTGAGGATCTGGTCATCGACCCCCTGCGCGCGATAGACCAGCGGTACTTCGTAGATGTCGCGAACGTTCTGGCCGCTGATCACCGAATCGGTCGACACACTCGTGAACAGCGCGATCTTCTCGCGCATGTCCTGCGGCAGCGGCTCCTCGGAGCGGCAAATCAGCATGTCGGGCTGAATACCGATGCGGCGAAGCTCATTGACCGAGTGCTGCGTGGGCTTGGTCTTCAGCTCCCCGGCGTGCGCGATGTAGGGCACGAGCGTGAGGTGCACGAACAAACAACGACTGCGTCCGGCCTCCTGCTGAAACTGGCGAATCGACTCAAGAAACGGCAGCGACTCGATGTCGCCGACAGTGCCACCGATTTCCGTGATCACGACGTCCACGTCTTCGCTCTCAGCGACTACGTGGATGCGCGCCTTGATCTCGTCGGTGATGTGCGGAATCACCTGCACGGTACCGCCCAGGTAGTCGCCGCGGCGCTCCTTGCGGATCACCTGGTTGTATACCGCCCCGGTCGTGATGTTCGACGCCCGTGAGGTGTTGGCGCCGGTGAAACGCTCGTAGTGGCCGAGGTCGAGGTCCGTTTCCGCCCCGTCCTCGGTGACAAAGACCTCGCCATGCTGAAACGGGCTCATTGTGCCCGGATCGACGTTGATGTAGGGATCGAACTTTTGAATCTGAACCGTCAGCCCGCGGGCCACGAGCAGCCGGCCGATCGCGGCGGCGGCGATGCCCTTGCCGAGCGACGAGACTACGCCCCCCGTGATGAAGATGAAGCGCGTGTCTCTCTGTTCAGCCATCCGTTATCAAGCATCCGATCCGTATTGGGGCTACCTCGTGGTCATTTCGGCCTGCGGCCTAGCGAATCGATCAACCGTAACACGGGGTTCCGATCGATTAATTCTGAGATCGAGCGGAATTCCCCATATAGCGTGATCAAAATCACCACGGCGAGGGCGACGGCCTGTCCCATCGTGTCCAGCGTGAACACCATCCACATACCCGCGACCGCGCCGAGCGCATTGGAGCCGGTGTCTCCCATCATGCCACTTTCACCGAGGTCGTAGTACGCCAGCACCGGCAATGAGCCGATGAACGCCCCCATTGTCCACAGCGGTTCAAGCGTCATCGCACCGATCGACAGCCCGGCGGCAAGCAGCGTGAAGACTTTGAGCGCCCGTCCGGGACGCAAATCAAGCAGATTGAAAAGATTCGTGGTGACCACCACCAGCGCGATCGCGAGCAGATACTCGCCGTCGCCAGGCACTACGAGGCCGACGACAAAAGCCGCCAGTCCCAGCGCGCCGAACGCTTTGACGGCGCCGGTGGAGAATCCGCCACCGAGCAAGGCACGCGCGTGGCCGCGCACTCCGCGAGGGTCCTTGCGCCCAAGTCCCTGCTCGATCGCCGGCGTACCGATCAGGTCGTCGATCACGCCCAGCAGCGAAACACCGGTTACGTACAGCATCGCCCCCGCCAGGCCCGCGCCGCCGAGTATGCGCTCGTCGGCCAGGCGATCAAGCGGCGCGGACAGGCCCAGCGCGAGAAACGCCGCGAGCGGAATCAATATGCCGGACGGGACCGGAATATCTCGCGCCGCGTAGTTTGAACGCACGAATCCGGCTTCGCGCAGGCCGCGCAGCAGCACCGGAGCGATCACCAGCGCAAACGCAAATGCAAGTACAAGTGGTATCGCCCGCACGGCCGGCAAACTAGCGCAGGTTACGGCGCGACCGGCGGAATCACCGCGTCGGCGGACTTCTTGAAGCCGTAGTCGCCCTTGGCCCCTGCAAGCACGAGCACAAACGCATAGTGGCCGGCGTACTGCTCGATGTTGTCTACCGAAGAAAGACCCAGCGACCCGTACCACTTGATGTTTGATGGCGCCGTTTCGCCTGTCTCCAAACCGACGACGCGTTGGGCGCCACGCGAGAGACCTTCAACGATGCCGCGCTCAAAAGCGTCGAGCCGCCTGCCGTCGTCTGTCCTGATCGCATCGGGTTCATTGCGCGCGAAGGCGAAAAGCCTGGCCGCGCGCAGGTCACCACTGAGTTTGCTGAAGGCGAACCGGCGAAGCTGTAGGCGGTTTTTTCCGCGTGCGATCCGCTTGCCGACCGCAACGCCCAGCCGTTCGGCCTGTTCTGTGGTCGGCGTGGCGCCCGGCGCTGCCAGACCCGGCGCACCTAGAGCCGCCGCCAGCTCGCCGTAACGCGGTTTGCCTGCAAGTTCCGCGGCAAACGCGATGCTCCCTCCGGCCGGTTCCACCGCGCCGGCGAGGGGCTTGATCACGTCGTGGGTGGCACCCGCAGAGCCGATCAGCGCGACGCGCCGGCCAGGCAACCGCCCGGCCACCATCTGCGGATACGCGGCCTGCGCGAACTCGTTCTGATTCTTCAGCTCGCGCGTGAGCGCGGCGTTTTCGCGGCGCGCGTCTTCTACGTCACGCTTCAGAGAACGCTCAAGACCGCCGCGCACGTTTGAAAGCAACTCCGTGTCGCCGATCGTCACGCCCAGCAACAAGCCAAGCGCAAGCGCCACGAACACCGCCGCCAGGGACATCGCGTGATATCGAAAGTCGATCACGGCGAGATATCGAATCAGATCGGCAAGCCCAACTCAGCCGATGCCGAAAATCACTTTCAGTTTGAGCCAGAGCAGATCGACGAGATTGTTGAGCGCCGGCGACGAGAAGATCACGGCGCCCAGCGCGAATACGCCGGCGGCGAGCACGCCGGAAAGAGCACGGTTGGACGGCCTTGGCCGGTACAGCCTGCTGACGCCCTTCGCGTCGATAAGGATCTCTCCGATCCGTACGCGTGTGAGAAACGTTGACGCCATGCCTTTCCGGTTCTTGTCGAGAAATTCCACGAGGTTGAAGTGCGATCCGACGGTGACGATCAGCGAGGCGCCCTCTTCCGCCGCCATCAGCATCGCGATGTCCTCGCTGGTTCCCGGGGCGGCGACGATCTTGTGCGCGAGGCCGAGTTTCTGTAGCCGCTCGCGTCCCGGCGCACGTCCATCTGTGTAGGCGTGAACAATCAGCTCGGCCCCGCACGCAAGCACGCCGTCGTGCGCGCTGTCCATGTCGCCAACGATCATGTCGGGCTGGTGACCTTCTTGGACCAGTGCGTCGGCGCCGCCGTCCACACCGATCAGCAACGGTCGTTCGTCTCGGATAAAGGTGCGCAGCGCACGCAGGTCGCGCTGGTGATCCACACCGCGTACCACCACCAGCACGTGCCGGTCGCGAAACACGGTGTCCAATTCAGGCAGGTCCAGCCTGCCCGAGAGCAGCTCACTCTCCTGCCGGATGTGGTGCATCGTGTTTTCCGCGAAGCGCTCAAGCGCAAGCCCAACCTGTCGCTTGGCCTGCTCGTATTTCGCCGCCACGACCTCCCGTGACTGCACCTCGCCGCGCGCGACGACTTCGCCGTCCTTAAGCACTTCCCCGTCACGAACGACAATCTCGTCACCGTCGTGCAGCAGGTCGAACAGCGGTTCGCCGATCACGTCCACCAAATGCACACCCGCGTCGGCGATCAGGTTCGGCCCGACGTTCGGATACTCGCCGGAGGAGGACTGGGCCACGTTGATAACGCAACTGACGCCCTTCCGCACCAATTCCTCGCCGGACACCCGGTCGATGTCCTTGTGGTCGATCAGCGCGATCTCGCCGGGTTGCAACGACTTGGTCAGGATCTTCGTACGCTTGCCCGGACGGACGATGCCGCCGATCTCGGCAGCCTTCGAACGTCGGCTCGTGGCAAGGTTTTCGCTTGTCGTGCGCGCCATGCATGGACATTAGAACACCCCTGCAAAGCGCGTATTAAGAGCCCCTTTTTGTAATGCGGCGAAAGCTAAACCGCAGCCAACAGCTCTCGCGCGTGCCGCCGCGCGCCAGCATCTTCTCCGGCAGCGCCGAGCATGCGGCAAAGCTCATTCACCACCTCCTCCGCATCGAGCCTGCGTACTTCGGCGCGCGATTCACCATCCCGAGCGCACTTCTCGATCTGAAAATGTCTGGACGCCGCCGACGCGACCTGCGGCAGGTGAGTAATGCAGATCACCTGGCGATCCGCGCCGAGCGCGCGCAACCGCTCACCGACTGCACGGGCGGTATGACCGCCGATTCCGGCATCGATCTCGTCGAACACGAAGGTGCGGTCGTCGCGCCCGCCAGAAGCCGTAAGCAACGCAAGCATCACGCGCGAGAGCTCGCCGCCTGAAGCCGTTTCGCGCAACGGAGCCGGAGCGATTCCAGGATTCGGCGCGATCATGAACTCGACGGCGTCTGCGCCGCCCGGACCGACCTCGTCGAAATCGGTCTCGATCGAGATCTCGAACGTCACCTCGGCAAGCGCGAGTTCCTTCAGACGCTCTCGCACCGCCGCGGCGAGTTTCGGTGCGGCTTTGCGGCGTGCCGCGGAGACTGTCTTCGAGAGCGACCGCTGGCGCTCATCCACCGCCACCAACGCTCCAGAGACACCGTCGATGCGTTCGCGCGAGCCCGAGAGCCTCGCGCGGTCTTCGCGGCATCGCTCCGCATGCTCGACCACCAGCGCGAGCTCGCCTCCGTGCTTCCTGATCAGCCGCTCGTAGATATCGAGGCGTTCCTCAACGTGGGCCAGCCGCTCCGGATCGTCCGCCAAGCCTTCGCCGTAGGCGCGCAGGTCCGCGGCGGCGTCCTGGAGGTCGATCGCCAGCGCGCCGATCCGTTGCGCGAGCCCGGCGAGCGCCGCGTCATCGTCGCCCGCGTCGGCTAGCCGCGCGGCCGCGGCGGCCGCGAGCGCCGAGGCTCCGCCGGCGTCGTCGTCGTCGCTGAGCGCCGCCAGCGCCCCCTCGCCGGCGGCACGCAACGAATCGACCGACCGCAGCTTGTCACGCTCGGCACGCAGCGACACGTACTCGGCCGCTTCGGGCTGAACTTCGTCGATCTCGGCGAGTTCGAACTCGATCAGGCCGAGCTCGCGCTCACGGCGGCCGTCCACCAGCTCCAGCTCCGCCAGCTCGCGTCGCAGCTCGCGCACGTCGCCGTGCAACTTGCACAGCTCGGTGACACGATCACGGTGGGCGCCGCCGCAGAAACCGTCAAGCGTCGCCAATTGAGATCCTGTCAACGTCAATTTGCGGTGCTCGTGCTGACCGAAAAACGATACGAGCGCGCCACCGAGCAGTCGTAGATCGGCGGCGGTGGCGAATCTGCCCTCGATGTAGGCCCGAGTGCGGCCTTCCGTCGAGACTCGCCTGGCCAGCGCGACCTCGGTGGCAGATGAATCCGGCATGCGCTCGGCGATATCCGCAAACTCCGGCCGCGAAAGCAGGCCGGGCGGGATTTCGAATACGCCTTCGACATACGCCTCTTGCGCGCCGGGCCGCACGATGCCCTTGCGGGACTTGCCGCCCAACAGCAGATCGACGGCGTGCGCGAGTACGGTCTTGCCCGCTCCGGTCTCGCCGGTGATGGCATTGAAGCCGGGGTCCAGCGACAGCTCGGCGCGCTCGATCAGCAGAAGGTTTTCGATCCGGAGTTCAACCAGCACTTCAATATTCATACCGACGCCGCCGGACGAACAAATGTTCGCCTCACGACGCGCGAGCGGTCAGGACGCCAGCTTGCCGAACTTGTCCCTGAATCGCTGATAGAAGCTGCTGCCCGGTAACTGCGCCAGAGCCACAAGGTCGTTTTCGAACGTCAGGTCCGCCGTTGCGCCCACCGGCAGCGTGCCCACGATCAAACCATCGATCATTATCTCCAACTCGTCGATCCGCCCGGCATTGGTGACGGCCAGTGGATCGCCCGGCGCGGCCACCATCGCCCGCGCCGTCAAAGTGTGCGGCGCGATAAAGCTGACGACGTATCCGGCCACGCCCCAGGCGAGGATCGGCCCGCTGTTGGCGAGGTTGTAGCCGGTAGATCCCGCCGGAGTGGCAGCGACCACGCCGTCACAGCGCACGCGGCCGACCGGTTCTCCGGCCAGCGCGTACGCGATCTCTGCGACACGCGCGTCGCGCGGACGGTCGAAGGCCACGTCGTTGACGGCGAGAAAGTCGAGATCGGCATAACGCATCCGCAGCGCCGGCAGCCGAAGCACGTCGTAGTCGCCGGTCAGCGCACGCCGGATACCGTCGTCGAGTTCGTCGGGCTCAACCGTGGTCAAGAAGCCGATCGTGCCGAAGTTGAACCCAAACGTCGGAACGCCCGTCCCCGCGAACGTCCTCAACGAGCGCAAAATCGAGCCGTCTCCACCCAGCACGATCGAGACGTCGATCCGTTCGTTCCCGAAATCCGCGACCGGCGTGATGCGCTCGCCGACCGGAAGATGCTCGCGCGTCGTGTCCATTTCGTCAAACAGCAGCTCACAGTCGTGCTCGGCCGCCAGCTCGCGCAACCGCGCAATCGCCGGGATTGCGTGTTCATGCGGAAAGTGGTGTGTGATCACGGCGGCGCGCATTCGTCAGCTTTCGTCGGTGCCTGCTTCGACTCTTCCGGCGAGCGCCTGAAGATCCTGCACGTCACCGTCGCGACCCGCCTCGGCGAGCCAAAGAAAACTTTCGCGATTACCGGCCGGACCCGGCAACCCGGACGACGTCGCGTCGAGCACGGAAAGGCCCAGTGCTCGTGCCGCCCCGGCGGCCTGCGCGATCGCGTCCACGCGCGCTGCGCGTTCACGCACCACCCCACCTTTGCCGACGCGCTCTCGCCCCACCTCGAACTGTGGCTTCACGAGCGCGAGCATGTCGAACCGTTCGGCTGCGCAGGCAACGATCGCGGGAAGCACCTTCGCGAGCGAGATGAAAGAAAGATCGACGACGATCAGATCAGGCCGATACGGAAGTTCTTCCGGCGACAGTTCACGCACGTTGCGGCGTTCGATCACGGTCACACGCGGGTGCTCGCGCAGCGACCAGTGCAGTTCGCCGTAGGCCACGTCCACCGCGACCACGTGCTCCGCCTCGCGTTGCAGAAGACAATCCGTAAACCCCCCGGTTGAAGCGCCCGCGTCAAGCGCCTTGTGGCCGGCGATCTCCAGCTCCGCAAAGGCGTTCAGCGCATTTTCAAGCTTGATGCCACCGCGCGAGACGTACCGATCCCTACGCGCCAGGCGAAACACCGCGTCACCGGCGACCATCTGCCCGGGTTTGTCGATTCTGCGGCCGCCGCGTTCGAGCATCACGTCGCCGGCCAGCACCGCGGCGGCGGCCTTCGCGCGAGACTCGAAGTGGCCGCGCTCCACGAGCAGGAGATCAACTCGTTGCTTGGACATGCTCGCGATCTTAGGCCGACTTTCACCGCTCGCGGACGGCCGGACGAAAAAGCCCTCAAGAAAGAGGAAGACCCGGCGTTTGGCCGGGTCTAGCTCTGGGGAGGATACTGCTATGTCTCTGCGGGGATCTCTACAAGGGGGGGGGAGTCGAGATTCCGCGGGATGCCGGTTCCTAAAAGCTGGAGACGACTTCCGTATCTGATGTAAATGTAGGCGCGTTTGTGTGACGCGTGTGTGATTTGGCGCACATTGGTCAAAATGCGCTTAAGAATGCGCTTTTGACCGGTCTCGAATCGCCGTTAGGGCGCGGTGGCACCCCAGCGGCTACCGAGCCGGTCCGCCACGCGCCGCGCCACCGATTCGCCGGTGAATCCGACTTCCTCTTGCAGCAGTGCGGGCGAGCCGTGCGTGACGTAACGGTCGGGCAAACCGATCCGTAGCGTCGGCACCGCGAGACCACTGTCAGCGAGATGCTCCAGCACGCCCGCGCCAAAACCACCGGCGAGCGCGTTTTCCTCCACTGTCACAAGCAGACGGTGCCCGGCCGCGAGTTCGTTGACGAGCTCCGTGTCCAAAGGCTTCGCGAAGCGAGCATCCGCGACCGTCGCCTCAATGCCCTGCACTTCCAGCAGCGCGGCCGCCTGGATCGCCACGCCGACGCCGGTCCCGTAGCCGAGCAAAGCCACCGATCCGTCGCCCCTGGCCAACACCTCGCCGACGCCGATGTCGACGCGCTCGGGGCGCTCGGGCAGCGGCACACCAACGGCGTTGCCGCGCGGGTAGCGAATCGCCACCGGACCATCGTCGTGGAGCAGTGCCGTGTGCAACATGTCCACGAGCATCGCCTCGTCGCGCGGCGCCATCAGCGTGATGTTCGGCAGATGACGCAGGTATGAAACATCAAACGAACCATGATGCGTAGGACCGTCGTCGCCCACCAGACCGGCACGGTCAAGCGCGAATACGACGTTGAGGTTCTGTAAACAGACGTCGTGCACGATCTGGTCGTAGGCGCGCTGCAAAAATGTCGAGTAAATCGCCACCACGGGTTTCATGCCCTGCAACGCCATTCCGGCTGCCAAAAGCACCGCGTGTTGTTCGGCGATGCCGACGTCGAAGTAGCGGTCGGGCATCTCCTTTTGCAGGATCGACAGCCCGGTGCCGGTGTTCATCGCCGCGGTGATGCCCGCGACGCGCTCATCGCGGCGGCACTCGCGCACGATCGCCTCGCCGAAGACCTTTGTGTACTGCGGTGGAAGCTTCTTCCTCGCGGCCCCGTTGGGCGTCGTAACGGGCACTTCGATCGCGGGCTTGCGGTCAACGATCCCGTTCGGCTTGACCGCGTGCCACTGTTCCATGCCTTCGAGCCCGCCTTCTTCGGCCGGGGCGAAGCCCTTGCCCTTGACGGTGGCGATATGCACGACAACTGGCCGGTCGGCCGCCAGCGCCTCGCCGATCGCCGTGCGCAGCGCCGCAACGTCGTGACCGTCGATCACGCCGGTGTAAGCGAAGTCGAGCTCCTCCCAGAACAGCCCCGGAGCCCAAAACGCCTTAAACGATTCTTTGACCTGAGGGCCGAGACGCTCAAACGCCGCGCCGATCCCGGCCGGTAGCTTGGTCAGGCCCTTCTCGGCATTGTCGCGAGCGCGATAAAGCTTGGGATTCAGCCGAACGCGGTTGAAGGAACGCGAAAGCGCGCCCACGTTCGGTGATATCGACATACCGTTGTCGTTGAGGATCACGACCATCGGCGTGCCCATGCCGCCGGCGTGATGGATCGCCTCGAAAGCGACGCCTCCGGTCATCGAACCGTCACCGATTACAGCTACGACCTTGCCGTCCTCGCCGTGTTTGCGGCGCATTGCCTCCTTAAGACCGACCGCGTACGAGATCGAAGTCGACGCGTGGCCGGCGCCGGCCGCGTCGTGCTCCGACTCCTCGATATTGCAGAAGGGCGCGAGTCCGCCGTACTTCCTGATCGTGTGCAGCTGCTCGCCGCGACCGGTAAGAATCTTGTGCGGATAGGCCTGGTGGCCCACGTCCCAGATCACTTTGTCCTTCGGCGACTCAAGCAGTGAGTGCAGGGCCACGGAAAGCTCACATACACCGAGATTGGCGCCGAAGTGACCGCCGATCTCTCCGACGGTGTCGATCAGTTGCTCGCGCACTTCCTGCGCGATCTGCTGCAGCTCCGCGTCGGTCCGGCCCTTCAGGTCCTGAGGACCCTTGACCGAGGGCAGGAGCGGGCTTGGGGGGATGTTCTCTGTTTGCTTTGCCATTTGGCTAGCGGTCTCGGCTGTATATGTATTCGCTGACGGCCTGAAGGCCACTGACGTCACCACGAAGATCAATAGCCGCAAAAGATTCTTTCACGCGGCGGTGACTTTCGCTCGCAAGTTCCCTTGCACGTCCGAGGCCGAAGGTACTCACATATGTCGCTTTACCGTGCCGCTCGTCGCTGCCACTTGGTTTGCCGAGGTCGGCGTCCGAGCCGGTGACGTCAAGGATATCGTCGATTATCTGAAAAAGCATTCCCAATTCCGCGGTAAATATCGTCAGTTTCTCAACCGTGTCGACCGGCGCCCCCAGCGCGAGTGCGGCGCCGCGCACCGAAGCCACAATCAGACGGCCGGTCTTCAGGCGGTGCATATCGGTCAACTGGTCGGCGGTTTTTACCTCGCCGGCGATGTCGATGAACTGACCACCGACCATTCCCGACGCCCCGGTGGCCAGCAGCAACTCGTCGAGCGCCGCGATCACGTCGGCCGGATCGCCCTGCTGCCGCGACGTAACCAGACGCAGAGCTTCCGCAAACAGCGCGTCCCCCGCGAGGATCGCCACGTTCTCGCCGAACTTCACGTGACAGGTGGGCTTGCCGCGGCGCAGTTCGTCGTCGTCCATCGCCGGTAGGTCGTCGTGGATCAGACTGTAAGTGTGGATCAGTTCCAGCGCCGCCGCGAACGGCATCACCGCTCCCGGGTCGTGTCCCAAGGCTTCGGCGGTGCACAACGCGAGCACGGGCCGCACGCGTTTGCCGCCTGCAAGCAGCGAATAGCGCATCGCCTCGGTCACCCCGTCGACTGGTTCGCCCCGCGAAAACTCGAGCCGTTCCAAATAGGCGTCCACGACCAGCCGCTTGCCTTCGGGAAATCCGGCCTGTACCGACTCCGAAGACCGATCGCTCACAATGCCGCCCGCCGACTCGCTCACCGCACCGGCCGCCTCGCGCTCACCGAGTCGAGGCGTCCAGCACAGAGGCCGCGCGGGTGGCGAGATCGTTCAGTTCACGAAGCCGCAGCTCAAGTGCGGCGGCGTCAAGCTCGTTTTCCCGCAGCGCGCCGACCTGGCTTTTCAGCTCGCCGATCAGCGACTCGAGTTCGGCCAGCGGACCCGCGGCTTCGCCGGGCGCCGAAACCTGGGTTTCTGCGTGATCGCCGTCACGATCGATGATTTCGACGGGGTCGTCGTTCATGCCTCAGAAACTCCGTTCGCTTGCCGCATGATCGCGCCCAGGATACCGTTGATGAACTTCGGCGCGTCGGCTCCGCAATATTGCTTAGCGAGTTCGACGGCTTCGTCTACGGCCACTTCGGCGGGCACGTCGCCCCCGCTCTGCATCTCGTGAATGGCCAGTCGCAGGATGTTGCGTTCCAGCGGCGCGATCCGCTCAAGCGGCCAGTCGCGCGCGTATTCGCGAATCACGTTGTCGATGCGATCACGTTCGGCCAGCGTTTCCGCCGCCAAATTCCGCGTGAATTCCGTCGCCTCCCGCTCGAACAGCGATTCCAGTTCGCGGCCGGTGAGATCGTGCTGATACAGCGCGAATACCGCAAGCCGCCGCTGGTCGGACCTACGCACGCGACATGTACTCGCCGCTGCGGGTGTCGATCTTCACACGATCGCCGACGTTCAGAAACAGCGGCACCATAATTGTCTTGCCGGTCTCCAGCACGGCCTGCTTGTTACCGCCGCCGCTGACCGTATCGCCCTTTACGCCGGGCTCCGTCTCGGTGATCGCAAGCTCCACGGACGCCGACAACTGCAGGCCGCTGAATTCGCTGTCGATATACAGCGCCTCGACTTCGGTGTTGGGCTGCACGTAGCCGAGATCGTCTTCGATCTTCGCCATCGGCACGGCCAGCTGGTCAAAGGTCTCGTTGTCCATGAAGTGCGCGTCTCCGCCGTCGCTGTAAAGGAACTGCATCTTCTTGACTTCAGTGCGCACGGCGCGGAACTTCTCGCCCGCGCGGAAGGTTTTGTCGATCACGTTTCCATCGGACGTGCGCTTGAGTTTGGTGCGTACGAACGCGCCGCCTTTGCCGGGCTTGACGTGCTGAAACTCGATGATCTTGAAGACGGTGCCGTCGACCTCGATGTGATTGCCGTTCTTGAACTGATTGGTGCTGATCATGTGTTTGCTTCGAAACTCTTCCTCGATTAGGCGTGCGGACCGATCAAGCCTACAGCCCCTCAACCGCGTGAGCGATTGCGCACACGCTGCCAAAGCACGGCCGCAGCGAGCAGAATCAGCGGTGTCAGGTAAAGCATTCCGGCCAGCCAATGGCCCGCGTGCGCGACAGGTCCCGACACGAAGTCCCCCTAGCTCTCGGCGCCTGGCGATCTATCTATGTAAGCGGCCACATGCCGAGATTAGTGAAGCCCGCCGTCGCCACCGGAGCCTCAGTCCACGGTCGTCAGATCCTTCGTGAAATTGCTGAGAATCCGGCCGCCGCCTTGTTCGACCACGACCAGATCCTCGATCCGTACCCCCAGCTCACCGGGGAGGTATATGCCCGGCTCCACGGTCACGACATTTCCCGCACGAAGCCGCGCCTCACTGCGCGACGACAGAGTGGGCAGTTCGTGGACCTCAAGTCCCACTCCGTGGCCGGTGCTGTGCCCGAAGCGTTCGCCGTGACCCGCAGTCTCGATCACCTCTCTCGCGGCCGCGTCCCCCGCGCTGCACGACTGCTCGGGGCGAACCGCCGCAAGCGCCGTTTCCTGTGCGCGAAGCACCAGCTCGTACACCTCTCTCGCGCGCGCGGCCGGCTCTCCGGCCGCGAACGTGCGGGTCGCGTCCGAGCAGTAGCCGTCCGCGATCACGCCAAGATCCAGCACCACCAGTTCACCGGATTCGACGGCTCGGGTACGTGGTTCGGCATGCGGCAGAGCGCCGTGGGAACCGGCGGCCACGATCGGCGGAAACGAAAGTTTCTCTGCACCGAACTCCCGAGCCAAAACCTCGATCCGCCAAGCGAGGTCGCACTCGCGACGGCCGATCAGGCCTTCATTGGCAAGCGTTGCGTAGATCTCGTCGGTGATCGCGGCGGCGCGTTCGATCGCTGCGATCTCATCGGCGTCCTTGACCTCCCGTAGGCATTCCACCAGGCCGGCCGAAGCCACCATTTCCGCCCCGTCCGGAAGCGCCTCAAGCCATGCGGCGTGCGCCTGCACACGCATGTCGGCGTCGTCAAACCCGATGCGTCCCGACGTGGGCATACGCTCCGCCAACGCCTCGCGCGGGGAGTTCTTGCCGTCGAGCACCTCGCACTCGGGCGCCTGCTCGGCGGCCTGTTCGGTGTAGCGAAAGTCCGTCAGTAGGACGGCGTTGTCCAAATCAACCAGCAGCACGCCGTTGGTGCCGGAAAAACCCGACAGGTACCGGACATTGACGAGATTCCCAACCAGCAGCGCGTCCAACTCACGCTCGGCGATCAGCTCGCGCAGTCGCTTCAGCCGCGGCCCCGGCGCGCCGCTCAAGCCTGCTCTCCGGACGGTCCGGCGGCGGTGAGTCGATCACGCAACGCCAGCAGCGCGTCGCGATAGCCCTCGCGCCCGCGCCCGGAGATCGTCGTGAAACACCGGTCGCGAATCACGGAGATCTGCCGCCAATCTTCGCGTTGGGCCAAATCGGAGATGTGCACCTCCACGGCCGGCAGCGCCGCGACTTCCAGCGCATCGCCGATCGCGCGGCTGTAGTGCGTCCAGGCGCCTGGATTGAGAATCAGCCCGTCGGCCGCGTCGCGCGCGCGGTGGAGCCGCTCCACGAACTCGCCCTCGTGGTTGGTCTGGAAGAACGTCACTTCCAGATCGAGCTCACGCGCGTATTCCTCGATCGCGTATTCAAGCTCCGAAAGCGTGAACGTGCCGTAATGCTCGCTGGGTCTGTACCCCAGCATGTTCAGGTTCACACCGTGCAGAATCTCGATGCGCTTTCTCAACCGGTCGCCCTCACTTGATCAGCTCCTTGACGGCCAATCGTACGTCGGCGTCCGGCACCGCGTGGCCCGGTGTAACGGCGCCGGGCCGTTCCACCAGAACAAACGGCACATTGTCGCCCTTGCGCTTCTTGTCGAGCCGAATATGCGCCAGCACGTCCTCGACGTCCAGACCTTTAACCGTGACCGGCAGACCGGCTTGCCGGCAGAGCGCGATCACCTGTTTGCGGAGTCCCTCGTCGCCCGAAAGCTTCATCGCTCCGTTCAGCCCGATGCTGACGGCCTCGCCGTGACGTAGCGTGCCGTAGCCGGCCGCCGTCTCGATCGCGTGTCCAATCGTGTGACCGAGGTTGAGGATCTGCCGCAGGTTCGCGTCGCGTTCATCCGCAGCGACGACTCGCAGCTTTGTGCGGGCGCATTCAAAGACGATCCACGGATCGAACGCCTGTTTAAGGTCCACCCCGTCACTGACGCGCCGCCAGAGGCGACCACCGGCGATCAACGCCGTTTTGACTACCTCGGCGTAGCCCGACACAAGTTCGCCGCGCGGCAGACTCGCCAGCGCATTGGTGTCTACAAGCACGGCCTCGGGCTGATGATAGGCGCCGACGTAGTTTTTCGCCGCCGGAAGGTCGACGCCGGTTTTACCGCCATATGCGCTGTCGACCTGCGCCACCAAAGACGTGGGTACCTGCACGAACGGCGTTCCTCGCTGGTAGACCGCGGCACAGAATCCGGCGAGATCTCCGACTACGCCGCCGCCGACGGCAACCAGCTGCCTGCCGCGTTCAAACTCGCGCTCGGCCAACTGCTCACAAATCTCTTCCACCCGCGCGAGCGTTTTTGAGTTCTCGCCGGGCGGCACAACGATGCCGTCCTTCAGCCAGGAATTGAGCTTCGCGAGATTGCGGTCGCTCACGGTGACGCCGTTATCGCCGGCGGCCCAGAGGTCTCGTCGCGCCAGCACTCCGGGCGAGAAGATCGCCGGATACGACCAGCCTTTGCCGTTTGCCCAGATCAGCCGCTCGCCGGGCTCGCGCTCAAGCATCTCGCCCAGCCACGGTGCGGCTTGGCGCACATTGCCGCGCGGCGCGTTGTCGATGATCGCGTCGGCGGTGTCCTCGTAGTGCGCGCGCCGTTTCGCCAACAGCGCATGAAACGCCGTCTCGTCGCGCGCGAGCGGGCGTTTCGAACTCTTCACCCGCCGCCATGCCGCCTCCGAGGAAAGTTCCAGGTACACGACCAAGTGTTTGGCCAACTGCTTTCGCGTTTTACCCGACTGCAATGCTCCACCGCCGAGCGCGATCACCGCCGGTTCGCGCGACGCCAGCACCTCGGCGACCAGCGCGCGTTCGTGCTCGCGGAACGCCGGCTCGCCGTGCTTGTCGAAGTATTTATGAATCGGCGACTTGAGCCGGCGTTCGAGCAGGCGGTCAGTGTCCACGACCGGTCGGCCGAGCATTTTGCCCAGCTGGGTCGCGGCGCTCGACTTGCCGGCGCCCATGAAGCCGGTCAAGACGAGGTGGCGCATCAGGCCTCCGTATCCGCCGGCTTCGCGATGCGCGCGCGATACGCGGCCACCGAGGCTTGCGTGTCGGCCACGTTGTCACCGCCGAACTTCTCCAGATACGCGTCGGCGAAGACCAGCGCGGCCATCGCCTCCGCCACCACTCCGGCGGCCGGCACGGTGCATGAATCGGTGCGCTCGCGCAGAGCCTGAACGGCTTCACCGGTGGCAATGTCAACGCTTTGAAGCGGCTTGGTCAGCGTGGGCAGCGGCTTCATCGCACCCTTGATCACAACGGTCTCGCCATTGGTCATGCCGCCCTCGATGCCGCCCGCATGGTTGCTGGTGCGATGAAAGCCCCACTCGCCGCCGCCGGGAAACATTTCGTCGTGCGCCTGCGACCCGGGGATCCCGGTGAGATCGAAGCCATCGCCGAAGCCGACGCCTTTGATCGCCTGGATCGAACAAATCGCCTGTGCCAGACGGCCCTCGATGCGGCCGTCCCAGGTGGTGTAGCTGCCAAGCCCGGGAATGGCGCCAAACACCAGAACCTCGAAAATCCCGCCGAGCGATTCGTTGGCCTTGCGCTGCTCGTCGATCTCGCGAATCATCGCGCGCTCGGCGTCCTTGTCCAGACAGCGCACCGGCGACTGGTCCACGCCATCGAAATCGGCAAGCCTGAGTGGTCGGTCGCGAGGCGGCGAGTCGACGGCGCCGATGCGCGTCACGTGACTGCGCACCTCCACGCCGAGCTCGCGCAGAAATGCTCGCGCCACGGCCCCAACCGCCACTCGCGCGGTCGTCTCCCGCGCGCTCGCTCGCTCAAGCACGTTGCGTACGTCGTCATGGCCAAACTTCTGCACGCCCGCAAGATCGGCGTGACCGGGACGAGGCAGGTGCACCGCGTCAATTTCGGCCTCGACCGGCCACGGATTCATGCGCTCTTCCCAGTTGGCGTAATCGCGATTTGCGATCGATAACGCGATCGGGCTGCCCAGCGTGACGCCGTGGCGAATGCCCGAGATAACCGTTGCGGTGTCTGTCTCGATCTTCATGCGACCGCCGCGGCCATGGCCGAGCTGCCGCCGCGCAAGATCGACGTCAAGATCTTCCGGCAAAAGACGAAGTCCCGCGGGAACGCCTTCAATCACGGCCACAAGCCCGGGGCCGTGAGATTCTCCGGCTGTCGTGAAGCGTAAGTGCATCGCCGGCAAGCCTAGATCATGGCCCAAACGGCGAAATCCGGCTAAAACGCGCCTGTCGGCTACGCGGCCGGAGAGATATTCACGGGAAGGGCGCCACTGAAGCGGATCGTGTACTCCACGTCCTCGCCCTGAATATCGCGATAGTCCGCGAAACGCACCACGCCGCCCGGTTTCACTTTCGCTACTCGGAGTGGATTGCTGTAGCTGACGCCCCGACTCTTGTCGAGCAGAACTTCGACATCGGTCACCACAAAGAGCTCGACGAGGTTTTCACTGACTGCCACGACCTTCACCGTCGGTTTGCCGCCAAACTGCACCCAGCCTCCCGATCGGCGCCGGATCTTCGTCCAAGGCGTGTAGGAGGAATACGTCACGAAACCCGCGGCAAATAATGATGGCTTGGCCGTGGCGGGCGTCGTGGCCCTGCGGCCGCCCTTCGCTCGATCCTGCCCGTTCTCGCCTTTGTCGCCGGTTTTCTTGTTGCCGGTCTTCGACTTCGCGACGGGCTTCGGTTTGAAGTTTTTAGCAGCGAACGGGTCGCGAGAATCACCTTTCACGTTTGCGTCCGCGACTCCGTCCAGTCCGATCGTTGCCGGCTGCGTGCCCGACGGCTGCTCCGCAACGCCAAGCGGAGAAGTCGAGCGCGCCGCGGTTGCGCGTTCACCGTTTGGCGATACAAGCGCCACTCCCGCAAGCGCAACGATCAGGGCGCAGGCACCGGCCAGCACCGGTTTCGGGTTCGGCGCCACTCGTACCATTCGCTCGGTGAAGGAGGGGCCTCGACCGATGATCACGGTCTTGCCTTCGGTGTCGCCGGCCTTCGAAGCCGCTTTTGCGTCCTTGAAGCGCACGCGCGCGCTCTTCGTCGGGGCGGTCGGTTTCTCGATGATGACCGGCTTTTCCACGACGACTTGTTTTTCAACGATCTTTTCGACGATTTTTTCGACCACCACGGGTTCGAGCTCGTCGAGCGGTTCTACCCATGCGAAAGTGGACGGCTCTACGCGCGATGGCCGCGCTCGATGAGCGCGGCCGTGGTCGGACTTTGAATCGGCGCGTGGTGGCGAACCTGTTTTGCGCCGTGGCGTCTTCACTTCGTCACCTTGCGGATCTTCGAAAGCTGCATCTGGTGGATCACGCCGTCGGACGTGGTCAGCACCACTTCGTCGCCCGCCGAAATCTCAAACGTGCCCAGGTCCGGATCAGCGTCTGCGCCCTGGATCGACACGCCGTCGGCCAGTACGAAGATCGCCTTGCTGCCAGAGCTGTTGGGTCCCGCGTAGTAGACCACCGGCGTGCCGGAAGATGGCAGCTCTTCGCCCGCTTCGACGCTCTTCTTCGTATCGCCGTCGAAGTCCACGTCGACTACGTAGTAAGTGCTCTTGGACTTCTTCTTTTTGTTCGGTGAATCGCCGCCGCCGGAAGTACCGGTACCGCCACCGCCCCCGGACGCACCGGTGCTTCCAGACGAACCGCTGTCTTTACACATCGCGAAGTCGTCAGACTCGAGGCATTTGAAAACCGCGACCGTCGCCCCGATGACACACTCGAACTCCCGCGGCTTCGAAGACTTCGTCATGCGGCAGTTGACGTCGGATGAAACCGAAAACGGGTTCTCCTCGCTGAAGGTCTGGGGAACGTATGTAAGTGGCGTCGCACTCACCAGCGTTAGGTTTGCGACCTGTTTTACGTTGATCGGCTTATCGGCCGTACTCGCCGCTGGGGCGGCCTGTACCGGCGGCGGCGGGGCGGGCGACTGCGGCAAAACAATCATCGCGGCGACGATCGCCACTAAAAGCGCAACGGCCGGAATAAACAGCTTTCGCGCCTGCAGTTCGGCGACCAGATCGGAGGCCTGACGCTTTAGCTTCTCGACGTCGTTTTTGTTATCAGCCATGATTTGTCACCTGCTCCGTTTGTCGCTACTGCGATCCCGCGGCTGGAGTGGCTCCGGGCGCCGCCGTAGGCGCCGGCGATCCGGCCGGTCCCCCGGCGGACGCGCCCGCGGTTTCGCTCGTCGCCGCCGGAAGCGTGTAGCCGGTCATCGTGATCTCGGCGGCAAGGTCGGGGAAGGTCGTGGTGTCAAAGCTCAATTTGTTGATCTGCAACAGGCGTCCGGTGACTTTGACCCTGCCGTTGTTGACTCGCACCATTCCGAGCACTCGGTGCATCACGTCGTGAAGTCGGAAGAAGCTGCCTTTGAATTTGAACGAGTACGTGTGTACGAGCAACCCGGATTGAACTGCCGCAAGATCGGTCAACGTCGGCGCCGCGGAGCAGGCCTGCTGTTGATCCTGCTCACCGGCTCCGGCTGCCGCACTCGCCCCCGCTTCGGCATTGGCCGCTCCCGCGCGGGCATTATTGACGGTTTGGCCAACGGCCGAATTCGCATCTGTTGCACCGGTCGATCCGGTCGCGCCCGCTGGAGGAGCCGCGGTGGCCGAACTGGCTCCGCCGCTCTCACCGCACGTAGTCACGATGCCGGTGGTGCCGGTAGCGCCGCCACCTGAAGTGCCCTCCGTGCTCGTGAGACTCTCAAACCGCACGCCGGATTCATCGGCGATGTCGCTCACCTGAACGACGAGACTCGCGTAATCAGCATCCTCCGGAATCGCCTTTCCTAGTTTGACGACACGTGAGTAGCTGACCGGATAACGCTTCTTTTCCCGCTGTCCGGCCGCCGCCGATGTCTTCGCGGTGTCGAGCGCCTGCTGGGCCGCCGCCTTCGACTGCTCCGCCTCGGCCACGGCGCCACGTTTCTTCCCAAGCACCAAGAACCAGTACCCGCCCAGAATCACCGCCACGCCGACAATTGCGAGTAGCTTGCGATCGCGATCGGTCA
The DNA here is from genome assembly GCA_016213645.1 of Actinomycetota bacterium. Taxonomy (GTDB): domain Bacteria; phylum Actinomycetota; class Thermoleophilia; order Solirubrobacterales; family JACPNS01; genus JACPNS01. The sequence continues at coordinate 42,163 of JACQZY010000006.1, forward strand.
TACCCATCGCTCAGCCCCCCGCTCCGGTCGAAGTTGTCGCAGAAGCGGGAGCCGGCGTGCCTGCGGTCGCGCCCGGAGCGCCGGCGGCCTGTGCGCTTGAAACCTTGGGTAGATCCACGAGGTTCACAAGCTGAGGTTCGTAAACGACCTTGAGTGTGAATTTGACGGGTGCGATCCCGCAATTGGCGATACGTTCGGGGTTGTCGCCGCCACTTCCGCTGTCGCTGCCTCCACTATCGCTCCCGCTGTTGTCGCTGCCACTGTTGTCGCTCTGGCTGCCGGTCACGTCTTTGACGCCCGGCATGTTGCGCATGCGCACCATGAAGCGCGATAGACCGACCCAGCTAGAAGCACATCCGGTTAGGTCCATTGCCGCGGCGTTCGCGTTCTCAGTGCCCTCGGCCGTGCCAGCCGTCGTCGCATCGATCTTGTCGAGCGTCACATCCTCGGGCATCGAGCGCGAAAGATTGCGCATCGCGCTATCCCACGGAAACCGGCTTTCGGATAAACCGCCCACAAGCAGCGTGCGCTTCTGGACTACGTCCGCGAAATCGTTGAACGATTGCACCGGCTTGGCCTGGGATTGATAACGAGTTGCCTCCGCCTGCAGTGCGGCGGTTTCGTCCTGTAGGCGAGTGGCCTTGTTTGACTGGAAGATCGCGAGCAACACCATCACGAGCAGCAAGCCCAGTCCACCGACGACTCCGTATGCTACGCGAGGGTCCCCCTCGCCGGCCGCGCGAGAGCGAAGTTCCTCCGGCAGTAGATTGACCGGTCTCATAGCGCCGCGACCTGCTCCAGCGCGAGACCCGCAGCGAGCGTGAGCCGGCGCTCGTCAATTCCGGAGTCCTGGATGCCACCTACGTCCAGCGCGCCGAGCGGGGCGGGAATTTCGACCGCCAGCCCGGTGCGCGCCGCGAGACTCTCCGCGATCCCCGGGATCGAACTGCCCGGTCCGGAAAATAGAATCCTCGACACATAGGCCGTGGTTTCCTGGGCGGTGTGAAAGTCGATCGCTGCCGTAACGTCGTTGCTGAGCTGGTCCACCGCTGCCGCCAGCTCTTCTCGCGTCGCCTGAATAATGTCCGGTTCGCCCTGAAGGCTCTGGATCGGCGCGGTCAGACCCACGTAGTCGGCCCACATTTGCGCGTGTTCGTGCGTGAGATTGACGCGCTCGCGTAGTCTCGCCAGCATCGCCTCATACCCGTTCGCCGTTGCACGCGTGAATTTGCAGATCTGTCCTTCGGCAAGCGTCACATTGACCATGTCGCCGAAATGCACGTACGCCAGCGTCTCGTTCTCTGTCAGAGACCCGGGATAATGCACGCGAATAAGGGCGAAGGCCGAGAGGTCAATACCCTGCAGCTTGATCCCACCGCGGCGAGCGGATTCGGAGATGCTGTCTACCAAACCACGACTGGCCGCAACAAGCAGTACCTGAAGCTTCTGTCCTTCCGGCGAATCGATCACGCGCACGACCTGATGGTCGATCACGGCCTCATCGAGCGGCATCGGAATGTGTTCCGCGGCCTGAAAACGCACAGCGGCGTCAAGTTGCTTGCGATCCTCGATTGGTGGAAGCTCGATGGTGCGGATCACAACCCGTGGACTCGCCACGCCCATCCGGACCTTCTTCGGCATTCCATTTGCCTCAAAGAACTCCGAGATCGCCCTGCCCAACGCGGCCGGATCTGCGACCTCACCGTCTGTGATGATCTCCGGGGCCAGACCCGTGATCGAAGCTGTTCTAACGCGCCCGTCGAGCACGCGTGCGGCCGCCATCCCGGTAGCCGACACGTCAAGACCTACAAGGCCTTCGGCCGCGCGCTTGCCGTTGTATTTCTCCGGCGTAATCGGGGCGCTGTCAGAAGCGCCGTCCGGTGACTTTTTGTTCGAGAGCTTGAGCTGCATACTTTTGACGGTCGAATTGCGGAGTCCGCCTTTACCGTTCGCTGGACGAACGGCCTAATTCACTATCGGCGGGGGCGCCTCGGGGCTTTACAAGTTCGCGTGGTCGCGCACGATTCCGCCCCTGCCGGCCGGCACCGTGACGGGTGGATCGACTACCCCCCGGTACACGAACACGGCGGCGTCTGCTCGCGATAGCGACTGATGCGCCATCCCGACAACGACGGCGTCAGGAAGTACGGCGGAGTCAAATAGCGCAGGCGGTAGTCGTACTGGTAATCCTTCAGGTATCCGGTGTTACCGCCTGAAGTACCGACCGCGCCGCGATACTTCTGTGTCAGACCGCCCTTGATCGTGAGTGTTCCCAAGCCACTGCCGCAGCGGTAGTTGTCGACGGTAAATGAATGCTGTAGCGCCAGAATCGCCGCATCGATCTCGTTGACTCGCTTAGAGCCGGAGTTCGTGCAACTGGTGGTATTGGTAATGTTGCCGGCGCTGTCGCCACTGATGTAGTGACGCACGCGAACGAACTCGTTCGCGATCAGACCCATCACCGCGTCAGGCGACGATGCCGCAGCGATCACATCATCCGTGACAACGATGTCGTTTTCCGCCGCAATAGTCAGCGGAATGTTGTATGTGCCTTCAATCTCCACGCTGCCGCAGTTGACCGGGAAGTGGTAATTGTTGTTGGCGTCAAAGCTGGTGCATCCGACCTTTTTCGCTACGTAGATGACGCCGCTGGTCGGATATGTGACGTTGTAGGTCCAGGAACCGTTGTTGTAGACATCCATCACGTTGGATTTGAGAATGATCTTCGTGGCGCCGTAATAGGTATAGCCTCCATTGGCCGGCTCGCCGAAGATGGCGAGATCCTCGTTCGCCTCGGGCAACGTCAGTTCGGGCGCGTTGGCCCCCGTCACGACCGTGCCGTAATACGTGGCCAAGTTGCTGCCGCAACCGCTGTGGTACTGGTTTCGCACAGGGCAGGTGTCGGCGGAGATCTCAATACGGTCGCTCTTGCCGGGGTTCCCGAATTTTGCACCGCTGACCGCGTTAATCGAATCATTGGTGTGAAACGGCCCCTTGATCCAGTCGGAGGAGCCGAACTGAATTTCCGAACATTCCTTTCGACCGCTCTGACCATTCCAGTAACTTCGGCCATCGCGGTAATGGACGTTGCAGTTCGCCCCCGCCCACGCGGGGTCGGACTGAAGCGTAGGATCCATGCCCTCCTGGTCGGTGAGGTAGGCAAAGTCAAGGAATCCACGACGGCGGAAATCGATCACGATCGAACGGCGCTTCCAACGCAATTGCCGCCACTGTTCGATCGACGCGGCCGTCTTGGCTACGAAGCTACCCGGATTCGCCGGGTTGGGATTAATCGTTGCCGTGTTCGGAATCGTCTGCCCAGAGCGCCCGGTCACGCGCACACGGAATGTTCCGGTGCTCTGGTCGATCATCGTATCCGTGCGGTTGGAGGAACTCTTGCAAGAAAGTCGTCCGCTGACCGGCAACAGATCGATCGTGTATTGATACGCCAGTGACTCGTCAGAGGAGGCAGGAAGCCAACGTCGCTTGGGATGCAGCCCCGAGCCGATATCCGTGTCGTTGACCGATCCGGGGTCGCCGCCGTTAGGCGGGTTGTCGCAGTACGACCAATAGCTTGAGTCGGTTGAAAGATGCTGAACGTAGTCGGTCATTCCAGACTGTGCCGCCGCATAAGCGCGCTTCGAGTAACGGTCCTGCTGCTGTAGATTGAGATCGCCGTGCGCGGCCGTCCACGCACCCATCGAAATCAAGCTGCCCACGAACACGGCCGTCATCGCCGGCAGCATCGAGAATCCGCTTTCCGAGGAGGCGCCGCGCCGTGCGCGCCCGATGAAGTTCTTGATGTGAGTGATCATGCTCTTGCCTCCATGCGCCATTACTGGCAGCGGTCTGCGATCGTGCGAAGGTAAATCTCGTCTTTGAAAGTTGCCGTGCGTCGGTCGACCGGGTTCGTGCTCCCGCCCGCCTGGTCTTTCTTCGTGAGCCCGAAAACCTTGAAGCCGACAACGATCTTCGTGATTTCTCCAAGCTCACTTGTGGGCACCGCGCCAAGCGCCGCACTCTCACCGATCTGAACATCGGCGGCGTCGTAATAACGAAACAGCGGTACGGTCGGCGCAGTCGCGCCAACCGGAGCGGTCTCGGCGACCATGTTGCCGATACCACCGGCGATCGCCCGTCTGCGTGCCGGCGGCACCAAGGCCATCGTGCTCGGAGCGGCCAGCGATTCGAGGCTGGAAGCCGGCGTGATCGAAAAATTGAACGGCGTGGATGTATTGGTTGCCGTGCGCCAGCCGTCCACCAGCGTCCCCCGGCGACCCGTGGCGTCGGTCACCAAGTACAGATAACGAAGCTGTGGATGAAAACCAACGGAACCCGTTGCCGGAGTCGTCGGATCAGCCGACCCGACATCTCCGAAAAACACCATCTTTTCCGTGTCCGCGTGAATGATCGACGCCTGAGCCCCGGTCGTCGTCGTGCTGCCGTTGACCTTGTATTCAAGCGGGAAGAGGCAAGTCTGCGAGCGCACGCGCTGCCTGATCGACTCCATCGCCGTACGTCCGGTCTGCGTGGCATTCACACGGTCGTTAACGCGGTTGGAAGAATTGAAGGCGACGACCAGCATCGTGATGGCCGCGGTGATAACGAAGCCCCCGACCAGGTCGGCAACCAGCAGTTCCATCAGCGAGAAGCCACTCTGATCACGTAGGCGTCGCATTGTCACCAGATCGAGCTGTTGCCACAGGCCGTCGAAGTGCCACTGTCGCGCACATTCATCGTGACCGTGGTCGGGTTTGGATAGTTATTGTTGTCCTGGTTGACCAGGGGCAGGTATTTTGTGGTGGTAGAGCCCCAGCCCGTGCCGGTGCCCTGCTGCCTGGCGCAGATCTCGTATTCGCCTACCGGAAGCGCGTAGGCCTGCGCGGTCAGCCACCCGCTTGCGTCCACGACGCCCGGCAGTTTTATCCAGGTGTTCTGAAGCGACGCGCGCGGGCCACAGTTGACCACTCCCGTGCCGCCGGTCGGCTTGTCTTTCAGCTTTACCTGAATCTTCCCGGTACCTGCGGTAGACGTGGGGCTCGTCAGCTGTATCCGGAAGTTCGGCAGACGCAGCGTCCGTGCGCCGGTGTACGTGGTGTTGGGAGCCCACGTCGGATCGCTGGTCGGACTGGGGATGATCGTTCGATTCGCGGAACCCGGATCGTTTACGTCGCATGGTCCGGCGAACGCCCCGTAACCGGTTGTCTGCGGGAACATCTTTTTCGTGATCGACGAGTTCGTGTGCGGCATGAACCCGTATCCGGTGGAGATGTATTCCGTGCCGGAGGCACGGTTGAATTCGCTTGCGGCGGCGATCCACGGTCCGACAAGACTGCTTGACGAACCGTCGGCGGCATTTAAGGTGACATCCGCTCCGCCGGAGGAAGTCTTCGTCACGAATACTGGATCCACGGTCACCGGATAGTCGATCTTGATTACGCGCGAGATCGTCGCGCGGGCCGGCAACTTGAGCGGGATCGTAATTGGATTAGTGGTCATGAAGAGGTCATATTCAGCCGTCGCGGGGATGCGGATTTCGTAGTCGGAGCGAGCCAGACCCGTAAACAGAACACAGCCGTTTACGTTTGTGGTTTTCGCGGTGACCAGCGTGTTGGCCGGCATTTTGTAGAGGTTGACCGTGCGGCCGCCGACCGGCGTCGTATCGATGCGCGCAAGAAATATGCGCAACGTTCCGGTGTTGCTCTGTAGATCTCCACCTTCCGGCGCGAAGTACGTGTCGAGGACCGCGGCCTTGGGCCGGCCTCCGCCGGTTGCCCCGGTCGAACCCTCCGATCCAGGCCACGTTACGGTCGTTTTCAAATAGATGTACTGAGCGGCGGTGGACCCGGCGCCGGCGATCGAAACGCCACAAGCATCCGTTGTATTCGGACCGATGCCTTGCACGTAGTAGGCCCGGTTCCAAATCGAATAGGTCACCCCGTCGACAACTACGGTTCGGTTCGGGCTGCTCGGCGGCGTGGAAGTATTGTCCTGCCCAAGAAGCGTCGGAAGATTCGTGTCGCCCGTCTTGCGAAGCCGGTCAAGTTCAGTCTGAGCGATGTCGTACGCCGCGGTTCGACGAGAGTCGCGATTGGCTGTCTTCGTGCTCGCGTCGATCGCGAGAAACGTACCGATAAACGCGAGTACGACCACCACCGAAGACCAAATGGCGTCCATCAACGCCCAGCCTTCCTGACCGGTTCGTACGGCATGCCGATATCTCGCGACGAGCGTTACCATCGCGATCAATATCGGTTTTAGTCACCAGCCACTTGACCCCCCGACCGTTTCCACTCGAACAAACGTCCGAATTTTGGGCATCGGCTAAAGCCCCGTCTTTAAGGTCTTGACCGGTCGCTCAAACGTCCGCGCGCCGTCGTGTGGAAACCGGTTTAGTTACCGGCGAATGTCTCCAGATACCAACTGACAACAGATTCACCGAAAAACAGTCCGAATATGCCACCGGCCGCAAGAAACGGCACGAACGGCACTGCCGTCTTTCGGCCGGCCGCGACCCCTTTGCGCGCCATCACGATCAGGCCGACCAAGGTTCCGATGAAGAACGCGAGCAGCAGCGCCGGCGCCACTGCCCTTCCAAGGTAAAGACCCATCACTCCGGCGAGCTTGGCGTCGCCCATGCCCATGCCACGCGGATACGCCAGAACAACCAGGAACATGGCCGTAAACGCAACGGCAGCAGAGATCGTCCAATTCTGCCACTGATCCGGGCGCGCGACAACCTGTGCCACCACTCCGGCAAGAAACGAGACGACAAGAACTTTGTTGGGCACGATGCGCAGGTCGATGTCCGTGTTCGTGACGGTAACCAGTGTCGCGACGAACAGAAGGTCCGGCAGGAGCTCGGGCGACAGGCCATCGTATGCACCGACAGCCGCGAACAGCACAGCAGTGAGGGCTTCAAAGAACGGGTATCGCCACGACACCGGCTCACCGCAGTTTCTGCACGTGCCGCGCAGCAACAGCCAGGAGACGATCGGGACGTTGTCACGAGGCCTGATCTCGGCATCGCAGTGAGGACAGTGCGACCGGCTCGGTGTCCAAGGGACTCCGCCGCGAGGAACGCGGTGCGCGACGACGTTTAGAAAGCTGCCAAGAATCAGCCCGAATGCACCAGCCGAGATGGCGACAATCAAAGCTTCCTGGGTGTCGGAGACGTTCATATGCTCGTCAATCAAAGCCGATCGACCGGCTGAACAACCGCGCCGCTTGAGCCGCTCATCGAATTAATCCCTCGGCTACTGGTTGAAACCACCATCCCCTCAAAGGGAACTGCGCTCTCCTACCCCTTGATTTCCGGCTTTCAAGTTGAAGAGCGGGCCGTAAGGCCCGCTCTTCAAATCTACTGATCGCCTTCAGATCTGATGCCTTTATCCGGCATCGGCGATCGCCTATCGCGCAAACGCGGCTACCACGTATTGCCGACCATGCAGCCGCCGCGGTTATTACCACCCGGCACGACGCACGTTCGCGAGATCACTCCGGCCGCTGACCGGTTGATCTGGAACGAGTTGGTACTCGACGACGTGACGCCGACGCAGTAGTTGTCGGCACCCGGGGCGGCCGAAGCACACGCACCGGCACCGGCGACGCCGACGGTGACCGCGGTGGTAGAACCACATGCGCCACCGGTCGGGACCTGATTCTCAATCTGGTTGAGAAGAGTCGTAGTTGCACTCGCGTACGTCTCGGTGTCGAGGTAGTAGGTCTCCATCGCGGTTTGCATTGTGCGCGCCATCGACTTGGCGCAGGCATCCTGGCCCTTTACGCGCTGGTTAAGGAACGAGGGGATCGCGATCGCGGCAAGGATGCCGATGATCAGGATCACGACTAGAAGTTCGATAAGGGTGAAGCCCTCGTCGCTCTCTACTCGGTTGCGGATCTTTGTAAACATGTTGCTAGGTCCTCCTGGCATTTGCCCTTCCCGACGCCCGGACGAGGCTGATCGCCGAACGGGGGACATGAGCTCGCTGTGCTGTCTGGGCTGATATCGGATCGCTCGACCGGTTACTTAACCTGGGTTCAAAACCCGATGGACGAACGGTCGATGTTCGACGCACGAGACTTCAGTTCGACAGGAATTCCGGGACGCCGTCCGGTAAACGGTGTCCGTGGCGCCGTGCTCTCCCGGAGGAGACAAGAATGCTCGTTACTGGATTTTCTCGTAAATCTTGAACATCGGCATATACATCGCGATCACGATGAAGCCGACGATGCCGCCGACGACCACGATCATCACCGGCTCGAGAATCGAAGTCAAAGCCTTGACCGAGGCTTCCACCTCATCGTCGTAGAAATCTGCGACCTTGCTCAGCATCTGGTCAAGCGCACCGGTTTCCTCGCCGGAGGCGATCATGTGACCGACCATTCCAGGGAAAGCAGAGGATCTCTTCAATGGGTCGTTGATCGTGCCTCCGGACTCGACTGAGGCCGACACGTCCACCATCGCCTTGGTGATCTCGTTGTTACCGGCAGTCCTCCCGGCGACTTCGATGCACTGCAGGATCGGCACGCCGGCCGAGGTCAGCGAAGCAAATGAGCGAGACCATCGCGCCAGCGCGACCTTGTGGATGATGTCACCGATCTTGAAGGGGATACGCAGTAGAAACTTGTGCCACATCTCGAAGCCCTTGTCGGTCGTCTTCCACTTCTTAAAGGCAAACCACGCCGCCGGCGGACCGAACATCAGGATGTACCAATACGACTTGATCGCATTGGAAAGCGCCACCGTGGCCTTCGTGATCGGCGGCAGCTCACCACCGAGGTCCTTAAAGATGCCGCTGAAGACCGGCACCAGAAACGTCAGCAGCGCGATCAGCACGATGAAGGCGAAACCCATGATGAACGCTGGATACATCATCGCGCTTTTGACTTGCCGACGCAGGGACTCGTCCTTTTCCAGCTGGGTCGCAACGCGTCGCAAAGTCTCTTCGAGAATTCCTCCCGCCTCACCGGCGCGGACCATCGCTACGTAAAGTTCATTGAAGGTGGCAGGATGCTTTTCAAGCGCGTCGCCCAGCGACGCACCGGCTTCGATGCTTTCACGCACCTCGGCGACGACATCCTTAAGTAACTCGTCGTCGGTCTGTTCCTCGAGAATGTATAGCGCGCGAAGCAGCGACATTCCAGAGTCGATCATCGTCGAAAGCTGTCGCGTGAACACGACCAGCGACTTTGGCTTGACCTTCTTGAAGCGACTGAACATGTCGCCGACGTCGGTGGTCTTGTTCTCCTCGACGTCGAGGACGATCAAGCCCTTTCCGCGCAGGTGCTCGGCAACGCCGACCTTGCTCTCGGCCTCGATCTCACCCTCAATCGACTGGCCGATCGTCGGGTCTATCGCCTTATATGCATACGCGCCCATCTTCGTTCACTCCTAGGCGGCTGCCGCCCCGGTCAGGCGTCGCAACTCGCCGGGCGAGCTGGAGCGCGTTTCGGCCAGAGCGCGGGTGATCACACCGGCGCGCACCATCTCGGCGAGCGCGGAGTCCATCGTCTGCATGCCGTGCTGGCCGCCGGTCTGCAGAACGGAATAGATCTGGTGGGTTTTCCCCTCACGGATCAGGTTGCGAATCGCCGGTGTTGGCATCAACACCTCGCAGGCGCAAATACGCCCGGAACCGTCCGCTCGCGGCAAAAGCTGCTGTGTGATGATGCCCTGCAGGGCCATCGATAACTGCACACGCACCTGCTCCTGCTGTTCAGGCGGAAACACGTCGATCACGCGGTCCACGGTGGACGAGGTGTCCTGGGTGTGCAGCGTGCCAAACACGAGGTGTCCGGTCTCGGCCGCCGTCAGCGCGGTGGAAATCGTCTCAAGGTCGCGCATTTCGCCGACGAGGATGACGTCCGGGTCCTGGCGCAGTGCGGCCTTAAGACCGAGTGCGAAACTCTCGGCGTCGGTGCCGATCTCGCGCTGGTTGACGATGCAGCTCTTATGCCGGTGCAAAAACTCGATCGGGTCCTCGATCGTGAGGATGTGGTCGTGACGCTGTTCGTTGATCTCGTTGACCACCGCGGCCAGCGAAGTGGACTTGCCGGAACCGGTCGGACCGGTCACCAGCACTAGACCGCGCGGCTTGTTGACGAACTCATGTATCACCTGCGGCAGACCGAGCTGTTCCACGGTCATGATCTCGCTGGGAATCAGTCGAAACGCCGCCGACATCGCGTTGCGCTGGAAATAGCAGTTGATTCGAAAGCGAGCCATGCGCGGCACGGAGTACGCGAAGTCGAGCTGAAGATGTTCTTCCAGGCGCTGGCGCTGGTCGTTGGTGAGGATTCCGTAGATGATCGCGCGCGTTTGGTTGGGCGTCAACGGCCCGTAACCCGGCAACGGGCGAAGCGTGCCCTTTTCGCGGATTGTCGGGGGCGCACCAGCCGTAATGTGCAGGTCGGAAGCTCCGCGCTGCATCATTTGCGTGATGATGTCCGCAAAATCAATTGAGGTTTCGGCATTCATCGAGTTGGCGCTCCTGACTAAGTCACTCCGGTCACGCGTGAGATTTCCTCGATCGTCGTGACACCTTCTTTGATCTTGTCGAAACCATCCATCCGCAATGTGCTCATACCCTCTTCCACCGCCTGATGCTCAATGTCATCTGAGCTGGCCCTTTCGAGGATCATTGATCGGATGTTGTCGGTGACGGCAAGTACCTCGTACAAACCAACGCGGCCCTTGTAGCCATTGCTGCATCGCGAGCAACCTACGGCCTGGACCGCGTCAATGTCCTTGTCGGCATCGAAACCGCTGGCCCTTAGCTGGTCGGCGGTGACTTTCACGGTCTGACCGCAGAACGGGCAAACGCGCCGCGCGAGCCGCTGGTTTACCACCACTTCCAGTGCGGTTGCGGTGAGGAACGGCTCCACGCCCATCTCCGAAAGTCGCGTGATCGTGGTGGGAGCATCATTGGTGTGCAAAGTCGATAGCACGAGGTGACCGGTCAGCGCGGCTTCGACCGCGATCTTGGCGGTTTCGGCGTCTCGAATTTCACCGACCATGATCACATCGGGGTCGGCACGCAAGGCGGCTCGCAGACCGGCGGCGAAAGTAAGCCCGGCTTTGTTGTTGACCTGCACCTGCGAGATGCCCTGAAGCTGGTATTCCACCGGATCTTCGATCGTGAGGATCGCGCGCTCAACGGTGTTTAGCTGGTTGACGGCCGCGTACAGCGAAGTGGTCTTTCCGGAACCGGTCGGGCCGGTCACAAGGACCGCTCCATAAGGACTGTTGAATCCGGTCCTGAAGCGGTTTCCGGCGAACTCGGTCATTCCGAGATCGTCGAAGGTCATCTGCGTGGAGCTCTTGTCGAGCACGCGGATCACGACTTTCTCGCCGAAGACGCTGGGCATCGTCACGACACGCAGGTCGACGGCGACGGGACCGACACGAAGCGCCACGCGGCCGTCTTGCGGCACGCGTTTTTCGGCGATATCCATGTCGGCCATGATCTTGAGGCGGCTGATCATGCCGCTGACCATCTTGCGCGGAACCGTAGTGGCGCGTTGCAATACGCCGTCCACGCGGAAGCGCACGCGCATCTCCTTGCCTTCGGGCTCGAAGTGAAGGTCCGACGCGCCGACCGTAACGGCCTGCACGAGGATCGAGTTGATCAGCTTGACAACGGGGGCGTCGCTGGCGCTTTCGCGCACGTCCAGCTGGACGGTTTCCGGTTCGTCGTCGTCGTCGAACGCCTCAGTGACGGCTTCATCGAGATTGGTGAGCCGTGTAAATGCCCCCGCCAGATCGTCCGGCGCCGCGACCGCCGGCCGCAGCTCCTTCTTGATCATCAGTTTGAGATCGTCCAGTGCCAGCACGTTGGCCGGATTGGCCATCGCCACCAACACCGATCCGTCTTCGTACTGGCGTACCGGCAGTGCCTCGTAGGAACGCGCCTTGTCCGCGCTGATCAGCGCGGCGACGCCGAAGTCGATCTCGAAGGTGGAGAGATCTATGTAATTGAGGCCGAATTTTTCGGCTGTGGCGCGTGCAAGTTGGTCATTGCTGACGGTCTGATTTCCCATCAGCACTTGTTCCGGCGTGATGCCGCTGGCCTGAGCTTGTGCGACCGCGGATTCCAGCGCTAACGCGCCCACATAGCCGAGGCGCACAAGAGCGTCGAGCACGGTCGGCGGCGTTCGACCCGCCTGTTTAAGTGTCGGCGCCCAAAGGCCAGGCACACCGGTATTGCTGTCCGCCGGTGCCGGTGGGCGTGCGGCCGCGCGTGCGCCGGCCATGCTCTGGACCTGGCCGGCCTGTTGCTGTGGGGACATCTGCCGTGCGCCCGGCGGCTGCTGTGGAGCTTGCGCCGGTTTTTGCTGCGCGGCTTGCCCAATCCTTGGGATGTTTGGGTCGTCAGCCATGACGTGTTATTCGGTTCGCGAACTACTAGAGGACCAAGTCGTTTGACATCGGCCAAATGGCTAGTCCACAGTTCCTATCGGCGCGAGAAGGCTTGCGCTTGATGGAGCGAAGGCTCTATGGAAAGCCTTTTCGCGGCCTGGACGCGGGCTTTAGGCTTACGTGGCGCCGTAGCACGCGTAATTGGGGAACATCGGCGTGCCCGGAACGTTGCAGAAGTCAATCTTGTTGTCGCCCACGAAATCGCGGCCACTGTCGCGCTGCACCACGTCGGCGGCGTTATAGCCGCCGTCAGGGAAGCTGAAGTATCGCGTGATAAACGCGGGGCCGCAGACGCCATCGGCGTCCGCGTCGTCTAGCGAACCACTCACCGTCGGCGAGAAACCCAGCGTGTCGGCGGCGGAGGTGTTGCACGTCAGCGGATCGCCGCCGGTGGGCCTCATCAGTTTCACCGTCACCGGTCGGTCGGCACGGAGGTATTGATCCAAATTACGGCCGCTGATCGTGCCGATGCCGCCTGTTTCTCCGGCCGACGCCACGTTTGCGCTCTCGATCGAATACAGCGGCACCCGCGTGGAGCCGGTCGTCGGGCTGTCGGCCAACACGAATACACCGCTGGAGTTCGGATTGGCATTCGAGGGAAGCGTGAAGAACGCGCCCGGTAGGCCCTGAGGTTTGATGCGAACGCGCCAGCCCGCAAGCAGCGTGGAAGCGGGAGTCAACGACCCTACCCCCTTGATCTCAACATAAACCTGACCGTCACGATCGCTGCTGATGGGCAGGAAGGCCGCCTCACTGATCCGGAACTCATCGCAGTTGTTGTTTGCCGCGCCCCACGTGCCGTACGGATCCGTTGACATGCACCAGCCGTTGACGATGTCGTCGTTGGCGGCAGAGGTCTCCCACGCGGCGCTGGCGCGCAGCTGAACCGAGAATGCCGTGGCCGGAGTGACCGACGAAAGATCGACGCTGTCGATTGTGCCTCCCGTCGTGACCAGCGCAATCGGGGAACTCAGCTGTATGTTCATTCCCGAGCAGGAGAAGTCGTTCGTCTTGGACGGGTCTGCGGTGCCGGAGACATAGAAAGTGCCGCCGGAGGCGATCGTTGCGTTAGTTCCAGAGTAAGGCGTCAGCGCGCAAGTCGTTACGCCGTTAACGACGGTAAATGTGCTGTCGATCGTTTGCGGCGTCGGCGATACGTTCTTGAACTCGATGAAAGTGCCGACGGCGGGCGGATTGAGGTCGACGTCGTCGAGCACCTCGGTTACCACGATGTCGCCCTGACGCACGGAACAAGTCGGGTCCGAACCGTCGTCGGTGCGCGAAATGCAATAGCCGTAGTCGAGCAGAGGGGACGACGCATCTCGCACGCCGACTTTGAACTGGCCGGTGGACGACGCGGTGAAGCGACCGATCCAGCCATGGAGATCGTCGTACGCGAGACTGCTGAGGGTCACCGCGCCGCCGACCGGATTTACGACAGTGAACGGATCGTATGAATTGCCGATGCGGGCAACAAGAGCCTCCGGCGACGGCGCAAGCAGCACTGACACGACTTCTCCGGAGGTTGCGTTGAACTTGTAGTAATCGCTGTCGCCGGCGCAGAGCGTGGCAAGATAAGTGTCGGCGGCGGCGGCCAGACCGCTTGTGTTGCCGGCGGCGGCGGTGTCGTCCTGACCGGCCGAGTCGCCCTCGGACACGTCGGTGCACACTGCGGGAGAGGTGACCGGCACAGCCGGTGAGTTCGCTGCGTTATTGGCGGCGGCATCGGCTACGCCGGCGCCGGACGCCAGAAACTGCGTCTGAAACTTGATGTCGCGATCGAGCCCGCTGTTCACGGTCAAAGGCGTGAACAAAGTCACGCCACTTGCCGTGGAGGCTCCGGGCGTCACTGTGGGTGGCGTGTAGCCCGACAGCGGCGCGTTCTGCGGCGACAAGGCTGCGAATGAAGGCGAGCCGTTCGTCGTTATCGACTCAGACCACACGGTGCGAAGCCGGTCGATGCTGCCGTCGAGCGTGTTGTCTTCCGCGCGCAGCGAAAGCATGATTGGCCTAACCTTGTCGGTCGTCGCGGTGAACGCCGTCGTGCCAGTTGGAATCACCTCGTTGCGGGAGGCGTCCTCCGCGTAGTCGGTACGTGTCGAACCGCTAAGCACGGTCGCGTAATCGACGCTGGGTTTGTCGGCGGTGTCGGGATCGGCGATCGGTCCGTTCGCTTTGCCGTCGGTGGTCAACGGATAAAGCGTCACGCTGACCCCCTTGTAGAGCGGATCGCCGGGCGACCCGGAGTTGATGATCTGCTCGCCGTCGGTGGAGACCAGCGAGTCGTCGAGGATCAGGCGGGCGCCATTCGCGATTTTGAACGGCTTGCCGACGAGCGTCGCGATCGGCTCGGAAAAGCCGATCTTCACGCCGTCGATGTGACCGTCGGCAGGGCTGTCATCGACTGTTTCCGCGTAAACGATCGCCGGTCCGGCGCCGTCGGTGGCCTGCACCGTCACCGAGGCGGCGCGGTTGCCGGAAACGTCGGAGGCACCGCCGCTGACGGGCGATGTGTAAGTAACCGGCAGAGGAAGCGAGGGCGAAGTGCGGGGAAGGTCGGTGTTGTACTGCGCGAGATTCTCGTTCACGACCGCAGTGACGCTGGAACCGCTGGCCGTGGCCGAGGCGCCGAATGTTCCAAGCTCCGTGGTGGTCGACGAGAAATACGACCCGGGACCGGCCTGATAGGTCACCGGCTCCGTGAAGGTCGCCGAGATCGCGTCGATATGCCCGTCGCCGTCGAGATCTTTACTTTTGGCGGCAACCAGAATCGGCGGCGCGCCGTCGCGAGTTCCGCTGAAGGTTGACGCGCCGGTCGCGTTGCCGGAAAGGTCGCTCACGGGTGAGGCGGAGGCGACCGTCGTCACCGTGGGCTTCACGCCCGAGTTGTAGCCGCCGGTCGTGTCGCCGATCGTCAGGTCCACGTAGTCGCCTGTTGCGGAAGATACGGAAATGCTGCTGTAGCCGGTTGCGGCCACCGCACCGCTGCCGGATTCCGCGATGTGTGTAATCGGCTCGGAGTACCGCACGCGAACGCGATCGATGCGTCCATTGGTGTTCACATCGTCAGTGACCGCATCGATCACAGCGGGCGCCGCGCCGTCGGCCACGGTCAGGGACTGCGTACTCGCGAGCTCGTTGCCGGCGGCGTCCTTTACGGCGCCGGCCGAAACGGTTGCGGCGGGTGTCGCCTGGGTGTCGATACCGCGTTCGTTGACGCTCAGGTTCACGGCCGCTCCGTCAATCGCGGCATCTGCCGGCACGTACCCGGTAACGGAAATCAATGGAGACTGAACTGACGCGATCGGCTCGCTGAAGGTGAACGTCACGCGATCGATTCCGCCGTTGTTGTTGACGTCGCGAGTCGTAGAGGAGAGAAGAACCGGCGCAAGACCGTCGGAAGGCTTGATATTTGCCATCAGCGCCTGGTTTCCGGCCCGGTCGGTGATGCCGCGGGCGCCCTTCGGCACTCGCAGGTAAGCGATCGTCGGCTTTTCGGAGGTGTCAACGGCATCGTTTTCAGAGATCGAGACCAGTACGGTCTTGCCGTCTGAAAGCACGCTCACACCGACGTATTTGTGCTTGCCGGTCGTGGTCCAGGGAATCTTGTTGCGGTTCTTCTTCTTCGCCTTGCCTTTGCCTTTTTTGATCTTCGCAACGCGTATTTTTTCCGAATAAGTGATCTCCACGCCGTCGACGCGACCGTCGCCATTGGCGTCGCGCGTGACGGACTTCAAAACGTAAGGCGAACTCTTGTCCTTGCGCTTTTTCGCCGAGGCCGACCCCGCCGAAACAAGCGTCAGCGCGATAGCTGCGGCAAAAAGCACAGCAAGAATGCGCGGCGCACGTGCGTGCGCGCGGAAAAACGGAGGCGATTCATGCATTTCCCTGGTTTGATCGACCTCCGAGGGAAACGTCTTTAGCCATTCGTCCAGGCCGAGAAGCCAGATTCACGGTGAACTGAGACAGGCGCGCCTAATTGTTGCTTCCCGGTTTGGAGCAGCCTCAGTCAAGGGCCGAGCGCATAGCGTTCAGCGGTGCGGCCCTTTCGAACCAAATTTCGAAGCTCAGCGCGGCCTGGCGCACCAACAGTTCCTCGCCCTCCACTGTGCGCAGACCTCGCGACCGCGCTGCCCGTGTGAGCGGGCTGCCACCAGCGCGGTAGACGAAATCCACAATGATGGTCTGGTCTTCGAGCGCCGAAAGGATTAGCCTCAAATCGACACAGGCGGACTCTTCCGTGGCCGCATGGTCCATGCCCACCGCGGTCGTGTTCACGATGATCTCCGGTCGCGGGACGTCGCCGGGATCACCGGCCGGCCGAACTCCGAACTCTTCGGCCAGCAGTTCGGCGCGCCGGGCGGTGCGATTCCAGACGTGAATCGTCGCGCCCGCGTTCTTGAGCGCCCAAATCGCCGCGCGCGCGGTGCCACCTGCTCCCAGAACCAGCGCGGTCATGCCCGCCGGGTCAACTTCCAGAGCGGCCAGCATGCCTGGGGCATCGGTGTTGTCCGCGGCGATTTTTCCGTGGCGGAAGCTGAGCGTGTTCGCAGCGCCGATCTCCTTGGCGGCAGCCGTTGCCGTATCGGCCAGTTCCAGCGCGGCGCGCTTGTGCGGAATCGTCACGTTGATTCCGCTGAAGCCGGATCGAGGCAGCGCCTTTACGGTCTCCGCGAACAGTGGCGGCGGAATCGGCAAACGCTGGTAGTCGGCGTTTAGGCCCAGCGCCGCATAAGCGGCGTTGTGGATCCGCGGAGAGAGACTGTGCGAGACGGGGTCGCCGGCCACGCCGTAGCGCCTGATGTCCTCAGCAGCCACTTGGCTGCTTTCCACCGGCGGCTTCGCGAGCGCGCTTATAACGCTCGACGTCGCGCTGGAACTGCTCCGCGGTGCTGGAGAACGAGTGCGAGCCGGGCTTGCACGGGTTGGCCACGTAGTAGATAAAACCAACGCGCGCCGGACGGGCGGCTGCCTTCAGCGATTCCAGACCGGGACTTCCGATCGGACCCGGAGGCAGACCACGGTTGATGCGCGTGTTGTAGGGCGTGTCTTTGCGGAGCTGGGCGTTGGTCAGCGGAGTCGTCCAGTTGTCGGTTTCGAAGCGGGTGGTTGCGTCGATGCCGAGAGGGATGCCCTGCTTCAAGCGGTTGTAAATGACCGCGGCGACCAACTTGCGCTCGCGCGGAACTTGGACTTCACGTTCAACCAGCGAGGCGATCGTTACTACGTCGAACGTGGTCAGGTTTTTCGATCGCGCATAGCTCATCGGAATCTGACGAAGGTTGCGTTTGAAGGCCTTAAGTTGCAGTGCCACAAGGCCGGCGGCGTCGAGGTTGTCCCCGGTCGCCTCTCCGGTCTTGCCCCCGGTGTCGTACGTTGCCGGAAAGAGAAAGCCCTCCAGATTCTTGACACCGGATGGTGCGCCGTAGCGCCGCAGGTTCTGCGAGGAACTCGTCAGGCTGGCTTGCAGATAGTCGCCCGATCGACCCGCTTTTGCCCATTCTCGCGCTGTTTCGCGCCGTGAGCGACCCTCAATCACGATAAATGTGGACGGTCCGGCGTTTGGCCCGGCGGCCAATCGATCGATCGCGGCGATATAGCTCATGCCCTTGCCGAAGAGATAGTCCCCGGCCTCGAATTCATCCGATTTGCCCGACCATCCGGCGCGAAGTTTGAAGATCCGTGCGCTCGGCACCACTTCGTTTTCGGCGAGGATCTTCCCGATCTCGGCGACACTCGATCCACGCGGGATGTTCACGCGCATCGAACCGTTGCCGGCGCCGTCACCGGCGAATGGCTGAAATATGGATGTCAAAACCCAGAAGATCGCGACCGCCGCCGTCGCGGCGAAAATCGCGACCGCGCGGCGCCTTGTATGTCTGCCGGCACGGGGCGGCTGCACCGCTGCGCCGGACTCAGCGGTCTCGCGTGGTACCGGCTTCTCCCTTCGGGGAGGCGGGGTCTGACGAGAGCCGGGTTGCGGCGTCGCTTTCGGCGGGCGCGGAGCCTCCGGAACGATCGTCTTGCGGGAAGGCCCGCCCTCTGTCGAGCCGGCGACGGTGTCGCCGTTGCGCGTGGCGCGGCGGCGCTCGCGTTCCAAACGAGCACGCTCGCGTTCCTCGGGCGACCGTCCGTCAGTCATTCGGCGCCTCGGATCGAGTCCGAACCTTTCGCCTCGGCATCCAGGTATGCCTCAAGCAGGTGCGCGGCGGCAAGTGAGTTCTCATCGGACGCCGCGCCGTGAGAGATGCTTTGGAGCGCCTGGCGAGTTGTGTATCGCTCGTCGTGAAGCTTCACCGGAATCTTCGCCACCGCCTTGAGCCTGCCCGCGAAACTACGTGCGGCAGCGGCCTGGGTCCCCTCCTCGCCACTTTCAAGCAGTGGTAGCCCAACAACCAGCTCGGCAGGTTCGTGGCGGCCGATCAACTCGCGCAGCGAATTCATGCCGGCCGGAGAGTCGGGCGCGTTGATCGCCTCCAGCGGCGTGACCAACGTGCGCGTGGGATCGCTGACGGCGCAACCACAGCGCGCACTGCCGTAATCGAGCGCGAGCACGCGCATCTCCTCACACCGCGGCGCCGGCGATTGCCTCGCGCACGGCGTCGAGCGCCTGGGGAAGCCTTTCGGGATCCTTTCCACCGGCCTGGGCGAGATTGTCGCGACCCCCGCCGCCGCCGCCTACCGTCTCAGCGGCCAGCTTGGCCAGCGCGCCCGCCTTGACGCCGCGCTCGATCGCCGACGGCTGTACATTGGCAACGATCTGAACACGGCCTTCGACGTTACAGCCAAGCACGACGACCTCGGCGGCGAACTTGTCACGCAGGCGGTCACTTAGCGATCGCAAATCTTTAACGGCCTCTTCTCCGACGGTCTTTCCGTCGATCGCGGCAACCAGCGCGCGTACGCCGCCGATTTCGGTCGTTTGCTCTCCAAGCCGGGCGATCAGGTCGTCCGAGGCGCCGGTGCCCTGCCGTTCAGCCTTGAGCAGCTGCTTGAGCTTGGCTTCGCGCTCGCGCACTGTCTCGGCAGCCTGCTCCGGGATCGTGCGTAGCTGCTCGGCGATATCGCGAAGCTCGCGCTCGCGCGCGCGCAGTACGCGTGCGGCAGCCGGACCGGCAAGCGCCTCGATGCGGCGCACGTTGGCCGCGCTTGAGGTTTCGGTCGCCACGGTGAAGACACCGATTTCACCGGTCGACGTCACGTGGGTACCGCCGCAAAGCTCTCGCGAAACGGCGGTCAGTCCGTCGCCTACTTCAACCATGCGCACCTGGTCGCCGTACTTCTCGCCGAACAGCGCCATCGCGCCGAGGCGCTCCGCCTCGTCACGCGTGGTGACGACGGCGTGAACGCGATGGTTGTCCGCGATCCAGCCGTTTACCCGGTCTTCCACGTACACAATGTCGTCGGCGGTCAGCGCGGCCCCGTGGGTGAAGTCGAATCGCAGTTTGTCCGGTCGTACGGCGGATCCGGCCTGACGAACGTGCGTGCCGAGACGCTCTCGCAGCGCGGCGTGGAGAAGATGAGTGGCAGTGTGGTGCGTGGCGGTTTCGAACCGCGCGGCGCGGTCCACGCTCGCGCGCACCGGCATACCGGACACGAACTCGCCGCTCTCAACCGTCACCGCTACGACCTGGTCGTCACCCACTCGATAGACATCCGCCACCGTGCCTACCGTTCCCGTGCTTTCCACACGGCCGCTGTCGGCGATCTGGCCACCGCCTTCGGCGTAGAAGACGCTTTCCGCCAGCTTCAGCAGCACGCGGTCCGGGTTGCGGGGATCATCCGTTACGGACAAAACCGTTGTTTCGCGGGCCAGGTCCTCGTAACCGACGAACTCGCTGGCACGGCCGGCCTCGCGGGCGAATCGCTGAATCAGCTCGTGGCCCTCGGCGGCACCGGCCTTGAGGGTGCCCGAACGTGCCCGCTCGCGCTGCTGGTCCATCAACTCTTCAAAGCCGGAATCGTCCACGCTCAAGCCCTCGGTGGCCAGCAGTTCCTTGGTCATGTCGTATGGAAATCCGTACGTGTCGTGCAGCTTGAAAGCGTCGGCGGCGTCGATCCACGAACTCTCGGCGGTCTTCGCCTGCTCGATCAGGTCGCCGAGTAGCTGCGTGCCCTGGTCGAGCGTGCGGCCGAAAGAAAGTTCCTCCGCCTCTGCCCAGCGCGCGATCGCGTCGCGCTGCGCACGCAGTTCTGGATAAGCGCCGGCCATCACCTCGATCACGCGGTCGGCAAAGGCCACCAGGCACGAGTCCAGGCCGAGCACTCGGCCCTGATGGATCGCGCGGCGCATCACGCGGCGCAGGATGTAGCCACGGTCCTCGTTGCTGGGCACCACGCCGTCGGCAATCAGAAAAGCCATCGAACGAGAATGATTGGCAAGCACGCGCATCGCTTTTGCGGCGGCCGGACCGGATCCGTAGCTGCTGCCGCTCAGTTCTTCGGCGAGGTCGATCAGGGGGCGAAAGTTGTCGGTTTCGTAGACGGACGGCTTGTCTTGGAGGATTGCGGCCATGCGCTCCAGACCCATGCCGGTGTCGATGTTCTTGGCGGGTAGCTCCGCGATCGACCCGCCTTCGCCAAGTTCGTATTGCATGAAAACGAGGTTCCAGAACTCCAGAAAACGCTCGCTGTCGTCGCCCGGGCGGTCTTCTGGGCCACCGAAATCAAGACCGCGATCCAGATATAGCTCGCTGCACGGTCCGCACGGCCCGGTCGGGCCGGCCTGCCAGAAGTTGTCCTTACGGCCGAGCCGCACGATCTGTTCGTCGGGCACACCTTTGTCGCGCCAGAATCCGATCGCCTCTTCGTCGGGACCGAGCCCCAGCTCGTCGTCTCCGCCGAAGACGGTCATCCAGACCCGCTCCGGCTTGAAGCCGAATCCCTCGATCGCGAGGTCGTATCCAAAGCCGATCGCCTCGTGCTTGAAGTAGTCACCGAAGCTGAAATTGCCGAGCATCTCGAACATCGTGAGATGGCGCGATGTCTTGCCGACCTCGTCCAGGTCGGTGGTACGAAAGCACTTCTGGCAGCTTGTCAGACGCGTTCGCGGCGGAGTCTCCTGGCCGCGGAAATACGGCTTGAACGGTTGCATGCCTGCGGTTGTGAGCAGAACCGACGCGTCCATCTCGGCCGGTACAAGCGACGCCGACGGCATGCGCAGGTGACCCTGCTGCTCGAAGAAGGAAAGAAACGTCTCGCGGATCTCGTTGGAGTTCATCAGGCGTGTAGTTTGGCGCGTTCGCTGACGGAATCCCGCGCCGACCCGATCGAATCCGTTCGCGAGCGCGCGATCGTGGCCCAGCCGGCCACGCGATCTCCCTGCATCAGACAGGCGATCTGGCCGGGAGCGGCGCCCTCGACCGGGTCGTGGAGCAACAGTTCCAACTCCCGATGGCGGCCCACTGACGGCTCGCCCGCGACGGTGCAGGGGATCGGGTCGTTGCGGTACCGCAGTTTGACTCGGTCGACGCGCTTACCCTCCCGCAGCAGCCGTACCCCGATCACGCGTACGCGGGCGGTAGCGAGTTCTTCGCGCGTGCCGACGGTCACGGCGTTCGCGGCGTTGTCGACGTCGAGCACATACAAGGGCTGCGGAGCGGCGATGCCCAGCCCGCGCCTTTGACCGACGGTGAAGCGGTGCGCTCCGCGATGGCGCCCGACCGCGTGGCCGTGAACGTCGATGATCTCGCCCGGCCGGTCGCCGCGCCCGCCGTGGCGGCGCAGGAATGCGTCGCGGTCGGTGCCCGCCAGAAAGCACAGATCCTGGCTCTCGGGCTTGTCGGCAACCGTCAGCCCGGCGGCGGCGGCCAGTTCGCGGACCTCCGGTTTGGTGATCTCCGCGAGCGGGAACT
Organism: Actinomycetota bacterium; assembly: GCA_016213645.1. Classification (GTDB taxonomy): domain Bacteria; phylum Actinomycetota; class Thermoleophilia; order Solirubrobacterales; family JACPNS01; genus JACPNS01. The sequence goes on from JACQZY010000006.1 coordinate 64,438, forward strand.
CGAGCGTTTCGAGCAGTTGCGGATCGACCGCCGCGAGCATGTAGGTCTGGTCCTTGTTGCGGTCGGCGGCGGCGGCCAGCAGCGGGCCGTCGTCGTCGCGCTCAATACGCGCGTAGTGCCCGGTCGCCAGCGTTGCCGCCCCAAGTTTCCCGCGCAGGTCGTCGAGTACGCCGAACCGAACGTGTCCGTTGCAGCCGACGCACGGGTTCGGCGTCAGTCCGTGAGCGAACGCCTCGATGTACGGGTCCACCACTCCGCCGCGAAACTCGTCGCGCAGGTCCAGCGTGAAATGCGGCATGCCCATCTGATGGGCAAGTCGCCGGGCGGCGGCGACGGCCTGAGGCGAACAGCAGCTCGCGGTGCCGTCGGTCGCCGGGTCGTCCCAGAGCTGGAGCGTGACTGCGACCGGTTCGGACCCACGCTCAAGTAGCAGTTGCGCAGCGACCGCGCTGTCCACACCGCCGCTCATCGCGATCAAAACGCGGTCTTGGGCGGGCTCGACGAAAACCTGTTTTTGACCAACAAACAGGCCCAACGCGCGATGCAACGCTTCTTCCGCCAGAACCGCTGCGTGTACGCGCTCCGCTGAGAGCCCGCCGAGTTCGCTGGAAATCCGATCGCGTCCGACAGTCGCGGCTTCGAGCAGAGTCCGCTCATTGACGATTTCCACAACCACACTGGCGGCTGCGGTCAACGCGGCGCAGCCGTCGGCCTCGAATCCGATCGAAGTCACCCGACCGCGGTCAAGTGTGACGCCGATCGACAATATGTCACCGCACAGCGATCCGCCCGCACCACCAACGACGGCGCCGACGGGCAGGCCACGGCCCCGCGGTGAGATCGCGTGATCTTGAAACGGAGAGTTGAATTCGTCGAACGGCATCAGGATCGCGTGCCTCGAGCCGCTTGCGGACTCAAGCACAATGATCCAAGGTTAATTGGCGCCGCCGGATTTGCTTGGCGGGACGGTTTTTCCCGAGTTGGAGTAGATCAAGTCACCGCTGCCGCTGTCCAATGCACGCGTCGGCAGTTTCGCCGCGTGTCCGGTGAGTTTCGTCAGCCGCTCGTTGAGCGTGCCGGCATCGATATAGCCCTGCCAACTGTCGGCCTTCGTGCGATACACCATCACCAAGCCGGGCGTTTGCGTGATCTTCGCCGCCTCGGCGATGCCGTCGTAATCAGACTTGTTGCTGATGCGATCGCGGAAGACCACAAGCTTGGAACGCACCTTTTCCAGTTCGTCTAGCGCCCGCTTGACCCGGATGTCGTCTTTGGCGTCGGGCTCCCAGAAGAAGATCACCACTTCCTTGCCCTGACGACGTGCCATGTAAACACGTAGCGGGATACCGGCCTCTTCGGCCTTCTTGCGCAAAGCGGCGCGCCGCTTCTTGAGAATCTCTTCGGCCGAGTCCTTCTTCGCGGTCGGTCCTGTAGCGCCCGTTCCGCCCGTGGACCCGGACCGACCCGTGGCCGATGTCGGGGCCGGAGTCGGCGGAATCACTTCACCGCTGTTCTGCGTTTTGCTGTAGAACAAATAGCCGCCCACCAGGACGGCGCCGAGAAGTGCCAGAAGCACCGGTCTTGAAAGCTGAATGTCACGCATGCGGAGGACTTCCTAGGCGTGGTGTTCTATGTCCGTGGGTCTGTTACCTGCACGGCCACGCTTCGAAGCCGCATCGTCATGATGGCGCGAAAGCTTGACTTCGCATTCGGGAAGATCGGATTAAGGACATATGCCTGATTTCGGCCGGCCCGCGGGTAATGCGTCGCCATCTGTCGCCACAATCACGCAACCCGGCGTTACTCGTAGTCCTCGTCCTCCGCGAACTCGATCAAATCGCGTGCGGCGAACTGGTCCTCCTCGGGGTGGACGCGCAAGGCAATGTCACCGGCGCCGAACTCGTCGAGCGGCCAGTCGCTTGTGATTTCGGCGGCGAAGCCACGCTCGCGCAGAATGCCGCAGAAGGCCGTGGCGGTTGTGAGATCCTCGAAGTCGGCGACGATCGGCCAGTCGTCGAAGGCCGCGTCACCGACGTGAAGCTTGACCCGGCCGCCGCCGGGAGGTGGAAATTTGCGCCGTCGCGGCCAGGCGACCATGCGATTAGACCTTCGGATCGGCCCCCGACGCACCCAGATCGGAGGCGTCCGGTGCCTCCGAGTCCGGACCGGCGGCCGAAGCGTCCGCCGCGACCGGCGGCGGTGCCGTCGAGACCAGGTGCAGATCGCGGATCTGGCGCTCGTCCACGCCGGCCGGCGCTCCCGTCAGCGGGTCGGCGCCGGTGGCACTCTTTGGAAAGGCGATCGCGTCGCGGATTGAATCCGCACCGGCGATCAGCGCCACCAAACGGTCGAGCCCCAACGCCAGGCCTCCGTGCGGCGGTGCTCCGTACTTCAGCGCTTCCAGCAGAAATCCAAATCGCTCCTGGGCCTCGGCGGCATCAATCCCGATTACCTCGAGGATCTTGTGTTGGACCACGGGGTCGTTGATACGCAGCGAACCACCGCCGATCTCCCAACCGTCCATCACGATGTCGTAGGCGTCCGACATCAGCGTCGCCGGATCTGAGAGGTCGCCGCGCGGCGCGGTGAAGGGGTGATGCAGCGGATCCCATCGCTTTTCGCCTTCGTTCCATTCGAGCATCGGGAAGTCCACCACCCAGACAAGCCTGTGGTCACCTGGTTGCACCAGCTCAAAACGGTCCGCCAGATTACGGCGCAGGGCGCCGAGCGCGGTCGCGGCGGTGTGCACGTCGGTGTCGGCCACCGCCAGCAGCAGGTCGCCGGTCTGCGCGCCGGTGGCGGCCACCGCGTCCGCGCGCTCTTGATCGCTTAAGAACTTCGCGATCGGAGAGCGCCAGCCGCCGTCTTCCTCCACGAAGGCCCAAACCAGGCCGCCTGCGCCGTGACCGCGCACGAATTCGGTCAGCTCATCCAGATCGGCGCGCGAGAGCTCACGTGCGCCTGCGTTGATCGCGCGCACTGTTCCGCCGCCGGAAAGCACGCTCGCGAAGACTTTGAACTCGCTGCCCGCAAAAACCTTGTCGAGGTTGACGATCTCCAGCCCGTAACGTAGATCCGGCGAGTCGCTGCCAAAACGGCCCATCGCCTCGGCGTAACACATGCGCTGGAACGGCGTTTCGACGTGGATGCCACCTTCGGCAAGCACCGCCGACAGCACGGCCTCGGTCACCTCGATAACGTCCTCGCCTTCCACGAACGACATCTCGATGTCCAGCTGCGTGAACTCCGGCTGGCGGTCCGCACGAAGATCTTCGTCGCGGAAACATCGAGCGATCTGGTAGTAACGCTCGATGCCGCCCATCATCAGAAGCTGCTTGTAAAGCTGAGGGCTCTGCGGCAACGCGTACCAGTTTCCCGGACGCACACGGCTGGGCACCAGATAGTCACGCGCGCCCTCAGGCGTGGGCCGAGTGAGATTCGGTGTCTCGACCTCCAGAAAATCCCGTTCGTTGAGCACCTCGCGCATCTTCTGGATTACACGGTGGCGCAGCGCGATGATCGGAGCAATCGTGCCGCGTCGCAGGTCCAGATAGCGATGTTTGAGACGCAGCGATTCGTCCACGTGGCCGTCGTCGTCCACCTGGAACGGCGGCGTCTCCGAGCGGGCCAGGATCGTGAGTTCGTTTGCCTGCAACTCCAGGTGGCCGGTCGGCAGATTGGGATTGATGGTTTCGTCCGAGCGCCTGACAAGTTTGCCGCGCACGCTGACCACGTCTTCGGCGCGAAGCGACCCTGCCTGCTCGTGCGCTTCGGCTGCATGTTCGGGATGAAACACGATTTGCAGCACGCCGCTGCGGTCCCGCAGGTCGATGAACACAAGCCCACCGTGGTCGCGGCGGCGATGCGCCCAGCCGCTGACGGCGATCTCCTTGCCGACCGGCTGCTCGATCGCGCCGGTTGCCCAGGTATCGCGATATGCGTTCGCGCGCGGCGGCGCGAGCGGCTCGTGGCGGCCGTCTGCGGCCGAGCTCATGCGATCAGCTCCGCGGCAATGCGGTCGATGTAGTCCTGCTTCGTCAAGTCGTTCAACTCACGCTGCTCCCCCGTGTGCATGTTCTTCACCGCGGCATCGTAGGCGGCGCGGCCGCCACCGAGGATCACGAGCGACTTGGCGCCGGCACGGTCGGCCTGTTTGAGCTGGCCTTTGAGCGACCTGCCGCCGAGTTCGATTAGCGCCGCGAGACCGCGTTCGCGAAGTGCACAAGCGAGAGCGAAAGCGGCTTCGCGGTCGGCCTCGGCGTCGAGCGCGATGTACGCGTCCGCGGCCGCCGCGGCGGCCGGTTGCGCCCCCGCGGCTTCCGCGACCGCCAATACGCGTTCCACGCCGGCCGCCCAGCCGATGCCGGGAGTCGGCGGCCCACCGAGCAGTTCGACAAGTCCGTCGTAGCGGCCTCCGCCGCCCACGCCCGACTGCGCTCCCAACCGGTCGCTTGTGAACTCGAACACGGTGCGCGTGTAGTAATCGAGCCCCCGCACCAGCGTGTCGTCGATCTCGTACGCCACGCCCGCGGCCGTCAGCAGCGCCAGCACGTCGTCGAAATGCGCGCGGTCTTCGCCGCTGATCGATGACAAAAGTCGCGGGGCATCGGTCATAACCGCTTGCGTGCCTTCGTGCTTGGCGTCGAAGGCACGCAACGGGTTCAACTCGATGCGCTCGCGCACGTCAGCCGACAGCGCGGCCTCGTTGGCGCGGAGGTACACCTTCAGCTGATCGCTGTAGGCAGCGCGCTCGGCCGACGACCCCAGGCTCGAAATGCGCAGGCGGCAACCAGTCGCTCCGGCCGCTTCCAGCATTCGCGCCAAAAGCACGATCGCCTCGGCGTCCAGCGCCGGATCGTCGCTGCCCAGTGCTTCTGCGCCGATCTGGAAGAACTGGCGAAAGCGCCCGGCCTGCGGCGCCTCCTGACGAAAGAACGATCCCTCGTACCAAAGCTTGACCGGCTGCGCGAGCTTGTGCATGCCGTGCTCCACGTAGGCGCGGCAGACCGGCGCGGTGCCTTCGGGTCGCAGCGTCAGCGAACGCTCGCCCTGGTCGGTAAACGTGTACATCTCCTTGCTGACGATCTCTGTGGACTCGCCGACGCCGCGCGCAAAAAGCTCTGTGTGTTCGAAGGCCGGTGTCTCGATGCGGGCGTATCCGGCGCGCGCGAAGGCCGGCGCGGCGACACCATCGACCAGCCGGGCGCGATGTTCGGCCACCCCCGGCAAAACGTCGTACGTGCCGCGCGGCGCCTGCTGCTGCTCGCTCATCGAATCGGCGCCAGAAAAGGATTGTTCGCCATCTCGGCGGCAAGCGTCGTGGGGTCCATGTGCCCGGCGAAGACGGTTGTCTCGGACGGCAGCTCGCGCATCAGCGTTGAGATCGAATTCAGCAGCGTCTGCATATCGCCGCCCGGCAGGTCGGTGCGTCCGATCGACCCCTGAAACAGCACGTCGCCTGAAAACAGCGCGTTGTGCTCGCGAATCGCGTAGCTGACGTGACCGGAACTGTGGCCGGGCGTGAAGAACACCTCAACCTCGAAACCGGCGAGATCGAGCTTTTCGCCACCCTCGACGTCGTGCTCGGCGTCGTAGCCCTCAAACGGACCGAGTCCGGGAAACCGGGTGTACGACGTTATGTCGAGCAGAACATGATGCTCAAGCTTGGGCACCCAGACCTCCGCGCCCGTGCGCCGCGCCATCTCGGCCACGGCGCCGACATGATCGAAGTGAGTGTGCGTGATCAATATCGCCTTGACCTCCGCGCCCGAGTCGTCGATCGCGCGCTGAATCGCGTCCGGTTCGTCGCCGGGATCGATCAGTAGCGCCTGTCCGGCCTCTTCGTTGATCGCGAGATATGTGTTTTCGGCGACCGGGCCGACGGTGAGGTAATGGACCTTCACGTCCGGATCTACTTTCGCGGCGCGTCGCCGTTTTGCGCGGCCTTGGCGCGCCGGTCCGCTTCACGTTTCTGGCGCATTTTGAAAAGCGCGTTGTCCATGTAGTAGCCCATCGGAATGTACGCACCAAACATCACGACCGTCATGAATATGGCCGGCGCCGGCTTCTGCTTCACGACAAGCAGCACGACCAGTAGGACCGCCGCCATCAACGCCGCGCGGATCGTTGCGCCCCGCCAGGTTGGCGGCTGATTTGCACGGGCGTAACGCTGTTGCTGGCGCCGTTGCAAGGTCTGCTGGCGCGCATCGGCGCGGGAACTCGGCCGCGAGGTCCGACCGCGCGATTCGATCGTGCCGGCCTGAGTACCGCGGTGCTTGGTCTTGCGTTTGCGTTTGGCCTGTGCCATCGGGCCGTCAGCTTATCGCCAGTCCGGCGCGGCGCAGGGCGATCTCGAGTAGATGCCGCTGCGGGTCGAAGCCCGGCAATTCGATCTCGTCGGGAAAACCGTCAAACGCGGCGCGCGGCGCAAGGCCGACCAGTTCCGCGCACGCCACCGCCGCACGCTCACGAACGAAATCGACGATTCGGGCTAGCGGCACAGTAAAGGGATCGTGAACGTTGCACGATACCTGCGCCCGCGATTTGGCGTCCAGCCAAAAACCGATCGCGCGCACTCCCGGCAATCCTCCACCGGATTCTCGCAGCTCGGCCGCGATTTCGCGAGCACGCTCAAGCGGTTCGCCGGGGGCGAGTTCCACGTTGAAGGCGACCATCGGCGGTCTGGCCGCCACCAGCGCGACGCCTGCCGAAGGGTGCGGCGCAGACGGGCCGAAGTCCGGCTTCAACGCGTTCGCGGCCAGTCGGCCGGTCAGCCCTTCCAGGCCGCCGGCGCGAAGTTCCGCGCGTTCGCGCCCGGCCGCGAGATCGCCGTAAAGAAACACCGGCACGCCAAGCTCATCACCGATCAGATGGCCGGCCAGCAGCGCCTCGGCACACGCCGCTCCTCGACGGTCCGGCGACAGATAAACCACCGGCGCAACATCAAGCGCACCGACGCGGGGATGCACACCCGAATGAGCCGAGAGATCTATGCGCTTAACCGCCGCAGCCGCGCCACGCGCGATCGCCCCCGCCAGTTCGCCCTGCTCGGAGACCAGTGTCAGCACCGTTCTGCCGTGATCGGCATCACGGTGGACGTCAAGAAGTATGGCGGGAGCAAATGCCGCCGCGACCTCTTCGATCAGCGCGACATCGACGCCCTCGGACACGTTCGGCACCGACATCAGCATTGGTAGGCTTCGACTTTCCCGGCGGGGTAGCTCAGTTGGTTAGAGCAGCGGAATCATAATCCGCGTGTCGGGGGTTCGAGTCCCTCCCCCGCTATTTGCGGCCGGTTTCTTTCTAGTCGGCAAAAAGCCCGTTAATAAAGGGGTTCCGGGAAAACCTGGTGTCGCCGCCCTACGAATGTTCGTCCATTTTTCGGCCGTAGACCTCTAATTTCCGCATACACCGCCGATGGGATGGGTGCAGTTCCCCCCTCCGGCAGAGAAACGTCCATATTTCTGCCGCCTGCGAGCGAGGTGCTGGTCAACGTTGCGGAGGCGATGACCAGCACCTTCGTCATTCCAGGGCCTCGACCGATGCGAAGTGCGTCGCTCAGAAATCACGCAAGGCGGACCATTGCCGACCGGTGGGGTTTCGACCCCACGAACGTCCGTCGAGATATTGGGCTTTTCACTCACCGACGGTAGAAATGCGTCCGATGCGGTCGGCATGAGACTTTTGCACCGCCGCGCTCCACGACAGAACTCGTCAACCGCCGGCGCCCCATCGGCGCCGGCGGTCAACGAGCCCGCGACGACTACAGAGGAAATCGACTTCGAACGCTTTGAGGGCATCGGCGTTCCCGCGCGAATTGCCTGGATGGCGTCGGCCGTGCTTTACGGAACGGCAAGCATGACATTTGGAGCACTTGCGCTCGCGACGACTTTGATCCCGCGCGAACTCGCGTATTTCGCTGCTTTCGGCACGCTGATGTCTCTCCTCTGCCTGGTCGGCGCAAAACGATTCACAAACGCCTGGTGGGGCGGGCATTTTCGTTCCGCGACGGGCATGATGATCGTAATCGGCGGAGCAATCGCGATCGGCGACGTCCACAGCGCGACATCGCTTGTGATGCTCTACCCGATGCTGGTGACGGCATACCTGTATGACGCACGGCGCTCGATCCCCTACGTGACCTTTGGCACGCTCTACTTCGCCACGACACTGATGGTCCTGGTTCCGGATCCCACCGCGCACGCGATTGCCACCGCGACCGTGATCGCCGGCATATCCGCCGTGGTCGTGCGATCGCAGCAGGAACTGCGTTCAGTCGTTTCGATCAACCGCGATCTCTCGGTGACCGACGCGCTGACCGGAGCCGCCAACGTGCGACGGCTCCGTGAACAGTTGTCAAACGTCTTCGCCGAGGCCGGCCCGGATTCGCGGATCGCACTGTTTGCGATGGACCTGGATGACTTCAAACGCGTCAACGACGAGTTCAGTCACACGCGAGGAGACTCGGTGCTGAAGGCCGTATCCGCGGAGATCGAAGGCGCCGTTGAGCCCGGCGATCTTGTCGCCCGTCGCGGCGGCGACGAGTTCGCGGTGCTCGTGCCGGACGCGCGCGACCGCGATCTTGACGCCCTGACGCAGCAGATTCGCGACGCGATCAGGCGCGCGCGCAACCGAATCTGCCCGGAAGTGAATCCAAACGGCAGCGTGGCTTTCGCGATTCACACCGACGGCGAGTCGGTTGACCAATTTCTTGAGCGCTGCGACGACGCCCTGCACGAGTCAAAGCTCGACGCGCATCCTGAACGGCGTTTCGGCGGCGACGTCATTCACCTGCACGACACGCGGCGGATCCGGGGCGGCCGAGTTGGCGACGCCGCGACAAGGGCGGATCACCGCGTCAGCAGCAGCGTCGACGCGATTTCCGAGGAATTGAATATGGCGCGGTCGATTCAGCACGCGCTGGGCACCGCTTCATCATGGAACGTCTTCAGCATCCTGAGTTTCGCCTGTGGCCTGGCGATCGCCGGCGCAATGGCAACGCGTACCGGCGCCGAGCTGACCAGCCCGCTGCCGCTTGCCGCCGCGATCGGCCTATACGCCCTTGGCGGGCTGTCGATGCTCGCCGCGCGTTGCGAAGCCGGTCGCAACTGGATGCACTTGGCGCTCGTGACAATGCTGGCGCTAAACAGCGTCGTCGTGTGGTCGGCAGGGCCGTTGTCGGCGGCGCTCGCGGATCTCTTCATCGCCCCGGCGGTCTGCGCGGTGTACGCCTTCAGCTCGCGACTGCTGCTGCCGCACCTGGTCGCCGGACTTGGACTTTTTGTCGCGGCGCTCGCCCAATCGAACTACGAGTACACGGTGGCACGAGTTTCAGTGACCGCCGTGATCATGCTCGTATTGGTCGGCATGCTCGCGAAGGCGCGCCGCGTAACTCACGAATTCACCGAGAACGCCGTTCGCCTGTCAACCGTGGACCCACTCACCGGAGCCACAAATCTACGCGGCATGCGCCGAGGAGTGGCCGACGCGATCGAGCGCTGCGGTCGCGGTGGCCAGATTCTGGCGCTCGTGAGCGTGGACCTTGACGAGTTCAAACAGGTAAATGACGTTCACAGTCACACGCTGGGCGATCGCATGCTCGTAGATGTGGCGGCGGCGATGCGTACTGTCGCCCGCGAGCAGGACGTGGTTTCGCGTCGCGGCGGAGATGAGTTCGCCGTGATCTGCACGATCGAAGACGAGCACGAGATTCCGATCCTGTGCAAACGGCTCGGCGACGCGATCGTCACGGCGCGCGCCAAGCTGACGTCGGGCCTGACCGTCTCCGCCAGTATCGGCAGCGTTGTTTGGCGCCGCGGTGAGGACGCCGACACCTTCCTCGCCCGCGCCGACGAAGAGCTGCACGGCGCCAAGGCCGACTCGCACGCGCGCCGCACGGGCGCGGTCGAACGTCATTCCGCCTAAAGGGCTGTGCCGCCAGGGTACGCGCCCCTGGGATCGGCCCAGGACGCTTCGCTGACGCGGCTCCGGCGCCGCCGACCGGCAAGTCGCACCCGTTGCCAAAACTATTCTTTTTGAAGTGGGCAATTTCTGGCGTCTCCTCGGCTTCTTGCGGCCTTACCGATCGGGCGTGATCTGGTCGGTCACACTGGCGGCCGGGGCGATGGGCCTGGGTGCGCTGATCCCGCTCGCCGTCGGACACGCGATCGACGACATCTCTCGCGGCGATAAAGCATCGCTGCTGTGGTCGGTGGTGGCGGTCGCGGTGGCGGGACTACTCCGCGGCGCGCTTTCAGTGTCGCGGCGGCTCGTCAGCGGCCGCGTGTCGCTGGGTGTGGAGCACGACGTGCGGCGGCGCATCTACCGCCATCTCCAGGACCTGGAAATCGGCTTTTTTCACGATCAGCAGACCGGCCAGCTGATGTCGCGCGCGACGGTGGATCTGCAGTCTGTGAGATTTTTTCTCGGATACGGCCTCACGTTCATGCTGCAAAGCGCGTTGACGATCCTGATCTCGGCGGCGATCATGCTGGTGATTCAGCCCGACCTTGCTCTGCTGATCATGGCCACTACGCCGTTGATCGTCTACACCGCGGCGCGCTACGGCCGTCGGGCACGACCCGCCGTTCAAGAGGCCCAGCAGCGACTCGCGGAGCTGTCCGCGAACGCCGAAGAGGACATCAGCGGAGTGCGCGTGATCAAGGCGTTCGCGCGCGAGCCGCAGCGGCTTGAGCGTTTTCGCGGCACCACTGAGCGTGTCTTCGAGCAGCAGGTGTACAGCACTCGACTGTCCGCGTTCTACAGCCCTCTCCTGGGTTTTATCCCTTCGCTCGGATTGGCCGTGGTGCTGATCTACGGAGGCAACCAGGTGATCGACGGCGTGCTGACGCTCGGACAGTTCACCGCTTTTTACTTCTACATGCTGATGCTGATCGGCCCGCTGCGCACGCTCGGCAATTCGCTTGGATCGGCGCAGCGCGCGACCGCGTCCGGCGCACGGATCTTTGAGATCCTTGACCGCGCGCCTCGTATCGAGTCGACGCCCGACGACGTGCCGATGCCGTCCGGCGGCGGCGCGGTGATGTTTGACGCAGTGGCGTTCAGCTACCCAGACGCCAAACGGCCCACCCTGCGCGACGTCAGCTTCAAGGTGCCGGCCGGCAAGACCGTCGCGATCGTCGGCGGCACCGGCGCGGGCAAGACCACGCTGGTTTCGCTTATCCCCCGGCTCTATGAGGTCTCAGCAGGTTCGATCACGGTGGACGGAGCAGACGTGCGCTCGATCGATCCTTACGAACTGCGACGCGAGATCGCCTTTGTGGCGGAGGACAGCTTTTTGTTTTCGGCGACGATCGCCGACAACATCGCCTATGCGCGCGACGACGTCACCGACGAGCAGATCGCTTTGGCGGCGCGGCGTGCTCAGATCGCGGATTTTGTGGAGTCGCTGCCCGACGGCTACGCCACGGTCGTAGGCGAACGCGGAATCACGCTTTCCGGCGGGCAGCGTCAACGCGTTGCGATCGCGCGAGCCCTGATCGCGGACCCACGGATCCTGATTCTTGACGACGCCACGTCCAGTGTGGACGCGCGCACCGAGGCCGAGATCAAACGCGCGCTTCGCGAGCTGATGCTCGGTCGCACCACGTTCGTGATCGCGCACCGGCTTTCCACGATCTCGCTGGCCGACTTCATCGTCGTGCTCGAAGACGGCGCCGTTGCCGACGCCGGTACGCACGACGAACTGATGGACCGCTGCGAGACCTATGCCCAGCTCGCCGCCAAGGGCATGCCGGAAAGCGTGTTTCTGACGCGCAAAGAACCGACCGCGGAACCGGCGGGGTTGTGATGCTTGCGCGCGGTAAATCATTCATGGCCACGTGGCGCCGCCTACGCGCCGAAAAGGCCCGGGAGCGCCGCATTCGCGAGATGCTCTCGATGCTGCGCCCGTATCGCTGGCGCGTGCTGGCGATGTTCGCCGCCCTGACGGTGTCGATCGCCGCCGCGCTGGCTCCGCCAGCGCTGGCGAAGATCGCGATCGACCAGGGGATCGCTGAAAAAGACGCCGCGACGCTCGTGTTGGTGGTGGTGTTGTTCGTCGCGAGCGCGCTCGTGCTTTGGGCCTCAACGTACGTTCAGACATACCTGACCGGCTGGATCGGACAGCGGGTTCTACAGGACCTGCGAATTCGCGTCTTTGAGCATCTGCAACGACAATCGGCCGGCTATTACTCGCGACGGCGCACTGGCGTGCTGGTCAGCAGGTTGACAAACGACGTTGAGGCGCTCGATCAGCTCGTCAGCAACGGCGCCGTCACGCTTTATCAATCGTCGGTGACCCTGATCGCGATGGTCGTGATTCTGACACTGCAGGACTGGCGGCTGGCGCTTGCGTGCTTTTCCGTGCTGCCGCTGATCGGGCTGGCGACGTTCGTCTTTCGCGTGATTTCAACTGACGTGTACCGAGCCACGCGCGAAAAGATCGCCGCGATCACGTCGTATTTGCAGGAGACGATCTCGGGCGTTCAAGTGGTGCGCGCCTACGGCCGCGAGCAGCAGCACGTGGACGAGTTCACCGAGCTCTCGGCGGCCAACCGCGACGCCAACATGCGATCGGTGTATCTGCACGCGACGTATTTTCCGGCCGTCGAGCTGATCTCGGCGCTGATGCTGGCGGTGATTTTGTTCTACGGCGGATACCGCGTGATCGGCGGCGAGATCCCGATCGGCGCGCTGGTGCTGTTCGCCGGTTATATGGACAACTTCTTCGACCCGATCCGTCAGCTTTCGCAGGTCTACATGCAGTACCAGTCCGGCATGGCCGCATTGGACAAGATCTTTGACCTGCTCGCGGAGCAGCCGGACGTGGTGGACTCGTCATCTGCCTCGGAGATCGAGCCTCTGCGCGGCGAGGTCGAGCTCTCCGATGTGTGGTTTAGCTACGCCGCCGAGAGCGCAAAGGCGAGTGCCCAAACCGAGGGCGACGATGCGGATGCGCAGAGTGCTGAAGTTCGCGTCGCCGACGAGGACGAACGCTGGGCTCTGCGCGGCGTGAATCTACGTATCGCTCCAGGCGAAACCCTGGCGCTGGTTGGCGCGACCGGCGCGGGAAAGTCCACGCTGGCCAAGCTGGTGCCGCGATTTCACGATCCGCAGCGTGGCCGGGTGCTGATCGACGGTCACGATCTACGTGACGTGACCACGTCGTCGCTGCGCCGCCAGCTTGGTTACGTGCCGCAGGAGGGCTATCTGTTTTCCGGGACCGTCGCGGAAAACATCGAGTTCGGTCGCCCCGGGGCCACGCGAGCGATGATCGAACAGTCGGCCCGAGCCGTCGGCGCGTGGGACGCAATCGCGGCGCTCCCGGAGGGATTCGACACCGTGGTGGGCGAACGCGGCAGCCACCTGTCCGCCGGCCAACGGCAACTCGTCGGCTTCGCGCGCGCGCTGCTCGGGGAACCGCGGCTGTTGATCCTGGACGAAGCCACCGCGAGCGTGGACGTGGGCACGGAACTGAAGATCGAATCCGGGCTGCGGCGACTGCTGGCCGGACGCACCGCGATCGTAATCGCGCACCGACTCTCAACGATCGTCAATGCCTCCCGTATCGCGGTGATCGACTCCGGCAGGATCGCGGAAGTCGGCACCCACGAGGACCTAATCGCCGCCGGCGGACTGTACGCGGATCTGTACGCGAACTGGCAGCAACAAGCGGCGTGACTGGCGGCGCACCCGCGACGGCCTGAGCCGTTTTTCGGTCAGGCCGCGCGGCGACCGGAGCCCGGTGGGTCAAATGGATGAAACTCGCATCGCGCGCTGCGAGCGAATGCGGGCGCTCCGCTCGTCGATTCGCCGATCACTATGAGACTGATCTTGTCTCGCTGTAACGCGCGGGCCGCCTGGCGGGCCTCGCCGATCGCGTCTCCACGGCGACTGATGTTCGCGTAGCCGTCCGTGATCAGAACCACGACTGGCCGCAGTTCGGGATTTCGGCGCAGTTCGCGCAGCGCCGTCTGGTGGGCTACGCGAATGCCCTCGGCAAGCGGTGTGGTGCCGCCCGGTTCGAGCGACTCGATCGCTCCCAGCGCGACCGCGTGGTTGCGCGTGGGCGGCGCCACCAGCCGCGCCTCGCGACCGCGAAACACGATTAGTCCGACGCGGTCACGCTTGCGCCGTGCGTCCGCGACCAGGCCGGTGAGCATGCCACGCAGGTCGCCGGCATGTCCGTTTTCCAGCACGGAACTGCTGCCGTCGACGACGCAGAGCAACAGGTTCGCTTCGCGCCCAGCGCGCACCCTGGCACGCAGGTCGTCTGCCGTCACCACTCTCGAGCCGCCGCTGACCAGTTTGCGAGTGACGGCCGCGCGGGCGGTGGCAAGCGGGTCGAGGTCGGCCGGCGACTCACGCGAAGCGATTGTGTAGTCCACCGCCGGGCGTTCGCCGCCCCTCGTGCGCTCACCGCGCCCGATCGCGGAGCCTCGGCGCGGCGTGTCGATTCGCGGCAGAGCCGGCGATGGCAAAGTTTGCTCGCTGGGCTTCGGAGTCGCATCGCCGCCGGGGCGCTGCGCGGCGGGGGTCGGCTGGTTATTAGGGGCCAGATCCAACTCCGGCGAAAGGCGCGCCGCAGCGGCCGTGTGCGGCGTAAGCGACCGCACTGCGTCTGAGCCTTCGATCGGCGAGGTGTCGTCGCCGTTGCCGAGCGCGAGGATCGCCGCGGCCACCTCATCCGCACCGAAGCGTGCCGAGGCGGCGTCGGAGACGGACACGCGGTGCGCGAGCGCCAGCCGCGCGCCGGTGGCAACGTCACGCTCGTCCACGCTCTCCCGTCCATCGAGCGCCGCGAGAGCCACGGCCGCGCGGGCAGTGACAACATCACCACGCATGCCTTCCACGTCCAAGTGCAGGCAAAGCCGAGAGATCAGTTCAAGCTGTTCCTCCGGCAGCAGTACCCCCGCGCGCGCCTCGCGCGCGTTGGTGACGATCTCAGCGAGCGCGCGCTGAGTGGACGCATATCCCTCCGCGAAACCCGCGGGATCACGCTCGAAAGCAAGCCGTCGCGTGACGATCGCCGAACGCTCGGAGGCCGTCGCCGGCGCCGCGATCGTGACGGAAAGCCCAAAGCGGTCCAGAAGCTGCGGACGCAGCTCTCCCTCCTCCGGGTTCATCGTCCCGACCAGCACGAAACGCGAGTCGTGGACGGCGCTGATGCCGTCTCGCTCCACGTGTATGCGCCCGAAGGCCGCGGCGTCGAGCAACAGATCGACCAGATGGTCGCCGAGCAGGTTTACTTCGTCTGCATAAAGCACGCCGCCGTCGGCCGCCGCGGGCAAGCCTGGGCGAATCTCCGCGCCCTCTCCCGCCAGCAATCGCGCCGTATCCACGGACCCCGTGAGCCGGTCGATCGTGGCGCCCAGCGGCAACTCCACAAACGGAGCCGTCCGGTCGCCGTCCAGCGACGGCAGCAGCTCAGCAAACGACCGCGCCAACGTGGACTTCGCAGTTCCACGTTCGCCCGTAGCCAACACTCCGCCGATCGAAGGATCAACCGCACAAGCCAGCAAAGCCAGCTTGAAGTCATCCTGCCCGATCACCGCAGCAAACGGAAACCCCACGAGCGATGATTCAGCCGAACTCGACATACGCCGAAGGCTGCCGTTCGCCCCGGATGGACCTTTTCCAGAGAACGAAGCGTTCAAACCAAGCAGCAGGAAGTACCGAGCAAAATGTGCCGCAGGCACATAAGCGAGGGAGGACGCCGCCTAAGCCACCCCACACTCCACCAAGTTTGGGCGTCTGTGCGTGGTTCTGGCAAGGACGCACCGAGCGCAGTGTGCTGCAAGCACATAAGCGAGGGAGGACGCCGCCAAATCCGCCCATTCACTCCACCAAGTTTGGGCGTCTGTGCGTGGTTCTGGCAAGGACGCACCGAGCGCAGTGTGCTGCAAGCACAAAAGCGAGGGAGGACGCCGCCCGAACC